>JASGIX010000062.1:0-146822 GCA_049840955.1 Polyangiaceae bacterium
GTCATCGAACGCGTGGCGTTCTTCGACTTCTTTCGTCCGCGGGCACTTGGCTCTCTGCAGGAGTCCGCGAAGGTCCTTTGGGGGCACGCCTGCGCCGTCGCCACCTCGACCGCGTGAGCCAGAGTGTGGCATTCGACCGGGAGGCTTCCGAATCCGGGGCTCGCGCAGAACCGTTGGCGAGGACGCAAATTGTGGCATTCTTGACCCCATGGGATTCTTCGAGCGTGCCCATATGGTCGTGTCGAGCAACTTCAACGCCCTGCTGCGTCGTCTGGAGGAGCCGAACAAAAATCTCGCCTTGCTTCTCGAAGAAATGCACGGTCAAATTCTCTCCGCCCAGCGAGATCTCATTCGAATCGTTGCGGAGAGCAAGCGCAACGAAACTCGAGCGGACGAGCTGTTGGGGGAAATTCAGCGCTGGGAAAAACGAGCTGAACTTGCCGTTCGCCAGGGCGACGATGCATTGGCTCGCGAGGCGCTTGCCCAGAAGCGCCGACTCGTCGATGAACAGTCTCGTGCACAAGCGGCGCGGTCCGAATTGCTTCGTTCAGCGACGTTCATCAAGCAAGAAGTCGAGCGCATGAAGGCAAAACGTGCTGAGTGCGAGGGCGGATTGCACGTTCTTTCTACCCGATCCGAA
The DNA here is from genome assembly GCA_049840955.1 of Polyangiaceae bacterium. Lineage (GTDB taxonomy): Bacteria > Myxococcota_A > Polyangia > Polyangiales > Polyangiaceae > FEN-1139. The sequence continues at coordinate 641 of JASGIX010000062.1, forward strand.
CTCGGGCAAAGGGGCGGCGCTGTCGAGAATCTGGGGCAGACCGGAACGGACAATCCGTTCGAACGCTTGCGTGGCCTCGAGGAATCCATCGAGCGGACGGATGCCTATGCTGCCGCACACGCCGAGCTCGATGAGCTTCTCACTCGAACGCCTCTCGGAGCGATGACTCGAGCTGAGCTCGATGAACGTTTTGCAGAACTAGCAGCAAAGGAATCGGCCGGGGCCGTTACGGACGATGCATCCAGTCATGGCAGGAGGATGGACTCCGGCGCAGCAGGTGTCGACACGACAGATATAGGGACGTCGACAACGGCGAGCAACGATGCCGAAATAGAGGTGGTGGAGCAACCACGCCGTTTGCGCGTGCGACTCGACCCATGATTCTCGCGGCTTCGGTTCAAGTGTCTACGGTACGTCGCCACGTCGCGAATCGACGCGTCTCGGGGTGAGCGAATGTGGCAATCAACTGCCCCATGGCCAGGAAATCCCAGCCGTGCCCCGAAACGTCTGTGCTGCCGTCTGGACTATCGGTGCGCGTAGGGACGGTGGGGGATGGGTTCGTTCGAAGGAAAAGACGTCAGAGGGGCGTGCGCTGTCGAGTGCTTGGAAGAAGCGAAGCTGCGCGAGAGCTCCCGCCTCTGTCAGGGTTCCGTTCGTTCTTCGCTTTCCGGCTTCGAGTAGATTGCGGACGCCAGCCACATCCGCTGCGGCTTCGTTGGGTTGGTTGAATGCTGGCACGGCGTCGGAGAGAAGGATGCCTAGCTCACTTGCATCGAGCGGAAGGACACTCGTGCATGGGAGATGATTGAGGTAATGGTGCGCAAGTTCATGGCCGAACACGAACGCAATCATCTCGTCGAAGTATTGAGTCTGTTTGGCGAGTTTCGTTGGGTTTGCCCGCTGTTGTTCCGTGACCCAACCGGCTGGAGGTGCGAGAATTGCTTCGTTGGGGCGTTGATACTGAGCAACGTAGTTCGAGTAATCGTCGAGTTTCCGTGTGCCGAAGATGTCGTCCACGGCCTTGAGCTGAGCCAACTGTGCCGTTAGGACCAACATCCCATCCGTCACGGCCACGGCTGCTTTGTTGCCACGTGAGCAGGTCGCGAACGCATTGACCTCGACTCGGTTGGGGTCGAAGACGAGCGGGATCTCTCGACGCGACTGCGGAGACTGGGTTCTAGACTGGCGATGAGTTCCGAAACCACGGAACTGACCCGATTGCGCATGTAATTGACGTCTTCCCGCCCTAGGGGGTCGTCCGTCGCGACAGGCGTCGTCGACGGTGTGACCGGAGTCGGGGCGGAGGGGGCGATTGGCGGAGGCGCTGTCGCTGGTGCCGCAGCAACGGTGGCAGGCTGTGCGGCGGCGGGCGTTCCTGTGTAGGGAGGCACGGGCGGAGCCGTGCCCACTCCTTGGGTCATGGGACTTGCCGGTTGGGACGAGGCGACTCCTCGACAGCCCCAACTCGGGTCATTCGGAGTGCAGGCGAGTGGAGGCGTCGGTGGGCTTGCCGTGCGCCGCGATGAGCCAGATTCGATGACGCAGGCGTTGGCACCGACGACGAGGAGGACCCAAAGACCGGAGAATGGAGTGGTTCGATTCATTGGTTCGTACCTCGAGACGGCTTGAATATCGGTGTTTAGTCGCCGAAGCGGCAGTCGTCAGCGGCAAATACATAGCGGCTATCTGGGCACGTAGCGTGGAATTCAGAGTGGCGCGTCCCTTGAACACTGCGTGAGCCTTTTCGTCGGGGGCGGTAAATTTCGGAAGGAGTCCGGAACGCCGCCTGCTCCTGCAACGGCTAGAAAAAACGAAGTCTTAGTTGGCCGGCCCAGCGTTCGTTGTGATAAGGTCCACGCCGTGGGACGTTGCTGATGGCTCTCGCATCGATACTGGAACCCGGGACGACCGTACTTGCCCAACTGAGTCGCCTTGCATGGGCGGAGACGGCGCATCCTGATGGGTACTTGGCTGACCTGACCGAACAACTCGTCCGCTTGCTCGGCGTCGACATGGCTTTGGTTGGCGTGGTGGACAACGCGCGCAAAAGCTATCGAACCATCGCCAATTACTCGGCGAGTCGCGGTCGACTCGGGGCCTTCGAGCAGGAACTGTTGGGTTCGGCTGCGGCAGAGGTGAGTGGTCCTGACGTGGTTTGTGTTCCGCGGGGAGCACTTCAGCGATTTCCGCTCGATTGGTTGATTCGTGAGCAGGGCGCAGAGGGGTTTTTCGGGATGCCCCTCTTTGGCGCATCCGGTGATCGGATTGGTGTGCTGGCTCTCTATCATTCCGGTGAGCTGATGCTCGATCTGTCGCTTACCGTGCGCCTCGAGGTGATTGGGCAGCGCGCATCGGCGGAATTGGCGCTCCATCGAAGTACGGTTCAGAAGCCGCTAAATTCCCGGATTATTTCAGCAGAACGTCCGGTTCCGTCCGAAGAATCTGCTCCGACGTCGATCCCCTCCTCAGTCGAGCGCATTTCGTTCGGATGAATGGGACGGCGGGACTCCCGCGAAAGTGCAAGGCGACGAACTCCGTTACCGGCGCTATTTCGAGTTGGGCGCGATGGGAATGGCGTTTACGAGCCTGAACGGGACGTTGCTCGACGTGAATGACGGGCTCTGCAAGATGCTGGGGCGATCTCGCCAAGAGCTCTTGGGAAGCCGCTGGATGGACCACTGCCATCCGGATGAGTTGTCTCACGAGCACCGCTTGCTCATCGAAATCGCAGAGGGCAAAAGCGATGGCTTTGCTTGTGACACGCGATTTCGTCGTCCCGACGGAAGTACGCTTCCGACCAATCTCTCGGTCCAGTGCGTGCGTCGATTCGACGGCAAGGTGGACTACTTGACGCTGCTGCTTCAGGACCTCACCTCGCGTCGACTCATCGAAGAACAACTCATGCACAGCCAACGGCTCGAGGCCGTGGGGCGACTCGCCGGTGGCATTGCACACGACTTCAACAATCTCCTTACTGCGATTCTAGCGTACACCGAGACATCGAAGCGCTTCTCCGATCCAGCCATCGAAGAAATGGTCGAGGGGGTGCGCAATGCCGCGGTACGCGCCGCAAATCTCACCAGTCAACTACTCGCCTTCGCTCGGCGGCAGGTGATCGAGCCCAAGGTGCTCGATCTGAACGTGGTCGTTACGAATACGATAGAAATGCTGAGGCGGGTGGTTGGTGAAGACGTCGAAGTGGTGACCGGCGTGATCGCTGGCCTTTGGAAAGTCCGTGTGGATCCTGGGCAGATCGAACAGATCCTCGTCAACCTTGCAGTGAATGCGAGGGACGCTATGCCGTCAGGTGGGCGGCTGCTCATCGGCACTGGCAACCTTCCCCAGTCGCAAGTCGTCGAAGTTCTCGGCCAAGGTGCGGAACGTTTGGACTATGTGATGGTCATCGTTGCGGACAATGGCGTCGGGATGACGTCGGAGACCATGCGACACCTTTTCGAGCCCTTTTACACGACGAAAGAAGAGGGAAGAGGCAGCGGGCTCGGGTTGGCGACCTGTCACGGAATCGTGAGTCAGAATGGGGGACACATCCGCGTGTCGAGTACCCCAGGCGTTGGTACGACATTTCGCGTCTACCTCCCGAGATATCATTCCGAAGTGACGACCGCGCCGAGCGTGCCACCGTCATCTCCAGCCGCGTCTCCTGAAGAGACGATTCTCTTGGTCGAAGACGATGAAATGGTGCGCAAAGTGGCGGTGCGTGTCCTGCGCAACAAGGGCTTTCACGTGCTGAGTGCAGCGGGTGGGCATGAGGCGTTGGATCTCGCCGAGCGCTACGAAGGTCCAATTCATCTCCTGCTCACCGATCTGGTGATGCCGAAGATGAACGGCGACAAGTTGGCGAAGGAGCTAGGTCCGCGGCGTCGAGAAATGCGGATTCTATTTACGTCTGGCTACGCAGAAGCGGCGCATGATCATGGCCTCGGCCCCGGGGCAAACTTCCTGCAGAAGCCCTACACGCCTCGGCAACTCGCGGAGCGGATCCGTAAGGTGCTCGATCGCTGACGTCGGCGCATCGAGTGGTCGAAGCAAAGACATGCTCTGTTTTGCCGGCTCCAGTACGATTGTTTCCCGCAGTCGGGAATCTAGATTGGAAATTTTCCTTCTGAAGGCAATGTGGCGTTATTTCCGGTGCTTCACGCCGATTTAGGCACTTGGCGGCGGCCCGTTATGACAGAACGGCTACACTGATTGAACGCTTACCCGGACACACGGGCCAGGAGGAGTTGATGCGAATTTCGTTGAACCGTACGACCGCCGCCACCGCCGTTCTCTTTTGGGTTGCCGCCTGTGCTTCTGGCGCGGCCGAGGACCTCAGTGGCTCGACGACTGGCACCACCGGGACCACGGGCACCACCGGGACCACGGGCACCACCGGGACCACGGGCACCACCGGGACCACTGGCACCACCGGGACCACGGGCACCACCGGAACGACCACGGGGACGACTGGAACCACCACTGGCACCACCGGAACGACAGGAACCACTACGGGCACGACCACCGGAACCACCACGGGCACGACCACCGGAACCACCACGGGCACGACGGGCACCACCGGTTCCGTCGGAGGCAATGGCGGCGTGGGTGGCACGACCGCCAAAGGTGGTTCGACGGCCAAGGGTGGCACCTCGTCGGCAGGAACGACCTCCGCGGCTTGTACCGCACCAGCAACACCTGTGGCTACTTGGAAGTCCGCCGCAGCATGCCAAGCCACGGTAGCCAAGATGGACTCGCTGTACACGGCGTGGCGCGCGACTTATTTCAAGGACTGTGGTTCCGAGGCGTACGTTCTCAAGAACGACGAGAGTCCGAACGTCACGGTTTCCGAAGGCATTGCCTACGGGATGCTCATCACTGCCGCGCTTGGGAAGTCGGCGGACTTCGCAAAGTTGGCGGCTTTCTACAAGGCCCGACTCGACGGGAACAACTTGATGAATTGGAAGTATCCCGCGTCTTGTTCTGGAAGCGCCACGGGTCAAAACGCCGCTACCGATGCTGACGTGGACGCTGCAATGGCGCTGATCATCGCGGCCAAGGCGGGCATGGGTTCGGGTTATCTCGACGACGCCAAGAAGGTGATTGCCGGACTCAAGAAGGCAGGTTTGGCGTCGTGCTCTCCAGGAACCCTCCTCAAGCCTGGCGATCAATGGGGTGGCTGCAGCCAGCTCAATCCATCCTATTTCTCCCCAGGACACTTCCACGCCTTTGCTAAAGTCACCAACGACACGAGCTGGGATGCGGTCGCCTCGGCGAGCTACGCTTTGCTCAAGAAGTACCAGAGCAATTACGGCGGGAAGGTACCGGATTGGGGCACGGACAGTGGGTCTGGTATTTCGGACCCGAACAAAGGCGGAGCCGCAGGTCTTTACGGTTACGAGGCGTGTCGTACGCCATGGCGCATTGCTCTCGACTACGGTTGGTTTCAGAACGCGGATGCGAAGACGTTCCTCTCGACGTTCGACACCAACGTCATCGTCAAAGCCGGTGGGTATCCGAGTAAAGTGGTCGCGAACCCGAGCGTGTCCGGATGGGACGTCGGAAACGAGAAGAACAGTTGCCATGTCGGCGGTTACGCCTTGGTTGGCACGGCAATCGATCAGGAGACCGCGGACAAGTATTACTCGAACTGGATGAACATGAGCCTGGCGGGCGACAGCGGCACTGGCGCATACTACAAGGTGACGCTGAGGTTGCTTTTCACGATCACGGCCGGCGGTCGGCTGCCGTCCGGGCTCTGATCGGGCTCGAGCAGGGTGGCGGTTCGTCGTTGTGGCGAACCGCTCCGCGACTCGAACGGTCAACTTTGTCCGCCACCCGTGTGCGGGCCGAAGTCGTTGGCGATCGAGCGGGGCGGAGCGAGGATCGTCGCTCTGCCGCCGCGAGCTGGTGTTCGCCGTCAGCAAAAGAAAGCCGGGGGTGAGCTCGCCCGAAGAAGACCCAAGAGGTTGCGAGCGAGCTCGGAGTGCGGCGGCGCCTCAGCGGAATTCGGACGAACGCGACAGCGTGACCTTGCTCTTTCCCGACACTTCCATTTCTCCTTGTTTGGGATGCTTGAGGCTTCCGGAGGCATTGGCCGTGCCCGCGAGGTCTGCTGCCAAGACCCAACCCGTGAGTACGTCGACGTTGGCGGTCCCGTTCAAGTCTCAGATCGAAGACCGTTTTGTTGCTGACGATGCGCAACTTCGCATTCACTTTGAGCACGGCCTTTTTACGGTTGCCTCCTTCGACCTTTTCGAGTGACGCCGTGGTCTCTACGGCGTCACTATCGACACCGGGAATCGCGCCGAGCAAAAGGCGTGATATCTCTTTGGACTTGGGGAGTTCGGTGCCAGTTTGAAGTTTTGCGTCGAGCAATGCCTGTCGGAGAGGGTTGCGCGAGCCAACCCAGCCGTACTCGGCTTTGACGGCATGCTGTTCCTCACTGGAGACCTTCTCGTTTGCGCCTCGGGTCAGCGTAACGTCGCCACCTTTACTCGCGAGGAGATACGTCTTGCCGTCCGTCGGAACCTGATACGTGAGCCCGAGCAGCGGCTTGGCCTCCCACTTGCCATACACGACCTGCATCTCGGTAATCACGTCCTTTTGGGCGGATTTGACGCGCATCGTTCTCTCTTCCGCGAAGGACCAAGTTCCACTGTTCACGCCTTTGCCTTCTCCCTTCTTGGCGAGATTCAAGGCAAAGTCGAGGCTGAGCGACCGACGATCCAGCAGCTGCAGACCTTCCGGAATACTCGGTGACTTCTCGCTCGATGCTGATTGAGGACCAGGTTCAGCGGTACTCGAGCTGGATGCTGGTGCGTCGTCATTGGTCGAATTCAACGGGTTCGTGTCGTCACTCGATGTTGGGTCCGTCCGTTCGGTAGTCGAGGTCTTCGATGCATCGGACGCCGCAGGCCCGCTACCACCGCAAGCAACGGCAAGAAGTACGAGGAATGCAGAAAACTTGCGGCACGTCGAGCGAATCGTCATGGGTCAGCTTCTCCTTCGCGCATGGTAGACACAAACGAGGGGGCTGGGTCAATTGGCGCATGTGGCGGTTCGAACGACGTCGCACCTGTCAGCGATGTCATGGCATGTGTCTGCCGAGTGACCGCCGATCGGACTTTCTGTTGCGCTTTTCTTTTGGTACGTTTCCTGCTTAAAGGCGCGGCAATGGCTTGGATGAGGAAGGTGCGAATGAACAAACGAATGGTTTGGTTGGGGCTGCTCGTGTTCCCAGCAGTCTTCTCGCAATCTTGTAGTTCTGTCGATAGCTCGTCGATGGACGCAGGCGACGAGTCTGGCAATGGCAGTGTCACGGGCACGACGGGCACGACCACAGGCACGACTGGCACGACTGGCACGACTGGCACGACTGGCACGACCACAGGGACGAACGTCGTGCCTCCCGAGGTGGAGATCAACGTCGACTTCGAGGCACCGCAGTCCAGTATCGGGTACGTCTACGCAACTAGCCCGGAGCTCGATTCCATCGCTGTCATCGACGCAAAGACGTTGGGGATCCAAATCGTCGAGGCTGGAGACGAACCACGGTTCTTGAAGACGATTCCAGGTCGCGATGCGGCGTTGCTCGTCGACGTTGGTGCGAAGGATCTCGCGTATCTCCAGACGGCCAATGGTGCGTCGACAATTCAGTATTTTCACGAAGCTTCCCGCCGCGAATGCGATTGCCGTAGCGCCGGACGGTATGCATGCGGTCGCGTACTTCGACGTGACGCGGCGAAACGAGGGTAACATCGAAACGTTGCAAGACGTTACCGTGTTTTCGCTGGCAGGTCAGACTCCGAAAGCGACGCGAATGACGATCGGGTTTCAGGCTCGTCAAGTGTCCTTCGCGGGTGGGGCTGGCGGCTCCGATGCAGCCTATGTCGTGACGGATGATGGTGTGTCCGTTCTCGACTTCGCCGAAATCGACACTAAAGGTTCAGGAATAGCGAAAACCGTCCCAATTTTCTCGGCCATCGAGCAAAAGGCGGCCGACGTGAGCGTGACGCCCGACGGAAAATACGCACTCGGCCGGCTCGAAAATTCCGCAATCCTTCGATTGGTCGAGCTCGAGACCGGAGTCATGCGGACCGTGTCGTTGGAGGTTCCCGTCGCGACCGTCAATAACGGTACCTCGAGTGGGGTCGGCGGAGCTTCTGCCCAAGGAGGCTCCTCGAGTGGGGTCGGCGGAGCTTCTGCCCAAGGAGGCTCCTCGAGTGGGGTCGGCGGAGCTTCTGCCCAAGGAGGCTCCTCGAGTGGGGTCGGCGGAGCTTCTGCCCAAGGAGGCAGTTCTGGCTCGTCGACACAAACGACCATGACGCCCATGACGGCAATCATTACGGACCTCGATTTGTCCGCTGATGGTTCGTACGCGCTTGCCGTCTCGCGGAGAGCGTTCCGCCATGCTCCGGATCCCTATCCCGGGCGGATTTACGGATCCAACGACGATTGGGCGCACCACCATCGAGGGGGTTCGCGTCGGGTCGACATCGATGAGCCCGAACGGCAAGTGGGCCGTTCTATACACGACAGTCGAAACGGAGGAGCGGGTCGTCGTCGTGGATCTCGACGTCTTCGGACTTCCAGCGACGCGCAATCGATCTCACGAAAGCGGTTTCAGGTGTTACGTTCTCGACGAGCGGAGACCAGGCCTTCGTGGTCCATCAGAAGCAGGAGGGTGACCCGAAGGATCCGACGATATCGACGGATTTGGCTATCGATCGCTCGTATGGCTACAGCTTGATCGATCTCGCAACGGGCTTCCGGAAACTGATGATCACCGAAACGGCCCCGTTGCATACCGTAACGGTTCCCGGACGGCCTTACGTGTTTTTGACCTTCAGTGGCGAAAATTACAAGGTTCAGCGAATCAATACGGATTCTCTGGTAGATGACCTGCTCGATCTCGGCACGCGACCGGTTGCCTTGGGCGTTGTGGCTTCGGCGGGGAGGGTGTTCGTCAATCAAGATCACGAAGAGGGGCGCTTGACGTTCATCGATTGGGAAACTCTCGCTACACGGTCGGTGACCGGGTACGAGTTGAACAGCATGGTGCGGGAGTAGGGGCGATGCGCAATATTTGCAAATTGAGTTGCTGTGCCGTCATTGGATTCGCTTCGGTCGTCAGCGCGTGTGGAGAGCGTACGGATGCCTTGGACGCGGCTCCGTCGGTCGTCGGTCGCGCGCAGCTCAAAGACGAGTTGCTGTACGTCGATGAGACGGACGGCTGGGCCCACGCGGTGGACGTCATGACTGACGAGCCACGCGCCAAGGCCGACCGGATTGACATTCCAGCGCACCCGACTCGGGTGGTCGAGCGCCCATCGGAAGACGAAGTGCTCGTGCTATGTGCGGGTGAACGAGACACGAACGGCGACTGGATAGAGAAACCCGCTTTGGTCGCAATTGACGCAAAACACCAAAAGCGGACGTACACCCTGTCCACTCCGCTCACGAAGATGAATCTCACGCAAGATGGGCGATTCGCTTTGCTCCATACGCCCGGTTCCGACGGCAGTTCTGGAGAATTGCTCAGTAACCCCAATCGAGTGGTATTGGTGGATCTCTCTGCGAAGGCATCCGATTCCAATCCCGTCGAGCGAACGTTGAAGGCGCCGGGAAGCGAGCTCGCGAACGTGTACCTCTTCGATGACGTACGCATCGGCGGAACGAGTCGTCCCATTGGTCTCTTTACGTTCGGCGACGGAATCAGTATTTGGGACTTGAGTCATCCGGAACGGGCCGAGATCGCCAGCGAGGGATTGGGAAGTGGTGGAAGTGTGACCCTGTCCCGAATCGTGGCTGACGGAGATCACGGCACGTTCTACCTGATCCAGCAGCGGATATCGGACCTTCGCGTCCTGAATCTCGACAATCCGATCGAGGGCAAGGAGAACGACTTCTGGCCATCGTGGAACCAATTGCCGCTCGACTCGAATTCTGCGAGCGACTTGGTGCTTTATGAGGATCACCAGGAACCGCGGGTTCTCGTTGCGGTTTCGAATCAGGTCCGCATCATCGATTCGAACGACAGTCGCGTCGTGCCCATCAATACGCCAGCAGCCGTTCAGCGATTTTACAGCTTCGAAGGGGCAGCCCCGAACGACCCCGAGAGCAAACAACGGGTTCTCGGGTGGGCGCAGGGGGCGACAGCATTCGTCTTCATCGAGCTTACGGATCTCGAGTCGCGGGGCACTCGCAATATGGAAGTCGTCGAGGTGGGGGCATCCATTCGAGAGGTCCTTCCGTTGTCCTCACTCGAACTCATCGTTTCCTTCGCGAACGGTGGCATCGGTGTTTTCGATCTACAAAATCGCCGATTCACTCCGTTCACTTCGACCGTCGAATTGACTTCGGCGCTGATCGAATCCGACGGCAAACGCGTTTGGGTCGGGGCGGCGGCGGATCGACAGGTCGGATACTTCGAGCCGCGAACACTGGAGGCCAGCTCGATGCGCCTCGACGATCCGATTCAAGAAATGTTCCTATTCGAAAGCGGTTCGAAGCGACGGATCGTCGTCGCACATGACGATCCTTGGGGTAAGTTCACGGTGGTGGATGGAGCGAAGCTCAGTCGCGCAAACGCAACGGTGGTCGAGGGCTTTCTTTTGGATGGGGTGGTGAAATGATGAGTCCTTATATTTTCGAAGCGACGACTTCGGGCGGGATTGAGCATCCTCGTGAGCTGGTGTTGTGTTCTGGCGGTGAATTCCGCTCGGGCTGAGGAGACACGGAGCTCGGGTGGCACGGGTGCGAAAGCGGTAACAGCAGGTTCGAGCGTTGCGAAAGTGCCAGCAACAGGTCCCGGCGGCGCGAAAGGACCGTCACCAACTCCGCCAGTAGGGAACTCCACACCGGCGCAGAGCAGCACGTCGGCTGCTCGCGGGACGGAGTGGACTACGACGGACGGGACGAAGACGTCATCTGCCGCGGCAGCTGCATCGGACTTGGGCGGAAATACGAGTGCTGGAACCGATGGTCGGAGCGGGACACCGGCGGGGCAGGGCACGCCGCAAGCTGAGGCGGCTACGCCGCCTGTGAAGTCGAGCGAGGGACCGGCAGCATCGACGCCAGATGCGTCCGCATCGAATGATTCTCTTCCACGAACCTCGAACGCCGCTCCCCTGGTCCCACAGGCAGAACCGCGGGTAATTCCTGCACCACTTGCCGCGCCGGAGCCGCTTCAACCTGTCGTGGCCAAGACGCACTTTCCCTATGGGTTCTTTTTCGACGTCTCACCGCTTTGGCAACGTTCCCGCGGATTCGATCTGTTCAGCAGTCGTGACATTTCGCCCAGAATTGGTGTGACCCTGGAAGCCGACATCTTCGATATCGCCAGCGACATTCAGCTCTCCCTCGACGTGTCTGCGGCAATGGAGCAAGCCTCCGACACCATTTTGGGCAATCTCGAGACGCGATTCACGTCGAATCACGTTCTGGTCGGTGGCCGACTGAGGAAATCCTGGCACCCACTCTTCGACACCCATTTGTCCATACTTGGCGGCGTGGATCGCGCTTCGACGAGGATTGGGTTCGACGATACCTCTGTCGACTGGCTCCCCATGGCGCAATTCGGAGCAGGCTTGTCCGTGATGATGCCAGGACGGCATCGCGTGCGTCCCGGGTTCCTCTTCGAAGGCGGCTACGTGCTCTCGAAAAAGATTGATCTGCCCCTGGCTAGCACGCAGACCGAGGACTCAATCGAACACTCGACGGCAAGTCTCGGAACGCTGGATCGTTCCGGACCGTATCTCAGGTTCTCGCTCTTTCTTCGATACTGACGGAGTGGGTCAAAGGCGGACTGTGACGACGCGAGCCCACTTCGCGTCATGAGAACACCGGGGCCGAACGACTCTTGCGCGTTCGGCCTCGGTCGTCGTCGTTCTCACCAGTCGCTGTCGTCACTGCGACGACGGTCACGGTCGTTCCGCTTGCGCCCGCCGCCGAAGTCTCGTCCACCACCATCTCGAGGAGCTGTGTCCCAACTACGATCGGTCGGGGGCCCACGATGTCCGCGCGGACCATTACCGCCGCGTCTCGAGCCCTCTTCCCGTGCTCTGGCTTCGTTCACAGTGAGGGAGCGTCCGTCGAGTTCGGCACCATTGAGTGCCTCGATCGCCTTTTGTGCTTCGGCATCTGAGCTGAATTCGATGAAGCCGAAGCCGCGTGAGCGACCGCTCATTCGGTCGAGCATGATACTCGCGGACGTCACCTGCCCATAGGGAGTGAAGGCGGTGCGAAGCGATTCTTCAGTTGTCGAATAGGATAGATTCCCAACGTACAGTCTCGAACCCATGATCGTCACACTCCAGTCGGTCTCTTTCGCCGTCGCTCTCGAGATTGGAACGAGGCGCGAGGGCCCACAGGGTATCATGGGCCATTGGCCAAAGGATACGTGAAGAACGGAGTGCCGTTGGACGAGCGCCGTGAAGGCGGGGCGACGGTTTCGTTGGGCGGGCGCTCTGTGCCGCCGCACCTTCCGTCGCAGGCCATCGCCCTAAGCTGTTGAATAGTAAGGATTTAGGAATGAGCAGCTGCAATCCGGAGCTCCTTCGGGGCCCGCCTGCAGCTGCTCGTTCGGGGGATCCTCGCCCTAAAGCGAGATGTCTTCCACATGCAGAACGACCGTTTGCCCCTTGGTGAAGGACTGGCTATCGATCGCTCGAACCGCACGACGTAGATTCTCTTCGCGCGCTCGGCGCGTGAGAATCACGATCGGGATGGTTTCCTCGCCGTCTTGCGCTTGCGGGATCCTTGGCCACTTCCTTTTGAACGATCGCAGAGATGCTGATGTCCTCGTCACTCAAGATCTTGGTGACCGCAGCAAGGATTCCGGCGCGTTCCTTCGTTGCCAGACGAAGGTAGTAGCGCGATTCCGACTCACCAGCAGAGAGCACGGGATAGTCATTGAAGGTCGTGTAGCGACTCGCAGAAAATTCCCGGTTTTGCAACATGCCGCCGGCGATATCGATGATGTCTCCGACCACGGCAGTTGCCGTGGGGCGGGCTCCCGCGCCTCGACCGACGAAGAGTGCTTGCCCGAGATAATCGGAGTCCAACATGACTGCGTTGAACTCGTTCTTGACGCTGGCTAGTGCACATTTGACGGGAATGAGCGTCGGCGCAACGCGAAGACCGAGGGCGCCCTTACGACGCTTGGCCGTCGCCAGCAGCTTGATGACGTAACCAAGTTCCTTGGCGTAGAGAACGTCCACGAGCTCCAACTTGTCGATGCCTTCGCGCTGAATACTGTCTTTGCCTGGCAACGTGTCGAATGCGACGCTGGCAAGGACATGAAGTTTGTGTTGCGCGTCACTCCCATTGACATCGAGCGTCGGATCGGCCTCTGCGAAGCCGAGTTCTTGCGCACGTCGAAGTGCATCGGGAAAGCTCCATGAATCCTCGATCATCCGCGTGAGGATGAAATTCGTCGTGCCATTCACGATGCCGTAAATGGTGTTGATTCGATCGCTCGCAAGGCTCTCGGTGATGGCCTTGATGATCGGGATCCCACCGGCAACGCTCGCTTCGAAACGGAGCTCGCGTCGATGCTCTTTCGCGATTTGGTAAAGCTCCGACCCGCGATGGTACAGTAGGGCCTTGTTGGCCGTAACCACGTGCTTCCCGGCTTTCAGCGCGGAACTCACGACGTCGAATGCGATGGTCGTTCCGCCAACCAGCTCGATCACGATGTCAATTTTCGGATCTTCGATGACTTCGCGATAATTCGTCGTCAGGAGACTTGGCTCGACCGTCACTTCGCGGGGACGCGTGATGTCCACGTCCGCGATTTTTCCGATTACGATTTCGACGCCCGAGCGCTGCTTGAGCATTTCGGAATGCTCCTTAAGCAACGAGACGACGCCGGTGCCAATGACTCCAAAACCGATGATTCCGACAATGACTTGCATGACGCTACCGCGGGGTGAGAACCCTCGGACGCGGGCGCGACGAGCGCCTTGGCCGAAGAGCGGCGCCACTATAGCCGAACTATCGGGACGGGGGCACTCTGGCTATGACGAATTCCAATGTAGAGAGGGACGGCATCGCTACGGATTACCTGGCCGTACGTGTCCGCGCGCAAGCGATGTCGCCGTGCAGTTCGGAAGCCTGAAGGCGTCATGACGAGCCCTAGGCCATGCGCGTCCGCGTCTCGGGCGAACCGTGTATCATTCCTAAGGGCGTGGGGTACTGGTGGAGTCCAAGTCTTCTAGACGACGTTCACGGGAGATCCAGCAAGGAATGCCGCGACATTCTCGGTTGCAATGGTCATCAAGCGTCGACGAGCGGTCTGGGTAGCCCAGGCGAGATGGGGAGTAACGAGGCATCGCGGCGCACCAATGAGCGGGTGGTTCGGCGGAGGCGGCTCGACGCCGAGGACGTCGAGTCCCGCTCCGCCAATACGTCCATGTCGTAGGGCATCAGCCAGTGCCATCTCGTCGATGAGTGGGCCTCGCCCGGTATTGATGAGCAGTGCGTCCGGCTTCATCGTCGACAACCGAGCCGCGTTCACCAAACAGCGTGTTTCTTCCGTCAGCGGACAATGCAACGATACGACGTCTGCGTTCGAGAAAATCTCGTCCAACGGGGCGAAAGTGACGTCGACACCGGGCAGTGGGTGGTCTTGGCCACTGTGACTGTGCGCGACCACGACGCTCATACCGAAGGCACTCGCGACTTTCGCGACACCTCGACCAATGCTTCCGAAGCCTACGATCCCCAACGTGCGTCCGGCGAGCTGTTCCGTTGGGCGAAGGCGAAAGGTGAAGTCCGGCGAGCTTTGCCAATTCCCAGAAGCAACGGCCCGACCATGTTCGCCGACGGCCATGCTGAGTTCGAGCAGGAGCGCGAAAACATGTGCGACGACACTTTCCGTCGCGTAGCCGGGCACGTTGGTAACCGTGATTCCGCGCTCGTGGGCGCACGCTAGGTCAACCACGTTCGTCCCAGTTGCGAGCACGCCGATGTAGCGAAGTCGAGGTAGCGCCTCGAGCTCCCGTTTGGTCAGAGGGACCTTGTTCGTCAGAACGAGTTCCGCGGCAGAAGCGCGTCCGAGCGTGGTTGCGGCATCGGTGCGAGGATGAACGGCTAGCGACACGAGTTCTGAAAGGGGCGCCCAGCTCGGTTCCGATGGAAGCTCGGTTTCACCGGGAACGTTCGGGGTCAGCGTGAAACCATCGAGAACGACGCAGCTGGGCTTCATTGAGCTCACATTTCAGGCGAGGTGTCTGCAAGATCAAGGCGCTGGCGCCGGCGGCGGTTCGCTCGTCGGCGCGACGGGCGGCAGAGGCGCAAGGATGACGAAACCGTCGAGGCAGGTCTGCTCCACCTTGTCCTTCTTGGTGACGTCTCGAACGATTGGAACCAAAGTGACGCCCCCCAGCGCTGCGAGGGTGACGAGTGCTCCGGGGAGTCCACCGATGAGACTCGGGCATTGACCGGAGCCCCAAGAGAATTCAACTTCTCGATCGTTGGACAAGAGTTTCACCGAGCCCTTGCCTTTGCCGTCGACACTCGCGAGGCGGAGCGTGCCTGCGGACTCTGACCGCGGGGCAGACAATTTGATGGGCGGTTCCGTGATCGTGAACGCGGGGCTCGTTGCTTCGTCGAGGCCAGACGTCACCACGATGACATAGCGGCCTTTCGCGATGTCTTCGGGAATGGTCCAGTCGAAGCTGCCCCCTTTGGACGTGAATCCGGCTGCTGCGGAACGTGAGGCGACGATTCCACGAACTTTCTCGCCGCGGATCCCGTCGCCCGACGCGGTGTATAGCCAGATGTCGACTTCGGTGCCTTCCGTCTGTTTCGCCCAACCGATGTTCATGGTTCCGCCGGGCTCGAACTTGCCTCCCTTGGGCGACTGAATGGTAACGCGTGCATCGACTTTGCCCGTTGCGCCTTGAGAGTAGTAGTTCGGAGCTGCAGTGGCAGGAACCTCGACGAGAAATGCCGAGAGCAGTCCGAGAAGGAGGGGAAGTGCACGGGTTCGGAAGCCAAGCGTCATGTTGAACCTTTCCAAGTTGGCACCGGAGCGTAACACAGGAGGGCGAGGTCGAACAGCGTCGGAAACGGCCGCTCCGTCCGTGGAAAAACCAGGAAAATCGCAATGGCTGCGCTGGATTTCGAGGCGAAACTTGGGTAGTTCATTCCTCCGATGCCCCGCACCCTGCCGTCCAAAGTCAACCTCGATCTCGGGCTGTACGAGCCAGACGACGCCGAGTCGCTCGCCAAACGGGTGGCGAGTCGTCTCGGCTGCCAGGTAACGGATCTTCCGGAATTGACGGTACTGCGACGGACTCTCGATGCTCGACGGGGCAAGATCACCTTCCACTTGGAGATTGCCCTAGATCCTGAACTCGTGCGCTTGGAGTTTTCACCGGGGACGGCTCCTGTGGCCGTGAATTTGCCGAGTCGGGTGGTGATCGTTGGGGATGGTCCCGCCGGGCTCTTTTGTGCGTACGCGCTGGCTCGACGCCGGATCGCCAGCATCGTCGTCGATCGTGGCAAGCAAGTTCGCCCGCGTCGCGTCGATTTGGTGAATGTGCAGAGAAAAGGCACCGTCGACGAAGACAGCAATTACTGCTTCGGTGAGGGCGGAGCGGGGACGTACAGCGACGGCAAGCTCTACACGCGCTCGAACAAGCGCGGAAATATCCGCGATGTCCTTGGTATTTTGGCCGAGCACGGCGCGCCCGAGCGGATCTTGACCGACGCTCGTCCTCACATCGGGAGCAACCGTCTGCCGAAGGTCATCACGGCATTGCGCGAACGTTTGGAGTCGCTGGGCGTTGGCTTTCGCTTCGGTGCCCGCGTTTCCGGCCTTGTCTACGAAACTCGTCACGGTCGTCGTCGGGTGGCAGGCGTACGTTTGGCGGGAGGAGAGGAAATCGCGGCCGAGCACGTCGTTCTGGCGACGGGGCACTCGGCGAGAGACGTTTACGAATGGCTCGATCGGGATGCGGTTCGTCTCGAACCGAAGGCGTTCGCTCTCGGGGTTCGCATCGAGCATCCCCAAGCCATCATCAATGGAATCCAATACGGCAAATTCGCGAGCCACCCGAAGCTGCCGAATGCCGATTATCATCTCGCTTATACCGAGGAGCATCGTGGGGTGTTTTCCTTCTGTATGTGTCCAGGCGGTTTCATCGTTCCTGCGGCAACGGAGTCGGACGGAGTTGTCGTCAATGGAATGAGTCTGTCCCGTCGGGATTCTCCTTTTGCCAATTCGGGAATGGTCGTGGGCGTCGAACCATCCGATCTCGAAGCGGCGGGTTATCATGGGGCTCGTGGCGGCATCGAGTTTCAGCGAAGGATCGAACGCGCTGCTTTCTCCGCGGGTGGCGGTGCCTTTCGCGCACCCGCGTCGCGGGTGACCGATTTTTTGAACGGACGAGCGTCTCGCGATCTACCCTCGTGCAGCTACAAGCCCGGGCTCACCTCAGCAGATCTATCTGCCGTTCTCGACGCGGGAGGGATCGATATCGCGGGCAAACTTCGTACTGCACTGAAGGTGTTTGGAACGAAGATGCGCGGGTACGTGACGGAGCAGGCCGTATTGGTGGGCGTCGAGAGTCGGACGAGCTCACCGGTTCGAATCCCACGTGACGCCGATACGCTCGAGCATCCAGATGTCGGTGGACTCTATCCTGCGGGAGAGGGCGGCGGACATGCGGGGGGGATCGTCAGTGCGGCTCTGGATGGAATGCGCATCGCCGACGCGATTGCGCAAGCATTCTAGACGACGAAGAGTATCGCGCCGAAGCCGCTTCGACCGTGAATGCATTGGACGTGGATGAGTCGCGTCGTGAGAGCGCGACGTCGAGCCGGTCGACGCGTGTCAGACCAGGACGCCTTCCGAGCCGGAACGTAGGACGACTCGGGTGATCTCGGCTGGAACGCCGATCCGCATCGGCGGGCCCCAATAGCCAGTTCCGGGACTGACGTAGAGCGCCGTTCTTCCAAAGCGGGCCAGGCCTTGGATGATGGGTTGCTGCAAAAGGACGAACCAGCGAAACGGCCACACCTGCCCGCCGTGTGTGTGTCCCGAAAGCTGCAGGCCCACGTCGTGCTTGACGGCGCGATGGATGGCCTTGGGTTGGTGCGCCAAAAGAACGATTTCGCGGTCCTCATCGCGACCGCGGAGGGCCTGTTCGAGATCGGGACGCGCATTCGGATCGACGCGGCTCGCGTGTTCATCGTCGATCCCCACCAAATCGAACCGGTCTTCGCCAACGCCGATGGTGGTGCGCTCGTTTCTCAGCACGCGAATGCCGAGGGTCGGCAGGTATTCAACCCACTCGTCCACACCGGAATAGTATTCGTGATTGCCGGGGACGAAGAACACGCCGTGTTTGGCTCGGAGGTTCTCCAGTGGCTTTACCAACGAACGCAATTGTTCGACGGAGCCATCCACGAGATCTCCAGTAATTGCGATGATGTCTGGACGTATTGCATTGGTTCGCTCGACGACTTCCCGGACGAAGTCTTCGCGAAGGGTGGGTCCAATGTGCAAGTCGGTGAGCTGTGCAATGACGAACCCGCCAAGCGACTGCGGCAGCTTCGTCAACGTGACCTCGAGGTGACGCACTGCGATCGCCCGGCGAGCCTCGAGGACGCCGGCGATGCCGAGGCCGAGCGCCGTTGCGCCAACGCTCGCCGCCAACGTTCGTTGCAGAAAAAGTCGTCGGCTCTCGCCAAAATCTCCGAGCTGAGCGATCGCGCGCGAGGCGAAGAAGAGCCCGCGGAGCAAGTCCGCCAGGCCCAAAAGAAGCGGCAGGCCCATGGCTAGTCCGAGCCAAAAATAGAGAAAGAGAAGCAATCCTTGGCCGCGATTCGGGGGCAATGCCCGAGAAAGCCAGAAGGTTGCAGGTATCGACAGGTAGAGTCCGATGATGGTCGCGGTGAGCAGCCGATGAACGGCGCGTGGCCATGCGACGTCTCGCACGAGGCGAGCCCAGACGTAATAATGTCCTGCGGCGGTCAACCCGAGCACCAACGCGAGGAAGAGCAGCATCGCTCCGACTTTGGCCATGACGTGGGGGTGAACATGGGGCACTCACCCGGCCCATTGCAACTGCTTGTGCACGATTGCGGAACATTCGGTGCAGGGCTAAGGGCCGGATAAGTCAACGCAAATCGAGTCGAGTCGGTTGTGGGGTTGTGCGGCCTCGGTGCGGCGTATACTTCGCGGGAGGTGCGTACCGCGGAGGCCCCTTGCTGCTTCAACGTCTCGGGCCTAAACCAGCGGGCGAAGAACGACAAGGAGTCCGACAAGGTGACGACGTACAGGACTGACGCAGCGGATCCCAATCCGCTCGAGACGCAAGATTGGATTGAATCGCTTTTGGCCGTAGTGGGCCAGGAAGGGCAAGATCGAGCACGATATTTGTTGCGGCGTGTGTTGCAATCGGCAGCTCGTCTTGGGGCTTCTCCCGTCGGTACGTTGAACACCGAATACGTCAACACCATTTCAGCGGAGGAAGAGCCGCCGTTCCCTGGCGACGAAGCCATGGAAAAGCGCATCCGGCGCATGGTGCGTTGGAATGCCGTGTCGATGGTACATCGCGCCAACGTGAAGTACCCCGGGATCGGTGGGCATCTTTCGACGTACGCATCGAGCGCGACGCTTTACGAAGTCGGATTCAACCACTTCTTCCGCGGCAAGGACCATTCCGGTGGCGGTGATCACATTTTCTATCAGGGGCACGCGGCGCCTGGCATGTACGCGCGAGCCTTCCTCGAAGGACGGTTCTCGATCGAGACGATGCAGCGTTTCCGTCGTGACGCCGAGCGTGGGCTCGGGCTTTCGTCCTATCCCCATCCTCGCTTGATGCCCGATTTTTGGGAGCACCCGACCGTCAGTATGGGACTTGGGCCGCTCTGTGCGATCTATCAGGCGCGTTTCGACAAGTACCTTCATCATCGCGGGATCAAGGACACCTCACAGCAGCGTGTTTGGGCGTTCTTGGGCGACGGCGAGACCGATGAACCGGAGTCCTTGGGCGCGTTGAGCATGGCCGGGCGCGAGCGCCTGGACAACCTCATCTTCGTGGTCAATTGCAATCTGCAACGTCTGGACGGTCCCGTCCGCGGCAACGGCAAGATCATTCAGGAACTCGAAACGGTCTTCCGCGGCGCGGGTTGGAACGTCATCAAGGTGATTTGGGGACCGGAGTGGGATCGTCTGCTTCAGCGGGACAAGGACGGCATTCTGCTGCAACGAATGACGGATATCGTCGACGGGCAGTGGCAGAAGTACGCCACGGTTCCAGGGGCATATACGCGGCAGCATTTCTTCGGCAATGACCCGCGCCTGCTCGAGATGGTGAAGGACCTGTCCGACGAACAGATCCGCAAGCTGCGTCGCGGTGGACACAGCAATCGCAAGATCTTCGCCGCTTACGATCGTGCGACCAAGCACGAAGGGCAACCCACGGTGATCCTCGCGCATACCGTCAAGGGGTGGACCCTTGGCGAAGGTTTCGAGGGCGTCAACGTGACGCATCAGAAGAAGAAGCTCGAGGTGGAGGAACTTCGTCAGTTCCGTGACCTCTTGGAGCTTCCGGTGCGCGACGAAGAACTCGACGAAGCGCCCTTCTACCATCCGGGCGCGGACAGTCCCGAGATCCGCTACATGCTCGAACGGCGTGCGGCACTCGGTGGCCAGCTCCCGTCGCGACGGAATTCGAAGGTCACCGTCGAGATGCCGCGCAAGAGCGTCTACGACGAGTTCCTCGTCGGGACTGGAAAGGCCGAAGCCAGCACCACGATGGTGTTTGCACGACTTTTCGCGAAGTTGCTGCGCGAGCCGAAGATAGGTCAGCGCGTGGTGCCAATCATCCCGGACGAAGCGCGCACCTTCGGGATGGATGCTCTGTTCAGCATGGTGGGGATCTACTCTTCGTACGGACAGCTCTACGAGCCTCCGGACAAGGGCAAGGTCCTCTATTACCGGGAAAGTCGTGACGGTCAGGTGCTCGAAGAGGGCATCAACGAGGCGGGCAGCATGGCCTCCTTCATCGCGGCCGGGTCGGCCTATTCGACGCACGGCGAGCCGATGATTCCCTTCTATATCTTCTATTCGATGTTCGGTTTCCAGCGTACCGGTGATCTGATGTGGGCCGCTGGAGACGCAATGGCGAAGGGCTTCCTGCTCGGCGCCACTGCTGGGCGCACGACTCTGCAAGGGGAAGGGCTCCAGCATGACGACGGTCACAGCCACGTGCTCGCGAGCACGCTCCCGTCTTGTGTCTCCTACGATCCGGCGTTCGCTTACGAGCTGTCGACCATCATCGAAGACGGTATCGAGCGGATGTACGATCGCGACGAGCGTGTGCTTTATTACATCACGCTCTACAACGAGAACTACGTGATGCCGCCGATGCCGGCGACGACGGAGGAGGACAAGGCGCGGATCCGCGAAGGGATCCTTCGCGGAATGTACCGCTACCAGTCGGCTCCGGAAAAGAAGCCGCTCCACGTGCAGTTGTTCGGCAGCGGACCTCAGCTGAACGACGCCATTCGGGCGGCGGCAATGCTCGCCAATTACGGGATATCGGCGGATATTTGGAGCGTGACGTCGTACCAAGAGCTGCGCCGCGACGCGATCAATTGCGAGCGACACAATCGCCTTCATCCGAGCGAGCCGGCGAAACGCAGTTTCATCGAGCGCACGCTCGATGGCGTCGAAGGTCCTTTCATCGCCGTGAGCGACCACATGAAACTGTTGAGCGATCACATCGCGCGATGGGTTCCCGGTCGTTTCATTCCGCTCGGTACCGACGGCTTCGGGATTTCGGATACCCGTCGTGCGCTTCGCCGTCACTTCGAAATCGATGCCGAATTCGTGGTGCTCGGTGCTCTGGATGCGCTGAAACTGGAGGGTAAGCTCTCCGGTGAACGCATCGCCGAAATCATCGGTGAGCTCGGAATCGACGCCGGGAAGCTCGATCCCGCGACCATCTGAGTTTCGGAGGCTGTTCCTTCGGTGCGCGGTGGGTACCGTCGCGCCGAAGGAGCGGATTGGGTTGGTTCGACGCGCAAACGGTCAGTAGCGGACGCGTCTGTCCCTCGCCAGGTCAAGGGGATGGTACGTTGCCGCTCGTCGCGTCCTTGGCCGAACCCGGACGGCGACTGGCCGTCACGCAGCCGATGAACGAGCGTAGACGAACGGGATCGTTGCGAGTTGGCCAAGCGGAGTCGTCCCGAGTTGGCCGAGCGGAGTCGTCCCGAGTTAGCCAAGCGGAGCCGTCCCGAGTTGGCCAAGCGGAGTCGTCCCGAGTTGGCCAAGCGGAGCCGTCCCGAGTTGGCCGAGCGGAGTCGTCCCGAGTTGGCCAAGCGGAGCCGTCCCGAGTTGGCCAAGCGGAGTCGTCGCAGCCGACACGCTGAACGGTGCGTCTACTTCGTATCGGCAGCGGTGAGTCGGTCGAGGAGCTTTCGATGGGGTGCCGGAAGAGCGAGCTGCGCGGCCTTCGAGAGGGAAACGTAGCGGTAAGTCGGTGAGAGGCGTTCCAGGGCGCCTGCGGCGTACACTTCCGCGTGGAAGCGGAAACGAGTGATCGGATAACGGTGCGTCGCGACGAGTTGAGACTTCGTGAGTCTCAAGCCGGGAAGCACGTCCCGGAAGGCCTCGAGAGCAGCCTTGCGGCGCTCTTCCGCGGTTTCACCAGTCACCTCGACGTAGGGGAGCACGTGAAGCCGGGCCCAGTGGGGTGCCGATTCAGGTTGGTGTCCCAAAAGAACTTCTTTTCCCTTTCGAGCATAGAGGAGCACCACATGCCGCGGCTCAGGGGGCCTCGACTTCGCTACCTCGGGCAGGCGGTCGACGATTCCGAGCTTCCGACCTTTGCAAGACGTGAGCAACGGACAATGGCCACACGCTGCCCGTTTTGGCGTACAAACCAGGGCGCCGAGCTCCATGAGTGCTTGATTGAGGCGACCGGGGTCAGCGCGCGATACGAGCGCCGTTGCACGTTGCCACACTTGCTCCGCCGTCGGATCTCGCTTGGGATCCCCTCGAAGTGCATCGACGCGGCAGATAACCCGAATCACGTTGCCGTCTACGGCTGGAACCGCGTGCCCGTAGGCAATGCTGGCGATCGCGCCCGCCGTATATCGACCGATCCCGGGGAGCTTGAGGAGTTCTTCCGGTGTGTCGGGAAGCACGCCTCGACCCTCGTTGACCAAGAGTTGCGCCGTCCGATGGAGGTTGCGTCCGCGGGAGTAATAGCCGAGACCTTGCCAGGCTTCGAGAACGTCCGACTCCGCTGCGTTCGCGAGCGTCCGAAGGTCGGGGAATCGCGCCATCCAACGGTCGAAATACGGCAGCATCGTCTTGACCTGGGTTTGCTGAAGCATGATTTCGCTGATCCAGGTGACGTAAGCGTCCTTCTTGCTGCGGAAGGGGAGCTTGCGGTGGTTTGCGTCGAACCACTCGAGCAGAGCCACAGCGATATCGTCGTCGCGATTCGCATCTCCTCGGGCGCGGGCGCTCGCGTCCTTCGAACTTGGCAATGTCGCAGCTGTGGCTCGTTTGCGTGATGGGGACGTCATGGGGCG
Organism: Polyangiaceae bacterium; assembly: GCA_049840955.1. Classification (GTDB taxonomy): domain Bacteria; phylum Myxococcota_A; class Polyangia; order Polyangiales; family Polyangiaceae; genus FEN-1139. Next base: position 24,203 of record JASGIX010000062.1, read on the forward strand.
AAGCGGGGCGCGGGTCACCGACTTGGGTGATCCTTGGAGAAACTTGGGGCACCTCCCATCCTCGCGGAGCGCGAAGGCGCGAGTACGGATCGGGGAGGATCAAGCTGTCTGTCGCGCTAGGGCGACCGGCAGCGGTGGTGGGCACCATCTCAGGCACGATTCGACGAGTCGAGCTCGGGAGCCTCGCGTTGGCGAGGGTAGGGTACGGATGTCGTTGTCTTGGGAGCGTCAAAGGTCCGGTAAGACCAAAGGCGGCGATCCGCAACCGACGAGCGGGGAACGCGAGCCAAAGCTGGCCGACACTTCCGCGCGGTTCCGAGGATCCTTCAAGAGCCGTTCGAAGTTCTGCTCCATGAGCAGCCGCGAAAAGGGCGCATCGGAGCGAAGGGTGTCGAGCACCCGGCGGCCGAGCGATCCCGGAATCACGTCGTGAACATCGCGAACCGCGGCACCCAAAAACACGATCGTGCCCGAATCGCGGGCAAGAGCGAGCGCACACCGGCCTTTGCCCAACCCGGGGAGCGAAATGAGACGGCACTCGAGATCTTCGAAGGGCACCGAACGGGCATCGAATCCGTACCAGCGAGAGACGTCCGTCCTCGGAGTTGCGAGCTGGGCGGGCCGCGGCAGCCACTTCCCAAGTGCTTCCGCTTGGTCGGAGTGCTCGGGCGACCACGTATGCACTCGAGCGCGCGGGAAATCGAAGAGTCCCCCGGTGAGGCCTGCATCGAGGTGAGAGACGAAGATGTCCGTCACGTCGTCGGGGCAATATCCAGCGTCGACAAGACGAGTTCGCAAGGGACGAATTTTGGCGTTTCGAAGTCGCAGCGCTCGCGCCGCACCAAGTCGACGAAGGGGAGCGGCGACGTCCATCGCACCCAGGCCCACCTCGGCCAGCATCAATGAGCGTCGTCCTTCGATGACGAGGCAGCGCATTTCCGCGCATGGCCATTGGGCCTGTCTCGGGGACAATTCTGCGAGGCCCGTCACCTCGGCTTGCTTGATCAGGTATGCCACCGTGGGCAAAAGGCTAGCGTCGACGTCGGTGATCGAAAAGGGCGCTTTCGATCCTGCTCCTCCCTGTGGCAATCTCGGGCCTCTTCACCGATGTCGAGCAACCGCGTATTTCCCCTTGAATCGATTCGGACCGATGGCTGGTTCGAACGCATCGGTGAGGGGATTGGCAGCTTCCAGACCCTCTGTGAAGTGATCGGGCCGAAGTTCTTTGCCTTCGCCATGATCGCGGGGGCCCGCATCGTCGCATTGACGATTCGATCGCCGCAATCCGGACAACACGCTCGTCGATTTCCGCGGTTACCGGCGACGAGTCCGAGCTGGTGGAGACGACGTCCCAGCGACTGACGTTGCTCGAATTCCGAAAGCGTCTCGTTGCGGCATTGGTGACCGAAGAACCGACGGGGCCGGTGCCGACGCGACTGATGGATGTCGAAGCCATCCAACGGCACATTGGCGTGCGGTATCTGCTGCTGGCTCCCATCTTTGGCTATGGGTTGGTATCGCTGACTTGTGACGCCTATGGGTCGATGCTTCGCGTTCGTCGCGATGGCGTCGACGAGGTTTACGAGGTGGACGAGTTTCGCACGCGGATCCGCCTCCACGTGCGCGAGGAACTCCAGCGGGCTTTGCGCGGCGCCGGCCGCGGTTCGATCGATCTGGCGAAGGTGAGTGAGGCGGAGATCGCTGCCGAAGCCAAGGACTACCTTCGCGTCGTCGAACTGCTGGGAAGCTGGCCTGCACCCCTCGCCATTTTTCTTCGCACCAGTGAGGGGCAGGCACTTGCTCCCGAGGTGCGGACCCGGATTGCACAAGCCCTGGCGTTGCTCGGACAAGCCTGCAACGCACTTGGCGAATCCGACAAGGGCCACGAGATCCTTCGCCTTGCGATCCAGTACGCTGGCGACACGAGCGTCGCTCACGAAGTCTTCATGATCTTGGGGCGCTCGATGATGACCTCCGGCAGATACGGTGAAGCCATCGGCGTGCTCAAGCGGGCGGCAAGTCTCGGCGCAGAAGGTCAGATCGTTTGGCTTCTGATCGCCGAAGCGTTCGCTGCTCGAGGACGTTGGGTTTCATCCCTCGCGGCTGCGCTGCGTGCGGAGCGAATGGGGGCGGGTGGTACGGAGTTTCGAACGATTAAGGATCGCGCCATCCAGAACATTGGGCCGACCGTCGCGGAATGGGAGCGGCGGTGTCCTTCGTCATGACCGGACCGTCGCGGCCGAAGGTCCTAAATCTTCGGCTCACGGACGGTGGTGGGTGCGCGGCTCGTCGGGATTGGCCCCGGGCGTAAAGCGGTGTTCTTTGCCCAAGATAGGCGATTTCTAGTTGTCCAACCCACCACCTTCGGTTGCGCCGGGAGGTTTCGGCAGTGTCTCGGGGCGTGCTCGCCTCGGGTGCCATCGAACCGCGACGGATTGCCAGGTCTGCACCAATTGACAGGGCCCCGGCGCGGGAACTGAGATCAGCGCGGCCCTTACGGGTCAAACTGCGTCGCTCTTCTGAACCTCAGAGGCATCAATCGGAAAGCCCGACAGCATGATGGATTTTTACTTGCCGATGTTCGTCATCTTCTTGGTCGCCGGAGTCATCGCCGCGGCCATGTTTTTGCTCGGGCAATACGTTGGGCGCAAACCTCAGGCGCCCGAGAAGCTCATGCCCTTCGAGTGCGGCAACGACACCGAAGGCACCAAGGGGATTCGCCCCAGCGTGAAGTTCTATCTCACCGCGATCCTTTTCGTGGTGTTCGATATCGAGGTCGTCTTCATGTACCCCTGGGCGACCTTGTTCAAGACCTTGGGATGGGGTGGGTTCGTCACCATGACGTCCTTCATCTCCGCCTTGCTCATTGCACTCGTCTATTGCTGGAAGAAGGGAGCTCTCGAATGGGACGCTTAAGCGGATCCGAGACCTCACGAGTTACCGTCGAGCCCAACGAAGTTGCGGCTTTCACGACCCGGTTCGAGCCACTCTTGGCTTGGGCGCAGAAGTATTCGCTCTTCATGTATCCCTTCGTTACCGCGTGCTGCGGCATGGAGTTCATGGGGGTATCAGGACCGCGCTACGACTTTTCGCGCTTCGGCTCCGAGGCACCCCGTTTTTCCCCTCGGCAGAGCGATCTACTCTGGGTCGTCGGTACGATTTCTCAGCGCCAAGCTCCAGTACTTCGTCGCATCTATGATCAGATGGCGAGCCCGAAGTGGGTGTTGGCGTTCGGAACCTGCGCTTCCTCCGGCGGTTTCTACGACAATTACGCGACCGTGGCTGGGATCGACAAAATCATCCCATGCGACATTTACGTGCCGGGCTGCCCACCGCGGCCGGAAGCCGTACTCGACGGTCTGATGTTGCTCCAGGACAAGATCCAGAGTGGCGATCGCCGTCCAGCCATCGTCAAACCTCGATTCGATCCCGCGACGGATCCCAACCTGGGCCTCGTGCAGCTCCGCAGGCCCTCGCGCGCGTGAGTGACTTCCTTCGAAAGACCCCCCGATGGCAAAAGCCCTTCTCGAATTGATTGCCCGGAAGCTCCCGGGAAAGGTGCTGCAATCCCATTCGCAGCACGGTGACGAGACCGTCGTGGTCGCGCCGCAGGACTGGTACGAAGTCCACGCGTTGCTCAAGGACGATCCTCTCGCCGACATGCAGATGCTGGTCGATCTCACCGCCGTCGACTTTCCGAAGCGCCTGCCGCGCTTCGAAGTCGTGACGCATCTGTCGTCTTTGCGCCTCGGTCATCGCATCCGCGTCAAGGCTCGGGTTGGCGATGCCGACGGCGAGAACGCAGTGATAGACACGATCACCCCGCTCTGGGCCTCGGCGAACTGGGCCGAGCGGGAATGCTTCGATACGATGGGAATTCGTTTCGCGGGTCACCCGGATTTGCGACGAATCTTGCTTTATCCCGAGTTCGTGGGGCACCCCTTACGCAAGGACTATCCCGCTGAACTGACGCAGCCGCTCGTGCCCTATCGCGACGCGGACAACACCGAAAAGCTGCCGCCCTTCGACCCCTACGAGGGGATGCCCTTCGGCAGAAAGACGCATCACTTGCCTCGCGTGACGGATCCGAACGCGATCCAGGAACGGGACTGACCGCACATGGAGCCAATCGAAAGAAATCTCGACAGCGCCGAGATCGAGCTCGAAGCCGAGCCAATGCTGCTCAACATCGGGCCGGCGCATCCAGCGACACACGGTACGGTGCGCATCGTCGTCGAGCTTACCGGTGAGACCATCGAGCGTTGCGACGTTCAGGTGGGCTACCTGCACCGTGGCTTCGAGAAGATGAGCGAGCGCGGGACCTGGAGTCAGGTGTTCCCTTACGTGGATCGCTGCAATTACGTCTCGCCGATGTTGAACAACGTCGGCTTCGCCCTCGCTTGCGAGAAGTTGCTCGGAGCGGTGGTCCCGGACCGTTGCCAGTACTACCGAATCATCCTCGGGGAGTTGTCGCGGATCAGCGATCACCTCACGTGCGATGGCGCCATGGCCATGGAGCTTGGCGCCTTCACGCCGTTCCTCTGGATGATGAAGTCTCGCGAAATGGTGTGGGACATCATGGAGGAGGAGACGGGGGCGCGACTGACTCACTCCTTCTGCCGAATCGGTGGCATGGCCAAGCCGCCTACGGACGGATTCAAGGCACATACTGCGGCGGTCATCGAGCACGTCGCCAAGGTGCTCGATGAGGTCGAACGGCTTCTGTTGACCAATCGCATTTTCCTCGATCGTCTGGAGAACGTTGGGATCATCTCCGGTGACGAGGCGATTTCCTTGGGATGGACGGGGCCCACGCTGCGAGCGTCTGGCGTACCTTACGACGTGCGGAGAAGTCACCCGTACTTGAAGTACGGCGAGCTCGAGTTCGACGTCCCCGTTGGCGCCAAGGGTGATTGCTTCGATCGCTTCATGGTGCGCCTCGAGGAGATGCGTCAGAGCATCCGGATCATCGAGCAGTGTCTGAAGCGCATGCCCGATCAGGGACCTGTCAACATCGACGATCCTCGCATCGTTCTTCCGGAAAAGAGCGACGTCTATGGGACCATCGAAGCGACCATCCAGCACTTCAAGATCATCATGGAGGGCTTGAAGCTCCCCGCCGGTGAGGTTTACTCCTACACGGAGGGTGGAAATGGCGAACTCGGGTTTTATCTCGTGAGCGACGGCAGCGGCACGCCATACCGAGTGCGCATCCGCCCGCCGTGCTTCTACGTAACCTCGGGCCTCGAGCGCATCGTCACCGGTCAAATGATGGCCGACCTGGTGCCTTGCTTCGGCTCACTCAACATGATTGGCGGCGAGTGTGACCGATAGGTCGGGAAATCTGCCGATGGCGACTTTCAAGTTAGACGACCAGGAAATCCCTTTCGAACCCGGTGAGACCATCATTCAAGCCGCGGCTCGTGCCGGGATAGAGATCCCGCACTACTGCTGGCATCCCGGGTTGAGCGTTGCGGCCAACTGTCGAATGTGTCTCGTCGAGATGCTCCCACCCCCGGGACGCAAGGCGTTGATGCTCGACGTGGTGCGTTTCGACGAGGCGACGCAGACCTACGTCAAGGAGCAGAAACCGAAGCTGGTCCCTGCGTGCCAACAGACGGTCACCCAGGGCATGGAGATTCGGAGCGAGACGAGCTCCTACGTCGAGAAGGCGCGTGCGTCGGTGCAGGAGTTCTTGCTGCTGAACCATCCGGTGGATTGCCCCATCTGCGATCAGGCGGGTGAGTGCAAGCTTCAGGACTACTGGCTCGAGCACTCTCGGCAGCAAAAGCGGATGCGCGACGAACCCGTGCACAAGCCGAAGGCGGTCGAATTCGGACCGACCATCGTGTACGACGGGGAGCGCTGCATCGCATGCACTCGCTGCATCCGATTCTGTGACGAGGTCGCGAAGGACCCCGTGTTGAGTCTCCGGCAACGGGGCAATCTCAACGAGATCACGGTGGCCCCGGGACGTCGACTCGATCACGCGTACACGCTGATGACGGAGAATGTCTGTCCCGTCGGTGCGCTCACGGCGAAGGACTTCCGGTTCAAGGCTCGTGTGTGGTTCTTGCGGAGCGTGAACAGCATCTGCACGGGTTGCGCAACGGGGTGCAATTCCGAGACGGACTTCGATCCACGCAATCAGCAGGTGTATCGCTTCCGTCCGCGGTTCAACCCCTCGGTGAATCAGTACTGGATGTGTGACGAGGGAATGCTTTCCTACCTTCGCATCACCGAAGGCCGCATCTCGTCCGCGCGCATCGATGGCGAGCGAACGTCGTTGACGGCTGCAATCGAACGCGTCTCGTCGACCCTGAAGGGCGCCGACGGGAAACTCGTCGACGGCAAGCAGATTGCCGTATTGCTCGGGGCAGGGTTCTCCCTCGAGGACAACTACGCCCTTCTCTGGTTGGCGCGCCGCCTCGGAGTGGAGAGCTTCTTCGAAACCGGACTTCCGCCGGGGCAAGGGGACGACATCCTTCGCAACGCCGACAAGAATCCGAATTCCGCAGGAGTCCGTCGGCTCCTCGAGAAGGAGCCCGAGAGCGCAGAAGCGCTGACGGATGGCTTGCGTTCTGGACGGTTCACTCACGTGATCGCCCTGGGGTCGACCTTGAAGGACAGCTCCCAGGAGCCGTGGTTCTCGTCCCTGAAGAAGAACCTCGTCGTGCTCGCGTCCCACGAGGGCCCGCTCGCCAATTCCGCTTCGGTGTTCTTGCCTGTCGCCGTACCAGCCGAGATGTCGGGGCATTACGTCAATGCCGCGGGGCTCGTTCAGTTGAGCGAACAAGCGGTCCGTCCTTCCGGGGACGCGCTACCGGCACATCGAATGCTCCTCAAGATCATCGAAGGGTTGGGCTTGAGCACGCCTTGGAAGACGGGACCGGATCTGCGTAGCCTGCTGTTCATCGACAGCGCTCCAGTCACCCTCGAGTCGACCACTTCGACGAATGCCAATACGGGAGTCGTCACGCCATGAACGACCTAGTGATTCGTCTCGCCATCGCCGTGGGCATGGCCTTGTTTTACGCTCTGTTCGCGATGAACCTCGCGGTGATTCTGACGTGGGCCGATCGCCGTCAGGGAGCCATGATTCAGGACCGCGTAGGCCCGAACCGGGCGGTGATCTGGCTTCCCGGGAAGCTGGCCGCCGCTGCGGTGCTCACGCCCGCGGTTGCCGCCGCGGCCGGGATACTGGCTTGGGCAGCCCAAACGGAGCTCGATGAGCTGCAGAGCGGGCCTGTAGCCCTGGTCCTGAGCCAAATCGCGATCCTTTTGACCTGGGTCACAGCTCTTGCCATCGCTGGACGTGTACGCGTGCGTGGGGTTCGGAGCGCTTTCGACGTGTTCGTTCGCGGGATGGGGATCCTCGAAAGCTCGTCTTCTACGGGCTGGGGCTCCACGCGGTGACCCTCATCGCCGCCGTGGCCACGCGTGGTCGAGCCGAAGGGGAGCTCCTCGAGGAGATCGGGCTGCGGTCGGGTCCTTCGGTCCTCGCCTTCGTGATCATCGGGGGAGCGGTTTACGCTGCAGCGGGGCTCGTGCGTGAGAAGCGCGTCGGCTTGCGACTCCTCGGGTTGCTTCACCCTGCTGCCGATGGCCTGAAGTCGATCTTCAAAGAAGACATCGTGCCGGGCGGCGTGGATCGGCTGGTGCATTCCCTCGCTCCGCTCATCTCGTTTTTCCCCGCTCTCATCGTGATGGCCGTCGTTCCTTTCGGAGACAAGCTTTGCTTGGGTACAGGCGGTGACGCATCTGCCCTCTTCGAGCCTGCGTCGGCCGTCTGCACCGGGAAGACCTTTGGCCTGCAACTCGTCGACTTGGACATGGGGCTGCTCTTCTTCTTCGCGATTGGCGGCACTGGAATCATTGGGGCAGCGCTCGCGGGGTGGGCCAGCAATAACAAGTACAGCTTGATGGGTGGTCTTCGCGCGGCGAGCCAAATGGTTTCCTACGAGGTGACGATGGGGCTGACGTTGATTGGCGCCATCATGATCTATGGAACCCTGCGAATCGATCGCATGGTCGAATGGCAGGCGCAGAACGCATGGGGAATTTTCGTGCAGCCCTTGGCGTTCGTGCTGTTTTTCGCAGCCGCCGTCGCGGAGTCGAAGCGCATTCCCTTCGATCTCCCCGAGGGTGAAAGCGAACTCGTAGCTGGTTACTTCACGGAGTATTCCGGCATGAAATTCGCGATGTTCTTCTTCGCGGAGTACGTCGCGGTCGTGACGTCGTCGGCTCTCATGGTCGCGATGTTCCTCGGTGGCTGGAGCCTGCCGTTCTTGGATCGTGACGGTCTGCGGGTGGTCTTCGGAGAGACGGTGTGGCTCGAACTCGCTCTGCCGCAGCTCGCGGTAGTGCTCGTCGGGGTGTTCGCGTTCATCGCCAAGACCGTCGTCTTGTGTTGGTTGCAGCTACTCATTCGCTGGACTTTGCCGAGATTCCGCTACGATCAATTGATGTCCCTCGGCTGGCGGAAGCTACTTCCGTGGTCGTTGGTCAACGTGCTCGTGACCGCCGTCGTGATGATGTTGATTTCCAACCTCAGCGGTGACGGTTCGACCTTGACCCTCCTCGGACACTTGAGCGATGCCGTCGTGGCGTTGTTCGGTCTGGTCGCTACGGGGCTGTTCTTCAACTTCGTGATGAAGCCGGTATCGCATCGTCGTCTGGTCGTCACTTCATCGGCGCGTTTCGCTGAAATGCTCGGCGGAACTCGTCTCGGAGACATGGGCGCATGAAGTCAGAATCCAATTCCGCAAAAGCGCGCGTCGAGACCTCGCCGCTCGGGCCGAAAGCCGTCGTGGGCAAGGTCGTCGCGCGACCATCGCGTGATGCGTCGGTGCAGAGCTTCGTCCCGGAAATCGCGAAGGGCCTCGCAATCACGGCGCAGCACTTCTTCGAGAACACGAAGCAAATGGCATTGGGACAACGGCCCGATCCCATCCTCGAGTCCATCAACGAGGGCGTCAATTGCATCAGCTACCCGGAGCAGCGCAAGCCCTACGCCGAACGCTTTCGCGGGGTGCATCGCCTGACCCAGCGTGATGACGGCTCACCCCGGTGCGTCGCGTGTCTTTGCTGTTCGACGGCGTGTCCCGCACAGTGCATTCACATCGAGCCGGGGGAGTACCCCGTCGGGGATCCCCGCCGCGGCTACGAGCGGTTTCCCGCGCGTTTCGTGATTGACGAATTGCGATGCATCTTCTGCGGGTTCTGCGTGGAGGCTTGTCCCTGCGACGCGATCCGCATGGACACCGGCATGCACGCGGTGCCCTACGACTCGCGCGAGCAATTCATCTACGAGAAGGATCTCTTGATGGGATTGCCCGGTCGGGACGGTGAGCACAAGACGGCGAACAAGCGTCACGAGCCCGGGGATCCGACCCATCCCGGTGTCACTCGCGAGCACTCGCACTGAGTTTCGTCGCGCCGTTTCGTGCCCTCGAGCACAGGCGCGTCGCGACGACCTCGGTGAGCCCGCGTCGAACGCGCCACGACGACCTCGGTGAGCCGCGACGAACGCGTCGCGACGACCTCGGTGAGCCCGCGACGAACGCGTCGCGACGACCTCGGTGAGCCCGCGTCGAACGCGTCGCGACGACCTCGGTGAGCCCGCGACGAACGCGTCGCGACGACCTCGGTGAGCCCGCGACGAACGCGCCACGACGCTCCGCGCAAGGAGGGTCGTGGCGTGCGACTTCGGAGCCCCGTTGCGAAACCGTCGATCCGGGTTTACGCGATGGCTCGGCTCCTTCGCCCGCCGGGTGCCAGCCGGTGGGCCCGGGGGCTCGCCAACGCTGCGGTCCGTTCCGGGGTTGACCTCGGAGGGCGGCGCGGCATAGATGGGCTCGTGCCGCCCCGTTACGAAGTCGTCATAGGTCTCGAAGTCCACGCTCAGCTGTTGACGGCGAGCAAGCTCTTCTGTCGCTGCTCCACGCGATTCGGTCAGACCCCGAATACCAACGTGTGTCCCGTGTGTCTCGGGCTACCTGGGGCGCTACCGGTCATCAACGACCACGCAGTGCGTCTCGCCATCCGAACGGCGCTGGCGGTGGGGTGCACGGTTCACCAGAAGAGCGTCTTCGCTCGCAAGAACTACTTCTATCCCGATCTCCCGAAGGGCTATCAGAATCAGTCAGTTCGAGGAGCCTCTGGCCACGGAGGGGTTCCTCGACGTCGAGCTCGAGGATTCGGTGCGTCGCGCCGGCATCATTCGTATCCACATGGAAGAAGACGCCGGCAAGAACGTTCACGGACTCGGCGGCGATTCGGTCGTCGATTTGAACCGTGCCGGCGTTCCTCTGGTGGAGATCGTCGGCGCGCCGGACTTGCGTTCCTCGGCAGAAGCTGCCGCATACATGCGTAGTCTGCGCGACGTCCTCGTGTTCATCGGCGTCAACGACGGTAACCTCGAGGAGGGGAGTCTTCGTTGTGACGCGAACGTCTCGATTCGCCCCTTCGGGCAGACCGAATACGGAACGCGCTGCGAGATCAAGAACCTGAATTCCTTTCGGTTCTTGCAACGCGCGATCGATTCCGAGGTCGCGCGCCAGATCGCGATTATCGACGGCGGCGGGCGCATCGTCCAGGAGACTCGGAGCTTCGATCCGGATACCGGCAAGACCCATTCGCTGCGGTCCAAGGAAGACGCGCACGACTATCGCTATTTCCCGGAGCCCGATTTGCCACCGCTGTTCCTCACGGCAGACGAAATCGAAGCGGAGCGCGCACGGGTCCCGATGCTCCCGGCCGATCTTCGTCGAAAGTACGTCGAGGAATACGGCTTGTCGGTTCAAGCCGCTGCCACCATCGCCCAGCACCCTGCGGTCGTGAAGTTCTTCGACGAAGCGCGGGCCGTGTTTCCGCAGCCGCTCAGAGATCGCCAATTTCCTTCTGACGGAGGTCATGCGCGGCGCCACGATCCACGGTAAGGATGCCGTGTTCACGGTCACGTCGACTCAGGTGGGAGAGTTGCTCCTGCTCGTCGATCGCGGTGAGATCAGCGGCAAGCAGGCCAAGGAGGTCTTCGCCGCGCTCGAAGGTACCACGAAGTCACCTCGTTCGATCATCGAGGAACGTGGCCTGCGCGTGGTGAGCGATGGCGCTGCCGTCGAGGCGATCTGTGCCAAGGTGATTGCCGAGCAATCCGGACAGGTTGCCCAATATCGCGCGGGAAAGAAGACCGTCTTCGGCTTCTTCGTGGGTCAGGTCATGAAGCAGAGCCGCGGTTCCGCAGATCCGAAGCTCGTCAACGAGATCCTGACGCGACTGCTCGATCAAGGGTCGTAATCTCGGGTGGGATTGGAGTCATTCCGTGAATCAGCTGCCTCATCCTTCGCCACTGTCGGGTACGAGCTACTCCGCTGCCGAGCTCTCGCTCGACAACGAGACCGTCTACTTACTCGATCAACGCCGCTTGCCGCAGGAGGAGCACTACGTCGCAGTGCGCGACGTCGAGACGATGGTGATCGGGATCCGCGACATGTGGGTGCGTGGTGCGCCGGCCATTGGTGTCGCGGCAGCGTATGCAGCCGTGCTCGCGACGCAACAAACCAATGATCCGAAGGCGTTCGAGGCGCTGCTCGACAGGATTGCTTCGGCCCGTCCCACGGCGGTCAACCTGCGGTGGGCTGTCGAACGAATGCGGCTCGTTGCACGGGGGCTATTCGATCGTGATCGCGCATCGCAGATCTTGGCCATGGCGGAGGAGGCTCGCGCGCTTCATCGTGAGGACGTCGCGGCCAATCGACGCATGGGGGATTACGGTGCGGCTCTCGTGCCCGACGACGCCACGATCTTGACCCATTGCAATGCCGGGGCGCTCGCCACGGGCGGCTACGGCACGGCACTCGGTGTCATCCGCTCGGCGGTGCGAAGCGGCAAGCGCGTGCGCGTCTTTGCTGACGAAACGCGGCCGTGGCTCCAAGGGGCCCGTTTGACGGCCTGGGAGCTGGCTCGCGACAGTATCGATGTCACCGTGTTGTGTGACGGCGCTGCGGGGAGCCTGTTTCGCGCCGGACGGATCGACTTGGCCGTGGTTGGCGCCGATCGAATTGCACGCAATGGCGATGTCGCAAACAAGATTGGAACCTACACGGTTGCGAGTCTCTGCCGTGTGCACGACCGGCCCTTGTATGTTGCCGCGCCCATGAGCACGGTCGACATGTCGACTGCGCGTGGCGATGCCATCGTCATCGAGGAGCGACCCGGGACGGAGGTCACGGACTGGGGTGGCGTCCGTCACGTTCCGGCTGCCGTGCCGGTGATCAATCCGTCCTTCGACGTCACGCCCGCGGCCATGATTGCCGGGCTTTTCACCGAGCGAGGTGTGGCTTCGCCCTTGGGAGAACGCAGCCTCGCGGCGCTCGTTGGGGCCGTCCCCTCTAGCGTTTCGAGTACGTCGGCACTATGAGGGACGACGTGGATTCGTCGTCATCCTCTGAGCCGAACGTCGTCCTTCGCGAGCGAAAGCCTTCGTGGCTGAAGGTGCGCGCGCCCGGCGGGGAAAGCTACACCAACATCAAGCAAACCCTCCGTCGGCTCGATCTCCACACCGTGTGTGAGGAAGCTCGATGCCCCAACGTGGGCGAGTGTTGGACCAAGGGCACCGCGACGGTCATGGTGCTCGGCGACACCTGCACGCGAGGCTGCCGATTCTGCGCCGTCAACACGGGCAATCCGAAGGGGTTCGTCGATCCTCGCGAGCCCGAACACGTTGCCCGCGCGATTGCACGTCTCGGGCTCAAGTACGTCGTCCTGACAATGGTCGATCGCGACGATCTGCTCGATGGTGGAGCCGAGCACGTTCGCGAAACGGTGCGTGCGTTACATCGGCTTTCTCCCGGATTGCTGGTGGAGACTCTGGTTGGCGACTTCGCGGGACGTAAACGCGACGTCGATACCGTTCTTGGTGCGGCTCCGGATGTGTACGCACACAACATCGAGGTCGTCCGACGTTTGACTCCGTCGGTTCGAGACAAGCGCTGCAGCTACGATCGCTCCCTCGAGGTTCTTCGTTGGGCCAAAGAGCACATCGACGGCGCAGCTGCGGGCGACAAGACGACTCGTTACGTCAAGAGCTCGATCATGGTGGGGATCGGCGAGACCGACACGGAGATCGAGGAGACCCTGCGCGATCTCCGTTCGGCGGGGGTCGACATCGTGACCTTGGGGCAATACTTGAGGCCCACGCCGAAACACGTTCCCGTCGAACGTTATGTCACGCCCGAGCAGTTCGATCGTTACGCCGCTCTCGGCAAGGAGCTGGGCTTTGCGTTCGTCGCCTCAGGTCCGCTCGTGCGTTCGAGCTACCATGCCGCCGAAGCCTTCGTTGCGGCGGGGCCCGATGGTTCGGGTTCACTCGCTGCTGTGGATGGCGTTTCTGCTCCGAGCGCCACCGGACTGATCGAGCCGGAGCGATTGCTCCGTCGCCCTTCAGAGACCGCCGGGGAGACTGCAGGGGAGACCGCCGATGTCGTCCGCTCGGTTCTGCGCGCAACGGAGTGAACCGTCGACAGGCGGCGCTCGCCGGGCTCACTAGACCTATATGACCGGAATTATCCGGCTGATCTGCAGAGAGCGTAACGGCCCAACCCATTCGAGTGAAGGCGTTCTCGCCATGCATGATGGGGCGGCAATCGTGAATCATTCCATGTAGTGACACTCTCGGCCCATTCGGCTAAGGTCGATGGGTCATGGGCAATCCTTCGGAGCGCTTCGAGATGTCCGAGCTCCTCGCTCGGGTGACGCATCAGCTGGCAGGGCTGCCGCCTCGTGCGTCGGGAATGGCTCCCCCTCCGGAGTCCCGACGGGGAGGGGCGCCGGAGTCCACGTTGTTGGCCTCGGCCGCGCGTTACTTTCCGCCGGCTGGCAATCTCACGGTGACCCCACCGACGGGGTTCGACTTCGAAGCGGGGATGCTCTTCGAGGGGATCGTCGAGAGTGCCTTTCTCGTCGTGGCTGCCGATGGGGTCTTCGAAGAGGTCGAGCGTCGCGCATTTACGCAAGTGGTTCTAGAAGCGTCGGGGCATCGCGTCGCGCCCCGGCAGATCGAAATCATCCTCACGGATCTGGCGCGGCACCTGCGTTCGGACGGTTTCGAGGCGCGGGTTCGACGCCTGAAGATGCGCTTGCTGAAGCCCGTACATCGCCGGGAGGCGCTGTTGTTCGCGGTGCTCGTTGCCGAGATCTCCGAAGGGATCTCCGATGCCGAGCGGCACGTCCTTGCCACGCTCACGACGGCCTTCGAGCTGCCGGAGTCCCTCATCGACGATCTTCGCGATTGCGTGCGGCGCGGGATCTCGGACTGAGGCGGCAGCGGAGCAGCGGATTGCGCAAGCGTTGGAAAGCAGCGCAGGCGGACATCGGGATTGCCTGATCGGCAGGCCGTCACGTTGACGGTGCGCAAGTCGATTCGCACCGTTCCGTCACACGCATTTCTCTGGTTCTTTCAGGGGTAGGGGGCCTGCTGCAACATCGGCTACGCACTGGTTTCGTCGCGCGTTCAGCATCGGCAAATCGACTTTGGACACCGATGCAAGTCTTTTAGGCGGAAGTGGGCTGGACTAGATTGCGTCGGCGTTCAACCCTTCGCGGACCCAAGAACCATGACGGCATTTTCTCCACGTTCGTCTCGACCTCCTCAGCTGACTCCTGACGTCGTGCGCGTGCTCGGCGACGATGGGTCCGTCGATGAACAACACGATCCGCGACTTTCCGTCGAGGACCAGCTGCTGGTTTATCGGCACATGGTCCAGACGCGACTGTTCGATGAACGCCTCATCGGCCTCCAACGTCAGGGGCGCATCAGTTTTCACGTCGGCTCCCTCGGTGAAGAGGCCAGTATCATCGGTGCGGCCTTCGCGCTGCGAACGCAGGACTGGATCTTTCCCTGCTATCGCGAGTTCGGAGCGGCGCTGATGCGCGGGCTTCCTTTGCAGAAGCTGATCGACAATTGCTTCGGCAATGCCAACGATACGGTGAAGGGGCGGCAGATGCCGCACCACTACACGGACCGCTCCATTGGCTGGGCCTCGGTTAGCTCCACCGTCGGTACGCAGATCACTCAAGCGGTCGGGTTCGCCTGGGGCGCGAAGCTCAAGCACGACGATCGGACGAGTCTCGTGTACTTCGGTGATGGTGCGACGAGCTCCATCGATTTTCACAGCGGGATGAATTTTGCGGGCGTCTTCCGCCTGCCTTGTGTGTTTTTGTGCCGTAATAACGGCTGGGCCATCAGCACTCCGACGGAGAAGCAAACGGCATCGCGTAGCTTCGCCGAGAAGGGGCACAGCTACGGCGTTCCGGGCATTCGTGTGGACGGCAACGACGTGCTCGCGGTCATCAGCGTCACCCGTCGCGCGGTCGCACGCGCGGCAGCGGGGCTCGGTCCGACGCTCATCGAGGCCGTCACCTACCGCATGGGTGGCCACTCGACGTCCGATGATCCGGCCCGTTACCGCGGCGCCAAGGACATGGAGCCATGGCGACAGATGGATCCCATCGGGCGTTTCCGCGAGTTCCTCGTGGCCAAGGGACACTGGGACGACGAACGCGAGACCCAGTTGCTCGCGGAGATCGAGCAGCGGTTCCGTGACGCCGTGCTTGCGGCGGAGAGCGCTCCACCACCGCAACTCGAGTCGATGTTCGACGACGTATACGAGAGGCTTCCTTGGCATCTCGTCGAGCAGCGAGCCCAGCTCATCGCAGGTCCCCGTGCACCGAGCGCGCATTGACGAGTTGGCGGGGGAGCGCTAGCGGAATGCGCCGAGCCCGACCCGTCGGGCACGCGCGAACGCAGACCTACCGCGGAGAGGATTCGGAGAGATACGGTTTATGCCGCAGATGAACATGGTGCAGGCGCTCGGTGACGCGCTGAAGGTCGCGATGCGCAGGGATCCGAACGTCATTTTACTCGGCGAAGACATCGGTCGCGTCGGTGGCGTGTTTCGAGTCACCGCGGGTCTCAGCGAAGAGTTTGGCGAGGAGCGTGTCGTCGATGCTCCCTTGAGCGAGAACGGCATCGTCGGGGCCGCCCTGGGCATGGCGCTATACGGGATGGTTCCCGTCGCGGGAGATCGAGTTCGCGGACTTCGTTTATCCGGCATACGATCAAAATCGTCAACGAGCTCTCGAAGTACCGGTATCGCTCGGGCGGGGATCACTCGGCGAAGATGGTCATTCGCATGCCCGTCGGAGGCGGAATCAAGGGAGGTCACTATCACTCCCAGCATCCGGAGTCCGCGTTCATCCAGCTGCCTGGGCTCAAGGTCGTGTGTCCTTGCACACCTTACGACGCCAAGGGGCTTCTCCTCGCGGCGATCGAGGATCCCGATCCGGTCATCTTCTTCGAGCCGAAACGCGTTTACCGAGCGGCAAAGGGTGAGGTGCCGGAAGGCTATTACACCGTTCCACTCGAGAGCGGTCGAGTCATCCGAGAGGGGCGCGACGTCACGATCGTGTCCTACGGAGCGATGGTGTACGAGTGTCTCGATGCGGCGCAGAAAGCCGCAGACGAGGGTATTTCTTGCGAGGTCATCGATCTGCGAACCCTTTGGCCCGTCGACATTCATCTCATCGTCGAGAGCGTGAAGAAGACCGGTCGCTTCATCGTCGTCCACGAGGCACCGAAGACCGGGGGCTTCGCGGGGGAGCTGATCAGTCTGATTTGCGAGAAGGCCTTCTACTCTCTCGAGGCTGCCCCAGTGCGTGTCACGGGGTTCGATACCCCCTTCCCGCACACGCTCGAAATGGAGTACCTGCCCCTCTCACATCGCATCATTCCTGCGATTCGTGAGGTCACGGGGTCTTGACCCGGCATTGTTCGGTTCCTAAGAGCCACTGCGATTGCCGCAGTCTGGGCCACAGGGACCTTGATTTTGCATCCAAAACGGCGTAAGTAGCCGTCCCGCCTGCGTAATAGGAGCGATAGAACCCATGGCTAAGTTCGAGTTCAAGCTGCCCGACATCGGCGAAGGCGTGTCCGAGGGCGAGATTGTCGGTTGGTTGGTGAAGGTGGGCGATAAGCTCGCGGAAAACCAAGACATGGTGGAGGTGATGACCGACAAGGCAACGGTCACCATCGGCGCACCCAAGGCCGGCACGGTGGCAGAGCTGCGTGGAGCCGTGGGCGATACGGTGCCGGTTGGCAACGTCATCATCGTGCTCGAGACGGGGCCGGCGGGAGGCGAGAGCGTCCCCGTTGCTCCGTCGGATCCGGTGCCGCCGACGTCTCTCGGCGCGTCGAAGGCATCAGCGCCAGCGCCCGCGTCAGAGGACAACGGTCCCGTCGCGTCTGCAGTCGGCGATCTTCGCAGCAATCTCCCCGGCGTCGATTTGGCGCAGGGCAACGTCCCCGCGAAGGCACCCGTGTACTCGGAGCAACCGCTCGCCGCGCCAGCAACCCGAAAATTGGCTCGTGAGCTCGGGATTCGATCTCAAGCGAGTGGAGCCCACGGGCAAGGGTGGACGCGTGACTCGTGAGGACGTGGAGGCTGCAAGTCGCACCCAGCCGGGCGCGGCTCCTGCTTCGCCGGCTGCTTCGAGTGTGGCGCCTTCGGCACCTGCCGTTGACGTCGCGCCGCCGCCCAAAGCCGCGCCGGTGGCTCGCGGGGCACAGGAGACTCGGCTCCCGATCCGCGGTCTCCGCAAGCGCATCTTCGAGAACATGGCGCGTTCGAAGCGAACCGCGGCGCACTTCACGTACGTCGACGAGTGCGACGCGACGGGGCTCATTGCGATGCGGGAGCGACTCGCGCCCCGTGCGGAGTCCAAGGGCGTGAAGCTCACGTACCTTCCGTTCATCGTGAAGGCCGTGGTGCGCGCTCTCAAGGTACACCCGGCCCTCAATACGTTGGTGGACGACTCCTCCTTCGAGCTCGTCCAGCGCGGCAATTACGACATCGGGCTCGCGACTGCGACGGCCCAGGGGCTCGTCGTTCCAGTGCTGAGGGATGCCGATCGCCTCAGCTTGATCGAGATCGCTCAGGAGATCTCGCGCCTCGGCGCGTCTGCCAAGGCTGGCAAGATCGCCCCGCAGGATCTCGGCGGCTCGAGCTTCACGATCACGTCTCTCGGTAAGCTCGGAGGCTTGTTCGCGACCCCCGTGATCAATTATCCCGAAGTCGCGATTCTCGGCATCCACGAGATCAAGCGTAAGCCGGTCGTGCGTGGCGACGAGATCGTCATCGGCGCGGAGATGCTCCTCAGCTTGTCCTTCGATCATCGCGTCATCGACGGAGACGTCGGCGCGGCGTTCGCGCAAGAGATCATCGGGCTCCTGGAGGAACCCGAGCGCTTGCTGCTCGAGGGCTGAACCCCGTTCAGTCGTTCCACAGTATTTCCACAGCCAGAAGTGCCGACGGATCGCAAGGTTCGTCGGCACTTGTCGTTTCTTGCCCTACATGTGAGGAGGTATTTTCCAGGGCCGCTCGCACGAGTACGAAATCGACGATATCGTTGTGCGGTTTCCAGCCGGGTACTTGATGAGACGGTTTGCGCTGAGGAGGAGGAACTCGGGCACGAGCTCGAGCCAGGCAAGCTCAGGAGTGGCAAGCTCGAGAGCGAATGGCTCGAACGTGCGAGCGCTCCCGCGCGCCCATTGGGTCATTGCGTTTGCAATCCTTTGCCCTGTTTTCACTTGGGGCGTGCCGGCTGCTGCTGCAGAGCGACGTGCGTCGAGGGCCGTCGAATTGCGTCTCGCCGCAGATTGGTTCGACGAAGGTCGCATCGCGTTCAAAGCTGGGGCATTCGCCGAGGCGGCGGAGCACTTCGAGGCGGCGGACGCCCACGCTCCCAGCGCGTCGGCGCTGGCCCTGGCGATGCGATCGCGGACCGAAGCGGGGCAGCACGCCAAAGCTTCGTCTCTCGCCGAGATCGTGCTGATTCGACATGGGGACAACCCGGAGCTCGTCGAGCGCGCCAAGGCCACGTTGACGAGTCACGAGGGTGAGCTCTCGATTTTGGACGTCGTGTGTCGCCCCGAGTGTGAGCTCGTCGTCGATCAGAAGCTCGTCCACGGCGCGGCCGCGACGGTTTGGCGCGTGCACGTCGATCCAGGGCATCACGATGTCGTCGCGAGTTTCGAAGGTGGGCGGGAGGGGAACACCGCCGTCGACGTCACGGCGGCGCAGCGGCTTCCGTTGAGCTTCGAATCCGAGGTGGCTACTCCCGAAGCGGCGCCAAGTGCGGTCATCGCGCCGCCGGGGAGCGCGACGTCCTCGGACATTGCCGCAAACGGTGCTGGGCCGTCAGAGGGTGCGTCAAAGCGGTTCGTGCTTCCTCGCGAGGTCTTCTGGATTGGCGTTGGCCTTACGGGGGCGCTCGCGGTTGCGACGACCTGGAGTGGGATCGACACCGTTCGGGAGCCTGGGCAAGCCCACGTGAAAGCGGTGTGCGCCGATCCCGCGCGTGAGAGCGAATGCGATCGTCTTTACGACGACGGACAATCCAAGGAACTGCGCACCAACGTGCTCCTCGGGAGCACGATCGTGCTTGCGATTGCGACGGCGGCGACGGGCCTGTTCGCGACGGACTTCGGCGCATCGTCGCCGAAATCGAAGCCCGACGCTTCGACGCGAAGCCCGTTGCGGTTGAGACCGCTGGCGTCGCTCGACGCGCGGCGCGGCGCTTTCTTCGGCGCCGAAGGAAGGTTTTAGTCCACGTGGTAGCCGCGCGTCTCCTTCCAGCCGATCCCGTTGGTCGGCAGCGGGTCGACCGTTACGAGCTGGTCGGCGAGATCGCCTCTGGCGGTATGGCAACGGTGTTTCTCGCGCGACGTGCCGGGGTCGGTGGATTTCAGCGCTTCGTCGCGATCAAGCGTCTGCACCCGCACTTGGCGGAAGAAGCGGAGTTCGTCGAGATGTTCCTCGACGAGGCGCGCCTCGCGGCATTGATTCACCACCCGAACGTGGTTTCGATCACGGAGGTCGGCGCCAACGAGCGGGGATACTACCTGGTCATGGACTACGTCGAGGGCGACACCTTGGCGCGTCTCCTGTCCATTGCCGCAGAGCGCAATACGGTAATGCCCATCGGGATTGGGCTTCGCGTCGTCATCGACATGCTGACGGGGTTGCACGCTGCCCATGAACTCAACGACGAACAGGGTAAGCCGTTGGGGCTCGTGCATCGCGACGTATCACCTCAGAACGTCCTCGTGGGGGTGGACGGTATTGCGCGTCTCGTGGACTTCGGCGTGGCGCGCGCTGCCACTCGTTTGGCCGGGACGCGTGCGGGGCAGCTCAAGGGCAAGATCGCCTACATGTCGCCCGAGCAAGCGGCTGCAGACGAGTCCATCGATCGGCGTGCTGACGTATTTGCGGCAGGGATCGTGCTTTGGGAGGTGCTCACCGGGCGGCGCTTGTTCAAGTCGACGAACGACGCAGCCACGCTTTCGCGCGTCGTGACGGATCGGATCGAGCCACCGGTGAACGTGGTCGGCGGTATCGATTCGCGTCTGAGCGACATCTGCATGAAGGCCCTCGAGCGCCCGCTGGCGCGTCGCTATCAAACCGCGGCGCAATTCGCCGATCAGCTCGAGCAAGCCGCGTCGCGCAAGGGGATCCTCGCGACCGGGCGTGAGGTGACGGCGTACATCCACAAGGTTCTCGGCTCCGAGATCCAAGGGCAACGGGAGGCCGTTCGACGTTGGATTGCGGCGAGTGACTGCGGAAACGAAGACAGTCGCCCGTCGGGGATCCCGCGTCCGGAGCGAGCGTCGAGTCCCCCCGATTCGTCGCCGAGTGCGTCCTATCTAAGGCGGATCGCGACGTCGCGAGCAGACGAACCGATGCCGGGAGAAGACACCCTCTACGGGCAAGTGCCGGCGGCGGAGCCTCGAGCGCGGCATGACGACGAGACGCAGGTGGCGCCGCCTCCTCGTCTGGCGCGCCCGCGTTGGCTGCGTTGGGCATTGCTAGGCGGGCTTGGCGCGCTGGGACTCATCGGGCTCGTCGCCGTGCCACTCTGGCGAGCTAGCACCTCGGCGACGCCCATTGCGCCCGAGCATCGAATTTCCATTTTGGGTCAGGTTCCCGCGGTGACGTCACCTGACGATTCGGCAGAAGAGCGCGCGTCGAGTGAGCGAGGTGCGGCGGGCAGCTCCGTCAATCTGGCTCTCGGCGGAGACGGCGTGAACGGTGCGGTTCATCGCGAGCCCAGCGAGGCGTCGCGCGGCGAGCCCTCGACGGGCGTCAGCGTGGCGCGCACGGCGGGCGGCGCGTCAGGCAGCGCGTCAGGCAGCGCTTCGGGGAAGACCTCGGGAGCCGGAGGTGCTGCGGCAAGCAACCTCGGTATTGCGCCATCAAACAACGCAGCGAGCGGCGCGCCAGCGACGGGCAACTCCGCAAAGTCGTCTCGCCCCAGCAATGCCGCTCTTCCGGCGATCTCGGACGTCGATCTTTCGAATCCATACCGATAGCGGTTGACGAGAGGGCGCGACGGCCGCCGTCCATCGAGACGGATGCCGACGCTGACGGCTGACGGCTGACGGCTGACGGCTGACGGCTATCAGGTATCAGGTTTCAGGTATCAGGTTTCAGAGCGCTGACGGCTGACCGCTATCAGGTATCAGGTTTCAGGTATCAGGTTTCAGAGCGCTGACGGCTGACCGCTGACCGCTGACCGCTGACGGCTGACGGCTGACGGCTGACGGCTGACGGCTGACGGCTGACGGCTGACGGCTGACGGCTGACGGCTGACGGCTGACGGCTGACGGCTATCAGGTATCAGGTTTCAGGTATCAGGTTTCAGAGCGCTGACGGCTGACGGCTGACGGCTATCAGGTATCAGGTTTCAGGTATCAGGTTTCAGAGCGCTGACGGCTGACGGCTGACGGCTGACGGCTGACCGCTGACCGCTGACGTCACCGTTTCCGTCTGCGTTTGCCTTCCAAGAGGCGGCGAAGCGCGACGACACCCATGAGCGCCAAAAGGAGAATCGTGCGTTCGTTCCCGCGAGGGGCCGGAAATGGCGCAACCTCCGGCGACCTGGAGATCGGGCGCTTCGTCGGCGTGCTCTTCCATCCGAGCTGTCGTCGTCGGAATCCTTGTCGTTGTCGGGCGGTGTGTCCGAGGGACTGTCTGTGGGAGGCGCTTTCGCCCATGCGGGAAGGGGGACGTCGCTTCCGGATTGGATTTCGCGAACGACAGTCGCGAGCCAATCGAAGTGCTTCGAGAACTGGAGATAGGCCGATTGCTCACAATTCGCCGTGCTTCGCGAAAGGATGGCGAACACTTTGCCGTCCGCGTCGAGTGCGGGGCCGCCGGAGTCGCCTTCGCAGGCGCCGGACTCTGCGAGGAACTCGTTCTCGACGATTCGTGAGTCGGTACACTCTCTACCGCGGCAAACAACGTGCGCATTCGTCGTTACGCGCTGCTGTCCGTAGTTGCCAGACTGGAGTCCGTATCCAGCCGTCGTAAAGGTCGAGTCTTTGTTGGGGGACTCTTGTGACAATACGACTGTTGGAATGTCGACAGGTCGTGCAAGCCGAAGCAACGCAAGATCCTCACCACACAGGCGCGCCGTTGCGGCTGGAAGGAGTGCCTCCGTCACGTCGTGACGTTGTTCAGTCGTGGCAAGATCGATGTCCTCTGCCTCGATGACGGTCACCCGTGTGTCCTCGAGCATGGGCTCGATGATCGAAGTCTCGCAATGGGTCTCATCGAGGCCGATTCGAGGAAGGGTAAGGCAATGGCGTGCAGTCAGCACCAAGTTCGGCAGCAGCAACACACCGGTACAGAGCTGCCGATCGCCGCCGCGCTCGACGCGAACCGCGACGACGCCAGGGGTTTTGCCTCGGTCACCGTCGAGCAATGGTTGCGTCGTACTCAGGGGGCCAGACGCGGGTCCGTTGCACGCCATCTGCCACGACGCCAAAACCAACAAAAGCGCCAACCGTCTTTTCATGCGAAGGGGACCATTATGTCGCGTTCGGGAGAAGGTGCTATTGGTAGTTCCATGCGTTGCTCGATCGGGTTGTCCGCTGTGGCCATGGTCTTCGTTTTCGGTTGCTCGAGCGCCCCGAAGTCCAAGGAGGGCGCTGCAAGAGGGGGCAGCGAGTCCGGGGGAGCCTCCAGCCAGGGTGGAGAAACAAGCAGCGCAGGGCAGACCGTGAAGGGCGGCCAAGGCGGCCTGAGCCAAGGTGGACAGAGTGCTCGGACGGATTTCGAAGGACCCTTGGGTCGCAGATGCGACGAAGGGACGCCCTGTGAGACCGGGCTCGAGTGCTTTCTGGCGAGCGGTACGGAATTCGAGGAGTACGGCCCTGCTGGCGGATACTGCTCCGTTCGTTGCACCAAGGACGAAGATTGCGCGAAGTTGGGCGGCGGTACGGAGCTCGATCCACCACGATGCGTCGCTCTCGTTCCACAACTGCCCGAGTCGTCCGTATGCATGCCCGGTTGCCGATTGGGCGATCCATTGGCTTGCGGTGGGCGCGACGAGGTGGCCTGTTGGGCGCTCTCACAGAGTGCAACGGACGGTACGGGCCGCGCATGCGTCCCCCTTTGTAACTATGACGATCAGTGCCCGCTCGGAACCGTATGCGACGGGGTAACCAATTTGTGCTCTCCTTGGGCAAACACGGGTGGGCGCTCCCTGGGGGATGACTGCGACCCTTCACTAGAGAGCCCGTGTTACAACGGCATTTGTCTCGACTTCGGATCGGGAGGGGTCTGTTCGTCGTACTGCCGCCGAGGGACGTTTCCCCAATGCGGCGGCGATGACGGCGCTGACGCAAGCTGCGCGTGGGTAGACGCGGGAGACGAAAAGGCGGGACACGCGGACAAGGGCATGTGCGCCGAGGCTTGCGCCTGCAATTCGGATTGCGCCACCGGGGCCCATTGCGAGTACCACGAAGAACGGAAAGAGCTCGACAAGCCGGGGATTTGTTCCTTCAGTAGCGGTACTGGCATCGAACAGTGTCCATGAAACAAGTTCGACGCGGAGCGTTGGTCGGTGGTGAATTGCGCGGCGCAGCAGAGTAACTGTGGCAATCGAGCTGCTGTGAAATACCTTGGGAGCGGAATTGCTTCTGCTGAGCTTCAGTCGAGGCCGCTCGACAGCGAGCTCAGTGGTGTGAGCGCTCAGGTCTAGCCAGCTATCTTTGTTAAGCGTGCGCGACGGGTATGCCCGACGCTCAGCGGTGCGTCCAACGAGAATGTCTTTCGTGTCTTCGTTTGAAATGTGGCAGTCAGCCGTGAAATATCACATTTGAAAGACGCAGTTTCTTCGGTTTCAGATTTGAAACGAAGGCTCTCGTGGAAAAAAACGAGCAATGTGTCTTCTGGCGAGAGATGGCGGGAAAGCGCTGAAATTGGGCCATCAATAGGCGACCACCGAGGAGCCTCTCCACGTCGATGAGACATCGTGATGTTTTCGTCATTGACGAACCGTATCGAATCATGTCAGAAGCCGCCCGGTATCCATGGCTTGGGATCATTGTTGGGTGAGATCCGCCCTGTGGGGTGGCTTGTGTTTCAGTTGCACTCGCTGGTCGAGCCGGGGTGACCGTGCACGAACAGTTGGAGTTCGACAAAGAAGTTGTAATCTCGACGGTTTTTCCTTTCCTGGGGCACTGCACACGCCACTTGAATCCAAGTCTTTCATGGCGATTCACTCATCCATAATGGTTCGGGGAGTCGTGAAGCCTGTTCGTCGTTGCAGCGGACAGACGGCCAAGCTCCCGACGGGGGCGAAATGAGTCTTTTGATTCACTCTAGGTCACCCATTCTTGCGTGCCTACTCGGTGTCGCCTCTTCTGCTATTTCTGCGAGCATTTTCATTGGAGACGTGCAGGCTGCAGACGGTCAGAACATCCTGACGCCTGTCAGTGCCTCGGAGTCCAGCAACTCTGAAGCGCAAGGTGTAACGGAGGGTACTCCAAGCATAGGTGCGGATGCTGCTTCCGCGAAGTCCACGTCTTCCCGCGCGTCCACCCGCCGCACCACTCCGTCCGACCCCACTCCGGTTATTGCAGACGAATCTCCCGACCAAAGAAGACGCCACTCCACGTCCGAAGTCGTCCTCCTCGTCCAGGGCCTCCAGCACCTCGACGGACAAAGACGCCATGGCACCAGCGGCTTTGCCGACGGGGGGCGACAAGAGTGGCGTCACGACGAAGACCCTGAGCCTCCCGAAGGGCTCAGGGTCAATCGAGGGCATGGGGGAGAGCTTTTCCGCCCAGCTTTCTACGGGTATCGCGACGTTTAGTGTGCCCTTCGCCCTGCCGAAGGCCCGAGGTGCGGCTCAGCCGAGTCTGGGGCTGAGCTACAGTTCGGGTTCGGGGCAGGGGCTCGCTGGTCTGGGTTGGGACGTCGGTGTACCGTTCATTGCGCGCCAGACCGACCGCGGGATCCCGAAGTACAGCGACGGCTCGGATTGGACGGCGGAGCAGGATCGCTTCGTCTTCAACGGCGGGCAAGAGCTCGTGCCCATCTGCACGGTTGATGCTGCGCTGAAATGTGCGGGCGCACTGGCTCAGCAGTTCGCCGTGCCGGGGGAGAAGGATCCCGCGAAGCTGCAGGAAGTGATGCCGGCGTGGTCCGCCGGTTGGCAGTACTTCCGTCCGCGAGTGGAAGGGAGCTTTCTGCGTTTCTTCTGGCACCCGAACCACCGCACTTGGCGCGTTCAGGACAAGAAAGGCGTCACTCTCGAGCTCGGTGTCCCCCTCAACGAGACGACGTACCTGAATGGCCTCGAGCGCAATCCGGACAACGCCGGTTTGCTCGACGAGGAGATCTTTCGCTGGCACCTGGTTCGCCAATTCGACGCCCAAGGGAGCGCCAATGCGGCGACGAACGCGGCTCCGGTCAATGTCGTCGTCTATCGCTATTACCAAGAGGGCGGCATTGCCTTCCTCACGGACATTTACGATACACCGGCCAAGTCCGGCGACGGCGGGCTGGCTTCCTACGCGCACCACGTGCGCCTTCGCTACGAAAGCCGCACAGATCCGACGGTGACCTACCGCAGCGGCTGGCGGATGGAGCAAAAGCTACGTCTGTCCGGTGTCGACGTTACCAGCCACGCCTACAACAGCGGTTCCTCTAGTCAACGTCACCTGGTGCGTCGCTACCACCTGGCGTACGCCGGCGACTATCACCAATCGCTTCTCGAGAGCGTTCAGGTCGAAGGTCGCTGCGGTTCGGACGAAACCGCCGCTCCGGCGGAGGGCAGTGACGGTGCTCTGGGCGCCACCGGTTGCCCACGGCTCCCACCGATGGTTTTCGGTTATCAGCACGTCCAACCCTTCACTGTCGATGGCAAAGCGGGGACGAAGGATCTCCCGGGCTACGAGGGTTTCGACGAGCGACTTCAGAAGGCCACAGGGAGCCCGAAACACTCCCTGGACGAGGAATTGACGGATCTCTTCGACGTCAATTCCGACGGCCTTCCCGACATCTTGGTAACGGCTCCCGGTCTGTACAACGCCGGGCATGCCGTCTTCTTCAACGGTGCCAGCGGTGCGAATGGCTTCGGCTCCGCCACTGCAATGGGCGTTCAGGGGGTCAACGGTGCGGACGCCGCGACAATCACCCTGCGCAACCTCAACGTCTCTCCCCTCAATCTCGACGGCGACGGTCGCGTCAATTTCCTGCACATGCCGCGGAATAAGACCTACGCCATCTACGACGCGGTGAAGAGCGGCGGCAATTGGAGTTGGGTCGGGCGGGCCGTTACCACGGCGAACCGACAGGATCCAAAAATCGACTTCGCGAAGGGCTTGGTCGATGTCCAAGTTTTGGACGTCAACTTCGACGGCTTGGTCAACGTCGTCGTCAGCACCGGCACGGAATACCAGACGTTCTTCTCCTTGGGCCGTATGCCAGGCGGAGACGGCCAGTTCGGGCAGGGAGAGTGGACGGGAGCCACCACGGCGCGGCTCCGCAACAATCCAGTGACCCAGTGCGTGCCATGGGCGGGCCTTCCCGTACGTTTCAGCGACAAGGAAACGAAGCTCGCGGACATGAATGGTGACGGGATCACCGACATCGTTCGGCTGCAGCGCGGGCAGAATCCGTTATTGGCCCGGCCGTGGCAACGGCTTCTGGGGAACGGGCAAACGTAACGACTGTGCTGCGGGAACCTTCGCTGCAAATCGCTACGAAGAGATGTCCCAAAGTCCGCAGTATTCAGACATCGACGGCGATAGCTTGCGTCTCAACGACGTCAACGGCGACGGTCTTTCGGATCTGGTTCAGGTTCGCTTCGACGCCATCGACGTGTGGCTCAACGTCGACGGCAAAGGCTGGACGACTCGCCACATCATCCAGGGCTCTCCCTACAGCCCGTCCTACGCTCAACGGGTTCGACTCACGGACATCAACGGCTCTGGTACGCCGGACATTCTCTGGGGCAACGCCGAGAACTATCAGTACATGGATCTCACGGGGAGCAAGAAGCCTGGGCTTCTCGTCTCCGTGAGTAACGGGCTCGGCAAGACGACCACCCTCGAGTACTCGACGAGCAGTGACGAGATGCGTGCGGCTGAGAGCCAAACGGCGTGCCCCGACTCGGGGCTCCCCGCGGGCGCCGATCCGTGGGGATACGCGTGGTGCAAGAAGATGCCCACGGTGGCCCATGTGGTGAAGCGCGTCACGGAATCGGACAATCTCGTCGCCGCAGGCCAGGGTCCGAGCAGTATCGTCACGGAGTACGAGTACCGCGATCCCGTTTACGAGGGTCGCCAGCGGGAGTTCCGCGGCTTCGAGCGCGCACGCGCGCGCCGCTTGGGAGACGCAAATAGCCCCACTGACGTGAGCGAGAGCTGGTTCCTCCTCGGTGAATGTCAGAGATCTGACCAACGACAACGTTGACGACTGTTCGACGTCCAATCGCTGGATGGACAACCCGATGGAGGCTTTGAAGGGTCTCCCCATCGTCACGGAGAAGCGCGATCTCTCGGGTCGCACCCTTTCCACGGACATCACGCAATACGAGCTGCGGACGCTGTACCAAGGGCGCGACGGTCGAGGGGTTCGCCAAGCCGTCGCCACTGCGACGCGCAGTTACGTTTACGACACGACAGCGAGCTTCACCTCCGCCGGTACGGATCTGGTTACCGTCGTCAATCGTCGCGATCTTGCCGCGAGTACAACCAGTGGTGCCTTGCCGACGGCAGGTGCGCTCTCTCCGTTGATCTCGAAGGCAGTCCCGCTGCGAAGCTCGACCTATTCGCGCATCGACGGCGCCACAGAGGTCGACTTCTTCGGCAATCAGGTCATCGCGGTGAAGTACGGCTGCACGGCTGGCTGCGCCGACTCGGACGCGGGCGGCACGCAGAGCAGCGACGAAGTCCTGACGCAGATCACCGTTCCCGGCGGTGTAACGGACGACGAGTCCGGTTGGCTATTCCGCACTGTCGGGAGCTGGACCACCGGAAGCCTCCACGGTTCGAACCGCTACGGCTTCTCGCGCACGGAATATGATTCTTCGGGTAACCCCAAGAAGGTCTACGGAGAGCACTACGGCGCGGTCGCACTGCTGCGCGATCACGCACCCAGCGCGGCAACGAGCGGAGATTTCGAGCTCAGCGGCACGGAGTACGACGCCTACGGCAACCCAACGAGAGTCACCGGCGCGGGCGGTCGTTGCACGGACTTAACCTACGACACGGCTTACGCAAGTCTTCCAGTGACCGAGACGGTGTATGCTGGCGCAGGCTGTAGCAACCCCCTCGGAATGCAAGCGTCCGCCTATGATCGCGGCTTGGGCCTCGTGACGATTGCGGTGGACATCAACAGTCAGACCACGAAGGTTGAGTACGACGGGTTTGGCCGAACCAAGGCGCTCTATAAGCCCAATCTAAGCGCTTCTACGTATTCGACGAAGGCTAGTGTTCTCATTGACTACTATCTTCCGCCGAGCTTGGGCAGCAACGTCTCCGCCATTCGCACGCGGACGCAGGACGGCGCCACCGTTGATGATGAGACGTACCTCGAGTCCTGGGTATTCGTTGACGGCTTCGGCCGCACCCGAAGCACCCTGACGGAAGCGGACAAGACCGCGGGAGACGGGGGGGATTGGGTCGTCTCTGGATTGGTAACCCACGACGCCAAGGGCGCCGTTCAGCGCAAACACGTGGAGTACTTCTGGGATGGCTCGGCAGAGGGCTTCCCGATAGCAACGCAGCCCACGACGCCCTACGGTAGCCAGCGGTACGATGCTTTTGGCCGCGCCATCCAGACCTTCGATCTCGATGGCACGATGACCCTGAAGACGGTCTATCACGCCCTCTCGACAAATCTCTGGGATGCGTCAGATTCCCAACCGGGACCCCACGCCGGCACCTACGCTAGCGCACGCAAGGACGGCCACGGTCGAACCGTTCGGACCACGGAGCGGGTGCACGCGGGCAACTCCATTGAAGCCCATCACGTGCTGTCGCAGTACAACCCGGCGGGGCAGGTCGAGGTCCTGACGAGGCAGAAGAATGCCAGCGCTGACGCTTCCGTTTCGCGTTGGATGCTCTACGACAGCCTTGGGCGGATGGTCCTCAACGTCGATCCGCACACGACGCAGAGCTACACTGGTGCTCCTTCGCAGAGCACCGATCTGAGCACTTACGTAGTACCAACGGGTTTACGCGCGTGGCGGTACCAATACAACCTCGCGGGCGATCTGATCGCTACGGAGGATGCGCGCGGTTGCGGCGTGAACTTCGGTTACGATGCCTTGGGTCGTCTGCTCGGGGAGGACTACGTTCCCTGCGAGACGCATCACCAGCCCTATTCCGCCCCGAGTACGGATAGGAAGAGTGGCTGGGAGGTGGCCTACTACTACGATGCCGTCCCTTCAGATGGACCGCATCCACCGGGATGGGACGAGTCGACTGTCTCGCACTTTACTAAGGGTCGTCTCGTCGCGGTGCGCGATCGCGCTTCCGAGACCTGGACGGACATTGACGGCCGTGGCCGCGTAATCGCAACCTCCCGCAGGGTAGCTGCGCCCGCGGACGGCAACGAAGTCGTTCCGAACACCATTCTCGATCGCTACACCTCGCAGTGGTTCGTGAAACGCGCGGCCTACGACGGTGCCGATCGCGCCTATGCCGAAACGGTAGGCGGCGTTTCTGGTGCCAACCTCGACGTCTTCAATGGCACGAGCGCCGACGTCTTTGCAGGAGACGCGCAGGACAAGCAGGTCATTCGCACGAACTACAGTCGGCGAGGCGTGATCGCGAACGTGGGCGGCAGCTACGGCGCCCTCGTGAGTTCCATCGCGCGTCGCGCGGATGGTTTGGTGGACAATCTGGTGTACGGGGATGCTGCGCACACCACGACGGCAACGGCGTACGATGACCGCCGTCGCCCGATGAACATCATGACCTTCCGCGCGGGAGCGTCGATTTGGTCGAGCTTGTCCATGGGGGCAGGGAAGCCGGATGCGACCTACCTTCCGGCTCCGCAAGCGGCAGGAACGCCCACGTCTTTCCAGCTCCTCTTGGAAGACACATCCATCACCTACGACGCGGTGGGCAATCCCACGGAGATCCGGGATTGGCGGGAGCCTTCGGAGTGGCCCGAAGGGGCGAAGCCGGTCTCGAAGAAGATCGACTACGACGATCTGAATCGAGTCGCGCGGATCGACTACCAGTACCATTCGGGTAGTGGCGTAGACGCTTGGAAGTCGCCCTTCGAGCAGGAGAATACGGAGAGCGACGACACGCGCGACGTGCGTCGCGCCAAGCCGGTGCCGCAGCTTCAGTTTGTGCAGCGGCCCAACTGGCAGCGTTACGAATACGATTGGTTGGGCAACCTCACGGAGAGCGACGACGACGCCCATGGCGGTTGGGATCGCTCCCTGGGCGATCAATCCCACGACAGCGCCGGCGGCAGGCCTTATCGCTTCACAGCGTCGAGTAATGCTTCGCAGGCCTCTGGTCAGGGCTTCGCGGCCACGACGGTGACCGCCTACGACTTGTCCGGCAATCTCACGCGCCTCGGCGTGGTGCGTCCAAGTGGCAAGTGTCTGCCCGGTGGCAGCTTCTGCACCCAGGAATACGCCTACGACTGGGACGAGGTGGGTCGTCTGGTGCGGGCGCGTCGCTGGGACTCGAACGCGACGACTCTCAATGTTAGCGGGGTGGTTCCGTCGGGCGCTCCCGCCATTGACCTGCGTTATCGCTACGATTCTTCGGACACGCGAGTTCTCAAGCGGGTGTACGCGGCCAACTCCGCAGAGCAGCGGCACAGCCTGTACGTCTTTGGCAGTTTCGAGGTGCGCCGCACGGTGTTCACGAATGGGGCTTACGCTGTGGGCGCCGAGACTGCGGTGCCCTACGCGATGGCGAACGGGGTGCGGCTGGCACGGCTGCACTACACGAATCGGGGTGAGCCGCAGATTGGTTACCCGGCGGGGGTGCCCGAGAATTTCGGCGGGGTTCCCCAACTTCACGTCCTTCTCGAACTCGGTGACCATCTAGGGTCGACGGGAACCGTGCTCGATAAGGCTTCCGGTGAGCTCGTAGAGAAAGCGAGCTACCTCGCCTACGGCGCCAAGGAGAGCGATTACCGCGCAGGCCGCTGGCAGGGGTTCCGGGAGGACTACGGCTTTACCGGAAAGGAAGAAGACGTCGAGGTCGGGCTGGTTTACTTCGGGAAGCGCTTCTTATCGCCTCAGCTGGGACGATGGGTGAGTCCGGATCCCCTCGCGGTGCATGCGCCGGGGGAGGCGGATCTGAATTTGTATGCGTACGTCAAGGGCGCGGTGCTGAAGAGTGTCGATCCGGTTGGTTTGAAAGATGAGGCGAAGACTTCAACCGAGCAGCACCTAATGCAATCGGCCTTTGATCTCAGTGGGGGGGTCTTAGGGCAAGACTATCGAAGTGAGGCCGTGCCGGCGCCGACGGGAGCGAACGTACCGTCTGGCTCGACAGCGCAAGCGGATCCGAATGCCGGTGGCGGAGGAAGTTCTGGTGCGTCTCGGCGCAACGGAGGCGGTGAGGGCACTAGCTCTGCAGCTAAATCGTCGACCTTTCGCGAAAGCGATCCCGCTCTTGAGGCCGCCGCAACTGTTGGCGCTTCGTGCGCACCAGGCGTCGGCGAAGCGATGGATATTCAAACCATTCTCGACAAGCACTCGAAAGGTTGGGAGAAGGGTCTAGCGGTCGTAAGCATAGTTGGAAATGGTCTGAGTGGCGGCATCCTGCCCAATTTCGGAGCCTTGAAGATCGCGAATGAGGCGATGAGCCACGTGGACGAGGCGGCGGATGCAATCCGAGCGGCGGGAGACGCGCCCACGATCGCAAAGAGGGGAGAAGCAGCCGCGAATCTTGGACCACTCAAGAACGCCAGCGGCGATCTCGATGTGGCTGCCAATGCTGCGCGGACGCAACCACGCTACACTCCGGTCACTGTACATGCACGCCAGAGAATGGCAACGCGAAATGTTAGTTCGGAACGGGTCATCGAAGCCAGCAACCATGGAACGACGACCGTGACACCTGGCCTACCCGAGGTAAGTCGTACACTTAAAGCTAGCGAGTCAGCGTCAGGAAGGGGCATCAAGATCGTGCAAGATATTCGAACGAACAATGTCATAACCGTTATAGATAAGGGTTCCCGATAGTGGAGCCGGATCCTGTCAAACAAAAGAGTTCTCGTGCTTCTGGACCAGTATCTATTGGGAACGCTGTCCGCAACCGGTCTCGTGAATGCCATTGATTTACTGGTGAGCGAGGATAGGGTTTGTGAGTCTCCCGCCGCGGTACGTGAAGCAGTTGATGCCTTTCAGGACCAACTAGCTCTGTACGTTCATGATGAGTCTACGCAGCGCGAGTCGGCGCTGTACTTTGGTGACACTGAGCTGGCTGACAAGGTAGCGGCCTTTCGAACTGAGCTAGAGAAGTTGTGACGGC
Source organism: Polyangiaceae bacterium (assembly GCA_049840955.1). Classification (GTDB taxonomy): domain Bacteria; phylum Myxococcota_A; class Polyangia; order Polyangiales; family Polyangiaceae; genus FEN-1139. The sequence continues at coordinate 57,069 of JASGIX010000062.1, forward strand.
GCAATGGAAGAGGTTCTGCTCAACACTGGGGGCCTCGCCGTGACGAGGCCCGCGCGGGAGGCACAGCGGGTCGCTCGGGCCTGTCGAGCATCGTGTGGGTGGGCGGGGACGACGTCGCGAGTGCCAAACCAGCTCACCGCGCCGCCCCACCGGTTGGCGGGTGAGGGGCGCGTGACGACGGGCGACCATCTGGTGTTCAGTTTTGGGTCGAAGGAGTACGTTCGGGTACACGGAGAGAGCTGTCACCTAGAGGGGTATCGCGGACGCGTGAAACCACTTCCGGGTAGCCTAACGGGGCAAAGTTAAACTACACATGGGCGTGTAACGGAGAAGCTCAATACGAGCGAAGGTGAGCAAGCGAGATATGAGCGTTGTGTGGATAGTGCAAAGGATGGAACCTTCATCGGCGTTGAGATTGCATGGAGTCTTATGGAAGATGCTGGTATTGCGTTGTTCAAAATAGCCACGCGGAGCAAAGCGGACTCACATGACTCTGACTGAACCGAATCCCGAACGAGAAAGTGCGACCGACGGAGGCTGCGAGCAATTTGGATTTTCCAATGTTTCGCGTCGACTCACTAACCGGATCCTCGGGGCGACGTTGCTGTGTTTTACGTTGCTCGGTCTCCTAACTCGTTCCGCGTCGGCATACCGAACCAATGCAGACTCTCTGGAGATAGTGAGCACCGAGCGCGTCGTCTGGCCGCAGGCATCGGTCGAGCTTCAACTCGGAAGTATTGAAACAAGTCCGTACACACCCGAACAGACGAGATTAGCCGTCGAAGAAGCCATTACAGAATGGTCCAGCCCGTCTTGTAGCTCACTATATCTAGAATTGTTGGCGTCTCAGGGGACCATGGCTGTCCCTGGAGATGAACTCAACACCGTTCAATGGCAGTCAGACGGCTGGCTTGGCGGGCCCAGTGCTCCAGGGTACACGGACGTCCAATTGGCTAAGAGCACGGACGGTTCCTGGGTGATCGCGGAAGCCGACATCTACTTGAATAGCAACCACGCGAGCTTCATCGAATCCGGTAAGAGCTCGGAATATCTGCGAGCAATCATCGCACACGAACTGGGTCACGTCGTTGGACTGACCCATCCATGCGAGATGGTTGCGGCGGCGGACGTTCCAGTCTGCGGCGCCGGCAATGAAGCCCAGTTGATGCATCCGATCTCATGATCCCTCCCGAACGCTTCTATCGGAAGATGAGATTTCCGGGCTCTGCTACCTTTACCCGTCTGATGGCGGAGACGGTGCTCCAACCGAGCCCACTCAACCGGAGCGCCCTTACCAGGGGTGCGCGCGCGATGCGGACTGCATCGACGACATGCGTTGCGTCAATGCGAAGTGTGTCGGCGCGAATGGGCTTCTTGGAGATCTTTGCGAAAGTGCAGGTGAGTGCATTTCGGGTGCATGTCACAAGTACTGTTCGGTTCCCTGCCTATCCGCGAGCGATTGCGAGAGTGGCGAGGTTTGTACCGAGACTTCGGGACCAACTGGTGCCTGCACTGGACTACGGAAAGGCTACGGCCAATCCTGCGAGTCGGCTGACGCGTGCTTGAGCGACTATTGCGTCGATGGAGCCGACGAAGCTCCGCTCTGCACCCGCTCATGTTGGAATGACGATGACTGTGATCGAGGGTGGGTCTGCGAAGGACTGAATGATTCACAGGAGAAAGTCTGTGCCCCCCATGCGCGGCTTTCCAAAGATGGCGGCTTCGGCTGCATGATTGGGCGAAATTCGCCGGTGGTTTTCAATCTTGTCGCGTTTCTGTTCTTAACAGGAATCGCAATAGTCAGAAGATTTGGTTCGCGAAATGCGAGGTGACGTAATGGTGCGCGTGTTAAAAAGCGGAGTGACTGCGCTTGTATTTCTTGTGTCCCAAGCGCTTCTCGTTGGCTGCGGTGATGGCGAAGTGCCGGAAGACCGTTCCTTGGAACTCATGGCGCCTAAGGGCACCGACTCGGAGCTGACGGCGGAGCAGAAACGCCTGCGGTCACTTCAGATGATCAAGTACGAGAAGATCGACTCGACTGGCAAAGTGATTGGCGACCCCATCAACGCCACCGCATCCGAGCTGGGACAGAGTATCTGGTACAGTTGCTTATATCATGTGCACGACACGCTGCCATTCATCACCACCTTTGATTACTGGGAGAAGGTGAATCATTCCCAAGTATCTTTCGCACTCGGGACAGAGGCGATCATTGGGGAAATTGCCGCATCGGTCTGCGCTGGCACCAAGCTCAGAGAGATTGCCGATGCGAGCGCCGCGCCTGTCGTATACGTAGTAAAATCAAAGTCGGTGAACTCAGAGGAAATCCTGGCGGAGTACTTTCGCGTTCCTCCCCAGCCCGATTCCGTAAAGGTGGGGCTACTCAAGGAATCGCGGACGCGATATCTTCGAGCTGCTGCGAGGGCGATTGATCTCCTGGAAGGTGGCAAGATCACCTCCTATAGCATTGTGACCGGGTGCGGTCAGTATGGTTGCGGTGGGTTCAATTATGGTGTTGGCCTACTGGATCCGTCGATCTCCGCGGACCACCGCTCAAAGCTCGCGGAACGGCTCAGTCAGACACTTTCGATGGCAATCAATGGCTACGAAGCAGCGACGAACGAAGCCGTCGAAAAGACCGTCGCGGTAGCTGACGCTCAGCGTGGCAGTACGACTTCTGCTTCCCTTAGTGCGCATCGGGTCTGGGCTGGGGAATCGCTGTCAAGAGCCGATGCGGCCCACATGCTATTGGGGGGCGCGAGCGGTCTGGTTGTTGCGGGGCAACCCGCTGACGGCTTCTGTATCCATGACGTCCTAAGTCCAGGAGCGCGTCGCGCGCTATCTGCGTTGCGTGAATCCGGGTTACCGTCGTCCCAAATAGCAGCGCCCGGAGACATAACCAGTCTCGTTGAAGGACGGAACTGCATAGGTAGTGTCCGGGAACGCCTTGCCGCGAAGCGTCGTGATGACCGATTGCTTGGCAGCTTGACCGTCAGCGATGCAGTAGGTGCGAGCATCGAGGACTTCCGTTTGGCTCTGGACTACCTACGACAGGAGCAACGTGCGTACGGTGTCACGGTGAGCAGTGCTGGGGTATCCACGCTAGCCCTTAACTGTGCGACTTCAGGGGCCCAACCCACCGTGGGGTACGACTTCGCGACGGCTCAACCCATTGAGCGCGATTCCAATTGGTTCGCAGCTACTGCAAGAGCGGGGCTTAAGTGGACTGACCCTCCGGTGCTTGAGAATATTGTCAATGACGGCGAACTCGGGCTAGCGCAGTTCTATGAAGTCGTGGGCAGTCGTCTCGCTGTCTTGCTTTCCGGGAGTTATGCGCAACTTGGCACTGACTCGATGCAGTCTCTACGTCTGACGATCAATCGTTTGGTGGATACTGAGATTGGACGGGTCTTGGTATTCGGTGTCGGCTCACCGGTAAATGCCGTGTCTTTTCAAGTGGACCTACGTGTTACTGCCGGGACTGAGCCGCTGTTGCTGGTTCAGGGCGGCGAAACAGCAGAGTGTCATAGTAGAGGAACGGTGAACGGTGAACGAAGGTCGTCATGCGCCGCTGCGATTGCTACGTTGACGCCGTACGCGCCGGACGACCCGAGGTACCCTTATTCCTATTACTATTATGGTTCCGTGCCGGCTGGCTATAATGCCACATCTGGTGAGCCACTATTCGTGGTCGGTCCAGCACCATCGGGCAGTGGCAAGGCGATCTTGGGGACGTTCCCTGGTGGGGCACTCACGGCGGGAATGAAAACCGTCGCGATCGCACCAGTACTCGAGCAAAAGGCGGCGGAGATCCTGAAGCCGGGGAAAAACTGGTGTGGTCGACCCGCTTACGAGTGTGGCGGAAAGGACGTCTTTGACGGCCGAATGCCGCTCGAAATGCCACTGGAAAACGAACTTTCGACGGACAATGACGGCTTGGAGTCCTCTTGGCGCTACTACCTTGATCGCGCGGCCACCGCAGCCGAGGAAGCAGACGCGCTGGGCGAAGCGTACCTCACCTCAGCAGTGGAAGTCGAAAGAGAAAAGGAAGCGGACGAAGCGGCTGCCGCTACAAGACGCGCCGAGGCAGAGCGTGAACTTGAAACGGTCCAAGAGGTGTGCGGCACTGCCGTAGATAGTGAGCAACTCTTTCAATTTGTCGCTCCGCAAGGGGGGAATACGAATAGTATCATCGATGTTCGCCAATGTACGTCGGCGACTCAGTGCTCCAATTCGCAAAGCTGCGTTGCGGGGCGATGCACCTGCTCGGACGATAGTCAGTGCCCGTCAGATTACCCGGAGTGCGTCGTCGGCAAGTGCGTGCGCTCGAGAATGGCATTCGTTGACGGAAACGCAGTCAATAATCAATATCAGAGCCGCCTCAAGGAATGTCTCGGCGAAGACACGATTCTGTCGTGGGTCGCAGCTGGCAATCAGCCGATGTGCATTTGGGAATATTGGAATCGTCAGGATCCACTAAAGAAGCGGCTTGCCTGTCCGGGGACTAATGCTGACGCACATTGTCCAATGTTTGTCACACCACGGCAGACAACTGTTCCTTGTCAACAAGGGCTGGCGAAGGCGACCTTGACACAGGAACAGCGCGCGAACATGATCGTTCGATACATACCCGAAAAGTTGGGGCTGTTTAATAGTTGGGACTTTATTGCCGAAATCCGAGCGCTGGAATTGGGGGTGCTTGATTTTCGACACCCACAGAAAGACCAGCAGTATTATTTCGCCGTTTCCAGACTTTTCTATGGGGATGAGAAGGAAAGCGCGCAAGACCTCTTCATGTCCGAGTTCAATGAGCTGCGAGCGCACCCTGAACTATGCGCCTCGATTAACTTTGATAACTTGTATAAGCCAGGAAGTGCAATGCCGAATGAGGCACAGACAAAGGCGTTTCTCGATGATGTGGGCTTGAGCCTTGCCTGTCAGCGGATCCATCTTGTTGCTGGTCTATCCAGCCGCGTGTTCGCAAACGTTCCGACACGAATTGTGGAAATGCTGAAGTCGAGTTCGGCAGTACTGGGTGCCTATCCCGCTGTAGGCGGCACGTACGGAGAAAAGTTGGTGCTGATGCGGGCCGCTTTGAACCGTTATGCGCTTCACGGTGATCTGCTGAAGGAAGAGTTCGATGCAATCTTCAGCGACTATCAAAAAATGGCGCTCAGTATCCAACAGCTCAAGCTTCAACACCAGATTGCGAAGGTTTCGACCACGATAAATGACGCCGAGAAGCGCAAGTCGGAAATGGCGATCAATATCATCGAGCTCCAGAAGGACGCCGCTGTGATCAAAGGCGTGATGGATATGGCGCAAGCTGCCGCCTCCGCGAGCTGGATGAACCCGCAGAGCGTGGCGGGAGCCGCGGCAGGAGCTGTGGGAGCAGGCCTGCTGATGGAGAACCAGCTTGAGCAACTCGAGCAACAAGGTCGGATTGAGCGCGTCAACCAAGAGATTCTCATGCTCCAACAGCAGCAACAAGACATGTCCAACGAGCAAACCAATCTGGGGTATGCCAAGGACCTCATAGAAGCGAGGACGGCGCTGCGTGCTCGAGCAATGAATGTCAGGAAATACATCAATGAGATGCGTACCGCCTACGAAGAGTTCGACGCTGCGATGGCGTCCCTCGAGACTGAAAGAAACCGGGCGCTCCGGGCGCTAAGCCGCGCAATGGATGTGTTGGTCACGCGACATGTTCAGGAAGCTGTCGTGGATCGAACTCTTGGTAATATCACGGTGATGCGGCAGAGAAGATATGAGCTTGCGCGAAAGAATGCCGTCCGATGGGCTGTATTGGCAAAACGCGCGATCGAGCAGCGATTGGGAGTGCATCTTGCTGAATTGCAAGCCCCCATGGCGCTCTTGGATTGACCACCCGCGCAATGGGAAAACGACGTGTGTACCTCGACCGCGATTAACATTTCGGCGCTCAAGACGGACGCTCCTTCTGGTATGTACGTCGGCGACTACGTGGACAACCTTCGTCGACTCGTGGAGTCCTATCGTATCGAGCACGGATTCAGCGATGGTTCAGATCAGGTCGTCATGTCTCTGAAGGAAGACATTCATCGCGTCACAGAGACCTGCAGAGCACCTTCGTCCAATCTGATTAAAACAAGTGGCGATATTGCGGCTGACGCCAGCAAGGTCAACTCGCCTTGGCTCGGAACGCATTGCGGGGTGCCAGATGGTGCGGTCGGGTACTTTGATCGGGTGGGTGCGGCGAGCGAGGCGGAGGCGTTTTGCCTCTGCGCAAAGTCAACGAGTGACGTTGCATCGGTGAGACAGGATGTTGGTCTTGAAGCCGGCGAGTATATCCTATCCTGGTACGGCTCCGCGAATCGGCAGGCAAGTGGTTTCAGGTTACGTACGTCGGCGGGTGCTAATCTGACGGCGCAATCTGTCGGTGTGAGTACGTTGTCCGATCTGAAGTACTCACGTTACTACGCTAAATACAACATCGCTGAGGGGGGTACGTACCAGGTCTATGTCGACGCGGCAGGTGGAGTTGCGGATCCCGATTGGAAGGAGTGCGTCGGCGCACCGAAACTCGAGAGGATTACGACGGCCAATCATCCGACGGGCGCCACTGCAGATGTTCCTACGGATTTCGAATTGACCGGTGCGGACGGGCTGCATGAGGTATCCGGATGCACAGACAAGGATGGGTCGTCGTTTAGAACCAAGCACTGGAATCGATATTGCGTTCCGGTTTGCGATGATGGAATCGGGACGGGATGCCTCGAATCGATCGGTGCCCCACGATGCTATTGGGAGACGAGTTTTGACCTGGGTCAGAGAGATATCGAACGTGGCGCCATCATGCCTCGTGGCGGGTTCGCAATAGGGAACTTCAACTATCGAGTGCAAAGCGTCGCAGTGAACTTCGTCGGAACGGCATTGCGTAGCTGTAACGGTGACCCAGGTGTTAGTTGTTTCTCGCAGGGATTCATTCCCTATTCGCTCGTGCATAGCGGGCCGTTTACAGTGATCAATCATGCTGGAAATCAGTTCTTATCGAGCTTGTTCGATGGCAGGATAGAGCATGCAAAGGGATTGGCTCTAGAGAGATACTTGTCAAATCCGCTTTCGTCCGCCGACAATGGCTTGATAGAGCCCTTCAGTCGTTCTGAATTCATTGGTCGACCTCTGGACGGCGCGTATGTGCTGCGCGTATGGGAAGAATCCGGCGTCAACTTTGACTCGATAGAGGATGTGCAGCTGCTCCTCAAGTATCGTTATTGGAGCCGGCTCAATTGACATGATGCCGTGAAGTCGAGCGAGCTGGGTCAAGTTTCCTGATGTAAACTTGCTGTTCGCTCGCCTTATGAGTGCTCTGTCACTAGCGGCAGCGGGACGTATTGGTAACGCTCCTCTGCTCGCTAGTGGCGGATGTCCTGTTTGCGTTGTTCTGTGAGCCTTTAAACTGATCTCCTCACTCTTGCTCGGTCCACCATTCTCATGACCCAGTTTGGCCGTCGTAACGCGTTTCGTCTGAGCTCGATTCTCATCGCGCTCATTGGCTTCGTTGCCTGCGCGGATCACGCGCCGAGTGATAGCGCGGAGGGCAGCGCCGGAAGCAGCGGCGTCGCTGGCGCGGAATCGCAGGATCGCGACTCGGTATCTCTCGGTGGCGGTCCCTCGATTGTTCGTGTGCAGCTCGCGGCTTCCGTCATTGGGGAAGTGGGCGGTACGACGTCGAGTTCTGGTGGTGCGAACGGCTTAACCAGCGGCGGAGCCGGTGCTATTTCGCTCGGTGGCAATGGGGGGAACGTTGGGACGAGCCCGCTCATCGTGCCGCTGGTCTCTGCTTTTTGTGGCGACGGTGTTCGTGATCCCAACGCCGAAGAATGTGACGATGGCCCCGCGTCTACGGGTGAGTTGTGCAACTGGGCTTGCCAGGTGACCGATCGCTGGGTGCGTCACGACAACACCGCGCTCACCGCGGGACAGCGTTGGTCGCGAGAGCTTGGCGCTGGCGTGCATCCCATCGCCGCGAACGCGGATCGCATCGCGGTCGTGTTCGTCGAGCAACTCTTGCCGAAGGGCACCGCCGTCGTACGCCTGAACACCTTCGACGCCTTGGGCGTTCCTGAAGGTTCCTACGTCGTGTCCGAAGGCACTTGGCCGGCGGACAACGCCGATCCGGTCGTTGCCGTGCTCGCGAACGGCGATGTCGTTGTCGCCTTCACCGAATTCGGTGGGGATGGCGACGGCCTTGGGATTGCGCTTCGACGTTTGCGCGCCGGACAGACCCAAATGGACGCGGTCACCTACGCAAGCGCGCCGAGCTTTGCCGCGCAACAGCATGCCGACATCCTCGCGCTGTCCGATGGCTTCGTGCTTGCGTACACGGACGAGTCAGATGCGGCGAACGGCCCGGATTTGCGCGTCGCGGAGTATGAGCTCGAGATGAAGGAGCGCAATCGTCGCGCCCTTGCCAACGCCGCGAACCTCGAAGGTCGCGTGTCCCTCGCGCCCATCGGCAGCAAATGGGGCGCCACTTGGCGAACCCTCGACACGGATGGACTCGAAAAGCTCGAGGCCTATGACGCGAGCGCGAACGTGCGCTGGTCCGGCGCTTCCCATCGCGCGGGCGTCGCCGATGAATCGCCGACCCTCATCGAAGCTTCCGCGACCAGCAGATTGGTTTTGTTCGGCGTGGGCACGGATCCTGACAATGACGGCGTTTTCTCGACAAATCGCATCCACGTCGCGTCCCTAAGCACGGATACCCCCGGCACCATTCCGGATGCGGCACCGTTGACGCGATTTGCGGCATTTCAGCCGCTCCTGACGCGAGGCGAGATTGCTCCGCGCGCGGTTCGCTTGGACAACGAAGCCTATCTCGCATGGTCCTCAGGCAACGTAACGAGCGACGCCAAGGGCGAAGACGTCTGGTTCCAACGCGTCACCGCAACGACCTCGGGCTCCACGGTGACGATCAGCGCCGAGACAGAGACGCGCCTCCCGCGGTTGGAGAACGAACGCGCGGGTGATCAGCGAAACGCGTCCCAGGCCATTCTGGCGCGGAGCTCGCGTTACCCTTCGGGGGCCTTGGTATCCGTCTGGGAGGACTACGGCGAGACTCAAGGCACCGGTTCGGCTGAGCCAGAGGTCGTGGTGCAGTTGGTGCCGTTGAGCATCCGTCGCGATACGACCGTAGCATCGGATTGCACCGCGGCGGCGCCCTGCGCCAGCGGCAAAGGTCGTTGCACGAGCGACAACCAATGCCAAGCCGGACTCATCTGTTCGGCCGCTGCTGCGCCGAACTTCGACTTGGCCCCAGATGTCGGGGTGTGCGTCACGAGTAATTGCGTGGTGAACGGTAAACCCGCTTGCCAAGTTGCCGGTTGCGGCACCTGCGCCTGTGGGGACGGGATCGTCTCGAGCCTGTTGCACGAGGACTGCGATCCGCAAGCTCCTGGAAGCGGTCCCGATAAGTGCGACAGCGACTGCACCACCGTGATTTGCGGCGACGGAACGTGGAACTCGGCAGCGGGCGAAGCTTGCGATCCCGGCGCGGTTGGCGTGAACTCCCCTGCTTGCGACCGAGATTGCACTTTGCCAGTGTGCGGCGATAACCTGCTGAACCTCGCAAAAGGTGAAACCTGCGATCCGGGGGCGGTCGGTGCAAACGTGGCCAACTGCGATAGCGATTGCACCGCTCCCCTGTGCGGCGACGGGCTTGCGAACTCTGCCGCGAACGAAGTTTGCGATCCTGGCGCCGTCGGTGTGAACACCGCTACCTGCGACAGGGACTGCACCTTGCCGGTTTGCGGCGACAACCTCGTCAATGCTGCAAAGGGAGAAGCCTGCGATCCCGGTGCTGTCGGCGTGAATACCGCCGCGTGTGATCGCGATTGTACGTTGCCAGTTTGCGGCGATAACTTGGTCAACTCCGCTAAGGGGGAGGCTTGTGATCCCGGTACGGTGGGGGTCAATGTTGCGACCTGCGACAAGGACTGCACCGCTCCCTTGTGCGGGGATGGTATTGCCAATTCAGCCGCCAACGAAGCTTGCGATCCCGGCGCTGTTGGCGCGAATACAGCTGCATGCGACCGCGACTGCACGTTGCCTGTTTGCGGCGACAATCTCGTCAATTCCGCGAAGGGTGAAGCCTGCGACCCCGGTACTGTCGGTGCGAATGTGGCTGCGTGCGACAACGACTGCACCGCTCCCTTGTGCGGGGATGGTATCGCGAATTCGGCCGCCAACGAGGCATGCGATCCTGGCGCTGTCGGCTTGAACACGGCGGCTTGCGATCGTGACTGCACCATACCAGTCTGCGGCGACAATCTCGTCAATTCTGCAAAGGGCGAAGCCTGTGATCCGGGCGCCGTTGGCGTCAATGTCGCAACCTGCGACAAAGATTGCACCGCTCCAGCTTGCGGCGACGGACTGGTCAATGCGGCATTCGGCGAAGACTGCGATCTCGGTACTTCCGGGAACACCGGCGTCGATTGCATGGCGAACTGCAAGAATCCTCCGCGATACACGCCGACGGGCGCCTACGTCGTAGAGGGCGACATGGTGATCCCGACGCGAACGGAGCTTCAGCAATATTACGCGGAGAACTCCTCGACGGCAGCAGCGACAACGCTGCGGCTCGGTGGAGCGACGCGTCTCTGGAACGCAACCGATCGATCCAGGTTCACCTACTGCGTTGCGAAGTCTGCCTTCGGTAGCGATTACGCGTCTGTTTCTGCGGCAATGGAAGAAGCGGCGGCGTACTGGGAGCTCGTGATGAACATTCACTTCGAGCACCTGGCCCTCGAGGATTCGTATTGCACGAATGCCAACACGAACGTCATCTTCAACGTGGCCTTGGACGCGTCGATGCCCTACGACGCGCTATCATTCTTCGCAGGGGCTGCCCGAGCGGGTAGGCAGATCATATTGAATTTCGGCTCGAGTCCGAGCTCTTTCTCCGACTCGCACCCTTCGAGGCGTGCTGGTTCACGAGCTTGGTCACGTCTTTGGGTTTACTCATGACCACGCAAACTGCGACTCCGCGTTGATTGCCCCCGCTGGATACGCGGGCGTCTGCGGCGCACCGACATCGGACTATAACATCTCGGCTCGAGATACGTGGCTCGCTACTTCGACGTACAGTTCGGCAACCTATCATGCAGGCGTTTTCTTGGGCGCCGCGGATGGTGGTTCGTACATCGACTGGAACCCGTACTATTATACGGGTACCGTATCGCCGGGATATGCGATGGTCGGACTCAGCTCCGTCTATCCGCCCGATCGCTACGCCTATTCCTTCCTGTCCTTTCCCGGACTCAAAGGCGAGTTCAGTGGAACGGAGGCTACGGTTTTGGTGAATGCTGGTGCGGATGTAAAGCGTGGAACGCGACTTACGAATTGGGACATGACTCAACCAGAGTTCGAATGTGGTCTAAATGAGTATGTGTCCGGCTTGAGCCAGACGACGGCCGCTCCCAATCAGATCCACGGTGTGCGTTGTTCGCCGACCACGGTGTCCGGCGGTTTCACCGCCAATTGCGAGCTCCGCATGGTTGCTGGAGGAACGTCGGATTATCGCGGGATGACCTATTCGGGCGATTGGGCACCCAATCGCTACAAAGCCGAATGCGCCGCAGGAAAAGTCATTGTCGGCTTGAGCGTTTTTGGGAGCAGCAGCAGCGCGACGCAAGGTCGTCCGCACTACATCCTCTGTTGTGGCAGCAACTCGCGACCTTCGATCGCCTACGACTTCGAGCAGCGTGACGGTGGGTTCATGGACGGTTACGGGTGGGACGGCAGCTACAATGAGGCGCGCTGTATGCCCGGATACGGCATGACCGGTCTGAGTCAGTATTCGAATATCGCGAGCAGTCATCTACTCTGTTCGCCGAGCACGAAGGGCGAGTTCCGAGAGGACGCTTCGACTACGATGGTGCAGTTGCCATCGGCAGATTACCGACGTGCGACGCGCGCCGGGGACTGGGATCCCGGATATACGAAGACCGAATGCGCTCTAAACGAGTACGTCACCGCGGTGAGTCAAAGCACGACGTATCCCGAACAGATGCACGCCATTCGCTGCACGACGGGTCAATTCACCAATTCCGGAAGCAACAACTGCGAGGTTCGCGACGTGGCCGATCGTGATGATCGCGGCAACACCAGCACCGGCGATTGGAGCTGGGGTCGCCATAAGGGCGAGTGTTCTGCAGGAAAGGTCGTCGTCGGCATCAGCTCCTATCCGAGTGCCTTCGTCGAGGTTTCCCGGCGACTTTTGCCACGTCGAATTCTGTGCTGCGATCGCTGACCGGTGTCGCGGTTACCTTTGGCCATTTGGGAATTGGCTTCGCGTTTGTGCGCCAGGAGTAATGCACGACCGTGTGACCGCTTGTCCAGGAGCCATACTGCGAGATTCGGTTCTCCAGGGCTCCAACACGCGCGCTACCCCCGATCGGTGTAGTATCGGCTCTGCGCAATGACATGTCATCGCCGACACCACCTCTTTTCAAAGCTTTCTCTGGCCGCCTGTCTGAGCCTGGCGGCGTGTAATGCCTCGACGCGCCGCTCGCATCAGACCGCGAAGCTTGAAGGAGAGCCACCGCGTGCGGCTGGCCCCCTCGCCACATCACGAGACGACGCTGGAGTAGTCGAGTCGGGAAATGAATGTTCTGACGCGCCGCCAGGGAAACGAACTTGCGTAGGGAAGGAGTCGTTTGAGTGCGCTGGAGATCGCAGAGGAATCCTTCGCGAGACCTGCTCTGCTGCGTGCGTCGACGGGTACTGCACGTGCAATTTCGGTCCTGAACCCTCCTGCACGGCGCAACCGACTGCGCCTTGCGCGACTCAAGGGGCCAATGTTCGAATTCTCGATATCGTTGGGGGCTCCGGCTACACGTGCGTCTTACTCGATGGAGGATGCGTGCGGTGTTGGACGGGACCACTTCGCAGTACGGGTAAGGAAAATGGCGAAGGCGCACCATGGACTTCGCCCGCAAACGAAGGGCAGCTAGGGACACCAGGTCGAACACTTGCCGACCAGAATTCGTTATGGGACCGCGAAGCGAACGTTCCGCTCGGAGGCAAGGCGATCGCCATCCACGCGAAGCAGGACCACACCTGCGCAATCCTCGAAGGGGGATGTGTCCGTTGCTGGGGAAGGAATGACAAGGGGCAGCTCGGTCTCGGACACACGCACTCCGTCGGCGACGATGAACCGCCCTCGGTCTATCCACCCGTGCGATTAGGAGGTCCTGTCAAGACCATTGCTCTAGGCTCAGCTTTCTCTTGCGCCTTGCTGGACGACGGGGCCGTGCGTTGCTGGGGGAGTGGCAATGACGGTCAGTTGGGCTTGGGCAATGCCGCTGATCTAGGCGATCGGACGAGTCCGCTTGCCGCCTGCCCAATTCCACTTGGAAGAACGGCCACGATGATTACAAGCGGGGCCGAATACGCCTGTGCATTGCTCGACAACGGATCCGTTCGATGTTGGGGAAGCGACAGCTCGGGAGCTCTTGGGCTTCCCTGGGAGCTTCTCAAGGCACTTCCGTTTCCCAAGAGGGATCTCGCTGGCTTCGATCGGCAGCCCATCGGAGACAACGAGACACCGTTGAGTGTTCCGCCAGTGAACCTCAAAGGTCGCGCTATCGCGATTGCGGCGGGTGACGCACACACGTGCGCGCAGCTCGAAGATTTCAGCGTGTATTGCTGGGGCGACAACAGCTTCTATCAACTCGGCTCCGATCTTCCAGAACAAGTGGACCAGCCTCAGGCCAAACCAGTTGCATTTTCACGCCCTGTTGCCGGCGCGTTGTTTGCCGGAGGCACATTTACTTGCATCCGATCAGCAGGTGGTTCCTTGCATTGTTTGGGGTCGAGTCGCTCGCGCCGATCGGTCTACCAGGATTGTTGCAGCCACGGGCGCCCCCACCGCGCCACCCTCCCACAGGCGGGACTCCATCGACTTTCAAACGGTGATAATGCTCGACAACTGCTACTCGAGCCTGGGGATGGCGGACCGTGTATCTTGGTCTCGGATACGACAATACGGTGCTGGCGAAAATAGCCGCAGGTGCTGGCAGCTACATTTTGTATACGTACAAATCTGCCCAGCTTCGCTTCTCAAGCTTGTGAGTCTCTTTCCCCACGAACGGCGCGAAATCATCGGCAGTCTTGAAACCCAGCGCATTGTCGACCCAAAGACTACTGGACATCTTGAACGAGTGCTCCGACGCCCGACGATCGTTCCAGGAATGGGCGTTGTACGGCATTGTCGGGGACATCTCCGCAAGCGCTCTGCTCGCAGCCCTGTCGCCAATACGCAGCTCTCCTTCGGCGCCTCCGAGCGGGAGGTTCCTTTTCGCACTTGTATCTCGGACCGCTGAGCTTTCCTGCGAGGAGTTTGGCGTTGGTATTGGGGTCCAAGGATCGCCAACGGGTGATCCGAGGTGTTCCAGCGCAACACCGACGGGTGCTTCCACCGAGGTCCCTTGCGCGATGGCCGCTTCCGGTAAGGCTCCTTCCGTGGACGATGCAGCGAAGGGCGTTGCTGGCTGCGTCAACGGCGCGCTCTTGCTCTGTACGCCCATTCTGGGCTTTCGCGCGCGCGAATAAATGACGGAACTAACTCGTCCGCGTCCCGTTGGTGCCAGCGAAGATCATGCATGCAGCGACAGATCTCGTCATACGCGTGGTAAAGCAGCGTGAACATGCGTGCCTGATTATCGAGCGCAGTTTCCCGCTGCTCCGCGGGCTGCATGCGGTCGGAGATCGCCCCGGTCAGCCTCAATGCAAGCTGAGACACTACCTCGATAGCCGACGCCTTCAGCCAGGTTTGGCCCTGAAGGTGCTCCCATTCCGATTTGAAGATGTGCGCGAGCCCAGCAAGGTCGTTTGCGACGTTACGGTAGCCGTGATGCCCCGCGAGCGTCTTCAAACGCTCCGCCTTGATGAGGCGCCGCTCGATGAGTGACTTGGCCTCGGCGAGCAACATGGCTCGCCACCGGGAAGCTGCTTCGTTGAGTGCCGGCAGACGCTCCGCTGGGCAGGTGAGAAACTTGTAACGTAGGCGAGCGTTGTAGAGGGCGAGGGTGTAATCCCCGAATGGCGCCTCTGGTTCGCTTCCTTAACGCGTTATGGTCACGAAAGCTTCCTTGGTCCAGAACTAACTCGCTCGATGTGGAATTCCCTTCGCTGTGTGCGGACACACCAGGTTGGCGCCGATATTGTTAATGGTGTCCGTCACGCTTTCGAGCCGTCACCGGCGAGCTTTCGCGGCGAGGTCCGCCAATTGCTTACGGGTAGACTTCGCCAACGGCCCAAACTTCCTTCGTTCAATCCCGCCCCTCAGCAAGTCTCGACAGCCCACCGAATCTTGGTTGCTCGAGGGCACCGTCGCAGTGGAACTTCACTCCCTCGAAATCTCGGAATGCTGGCCGCGGAGTTGTATTCGCGGTGCTTGGTGCCCGAAGCCTTCGCGCCCCAAAAAAACTGGTAACGGGGGCTCCCAGAGGCCTCCCTTGCAATTGGACTTCGCGACTGAGGCTCCCGGATGCCTCCCTAGCAATTGAACTTCGCGACTGAGGCTCCCGGAGGCCTCCCTATCAATTGGACTTCGCGACCCAGGCTCCCGGAGGCCTCCCTATCAATTGGACTTCGCGACCCAGGCTTCCAGAGGCATCCCTCGCAATTGGAGTTCGTCATAGTGGCTTCCAGAACCATGGTTCACGAGTCTGACTTCACCACGTCGGCGCCCGGAGGCGCGATTCGCAAAATCGTGGAGCCGTCCTCTCAGGTACGCGGCGTGATTCCTTGGATTCGAATCCTCTCTCGAGACAGCGGTGGGACTTGTGGAGATCACGACTGCAATCACCCCTCGCATGGGGATCGATGGAGTTGTCACGTCGGGACTTTGGACTTGGCTGGAACCGACGTGATGCAGATGCGCCAGGGGCTCGGCAAGCCACATCTTGGTGCTTCTTCTCCGTACATCGCGCCCGCCCCTTCGACTAGCTAACCCGTCGCGCAAGTCTTCGAAATCCTGAGCCTATGGGCTTGTCGGTTGTGTGTGGCGCGAGGGCGCTCGGGGCGCCTCGTCGGAACGGCTTGACTTCTGAGCGGAGTGCCGGCCCGATGGGACAATGCCCCGAGAGAACGAAGCTGTGGCAATCGCATTGGGCGAAGACACGCAGATTCACCAGGCTCCGCGAAGCATACGGAGTGAGAGCGAGAATCTACTCGAGAATTTCGGTCGGCTCGTTCCCGGGGTGATCTACCAATATCGCCTGTATCCCGATGGAAGCTCGGCGTTTCCGTGGTCGAGCCCGGGAATGAGCATGATCTACGAAGTAACGCCGGAAGAAGTCCGCGAAGACGCGACGCCGGTGTTCGGTCGCATTCATCCGGATGACTATGCGACGGTGGGCGAAGCGATTTTCGAATCAGCTCGGACGCTACAAACCTTCTACGCCGAGTTTCGCGTCATCTTGCCGGTACAGGGGCTGCGTTGGCGTTGGTCGCAAGCGCAACCGGAGCGCATGGCGGATGGCAGCACACTCTGGCACGGCATCATTATCGACGTTACAGCGAGAAAGCTTGCGGAGGAGCAAAGCGAGCGACTACAGGCTCAGTTGCAGCAAGCGATGAAGATGGAAGCCATCGGGCGCCTCGCGGGAGGGATTGCGCATGACTTCAACAATCTCTTGACGGCAATCATCGGGAACGCATCCTTGGCGTCACATGAGCTGCATTCGAAGGAGCTCGTGCTCGAGTCGCTCATCGAGATCGGAAGGGCTGCGGAGAGCGCCGCTGCACTCACGAGGCAGCTGCTTGCGTTCTCGCGGAAACAACTCATCGAACCCAAGGTGCTCGATCCGAACGTCTTGATTCGCTCGCTGAGGAAGATGTTGAGCCGACTCATCGGCGAAAACATCGAACTTGCTACGACGCTGGATCCGAACCTCGGAGCCATCAAGATCGAATCCGGGACAATTCGAACGAAATTCTCGTCAATTTGGCGGTGAACGCACGTGACGCGATGCCGAACGGTGGGCGACTCTTCGTCGAGACGGCCAACGTCGAACTAGCGGAGGAGTACTGCACGAGCCACGACTCTGCGCGGCCGGGGCCTTACGTCATGCTCGCCGTCAGCGACACGGGGCTTGGGATCGACGACGACATAAAGGCGCATCTCTTCGAGCCATTCTTCACCACGAAGCCCCAGGGACAGGGGACGGGGCTGGGTCTTGCAACGACGTTGGGTCTCGTGAAGCAGGCGGGCGGAAGGATCGAGGTGTACTCGGAAAAGAACATCGGAACCGCCTTCAAGATCTACTTGCCTCGAGTCGAGGAAGCGCTCCATTCGCCCGATCTCGAGCGGGAGCATGTGGAGCAAATGCCAGGGGGCCGTGAAACGATCCTCCTCGTCGAAGATCAGGAAGTCGTCCGAAAGCTGGCGCACAAGCTGCTCACGCGTCTCGGTTACGACGTCTTACAAGCGCGCGATGGCGTCACCGCGCTGTCGGCTCTCGAAAAGCACGTAGGATCGCTCGATTTGCTGCTGACGGACGTCGTGATGCCGTCGATGAGCGGCCCTGAATTGGCGTCCCGGGTGCTTGCGCTTCGGCCCAACATCAAGGTGCTGTTTACGTCGGGTTACACCGAAAACGCGATCTCACATCACGGCATTCTCGATGCTGGCGTCAATTTCATCGCGAAGCCATACGTTCCGTATGCGTTGGCGCAGAAGATCCGTCAAGTACTCACGACGGATGCACGTGGCGCGTCCAGCGTGGTACCCCCCGTGTCCTAGGACGGCGCCAGATCAAACCACGGACGCTTGCCGCTTCGCGGCGTGGCTCCGTCCCTCGTGACCTGCTGTTTCGCTCGCGACTCGACGGATTGCTGAGCGGCGTGGCTCCGTCCCTCGTGACCTGCTGTTTCGCTCGCGACTCCACGGATTGCCGAATGGGCGCGCTCAGACCTATCCCAAGAGTTCGTCCACCGACGCGACCGTGAACACGCGAGCCCACCAACCTTCGAGGGTCGCCTCGTCGCGGCACTGCAGCGCCCGTTGCTCTTGCTCCCTCGTAAGCGGGAGCCCACGATGGCGCAAGACGTCCAATAGGGCTCGCGCGCGCCCCTCGAGCCGTCCTTCTTCACGTCCTTCTTCACGTCCTTCTTCGCGGCCTTGCTCCCGCCCGCGTTCGACGCCAATCTGGATGCCTTCTTCGCGTCCGAGTTCGCGGCCTTCTTCGCGTCCGAGTTCGCGGCCCTTTTCTACGCCGCGCTTTTCGCCTTCTTTGCGTCCGAGTTCGCGGCCGTGCTTTTCGCCTGCTTTGCGGCCCGCTTCGAAGCTTTGCCGAACGAGGCCGTCGCGCCAGAAGGCAACCGCGACGGGATCGTTCAAGTCCGGCGGCGTCGGCGGGACCTCGAGGGCGGTCGTGCCGTCGGGAACGTCGAGCAGCTCGGGGTATTCGACGCCAGCGGCGACCCGGTGGATCTCTTCCGCGCAGGCGGCACGCACGCGCCGACCGAGCTCGATGACCATGTCGCGCATGGCCGTGAGTTCGACGGAATTGACGTGATAGGAGCGCGAATAGCGCGACTCGATGTACGCGCGCTTCAGGAGATCGAAGTGATGGAGATCGGACGACTCCGTGCGCGGCAGCGCGCCGACCAACTGTGGGTGAACCTCTGCCGCCTTTCGCGCAAGGGCCTCCAAATCATGTGATTTGGGTTTGTAGCCCGTGAGTACGAGCAAGGCGCAATGCAGAAACCGCTCAGCGGCTTGGTGAAAGAGAAACGCGGCGTGACAGTCGAGCCCCTGCGTCGCGTACCCGACGGCGCCGCGCCAGAAGTGGCACGCGCTTCCGAACCACAGCTCGTAGTTGGATAGCGCGAGGTTCAAGCGACCGCCGGCCTTGACGGCCTTTGGCGTCGCGAGATGAAAGCGCTTCGACGTCTGGAGCTGCACGCCTTCGACGGCGATGTCCGAGAAGAAGTACTGCCCGTGCCGGATCTCTTCGTTGACTTGCCGAATGTCGTGGACGAAGAGGCTGATGGGGGTCTTTTCGGCGTAAGGACGGAGCCGCGCGCGGATGTCGTTCCAAAACGGCTTGTCGTCGACGAGCTCTTGCGAGTCGACGAGGACGAGCAGATCGAAGTCGCTCAGGTACCCGGTTTTGCGATCTTCGACCCAATCCCCACGGGCGTGGCTGCCGAAGAGGACGATCATTTCCACGCGCGCGTTCTGCTCGATCACCTTCGCCATTGCGACGAGTTGATCGCGCTTCTTCGGCGGGAGATGTTCGAGGCTCGTGTTCACGGGGTGGCGCAAGATAGCACGGAACGCGGGAAAGGGGACTCGAAAGACCGGTAGTTCAAGAGGGGCGATGCGCGGCATCGAAGGCGCTCAATCTCGGTCGAGTGGTGAGATTTGCGCGACGCGACGAACGGCACGCCGTCGATTTCATCAGGGCGCAGGGCGACGATTAAGGCATCCCAAAGTCCTCGCGGATCCCGTCGAAGACCGCAAAGGAGCTTTCGATTGCCGTGTACGTCTGAGCTTGGAACGTGAACAGACTCGGACCCCAAGAACCGCTTTGTGTTGGCTCCCAATAGAAGGTTCCGAGGCCACGTTCATTCGGTAAATCGCGCATGATTTCGGCTGCACGACGCCCCTCGGGGCCATACTCGGCGACGATGAACGAAAGCTGCGGGTAGGCCTGCGCTACTGCGCGGAAGGTGCTTTCCCAAACGGCGGGTTGACCCTGCCAAGCGACGTAGCAGGACAATCCGAGGACATCGAACTTTACGCCCTGGTTCAGTGCATACGCGACCCAACTGGTCACCCCCGGCGCGTACTTCGTGTTCTCGAGATGGAGAACGACGCGAATCGTCGGAATCGACCGCGTGCACGCCTTCGATCCCAGCTTTGAGCAAGGTTGCAAGGTTTGCCCAATTCGCGGTCGAGCCGTTGATGGAATTGATGTCCTGGTTCATGTTGCCCCACTGATCCGGATTTGGATTCTGTGCGGGAACATGAATCAACATTCCTGGGGTGATCTCGTTGCCCACTTGAACGAAATCCGGGCGCGCTCCACTGTCTACCAGTTTCTGAACCACGTCTTGCGAATAGGTCTTCACGCGCTGAGCCAAGTCCTCGATAGTCGACGCGTCTCGCCAGTTTTGGGGAATGATCTGCTTGCGTGGATCGGCCCAGATGTCGCTGTAATGTAGATCGACGAAGAGCTTGAACCCGGCGTCCTTGAACTGCTTGCCGAACTCCGCGGTGTGATCCCGATCGCAGTAAGCTTCTGCTCGAACGTACGCAGCTTCGCCCGTGGGATTGGCATATCCGTAGAGGTTCGTCGGTCCGACGAAGGTACGCAGGCGCACGTAGTTGAAGCCATGTGCCGCGAACAACGTCGCGACGTCCTTCTCTTGTCCGTCCGTATCGACGAATTTTGCGCCGAGATCGACGGCCTCCTGAACACTCGACAGATCGGCACCCATGATGAAGTCCGGGCGTTGCGGCGGGGCGCTCGTGGTGCCGCCAGCGACGGAGGTTCCACCGCTACCCGTCGCCCCACCGGCACCTCCGCTGCTTCCACCCGTCGTGGCGCCGCCCTTGGAGGTGCTCGTCGTAGTGCCGCCAAGGCCGAGCCCACCTTGCCCCGCGGCGCCCCCTTGGCCCGCAGTGCCGCCCAGGCTCGATTGCGCCGTCGTGCCGCCCAAGGGATCCGTATCGATGGTTCCCATTGAACCGCCCTGTCCGCCCTTCGACGACGAGCCGCCGGTGGACGCGGTGGATGTGCCGACCGCGCTCTTTCCACCGCGATTCGTCGTGTCTTCCGAGGTGCCGCCGGACCCACCACTCGACCCATGATCTTCTCGTGCATCGCCGCAGCCCGAGAGCGGAAGGAGCGCGACGAACAAGAGCATGGGCACGTGGCTGCGGCGATACCTCATACGACTCGTCGGAAGCTGGCTCATCGATCCTCCAGGACAAAGAGAGGCCTTCACGCTCATCGGGTGGGCGTGACTAGGTGAAAGTCGTCGCTTCGACCGAGGTGTGCGCCGTTTAGGGCGTCGTCTTCGCAAGGAGCTCGAACGCGAAATGATCGGCGTTCAACCAGTCGTTGGCGATGTTGTGCAGAAAGAACCCAACCTCGCAGCTCGAACCGGTGACCTCGATCGACGGGATGGAAAACTCACGCCAATTCCAGTTATCCGTCGGGATCGGCACCTGCTGTTCGGCGCCGCCGCAATTGCGAGCGAAGAGATAGGCCTGCTGGCACTTGTCACTCGCGATACTGCCTTTGAATGAGTAGGTACCAGGGATGATGCCACTCACGACTTGCGACACGGTGACGGAATACTCCGCAGTTCCGTGCCACGCCGAGAACTCTTTCAATCCATCAACCGTCGTGCTGCCGCTCGTCGGCAATTGAGCGAACACGTACTTCGACGAGACAGCGCTCGCCGGATCGATGGTCCAGCCAATTAGAATCCGATTCGAAACTCGGGTTCGTGAGGAGATTGGTTGCAACGGGAACCGTCGTTCCGCCGCTGGTACCTCCTTGAGCGCTCCCTCCCGTGGACGTGTTGCCCCCCGAGGAGGACGTTCCTCCGACAGCTCCAGTCGAAGTGCCCGTCGACGCCGTGCCGCCCTGTCCGGCTGTGGCGCCGCCGGCGGCCGAGGTGGAAGTCGTGCCGCCGGTGGATGCGCTGGTTCCTCCCTTGGACTCCCCTCCTTGTCCGCTGCCCGAATTGCCTCCAGCGTCGCTGCCGGCATTCGTGCTGGCCCCGCCACTTCCTTGCTGCAGGTAGTCGAAGTCCTTGAACGAACAGCCCGACGCGCAGATCCCCGCGGTGAGGGCGATCCCGAAGAGACGGTCGCGGAAATTCGAATGTCGTTGCTGTGCGTTCATGGGTGACGGGTCCGAGGAAGCGGGTGGAACTGAAGAGGCGAAGGGAGGCGAGGGATTACGGAAGTCGGATCAGCGTGAGATCGTCGAAATGGGACCAGCTGTCGCCGGGGCTATTAGAATAGAAGCCAATCTCCAGCTTTCCGCTCGTTACGGGAATCGAGGGGATCTTGAACTCCGTATACGAAGTCGAGGGCGCTGTGTTCACGCGGAGTTCAGCAGAGGCGTTGCCGCCATCGTAACCGCGAACGAAAACGTACTGCGAGGTGTAAGCGATGTCTGTCCCACCCTTGTACCAAACGGACAAGCTGTAATTGCCGTTTGGTATCGAAGGTATGATTTGCGTCACCGTTGCGTTGTAGGCAGGTTTCGCCCAAACATCCAGATACCCGTATCCAGTGTGCGCGTCCGCCTCCTTGTAGAAGACGTATGCTGGTAGCTTCGGGGGACTCGTCCCATTCGGGGTTTCTGGGGTTCCCACGACAGTCCAATTCGTGGGCGATTGCTCCTGATAGCCGGCTTCGAATCCCGGATTTTGAATCAAATTGGTGACGTTCACCGAAGTTCCGGTGCTCGTGGTCCCTCCGGCCGCGGACGTTCCGCCTGTGCTCGATGTGCCACCAGCTGCGGACGTTCCGCCTGTGCTCGATGTGCCACCAGCTGCGGACGTTCCGCCGGCTGTCGAAGTTCCACCTGCAGCTGTAGTTCCGCCGGCAGCCGTAGAGCCTCCCGCGCTCGACGTGCCTCCTGTCGCGGTGGTTCCACCGGCGGACGTTGTGCCACCCGCAGCTGCCGTTCCACCAGTGGTCGATGCTCCGCCTACTGCAGAGGTGCCACCTGCGGCACTTGCTCCACCGGTAGCCGTCGTGCCCGCAGTTGCGGAAGAGCCGCCCTTGGTCGAGCTGCCCCCTTGAGCTTTCGAGCCACCGCTTGCGGTCTTGCCTCCGGTCGCTGAAGAGCCACCCACGTTGGACGAACCACCACTTCCGGTTGTGTCGTCGTTGTCGCTGTCGCAGCCCGCGACGAAGAGTGACGCCATCACCAGCCAAGGAACGTAGCTACGCATCGACATTTGAACTCCCTTTCGTCTTTCCCAAACGACCCATCAAGTCGAACCCAATACGGCTTTAGAACGGCGCAAGACACGCGCTTCCTCAGTCCGTGAGGCCCGTGCAATCCGAATTGCCTGCAAATGCGCGGCTTCAAACGCGTATTCAGGAACGCAAAACGCTATCATGTCGGTCGCCGTTTTATCAAGAACGGATCGGGGCGAAAATGATAGCGAACGTGCGTCGTACTGGACCGTCGGGTTGGTGCTGACATGTATACGGCTGTAATTATTGGTGTTTATGGAGTCCTGCGCCCCCATGCAAGCTACGGACCTTCGGATGACGATCGGGAAACGTGACGTTGGAGTTAGCCGGATTGTAGGCTCGGAATTTCAGCACAGGTATATCGGGAGCTCCGGCTCACTTTGAGGCGAACTGAGGTCCATGAGCCCCAATTGGAGGCGTTGTATCGCGATACGGTGCTTGACGAGGCGAGATGCGACGGGCCGGGCGGCTCTTGTCAACGGGCGTTCCGAGGCGGCCAGTTTCGCGAGCTCAGGGCTGAAATTGGAAGTCGGCGCCGGAGTAGTTGCTCGCCAACGGCAAGCCGAGGGGTTCTTGTGACAAGACGGAAGACAAGTAGAGGGTTTGTTTGCCGAAATCTCCCACTTCGTAATAGATATAGGCTGAATCAGGGGTGAATCCGTTCGTCGCGACGCTGCTGCCAGCACCTAGTGTTCCATTCATTTTTCGGGCAACCCTCGTCTTGCCGGTTGCGAGATCGACGGGAAATAGCTCCGTTGGACCGGTGTTTTCAAGCTGTCCAGCGAACGCAAGGTGCTCAGAGTTAGGGGCGAAATTGAGATCCGTTAGCCGAGTGCTTGTTGCCGCGATTGGTGCCGAGACGACTTGGAGGTTGCTGCCAAACTTGTCCGACAACGCAACAGACGTCTTCGAGGCCCAGGCAATCCAATTGTCGTTGGTGGAGTACTCTACGGTGGTAAAGCCGGCAGTGCTGGATATGACGTAAGCGTTGGCCCATCCTCCTGGATTAATCGTCACGTAGAGCGCGTCCAGATCGGGCGTTGGCGTGGCCACCATGCTTGCGGATTTGTGGCTCCAGACGACGCTGGGTCTTGAGGTGAGGGGCATGTTGATTGGTATCGCCGTATTTGTGTCTACCCACTTGAGGAGCCCCGTCGGGTTACTTGCTCCGGTGGCTTTGTTATAGAAGTCCACCGCCATGGTTAGGTTAGCGGCGAATCCCCAGGACATGTCTTCCGAAGACGTTCTCGTTGCGACATTGTAGACGCTTCCAACTGTATGTGGCGTGGTTTGAAGACATAGGGCGCGTCCGGATTCGGTCACGGTGGATAGGTAGCTGCAGTTGGCTGTAGATGTTTCTGGGGACAGCCACTTGCCGTCCTCCTTTAGAACTGTGTGTGTAATGTAACTCTTTGAGTTGAGCCAGAATATTAATCGGGGCGACGCGAATTGGAGGTGTATCCCTATGGTCGTATCGGTGTCGTAGACGACAGGCGTGCTCGGAGCGCTTCCGCTCATATCGACTATGTACTTGGTGTAAGCACCGTTGCCCCCCTCGTTGTAGGTCAGCCACTTGGAGTCTGGTGACCAGACCGGGTAGCCTTGGACTGTTCCGTTCTTATCGACCCGCTGCGCCGTTCCTACCGTTTCGGCGCTTACATCGACTACGTAGAGCCAGGTCTGATCGCAACTCGCGCCTCGGGTGGCCTTGAAGGTGAACCTTCTTCCGTCCGGAGAAAATGGCCCCCGATTGACGGGACAGCTTGCTGATGCATAGACAGACAAATCGACGAGCGGTCGCGTCGGATCTGCGTAGTCGCGTAAGTAAGTCACGCGCCGGCCCGGGGTTGCTTGTTCGGAACCATAGGCGAGCCAACGCTTTCGCCTCACCAAGAGCGAGGTGGCTCGCTCGCCCCAATTGCCCTGATTGTCGCGTACGAGAACCGTAAACTCGAACGTTCCGCTTCCGAGTGGCGTTCCGGTGATTTCGCCGTTCGTACCGAGTATGAGACCGGTAGGAAGCGTGCCGCTCGACAGTGACCAGCTAAAGAAGCTTGGTCCCATCCCACCGGTAGCGGAAAGCTGTGCATAATAGGGCGTGTTGTAGTCGCCGTCAGGTAGTGCCGACGCAACTACGGTCAGGCCTGATGGATTCGTCTGTGTCGTGGACGTTGTGCCGCCAGTCGCTGTGGTGTTGAGTGAGCTTGAGCCTCCCGTTGATTCTGCTCCACCAATGGTCGACGTCGTTCCTCCGGAACCCGAAGTTCCACCATTGGTTCCGACGTCAGTGCTTCTCGCCGAGGTGTGCTCCGAGCCCGACTTCCCACCATCGGCAATGTCACCGGCTGCGCCGCCGGCACCTTTACCCGCGCCGCCTTCGTTGAGTGGCTCCCACTTTCTCAAGGAGCAGCTTTGTGTCGCGATGGTTAGCGCGCACCCAATGGCCAGTTTGCAGTATTTACGCATGTGTTTACCCTTGCCCGGCTAGAAAGTGAGCGCAGCCCGCAGCTGTGACAATGATGTTGCCGTCGAAAGATGTCGCTATTACGACGACCAGATCCAAACAAAAGAATGCGATAGCGAGCAGCATGCACCAGTTCATGAGAGCTTCCTCGGACGCCGCGCGCCCAGCGCGGCGCTGCAGAATCTACACGGAAGTCTCCTGCGTTGCATCGAGGAAATTCGGCCCCTCGTATTGAGAGCGCCACGGTTTCGTGGTGCGGAGGCCTTTCTTCGGGCGTGGTCGGATGCAGGCTCGGTCTGGCTCCCCCCTTTACGGCCTTTAATTCGCGCCGATGTGCTTGCGCTCCGCCCTCATAGCTGATGGTGAAGTCTCCTTTAGATGATGAAGTCGGGGCCCGCTTGGGTTCCTCTGCGTCAGCTGTAGTGAAGAGAGTCTCGGCGGAACCCCGAGAGGCGCGTGTGGCGTGCTGCTGTGGATTGGGGAACGAACGTGAGTGCGTTCTGGTGTTCGATCTGGTGTGCAATCCTGTTCGAGCCGCGAATTACCGGCTGTGGAAGATCCGCAGCGCCTTGCCCTCCACGTCCGGGAAGGGGATCCCGAGCCACCCGGCGATTGTCGGGGCGATGTCGATCAACCGTGCGTCCTCGATGGTTCCGTGTGGAATCGAGGGTCCGACGATCAAGAGTGAGGCCCGCATGTCCGGATCTCGTGGATCGAAACCGTGCGTCGCGACGTAACCATTCGACTCGATCCGGTAGGTACCGCGGCAACCTGGTGCGAATTGGTAGCCCGGCGCGGCACCGAGAGCAAACGCGGCTGTCGCGTCCCCGCCGAGCTCGAGGAGCTCTTTGGTGTCGTAGAGCCGGGCGATCCCACTCGTGGGGTCTTTGATTCGGAGCTCGAAGAGCTCGCGGACGCGCTCGCGCACCGCCGTGTCGGTTGGCGACTTCAGGTAGACGTACGCTTCGCCAGCATGCGCCTGCACCGTGGCATCGTAGTCCGCGATCTTGTCGCCTTTGAGCCGGACCAGGCCTGCTTCCGTCAATAACGCGCAGGGGCGGACGGCTCGCGATGCACTGCGGAAGCCGTGATCCGAAGCGACGACGAGAGCCGTCTCCTTGGCCATGCCGTTCACTTCGATTGCGCGCAGAATGCGGGCGACCTGAGCATCGTCCGCCTCGATGGCATTCTTCGCTTCGGGGCTTCCGATCCCGTGGTGGTGTTGTTCCGTATCGACCTGCACCAGGTGCATCATCAACAATCGTGGCTTCTCGACGGACAGCAGATGCTCTGCGATGTCTACCAAGGCGTCATCGTGAATGGCGGGAGGCGTGAATCGCGTCCAAAAGTCTGGGTGTTTCGCGGCGACGGCTTCGAGCAGCCCCGGGGTCGACACGGCTCGTTGGAGCTTGAGATCTTGGTCGTTGCCGGCGCGCCAGAACTCCGGAACGCGCCAATGCACCTTGGCACCAACCGTGACAGGCCAATAGATGAGAGCGGTAGGCAAGCCGCGACTCTCCGCGAGCTGCCAAAGGGTCGGTGCTGCGATGTCTTCGGCATACCAACGCCAACCCTCCTGATCGGTCTCCATCGGATCGAAAGATCGATTGGCCACGATTCGGTGGTGGTTCGGGTTGACCCCCGTCGCAATGGACGTGTGTGATGGATAGGTCAGCGTCGGAAAGACAGAGCGTACTCCAGCGCTGGCAGCCCCATGTTCCTTCATCCAGCGAAGTGTCGGCACCGATAGCCCGAGCTCGTCGGGATATTGATAGGTGTCCGGCATCATCCCGTCGATCGTGACGAGAATCACACGTCGAATCGGTGGGGCCGGGAGCGCTGCATTGCTGGTCGGGTGAGGCTTCTTTGGGGTCGATGCCGTCGCAGTAGGCGGTCGCGACGGTGCCGCAGGCGCGCATGCGAGGCCAAAGACGAGCACGAGACCCAATGAACCGGAAACACGTAACCTCGTCCGCGACTTCGACATGGCTTCCCCTTCGGCAACGCTTCGAACCTAAGCGGTTCAGAACGTCGTGAAAAGAGGGAACCTCGGTAGCTGTGGCGCGTGGCCTTGAGTTTCCAACCCAAACGTACGGCGTTGTCACGACGAACCGACAAAAACCTGCTCGAGCGGTCCAATTGGCGCTGCTCGAGCAGGTTCCGCGGATTACTTCTCGCGTCGGTGACGGACGCTCCCCACGACTTTTGCGTGCGGCAGGGAGAGGTTAGGCGCGCGGCTCAACCCCGCGCTTCCTCCAACTCGAGCTCGGCCTCACCGGTTTCTTCGGCGGTCCGAGCGCGCGGGAGCTTGCGTCGCAGCAATGCCACGAGATCGTCGAGGAGCGAGTAGATGACGGGCGAGGCGAGGAGCGTGAGGACCAGTGACAGGGTTTGGCCGCCTACGACGATCCCACTCATCGCGCGGTTGTATCCCGCACCGATCCCCTTCGAGACCACGAGCGGAAGCATGCCCGCAACGAAAGCCAGTGTCGTCATGAGAATGGGGCGGAGACGATCGCGGTTGGCCTCGAGAATGGCTTCGAGACGCGACTTGCCTTCGGCGCGGAGTTGTTTCGTGTGGTCCACCTGAAGGACGGCGTTCTTCTGCACGACGCCGATGAGCACGAGCAGACCGAGCAATGAGAAGAGGTTGATCGATTGCCCAAGCACGAGCAGTGAAAGGAAAGCGAAGGGCACCGTGAGCGGGAGCACCAACATGACGCACAGGGGCTCGAGCCAGGACTCGAATTGTGCCGCGAGGACCAGATACATGAACAAGATTGAGAGGGAAATGGCGAGGACGAACTGTGGCACGAGCTTCGCCGCTTCTTTGGTGCGCCCTTGCGCAACGAGCTGGTAGCCGCTTGGAAGAATTTCATGACCGATCGCCTTGAGTTGATTCTCGACGAAGGTGTCACCGACGCCTGGCGCGGAGTTGGCGGTGATCGTGACCTGGCGGCTGCGTGCGACGCGTTTGATCGTCGATGGGCCGGTCGCGTCTGCCACCTTTACGACACTATCGAGGGGCACCGTTCCGTATTTCGAAGACGGAACCGTAAGGATGGAGAGGGCGCTCGGGCTCGAGCGGAATCGCTCGTCGCCTCGCACGCGGATGTCGTATTGCTCGTTTCCGTCGGGGAACGTGGAGGCCTTGAGTCCGCCGACGAAGAGTTGCAAGGTAGACGCGACGTCCGACACTTGGACGCCGAGATCGGCGGCGCGATCGCGATCGATGATGACCTTGGCCTCGGGCTTTCCAACGATGAGGGAGTTGTCGACGTCCGTGGCCCCAGGGATCTTGCGTAGACGCGTCGTGATCTCTTGCGCGACGCGTTCGAGGGTGGTCGCGTCTGGACCGGTGACGGCGTAAGTGATGTTTGCGGTCGAGCCCGTGCCGAAGTCCGAGACCTCGAGGACCGTCGTGCGGAGCGTCTTCGGGAGCTTACTGACGTACTCGTCGCGCACACGGTTCATCAGCTGTTCTTGGCTGACGTCACGCGTCTTCGGATCGGAGAGGATGACGCGCACGGTCGCCAAATTCGCCGTCTTCTCACTATCGTCGCCGACGGTGATGAGGGCATGAGTCACCCCGGGCAGGGTTCGGACGTCCTCGACGAGACGCTCGGCAATCAGACTCGTTTCGCCGACACTGGTTCCCTCGGGGGCGCGCAGGCTGATTTGGAACTGACCCTTGTCGTTGCTCGGCATCATGCCGCCGGTCAACCTCTGTGCGATGGGTACGGTGGTCATCAGAATGCCGACACATCCGAGTACGACCCACCATCGGTGCCCCATCGCAAAGCGCAGGGCGGCACCGTAGGCGCGCTCGATGGGCCGATAGAATGCCTCGACGACTCGCGTCAGGAAATCGGGCGGCGCGTTCTCGTCGGGCTTCTTCAGGAATCTTGCTCCGAGCATCGGCGTGAGCGTGAATGACACGAACAGCGACACACCGATTGCCGCCGCCATGGTGAGGCCGAAGCTCCGGAGGAACCGACCAATCATGCCGGACATGAAGCTGACGGGAAGGAACACCGCCATGAGGGCCAAGGTCGTCGCGAGTACGGCAAGGCCAATGTTCTTGGTTGCCGCAATCGCCGCCGGAAAGGGCTTCATGCCCTTCTTCTCGATGTAACTGACGATGTTCTCGATGACGACGATGGCGTCGTCGATGACGAGACCCACGGCGAGCGCAAGGGCGAGCAGCGTCAGAAAATTCAGGGTGAAACCCAGGGCATACATTACGGCGAAGGTGCCGATGATCGAGATCGGGATCGCGAGGGCCGCGATGATGGTACTTCGTCCGGAGGCGAGGAACATGAGCACGATCACGACCGCGAAGACGGCACCCAAAATCAAGTGCTCGATCACGGCTTCCGTCGAGGTGCGAATGCTCGAAGAGTTGTCGTAAACGACGTCGAGAGCCACGTTGGGCGGCAGGCGCTTTCGAACCTCGTCTAGGCGTTCGAGGACCGAGTCGACCACGGCAACGGTGTTCTTGCCGGACTGCTTTTTGATCTGCAGCACGACCGTGGGTTCGTCATCGAATTGTGCGTAGCTCTCTTCTCGCTCTTGGCCGTCCTCGACGACGGCTACGTCCGCGAGGCGAATGGGGTGGCCCGCTTGCTCTCGGATCACCAGCTTCTTCAATTCGTCGAGGGACGTGACGCGGCCAGCGATGCGTAGTGTAATGTTGCCTGGGCCGGTTTCGACCGTACCGCCAGGCACGTTGAGGTTCTGTGTGGCGAGGGTGCGATGCACGTCGAGGGCGTTCAGGTTTTGCGCCCGAAGCCGGATTGGATCCAAGACGACGTTGATCTGACGCTTTCGACCGCCGATGAGGGTGACTTCGCCCACGCCGTCGATGGTTTCGATTTGACGGCGCACGAGCTTGTCCGCGAGCTCGGTCGTCGAAACGATGGGTTGCTTCGAGCGGAGGGCGAGGAAGAGCACGGGACTTGCGCCAGGATCGATCTTGCTTACCGTCGGCAGATCGATGCCTTTCGGGAGATTCGGCGTGATCTGGCTCAGCTTGTCGCG
Organism: Polyangiaceae bacterium; assembly: GCA_049840955.1. Classification (GTDB taxonomy): domain Bacteria; phylum Myxococcota_A; class Polyangia; order Polyangiales; family Polyangiaceae; genus FEN-1139. The sequence goes on from JASGIX010000062.1 coordinate 87,578, forward strand.
CACCTCTTGGATGGCCACGTCGACCGGCTTTTCCAGAGTGAACTGCACGACGACCAGGGAAATGCCTTCACTCGACGTGGAACTCAGACTGTCTATCCCACTGATGGTATTGACCGCACCCTCGATCTTGTCGGTGATATCGCTCTCGATCTCCTCGGCGGCGGCTCCGGTTTGGATTGTCGTGATGACGACGACGGGAATGTCCACGTTGGGAAACATGTCGAGACCGAGGGACTTGTAAGACGCGGCCCCGAGGACGAGGAGCACGAGCATCAAGACGGTCGCAAACACCGAGCGTTTGACGGAAATGCGGGCTAACCATTGCATGGGCGTTCCTCCGGTCCGCTAAAGGACGCGTTGTCCGTTCTTCAATTCACGACTGGGTGCGACGACGACGCTCTCCCCGGCGTTGACGCCGCGGAGGACGGCGATTTCTTCCCCGAAGCTCTCCCCGAGCTGAATGATGCGTTCCTCGAGTCTCCCCTCGACGGTCGCGAACGCGACGAATCGCCCATCCCGCTCGAGGAGGGACCTTCGATTCACGATAGGCAGGGTCTGCTCGCCGGCCGCAAGCTCGATCGCTGCAAACATTCCAGGACGGAGATCGACGTCAGCCGTGTCGATCACGGCTTCGGCAACGACGTCGCGCGTCGTCGGTCGCACCTGGGCGCTCACGTACTTTACGGAGCCTTGAAAGCGTTTGTCGGGGAAGCCGGAGACGGTGAAGCGCACGAGCGCTCCAGGACGTGCAGCGGCGATTTGCGTTTCGGGAATGGTAAACTCGAGCCGAAGCTTCGTGAGATTGACCAAGGTGACGACGCGTGAGTCCGAACGAACGAATTCACCGACGTCGACGTAACGCTCCGCGATCGAGCCCGCAAATGGGGCTCGAATCACGCCGTCGCCCACGGTCTGTCCTGCCAGTGCTGCGCGTGCCCGGGCTGCAGACACGGCGAGATCGCTCGTCTTGCATTGAACGCTTCGTGCGTCGTACTCGAACTGGCTGATGGCCCCCTGCTCGGCTAGGGCACGGAACCGGTCGCAGTTCATCTTGGCGTTTTCGGCGCTCGCCGCAGCGGATTCTGCGCTGGCGCGGGCCTCCGCGAAGTTCAACGCCGCTGCCCGGGTGTCGATGGTGGCAATGGCTTGTCCCGCTTTGACGACATCGCCGCGTTCCACCAGGGTCTTTACGACCTTGCCGTTCGCGTTGGCGGCGACGTCCGCGTCGCGGCTGCCCTTGAGTTGCCCCGTCAGGTTGAGCCAGCGCGGAACACTGCGCGAGGCAACGGATACGGTTTCGACCTTCACGGCGTTGGGGGACCTCGTTGATTCTTCCGAGGCTGCGCTGGCGGGTTTGCAGCATCCGCCGGCGAGCCCACCTGCGACGAGCCCCAGGGTGGCGACCAGGGCCGCAGTGACTGCGGGCTTGCCAATCGAGGCCCACTGAAAGGCGCCGTTACCGCGACGGACAGGCACAATGAGAGTCGACAAAATCAGTTTTGATGACGGTGAGCGATGCAGCTCTGAGTCGCAGTCAGCCATTGATGTCAGTCCACCTCGTTCGGATCGATCGCGGCTGGGAACGGTCTTCATCTCAGGAAAGTAGTGTCTAAGTGTCGGTTGGGAGGGCGCCATTGGGGGTTCCATTCTCGCTCCTGGATGCAACTACAAGTTGCAAAGCGAGCATGGATTGAGCTCAGATGTAGTGCAACAGAAAGTTGCAGTTTGGAATCGAGGTGCCATCCTTGGAGTCGTGTCAGACAGCGATGACCCGAGGTCCGAACGAAGTCCGTCGACGGGCTCACGACGGGAGGCGCGCACGAAGGCCATCTTGAGGGCCGCGCTCGAAGAGTTGGCGGCGTCCGGCTACGGCGCGTTCAGTTTCGAGTCTGTTGCAGCGCGGGCAGGGATAGCCAAGACGACCGTCTATCGTCGCTATGGGACGAAGATCGATCTGGTTCGCGCCGCCGTGCAGCAGTTCGTCGAGGAAGCATTCGGTGAGGTGCCGGATACGGGATCCCTTCGAAACGATCTCGTGGCCCTTGGCTGCCAAACGGCGCAAATGGCCTCATCGGTACTCGGGCAAAGCTTGCTTCGTCTGCGAATGCTCGATCGCGTCGCACCCGAGCTGGATCAGATGGGGCAGGAATTCGAGGCCGAACGGGAACGTGCCTTCCGTCCCGTGGCACTCCGTGCCATCAGCCGCGGCGAGCTGTCGAACGTTGCAGAATTCCACCAGTTGCTCGACGTAATAACGGGCGCACTGCTGTTCAGGTTGGTGCTGAAGCGAGCCTCGGTCGACGAGATCGAGGTTGGACTCATCGTGGATCAACTCCTCGAAGGCGTCTCGAGGCCGACGCGACGCCGTTCGTCGGCGCGAACGCGTTTGCGCGAGGTCCACCCCCATTCGGAGGTGGGCGCCGGAGCGAGTGAAGAACGCGAGGCTCGCGGTTGTCCCTCAATCGAGGGCGAACCAAAGACAGCGATCGCGCGTGGCGAGCTTGATCTCGATGCCCCTAGGACTGTAAGCGAGCGGAGCTAGCTCGAAGTCGACGCTCAGAAGGTCGCCTGCGCGAACCTCAATCGGAGGGAAGGGGAAGTAGGTTTGGGACCAGTGCGTTTCCGGAAAATCGGGACCGGTGTCCAAGGCGACGTTGGGTGAGAGCTGCGCCACGAACCACCCAGCAAATCCGTGGAAGGTTCCGTCGCGTTCGATTGGAAAGGTGAGTGTGCCGTACTGCCACGGGCTTTCGTGCGTCGCTCGCACGAGATCGAGCGCGACAGCGGCTTGCCCCGTCGCGAGGAGGGTTTCCGGCAAAATGCGGGTTCGTTGGGCTCTCGCTTGATCGAGTTCTGCGGGCTCGAGTGGGGCGAAATCGAGGCCGTGAATGGCGGTTCGCCAAAAGCCCGGCCCCGAGTGCGCGTAAAGCTCCGGATCCGAAATGGGCGCGAAAACGACTTCGACGCCCGAGGGGAGCATTTTCCACCGGGTTTGAGGTTGACGTCGCGGGCGCGCAGGACGTCTCCGAGCATATTCTCCTCGAAGGCCATTTGGCCCAGCCACTCCGAGATGAGCACGTCCACACGGTTGTCGAGCGTGAGATCCTTGGCGTTGCCTTCGAGGACGGTCACGCGATCCGCGAGGCCGTTGTGCGTCACGAGCTTGCGTGCCACCTCGACGACGTTCGCTTGATCGATGGCGTGGACGTGCCGTGCGCCACGGCGCGCGGCCAGCATCGCGAGGATCCCGGTGCCGGTGCCGACGTCGAGCACGCGATCGCCTTCGGACACGACCTCCTCGATTGCTCGCGCGAACGCGTCCGTTCGGCGTCGATCGGACACCATGAAACGTTGAAGCCCGAGATCGCCGTAGTACTCGAAGTAGGTCGTCACGCGACGCTGTTACGACATATGGAAGACAATCGCTAGGCCGGATTTCATCACGCTGAATCTCAGGGTTTCCCCGATGTCTCGGAAACGGGTCTTGACGCAGACATGCGCGTTATTGCGTAGTTTTTGCGCCGATTCGGACTTGCGATCCATGGATGGGAGCGTCATGGCTTCGAGTTAGAAGATGAGCCACTACGAACAGTCCCTGACGTTGCATCAACAAACTCGCGGCAAGTGGGCCATTTCCTCGCGAGTTGCTCTCGAGACCCAAGGGGATCTCTCCGTGGCGTACACCCCCGGGGTTGCCCGCGTTTCCGAGGTAGTATCGAGGGAGAAGCATCGCGCCTACGAACTCACGATGAAGGGCAATACCGTGGCCATCGTGTCCGACGGTACGGCCGTGCTCGGACTGGGCAATATCGGACCCGAAGGCGCTCTGCCCGTCATGGAAGGCAAAGCGGTTCTCTTCAAGCGCTTCGCTGACGTGGATGCCGTTCCCATCGTGCTCGATACCACCGATCCGCAGCGGATCATCGAAACCGTGCGGGCCATTGCTCCGACCTTTGGCGGGATCAATCTGGAGGACATTGCGGCCCCTGCTTGTTTCCGCATCGAGCGAGAGCTGCAGGACATCGGGATCCCCGTTTTCCACGACGACCAAGATGGCACGGCCATCGTGCTTCTCGCGGCACTCGAGAATGCCGCGCGCGTGGTTGGTAAGCGACTGGAAGACCTCAGCGTCGTCATCAACGGCGCTGGTGCGGCGGGAACGGCGATCGCTCGACTCTTGCGTTGCGTCGGTCACGACCGAACGCGCTGTCAGCCCGTGCGCTCGATTCTCGTTTGCGACAGCAAGGGGATCGTGTCGTCCGCACGTACGGACCTCAACGACGAGAAGCGCGGTTTGCTCACGTACAGCAACCCCGAGGGCATGTCGGGGTCGCTGCGCGATGCGCTCATCGGGGCCGACGTGTTCATCGGTGTCTCGAAGGGCAACCTCCTCGACGCAGAGGACGTGGCTCTCATGGGTCGCCGCGCCATCGTCTTCGCGATGGCCAATCCCGTTCCAGAGATCACCCCCGACGAGGCTCGGCGGGGTGGCGCGGCCGTCATCGGTACGGGACGGAGCGACTATCCGAATCAGGTCAACAACGTGCTGGCGTTCCCAGGCGTGTTTCGTGGCGCCCTCGATGCCCGCGCAACGCGCATCACTGCCGCAATGAAACTTGCTGCAGCGCATGCGCTCGCTTCGCTCGTCGAATCGCCGACGGCTGGGCGCGTCCTGCCAACGCCCTTCGAACCAGGCATCGCCGAGGCGGTTGCCACTGCGGTTCGTGAAGCCGCCATTGTCGATGGCGTGAGTCGGATCTGAGTGACTCCAGGCGTGCCGAATGGATCCTTCTCGGTGGATCCATTCGCGCAGCTCCGCGAGAGGCTCGGCCTTCGCGTTGGAAATTTCTAACGGGTCGACGCACGAGCGTTTCTCGGGCGTTTCTTCGCTACACGGGCTGGCTCCGTGGTGGGGCGATGTAGCAACGCTCGTCCGTCGGGGCCGACGTTCTCCTTTTCTCGAGAACGCATTCACGCTAGGGTCGCGCGATTCTATCGGATTTACGCGATCGTATCCAAGATCCAAACGTTTGGCGGATCTACAAAGCCACCTTCGGATTGGGTTTGGCATATGGAATGGCGATTTCGCTTTTGTCGCTGTTCCTTGCCGAACGTCAATTCCCCAAGGATTCGATCGGTTCGCTCGCGGCGTGGTTTGCGTCGGGGATCGTTCTTTTGTCCTTGCCCATGGGCGCGCTCATCGAGCGATTTACGGCAAAGCGCACCTTGGTGTTCGCCCTCGCTGGGTATGCATTCACCGTGACGGTGTTTCCGTTCCTTCGCAGCTACGAGGCAATCGCAGCGGTGCGACTCTTGGACGGCGCGTGTTCGGTTGGGGTTTGGATCAGTTCGGAGACGATTTTGCTCTCGCGGGCGGGCACGAAGAACAAGGCCTTCGTGACGAGCTTGTATGCCATCGTCGTCGCTATCGGCTACGTCGCGGGGCCCCTCCTTGCGCGGCTCCTCGTCGTGGCTTTTCCTTTCGCGGTTGGGTTCGTCACCGCCGGCGTCATTGCACTCGCTGCGAGCATTTACGTTGCTAGAACCGTCGATGCCGGAGTGTCTGCGGAGGAACGCGGGGGCGATTCGATCCCCGTGGCGTCACCCGCAGGCAAGGAGCTCGAACCCAGCAGTAGGATTCGAACGGTTGGGACACGTGCCCCCGAGGCCGACGAGGATCCGGCGACGGATCCCGACGTTTCACCCGAGCCGTCGCGATCGGCTTGGACCATCCTCGGTCGGATCGAAAATAGCTGCTACGCCACCTTCGCATACGGCTACTTTCAAGCGAGCGTCGTGCTGTTTTTACCGCTCGATTTGGTGGAAGAGAAGGGGATATCGCGGGAGCAGACGATCCTCGTTCCGGCATTCTTTGCCGCGGGGATGCTCCTCTTCTCGAACTTCGGAGGTCGATTCGGAGATCGCTATGGCCATTTGGGGATCATGCGGATCTTGGCCGTCATCGGCACGACGATGATTCTCGGATTCGTGTTCCTCGACTCCTTCAAGTTCATGGCTCTTTCGGTCTTCGTTGCCGGCGCGACGCTCGCCACGATTTCTCCCCTGAGCTTGGCGCTCCAAGGGGTCGTGGTGCGTCCTACGGAGTATCCGCGAGCGAACTCGATGTACAACGCCTTCTACGCAACGGGGATGTTGCTCGGACCGCCGATCTCGAGTGCGGTGTTCGTGCGCTACGGCGGCGGTATCATGCTCTATCACCTGGCCGCGTTGTGGTGTGGCTTCGTCGTTTTCTCGCTCGTGTTCTTCCGGGATGACCCCGCGGCGGCGCGCGGGCGCAACGCGGCACCCGTCGGGGAAATTGACGAACCCTTCGCGTGAGGTCGTTCTCACGCCGCGCCGGCCAAAAGACCAACTCCGCAAAGGGGCGTCGACTCGAGATCTCTTTCGTATTCCTGGTAAGGAAACGGTCTCCGGTCGGCGGGCTACATGCTATGGCCTGGCTCCCGCGACCACGACAATACCCGGGCAAAGGCTCAGGGCGCGTTGACACGACTATCGTGTACTGCTACGCCTCCGGCCCGCCGTTGGCCCGACCTCCCTAGGTCCGAGATCTTTCTCGGGGTTTTCGAAGGTTGCGGTCATCACACGGAGAACTGGTCTTGAAAAACGTCAGGCTCTTTACTGGCAACGCCAACCCAACCCTCGCCCAAGAAATTTCTGGGTGCTCGGGATCCCGCTTGGGCGAACTACGATTCGTCGTTTCAGTGACGGCGAGACGTTTTGCGAGTTCCACGACAGCGTTCGTGGGTTCGATTGCTTCGTCGTGCAGCCAACCTGTTCGCCGGTAAACGATCACCTGGTCGAGCTCCTCATCATGTGCGACGCGCTCCGTCGCGCATCGGCCCAGAGCATCACTGCCGTCATCCCGTATTACGGCTACGCCAGGCAGGATCGGAAGGTGTCGCCGCGTACGCCCATCACGTCGAAGTTGGTGGCGGATCTCCTCGTGGCGGCCGGGGTAGGGCGCGTGCTCAGCATCGACTTGCACGCCGCGCAGATCCAAGGGTTCTTCAACATCCCGTTCGATCATCTCTACGCCATGCCGGTCTTCCTCGAGGACTACCTGCGTCGCAGCTTCGATCAGCAGGCGGTGTTCATTTCTCCGGATGCTGGCGGCGTCGAGCGCACCCGGCAGTTCTCGAAGCGCATGGGCGCGAGCTTGGCCATCATCGACAAACGTCGTGAGAAGGCCAACGTCAGTGAGGTGATGCACCTCATCGGTGACGTCGAAGGCAAAGAGTGCATCATCATCGACGACATGATCGATACGGCGGGGACGCTGTGCAACGCCGCCAAGGCCGTGATGGACAATGGCGCTCGACGCGTCGTGGCTTGTGCCACGCACGGCGTCTTGAGCGGGCCTGCCATCGAACGCATTTCCTCGCGTCGGTTCTCGACGAAGTCGTCGTAACCAACACGATTCCACCGAGCCCAACGACGGCTGCTTGTAGCAAGGTGAAGTACCTTTCTACGGGAAAGCTGTTGGGCGAAGCCATTCGCCGCATTCACAATGCGGAGTCAGTCAGCTCGCTGTTCGTTTGACGAGCGGGTGACGGTAAGAGACGCTGAGCCGATAGGATATTCGAGGAGACACGATCATGGAGCTTACGAAAGTTGCAGTCACCCGTCGCGGCGAGCATGGAAAAAGCGAGGCTGCGCGCCTGCGTCGCGAAGGCCAGATCCCCGCGGTCGCCTACTGGAAGGGCGAGAAGGCCTTGACCATGGCCGTCGCACCGAAGCAGTTGGTCGAGGTGCTTGGGTCCGAGCGCGGCCGTAACACCGTGCTCGAGCTGAACGTCGAGGGTGGCGAGAGCTTCCCCGTGCTGCTCGCGGACTTCCAGTACCACCCCGTCAGCCGCAAGCTGCTCCACGCCGACTTCCTCCGGATCGCGCTGGATACGCCCGTCGACGTCGACGTTCCACTCATCACCACGGGCAAGTGCATCGGCGTCACCAACGGTGGCACGCTCCACGTCGTCTTCCGCAAGCTGCCCGTTCGCTGCTTGCCGAAGGACATTCCCGTCAAGATCACCCTGGACATCACGGATCTCGACGTCGACGGTCACATTGCCGTCAAGGATCTTCCCCTTGCCGAGGGCGTCAGCGTCCGATTGGCTCCGACTCAGACGGTCGTTGCCGTCGTGACCGAGGCCGGTGGCGAAGGCGACGCACCTGCCGCTGCCGCTGCTGATGCCGGCAAGGCCGCTGCTGCTCCTGCCGCCGCTGGTAAGGCTGCTGCTCCTGCCGCTGCTGGTAAAGCTGCTGCTCCTGCCGCCGCTGGTAAGGCTGCCGCTCCTGCCGCTCCCAAAGCCAAGAAGTGATTCTAGTCGTCGGACTGGGCAATCCCGGCCCGCGATATCAGGCGACCCGACACAACATCGGTTTCCGTGCCGTCGATTCGATTGGTCGAGCGGCACGGGGCCGTCGGGTTTCGCTCCCGCTTCGAAGGCGAGTTCGCGCAGCTGGATATTTTGGGCGAGCGTGTCCTGGTGCTCAAACCGCAGACCTTCATGAATCGGTCTGGACATAGCGTTCGTCCTGCTCTTGGATTTTTCAAGCTCACCGAGAAGGACCTGCTCGTCGTGCATGACGAGCTCGATCTTTCTCCCGGTAAGATCCGACTCAAGATGGGCGGTGGTGAGGCGGGCCATAATGGCCTTCGCTCCATCTCCGAGCAGCTTGGCTCGCAGAATTACGCCCGACTGCGCTGTGGGATCGGAAGATCTCAAGGAGGTCCGGGCACGGTCGCAGATTATGTGCTAGACGCGTTCCCCCCAGCTGACCAACCGCTCGTAGAGCAGATGGTCGATGGGGCGGTCGAGGCCATCGGTCGTGTCATCAAAGAGGGAATTTCCTCGGCGATGAACACCACGAATCGAAGGTCGAAGACCTGACGCTCCTTGCTCTCGGGATGCTCCCGAGGGCCATCGTCCACAAGGAGAAATCGATGACAGAAGCAAGCGCCGCATCGAAGGTGCGGTACCGAGAATACGAAACCATCTACTTGATGAAGCCCGACGTCTCCAAAGAGGCGGCGGCGAGAATTGCCCAGCGCGTCGAAGAAGTCGTCAAGCGCGAAGGCAGCAAGCTGGTCCAGGTCGAGACCTGGGGCCGTCGTCAGCTGGCGTTTTCGGTGGGACGTTTCCGCCGCGCCGTCTACGTGTACCTCAAGTACATCGGCACCAACACGGTGGTGGCCGAGCTCGAGCGCACGTTCCGAATGCTCGACGAAGTCATCAAGTACCAGACCATCGTCAAGAACCCGAACGTCGACATCGCCGAGGTTTCCGTCGATCCCGAGGCCGTCAAGTTCGAGGAACTCAACCTGCCGGAAGACGTCGAGGACGAAAAGGCCCTCGAGCGCGCTCTCGGATTCATCGATCCCGAACCGGGCCAGCGCCGTCAGCGCTCGGGTGACGGCATCGAGCTCGAAGAGAACGAGCTCGAAGCCCTTCGTGAGATGGAAGCCGAGAACTTCGCGGGGCTTCCCGTTGGGCGGGAGGATGCGCAATGAGAGAAGAGAAGATGGATCGCGGAATGGATCGCGGCATGGACCGCGGTATGGATCGTGGCATGGACCGCGACGGCAACGGACAAGGCATGCGACGCACTCGTCGTCGCGGCTGCCCGTTCTGCTCGGACGAGGCTCTCGTCATCGACTACAAAGATCCCCAGGCGCTTCGTTACTTCATCACGGAGCGAGGCAAGAATCGTTCCGCGCCGGATCTCCGGCGTCTGTGCCAAGCATCAGCGTGAGCTCACGCGGGCCATCAAGCGCGCTCGTAACGTCGCGCTCGTTCCGTTCACCTCGAACGAGTAATCAGGGGGCGCGAAAAGCATGGCAACTCATATCAAGGTAGTCCTCAAGCAGGATGTCGATAACCTCGGCCAAGGCGGCGACGTCGTTCGCGTTCGCCCCGGCTACGCCCGCAACTTCCTCGTTCCTCGTGGGTTGGCTGTCACCGCTTCGGCGGGCAACCTGGCTCGTCTCGATGAGCTGAAGAAGGCAGCACAAGCGGCAGCCGCGCGTCGCGAGGAAGAGGCCAAGCAGCAGGCTTCGGCGCTGGAAGGCGCCACGGTCAAGAATCGAGCGTTCGGTGGGTGAAGAGGGGCGCATGTACGGCTCCGTCACCGCTCGTGACATCGAGGAGGCTTTTGCCTCCGCAGGTCACGTCATCGATCGCAAGAAGCTGCAGCTCGGCGAGCCCATCAAGGCGCTCGGTCCGGCTACGGTCGCACTGAAGCTGCTTCCGAAGGTCGTTGCGAATCTGAAGCTGGAAGTCGTCAAGAAGGGCTGAGCTCGAAAGAGCTGCCTCTTCGACGCGCTTCGAGCGTACGGTCGACGCCCCGAGTTCACCCGCAAGGGTCTCGGGGCGTTTGCTGTTTCATTGACGAGAAAAGATACTCGACGTGGCATGTTGTCACATTCGGTCCGCGCGTCTTCGATACGCGTGCGCTAGATTTACGGCAGCAAGTGTGAGGCGCTGACATGGCTGGTCCCGGTCCTGGTTTTGGTCGAAAACAACCTCCGCCCGAAGCCGCCATTCTTGGCGGACGTGTTCCTCCGAACGACCTCGACAGCGAGGCAGCGGTCTTGAGCGCCGTGATGCTCAGTCGCGATGCATTCGATATCGTAAACGAGATCCTGTCTCCAGAGCAGTTCTACTCGGAGGCGAACAAGCGAGTTTACGAGGCCATTCTCGATCTCCATCGGTCGGCGCGCGGGGTGGACGTCGTTTCCGTCGCCAGTTGGCTGAAGGACAAGGACCGCCTACAACAGATTGGGGGCACGCCGTATCTCGCCCAACTGACGGACGCGACTCCTGCCGTGGCGAACGTCGAGACGCATGCCAAGATCGTGCGCGAAAAGTACCGTCTCCGTCGCCTGATCGGCACCTGTCAGCAGTTTGCTGCCGAGGGCTACGGGGACTGCGGCGAGGTGCAGGGCTTCATCGATCGCGCGGAGCAGTCGATCTTCGACATCGCTCGGGTCGCCGAGAACAACAGCACCATTACGCTGCGCGAAGCGGTCGTTCACGCCTTCAAAATCTTGAACGAAGCGACGCAGCACGGCGGGGGTGTGACCGGGATTCCGACGGGCTTCGTGCAGCTCGATCGAATGACGAGCGGCATGCATCCCGGCGATCTCTACATCGTTGCCGGTCGTCCTGGTATGGGTAAGACGTCATTCGTTTTGAATCTGGCGCTGAACGTTGGGCGCCCGCGTCCGGCAGCGCGACTCAATCCCGACGACCCGTACGGCGAAGATCCTGGAGAGCGCCCCGGCTATGGAGTCGCGTTTTTCAGCTTGGAAATGCCCAAGGAGCAGCTTGCTGCGCGTTTGCTCGCAAGCGAGGCTCGCGTGAGCATGAGCGATATCCGCAAAGGTAACGTCCAGGCTCGAGACTGGAGCAAGCTCACGGAATCGGCAGCGCGTCTCGGTACCATGCCCGTGTGGCTCGACGATACGCCTGCTCTCGGGCTGTTGGATCTGCGTGCGAAGGTACGCCGCCTGCAGGCGGAAATCGCTCGTGGAAGTAACGACGGTCGCGGCAAGATCGAGAAGATGGGGCTCGTTGCGATCGATTACCTGCAGCTCATGAAAGGCCGCAGCGACGCGGGAAGCCGCGAGCAGGAGATCAGTGAGCTTTCTCGAGGGCTCAAGCAGCTGGCAAAGGAATTGAGCGTTCCCGTGATTGCCCTAAGTCAGCTCAATCGCTCCGTAGAGACTCGAAACACGAAGGACAAGCGACCGCAGCTGTCCGATTTGCGTGAATCCGGCGCAATCGAGCAGGACGCCGACGCCATCATGTTCATCTACCGCGACGAGTATTATAACGAGGACTCGGAGGATAAGGGCATTGCCGAGATCATCCTCGCCAAGCAACGTAACGGTCCGACCGGCACCGTGAAGACACGGTTTACGGGTGCGTACACGCGTTTCGATAACCTCGAAACCGACGACTACTACGACCAAATGGACGATCTCGACGCCGCAATCGATCAGCCACAGGCTTGAGGCGAATCGATTCGGCGGGTCGCCCGGGGCAATCGAATCAGGTGCAACTGCTCGGTGCGCGATTGCCACTCGACGATGGAGAGTGGCAACCCGCGATGGTGGACGAGGCGCTCGCGTCGTCGCGTCGCGTCGAGAAACGCGTTTGGTGGACGAGGCGCTCGCGTCGTCGCGTCGCGTCGAGAAACGCGTTTGGTGGACGAGGCGCAGACGCGTCCGTCCTGGGCGCATCTTTGGTTCGTCAGTCCGAGTTGCGGTCGAAGTCCAGGAGCGCGAGGGTCTCGCTATGGTGGGTCTCGGGGAACATGTCGAACACGGTCAGTTGCTCGATGGTAGCGCCGCGTGCCACGAGCCAGCCGGAGATCACGGGCAAGGCTCACCGGATCACATCCAATCAGTGCGGCGGCGCGTGGTTTCAAGGCGAGGACGATCTCGAGGATTTCCTTCGAACCTTTGCGAGGAGGATCGAGGACCAAGTAATCGAAGGTCCGCCGATTCTTCCGGAAGCGCTCGAGGGTGGGTTTGGCATCACCAATCGTGAACCCGCCAAAGGGGAGACCGAGATCGCGGGCGACGCTGCGTGCGGCGAGGATCCCCGCGGCGCCCACGTCGACGGCTTCGCCCGTGAGTCCTGCGGCGAGGAGCGGGATGACGAAGTTTCCGGCGCCTGCATAGGCGTCGACGAAGGTCTTCAGAGAATCGTCGCGTTGCCCCTAGGACGACGGCTTCGACGAGCTTGCGATTGACTCCGGGATTGACCTGGGAGAACGAATCCGACTGGGATCCGTAAGGTGACGTTGCTGGTGATGGCAAAGGACTGTGTACGGTCCGAATCCTCCGGGGAGCCCGCGATGACGACGAGGGCCTGAGGCGGAAAGAGCGGTGCGTAGACGTCCGCCCGAAGCTTGGTCCCTTTTCGGGGAAGGAGCCGCACGGCGAGCTTGGGCTCCGCCTCGGCGACGCGGAGCTCGATTTGTTCGCAGAAAGAGAGCTTCTTCTTGCCAACATCATCGAGTTTGGAGAGGTCCCTCAGTACGTCGCTCAACATGGGATGTGCGATGATGCAACCGTCGACCGCAACGACGCGATGTGTCCGAGGCGAGAGAAACCCGACGCTACCTCGCGGATCGACATGGAGCCGTAGTCGCGCGCGATAGGCCAATCCGTCTCTGAAGCGATCCATTCGACGGGATCCGGACGAGCGGGATTGCCGCCGATGCGCACCAAAGCATCGTCGAGCATCGCGAGCTTTTCCCGCCGTTGTACTTCCGAGCGGAGATGCATGAAGTCGCATCCGCCGCAGCGCTCCGCCCAAGGACACGGCGGGTCTTTTCGGTCGGCACTAGGTTCGAGCACCCGATGCGCCTGAGCGATGAGGACGCCCTGCAGCCGCTTGGATGCAGTGATTTCTACGCGATCTCCTCGGGCGGTCCCAGGAACGAAGATGGCCTCTCCGCTCGCGAGCCGACCAACCCCGTCGCCACCAGGCGCAATGCGAAGGACTTCGATGGTTTCGGGGCAGGGAGGTGAAGTCGTCATGGACTCTTGGATAGTGACGGCAAATCCAGGTTCGGACCAGGGGATCGGTCTACCTCCGTCGCGAGAGCTTCGGATGTCCATATTGGGATCCGCGGTATGAGCCCTTTTCGTGCTCATTGGGGTGCCTCTACGTGACGTCGCTACGTGACGTCGCTACGTGACGTCGCTACGTGACGTCGCGGTACCTCGTCGTAGTCACTTCTTTACGGGGTGATGCGATCCCGCTTTCGCAATCGAGAATAGAGGAGAAAGCAAGTGAGTCCCATGGCGAGCATCACCGTTTGGCCGACAGCCATGGTGCTCGCCGAGTGCCAAAGTAGTGGCGCGACAGCAGCGGTGGTAAGTGCATTGCCGGCGCTTTGAACGAAGCCTTGGCAGGAAGATGCAAGTCCACGGTGATCGGGGAAGCGATCGAGGGCAAGGATCGTGATGGACGGCATTGCCAGCGAGGAGCCTACGCAATAAAGGACGAGGGGCAGGATGCTGTAAGGGAGGCGCGGCGCCGAAAGCGAATGAAACGCTACGTTGGCGAGTGCAGCGCACACCATGAGCCCGTACGCAATGTAGATGGTCTGAAGGTTACTCAATCGCGATGCGGTTCTGTCCGACAATGCGGTGCCCACCATCATTCCAAGAGTGACGGGCCCAAAGAGCCAAAGAAACTCGGTTTCGCGGACATGCATCAGCTCGATGAGAAATGCTGGCGCCGACACGATGTAGAGGAACAGCGCGGCGAAATTGAAGGTGACTGCGAGCACGAGTGCGAGGAACGGCCCGTTGCGTCCGACGAGCCCATAGGAGCGCAACAGACGGCCGGGACGCACGACATGGCGCCGCGCCACCGGGAGTGTCTCAGGCAGTGCATGCCAACACCACATGAGCTCGACTGCGACGAAGAGCGCCAGGAAGGCAAAGACCGAACGCCAGCCGAACCAAACATGCAGCCAACCACCGAGGACCGGACCCACGGCAGGTGCGAGTGCAAACATCAAGGTGATGCGCGCCATCAGTCGGCGCGCTTCCTGGCCCTCGAGGACGTCCCTTACAATCGCGCGACCGATGACCATGCCGGCGCCCGCTGTCATTCCCTGGAGAGCGCGAAAGCAAAGGAGGCTCTCGATGCTCCAAGACAACATACAGCCGATGGAACCCACGAGAAAGACGGCGAGCGTCGCGAGAGTCACGCGTCGACGACCGAGGGAGTCCGAAATGGCGCCATGCCAGAGCGTCATTGCAGCGAACGGAACCATATAGGCGGTCAACGTCTGCTGAACGAGCACCGGCGTCGCGGCAAAATCGCGACCGATTTCCTTCATCGAGGGGAGATACGCGTCGGTGGACAGCGGTCCGATTGCGGATAGCCCGGCGAGCGTGATTGCGAGCCCGTGGTGTTCACGCGCCGTCGAGCCGAGGGGGAGACTCATTCAAACTCGGATGAGTGCCTACGCCGAGACGCCGCTCGTGAAAAGGTCAACGCAGCTTTTTGTTCACGACGCGGCGAATTGAGGCATAATGATGGTTCTCGAACTGCCTCCATCCACGAGATGACTTGCTGGCACTTCCGAGGACAGCTACCGGCAACTGAGGCCAATTCGAGCTGCAACGGTTTGCAAGTTGCGTGTACGTTGCGTGCGGGTTGCAATGACGTCGGTGTTCTGCCCGAGGTCGCGGAGGGTTACGGAGTGGGTGCGGCGATGCTGAACGGGAACGCGCAGCGTTTGCTCGTGGCTCACCTGCAGCGAGGCGCGAAACCCGAAACGTGCTGCCAACGTTTACCCCTCGAACGAATCCAATCGTCACAAACGACGAAAGCCGACGCTTGAGGCACCGGCTTTTCATCTCTCTCTGTGGGCGCAGCAGGGTTTGAACCTGCAACTTCGTCCGTGTGAAGAACGCACTCTACCGCTGAGTTATGCGCCCGTTTGCCAATTGCGTTCAATTGGCACGGGTCCCGATGGGGTGACCACCGAGTCCGCCGTGTTTAGCTCGTGTTTATCGGAAGAGCAATCAAGAAATTGCATCGAGCGAAGCGGCCCGGGGGTAAGACCGACGTAGATTCAGTGGCAAAGTCGCGAGGGCTGCGTTACGAGCGGAACCCGATGCAAGACCACGGTGCCCCCCAAGATGACCCGGAGTATCTCGAGCTGCGCGACCGCTTCCGGGCCATGCTGGTCGTCTTCGGCGCATGGGTCGTCGCCTTGGGGATTACGCTTTGGTCCAAGGAGCAGGTCCGTCCCATCGATTCGAGCGGCGCAACACTCGGCAGCTTACGAGGTGTAATTGGTTGGCCGCAGCGGGTCGATCCCCTGGCCACCCTCGAGGGGGCGCGGCGCTTCAGCCAAGGACACGCCCTCCGATCGATGACGTTCGAAGGCGTAAAGTCCGACGGCACCATCAATGTGACCCAATCGACGGGTTCGGCCAAATACGTATTTCAAGGCAGTCCCTCGGCGATTCGACATGCCGATCGAGGAAAGCCGGCTTCCGCGACGAGCTGTCCGAAGCAGGTCGTCAAACTTCGCCGCGCGGGGTTGTCTGCGGATGCCTTGCGTGCGGATGCTCGTTGCGAGGCCAACGCCTCGCCATTACCCACGCCGAGCTGTGGTCCGAAAGAGCTCTGGGCTCGTGCACTGACGCAAGGCGCTCCAAAGGACGGATTGGCGCGCATCGACTATCAGCCCTCCGCAGATGGGCCGAGCTGGACCTTTGCGGTTCCGGATCGACACTTTCGGATGCGGCTTTCCGCCGACTGCAAGCGAGTCCTCTCACCGAAAGAGATCAAGTCGCTTCATCGGTGACCATTCCGGACTTCAATTGAGACAGCAGTCGACGTCGTAAGCGGTCAATCCCTTTCTCGTCCTTGATGCTCACTCCCGTCACGGGTTGCCCCGCCGCTTCGGTCAATGCCTTGAGTTGCGGGCCCGCTGCGGCCAAGGTGAGTTGATCGGTTTTCGTTGCGCAAATCGAGATCCCGAGCGGAGGCCTCGCCACTCGTGATGGCGTACGCAGCCACTCGAGCAACATTCGCTCCTCTTCTCCGATCTCGCGTCGGACGTCGACGAGCAGCACGACGGTGCGCAGGCTGACTCGATTGAGCAAGTAGCCTTCGATGAGGTCACCCCAGTGACGACGCTCCGCTTTCGAGCGCTCGGCGTAACCGTAGCCAGGCAAGTCGACGAAATTGAGGACCATGCCATCACGGGTCCGAGTCTCGAAGAAGCAGAGCGCTTGAGTGCAGCCCGGTGTGCTGCTCGTTCGGACGAGATTCTTGCGTCCGAACAACGCGTTCATCAGGCTGCTCTTTCCAACGTTCGAGCGTCCCGCGAAGGCAATCTCGAGGTGCGTGGGCGCAGGAATTTGGTCGAGCTCGCGAGCTTGTGCTGCGAATTTGGCGTCGACGAAGGGATTCAGTGGTGCTGGAGCGGGCTGCTTCATTGGAGCGGAATTACCGTGCGTTATTGAGCCAGAGAGAAGGACCATTCGAAGCGGAGACTAAGCGCGACGTCGAGAGAACCGTCGTCGTGAGTGACCTTCGGATAGCGATGAGCGATAGCGGCGCCGACATACGGGCCATCGACCTGCAGGAAGAGCGGCACTCCAAATGACAGCTCGGTCTCCAATCCGCGCTTTTGCTCGTCGGTGTCATGCTCGGTGGCCCAGTAGCCACCGACTTTGAGCGTCAAGGAATCGACGGTCAGATCGAGCCAACTCGGACCTTGTTCGAGGTTCCGCTGCCATCGATAGAGAAAGAGCGGGCGAAGCGCCAAGGAGACGGTCCCGATCGAGAACGGCGCTTCCCTCGAGAATGGAGAGAGCTTTCCGTCAGCGTACTTCGCCTGGATGCCAACCGTATGAAAGTAGTACCCCGAGATCCCGATCTCCGTCATGAAGCCGGCTTGGGTCCACGCCATTCCTACCGCGGGTACGAAGCTGACCTGACCATCGAATCGACCGTACACGCCATCGCTGCGACTCGGGGCTTTTTCTTGGGGAGGAGCGTCGCGGTCACGATCGAAAGCATCGAACGTGAACGTCGTTGGTAAGCCGTGTTCGAGTGTCCCTGCGACACCGCCCGCACCGGTGAGCTCCACGTTCGCAAGCTGTCCGTCAGACGGTCGCACAGGCACGCCGAGATCGGCGTCGAAACCCTCGGCGGGCGCGGGGCGAGCGACGAGCAAGAGGAGCGCTGCCGGCGTAAGCATCGCGCCGAGACGCAACGACATCCAAATGGTCGGAACGCGGCACGGACTGAAGCGGGTGGGGGCGGAGCGATTCACGGAAGTCATGGGCTAGTTCTCGAGGGCGGCGATGACGCGGGCGCGGAGTTCAGGCGGAAATATCAGGCGAACGCGCTCGAATCGATTCCCCGCTGAGTCGTCGCAGCAGCATCGACACTTCCGCAGGGGCACGGTGATGACCATTGGGAAACAGGACGGTGAGGGCGGCGTCCGCGTCGTCGAACGGGGTATCCGTTGCGACGTCGAGCCCGACGTGCCATTCGGGGTCGAAACCTCCGTCGCGCGCTACTTCGCGAACGCGGGCGAGGGCCGTCACGCGGAACGCGGAAGTGAGTTGTTCGCCGAAGAGTTCGTAGGTTTTGAAGAGCTGTCGTGAGAAAAGACGCGACGCTAGATCGGACGAAATCGGATCCGCGGAGGCTTGCCAGGCGCGGATCAGCTCCCAGAGCACCATGTCGTCGAGGGCCAGATAGTTACCGAGGGTCGTGTCGTCGTTGCGCGATAGTTCCACCAAGGCCAAGGGCGTCGACGGAGGCACGTCGCCGTTCAAAATGAGGTGCTTGGCACGCGCGAGGAGTTTCGCGAGCATCCATTCGCTCGCCCGGCTCGCCTTGTGGAAATAGACCTGCTGGAACATGAACAGCCGGGCCAAGACGAACGACTCGATCGCTGGCAGACCCTTCGGTCCGTCGATGGCCAATGTCGGGGCATCGGTACCGACGCCACTCGCGAGTCTCAGGCTGCGAAGGAGCCAGTCGAGATCGAAACGGCCATAGCCGACCCCAGTGAAATGCGCGTCGCGAAGGAGGTAGTCGCAACGATCCACGTCGAAGGTGCCACTGACGGCACGCGACAAAAAGGTGACTTCGTGTCGGCCCTGGACCAGATCGGCAACTCGTCGCGGCAGGTTGAGATCGTGTTCTCCCAAGATTTTTCCGGTGTCCGTCGCCGGATCGAGCAAGATCCGGCAGGTCCACTCTTCGTGGCTCGGTGCGTTGGGCCAAGCCACCTCGAAGAGGTGAGAGAAGGGGCCATGCCCCAGATCATGGAGGAGTGCGGCTGCCAGGGCCTCACGAGCCCGTTCGGTCGTGGCCCGTTGCCAAAAGGGGACCTCGTCGTGCAAGTCGCGCAGGCGCCGCAAAAAGCGGGTCATCACGTGTGCGGCGCCGACCGAGTGCGAAAACCGCGTGTGATCGGCGCCCGGATAGGACAGTGACGTGAAGCCGAGTTGACGGATCCTTCGGAGCCGCTGCAGCTCTCGCGAGTGCATCAGCGCCGCGACGATGCGCTCTTCATCGGCTTCGAAGGCCACGAGGCCATGGACGGGGTCCCGCAAAATCATATCAGGGTCGCCTCCTCTACCACGGGCGCGCTCGGCGCGGCCACGCTTGGCCCCTCGGCGCGGCCCACGCTTGGTCCGTCGTGGCGGTCCCGAGAGAGCGGGGCGGGGCAAATGGCAGGCGGGACAAGTCTCGGTCGTGGCCGGAGAAAGGTCGGGTTCACGGGCCAAAATGCCAGCCTCCGGTGAGCCCTGCGACGGTACGAGTCGGTGTTAACTTTGGGTCGGCACTGGACAAAGGCTGGATCATGGGCTTCGGTTAGAGCCTCGTCCCGAAGCGGTATCGGGGCGCCCGAAGACGACCATGCCCGAATCGGTTTCTCCAACTGGTCGCAGTTCGCGACTCGAAGCCCGAGCCATGCGCCTCGAGGAAGTCCTCCGGCTGTTGCCGGAGCGCGAGCTGGGTTCCCTCATCCAACGCATGCGGATCCGCATCGATGAGTCGAAACGCATCGATGTTCCCTCACAAGTTGCGCGAGCTCTGCTCATTTTACCCGAGGCGCGAGATCCGACCCAACTGCCCGGGCCGACGAGGGAACTGCTTTATCGCCTGGCGGAGTCCAAGGGTGTCCTATTTACGGAGGATCTACCTCCCGGGCTGGATCTGCTCGTCGCTCGCGGTCTCTGCTACGTGCGACAACACGAGCGCGGTCAATTGGAGGTGCTCCTCCCCATCGCATTCATGATTCAGATGCGAGCCTGGGAAGGCGAAGATCCTCGGGGCGTCCGGGCGTTGATGTCACAATTGACAGCCGAGGTCGCCCAAAGTATCGCCTCGCACTATCTCGGTCGTTCTGCCACTCCTCCCTTGGCTCTGGCTTTGGAGGCGGCCTGGGAGGTGCTGATGAACCCCGAGGCCTTGGCGGCCCAGGTCGATCAACTCGCGCCTCTCGAGCGCAAGTTGTTGCGAGCCGTGGAAGAGGTCGGCGGCGAGGTCGACACCGAAGAGCTCCTGGAACTCGAGCGCGAGCCTTTGCGCCTCCGCGGTGCGACGGGGGCTACGCCGTCGCGGCGCGGGGTTGGGTTTGCCCTGGAGCGGCGGGCGTTGCTCATTCCGATACATCCGAATCGTCACGTCATCCCGGCTGAGGTCGCCGCCGTCGTCGGCGCACAACGTCGAGCGGAGCGCGATGAACGCCGTTCTGCAATTCGCGCGTTCGTCATCAGCGACGATCACGCGCCGCGCCGCGCTCGCTTCGCGGAGAGCCCCGTTCCTGTCGCATTGGCCATGGCATTGGCGGTGCGTGAGCCAAACGTCGAGGTGCGCGACGGCGTGGGAACGCCGAGGTCGCTCATCACGCGATTCGCAACGCGCTTTGGTCGCGAACCGGCGGAGATCGCACAGATTGCAGCCTTGAGTCGCGCAATCGGGCTCTGGGATCCTTCAGCCAGTGTCGCGGCTGCACCTCCTGGCTCTCATACGGTCCACTCCCTGGGTCACGTCCTCTTTTCCGCGTGGCGTCGCGGTGGCGCATGGGACGAAGCGCGTGCGGACGGAGAGGCTTTGCGCGTCTCCTCCGAGGCTCGCGAAGGCAGTGCCGTCGGCGTTCTTCGCGAGATGGTTCTCGAAGCGCTTGCTGAGCTCGGCGACGGCAATTGGACACCCTGGTCGGCGCTTCGCGATTATCTCGCGGCAGACAGTCGGACCCCAGGTATCGCCCGCTTGCTCGAGCGATGGGCGTCCAGAACGGGCGTCGAGTGCGCTCCCGTCGTAGAGGTGGCCCGTCGAATTGCGCTCGAGAGCCTGCATACGCTCGGTGTGGTCGATCTCGGCGAACCCGATACCGAAGGTGCCGGTTACGAAAAGCTCCTTCGAATCACGCCGCGTGGGCGCGCTTATTTGCGGGGCACGAGACTTTCGTTGGAACCGGAGTCGGGGCGATTCGTCGACGGGCAAACGTTGCGCATCGGACCGCTCACGAAGGTGGGGCAGGTGCTCGCTCTGGCCAATTTCATCGAAGTCGGCGCGATCAGTGGCAATCTCGATCTACTCGTGACACCGCAAGCGATTGCGCACGCTTTGAGTGCGGGATTCGAGGCGGACGCAATCCGAGCGAGACTCGAAGCGGTGGCCACGTTGCCCGATCCCATCGCGCGGGTGCTCGCGCAGGCGAGTGCCGTGATCGGTCGGGCGGAGTTCGTCGAGACGCAAGGGTTTCTCTGGGTGGAGGACAACGAGATCCGCGAGCTCCTGCGAACGCGACGGCAGACTGCTGATCTCTTCATCGATCCATCGCCACCATCGGGACTGCTCGTCGCACCTGGTGTGGATTTGGACAAACTCGCCCGCCGTTGCCGCGCACTCGGGGTGGAGCTGTTGGTGGGTGGAACGCCCTATCGAACGCGTTCGACATTGCCTCCGAGTCGGGCCAGTGGCCCACATCGTCTAGACTCGTCCCAAACGATTTCGGCCGTTCGGGTGAGCGATTCGAAGCCCCCATCGCGACGGCGTTCTTCGTCGCTCATCCCCGCTGTCAAACGCCCCACTCGATAATCCGGCCCGATTCGAACCACGTTGTGGCATTCTATGCCCCGTGGCTACATGGGACCTCGCGCAAGAGGAGTCTTCCGTCCGGTGAGCGCCGCTTTCGACGCTACGCCGCGGCTCGAGAAGTACGAGCTGCTCGAGGAGTTGGGCCACGGTGGCATGGCGACCGTGTATCGCGCGCGCGATCGAAGATTGGGGCGCGAGGTTGCGTTGAAGGTGATTCACCGCCACCTGCGCGATCAGCAAGAGGTTGGAGAACGCTTCGCGCGTGAGGCGAAAGCCGTTGCGAAGCTGCGACACCCGAGCATCGTCGAAGTGTACGACGTTTCCGAACCGAGCGAATCGGAACGCTACCTGGTGGTGGAACTGGTTCGCGGCATCACGTTGCGAAAGTTGCTGAAGGAGCATGCTCCGCTGCCGCCAGAGCTCGTGTTGGGGATTGGATTGCGTCTCGCGGAAGCTCTGGAGCACGCGCACTCGCTCGGAGTCGTTCACCGCGACGTCAAGCCCGAGAACGTGCTCCTGGCTTTGCCGCTGCGCTTGCGCAGCGCGAGCGTCGTTCCCGAGCCCACGAGCGGCTCGACTCCGTCGAGTCCGTCCTTGTCGTCCAGCGCAGGGCTCACGCCGAGGGAGAGCATCGAGGTCAAGCTGACGGACTTCGGGATCGCGAAGGTCTTGGACGTGCAAGGCGTGACTTCGACGGGAGAAGTCCTCGGATCACCCGCTCACATGGCCCCGGAGCAAATCGAGGGGCAATCCGTGGGTCCCAAGGCAGAATCTGTTCTCCCTCGGGGTGCTTCTCTACGAGGCTTTGGTCGGTAACCTACCGTTTCAGGGGAACAACCCAGCACAAGTTCTGCGTCGCGTCCTCGAGGGACAATTCGTGCCGACGGAACGGGCACGGCCCGAGGTTGGCAGTTCGATCGGTCGCGTCGTGGATCGCGCCCTCGCGCATGATCCCGAGCGACGCTTCGAGCACGCCGCAGCACTGGCGGAAGCCATTCGCGAGGAGCTCGATCGGGTACACTTCCCCGAACCCCTCGGCGAACTGGCCGCGTATCTCGACGATCCTTCTGGATACGAAGCGGCGTTTGCCGGCAAGATCGTTCCTCGTTTGCTCGAGGCCGCATCGAACGCTCGTCGTGACGGACGGATCCCTCTTGCGGCGTCGCTATACAATCGGGCCCTTTCTCTGCGGCCTGGCGATCAGGCCATCGTACGCGCCGTTGCTCGGCTCACTCGACTCGGCAAGCTTCGGCGCCGGGCCGTTCCGGTGACGATGACCTGCGCGATCCTCGCGGTGGGCGCATTCGTTGCTTATCGCGCCGTCAAAGCCAACTCGGCACAAGGTGGTGTCCGGGGCGTGGTTCCCGCCGCGCGGGCTTCCGGAACGCTCGCTTCTTCGGCGATCGACCCCGATTTGCCTCCTCCGACGACCAGAGACGATGACGGACGGGGCGCGGCACCGGAAGCACGCGAAGCAGCGCGTGCAAGCGCGCAGACGCCCCCCGACGCGCGCGCCTCGAATGGCGGCGGGCGCGCGAACGCGAAGGTGGCATCGCCACATCCGAACGGTGCGGTGGGCACGCGGACCGTGCAGGTCGAGCTGCGCGGGGCCAAGGGGAGCCGCTTGCTCGTCGACGGAACCGAGCGTCCTTGGTTCGGGGTAAAGCACGAACTCGCCTATGGCGTGCACCGATTCCACGTGATTGCTCCGACGGAGAACTGCTGCGTCGTGCCCGAACCCAAAGTGGTGCGGATCGGTCCCGGTGAGGGGGAGATCCGGGTCGTGCTCGTCGTCGAGTTTCGGGATGCTCAGCTTCAGCTCGGGGGATCAGAAGGCGCGACCCTGAGTTGCGGCGAGCTATTCCCGGGGATCCTAGAGGCTCCGGGCCGGCGTTCCGTTCGCCTGACCCAGGCGGAAACGCACGCCTCCTGCACCTTGATCCCGCCGGTGGAGAGCGGGAAGCGACCGAGAACTATTGACGTTGTACTGCGACCGGGTGGTACCTTCACCGTCGACGGAACCTGACGCCCCGAGTGTGGGCGGTGAGGCCCATCGAGCTCGATGCATTTTCCCTCGGTACCTGTTTTGCCTATTGTCACTCGCGTGGGTCGGGACGAGTGCGTCGCAGGCGCGAGCGGCGGCGCCAAAGCGTGATGCGGCGAACGGTTCGGAGAAGTTGAGCGAGGACGCGACCGTGCGTCGGGCCATCTCACTCTACGACAGTGGCCAGTACGAGCTCTGCGTCGACACCTTCCAGCAGCTCCTCGATCCCGAAGAGCCAACGCGGCTACGATCTCCTTCGAAGATTGAGACCGCTCGCGTCTACTACGGTGTCTGCCTCATCGGCGTCGGGCGGACCCTCGAAGCCGAAGCGGTGTTTCGTCAAGCCATCCTCGAAAACCCGCAGATGAAGACACCAGACAGTCTGCTGTTTCCCGAGGCCGTCGTGGAGCTGTTTCTCCGCGTGCGCGAATCGATGCTCGACGAGATCCGCAAGGCCGAACAGAAGCGGCTCAAGGATGCCGAAATCCGGGCGGCTCGAGAAGCTGAGTTACGTCGTCGCGAGGCGGCTCGCGTCGCAACACTGATGAAGCTCGCGGAGACCGAGAGCGTTGTCGAGCCTCGCTCGCGATACTTGGCATTCGTTCCCTTCGGGGTCGGCCAGTTTCACAACCGCAATACCGGATTGGGCTGGTTCTTTTTGGGTTCTGAGACCGCGGCTACGGCGGTGCTCGTTTCGTCGTTGTACATGTCCGCCTGGTACGGCTCGAAGACGGACGATCCAGGGACGACGCCGCAACGCTTACGGGATCTCGGTGCAGCACAACGGAACGCCTATTGGGTTTCTGCCGCGAGCGGCTGGGCGTTGCTCGGCATCTCCCTCGCCGGGATCCTCGAAGCCAATCTCGCGTTCACCCCGGAAGTGCGAACGGAGCGACCGAGAAAGCTTCCAAAGGAATTGCAATTGCTTCGCGTCCCCCAAAAATCCTCGACGGAGCTCTCGTTCGTGGTGCTTCCGTGCGAACGCGATGGCGCTTGCGGCGTGCTTTCTGGGCGCTTTTGACGCGACTTTTGCGCAGGTCGAGGCGGCAAAGCGAGCATCGTCGTGCGACGCATCTCGTGGTGCAAGCCGACGCTTCTCGTGGCGCGTCTGCCAGGCGCGCCACACCTCGATGAACAGCAGTACCGTAACCCACGTTCGTGGGCTCAGTGCTGGCGTTACGATTCGATTACGAGCGCTTCTGGTAGGTCGCGACGTAGAAGCCGCCGAATGCCTTGAGCGGGGTATCGCACAGGGCGCGCTCCAACCGGCGAAGACCGCCCCGGATCCAAGGCACGCGCATGGCGAGCGCGGTCGGGGTCACGATTCGGATCCCTCGAGCACCGACGTAGGTACATCCAGCCGGGGTCATTGCTTTGGCTCGAGTGGGGCTATCGAAGCGGAGAAATACGTTCTTCTCGTGGGCGCCAGCTGCGATCCGTCCCGCCGGACCGTACCGCTTCACCAGCGCACGAAGGCTGTTGGGATTGTACAGCTCGGCCAAGACATAGCCGCCGGGGCGTGTCACTCGCGCCATTTCAGAGAGTGCGGTTTCCACGTCGGGGATGTGCGCGAGTACCTTGAAGGAGCAGGTGACGTCGAAGCTGTCATCGGCAAAGGGAAGCGACGTTGCCGAGCCCTCCACGACATCGAGACCGCGCTCGCGCGCTTTCTCGAGCATTCCCGGCGAAAGATTCGACGCCCTTTGCGGCACTGGCAAATTGCTGGATTCGACTGAGAACGAGCCCAGTGCCACACCCGACTTCGAGCACTGATTTTCCAGTGCCGAATCGCGACACGTAGTCGGCTTCGAGTTCGTCGAGGAGCTCGTGGTAACCTCCCGGATCGTTGATCCCGCGGTGCCGCTCGTAATTGGCGGAGAAGGCGTTGTAATAGGTCTTGTTGGCCTCGTGGGAACCGGAAGCGTCCATGTCGTCGTCGGGACCATGCCCTGGGGTTCGTTCCTTCGCAAGGGGCATCGGGGGACGCGCAGATTATCAGGTGATTCCCGTCCGAATCCGTCGCATGACGCGTTCAGTGCGAGGGAACCCCGAGGTTCTCGATGTCGTGGAACCCTCGTCAGTGTTCGACCATCGCTTCGATCCGGCCATCTCGCCGTACGTGAGCGCAAAATGGGGCCGAGTCAGGGTGGCTGGGACGTAAGATTCACCGGGTCTGCTCGTCGCGCAGGCGAGCGTGCTCCAGCAGGATGTTCGAGATCGGCCACTGGATTTCGTCAGCTCCGGTCACTTCGCTTTGTGTGAACTCGAACCGACCCTGCGTGATGTCCAGGATCTTGAAGAGCTGTCCACGTGGCGTTGCCTTGGCCAACGTATCCAGGTGGGCGCGCAAGATGCGTCCATCGCGGATTTCGAGCCTCGCATGGCAATCGGCACTGATACGAAGAATGCCGGTGCGGCGTTCCATCTCGAGAAAGCCGAGCACGGATTGGATGCTCACCTGCTGAAGATCTCCGCGCAGGGCATTGGTGGCTACCGGTGCGATGCTCCCGCCAATTTGTTCCGCCCGAAGCACGGCGCGATCGACTCGAAGGACGAGGTCCTTCGGATCGTGGGGTTTCGTCAGGTAGTCTTCGACGCCGAGGCGGTAGCCAACGAGACGATTGCTCTCGCTCGAGAGCGATGTCAGAAACAAGATCGGCACTCGAGTCAGATTGGGACGGGCCCGGAGGAGTCGCACCATCTGCCATCCGTTCATCTTGGGCATCTGCACGTCGGTCAGAATGACGTCCGGTGTCTTCTCGAGGCAGAGCGCCAGTCCGGCGAGGCCATCGCGCGCGACGCGTACCTGGTCACCTCGAGCCTTGAATGCCGACGCTGCCACGTCCGATTGGAAGTGGTCGTCGTCGACGATGACCAAATCGAGCCGGCGTGTCTGCGATTGCGCAGCCAGCTCGTTGGGATCTGGGGCTCGAATTGATGATGAACCACTCGATACGTTTCTTGACGTTCTCATCCGGGTCGATGAACTTGAGGCCCATGCCCTGCGGCTGGCCATCGGTGCCATCCCGAGTGAACACGACGCTGCAATCGACCGTGATGTCGTCACCTCCGTCAGGGAGGTGAATGATGAGGGACATCACGCTTTCCGGCGGGAGTAAACGAGTCGTTTTGAGGAAGAGTCCACCGCGAGAGAGGTTCGAGCTGTATGCGACGACGAGCGCATCGACCGTATGAAAGGTGATGTGAAATTGGGCTGGGACTCTCAGATCGCGGGGTTGCATGTGGTGAAGGCGTCGTGCTCCCGAGCGTTTTTGTCGAAGCGCATGACGATGCTTCAATGACAACACGACAGAGCGCACAAAAACAGCCCCGAGGCAATCGGCGGCCTGTTTTGGGTGGGACGGTCGGGATATGGGTCGGTGGGCCCAGGTCGAGGCTTCGCACCAGCGCTGAGCTCTGCGCGGAAAAGCCGCGGGAAACCGAAAGAATGGCGAATATTCGCAGGATATCTCCCGAATCGAGGCGAAGGTGTGATACTAAGCCAAACTCATGCGAGTCTTGGTAGCCGGCCGACTTCCGAAAGCCAACTTGGAGGAGATTCAGTCTCTCGGAGTCGAGCTGAACTATCAGCCGTCGATGTCTCCCGATGAGCTTCCTGCGGCGCTTTCCCAGGTCAACGTCCTCGTCGTGCGAGGCTTGCAAGTGGATGCGCGAGCGATTGCGGCGGGCGACGCTCTGAACCTCATCATTCGCGCCGGTTCCGGAACGGGTCAAATCGACGTGGCTGCCGCGAGTGCGCGGGGGATTTACGTCGCCAATACTCCAGGACGGAACGCTTCCGCGGTCGCCGAGCTGACGATGACGCTGATTGGGTGTTTGGACCGCCGAGTGCTCGGCGCGGCCAACAGTCTTCGTTCCGGGGCTTGGGCGAAGAAGACTTCGCTCAAGCGGAGGGCCTTCGTGGTCGAAGGCTCGGGATCGCGGGCTTCGGCCACGTCGGCAAGTACGTCGCCAACCTTGCGAAGGCGTACGGCATGAGCGTCACTGCATGGAGTCGCTCATTGACACCCGCTAAAGCGCTCGAGTGTGGCGTCGAACGCGCGCCGAGTTTGCTGCATCTCGCGGAGCACTCGGACGTGTTTTCCGTGCATATCGACGCGACGGAGCGGACTCGCGGAATCATCGATCGACGTATTCTCGAAGCGCTACCGGTTGGAGCGATCTTCGTCAACACGGCGGGGGCGAATCTCGTCGACTACGCGGCCCTGCGGGAAGTCGCGCAAGCGCGTCAATTGCGCGTGGGGCTCGACGTCCTTCCCGATGAGCCACTGACGCGGTTTTCCACGTACGCTCATCCCATCCTCGATCTCTCACTCGTCTACGCGACACCGCACATCGGTGCTTCGACGGACGAGGCTCAGACGGCCATCGCGAACGAAACCGTCCATATTTTGCGGAGCTTCATCACCAAGGGGGAGGTTCCGAACGTCGTCAACATCACCGGAAGCTCTTGGGCGCGCTACCAGCTCGTCGTGCGCCACATCGAGAAGACGGGCGCGCTGGCGCACGTCCTGTCCGTCCTGAAGCGTCACGGGATCCACGTCCAGGAGCTCGACAATCGCGTGTTCGATGGCGGCAAGGCCGCGTGCGCGAAGATCCGCGTGGAGACACGGCCTTCCGACGGTTGTCTGCAGGAGATCATGGCGTTCTCGAGCGAGATCTTGCACGTCGATCTCGTCAGTCTTCCGAACTTGGCCTAAATTCGAGCCGTCGGTCGAAGTCGCGTGCCACGAGGGTGCGCCGGTCGATTGGAACGAACGGCTCACTGATGTCTCGCGTTGGCAGCATTCGCGGCCCGGTCTAGGAAATCCGCGACGCTTCGTGCATTGGGCCACCGATGGCGAATCCTCACTTCGGCTGACATTCCGAAGCTCATCTTGCGGGAGAAGTGAGGGTGAGACGGGCGGCTGATGGGCCTAACTGTTCCTTTGGCTGAACTATCTTTCAGCCCGCGCTTGCAGGGATCGGGCCGGGACAGTATGCTGCGCGCCGACAGTTCGGGCGTGTCCTGGCGGACCCCCTCATAGGGTCCGTTTTTTTTTACCAGCACCCCGACGCTTCGTCGCCCTTCTCGGGTCGAATACCCGCGAAGCTCAGTCCGTCCCATGAGTATCGCCCACGTCAAAGTTCCAGGTCTCGATGAGTCGCGTCTCGTTGCGCTGATCGATCCCGTGCTCGTGGCGCATGGGGTCGTTGGCGTCGAGCTGCTCTGGAAGACGGACGGCGCTGGCTGGGTCCTCACGGTGAACGTCGAGAATCCCGACGCAAAGCTGCCCGGTGAGGGAATCACGCTCGAAGTCTGCACTCAGCTCTCACACGACCTGTCGACTGCACTCGATGTCGACGATCTCATCGCTCATCCGTATCGGCTCGAAGTAGGTTCGCCGGGGATCGAGCGGCATCTCTACCAAATCGAAGACTACCGTCGTTTCGCAGGTCAGGCCGTCAAAGGCAAACTGCGCAATCCGGTCGAAGACGTACGCGCATTTCGCGGGCGACTCATCGGAACGACCAAAAGTGATTCACGCGAGGGCACGGAGGCGGTGCCCACTTCGGATCCCACGGCGACTTCTTCGAGCGCTACGGAACGCGTCGTGTTCGAAGTCGAGGGGAAGACGATCGAGGTTCCTCACGAGGAAATCGCGTCCTGTCGCCTGGTTTATACTTGGGATAGTCCCAGTGGCTCGGGTGAGGCGAAAGCAAAGTCGCCTAAGCCTCGCTCCCCCGATCGCTCGCGGGGGAATCGCGCAAGCAAACGGAAAAGGTGATTCATGGCAACCGGCTTCGACACCGATCTCGGCACCATCGTCAAGACCGTCGCACAGGAAAAGGGGATCGACCCCAAGGTTCTCATCGAAACGATGGAAGCTGCCATCCTGAAGGCGGCACAGGCCGCCTTCGGTCCCAATCGGGATCTCGAGGCACGCTACAACGACGAGACTGGGAGTATCGATCTGTTCCAGTACATGACCGTCGTCGACGACGTGGAAGATCCGGAGCGCCAAATCTCCCTCGACGACGTGCGTAAGCACAATCTGGAAGCGGAGTTGGGCGAAGAGCTCGGCTTTCAGGTCTTCTGGCACCCCCGCGACGCAGAGAAGGCGCGACAACAGGACAAAGAGTTCGGTGACATGCTCGATCTGAAGCAAGCCCGAACGACCTTCGGACGTATCGCGGCCCAGACGGCCAAGCAGGTCCTCTTGCAGCGAGTTCGGGACGCCGAGCGCGACATCGTCTTTTCCGAATACAAGGATCGTCAGGGACAGCTCATTCGCGGGATCGTGCGGCGCTTCGAGAAGGGCCACAACATCGTGGTGGACCTCGGTCGCGGCACCGAAGGCAACCTTTCCGCGCGCGAGCAAACGCCGCGTGAGACCTATCGTCCCGGGGATCGTATCGTCGCCTACGTAAAGGACATCGATCGAGAGGCGCGTGGTCCGATGATCGTCCTTAGCCGGTCCTCCCCGCATCTGGTCGAGAAGCTTTTCGAGGCCGAGGTTCCGGAAATCTACGAGGGCATCGTCAAGATCGTCAGCGTGGCGCGAGAACCTGGCGCTCGCAGCAAGATCGCCGTGATGTCGCGAGATGCAGACGTCGATCCCGTCGGCGCTTGCGTTGGCATCAAGGGTTCACGCGTACAGTCCGTCGTGCAGGAGCTGCGAGGCGAGAAGATCGACATCGTGCCTTGGGATGCGGATCCGGCGCGTTACATCATCAACGCCATCCAGCCTGCTGAAGTGAATAAGGTCATCGTCGACGAAGGTGATCGACGCATGGAGCTGGTGGTTCCCGACGAGAAGCTGTCGCTTGCCATCGGTCGAAAGGGCCAAAACGTTCGGCTCGCGTCGCAGCTCACGGGTTGGCGCCTCGACATCATCAGCGAGAGCAAGTTCCGCCAGATGGAGGACGAGGCCCTCGGAGCGCTCCGCGAAATCGAAGGCATCGAAGACGAGGTCGCCAAGGCGATGTATCGCTTGGGCTTTCGTGCCCTCGAGGAAGTGGCGGACGCTACTATCGAAGAGCTCGTCGCGATCGACAAGATTGGGACGCCAGAGCGGGCCCAGGAGCTCAAAGACGCTGCCGAGCGCAGCATGGAAGCGCAGCGGCATGCGCGTATCACGGAGCTCATCCAACGAACCGATCCCATCTCGGAACGCGACAAGGTGCGAATCGTCTGTCACGTCGGCCCGCGCACCCTTCAGGTGCTCGAGGATGCAGGTTATCGGTCCGTCGAGGATCTCGCGAAGGAGGACCCCGATCGTCTGGCCCTCAGGTCAGGCCTGGGCGTCAAGAAAGCAAAGGCAGTGCGCGACGGTGCCAAGCAATTCCTCGAGCAAGAGCTCGGGGAGATTTTGTCGGCTCGTGCATCGGCAAAGCATCGGGCCGCAGAAGCTCACGCTCCAGACGCCATGTCGGCCGTGCCGGGCGAGAGTTCTGTCGACGTCGGTAGCGCGCAGGCAGAGCCCTGAGCGGCGGGTATCGAACCAAGGAAATCGGTCTTTCTAAGGAGAGTGCGACGAGGTGCAGTTGGTGACCACACATCCCGGACGAATGAAGCGACTGGACTCGCCCGCGAAGGCGCAGTCGCGGTCGGCTGCTTCGGTCCAAAGTCGGACCGCGCGGTCGACGCCGGTTCTCGAAGGGAAGGGGAAGCCCACGACGGCCTCCTTGCGAACGTGCATTGGCTGTCGCGTCACGGCATCGAAAGCGGATTTGGTTCGGATGGTGGACGGTCCTGATGGGCAGCTCCTTTTCGACCTTTCCGGCGGTGTCGTGGGTCGCGGCGCTTGGACGCATCCGACGGAGGCGTGCCTCAAGCGAACGTCGAAAGCGTTGCGGGGAACCGCGCGGGCGAACGGGCCTGGAGCTTCCGTTCTGGAAACCGACGTCACATGGTCGGACTTGGCGTCGGCACTTTCCGACGCCGCGACGCGGCGGGCTCGCGGCCTCTTTGCTTCGGCGTACCGAGGAGGCCACCTGGCCCTCGGATCCGATGCATCGGCCGCGGCATTCGAAGATGGTCATGTGCGCCTGGTGCTCCTTGCAACTGACGCGCGTGCAGCAATCGAGGAATCGTGGCTCGAGGCGGCAGTGAACCACGGCAAAGTCGTCGTTTGGTCCACGAAGGCCGAGCTTGGGGCACTGGTTGGTAGAAACGAGCTGGCCGTTGCCGTCGTCACGAACGACGGTTTGGCGAACTCTTTGGCAAATGTCTTGGCATTGACGACGCCTGCCGTTAGCCGGTTGGCAGGGGCGACGTTGGCTGTTGCGCGGTCTCAGGTGACGACCATGGCGACAGGATCGCACGGGCTAGAAGATTCGGAGGATGGATGAGCAGCAAGTTGCGTGTCTACGAGGTAGCTCGCGATCTGGGTATGGATAACAAGGAGCTCGTGACGTTGCTCCAGTCCATCGGCTTTTCCGAGATAAAGAACCACATGAGCGTGGTCCCCTCGGAAGCAATCGATCGTGCGAAGCGACGAATCGAGCGAAAGAACGAGCCGAACAAGGTCGTCGAGGAACGAATTCGCCCAACGGTAGTCAAACGCCGTACTGCCGCAAAGCGTCCCGAAGACGGTGCGGGAGCCGAGAGTGGGTCGACTCACGTTGCCGCAGCAGTGCATGCTCCGACGCCTGTCCATCCCGCGTCCGAGCCACGGATTTTAGCAGCTCCGATTGCACCCGAAGCCAAGCCCGCGGCTGGACCAGAAACGAGGGAGCCGGAAGCGGTTGCTTCGAAGGCCGAGCCGCCCGCGGTCGCGACCGCAGAGGGGCCGGCGGCGGGGGCGGAAAAGGCTTCCGCGGTCGCGAGCGTCGAAACGCCTGCGGCGAAGCCCAACGACAAGCACACGCCGACGCCAGAATCCCATGCAGAAGCGAAATGTCACCCGCACCGGTGACCCCGGCAGCGGCGGTGGTACCAGCGGGCGCTCCTGCCCAGCCGCAGGTGCCGCAAGCGGCAGCGGTAGTTCAGGCTGAGAAATTCGCGGCCCCGACGCCGGGTGGCGACGCGAAAATCGAAACCGCCAAAGCAGCCTCGCCTGTCGTGGCCAAGGCGGAGGTCGGGACCCAAGCCGCGGTTCCGTCGAAGACTGAAGGTGAGACGACTCCCGTCGCGGACGCCGCGACAAAGAGCGACACGTCCAAAGCAGAAGGGACGGTCGCCGAGGCGCCTCAAGCCGGAGAGATCAAGAAAGGCGACGTGGCACAGAAAGCCCCGACGCCAGAAGGCAGCCCTGTGCAAGTAGCCCCCGCGAAGGCTGAAGAAGCGAAGCGTTCTACATCGTCCAGCCACAAGGACGCTCCAAAGCCCGAGGCCTCGCGAAGTAACCTCGCGAACGATGTCGCTGCGGCAAAGCCTGCAGTGGTCGCTCAGCCGCGTCCAGCTGGAGTCGGACCGTCGGAGCGACCTCCCGCAGGTTCACCGACAGCCGGAACCACGGGTGGCGCTCCAATGCGGACCGTTTACACGGCGGAAAATCGACCTGGAGCACAGCCAGCTTCGGGAACACGCGTGATGACATCGCCCGCCCCCGGCGCTCGTCCGTCGACACCTCCCGGGCCGTCGTCGCCGTCGCGCCCGTCGAGTCCACCGCGCACTGGCATCGAGGTTTGGGAAGGTCGACCTGGCGTTCCCATGAGTCCGGCCCATCGTGCACCCGTTCCTCGGCGGGTGCAGTACGACGCGAAGGCTGGCGCCAACGCGATGCAGCGACGTCCCGGGCAGCCCGCCCAACGCATGGCTCGCGGCACGCGCGGGAAGGGACCCGCCATGGGTCCAGGTGGTCCTATGGGGCGGGGCGGTCCCATGGGCAGGCCGTCGAATGCACCTCCAGCAACGCAGGAGCGCGGCGCTCACAAGCGTGTCGTCAAGATCGAAGGCTCGATTGGCTTGCAGACACTCGCCGGACGCATGGGCGTCAAGGCGCATGAGTTGCTTCGCAAGCTCATCATGCTCGGCATGACTGGCGTGAACATCAACAGCACGCTCGACGCGGACACGGCCAAGATCGTCGCTAGCGAATTCGGGTGGGAGGTCGAGGACGTCGCGGTGTCGGAAGAGCAAGCGCTCGTCATCGCCCAGGGCGTCGAGACCGAAACCGAATCGGGCGAACGCGAACCACGACCGCCGGTCGTGACGGTCATGGGCCACGTCGATCACGGCAAGACGAGTCTGCTCGATCGTGTCCGCAAGGCGAACGTCGCTGCGGGCGAGGCGGGCGGTATCACGCAGCACATCGGTGCGTACAGCGTCGACACGACCAGCGGACGAATCACGTTCTTGGACACGCCGGGCCACGCGGCATTCACTGCGATGCGTGCACGTGGAGCCCAGACAACGGATATCGTCATTCTCGTGGTTGCAGCAGACGACGGCGTCATGCCTCAAACTCGCGAGGCCGTTGCGCACGCGAAGGCTGCCAAGGTGCCAATCGTCGTTGCGATCAACAAGTGTGACAAACCCGAAGCACAGCCCGATCGTTGCCGTCGCGAGTTGGCGGAGCTTGGCTTGGTTCCGGAGGAGTGGGGCGGTGATACGCTCTATTCCGAGGTGAGCGCCCATACCGGCAAGGGTATCGACGAACTGCTCGAGCGTGTCCTGCTTCAGGCGGAGATGCTCGATCTTCGCGCCAATCCCAACAAGTTGGCGGTTGGTGTCGTCATCGAGGCCCAGCTCGATCGCGGCCGCGGACCGGTGGCGACGATGCTGGTGACCGACGGCACCCTCAAGCGGGGGGACATTCTTCTCGTTGGGGCTGCTAGCGGTAAGGTTCGCGCCATGCTCGACTCCAACGGGCGAAGTCTCTCCGAAGCCGGGCCATCCACTCCGGTGGAGGTCATTGGCCTGAACGATGTTCCTGCAGCCGGGGATCCGGTCCACGTCGTCAAGGACATCAAGAAGGCTCAGGAGCTCGCGGATTCTCGCAAGATCAAGGAGCGCCGCAGCTTGATGCCAAGCGGTGGTCAGCGCTTGACACTCGAAGAGCTCTACAAAGCCATGAAGGAGACCGAACAGCTCGAGCTGAAGGTCATCGTCAAGGCCGACGTGCATGGGTCCGTCGAGGCCGTCTCCGATGCGCTCGTCCGATTGTCCACCGAGAAGGTCAAGGTGACCGTCGTCCACTCTGCTGCGGGCGCCATCACGGAAGGTGATGTCAATCTCGCGGTTGCGGCGGGCGCCATCATCATTGGCTTCAACGTGAGACCTGCGGGCAAAGCCGCTGCCCTTGCCGCGCAAGAAAAGGTCGAGGTTCGCCAGTACAACATCATCTACAACGTGGTTGATGACGTGAAGGCGGCCATGGAAGGTCTGCTCTCGCCGAGCCTCGTGGAGAAGGTCCTCGGTCAGGCCCAGGTTCGACAGGTGTTCCGCGTTTCCAAGGCGGGCAATGTCGCCGGTTGCATGGTGACCCAAGGACTCATCCGTCGTGGCGCCAGCGTTCGCGTCATGCGCGATGGCGAGTCCATCTGGAGCGGCAAGATGAGCGCGCTCAAGCGCTTCAAGGACGACGCTCGCGAGGTCAAGGAAGGCTTCGACTGCGGTATCTCCTTGGACGGCTATCAGGACATCAAAGAAGGCGACATTCTCGAGTGTTTCGAGATGGAAGAGGTTCGTCAGACCCTCTAGGTCCCCTCCGTGGGGAGTAGCGGCGACGCTACTCCCCCGCCTTTGCGACAGTCATGTTCGTTGGCTCTTTACGACTGGTGATTCACATTCCGGAAGCTCGGTCGCTAAAGGAGCGTCGTCGAGTCGTAAATAAGCTGAAGGATCGGATCCGTGCGAGGCTCTCGGTGAGCGTGTGCGAGCTGGGCGAGGCCGATCGTCA
The DNA here is from genome assembly GCA_049840955.1 of Polyangiaceae bacterium. Lineage (GTDB taxonomy): Bacteria > Myxococcota_A > Polyangia > Polyangiales > Polyangiaceae > FEN-1139. The sequence continues at coordinate 123,118 of JASGIX010000062.1, forward strand.
CCAGATTGCCGTCGTTGGAGTTGCCACGGTCGCCCGTGATGCCACGAGCTGCCGTCGAGTGCTCGACCAAGTAAAGGCAATGGCCGAGACGTTGGGTGACGCTTGGCTCACCGAGTCGAGCGGCGAGGTGACTGCTTTCGGTGCGGCAGGTCAGGGCCTCCGCGGCGGAATCGAAGCATTCGCCTCAGGGGGGATCTTCGAAGAGGACGGAATTCCGGAAGGCGCGCAAGAGTCCTCCCAAAGCAATTCGCCTGCGATGGACCCGCTGAAACGTGACGATCCGGTAGACTCGAGAGGGCAGCCGCGACTGCCCCGAATTCGAAAGAAGTAATCCTATGCCCAGTGACTCCAGACGTCCTCGTCGCGTTGCCGAAGCCATTCGATCCACGGTAGCAGAGGCTTTGACCAGCACGCTCTCCGATCCGGTGCTTGCGGGCGTCGTGATCACCGAAGTTACGGTATCGGACGATCTATGCCAGGCACGAATTCGAGTTCGCCGCCTAGTCGATGATGGTCGTCCGGAGTCGCGGAAGCGTCTCGTCGAGCGGCTAGCCCATGCTCAGGGGCGATTGCGCAAGCTTCTAGGGCCGCGATTGGATCTGCGGCGCGTGCCGGAGCTGCATTTCGTCTTCGACGAAGGTCCAGACGCGCGAAATCGCGTCGACGAATTGCTGCGTGAGATTGCGCGCGAGAAGAAGAACGAACCCGGCGATTCCTGAAGGCTGCTCTTTCGCATCGCCAAACCGTCGAGTGCGACCGCGTGCCGTCGAGTGCGACCGCGTGCCGTCGAGTTGCGACCGCGTGCCGTCGAGTGCGACCGCATGCCGTCGAGTGCGACCGCGTGCCGTCCCAGTTTCCCTTTTTCGACTTGGGAAAGCACAGGGAAGGCTCGCGTTCCCTGTGCTCCCTTCGAGAAATCCGCGCTCGGCGTTCTGAACACCTCGTAGCATCGGGGTGACGACGCTGGCGCGACGCGCACGCTTACTTGCGTTCTAGGACGACTATCTGCACGCGTCGATTTCGTGCCTTGCCCTCGTCGGAGGTGTTGGGGCCAATCGGCTTGTCTTGTCCGTACCCAACTGCAGTGAGCCGCGTCGTCTCTACGCCGAGAGAAACCAGCGCATTGCGGACGGCCTCCGCGCGTTCTTGGCTGAGGCGCTTGTTGTACGCTGGAGTACCGGCATTATCCGTGTGTCCCTGGATCTCGACGCGGGTAAGCTCCGGATGCTCCTTGAGAATGAGAGCAATCTCCTGAACGATGGGCTGCGAATCCGCCGAAATGGTCGCCGTGTCGGGAGCGAAGTTGACCGGCTTGTTCAGCTTGACCTCTTTCGCAGTGACGACGACGTTTGCTTTCTTCGGTCGCTTGTTGAGCGAGAGGGTCGGTCGTTGTTCCGCCCGCGGTCGGACCTCGAGCTCTGTCGTTTGGGGCATGTACCCAGCGGCCTCGACGCTGATGCGAACCGAACCTGCCGGCACATTCTCGAAGCGAAACGCTCCCGCGCCGTCGGCATCGAGGGACAACTCGCGCCCCTTTGGATCGCGGACGGTGAGGCGTGCTCCAGGAATGGGCGCGTTCGTCTCGCCGTCGAGCAGCACACCCTGAATGGAGCCGACCGCTGGAAGTGCCTTGAGCGGGCAGGCGACGTTGGTGACGATGGGGCCAGTTACTTGGCTCGGATTGGTTGGTTCGGCGCGGCCAGCGGCGAGAGACGGCGACGACGCGTTTGCGGCAGCCGATGGGGGATTCTCCAGACCACTCACTGAGGAACTCGCGGTTCCAGTCGCGGAAGGAGTCGCAGCGGATGCCACCGTCACTTGGCAAGCCCCCTCGCGATAGCCTTCGGCCGTAATCGAGAAGGAGTACGTTCCCGGCTGCAGATTACCTGTCTCGAAGGAACCGTCGGCGCGGGAAACCATGCCGGTAAGGTTTTGTCCCTGGAACTTGATGATGGCGTTGGTAATGGGCTGCTGCGTGCGCTCGTCGAGGATGAGTCCGACGATATGACGTTCCGGCGGCGGCGGAAGCTCGACGACTTTCTCGACGGTTTGCGCTTTCGCAACGGGCGCGGGTGCCGCGCCTCCAGTAATGTCGTGAGCAAAAGCGAGGCCGAAGTAGAGCTTCCAGGGCACCTCGGGGGCAACCTCTTCGATGAACGTCGATGTGGCCCCAGTACCAATATCGAGGGCGAGCAAGGCGCTGAGCCCTCGCAATCCCGGCGTGATTCGCGTGCCCAGCGTCAATCGTGACGGTGTGGAGGAAAAGCCGTGATCGAGTTTGAGACAGCTGTCTCCGAGGGAGCGACCGCTACCCTCGACCGCGCACTTGTAACCTTGCCGATTGTTTGGGATGTCGAAGGTCCACTCGACGAAGGGTTGGACGGTCTTGTGCGTGTACTCGGCGCCAATTCCAAGCAGCAAGCTGTCGACGCGGTTGATGTCGAGTCCGAAGCGTTCGATGCGACTGATTCGATTCTTGTCCGCGGGACTTCTCGACTCCTTCGACCAAACCGCCCGATCCGTCGAAGAGATAACCCAGCATGGCGTGGAACCGCACGGGAACGCGACGGTTCGGATCGCGACGTTGGTTGAGGTCGACCCCCGCAAGGGCGCGAAGGGTGAAATTGGCGTTGTCCACGCCGAGCATCCCCGAACCATTGAGTAGCCACAGGTCCATGGACCCACCAAAGGACAAGACTCGATCGGGCTTTGCCGGACTGAACGCCTTCAGGCCGAAGTTCGTGTCACCAACGACCTGTAGCAGTTGCGGGCGACCCAAGGTGTTCGAGGTCGCCATCGAATGAATTGCGGCGTAGGCCTCGAGGTAGGAGAGGAGCGTGGCGGAGACGGCAATGTCCGAAGTGACGCTTTCGGCTTCGTCCGTGGAACTGGCGCCGGTGGGAACCGCGCAACTTCCGCTGCTCGGACACAGGAATTGCGATCCCGAAAAGTAACCGCTCGTGAAGCTGGTTCGGAAGGTTCCGGGGCTTCCAGAGAAGGCCGTCTGCATGTGAAGGAGTCCGACGCCTCCGCTGAGACTGTTGCCGAATCGAAGAGACGCCGTGCGATTCTCTCGGTTCCACGTCTCGTCGTCGACGCCGCTTGCGTCGCCACCGCCGGGCGCTGCTGCCGCCGCAGGATCTGACTGGGTTCCGAACGCCAGTTCTGCCTGTGAGCCAGCCGTTGCGGAACTCTCTGCTGCAACGGCACTCTGTCCGGCGGTGGTGGTCTGCCCAGCAGGGGGCACGGCTTGGCCCGCGCCGGGCGTACCATTCGACGGTTGCGTGACCGCTGGATTGGCAGGAGCAGCAGGAACGGGAGCTGCACCCGTTCCGACGCCAGGCTGAGTGGGGGCGGTGCCGTATTGCGCTGGTTGTGCCGCCGACGGTGCTCCGTTGTATCCCGATGGCGGTGGGACCGCGGATGCGGGGGGGGCGTAACCGGTGGGCGGGGGAACCGCCGACGGCGGCGGCGCATAGCCCGTTGGAGGTGGAACCGCTGCCTGAGCGAGGGCGGAACCGGCAAAAGAAAGGATAGAAAGGACCGAAAGACACCCAACCGTTCTCATATTCCCTCTTACGGAATTGCTCGCCACGGCACCGGAAGATAGTGCATGGTGGCTTCGCATGCCCTCCTTAATAGCTCGTTTCGGGTCGAAAGCGGAAAACAATGCGCACTCACATCCTCGGGCGGATATCGCCGACGGTCGCGAAGGCGACCTTCGGGATTTTGTCGCACATGCATACGCCTTTCGACGCAATCGCCTCATCGAGGGCAAGCGAGACGTGAGGAACGACGGAACTTTGCCATGAAGACCGATACACCGACTGCGCTCATTCGCGCTCGTGGACTCACGAAGGAGTTTCGACAGGGCTTTTTCATGCGCAGGGTTCGGGCGGTAGAAAGCGTCTCCTTCGAGGTCGCGACGGGGGACATCTTCGGCTTTCTCGGTCCAAATGGCGCGGGAAAGACGACGACCATCAAAATCCTGACAGGTCTCATCGCCGCAACCGGTGGCGACGCGGAGCTCTTCGGTGAGTCGGTGCGATTGCCCACTGCTCGTTCGCGCCTGGGGTTCCTTCCAGAAAACCCATACGTCTATCCATATCTGACCCCCACCGAATTCGTTGAGTTGTCAGGACGTCTGTCGGGACTTTCGGGTAAGGCCGCCCGCGCCCGCACGGTCGAGGTTCTTGCCCGAGTTGGAATGACCTATGCAGCGGACCGTCCCGCACGCAAGCTTTCGAAGGGAATGCTGCAACGTACGGGGCTTGCGGCGGCACTGGTCGCCGATCCCGAGCTCTTGATCTTGGACGAACCCATGAGCGGTCTCGACCCCGTCGGCCGTAAAGAGGTGCGAGATCTGATCATCGACGAGCGTCGAAAAGGACGTACCATCTTCTTTTCGTCCCACATCTTGAGCGACGTCGAAACCCTATGCGATAAGGTCGCGATTTTACAGCGAGGTCGCGTCGTCGTCGCAGGACGTCTCGACGAGCTACTCCGCCGGGGGGCGACCTATCGCGATGTCGTGCTCGCGGACGTGCCGAGGGAGCGGTTGGGTGACATCGAGGCGCGATGGGGAAACCTAAAGGTCGTCGCGGATCGAGTGGTGCTCACCGTCGAAGGACTCGAGCGCTTGCAGTCGCTACTCACCGAGATGCTTTCGGCAAAAATCGCAGTGGTCGAGGTGATTGCTCGCCAAGAAACCCTCGAGGACTTGTTCTTGCGACACGACATTGGGCGGACCGAGCGGGCGTGAGTGGATGCACGCGCTTTGATTTGCAGAGGAAAGCTGCAGAACGAAGTCACGCGCCAAGATTACCGTTGCAAGGGTCTTGAATCGACGCACGCCGAAACCATAAAACGGTTACTTTGCGCGCTTTCCACGCAGCACGGCACGGACCTGTCCGAGATCCTTGCTCGTGAGTTCTCGGAATGCCACGAGCAATCCCAAGTAGAGCGCGCCGAGTACTGCTGCGGCAGCCAAAGTGACGAGTTTCCCTTGCGGGCTCCATAGCCGACCGAGCAAGACCGTCACCGCGATGGCACAAACCCCACGCGCGAGCGTCAACACCGAGACCACTCCACCGGCGTGACGATGCACTCGATGCGCCGCTATCAGCGTCGCGAGCAAAAGGCCCGTCGAGGTTGCGATTGCGGTGCGGAATAGCAACGACGCGTCGAATGGGCGTGCCCGAAGCAAAGCGACCCCGAGAACGGAGACCAAAAGAAACGCGAGACCGGTTATCGCAGCACTGGTTCGTTCTTGTTCGAGGCTCGTGAGTACTGTCGTGAGAATCCCGAAAATAGCGAAGGCACCGAAGCCGAGCGCAAGAAGCTGCATTGACTGGGTGGCATAGATGGCGACGTCCAGCGGAAAAACCAGTCGTAGCAACGGCCCGGAAAGGCCGGATATCACGGAAACCATGAGCCCGGAGATGATGACGGCGAGGCGGATCCCCGTCATCACGAAGAGCCTCACATCGGTATGATTGCGATCGCGATGCGCTTTTGCCAGCAGAGGGAACAGTACGAAAGTGATGCTGAGGAGGAGTTGATACGGCAGAAAGCAAAAGAGCTGCGTTGCTCGATAGGCACCCACCAGAGCGTCGGCGCGTTCCGGTGCGAGCCCCGCCGCGATTGCCGACGATGCGGCGAAGTAGCGAAGGACCGTCAGATCTGCCTGTTGCAGGAGGTTGAGCAACACCTGTCCAACGAAGACGGGACCGACGAAGACGAGGTATTCGCGCATCCGAGGACCGGTGTCTCCACGTCGACCAACCCCAGCGAGCGGGAGTGCGGCAAGTGCAATGAGTGCCGAGGCGCAGGCGAAGCCCAATGAAGCGCCGAGAACTCCGCGGTCGTATAGGCGAGCAAAGAGGAACGCACCGCCAACCATCAACGCGGTACGCATCGTCGCATAAGCCATGTCGAAACCGGCTTGCCACACGAACTTTCGTCGTCCGTTGAAGATCCCGATGAGTGGCGCATACAGCCCGTAGCAGAGCAGCACCAATGCCAGCACGCGTACCGAACCGACGAGATGCGGCGCATGAACGGTGTGAACGATTGGTCCGGCAAAGATGAAGAAAAGCACCGCAATCGGCACCGCGACTTTCGCGTGAATGAGAAGGACTCGACGAATGGCCGAGGGCTTCTCGTTCTCTTCACACTGCGCCACGGTGCGACTCACGCCTTGAATCGACGTCGTTACAATCGGGTTGTACACGACAGCGGAGATAGAGAGTGCTGTGGACAGCGCGCCGTAACCTGCCGTTCCGAGGACCCTGGTGAGCAGGATTTGCTGCACGAGTCCGACGACGAGGAAGTAAAGTTTCGCGACTGCAACGGCGAGGCCTCCGCGTCCGGCGTTCGTCGCGACACTTTCAGTCGAACGCGGCTCGGATGCAGGAGGCGAGTCGAGGGGGCCGCGCGTGTTGGCGGATGAAGTTTCGGTCACGGCGCGTCGCCTTTGTCACCTGTGGGTCGGTAGGTCAAGCGCGACTGCCCTTCACTTTGTCGTCAGGCGCGCTAGGTTCCGCTCGCATCCATGCACGATGAACCTACGGTTTCGGGTCCAGTCACACCGGATCGGGCTCCGACCGAGCTCAACGCGTCAGCGGCCAAATCCCCTTCGAGCTCAACTGCTGAGCAAGCAGCGTCCGCTTCGACGCACGGCCATGGCACCAAGGGAAATCTCTGGGCTCTCGCCTTGGCCGCGCTCGGCGTGGTCTACGGTGACATCGGTACCAGCCCGCTTTACTCGTTACGAGAGTGTTTCTCGGGACATCATGGGCTAGCGCTCACGCCGAGCAACGTGCATGGCTTGCTCTCGTTGGTGTTTTGGTCGCTCATGCTCGTCGTTTCTGCGAAGTACCTGCAGTACGTCATGCGGGCGGACGACGACGGGGAGGGCGGAATTTTGGCGCTGATGGCGCTGAGCGCGAAACCCGCGTTGGGCCGCCTGGGCACTCGAATCGTCGTCGTTCTCGGGTTGTTCGGTGCCGGATTGCTCTTTGGTGACGGCATCATCACCCCGGCAATTTCCGTATTGAGTGCTGTGGAGGGACTCGGAATCGTTGCGCCGTCACTCGACCGCTTCGTCGTGCCTCTCACCGTTGTCATCATCGTGGCCCTCTTTTGGGTTCAGAAGAGTGGCACTGAAAAGGTTGGCACTTGGTTCGGACCCATCATCGTGATTTGGTTCGTCACGTTGGCTTTGCTGGGTGCGGCTCAGATCCGTGAGCACCCGACCGTACTCGTTGCGCTCGACCCTCGTCATGCCGTCGCATTCTTCGTGCGAAATCGAATGGTCGGCTTCCTGACACTCGGCTCCGTTTTGCTCGTCGTCACGGGTGGCGAGGCGCTCTATGCGGACATGGGGCACTTCGGCCTCAAGCCGATTCGTTTGACTTGGTACGGGATGGTGCTGCCGTCCTTACTTATCAACTACTTCGGGCAAGGCGCATTGCTGCTCGAACATCCTGCCGCGATCGAGCACCCATTTTACGGGCTTGCGCCACGCTGGGCGCTCTTGCCAATGGTATTGCTATCGACGGCAGCGACCATCATTGCTTCGCAGGCGGTCATCAGCGGTGTGTTCTCCATTACTCGGCAAGCTTCGATGCTCGGGTATTGGCCGCGCGTCAACATCCGGCATACGTCAGCCGACCTAATGGGGCAGATCTACGTGCCTTCCGTGAACTGGGTGATGCTCGGTTGCACGGTTTTCGTCGTGCTTGGGTTTCGAGCATCCTCGGATCTCGCAGCTGCGTACGGAATCGCTGTCACCGGGACGATGACCATTACGACCCTGCTTTCGGCGGTCGTGGCGCGACGACGTTGGCACTGGCCTTGGATCGTCGTTGTCCTCGTTTCGGCAGTATTCCTCTTCGTTGACTTGTCTTTCCTCGGGGCCAATCTCGTCAAGATTGCCCATGGCGGATGGTTGCCGCTCTCGATAGCTGCATGTGTGTACGTCATGATGACGTCTTGGAAGCGCGGACGGGAATTGCTCGGCAATCGAGTGCGCGAGAACCTGGTTCCACTCGAAGATTTCTGGGAGCTCCTTCGCGTGGAGCGACCGTCACGTGTTCCCGGTACGGCGGTGTTCATGACGAGCAATCGCGAGGGCACGCCTCCGGCGTTGCTCTTCAATTTCGTACACAACCACGTGGTTCACGAACACGTCGTGCTGCTTACCGTAATGACCTTGCCCACTGCTCGTGTGAGCTTGGAACAACGTCTCGTCGTTGAACCACTCCGGGAGGGATTCGTCCGAATCGTAGGCAAGTACGGCTTCATGGAAACCCCGGACGTTCCCGCACTGATGAAAGCCGCGGCGCTGCCCGGCGTCGCGGCAGAGCACACCACCTACTTCCTCGGTCGCGAGGCCGTGGTTACGGAGCATCGGTGGACCTCCATTCGCCTCTATCTCTTCTCCATGCTCGCTCGCAACGCATCGAGCGCGACGGATTTCTTCAATATTCCGCCAGATCGAATGATGGAGATCGGCTCACAGGTGAGATTGTAGTACTTCGTGTCCTAATGTAGGTGGTGGCCGATTCGGGGCATTTCCGCTGGGCAACTGCCGCGATCTGAAAACTCGGCAAAAAACAGACTCTCGGCCGAGCCGTGATCGCTAAGATTCGGTGCCGGAAAGAGGCTTTGCGTTGATATTTCGGTGCATAAAGCCCCAAGCCCTGGAAGCCGTACAGGATTCTGAGAGAACGATCAGACCATGGAGGCGCCTTGACGACGGACGATGATGGATCCTTTCGCGGATCCGCCGTGATGCGCGCGGGCTCGGTGGTCGATCGCGAGGGATTGCTCGACGAGCTCGAGTTTCGTCTCACGCGTTGCTCGGCGAACGCGAACGGAGATGCGTCGGGGATTCGAATCGGCGGGGTGCTGTCGGCAGGTGAGCAGGCGCACCGCATCGCTCGTAACGAGACTCGCGCGTTTTGGAACGAGCATCGCTTGCCTGACGCGAAGACGGCCGTTTTGGCGGATTTCCTCGATGGTTTGCTCCAGCGCAATCCACGGCATTTGGCCTGGGCGTTGGTTCCGTTGCTAGGGGAGCTGTTGCCGAAATTTCGATCAGATCGGCTGATTGCGAGGGTCGAGGCCTTCGTGACGAGCGAGGAATCGGTTGCACGCGTCGTACGTGATGCCGTGACGGTGACGCTTCTGATTCCGTGGTTGTCACTTCAGGCCGAGGCTGCGGCGGTAGCTCACCTCGTCGCGCTGTGTGACTCCGAGAATCCTGCGCGGATTCGTATGGGTTGCATCGGTCTCGGTGCATACGTCGAAGGTCGCCCCTCACTTGCTGAGTCGGTGAGTATCAAGGCACTTGAGGCATGTCTTAAGGTCGGTGCTCGCGTCGATTCCGAAACGGCGATTGCGGCAGGGTGGGCAATTCGTGAAGTGATCCAGCGCGACCCAATACGCCTCGAGTCCGTATTCGAGCGGCGCGTCGGGGAACTCTCACGTCAGGCGTTTCGTACGGCGGTGGAGCGACGTCCGCAAGAGGCACGAATCCAGTTGACGCAGCTATGGAACACTGGACGAACTCGACGTCGGGAATTCGGAGACGCTGCGGTGCCGTCGAGGCTCCGGAAGCGTCCACGCGCGGGACGGAAATGATGGGGACCTTCAGGGGCTCGCGAGGCGGTTTTGCCTTCGTCGCAGCACACCCGTGAGTATGCGAAGTTCTTCGCTTCGAACAGCCACGGCGAGCACGACGAAGGCGCAGGCGAAGGCGAAGAGCGATAGCAATCCAGGTAAAGCGAGCGCGACGCCGCTTCGAATCGGAGCCAAGCAATCGCCCACATGCCGATGCCAAGCCGAAGGCCAAGGCGGCGGCTCCCCCAGATGCGACGAGGGTCTTGACGCAGGAGTTCAGCACTGGACGAAGGCGAAAGGTCGGTAGTCGACGTCGCAGTCCAACGGCCAAAAGGAGCATTTGAACCAGGCTCGCTCCGGTCACGGCGAGGCTGATGCCGACGTGTCCAAAGGGGCCACGAAGGATCAACGCCAGCACCACGAAGGCGACGAGAATCCGTCGCCGCAACACGGACCGGAGAGCGGGTGTCGCCGAAGGCGTAGTACACGGCGACGAGCTGTCGCACGACGGCAACCATCCAAATCCCGAGGCCCTGAGCGGCCAGAGCGCGGGCCGTCTCATGGGAGCTCGTCGCGTCGAAATGGCCGCGCTGGAAGATGAGCACAGTCAGTGGTTCGGCCAATACGACGGCGGCAACCGACGCAGTAACGCCAACGAACAACGTCAAGCGTAGGGCGAACGAGAACGTCCTCTCCACTTCTTCGATCTCACCGCGCGCAACCAGGCGAGACAAGCTCGGCAGCGTCGCCGTCTGCAACGCCATGACGAATATTCCCTGCGGAAAATCGCAGAGCCGGAGAGCCCAGCCGAAATAGCTTTGAGAACCGACCTCGAGTTCAGAGAGGAAGCGCCGCGCCAACACGACATCGAGGTAGTAGATGCCAATCCCAATCAGAACCGGGCCCATTCTCCGGAGCACTTGGAGGACTTTGGGATTGCGAAAGTCGAGTCGGGGTAAAGTGAGGTAGCCGATCCTTCGCAAGCTGGGCCATTGGGCGATGACCTGGAGCACTCCGCCGAGGAGGGCGCCAATCGCCAAGGCGAGAACCGGATCGCGTCCAGTCGCGAGAAGCCATCCTGGCAAAGCAAACGAGCAGGCGATGAAAGCGAGGTTGAGTAACCCAGGGGCAAAGGATGTGACGACGAATCGTCGATGAAGATTGAGCGCTGCCATCCCGAGCGCGGCCGTGCCCATGAAGAAGATGTACGGAAATAACCACCGGGTGAGCGTTACGGTGCGTTCGAATTGCCCTTCGTGACGGTGGTATCCGGTCGCGAAGAGCTCCACGAGCTCAGGCGCGAATACGATGCCGAGAATCGTCACCAATGTGAGGACCAGAAGCGAGAGTCCCCGAAGGGACGCGTAGGCGCGACGCGCCGAGGGATCTCCTTCCTTCTCCTTGGTGGCCTCGAGCACTGGAAGCGCAGCATTTTGCACCGCTCCCTCGGCAAGCAGCTGCCTGAGGACGTTGGGGATGGTGAATGCTACGAAGAACGCGTCCGTCGTTTTGGCAGGAAACGCCGCGGCGATGACCAGATCACGCAAGAGTCCGAGGATTCTACTAAATAGTGTCCCCGCGGCGACGATTCCTGCCCGTCCAGTGAGCTTGCGACGTTCCTCGTCGCCAGTGGACTTGGGTTGTGGGGCCGGCGCAGCGGCTTGAGGGCCAGCTTTGGGTGATACACTAGGGAGACCGTCTTCGGAAGGCTGGACGGTGCGCACGGGATCGGGCGGAGCGTTCACGGTGGCTGGTGTAGCGTGTCGATCGATCTTTCCCAAACGGGAACCTGCGTTGGAACCCGCCGCGCATCGATTGCGTCCGCATCAACTGGTGGCGAGGGCACGAAAGGCTGTTCGGCGCGACGTCCGAATGTGTTACGCTCGAGGTCCGTGGCTGATTCCGAGACGCCTGACCTGTTCGACGCCGAAGAAGAAGAGAGCACGGCTATCGTGCGCCTGGGGACCATGGGGCGAGCGACGCCGGTGCCGCCACGGGATCGCTACGTCCTCGTTCAGGTGCAAGGCGAAGACCTTGGCCGGCTCGTAACCTTGGGGGTGAACGAGTTCGTCGTCGGTCGCCATCAGTCCTGCGATTTGCCTCTCGCGGACAACAGCGTCAGTCGCAAGCACGCGCGGATCCGCTTCGTCGATGGTCGTCATCTCATCGAGGATCTGGGCAGCGCAAACGGCACTTATGTCGCGTCTAGCCGTATTACTCAGCACTTCTTGTCGGACGGAGACGTCGTTCAGTTCGGTTCTACGATCGCGTATCGATATTCCGTAACCGACTCGCAGCAGCTCGCCATGCTGAAGTATCTTTACGACGCAAGCGTGACCGACGCGCTGACGGGGGCATTCAATCGCGAGTATTTCGATGCGCGCCTCTCGACGGAGATTGCCTACGCACGTCGACACGCGACGGCGCTCAGTCTGTTGATGCTGGATATCGATCATTTCAAACGCATCAACGACGAATATGGGCATCCAGCGGGCGACGCGGCGCTCGTGAAACTGGTCGAAACGGTGCGCACGAAGCTCCGAATCGAAGACGTATTTTGCCGTTACGGCGGCGAGGAATTCACTGCAATTCTGCGGACGACTGACATCGATGCCGCCGCGTGCGCAGCGGAGCGCATTCGACATGCCGTTGAGGGCGTCGCTATCCCCGTCGACGGAGGGACGATTCGCATCACCGTCAGCATCGGCTGCGCGTCGCTTTCGTGCTCCCTCGATCGCTCTTCGGGGGATCTCGTGGCCATCGCTGATCGACGACTCTACGCGGCAAAGCACGCCGGTCGAAATCGTGTCGTAGCGAGCGACTAGTCCCGATTTCAGCGGAGCTCGATGAGGATCCTGGTTAGTCGCCCTCGAGGCCAGGATGGGCGCGAAGGGCCTTGTCGACCAGATCCAAGGCGAACGTCGTATCGATTGGATTGAGTTTCGACAAGGCTTCGTAGCTGCCGTCGGCCATGCAGAGCCGTAAATTGGCGTCGATGCGCAAGCGGGCACCACCACAGTTGCGGCACACCAAACCACCTCGGTGCGGATCGAGCATTGCTGGCGCGTTGGGGGGACAGACTCGTCCGCAACGCACGCAATGGTCGAGCTGAAGTGCCCACCCGAGGTGTCGAAGGAGGGTCAAGCCGAACTCGGCGAGGAGCGCGTCCCCGTTGAGTTCAGCCGATGACAATCGAGCGTTCAAGCGGGTGAAGAGTTGGTCCAATGCGCCGAATACTTCCGGTTCGGGAGTCGCCGGGGGTAGTGTTCGGCGCACCCAACCGAGAACTCTTCCCGCAACATCCATTGCGCGCAGATCGGCGACGAGCGCATGACGAACCTCCTCGATTCGCGCTTCGCGGAGCTGGTGAAGCTCGCCCGAACGCGGCGGAGAAATCCTGAGCAAGATGCGATGAAACGGCTCGAGAGCACCAGAGAAGCGCCGCGTGCTTTTGCGCGCCGAGCGCGCCATCACCGACACGTTACCAAGTTGTAGAGTGAATACGAAGAGAACGAGATCGGCTTCGCCAAACTCCGTTCGGCGCAGCAAGTAGGCGTCGACGTCGCGCGCGCTCTCCGTCCGTGAATTCACGCCTCGAGCGCCGGGATCCCGTGAGCTTGGCTTAGTTCTTGTGGCAGGTCGTCACCACGAGGTTTCAGCACGATACTCAAGGCCAAGGTGAACAGAATCAGCAGCAAAACGAAGGCAATGGCGACCCCGTAACGCTTTGTCCGCGCGGGGCGTGTCGGGCTCGAGATCGGCAGCGGCGTGACCCACGCAACGCGGCGACTTGCGGTGTAACGAGCCAACACTTCGTCTGCATCGATGCCGACAGCACGTGCGTATGACTTCATGAAGCCACGCACGAAGACTTCACCTGGCAGCTCGTCGAACTGATCGGATTCGAGACGTTCAACGCTCGACATCGGAACGCGAGTGGCGCGTGCCACTTCTTCGATGCTCATTCCTTTTGCTTCGCGCTCTTGGCGAAGGAAGCTGCCGACGGTTTGCATGGGCTCGGGCGAAGACTACTTGAGATTTTGCCGCAGGGAATCGCATTCTTTGCCAGATTTGGTGTCTTTCGAAAGTCCGACGCAATGGTCCAGATCTGCTCTGGCCGGATCCCTTCGACCCAAGCGGAGTTCGGCTTTGGCCCGGCCGAGATAGGCATCTTGGAGCGAAGCGCATCGGGGATCCGCTGATAGAGCCGACGTGAACGCTTCGATTGCCGACTCGACCAGTCCCTTGCGTTCTCGAGCAAGGCCCAGGCGGTAGAACCCCACGCAGAATCGGGGCTGCGCCGCCACGCTCCGTTCCAAGGCGGCGATCGCTTCGTCCGTTTGCCCTGACTCAAGGTAAGCCCAGCCGAGGTTTCCCCACGCGTTTTCGGGGGTCGTGTAGAGAATATCGGCAGTGAGCGGCTTCAAGACGCCAATCGCATCGGTCGGTCGTTTCATGTGAATGAACACGACGCCAAGGGTATTTTGTGCTTCCCGGTAATCCTTGCGGATGGCAAGAGCGCGCTCCGCGTGCCGTTTGGCTTCTGGCAACCGGCAGTTCTCGGCGCCGGGCTGCTGACAGAGGTCGAGGTAAACGAGGGCCGCAAGGTGATGGGCATCGGCGTTGTCTTCGTCGAGTTCGACGGCGCGCAACGCGTGCGCAAGCCCTTCTCTCGCATCACCACGCCGAAGCCAGGCGTCCCGACCGAGGTCGTATTCGGATTCGCTTTGCCGCTCGGGTTCATTCGCAGCCTGACCGTGGGTGGCGCCGCAGCCGAGCGGACCGAGCACACAGAACAGAACGCCTGCCGCCCACCGCTGACGCGACGTTCTCTCCTTTTGCGAGGATGGTCCAATCTGTCGTGCATTGGGCGGATTCGACGAAGAGCGAGGCACGGCCATGGATGAATCTCGAGTAATCACTGTGCGCGGGGGCGGACCGGTCCAGCTGGACGGGGCATTCCGATGATTCTGATCCCGAAGCCCGAGGAGGTTCGACAATTCACGGAGGGTCGCCACGTCCCCGATCTCGATGCGCTCGCCGACGATTTGCAGGTGTCCCGATTCACGTAACTGTTGCACGGTGCGCTTCACCGTCTCGAGATCCAGGCCAACTCGCGTGGAGAGCTCCATTGGCGACAATACGAGCTCGACCGAGCCCGCATTCGCCCCGAGCGAAGCGGGTTGCGCTTGCTGGGCCAACTTGAGCAACGTGACGATGACCTTTGCTCGGCTGTCCTCGAGCATCAAGACTTCTATTTGGTCTTCGGCGTCGCGCAAACGACGCACCAGTTGCTGCATTACCCGCATGGCAACAGCGGGATGGGTCGAAATAATCTGCTCGAGCGTCTGCGGGTCGATGACGAGGAGCGAGCCTTCCGTCGCAGCAACAGCCGTGGAGTTATGTGTGGCGTAGCTCAGCAGTGCGGATTGTCCGAACAAGTCGCCGGGGCGAAGGATCCGCAAGCTGCGCTCGACGGCGCCGACGCGCTTGATGAGACGGATCCGTCCCTCCTGGAGGAGATACGCCTCAGTGGCCGGATCCCCCTCGGAGAATAGGAGTTCGCCGGGAGAAAAGCCGCGTCCGTAGCGCGTCATCAGGCGAGCCTGCGTCTCACGGTCTTGATCGAGCTGCGTCATCGAAGTGGCGGGAGCTTATCCTGCGGCGGTGTTCCTTCGAAAGAGCGATCTTCTCGTCCATCACTCTCCTGGTCTCGGCATCTCGAGCGGACAGGGGGGCAACTTGGGCTTGATGGCATCCGCGTCGCGGAGATATTCCGGGGTGGCAGGAGCGAGGTCATCGTCCGAGCAGGCGCATAGCGCCACTGCCCGGGCACTCGGATAGTCCGTGTGCGGATCGGCGGGAAATGCGAATCGACTAGGGGGGGAGCGCACTTCGGTCCAGTTCAGAGGAGGTGAGCTCACGAGCAACGGCGCCCAAGACCACGATTTGCGGAGAGGCGATTCCGCCGCTCGCGTCGAGCCGCGAAGCGAACTCGAGCAACCACCGGCCGAGCCCGTCCCGCGGGATCGTGCAAGGGGCGACTAGCTCATCACCATCATCGCGGTAGCACGCCAGGAAAAGCTCTCCGCGACGAGCGTCGAGCAACGCGACGCGAACCGATGGAGACGTGGGCGAGCATCCGAGAGCCATGGCGCGCAAGGAACCAACGCCAACGGCGGGAATGGAAAGGCCGTTGGCGATGCCCTGCGCCAGGGACAGTCCGATGCGCAGACCGGTGAATGCTCCCGGACCTCGCCCGACGGCAACTCGGTCGAGATCACGCCGGGAGCGCCGAGTTCGAGCGAATGATTCCTCGATCAGTCCGAGGAGCCGTTCACCATGGGAATTTGGCGTATCATGCGACGCTTCTGAGAGGAGCCGCCCGTCTTCGACGAGGGCGACGGAGCCGACTGAGGACGAGGTTTCGATTCCTAAAACGAGCACGACGGTCTTCTACCACGCTACGCGGGCTCACGCTGACGTAGCGTGGTCTTCGACGGGAAAGGCCGTGTCGCTTGCCGCGTCGACGCATTCGAAGGGGGGGCGAATTCACTCCTCGGGAGCGTGACGTGACGCGAAATACCTCGCGGGATCCCTGTGACGTCGCGCTCCTTGGCCGAGTCCGGGTGCGGCTGCCGAGTGTCCAGTCGTCGGCGTCGAACCGAGGGCGGCAGCGACACTGGACCGGCCGAGCTCGCGCGAAGTCTCGCTGATGCACCAGGCGAGGTAGAGCGTTGTGGCGAGGCACTCCGACTTGCACGTATGCTTTCCGCAGTGACTCAAGTCATTCCGCGCTTCTTCTATCGAGTGGACATCGGGGCTGCGACAGAGATGGGGCTTCGTCGATCGGTGCTGCAAGACGCACACCTGGTGGCGGAACAGCACGGCGTCATCGCCATCGCAGACGGGATTGGCGGAATCCAAGGAGGAGATAGAGCGGCTCGCATGGCACTCGACGAAGTGTCGAGCGCCATGGCCACGGAGACGACTCAGCGTGTCGCACAGCAGTACGTCTCTTCCCCAGATTTGGAGACGCGCCGATTGGTTCGGAAACGTCTCACGCGTGTCGTCGAGCGAGTAAACGAAGCGGTCTATCGATTGGGCAGGGAGCAAGAGCCGCCGGGACAGCTAGGGACGACCCTCGACATTGCTTGGTTGCTGCGCGACGAAGTCTTTCTCGCGCACGTCGGTGACTCGCGGGTCGATTTGGTTCGGACCAATGCCGTACTGCAAGTCACGGAGGATCACAGTGAGCCGACGCATCGAGGGACGCCGAACACGACGCGCTCGAAGCGAGCACAGCCTGCTCGGTTGACGAACGCCATCGGACTCGCCCCTCACGTGAACGTAGATACCGTCTTGGTCGAGCTGCGACGTGGGGATTGTCTGGCTCTCTTGACCGATGGAGTCTGGACGGCGTTATCGAGCGAAGGCGAACTCGATCGACTCGCACGCGGCAGTTCGATGGAACATGCGGCTCGGAACCTCGTTCAATTCGCGAAAGGGACGAGTTACGACGACCGAACCGCGGTCGTTCTAGAGTGTATCGACCGGTTCGTCCGTCACGAGTCGCGAGCGAGCGGCTCTCTCGTGTCCGAAATAGAGCCACTCGCCGAGTCGGCGCTATTCATTGGAATGGCGTGGCCCAGGATCCTCGCAGTGCTGTCCGTTGCGATTCAGGTGGAGTTCGAGGCTGGCGAACGGATCCCGCACTGGTTCGCGAACGATCGGGTAAGCTATGTCGTGCTGGAGGGAATCGTTCGTCGCGATGACGGTAAACGTCTGGGCCAGGGCGCTGCACTTTATGCAGAAGGTTTGGTCGGCTGCGAACCATCGAGAGGACTCTACGAATGTGAGGAGCTCGTTCGGGCGATTCGCGTCCGACGTGAAGACTTCCACGAGGTTTGCGCTTCTGATCCACTGCTTGCCGCTGAACTGTATCGACGCCTCGCCGAGCACCTCGGGCAGAAGCTATCCGGATGACAGTCGAGGGCCCTTACGGGACGTTGGTACCTTGGGCGCGTCGCGTTTCCGCGCGGACTTCGAGGAAGTGACGTCTCGCGGCGCGCTCAGAAACGATGACGAGCTGTCGCCCAAGGTCACGAGCCGTCGAGAGGACGCGCCGGTGAAGGTTCGTCGGACTCGACGCTTCTTCCAGACGTGACGCAACGACCGGAACGCAAGCGAGCGCGCTGCATCCGGGATGGCGCTCCTTCGGTGGCTCGCGCTGAACTCGGGCGACCGAGGAACCGAGGACGTTGTTGCCATTGGGGGAACGCGAACAACGTGGAGCGCTGCGCTCCGTAGACGATACAAAAAGTGGTCGGGGCGGGCAGATTCGAACTGCCGACCCCTTGACCCCCAGTCAAGTGCGCTAACCAGGCTGCGCTACGCCCCGACCGTCTCCTGGCCGCCTCTCGGCCGCCGTGAGATGCGCGCAGGTTAGTCGCTCGCTCACGGAATGCAAGGATCCCTTTCGGGTTTCGAAACGAATTCTTGCGGATGCGTCGATGGGGAATTTGTCCGTCCAGCGG
The DNA here is from genome assembly GCA_049840955.1 of Polyangiaceae bacterium. GTDB lineage: Bacteria > Myxococcota_A > Polyangia > Polyangiales > Polyangiaceae > FEN-1139. Next base: position 141,282 of record JASGIX010000062.1, read on the forward strand.
GTTTCTGTTGGCTCGCTCAACGCAGAGCCGGGGATGGGATCGAGACGGGGCGCGAATCAGTGACGCGTTTCCGCTCGTCGGCTCCACTCGGATACGGCTCTCTCGCAATTCCATTCGTTTCGACGCAACCCCGAGGGGTGAGAGCGCCTCTCGGGGTGCACAAAGAACGATGCCCCGAGCCACCAAAGGTAGTCGAGGCATCGTCCGCGCTGCGAGCGGTCAGACTAGATGAGGATCTTGTCGGCGTGGAGCAAATCCGAAAGCGCGCCGTTCTTGATCGACTCGACGTGCTGGCGTGCCTCCGCGACGGCGCTGAGGACGTACCGATTCGCAATGAACACCTTGCGATCCAAGAGCTCGGCGTGGTCCATCAGCAGGTAACCGACGTAGGTCTTTCCGTAAAGCTCGACGAGATGCTTTGCGGCTACGTCTTGGAATACCGAATCTCTTCGCTCGGTGACGTAACGCAGGCTTTCGAGGAAAAGGACACGCATTTCCTTCAGGTGCGCCTGAAGCGTGGCCAGCGCGCCGCGGTACTCCTTCTTCTCGTGCGCCTCGAAGAAGTCCTTCAGGACGTCCGTTACGACGCCGCCCAATGCTGCCACGACCTGCAGCTGGGACGTCCCTTCGTAGATGTTGGTGATTCGGGCATCGCGAGCCAATCGTTCGACTTTGAACTCTCGCATGTAGCCCGTTCCGCCGTGGATTTGGAGTGCATCGTAGGTGATCCGGTTCGAGGACTCCGTTGTGAAGAACTTGCAAAGGGGCGTGAGGAGCCCTGCGATCTTCTGAATCTCGCGAAGGCGAACCGTCAGATTTGTCGTGGATTGGCCCGCTTCTTTGAGCCGGTCAATTTTCTCTTCGAGCTTCTCCTTCAATTCGACATACCAAGCCGACTTGCAGAGCAAAGTGCGGTCCGCCTCGAGGGCGACGCGCATGTCGACGAGCATATTTGTGACGACAGGGATTTCGTAAATCGCCTTGCCGAATTGTTCGCGCTCCTTTGCGTACTTCAGAGCCTCTTCGTAAGCTTGCTGCGAGATACCGACTGCTTGAGCCGAGGTGCCCATTCGCGCGCGGTACATGAGGTCCAGCGTGTACTTGATGAGCCCCATACGACGTTTCCCGACGAGCTCCGCAGGGGTGTCGTTGAACTGCATCTCGCAAGTCGGGGAGCCGTTGATCCCGAGCTTGTGCTCGAGACGACGGATGACGACCGTGTTGTCCCCTCGGCACACGAACATCGACAGTCCGCGTGCGTCTTTGGTACCGGGTTCGGACCGTGCAAGTACTAGCAGGACGTCGCCGCAACCGTTCGTGATGAAGCGCTTGCAGCCACGGAGCCGCCACTCACCCTGTTCGTTTTGGTAAGCGACGAGCTTGACGGCTTGGAGATCGCTTCCGGCGTCGGGTTCCGTGAGCACCATTGCGCCAGTGTGCTCGCCGGTCGAAAATTTCGGCATGTAGCGCTGACGTTGGTCTTCGTTACCGAACTTATCGATGCAGTCTGCGATGTCTTGCAGGCCAAAGAGATTCATCATCGTTGCGTCAGCGCGCGACGCCATCTCGATGGCCATGGTGTAGATGGTGAAAGGCATGTTCAACCCGCCGAATCGGTATGGCAGGATGAGCCCCATCAGGTCGGCCTTGGCAAGCTCTGCGAGGTCTTCTTTGGTCCCCTTCGCATAACTCACCTTGCCATTTTCGAGTTTCGGTCCCTCGACGTCGACGGCCGCGGCGCGCTCGGCAATGAAGTTGCCGGAGATGTCTCCCACGAGATCGAGGACCCGACGGTAATTCTCGAGTGCGTCTTCGTAGTCGGTCGGAGCATGAGGAAATTCCGCCGCATACGAGTAATCGTTTTCAGCAATCCCGACAGCTTCCTTGTTGTCGAGCTGCGAGAAGTGAAACTGCAAATCGGCGTTGTCCGAGAAATAGTTCGGCATGTTCGGGTCCTACTTGAGTCGTGCCTTGCAAGCCTCGATGAGCTTGGGAATCACGTCCATTGCGTCTCCGACGATCCCGTAATGGGCGACGCCGAAAATGGGTGCATCGGGGTCGTTGTTGATGGCGATGATCTTGTTCGAATCCTGCATTCCAGCGCGATGTTGGATCGCGCCTGAGATGCCGACCGCCACGTACAGTTTCGGGCGAACGGTGACGCCCGTTTGCCCGACCTGGCGCTCCGGCGAGAGCAGTCCAGCATCGACTGCGGCGCGTGTCCCGGCGACTTCGGCGCCCATTACTTTTGCCAGCTCGTGGAGCAACTTGAAACCTTCTTTGGTGCCAATCCCGTAGCCGCCAGCGACGATGATGGGGGCGCCCTTCAGGTTCGTCTTGCTCTCCTCGCGGTGACGCTCGATGATCGTGACGAATTCGTCCGTTGGATCGGGTTCGTATCGTACCGCGGTGACGTTGACGGGCCGGGGGTGGGCAACTGGCTGGAGCTCCATCACGCCTTCGCGCACGGTCGCCATTTGAGTGGCCATGTCGGGCGTGATGATCGTAGCAACGATGTTGCCACCGAATGCCGGGCGGATCTGAAGGAGAAGCTGCTCGTATTCCTTCTTGAGATACGTGACATTCTCGATCTGCAGGTCGGTGCAATCCGCCGTTAGCCCGCTCATGGTCGCGGACGCCACCCGCGGCGCCAAATCGCGGCCGGTCACCGTCGCGCCAAATAGTACGACGCGAGGCTTGTGTTCGCGTACGAGGGCAATGAAGGTTCGCGAATAGGGAAGAGAGCGATAGTGCTCGAGGGCAGGACTACTTACGACGACCGCTTCGTCCGCACCGTATGCGAAGGACTTCTCCGCAATGACGTTCGGATTGTGACCGAACACGATGGCCTTCAGTTTGCCACCGAGGGCGTCGGCGAGTTTACGCCCTTTACATAGGAGCTCGAAGCTTACGTCAGCGGGCTTGCCGTCTCGTTGTTCGACGAAGACCCAGACGTCTTTGCTATAGGTATCGGTCATGGTCACAATCACCCAAGGATGTGGTCGTGGTAGAGGGCATCGACGAGCTTCGATAGCCCGTCGCGAGTTGGTGGGATGTTCTCTCGGTCACGGCCGGCGAGAACGACCGATTCAATTTTGAAGACGCGCGTCGGGGAGCCCTTGAGTCCACATCGCTCGGGTTCGACGTTCAGGTCGTCTGCAGTGAAGGTCTCGATGAATAGGCGCTTGGCGCGGAATTCCTCGGTCAGCTTGTCGAGATAAAGTAGAGAGTTCTCTTCCGCCATCTTCTCGAGTTCGAAGAGAGTCTTGGCGTTTTTGCATGCCATGAGACGTTTGGCGCTGTACGGGCGCGGTACGGCAGCGTCTTTGATCACCGTCACCAGTGCCGGCAAACGGGTTCGAAGCACCTCGTAGCCTCCGTCGATATGCCGGCGGATCGTTGCAGCCCCATCTTCTACACCCAGGATTTCTTGGGCGTACGTCACTTGGGGCAGGTCGAGCTTTTCTGCCGTTTGTGGTCCGACCTGAGCCGTATCCCCGTCGATCGCCTGGCGACCTGCGAAGACGAAATCGAAGGGCGCGAGCTTTTGTACGGCCTTCGAAAGTACGTACGACGTCGCGAGGGTATCGGCACCAGCGAACTTCCGGTCACTAACCAGGTACGCCGCATCGGCGCCCATGAAGAGACATTCCCGAAGAACGTCCGATGCTCGGGTGGGACCCATGGTCACGACCGAAATGCGACCACCGAATTTGTCGCGGACGCGAAGCGCCATCTCCAACGCAACGCGATCTTCGATATTGAAGACTGCGGGCAGTTTGGATCGGTTGACGGTCCCGTCGTCGTTCATCACCTTGCCCGTGATGTTCGCCGTGTCGGGAACCTGTTTGACTAATACGATCGAGTGCAGCATCGCTTGCCGTTCGTAGGTGGGGCCGGCATCCGGCCGGCGGTTGATGATCCACGGATTGGATCGGGGAGCGGCTCCGTGGCAGGTGCCCCGCAGGTGGAAGTCTCTGCGAGCGTGGAGTCATGGGCCAATCGCTTGCCCGGTGGAGTCTTATCCTGGACGCGCGGGCAATTTCCAGCGCACTTTCTGCGGGGGAAGGCCCCGAATGGGTCCTTTGGGCCGCAATATTCGCAGCCCCCCGTCACGACGTGCCGAAGAGCCTCCAGGTCATGAGGCCAGGGTCACGATCTCGCCCTCGCGGGTTCTGTTCACGGTGTACTGTCGCGCCTTTGGCGCGAGAACACTTCAAAGCGACTGCAAGTCAGGGTATAGCGGATCGGTACTCGCAAAGTGCGTTTACCGTTCGACAAGTGGGACCGACCAAATGAATCGGACCGACGCGAAAAGGAAAGTGACGACGTGAAAATTGCCTTCTTCGCCTGGGAAAGCTTGCATACGGTTGCGGTAGGGAGCGTGGCATCGCACGTGACGGAGCTTGCCGCGGCGCTCGAGCGCCGTGGGCACGAGGTGCATGTGTTCGCGCGCATCGGGGAAGGTCAACGCGTTTACGACGTCATCGATGGCGTGCATTACCATCGAGTTCCCATTGAGTTAAACCCTGATTTCGTCACGGAAATGACGAATATGGGGGGCGCTCTCCATCGTCGCCTCGTCGAGACGGAAGGGCTACGCGGCACCGCTTTCGATATCGTCCACGGTCATGATTGGTTGGTAACCAAAGGCTTGGTTGCTGCCAAGGGGGAGCGTGCTCGACGGATCGTGATGACCTATCACTCGACGGAGTTCGGGCGTGCAGGGAATCGTGGCCCTCAGTCAGGGAGAATCGCCGCTCTCGAGGCCGAAGGGGCGTACGTCGCTGATCGAGTCGTCACTAGTTCTGCTGCACTGGCAAACGAAGTCTGTTGGCTCTATCACGTGTCCAACAACAAGGTCCGAACCATCCGCAATGGAATTCACTGCAGCTGGTACGATCGTGCGGTGGACGCAGGCGCAATCCGTGCGTCCTTCGGGATAGGTCCGATGGATCCGGCGGCGCTATTCGTTGGGCGCCTCTCGTGGGACGACGGTCCCAATCTCCTTTTGGATGCGGTTCCGGGCGTATTGCAACATCGTCCCGAAGCCAAGGTCCTCTTTGCCGGCGACGGCGAGATGCGAGGCTATCTCGAACAGCGGGCGCGGGATCTCGGGATTGCTGGGGCGGTTCGGTTCTTGGGAGATCCGTCGGACGTCATTGCTCTGTACCTTTCGACGGACGTGGTTTGCGTTCCGGCACGACGAGAGTCCTTTGGGCCTCGCGTCCTCGAGGCATGGGCCGCGCGAAAGCCAGTCGTCGTGACGTACAAACTCGATGTGCAAGACTTCGTGCATCACGGTGTCGATGAAATGGTCGTATTCGACAATCCTCCCAGTATCTGCTGGGGGCTCAATACGGTGTTTGCCGATTTCGACAAGGCTCGTCAAATGGGCGAGCGAGGGCGAGTCAAAGCAGCGTACGGCTACAGCTGGGACATGATCGCGGGACAGACCGAGGGCGTCTACCAGGAGCTTCTCGGCTGAGCGCACTCGTCATAGGTCGGGGCGCAAAGGGCTGAACCCTTCGCGCCTGGGCG
>JASGIX010000063.1:0-97712 GCA_049840955.1 Polyangiaceae bacterium
GATCGCTAGGTTAATAGGGAAACACGATAGAATCCGAACAGCACCGCGAGGGCATTGGGACGATTCGGGGTAAGGGATATCCGAGCTCGAGTGCGCGTCGAAGTAGCCGTTCGGCCTCCTCGAGATCACCTTCTTCGATGAGGGCTTCGGCCAATTCGACGAGTGCCGGCGGATGGGCGCCCCCCAGGCGGATACTGACCTCGCGCAGTTCGTCCGCGGCGGGCACGTATCCAGTCTTCAGTCCGCGGTTCTTCGCGAACCAATCGGCGAGCAAGGCTGCTACGTCGGGTTTCGCGTCGAATGGTACCTTCAATTCCTGAAACGTGCCCGTGAAATAGGTTTCTGCATCGAGCCATCCGCGTCCGACGGCTTCCTCGTAGTCCTGGGTTCCGGGATAGATGCTCAAGCAGGAGAAGATGTATTGGTCGGGCTTGGCTCGGTCGAGGAAAGCGAGTGTCTCGCGAAAGGTTTCCTCTGTCTCGCCTCGATTGCCGAGCATCATGTAAAACCGCGCCTTGATGCCATAGCGGCGGAGGAGTGCCGCCGAGCGCTCGATTTGTTCGACCGTAATCTTCTTATTGATCGCTTTTAGGATCGCTGGTGCGCCTGATTCGACTCCGAGGCTCATGCGCTCGCAGCCAGCAAGGCGCATTTCTTTCACTAGCTCTTCGCTGATCACGTCGACACGGGTATCGCAGCTCCACAAAAACGATAGCCCGCGCTCGCGGATCTTGCGACAAAGCTCCAATACACGGTTTCGATTGGTCGTGAACGTATCGTCCTTGATGAGCAGCTGCTTGACGGGCACCTGGGCGAGTGCCGCTTCGATGTCATCGAGGACTCGATCCACGGAAAATGGCCGAAAACCTCGTCCCCAGCTCGTTTCGGCGCCGCAGAAAGTGCATGCCCAAGGACAACCCCGAGAGGTCATGAGGATGTGAGTCGCGAAGCTCGTGTGCGGAGACGCAAGCGTGTTTAGATTCTCGATTGCCGTGCGAGGCGCGCCCCCAACGATTTTCGAACCATCACGAACGTACGCGCCCGGCAGATCGACGAGTTGCGCGCGCTTCTCGATGCGGGTCAGAAGTTCGAGGAACGTGTCCTCGCCTTCGCCTACGACGACGCTGTCGACCGACTCGTAATGAGTGAGCAGTTGCCGCGGAAGTGGTGTGGCATGCGGTCCACCTACGGTCACGTGAGCGCTGGGCTGGTGCCGCTTGACGCTCTCCGAAACGAGCTTCACACCGCGGCGATTGGCCGTCCAACACGAGAGACCCACCACGTCTGCCTTGAGGTGTTTGATGGTGGTTTCGGTGGCTTCCCAGGTGTACCCGGACAGATTTCAGGATCTTTACGGTGTGGCCATCGGCTCGTGCCTGGGCTGCGAGGGAGAGCAGGCCGTAAGGGATCTGGAAAAATCAGCGTCGAGGTCCCCGGTTCGAAAGTCACCCGGTGGACCGTCAATCGGATCCGGCGCGTGGCCATCGGCGGGGATCTTCCAAGGAGGCGGGTAAATCAGAGCTACGCGCAGTCTCGACACCACTCGAGCATAGCGCTTTGCATATCGATTTGTCACCGCTACCGCGTCGATTTGCGTTTGGCCGCACAAGTGCGATTTGGTCTTGCGTGGGGCGCGCCCCTAAGGGAGGTTGCTCTCCTGGAACCATGGAAAAGCGTACGATCCTCGGTTGGGTGCTCCTTCATTGCCTTACGGGATGTGCCGCAATGGCTCCGAGTTCGAAGGTTCACGTCAATCAGGTTGGTTATCTCCCTAGCGAGCAAAAGTACGCCGTATTGGAGAGTGATTCGAAGATTGCCGAGCGGTTCGAGCTCCTGAACGGCTCGGGGGCGGTCGTGCAATCCGGGTCGACCGATGTCAAAGGTCTCGACGCCGATTCTGGCGAAAACCTGCACTGGATCCGTTTCGATGGCTCCGTCGGCGCAGGTGAGGGATTCGTGTTGCGGGTCGGTGAGGAGCGCAGCGTACCCTTCGCGATCCAGCAGGGGCTCTACCGCAAGTTGAAGTACGACGCGCTTGCTTACTTCTATTACAATCGCTCTGGGATTCCGGTAGCTCTTCCGTGGGCAAAGGACTTCAAGTGGACACGTCCCGCCGGGCACGTCAGCGACGCCAAAGTGGGGTGCGTGGGGCGAACGTGCAATTACACCCTTGATGTGCACGGAGGGTGGTACGACGCGGGCGATTACGGCAAATATGTCGTAAACGGAGGGATTGCGCTGTGGACCCTCTTCAACCTTCACGAGCGGACGCTGCTCTTCGGCAAGAAGAAGGGGGATTTCGACGACGGAAAGTTGTCGATTCCGGAGTCTTCGAACGGCGTTCCGGACCTCCTCGACGAAGCCCGCTGGGAGATGGAGTTCATCCTGCGGATGCAGGTTCCCGAAGGGGAAAAGCTCGCGGGCATGGTTCACCACAAGATTCACGACCGCGGCTGGACGACCCTCGGGCGGACGCCGGCCGAGACCTCCGATCAACGGGATTTGTATCCGCCAAGCACTGCGGCGACGCTCAATCTCGTTGCCACCGCCGCGCAGTGCACGAGGGTCTTCAAGACATTGGTCCCAGAGCTCTCGGAGCGCTGTCGTATCGCTGCGATTCGAGGTTGGAATGCGGCTCATCGATCTCCCAAACTCTTCGCATCCCCAATGAGCCGGGACGGTGGGGGGCCGTACGACGACAATCGAGTTTCGGATGAGTTCTATTGGGCAGGCGCCGAGCTTTACGTGACGCTCGGGGACGAACGACTGCTGTCGTATCTGCGCCGGAGTCCCCACTATTTGAAGCTGCCTTCCGCGAGTGGTCATGAGCGGGTGGAACACTTCTCTGCCATGACGTGGCAATCGACTGCAGGACTCGGTACGCTCAGTCTCGCGATGTTGCCGAGTTCGCTCCCAGCGGAGGAGCGCGAGCTGGTCAAGAATTCCGTCCTCGCTGCGGCCAAGCAATATCTGGAGCAAGTAGAGAATCAAGGGTATCGCGTGCCAATGCGCCGAGGTTCTGACGGTCACTATCCATGGGGATCGAATTCCTTCGTACTCAACAATGCGATCGTGCTCGGTGTGGCCGCGGATCTCACGAACGAGGGGTCTTTTCGACAGGGAATGCTCGATGCGATGGCCTATCTGCTCGGACGAAACCCACTCGGGTTCTCGTACATATCAGGATACGGTGAGCGAGCCCTTGCGAACCCTCATCATCGATTTTGGGCGCACCAACGTGGACGGCGTTGCCCGACTCCACCTCCAGGTGCCGTTGCGGGCGGTCCGAACTCGAAGCTTCCCGATCCCGTTTCGAAACGATTGGGGGGCTGTCCAGTTCAAAAGTGCTACGTCGATCACGTCGACGCTTGGGGCGTGAACGAAGTGGCTATCAACTGGAATGCGCCGCTTGCATGGGTGGCTGCGTACCTGGACGATGTCTACTAGCCGCACATCGCGTCGCAGTTGGAGAGCCGCTGCCGCGATTACGGAATGGAAGGTCATGAGCAGGCGGGGCCGCTCGGGAGCCCAGGGGCGCCCACTGGCGCGGACCTCAGCGCCTTCAGGGTAACGCGCGTGGCCGGGAATGCGGCTCGTCGCTCGCCACGGAGCCGACGGCTAGGGTCATCGAGAGCGCGAGGCATCGATGAATGGCGGCGCTCATCTGATCCCTGTCGTATGGCTTTGCGAGATATCCAGTTGCTCCGGCTCCGAGGAGTTCGTCGACTCCACCGTGTTTGGCGAATCCGGATGCGACGAGAACGGGGATGTCCGGGTCAAGCTCGCGGAGGCGGAAGAAACAATCCCGTCCACCCATGACTGGCATTGCGACGTCGAGCACGACGAGCCCGATCTTGTCGAGATGCAAGCGGAAGACGGCTACCGCTTCCGCCCCATTGGCCGCGACCAGTGCTTCGTAGCCGAGCGAGCGAATGATTCTTCGTCCTGCCGAACGGAGAAGCGGCTCGTCATCGACGAGGAGGATCGTTCGCCGGCTATTCGTCGAGTTGACGGAGTGAACGGAAGGCGGTGCAACGGAAGCTGGTTTGCGGATTTGCGAGGGGAGAAAGATTGCAACTCTCGTACCCGTACCGAGGGTGCTGTCGATTCGCACCGTGCCCCCGTGGTCTCGAACCGTGCCATACACCATGGACAGACCGAGGCCCGAGCGCTCGTTACTATTCTTCGTCGAGAAGAACGGCTCGAAGACCCGAGGAAGTACGTCCGGCGCGATGCCAGCACCCGTGTCGACCACGCGCAGTTCGATGTATTTGCCCTGGGGAAGCTCGAGTGCGGCGGTTTGCGTCTCGTCGAGGGTGACGTTCGAGGCCGAAATCGTGACGGTGCCATGCCCCTGCATCGCGTCCACCGCATTGATGCACAGGTTCATGAGCACATGGCTCAGCTGCCCGGGGTCGCCGATGATGTCGTCGAGGTCTTCTGGCAAGTCCACCCGAAGTTCGATCTGTTTCGAGATCGTGCGACGAAGGAGGTGGGTGATCGATTCGACGATGGTTTCGAGGCGGAAACGCTCTTTGATCCTCGTGCCCTGCCGAGCGAACCCGAGCAAATTACGGGTGAGCGCGCTGCCTCGTCGCGCTGCGGCGAGAATATCGGCAAGATCTTGCCTCAGGGATTCCCCGTCACCGAAGCGTTCACCAGCCAAGGAAGCGATGCTCGTGATGACCCCGAGCACGTTGTTCATATCATGGGCAACGCCGCCTGCGAGTACGCCGACGGCTTCGAGCTTCTGTGATTGGCGCAGCTGTTCCTCGAGCTCTTGTCGCCGGCGATCGGTGTACTGCTGCTCGATTCGGCGTTGCTCACTTCGCTCTAACGCTTCGCGGAGTGATGCCGCCATGCGGCGGTCGATTTCGCGCAGCTCGAGGACGCGACGGTGTGCTCGCAACCGGCTCAGGAAGACACTTCCCATGAGGGCGAGCCCGGTGAAGAGCGTCACGAAGAAGTTGACTCGGTGCGCTTCTGGTATGGTGCGGAACGCGACGGGCACCGTCATCGCGACCACCAGCGATGCGACTAGGATGACCCATCCTGGCGAGAGCATGAGCGCTCCGATCACGACGAGCAGAAACGGCATGTAGGCGAGATCGAAGGTTCCGCTGAAGAGCAAGGAGCTGAGTGCGATGTTACTCGCGGTAATCAACACGAGCGCAGCTCCAGCCGGATGCGCGAGCTTCGTGCCAACGCGCGTCTTCAGTACGACCGCAACGATGGCTGCCGAAAGTAGGCACGCGGTTCCGTCATAGAGCATCAGCGTCTTGCGGACTGGCGAATCGCTGAAAATCGCGTGATAGCCAACGTAACAAGCGAAGATCCCGATGAGCGACAACCCGAGGTACCTAACCGCTTCGTAGATCGCAATCTCGCCGCGTACGTCGTCACGAGATGACGTCGAAGAGACCTCGTTTGAAACCGGGGCGCTCACCTCGGATTCGGAGGAGTAGAGCGGCAGACCTTCCACGTTGTTCGTCACCAACGGCGATCGGATTCAGCCCAATAACGGGATTCGGTCAGCCGGTTCCTGTGAGGGTGCGCTCGATTTGGCAAATCAACCGGTCGAATTAGGTCAAGGTTTTTGGTGGCGAAGGGTTTGGGTGAGCTGACGCGAACGGGAAACATCGAAATTTCGTCAGATCCGGAGATCCGTCGCCGGTCACCTGCCGACCTCGGACGGGCCGGCAAGTCGGTCGCTGTCGCGATTCGCGATGCGTTTAGGTATCGTTCGCAACTGACACGAAACAAATCGGAAACGAAGACTCCGATAGGACACCACCAATCCAGGTATTCCCCCCACGAGGGACGCGTTCAACGCTCACTGCTCGCGACCGGTCCTTCGTGAAGCACGATCTATCTAAGGAGTATTGAGTTCCATGCCGAGTGCACGCAAGCGCATCGCTATGTCCCTTGAGCGCGAGATCCCTGCCATCGAGGATTACCGCGCCAAGCCCGCGCAGGAAATCTACGGCAAGTTGGTCTTCAACGACGCCGCGCAGAAGCAGTACTTGTCCAAGGACGTGTACAAGAAGCTGCGTGCGACGACCCTTCTCGGGCAGCCCCTCGACGCATCGATCGCCGATCAGGTCGCCCAGGGAATGCGCGAGTGGGCGCTAGCCCACGGCGCAAGCCACTACACGCACTGGTTCGTGCCGATGACGGGCCTCACGGCAGAGAAGCACGACGCCTTCATCGAGCCAGCCGCCGACGGTGGCTGCATCACCGAGTTCGTCGGCAAGACGCTCGTCCGCGGCGAACCCGACGCGTCCTCATTCCCCTCGGGTGGAACTCGCGCGACCTTCGAAGCGCGTGGCTACACCGTCTGGGATCCGTCTTCTCCTGCGTTCATTCAGGAGGAAGTCAATGGCGCGACGTTGACCATCCCGACGGCCTTCGTGAGCTATACGACGGAAGCACTCGACCAGAAGACGCCGCTCCTGCAATCCGTGGAGGCGCTCTCCTCTCAGGCCGTGCGTTTGCTCAAGCTCTTCGGCAATACGACTGTCTCCCGCGTGTTCACGACGCTCGGGCCGGAGCAGGAGTACTTCCTCATCGATCGTAAGTACTACGAGATGCGTCCCGACCTCATCGCCTGTGGTCGTTCGCTCTTTGGTGCCGCTCCCTACCGCGGTCAGGAGCTCGAAGACCACTACTTCGGCGCCATTCGTGAGCGCATTTTGGCGTTCATGATCGATCTCGATCGTGAGCTCTGGAAGCTGGGCATCCCGGCCAAGACCCGTCACAACGAGGTCGCGCCTGCTCAGTTCGAGCTCGCTCCGATGTTCGAGCGTTCGGCGCTGTCGGCGGATCACAACATGCTCGTCATGGAAGTGATGCGTCGCGTAGCGCTTCGCCACGATCTCGTGTGCCTCCTTCACGAGAAGCCTTTTGCTGGCATCAACGGCAGCGGCAAGCACAATAACTGGTCGATGTCGACGGAGACCGAGAATCTCCTCGAGCCAGGCAAGACGCCCCACGCCAACGCGCAGTTCCTTGCGTTCCTCGTCGCGACCATCGCTGCCGTCGACGAGTACGCAGCTTTGTTGCGCATCGCGGTGTCCGGTCCGGGCAACGATCATCGACTCGGCGCGAACGAGGCACCTCCGGCGATCATTTCGGTGTACTTGGGCGAGCAGCTCGAGGACATCGTAAATCAGCTCGAGACCGGGACGCCGACGAAGAGCCTCGGTGGCCGCGTGATGGAGCTCGGTGTCACCACGCTCCCCGCGTTCCCGATGGAACGCGACCGATCGTAACCGAACCTCGCCGTTCGCCTTCACGGGCAACAAGTTCGAGTTCCGCGCGGTTGGCTCGTCTCAGCCCTGCTATCTCGCCAATACCGTCCTCAACACCATCGCGGCGCAGTCGATCAAGGAACTCGTCGACGAGCTCGAGAAGGCGCCGAAGGGCGACTTCAACAAGGCGCTCACCGAGGCGCTTCGTTCACGCATCAAGGCTCACAAGAAGGTTCTCTTCTCGGGGAACAACTACTCCTCGGAGTGGCACGAAGAGGCAAAGAAGCGTGGCCTGCCGAATCTCAGCGATACGGTCGAATGTCTGAAGGCGGCCCACAACAAGAAGTTCGAAGAGCTCTTCGAAGCCCACAAGGTGCTGTCGTCGAAGGAGTACGAGGCACGCATCGAGATCTTCTGGGAGCGCTACGTCAAGGTGCTCAATATCGAAGCGACCGCGACGGTCGACATTGCGCGCAACCAGATCCTGCCCGCAGTGCTCGCTTACCAGACGAAGGTTGCCCAGTCGGTGTCCGCGCTCAAGAACGCGGGCGTCGAGGTGCCTGCGCCGCAGATCGATTTGCTCAATCGCGTCGCACGCGGGGCAGCCAACCTCAAGACCGGTGTCGACAGCCTCGAGGCTGCACTCGAGAAGGCATCCGGTTCTGACCTCAAGGTCCAGGGCGAGACCTTCCGTAATGACGTGATTCCTGCGATGCGTGAGGTTCGTGGCGTAGCGGACGAGCTGGAAGGCGTGGTCGAAGACGATCTTTGGCCGCTTCCGAAGTATCGCGAGATGCTGTTCCAGTACTGAGTCAGCACGAGCACTGAAGGCTGAAAGCCCCGCTGGTCCCAAGGATTGGCGGGGTTTTCCCATTTGGACGGATCGATCCTGACGGTGCGGTGAGCTCTTTACGTCCGTTCGGTGCGGACTCAGAGAATCCTCATCCCATGTCGCGAACCAAGACGCGTTGCGGTGCAATGAAAGACATTGCACTCGTCCTAGTTCTGCTCGTCGCCGTGCTCGCCTTGGGCGGCGCCTGTGCGCGAGGGCAGGACTGGAATGCCGGGAGTACCTCCGAGACGTCTCCGGCCCGAGCGGAACCTCGAATCGCGGGATCTGCTCGCATGAAACGAGACGAACCGTTGCCGCCTCAGGCCCGCGACGAATCTGTTGCTTCCGGAGCGCCGATGACGAATTCCGTCTATAAAAAGCCTATTGACGATGAGTTGAAGCAGAAATTGTCCCCGCTTGCGTACGAGGTGACGCAACACGAAGCAACGGAACCGCCCTTCCGCAACGCTTATTGGGACCATCACGAGGATGGTATTTACGTCGACGTGGTGAGCGGAGAACCTCTGTTTAGTTCCACGGACAAGTTCGACTCGGGAACGGGATGGCCGAGCTTTACGAAGCCGATCGAAGCAGCTTCGGTAACCGAAAAGTCCGACGAACGTTACGGGATGCGTCGAACCGAGGTGAAGTCGAAGCTCGCCGGTTCGCACTTGGGGCATGTATTCGAGGATGGGCCTGCACCTACGCGAATGAGGTATTGTATCAATTCTGCCTCGCTACGTTTCGTTCCCAAGGAGCAACTCAAGTCCGCGGGTTACGCGGAATATACGCGGCTGTTCGACGGCAGTCAGGCGGCTGCGGAGACGCCCGCGCGTTTCGTCGAACATGGTTGTCGAACGGATGATGCCGGCAACTCACGGCCGTCTTGTGAGGCTACGGTCGAGGAAGCCTACCTTGCTGGTGGCTGCTTTTGGGGGATGCAGGACATTCTCCGAAAGAATCCCTGGCGTCATCGAGACGCGTGTCGGCTATGCTGGCGGCACGACCCGCAATCCCACGTACGACGACGTGAAGACTGGGCGCACCGGGCACGCCGAGACGGTTCGGGTGGTGTTCGATCCCAAGCGACTCAGTTTCGCAGACCTACTCGAGAATTGGTTCTTTCGGATGCACGATCCGACGACGCCGAACCAGCAAGGCAACGATCACGGGTCGCAGTACCGCTCGGCCATTTTCTACGTCTCTGACGCGCAGCGCAAGACAGCTCTTGCGGTGATTGAACGTGTCCAGACTCAGGGGCGATGGAAGCGACCGATTGTCACGCAAGTCGTCGAGGCGGGTCCTTTTACTGACGCTGAGGAGTACCATCAGGACTACCTCGTCAAGTATCCCTCCGGGTACACGTGTCACTATTTGAGAGACTAATGTTCTCAAACCCAAAGCCGTTACGTGTCGCTGTGGCGAAACCGTGAATCCTCTCCATTGTCAGCTCGCGGCTTGGGTCGGAGGACGTGTCCTCGACGACGGGTGATTGGTCTGACGAAAATCCTGCCGCGCACGGGCACCTAGCGAGGCCGCACTGCGCAGTTTTGCGGCGCACGGGCATCTAGCGAGGCCGCACTGCGCAGTTTTGCGGCGCACGGGCATCTAGCGAGGCCGCACTGCGCAGTTTTGCGGCGCACGGGCATCCAGCGCGAGATCGGACTTCGATGGAGCGAATACGTCTATGACGCTGAGCGGCGTGGCCGCTGGGGCGAAGGCGAACTGACGCCTCGAAACTTGGGTGCGTCAGGACTCGTATACCCCCTCGCGCGCGTCGCGTGCATTGCTAGCCACAGGGCAGGAGGAGGAAGCATGGGCCACAGCCGCTCGTTTACGAGCCTTGCGCAGTATCGCGAACTCTACGTTCGGAGCATCACCCAACCCGACGAGTTTTGGGGGCAAGAGGCGCGACGCCGCCTTGTCTGGCAGCATGACTTCAGTCAAGTGAGCGGATCGGATTTCCGTCACGGGGAGGTCGCCTGGTTCTTGGGGGGAAAGCTCAACGCATGCGAGAACTGCGTCGATCGCCACGTGGCTGCGGGGCACGGAGAGCGACTAGCAATCATCTGGGAAGGTGACGAACCAGGGCAGAATCGCTTCATCACCTACCAAGAGCTCAAGTGGGAGGTGTGTCGACTAGCGAACGTGCTGCGGCACAGCGGACTCAAGAAAGGGGATCGTGTGGCGATTTACATGCCCATGATCCCGGAAGCGGCGTATGCAATGCTCGCTTGCGCCCGTCTCGGTATCGTGCACAGCGTCGTATTCGCTGGATTCTCTGCCGAATCACTGAGAGACAGGATCCTCGATTCGAATTGTCGCGCCGTCATTGCGGCGGACGAGGGGGTTCGGGGCAAAAAGGTCATTGCTCTGAAACGCACCGTCGACGAGGCCGTCATGGCCTGTCCGTCCGTCAAGAACGTCTTCGTCGTCAGGCGCACGGGAAACAAGATCCCCTTTTACCCGCCACGCGACATTTGGCTCGACGAAGCCTGCGCTCAGGAGCGTCCCTACTGCCCAATCGAGCACATGGATAGCGAAGACACCCTGTTCGTCCTCTATACCTCGGGGTCCACCGGCAAGCCGAAGGGGATCGCTCATAGCACGGCAGGTTACCTGCTGATGACGGCGATGACGCACGAACATGTCTTCGGTGTCCAACCCGGTGATATTTACGCGTGCGCAGCAGACGTCGGGTGGGTTACCGGTCACAGTTACGTCGTTTACGGACCGCTCGCCAATGGTGCGACGACGGTGATGTTCGAGTCCTTGCCGACCTATCCCGATGCGGGCCGCTATTGGGACATGGTCGAGCGGCTTCGAATCAATCAATTCTATACCGCTCCCACGGCCATTCGTGCGATTGCGCGCCACGGGGACGAGTTCGTGTTGCGTCACGATCGGAGCAGTCTCCGCGTGCTCGGAAGCGTCGGTGAGCCGATCAATCCCGAAGCCTGGCGCTGGTACCATGACGTCGTTGGGGAGGGGCGATGCGAGGTCGTCGATACTTGGTGGCAAACCGAAACTGGCGCCATCTGCATCACTCCCATTCCAGGCGTGGTGCCCACCAAGCCCGGTTCGGCAACCTTGCCATTCTTCGGAATCGAGCCCGTCATTCTCGACGAACAAGGGCGGGAGCTTCAAGGCAATGGCGTGACCGGGCTTCTCGCCATTCGCAAGTCTTGGCCAAGCATGGCGCGAACGGTCAATGGCAACCATCAGCGCTTCATGGAGACCTACTTGCGTCCGTTTCCCGGCTACTACTTCACGGGGGATGGTTGTCGGCGCGACGAAGACGGATACTACTGGATTACGGGACGAGTCGATGACGTCATCAACGTTTCCGGTCATCGACTGGGCACTGCGGAGATCGAGAGTGCCCTCGTTACGCATCCGGGGTGCGCCGAGGCTGCCGTTACCGGTTACCCGCATCCCATCAAGGGCACGGGGATTTTTGCGTACGTCATTCTAAAAGAGGGCTACGTCGAGAGTCCCGAGCTCATCGGCGAGCTCAGAAACGAGGCGCGCCATCACATCGGCCCGATTGCTACCCCAGACGTCATCGTGATTGCTCCGGGCTTGCCCAAGACCCGATCCGGCAAGATTATGCGCCGCATTCTTCGGAAAATTGCAGCAGGGGAATTCGACAACCTCGGGGACATCACGACCCTGGCCGATCCGTCCGTGGTCGAACACCTGATCGAGAAGCGGAAAGTCACCGACACCGAATAGCGCGAGAACCGTTCCCGTAGAGTGCGTCGAGGGAACGCCGCATCCGCATCATTCGGACTCATGGTTTGGTGTGGTAGCATCGCCTGGAGTCGAAGATTCTCGAGGTGTAGGCGAACGAGACGTTACGGGGCTACGAGTTCGCATCGGAAATCGAGCACTCGTCGCGTCTCGTCAACGCGCGGGGCCGCAGCGCGCGGATTCGCAACGCGCGGGTCCGCAACGCGCGGATCCGCAACGCGCGGGTCCGCAATGCGTGGGTCCGCGACGCGCGTCGGACGCGGGTGCCGAGCGCGAGAAAAGCCGCTGACGGTCGGTGGGGGACGTTGCCGCGGTCAAGAGAACGGTTTAGTCTGTCGCGCAAGATGACCTTGCCCTCCACGATTCTTCGGTGCCTATCGGTGACGTCCTTGGCCGCGGTGTTGGCGTGTTCGTCGGATAAGGGCGGCGGGCATTGCGGTAGTCTGGACGCTTGTGGTGGGGACGTAACGGGAACGTGGCAAGTCACTTCATCGTGCGTCGAGGGCGACTTGAAATCGGCTGCCAATCTCAGCCAATCCTTGCCGCCTGCATGTCGAGGCAATTACGACCAGGTGAATGCGAACGTGTCGGGTACTGTGGCTTTTGCCAACGGAGTGGCCACGGACGACACGATAACTACAGTGGATTATACCGTTCACGTCCCTGTCGCGTGCATGGCTGCCATTGGCATTACCTCCACTGATCTTGCCACGGCTTGCGCTGGAGTGGGCGCTGCGATCGTCGCCGGCGGCTATCACCAGGAAGTGACGTGTAGTGTGCAGGGCTCCACGTGCTCGTGCGCGGCCAAAGACACGTTCACGCGCGATGGTGCGCTCAGCTACACCGTTTCTGGCAGCAAATTGAGTTATACCGCGAGCAACGATCAAATGGATTTCTGCGTCGACGGCACGACGCTTCGTGCTCGGCAGTTTGCCACCGAGTTGCTAACGACGGTCTTCTTCGAGGCGACGAAGGTCAACTGAACCTGAGTTGACTCTCGAGGGCGCTTCATCCTGCGCGCGGTGCTGGTCCGGTAGTGGTTCTGCGGGTCCGAGTCACGACGTCGAACTGGGCGTGCTCCCTCGGTTCGACTGCGATTCGGACGGAAGTCGATGGCCAGGTGACGCGACCCACGTGGGAGCTGCGCGGCCATCCGAATTGGGGTTGTTCAGGACTATGGTCGACGTCCGCCCGGATCGAATCCCACTCGGGTGGACGAGCTCGTGACGAGATGCCCATTCGTCCCGGCGTCTGGAGCCCGAACCGGAGCAAAATGCCGGCATACGCACTCAAAATGCCGGCAAGAGCGCTCATTTCGCCCTTGGGCGGCGCGATTGGCCGTACGGGGCACCTCGACGTGTCAGTGAGTCCCGAGTAGAGTCGCGCCGTGGCCATCGATCCGAAGGCGCTCGAGCAGTTATCTAGGGATGAACTCATTGCGCGCGCCCGTGCGCTCGGAGCCACGCGTCCCGAGCTACTCACTCGCCCTGAGTTGAGGGACGGAAATCATTCGCCTGACCGTCGATGACGAAGCCGCGCGTCGTAGAGCTCGGGGCTGGTTTGGTGTCGCGCGAGATCTCGTTGCAAGTGTCGTCTCTCAAGGACTCAACCTTCCTGACACGGTCGAGCTGATTCGAGGGGTTGGTCTGAAAACCCCGAAGGTCGGTCCTCCGGTGGCGACGGTCACGCTCGCCGAGATCTACGCCGCTCAGGGACATGTGGCCAAGGCACTCACTTTGCTCGACGAGGTCCTCGAGCGAGAACCCGACCACGAAGCTGCTCGCGCCGCGCGTGAGCGATTCTCACCTGTCGTTTCCAAAGTCGCGCCGGTGATGCCACCTGAACCCGAGGAGGAGGTGGAGTTCTCCGCACCCGAACCCGAATCGGGAGACTCTGGAACTCAACATCGTGCATTCGAGCCGAACACTGTCGTGTCAGCAGCCCTCTCGTTCGATGCTGGCGTCGTAATCGGGGAACGTCCCGCGTCCAGCGATTCCGATGAACCATTGGTTGGCGAAGCGTTGTCGACAGAGCGCGACCAGCCTGCCGCCGTCGACCCGAAGTCCACCGCTGCGCCGACGGACGCCGTCGACCCGAAGTCCACCGCTGCGCCGACGGACGCCGACGATCCGAAGTCCACCGCTGCGCCGACCGACGCTGTTGGCTGGAGAAATCCAAATGACGCGCCAGGGGGGGCTTCGGCCGCAGAAGAACTGACGCGAACTGATGCCCATCCCGTCGGGCACCACGTCGACGTCGCTTCTGGCGTCGCGGGAACGTCGGACATTTCGCAACCTACGGGAGGTGAGCGCGAGCCCTCTCGGCGCGTCTCTTGTGTCGCGCCAGGCGTCGAGGCTGGCGCGACAATGGCGGTTGGTGTGGCGGAAGGGACGAGCCTTGCAGAAAGCGTTGCTTTGGAGCTCGAAGCGCCCATCCCGTCATCGCGGATCGAGCCCGGCCCGCTTCCGAACGTCCGAGACGGTTCGTTGCAATCGTCTGGCGAGGAGCCGCCGGACGTCACTATTGTCGACGGCGGCGAACCGGTGCCGGTGAGGCCGACTCGGGGCGAGGTCGGGCTGCCGGGGGTGGGACCAACTCGAGGTGAGGTCGGCGCGCCGTCGAGTGGTCACGCAGGAGCCTGCGCGCTCACGAGTGCGGAATCTCGAGGACGACATTTTTTTGGTCGCAAGGACTGAAACCGAAGAGGTCGTCATCTCTTGGCGCGTGGGGCGACGTTCGCGGCAGCGTTTTGGCGCCCGCATGACTGAAAAGGAAATGGCCTTGAAAACCCTTGAGGTCCAATCTTCGTGGGATGGACCGACCAGTCGCGAGACCATCATCGAGGTTGGCGCTTGGGAAGGAGATCGGCGCGTGCCCGCGTCAGCCGCGGAGTGCCGCGTGGCGGTGGGGTGGGTCGAGTCCGGGAGCTTCAGGACGTTGGGGGTTGCTGCAGAGTTTTCCTGCACCGGTCGGACCACGATTGCCCTGCGTTGGGCTCCGCCGCACGGTCGCACCGAATCCCAATGGCGACGGCTGGCCCAAGTGCAGCTCGCGGCCATCGTCGGAGCTGCGGTCACCTAGTCTCGCCGTTGGATCCAGTGAGGCGTGCCGGTAAGTCGGCTGGGCCCAGGATGTCGTGATGCTCCGCTTTTCTCGGCGCAGCACCGAGTCGACCCCGGCGCGAGCGGGGCGCCGCGACGCAACTTCGGTGGGAAAGCGGCGTATGCGTTTTTTCCGCAACTCGGTTTCTGGGCGGCCGAGTAAGGCGCATGACCAATCTACTCGAGCTTGTCGGTGCATCGTGGCAGACGCCCCCCGCGCGGACGCCTATCGCGCGGACGCCTATCGCGCGGACGCCTATCGCGCGGACGCCTATCGCGCGCACGCCTGTCGCGCGCACGCCTGTCGCGCGCACGCCTATCGCGCGGACGACGAAATGGGAGAGTGTCCCTCCAGGTGAGTCCCGGCGGCCCTTGCGCGGAGCTCGATCGAGTCGCTCCAGCTGGATCGTTGTGATTGCGAGCGCCACAATGCTGTCGATGATTGCGCGAGCTGGGTTCGCCCAAGGCGCACCGGAGATCACGATTGCCATTACGGGCCGACACGCGCAATCGCAGGGAATCACGAACGACAACGCGATCCTGCTCCAACTCGGGATCCGCGAAGGTCGATGGGTAGCAGGCGAAGGAGCGACTACCGTATCGGAGGAAGCGGTTGCCGGGCGAGCCGCGCCTCTGCTCGTGCAAGCGGATCGAGACCTCGAGAGTGCGCCACTTACGGATGTTCCTCTCGATCCGCTCGAACGGGACGAGGTGTCGCCTCCAGAGCCTTCGAGTTCGGCATCGGTCCGTAGTCGCGGGCAAAAGACAAAAGCTCTCGCAGAAGCCAGCGATGTGGCCTTCGTGCTTTCGACGAAATTCGTCGAAGACGCCGTTCAAGCGGCGTTGTCGGCCCAGGGAATTCTTCCGACGTTGCGGCGCCTGGAGGGGCTCACTTCGCGAGCCAGGGCGAGTGCGCTCTTGCCCGAGGTGCGTTTCCGCGCTGGTCGCGACGTCGATCAGTCACTCCGATTGTCGCCGACCGAAGACGATCCGTATCGCTACACTCAGTCCGGCGGCGTGTCGTTCGTCCTCGAGGGACAAGCGACATTTCGCTTGTCCCGGTTGCTCTTTGCCAACGAGGAGCTTGGCATCGAACGCCTCTTGCTCGCACAGGCCCGCGAACGACAGCGTGTTACCGAAGGACTCGTCGAGGAACTCTTGCGTTGGCAACAGGCCTACCGCGTCCTCGCGTCCAAGGCGCTGGCTTCGTCGCGGGTCGAGGCGGAGCTGTTCGAGTCGACACTTCGGCTGGACGTGATGACTGGGGGGTGGTTTTCGGCTCACGCACCTGGGGATCCCGCCGTGCTCGGGCGCTCGACGTCCGCAGGGCAGATCGACCCACATCCGTCGAACGGAATGCCATCGCGTCGTGCGGCGGTGCCGCGGGATTCCGCCGTTGCGAGTTCGAGCCAAGGCACGGAGCCGCGGGATTCCGCCGTTGCGAGTTCGAGCCAAGGCTCGGAGCCGCGGGATTCCGCCGTTGCGAGTTCGAGCCAAAGCACCGAGCCGCCGGTTCCCGTCGTCGTCTCCTCGGTCCGGGGCCGAACGGCGCTCAAAAGGGCGGACCGATCGGGGACGTCGCCGAATCGGGTCGCGGCCAGGTCATCGCTTGACGCCATGACCCTTGAGCTGCGAAGGACTTCGCGCTAAAGCTCGGGCGTGATTTCAGAGACCCGCACCCTACTCGATGACCTTCAAAGGCGTGTTGATGCGCTAAGGGGGTCTCTTTGACGTCCCGGTACTCAAGCGCCAGATCGAAGAAATAGACGCCCTTTCTGCGGCTCCGGACTTCTGGAACAACGCCGACAAAGCCCAGGTCATGATGCGCAAGCGCGCTGGGCTCACCGAAAAGGTATCGTTAGCCGATACCCTTCTCGGAAAGCTCAACGAAGCGCGGGAGTTCCTCGAGCTCGGGAGCATGGAAAACGACGAGGCGGTCGTTGCGGATGCTGTCGAGCAGACTCACTCGCTCGAAAAGCAGGTTCGCAAGGCCGAACTCGATCGCATGCTGTCGGGGCCAGCGGATCGCTCGGGTGCCATCGTCAGCATCCATCCTGGTTCCGGCGGTGCGGAAGCAAAGGACTGGGCGGAGATGTTACTTCGCCTGTACTTGCGGTGGTGCGAGCGTCGTGGCTTCGTCACCGACATCATCGACTACCAGGCGGGCGACGAAGCCGGGATTGACGGAGCAAGCTTCACGGTCGCAGGCGACAGCGCCTACGGCTATCTGCGCTCCGAAATCGGTGTTCATCGCCTGGTCCGAATCAGTCCATTCGACGCCAACGCGCGACGTCATACGAGTTTTTCGGCGGTCGAAGTCGTCCCCGACATCGAGGACGAGATCGATATCGAGGTCAAAGAGACAGACCTCGAGGTGACGACGATGCGTGCCGGCGGCAAGGGCGGGCAGAACGTCAACAAGGTCGAGACCGCAGTGCGAATGCGCCATTTGCCGTCGGGCATCATGGTGGTGTGTCGCGCGGAACGCAGCCAACATCAGAATCGGTACATGGCCTTGAAGATGTTGAAGGCCAAACTGTACGAGGTGGAGCTGCAGAAGCGTGAACAGGCGCAGGCCCAATACGAAGCCACCAAGGGACAGATTGCCTGGGGCAATCAGATCCGGAGCTACGTCCTACAGCCCTATCAGCTCGTCAAGGATCTCCGCACGGAACACGAAACGAGCGATGTTGCTGGCGTTCTCGATGGGGATATCGACGGCTTCATCGAAGCGTTCCTCCTGCGCACGGCAGATCTGCAGATGCAGGGGGGAATGAGCCGCGTGCAGAGCACCACGAAGGGGTAGCCTGAGCGGGCTTGGCCGCGGCGAAATCCGCGCGATCGAGCCCGCCAGCGAAGCGCTGGCGAAGACGGCGCTTGGTGTTGCCTCGAGCAGAGGACGACAGCCTCGAATCCGAACGTGCTGGGTTCATGATTCGCCCAGCCGCGTGAACTCAAGGACGCTTTCGGGGGGACATCAACTTCGTTGGGCTCGAGGTTCGGTCTAGCGTCGCGTCGAATTTGCGTGAATTACGAAGACGCCCGGACGCGAATGCGTGTCCTCGCGTCGTCGTTTCCCGTGCGTGTTCTTGGGGTGGACGGTCGCCCCGGCTCGGGGTACACGGCTCGGGGCAAGATGACCGATTCGCAATCCAAAGAACCATCGAACGCAAAACAGGACGCCCAAGGTGCAGAGGAGGCTCTGCTTCAAGCGCGACGTGAAAAGCGGGAGCTGATTCGTTCTCGAGGCAGAAATCCATTTGCCAACGACGTTCGCGAAGGCGAGCGCACGACGGTCTTCGAGTTGCGAACGAAGTACGCCCCGGCTCTGCTCGCCGATCAGGACGAACGCTACGAGCCCACAAAGGTCGCCCAAATCGCCGATGGTCGAGCGGTATGTGTCGTCGGTCGAATCACCGCTCGCCGTGGATTCGGCAAGGCGAGTTTTCTGCGGTTGCGCGACGATCTCGCCGAGATCCAGTTGTTTGCGAAACTCGACCTCTTGGGCGCGGAATTCGAGCGCCTCGAAGAGCTCGACGTAGCGGACTTCATCGAGGCCATAGGGATCCCCATGGTGACCAAGACCGGCGAGCTCAGTATCGAGCTCCGCTCTCTGCGCGTCTTGACGAAGGCGATGCGCCCTCTGCCGGACAAGTGGCATGGCCTAACGGACGTGGACCTCAGATACCGACGCAGGTACGTCGATCTCGTTGCCAATCCCGACGTCGCGGCCGTGTTTCGAGCGCGTTCGGCGATCATTCAGGGCTTGCGTCGTTTCCTCGATGGGCTCGGATTCCTCGAAGTCGAGACCCCGACCCTGCATTCGATCGTGGGTGGTGCAGCGGCGAAACCCTTCGATACGCACCACAACGCGCTGGATCTCGATCTGTTCTTGCGTATCGCTCCCGAACTCTACCTCAAGCGATTGCTCGTCGGTGGTTTCGAGCGTGTTTACGAGATTGGTCGTTGCTATCGCAACGAAGGGATCAGCACGCGACACAATCCCGAGTTCACTATGCTCGAGTTCTACCGCGCCTACGCCACGTACGAGACGCTCATGGATATGGCGGAGGAGCTCTTCCGCTTCGTAGACAATCACCTGCGGGAAAGGATGAGCGCGCTTGGGCTCGGCAAGCTGGAAGAGACCTGGCGCGCGGCTCGGACGTTCACGTTCGATGAGCCCTTCGCTCGAGTTCCGATGCACGAGGCGGTTTCTCGAGCACTCGCTGCCGCGGGGCTCTCGACGAAACTCATGGAGCAATGGAGTAGCCTCGCGGCGCCCAAGATGGGCCAGCCGGATACGGCCGCGGACACCATCAAAGGACTCGCGACGACCTCCGACCGCGCCAAGCGGATCGATTGGGGCAACTTCCGCAAAGCGCTTGCTGGCTGCGAGAGCGAGGGCGAGCGTCTTTTTGCCGCGTACGAGTATCTCGCGGAACCCTTCCTGCCGGCGGATTACCGCTCGAAAGATGGGAGCAAGAGTGTTCCGGTGTTCATCATCGACTATCCCTTCGAGGTCTCGCCGTTGGCGCGTCGGAAAGATGCCGATCCGACGCTCGTCGACCGCTTCGAACTCTTCATCGACGGTCGCGAGTTGTGTAACGCCTTCAGTGAGCTCAACGATCCCGACGATCAGGCCGAGCGCTTTCGGGAACAAGTCCGAAAGAAGAGTGCGGGCGCCGAAGAGACCATGGACTACGACGAGGATTACGTCCGTGCGCTCGAGCACGGCATGCCTCCCGCGGCTGGTTTTGGGCTCGGTGTCGACCGGTTGACGATGCTTCTCGCGGGGCAGCCGTCGATTCGCGACGTGATCGCGTTTCCCCTGCTCCGTCCAGAAGGAGCAGCCTGATGCTTTGGGGCGCGGCCATGGGCCCGAAGTTGAACAAAATTTCGTCGGTGCTCCCGCGTCTGCAGTCGCTCTGGACTCGGCTGGGATTCGTCGGGCAGATCGCCGTTTCGGCAGTGCTTGGCGCTGTTCTGCTGCTCGCCGTGTACGTTCTTCTGCGTCGCCTCCGCCGGCGGCGAGGTGGCCGCGGCGTCTTTTTGGGATTGCTCGGGGTCGATGCGGTTTGCTTCGCCGTGCTAGCCGTTTGGGTCGCACTATTGCCGCCCCAGATGGGGAGCGTCTTCGTCCTTTCGGATCAAGTAGTCCGGGTCGCTGCAATCCTCACGGGAACGGCGCTCATCATCGGTACGTTGACCTTCGCTTTACCCGCCGTGCTCAATTCGATTGAGCGCGGCTCATTCATTCGTTTCGTCGCTGCACGCCACGTGCGTGCGCACAAGAGCGGCTTTCTCACCGTAATCTCGATTCTCTCGATCGGAGGGGTAGCGGTGAGTTGTGCGTCCTTGTGTGCCGTCACCTCGATCATGGGGGGGTTCGGGGCAGATTTGAAGCGAAAGATCCTCGGAAACAACGCTCACGTGCGGATCGACAACGGGCAATTGGGCGGTTTCGACGGCTGGCGGGAGATGCTCAAGGTGGCCTCGACCGCCCCCGGGGTACTCGGTGCAACGCCGATGGCCACGGGCGAAGTGATGGCCTCCAGCGTCTCGAACACGGCGGGTGTTCTCATTCGCGGTATCGATACCCAATCCATCGGGAACGTCATCGATCTGCTCAAGAACGTCGAGGTCGGGTCCTTTCGCTATCTCGACGATACCAAGCGGTTGGCTTCGCTGCCGCCGGACGAACCGGTCGGGATAGGTTTGCGTGGTGAGGTGTACCTGAAGGGGCCGGATTATCGAAGTCGCATCCACGGCGACGCCGAACCTCCGCAGATCTATCCGGGGATCGTCATCGGTCGTGAGCTTGCCAAGACGCTCCACGTATACGTCGGTGACGAGATCACTCTCGTGTCTCCGCTCGGCGAACTCGGTCCGATGGGGCTCATGCCTCGAAGTCAAAGGTTTCGCGTTGCTGCGGTTTTCTTCAGCGGCATGTACGAATACGACGCTACACACGCCTACGTGAGACTCGACGTCGCGCAACGCTTCTTGGACCTAGACGACCGTGTGACGGCCATCGAGCTTCGAGTAAGGGATGCGGAGGCAGTTCGACCAGTGAGAGATGCCGTAGAAGCACGTCTCGGCCGTCCAGACGTCAAGGTGCGGGATTGGAAAGAGCTCAATCGAAATCTGTTCTCGGCACTGCTACTCGAGAAGATTTCGACGTTCATCATCTTGTCCATCGCGATCACGGTCGCGAGCTTCTGTATCGTATGCACGTTGCTCCTGATGGTGACGGAGAAGAGCAAGGAGATCGCCATTCTCAAGTCCTTGGGAGCGAGCGATCGAGCGATCATGCGACTCTTCATGGTGGAAGGCATCGTCATCGGTGCGATCGGAACGGTATTCGGGGTCGTCACTGGGTGGGCGCTCGCCAATGAACTCAAATCCTCCGGTGTGCGTCTGAGCCCTGAAGTCTATTACGTCGACCGCCTTCCGATCGCCGTGAATTACTCTGATTACGCGATGGTTGCGCTCGCCGCACTCGTCATCACCACAATTTCGACCATCTATCCCGCGCTGGCTGCAAGTCGCCTCCGCCCGGTGGATGGCCTTCGCTACGAATGAGGTCGCGTCGTGGGTGAGCCACTAGTCGTCATCGAGAACATCACCAAGACCTTTCAGCACATGGGACGAGCGCTCGACGTCCTCAAGGGGATCGATCTCACTATCGAACAAGGCCAAATCCTGGCCATCGTCGGGCCTTCGGGAGCTGGCAAAAGCACGTTGTTGCATTGCATCGGCACCCTCGATCTGCCGACCACTGGGAAAATCCGCTTCGGTGGGGAAGAACTGACGACCATGCGCTCCTCTCGACTGGCAGCGGTGCGGAACCGGGACGTCGGATTCGTGTTTCAGTTTCATCACTTGCTGCCCGAGTTCAACGCGCTCGAGAACGTCATGTTGCCTGGGCTGATTGCCGGTCGACCTCGAAAAGAAATGGAGAAGCGCGCCTCGACCTTGCTCGAAGAGGTGGGCCTCAGTGCTCGCGCCACTCATCGTCCCGGTGAGCTCTCCGGGGGAGAGCAACAGAGGGTTGCCGTTGCTCGCGCACTTGCTCTAGAGCCTCGCATGGTGCTTGCCGACGAGCCCACGGGAAACCTCGACAGCAAAACGAGCGATTCGATCCACGAGCTCTTTTTCGAGATCAATCGACGTCACAACACGACGATCGTGGTCGTGACGCACAACCCCACCTTTGCCGACAGCATGCCGCGGGTCGTTCATCTGAAGGACGGTCGTGTCGATCAAGACGTGTTTAGTACGGCTGACGGTCGACTGGCGTCGTCGCCCGCGTTGGGCTGATCCTGCATTCGTGCCTCCGACCCGTCGTGCCGAAGTTCCGACGGGTCGTGGGCTGGATTTCGGTGCGTGATAGCGGGTGCAGCCACGCAACTCACTCCGTCGTTCGGCGATTCAGCGCTCCTTCGAGCGTTGCGTGCGGGTGGATATTCGTGGTCGACGTCGAGGCAAGACGCTGGCAGCACCGAGGGTATCGCCGTCGTCCGGATCGGAGACTCTTCCTGTCGGAGCCACGGGAGGCGGAAACCCTATCCGTTCCAGATCGGCCGCGGTTACGAGTTCGCTCTCGCTCACGAGAACTAGGGACGACAGCGTTTTCTCGAGTTCGAGATCGTTCAGTGGCCACTCGTACTCGAGCAGATCGGCCAAAACCGCCGGGGCGACACCGAGTGCACGCCCGCGGAGGACCATTCCAAGGCGTGCAACGCGTTCGAAAACGGCTGCTCGCAAGTCTTCGGGGCGTTCCGCGAGTGGAGGAACATCGACGCGAGTCGCGACCGGGAAGACGGACTTGAGTGACTCGGCAATCGGCAGTTCATCGAAGTTCTGGCCACGAGCCATATGGACGGCGAGCACGAAGCCCATCGGCGCGGCAGACTCGATGATCTGGGTGGCTTTCCAACGTACGAGTGCCGATACGAGCTTCTCCTGCTGGTCTTGCGATAAGGCCTGGGGATTGACCAGGACCCAAGTCCCCGTTTGGGCGATGGCAAATGGCGAACGTTCGGGATCGTCCCAGAGCTCCTGATCGAAGTCCGACGAGCCGCCATCGAACGCGACGAAGGGCCCCAGGTGCCGGTCACTTTCGAGGTGGAACAGGCTTGCCCAGCCAAGGGCGTCCGCGCCCGGAGGGAGCACCAGAGAGAGGACCCGGTCGGTCTTTGCAATTTGTTCGATCCGCTGTCTCGTGATCCTGCCATTCGGGGAATAGAGCTGCGGTCGGAGCTTCTGGGCGAAGCGCTCCACGAAACGCTTGTGGCGATTCCCTGCGCTGGTAAGGACCGTGGAAAGCCGTAGATTCTCGGTTTCGAGTGCGCCGACTCTCGTGAGTGCAGCTTGTTCTCGTTCGCGAGAGCGCGCCTGTGCGGACGTGATGGAAAGGACCGACTCGAGACGATCGCAGAGCTTTCGCATCGCCGTACATTCTTCGAGCGAGAGCTGCGACTTGCGGTGAGTTCTCGGCAAGGCAAGCATTCCGAGGGGGCACGTCTCACTCGTCAGGAGCGTTGCCGCAAAGACGTGTCTTGGTTCGAGGTATGCCAGTGCCTCGCGAGCGGTTGGGTTACGAACTTGAACGGAACTGAGGACGTCGGTACGCAAGGTTCGCTCGGGCTCGCGCTCCGCCAGCGCAATCACGGAATTTGGCACGAGAGCGGCTTCTTCGTGGAGTTGTCCGGCAACGTCGACGTAAATCGACGTTGGTGGGTCGAGTCGCCAGAGCTCCACTCGCGCGCTCGGTCCCGGTGCGGTGGGTGCCAGGGCAACGAGCGTCGCCCGAAGGGCATCGTCGGGATCCGGCACCAGGGCGGCTTCCGCTGCAAGTTCCAGCGCGTCGATCCAGCGCGCTTGTTCGGGGGCGAGGGGGCGCGAGAGGCGAGCCGCAAGCAATCCCAAGATCACGCTCACCGTCGCCGTGGCGACGATGAGAAGTGGCGCATAACTTGGAGCATTTCGCGCCAATATCGCAAGCAAGAGCACGGAAGGCGCGAGGAACGCAGCAATTGCCAGACTGCCACGCAGAAACGAGGTGACGCGGCGGGCGTCGGCGGTGGACGAGGCCCAAATATGAAAGAGGCTGGAAAGGACGACGACGGTCGGAACCGCGCGGTCCGGCGCTATGACGTCGAGCAGCAATGCCGGTACCGTGGCGAGTAGAGCAACGAATGCAACGACGAGGGCCGAAGTGGCCCGATCGGCGACGTCCAACTCGAGCCGTCGTAGGTGCGACAGTCGAGCCGTCGTAGCGAGCAAAAGCAGCAAGCTTGCCATTGCTGCCGTGACCGTCGCGTAATCGAGGGCGATCGGATCCAGCGCAAGCACGGAGTCTGGCTCCATCGTTCGTATCGCTGGCAAGGTCGTCGCCAATCCCCACAGCATTGCTGCCATGGTCGCCGCATCGAGCGACTGGGTTGCCCTCGGTGCCGAGAGTAGACCTCCTCGTCCGCTAATTTTCGACAATGCGATGCAGGCGGACACCAGTGTGATCCCGACGCCCACGTTAGCCGCGGCGTCGAATCCAGGGTGGCCGAGTGGGCCCGTCCTCGCGCAAAAATAGAGCAGCGTTCCCGTTACTGCTGCGCGCTTTGCATCTGACAGCACGAGTCGTTCGGGCTCGAGGACGTCTGGACTGGCACCGGTGTAGCGCCAGGTGAGCCAAAGCACGAAGGGGGCTCCGACGAGTAGAAGCCACGTGACGTTCTGCTGCGAATTGGCTTCGAGCGATGCGAACGCGACGTATACGACTGCGATGGTCGCAAACCAGAACGATCGGAGCAGAGTCTTCACCGAGGGCGAAGGTTAGCCGAGACTGCTCCATGTGGCTTGTCTTCGGAAGTCCTCCCTTGCGTTCTTTGGAGGAAAGCGTGTAAATCTTAGGCAATAGCCTAGGTTCTGCTTCGTCCACGAGGTCGGAGCGAAGCTCCTAGGGGCCCCCACCCAAACCCGAGAGCCGAGCATGCGTAAGAACTACGTCCTAGACACGAACGTTCTCATCTATGACCCACAGGCAGTGCTCAAGTTCGAGGACAACGACGTCATTTTACCGATCTACGTGATCGAAGAAGTCGACCAATTCAAACGCGAAACCACTGAGCGGGGCCGCGCGGCTCGTCAGGTTGGTCGCGTCCTCGATCAACTGCGCACCCAAGGGTCGCTCGCCATGGGGGTGTCCGTTGGTGAGGGGAGTGTACGGGTCTGCATCCCGGACAAAAGGCCGCATTTCCCCCATGGAATCAATCCGACGTCGGTGGACAATGCGATTTTGCAGACCGCACTCGAAGTGCGAGATGGAACGCCAGACAAGCCCACGGTCTTCGTGACCATGGACGTCAATCTTCGGATCCGCGCCGACGCTTTCGGCCTCACGACGGAGGCGTACGAACATCACGCTGTCGACGTCGAGCACATGCACACGGGGATTGTCGAACTCGCGGTCTCGGCAGAGGAACTCGATGCGTTCAAGAACAGCGGCACGATGAAGCCGAAGTCGAGTGACGCTTACCACGCGAATCTTTGCGTCTTGCTGAAGGACGATTCACAGCCAAAGCCACGTCAGTCCCTTGGCCGCTACATCGCTGCAACGGGTGAAATCCGCGCCGTCCGAACACCAAAGGACGGAGTGATGGGGATTCGACCGAGGAATCCCGAGCAGAGTTTTGCTCTCGATCTATTGCTCGACGAGACGATCAAGCTGGTCACGTTGGTTGGAAAGGCCGGTACTGGCAAGACGCTCATCGCGCTCGCTGCTGGTATGCTCCGCACCGTCGAAGAAGGCCACTACACCAAGCTCCTCGTGAGTCGTCCCGTGATGCCCCTTGGTCGGGACATCGGGTTCTTGCCCGGAAGCGTGCAGGAGAAGCTCAATCCTTGGATGCAGCCGGTCTTCGACAATCTCGAATTTCTGCTGTTCTCTGGGGGAGGTAAACGCCGCGGGATGAAGGCCTTCGACGAACTCCTCCATAGTGGCGTCGTTCAGGTGGAAGCGCTCACGTACATCCGCGGTCGTAGCATGCCGCAGCAGTACGTCATCGTGGACGAAGCCCAGAACCTGACGCCCCACGAGGTCAAGACCATCATCACGCGATGCGGCGAGGGCACGAAAATCGTGCTGACTGGCGATCCCTTCCAGATCGACAATCCGTACGTCGACAGCTCGACCAACGGGTTGAGTGTCGCTGCGGAAAAACTCCGCGGCGATCCCATCGTCGGTCACATCGTGCTCTCGAAGGGCGAACGAAGCGAGCTTGCGACCATGGCAGCCAATCGGCTGTGAACGTCGAAGTCGCACGTTGCAGCGACGCGATTCGTGCTGCAGAGCAGCGCATCGCATTGCTCGACTGGGTGCGACCGCTCAATTTCGCAAGCGAAGTGGAACGGCTCGTCGTTGCGTTCGAAGCCGGACGCACGGCGAGCCCAAAGTTTCGCTACGCACCTCCGCCGGATTTTACGAAACTGCGGCAAGGACTCGGGCTCATCGTTCGGGAGTCGAGCCTGTTCGGGGCGTGGGCGCAGTGGATCGAGGGGCGCGTCGAGGAACTGGATTTGGAAGCCGCCATCGTCCAATCCGTGGGGACCCCAGCGCTGGCTGGCCTGGCCGCGCGGCGATTTCCAGCGCCCGAAGGAAGCACCTCGGGCGCCACGAATCATCTCGTCGAACGGTGGTTGAGTGCGGACTCGGGGGGCGAGTGTGCTTCCGCCGCTCCCGAGGACCATCACCGTTCCGACGACACTCGCGATCCTTCGAGCTTGGTGTCCGTGATTCGTGCTCGTCTCACCGAGCTCGCGCTCGACGTGGATGTGGTTCTGCATGCAGACATGCCCAGTGTCGCGGCGACGTCGGCGGAAGCGTTGCACGTTCGCAAAGGAGCCAACCTGACTTTGGCCGAGGCGCGACGGATCGCGGAGCACGAGATCCGGGCTCATCTGCTTCCTCGTCGTCACGCTCGTCGGGCGCGTGGCTTGCTTCGCTGCGGATGCGCCCGTGCGGGTGCAGAAGAGGAAGGGCGCGCCGTTCTCGTCGAAGCCCGTGGGGGTGGTCTCGACGGCAGGCGCCGGCGAGAACTCGCGCTTCGCCATCTCGCCTGTGCGCTATCGCGATGCGGGGCCTCTCTCGTTGAAGTGATTCGGCGGTTGATGCAATTCGGAAGCTCTCCGCGCTTGGCTGTAACCACGGGCCTCCGATGCTTTCGGGGCGCCCCCGGAGACGGCGCAGTGTCGGGACTGGGGCGCGAGATCGTCTATCTCCCGGCGTTCATCGAGCTGCGCTCCGCCTTCGAGGTCGACGCCGCGCTCGAGCGGTGGTTCGAGCGCGGTCGGTGCTCCCTGGCGTATGCACGTGAACTCGAGAATCGGCCCGATTGGGTTGCTTTCGAGCTCGGCGAAGTGGCTCCGCCGTAGAGGCGCCTCTCGGTTGCTCGCGGTTCCGTCGACTGGCCCACATGGGCGAGTGCCGCCGGCGTCGCGCTGCGACGCAATTCACGTCGACACGGCTTCACGCCGAAGCCGCGAAGATCAGGTCGCGTTGTCCAGGTCGACCCACACTGGAGCGTGATCGGACGGCTTGTCGCCGAGGCGCGTCGCTGCATCGATTTCGGCCGCGCGAAGGCGCGGGCGAAGCAATTCGTCGACGAAGACGTAATCGATTCGCAGTCCGCGGTTCCGCGTGAGGGACGTTCCTCGGTAGTCCCACCAGCTGTAGCGTTCAGCAGCTTCGACGAAACAGCGAAAGGAATCGATGAGCCCGAGGGCGAGGATCTCGTCGAGCGCCTTGCGTTCGTCCGGATGGAAGAAGAGCTTGCCTTCGAATTGCTTGACGGACCAGACGTCTCGCTCGCCGTGCGCGACGTTGAAGTCGCCGCCGATGACGAGCGGCAGACCATACTTTGCCTTTTCGTCCGCGAGCACGGACCGTAACCGCGTGAGCCAGGCCAATTTCTCGAGAAAGGCTGGATGGATGACGTCCTTGCCGTTGGGGATGTAGGCGCTGCAGATCCGCATTCCACCAATGCTGGCTGCGATGAAGCGCTTGTCCGCCTCGGGGCCATCACCCGGAAAGCCGAGCGTCACGTCGCGGATTGGCAGTTGCGAGAGGATCGCCACACCGTTGTACGTCTTCTGGCCGACGTACACGACGCTATAGCCTCGTCGGACGAGATCGTCGCTCGGGAAGTCGTCATCGACGACCTTCGTTTCTTGGAGGAGCACGACGTCGGGTTGCTGATCGTCCAACCACTTTGTGAGGGCGTGCAGCCGAGCGCGGATGGAGTTGACGTTCCAGCTGGCGATTCTCATGGTCGCCGATGCTGTCGCTGACCGCTTCCCAGCGCAAGTCGGCGTCCGATATCGGTGCTCGGCGGCGGCGCTGCCCGGCCGAGGTCGCGCTGGGTGTTGGCGTTTGGTGCCCTTCGGAATTCGGCGCAGCCCGGCGCAAAGCGCTGGCTCGTGGTGACCGGCTCGAAACTGGCCGGCGACGTTTCGGGTGCGTGGTGCAGTCGGCGAACGCCGGTCGACGAGCGCTCGTCGCGTTGGTCGAGTCTCGAACGCCGCGCCGAGGCCAACGTGGGCTTGGGCGCCCAGTCGGGGCGTCTTCCGTTGGTCATTCCGCCCGAATGAGCCGCGAGTCGTGTTCGGAGAGCGCAAGGGGCTTGGCCCTTCGGGCCTTGTGTGCGAACTTCGGGCGCGTTAGGAGCCGACCAGACAGGGACTATGGAAATGAGGCGCGCCCCATTCGTTTCACTCTTGGCTCTTGGGCTTTTATCGAGCATGCAGGCCATGGCCCAGTTCGAGCGAGCACCCGATCCACCTCCCGATCCCCAGCCCGCGGCTCGACCGACGGTCGTTCCGCCCAAGTTAGTGAAGTTCGTTCAAGCGCCGTATCCCGCCGAAGCCGAAAAGGCAGGCATTACGGCGGACGTGGTCCTTCGGCTCACCATCGATGAACTCGGTGCCGTCACCGCCGCCGAGATCGCGGAGCCGGCGGGCAACGGCTTCGACGAGCCCGCGCGTGAGGCTGCACTGAAATTCGTGTTCGAACCCGCGACGCGCGACGGCAAGGCGATCAAAGCAAAGATCCTCTATCGGTACTCCTTCACGCTGTCGCCCACGGCGGCGGCACCTGCCGAAGCTGCCGCCCCGCCGCCCCCGCCGACGACGGGGAACCTTTCTGGTGTTTTGCGCATCGCGGGAACGGAGTCTCCGCTGGTCGGCGCGGAAATCGTCATCGTGACACCGACGGGCGAGGTTCTTCGCAAATCCTCGGATGCGAGCGGCCGATTCTCCCTCGAGGGCGTTCCTCCCGGCGCGTACAAGGTCGTGGTGACCAGTCCAGGTTTCCTCAAAACGGAAACCGAGGAAACGGTCGTGGTCGGCGAAGCCACCGAAGTGACCTACCGAATCGCGACGCAGTCCGAGGAGGGGGCCATCGAAGTGACGGTCCAGGGCGAACGCCCTCCGCGCGAGGTGACTCGACGAACGATCGAGCGCCGCGAAATGGAGCGCATTCCAGGGACGAGCGGGGACGCTCTCAAGTTCATCGAGAGTTTGCCCGGTGTGGCGCGTCCGCCCGGTTTCGCCGGCATTCTCGTCGTTCGCGGCTCGTATCCCGAAGACACTCAAATCTACGTCGACGGCAGCGAAGCCCCGCTCATCTACCACTTTGGCGGCCTTCGAAGCGTGCTCCCGACGGAGTTGCTCGAGCGAATCGATTTCTATCCGGGCAACTACGGCGCCAGATTCGGGCGCGGCATGGGCGGCGTCATCGATGTCGGCCTGAAGAGCCCCGAGACGCGCTGCAAGGACGAGAACGGTAATCTGACGGAGAAGAAGGGATGCTTCCACGGGATCGGTCAAGTCGATCTCATCGAAGGCAGAATGCTCCTTCAGGGCCCGCTCCCGATCAAGGGTTGGAGTTTTGCCGCTGGTCTTCGACGCAGTTGGATCGACGCGTGGATTGGGCCCGTTCTCGAGCAAGCCGGAGCCAACATCAAAACGCTCCCGGTCTATTACGACTACCAGGCCATCGTGGAGCGGAAAATCTCGAACGACTCGCGACTCTCGTTCCGATTCATCGGGTCCGATGATCGCTTCGCCGCCGTGATCGACCCCAACGCGCAGGAGCCTGCGTTCGGCGGAAGTCTCCGATACGGAACGGCGTTTTACAAGGCGCAGGTTCTTTTCGAGAAGGAGCTCAATTCCTACTCGAATATGAGCACGATGGTGTCCGTGGGACGAAACTCCCTCGACTTCAATCTGGGCACCTTCAAGTTTAGCCTGATCAGCCACCCCATCCAGTGGCGTCAGGAATACGGATTCAGAGATCGCCAAGGGCGTCAAGGTCAATACCGGGCTCGACTTTCAGGTGCTGCCTTATGACATTGCGGTGCGATCGCCGGCACCGCCTCGACCAGGTGAACCGGATTCAGGCCCGTTTTCGTCCCGTCCGATTCTCGAGGAATCCGAGGCGCAGACTGGGCTCCGACAAGGTTGGTACACGGATGCGGAACTGCAGCCCACCGATCGCCTGCGGATCGTTCCGGGGTTTCGTCTGGATTACGCTCGGGATTCGAGAAAAGTCGACGCCAGCCCGCGTTTGAACGCTCGCTACGACATCGTCAAGGGTGGCAGCGACGCCAACGGCAACTTCCGCCGCCGCACGACGGCGAAGGGCGGGGCGGGTTATTACTACCAACCGCCGCAGTTTCAGGAGACGAACACGGTTTACGGTACCCCGGGGTTACGTTCGAATCGGGCCATTCACTATTCGCTCGGCATAGAGCAAGAGCTCACGCAGCAACTCGACGTCAGCGTCGAAGGCTTCTACAAGGACTTCGACAATCTCGTCGCGGCGGCGCGCCCGGAAGAATTGGTTCGATACACGAACCACGGACTTGGAAAGTCCTACGGACTCGAAACCCTGCTTCGCTACAAGCCCGACAAGCGCTTCTTCGGTTGGCTCGCCTACACTCTGTCGCGCAGCGAACGTCAGGACTACCCGGGCGACAAGGCTTACCTCATCCCGTACGACCAGACTCACAACCTAACGGTGCTCGGGAGCTATCGCTTGGGACGAGGTTGGGAGTTTGGCGCTCGATTCCGAGTCGTTTCCGGATCGCTCGTGACTCCCGTTCGACGGACGCCGGATTTGCCCGCGGTTTACGCAGCAGACTCCGGTGCCTACGTTGCCTTGGAGGGGCAGCCCTATAGCGAGAGATTGCCCTTGTTTCACCAACTCGATCTCCGGTTGGACAAGCGATGGCAGTATCGGACGTATCGTATCAGCACGTATCTGGACGTCTACAACGTCTACAATCATCCAGGCGTCGAGGGCGTGTCGTATAGCTACAATTACGCGAGTCGCATCAACATGACCGGGATCCCGTTCTTGCCGAGTGTCGGTGTGCGAGGTGAGTTCTAATGTTCAAGTCCAATAGTCGAATGGGTTTGGCGGCTGGACTTTTCGCGTCATTGAGCGCGATTGCGTGCGGACCTGAGTTCGATCCTTCGAGCGAGCTTTCTTCCCTGCGGATCCTCGCCGTGAAGAAAGACGACCCGTATGTCCGCGTCGAAGCACCGGCAGAGGCAGGCGACGCCGCCGACAGTGAGGAGTACCAGCCCGACAACGTGGTCGAACTCACGGTTGCGCTCGAGGACTCTCGTCACAAGTCCGAGCGCCAAGGAACGTTGCAGAAGCTGTGGTTCGCTGGGTGCAGCAATCCGCCTGGCGATACGTACTTCTCCTGCGTTCTCAGCGTATGGCTCGCGTTCAAAGCCTACGACGCCATCGGTCCCAAGCCCTTGGCCGAGGGCGAGACTTGGGGGCTCTCCGACGCGGATCCGACGGACGTTTTGCGCTTCGTTCAAGACGCGTTTCCGGACCTGATGTCCAGCTCGGGTTCCAATTCGATGTCCGACGAGGAACAGCAGCAGTTGATTGATCAAGCCCTCGCATTGCGAGTGGGCGCAGGGGACAAGTTCCGATACGAAGTCCCGAGTTGGCTCATCGATTGACACGCGCCATCGACGGATCCGGACGTGCCGCTTTACGGTTTGACTCAAGTCTACTTTACGGTCTGCGATGGCGAGCTCGAACTCGCGGAGCCGTGGAAGGGCGAAATCGATCCGTTCACCGTATTGGCAGACGCAACTCTCGGATTTCCAATTACGTGCGTCGACCCAAAGACGAAGGAGCAACGCGGGCCCGAGAACTTCGTCGTGAGCTACTCGAACGTGTATGCGTATGCTTCGCTCTCCAACCGAAATCCGAAGATTGCTGGCATGAAGCTCGACGGCAAGGCTGTCGACGAGTCGGCGCTTTGCATTGGCGAGACCTGCGACGTCGAGAGCAATGCTTGCGACAACCCTCGGGCGCCGCGGTTCAAGCGCTGCAATGAGGAGAAGGAAGCGGACTGCCCTGCGGTGAAGGTGCTTCCCGGGCTCAACGAGTCCGATAACTCGGAGGCCGACGTCACGGCAACCCTGGCGGGCGCCGGTGGTGACACCCTTCTCGAGCAGATGTGGATTCGCTACTACGCCGATCGAGGTACCATCAAGAACGAGGCCAAGCGGTTACAGGACGCAAACGAAGGCTGGTTCTCGGACCACGGCACCGAGTGGAAGGTGCCGCGAAAGGCCGGCTCAGTGAAGTTGTGGACGGTGGTTTACGACAATCGCGGTGGCGTGGATTGGGTCAGAACGTCGATTTGCGTCATTCCCTAGGGGAGGCAGGGTTGAGACGCGGTGCCCTCCACGACTCGACCCTCCGCTCGACTGCTCGACGGCAACCTCGACGCCATGTCATTCGCCGGTGTCGCATCGCAGCGGTCGTCTCCTCGGTGTTTTCTCGGTGATGTCCATCTTGGGTAATTGGCCGATGACGATTCAGGGTTCGTTGGTTGTTGGGTCGGATAATTGGCCCATCGGTTCAACTGGCCCTGGCGCGACATCGAACGCTTCAGCAGCGTTGCTTGTTTGGCCCAAATCGACGACGCTTACTTCCCGCAGCAGAGTCAAGGATCCGTGACCCCTCCGACCATTCAGCCCCCCAACAAGCCCCCTCCAATTTCCGAGGGAACGGTCGTCAATGATCGATACGAGATCCGTCAAAGTCTCGGTAAGGGCGGAATGGGCGAGGTGTTTCTCGCCTACGATCGCAGCACGCAACAGATGGTTGCGTTGAAGGTCGTGCGCGAGGAATCGCGCATGCCTGGCGACGACGAAGCGTTGCGGCAGGAGTTGCTTCTCGCGCGCTCCGTGTCCCATCCCAACGTGTGTCGCGTGCATGATCTCGCGCCGAGCGCGTGGGGTCCGATCATGGTCATGGAGCACATTCCCGGACAGACGCTCCATACGCACATTCGCCGCAAGAAAGCCCAAGGTGGCTTCAGTGCCGACGAGTTTCGCAAGATTGCGAGCGAAGCCAGTGCGGGGCTCGCCGCCATTCATGCGCAAGGTCTCGTTCACGGCGATCTCAAGCCCGGCAACATCATGGTCACCAACGACCGCGCGGTGATCCTGGACTTCGGTTTCGCCCAAGAGCGCGCGCGATTGAGCTCGCGTCGACCTGCGTCGCCGCCGGATGGCGGGACGCCGAATTACATGGCGCCGGAGCGGCTCCGATATGGCGGAGCGAGTCCCGAGGACGACATTTACGCGCTGGGTCTCACGCTCTGGGAAATGTGGACTTGCAAGGTTCCAGAACCCGGGTATCGCCCACGTCAGCGCTCGATGCGTGAACAGATCATGTTCGACGTGCCGAGTGGGTTGAGCGGTGACGAGGTAAAGCAGGTCTTCCGTTGTCTAAACGAGAACCCCGCGCTTCGTCCTCATGGTCGTCACCTGCGCTTCTTCAACCCAACGACGCTCACCACGAGTCAGGCGCAAGTTCCTCGTGAACGGCTGTCACCTGGACCGCCACAGAGTCGGTTCTCTACCGAGGCGTTCGTTCCAGGTGCGCAGGCCCTTTTGGTGACCTACGCTACCAACGCAACGCAATCGCAAGGGTTGCTTTTGCCGCTCGACAAGCCTGCTCTGACGATTGGGCGACGAGCGGGACAAGATCTCGTCTTGCCGGAGGCGACGGTCTCCGGAAACCACGCCGTACTTCATTGGGAGTCAGGTACGTGGATCGTCGAGGACGTCGGTAGTACCAACGGCTCTTATGCCGATCACAGCTACGAGCGAAAGAAGCAAGTGGCGGTGTTGCACGGCGGTGAGGTTCAACTCGGGGAATGCCGACTCAAGCTCGTCAGCTTTGCCGCCGGTAGCGTGCAACACCAACGGGCGCGCACTTACCTCGAAAAGTACGATGGTCTGACAGGCCTCTTGCGCCGAGAGCGATTCATCGAGGCATTGAACGACGAGTGTGCGTTTGCGCGATGGACATCGGTTCCACTTTGCGTCGCGAAATACCGCATTCAGGGGCCCGGGCGAAACGTCTCTTCTCGTCCGACGATTCTGGAGATGCTCGCACTCCGTAGGATTGCTCAACGCGCGAGTGAGCTCACCGAAATGATGCTCTTTAGCATCGTCCCCGTGACAGCCGGTATCATCGGATCCCTGAGCTTTGCCGTGGCGATGACGGGACCTAGCCCGACCGAATCGCGACAAGTCGTCGAGCAAGTGTTGGCGCAGGTGCGAGGCCTCCTGCCGGATACACTCGAGCTCGTTTCATCCGTGTCGCATGCCGAACCTGGGCAATCTCCGGAGTCGCTCCTCATCGACTAGGTTCGAAAGGTTTAGAGGCATGACCGGATCCTTTCGTCCTCCGTTTCCTTCGGCACCCAGTGATCCGGCGTTGCGGCGCTTGGGCGTCGGTCCATCGGGAGGCAACTCGCGGCCGCTCCGAGCTCAGCTCATCGTGATTGTCGTGCTGGCGCTGACGTTACTTGCCGTTCCTCTGTACTTGATGCGCAGACCTTCGGCAAAGCCTGCGGGACTCGTGGACGCAGGTACGGTCCCGAGCGCGTCCGCTTCCAGTGCACCTGGCCCGGTTCCTTCGGTTGCCGTCGACGCCGGCAGTTTCGAGCCCGAGCGCATCAAGCTCTCCGAGGTCCGAAAGGTGCGCTGCGGCGCGTCGGCGCGGCAAGCTTCCGAAGGGGAGGCGTGTGAGGCACTTCCGGCATTCGAAAAAGCGCTGCAAGCGGCGGTCAAAACCACGGCGGACTGTGCGCCGCGGTCGACGAAGCCAGGCACGATAAACTTCGTTCTCGACATCGACTTCACACGGAAGAAGCTGCACGTATTTCCGGGGGCAAGCGGTGAGTGGCGAGGGCCGAAGGCGCGGCGCGCCACCAAGTGCGCCATCGATGCGCTCGTGGCTCCCGACTGGACGGCAACGATGCACCAGTATCGATATTACCAGATCGCTGTCATGGCGAC
The DNA here is from genome assembly GCA_049840955.1 of Polyangiaceae bacterium. Taxonomy (GTDB): domain Bacteria; phylum Myxococcota_A; class Polyangia; order Polyangiales; family Polyangiaceae; genus FEN-1139. The sequence goes on from JASGIX010000063.1 coordinate 35,346, forward strand.
CTACGCACCCAACATCGGTCCGGGTGCCGTGAAGTGACGGTCTGCAGCCCTGCCGGCATCAGCAAATTGGCCGAATCTGAATCGTAGCCTCTGCGACGTCCGGTTTTCTGGTTGAGCAATGCCCACCACCCGCATGCGCGGCGCCGTTCAACGGCCTAGCGCCAGACGTCCCGTGCGAAGCTCACGGGGCGTCATCGGTTCCTTCGATGATTCGCCCGAGGATCGAGACACGCGCGGCTGCACGCAGTAAAACCGCTCTCCGTTCGGAGCGACTCGTGTTGACCCGAAGCTCGGCAAATCGCTTCACCAGGTCCGTAAGGTGCGACTCGTCGAAGATCCGCTGCAGTTCCTGCCGCATGCGGCTGGCGAGCGCTGGTGCTTTACCTGCCGTGCCAATGGCAGCCCAGAGTGCCCCCGCGCGAGCGATGGCGACATGAGAGAAGCTGCTCGGTTCGGGATCGTCTACGGCGCAGAAGAAGATGCGCTGCTCGTCACAGATGCAGCCGAGTCGTGCAGCCGCTTCGGGATTCTGATCCGTCATTACGACGAGCCAACAATCAAGCACGTCTCTTTCCTCCCATGTCCTTTGCTCGAAGGATAAGCGCCGAGCAAAAACCAGGGCGCGAAGTTCGTCGTCGGGGGCTTCCGAAAGGATCCTCAGATCGGCTCCTGCTTCCAAGAGCGAGCGAGCTCGCCCTGCAGTCTCTCGAGCAGAACCAATGAGTAGACAGCGCTTTGCAGTTAGCTTCAGAGCAACTGGGAAGCATCCGAGTGGCTCGTGCTCGTCGTCGGGTGAGTCGACGTCCGTCGCGTGAATCGTCATGGTCGCTCCTCCGCGGTTGCAGCCGGTTCCTGTGCCCATATCGGAGGCGAGCCGAATACGGCGATCTTTTCTGCTTCACCGACGTGCTGCATGAAAAAGCCGGTGAAAGTGCCAAATAGGGCATCTCCGGGCGCCGACGTGTTGGCACTGGTGGGTCTGCTGACCCACCGTTTGATTTTCTGCATCAGCGCGTCCCCCACTGGATTGACGAGCACGCGCGCGCGCACGATGAGTGGACTTCTGAGTCCAGTCGCGAGTAGTGCAATCGGAAGGCGACGCGTTTCACCGCAACGACGGAGCACGCCTTCGATGGTGGTCGTCCACGAAGTCGATGCCGGGAGGTTGGCGCGGGTCAGTTCCACTCGATAGGCCTCCTCCCAGACGTGCCACGTGATGCGACAAGTCTGGACGGTCGTGCCAATGGGGTTTTCACTGCCAGCCGCGTAGATGCCTGCCGTAAAGAGGATTGTCGTTGGCAGGCCGCGCGTCAACTTACCTTGGATTTCCTGGTCGATGACATCGCGAAACGCAACCGTGAGTGACAGCTTGCGATACTTGGAGTCCTCCCAAGCCAGCTTCGCCGTCCGCATCGCGAGTTGTTGTTCTTGGGCCGTGGCGATTCGTGCCGGGGCAAGAACGAGCGCGGCACCAATCGCACTGGACAGAAGCCAGCGAAGCGGTGTCGGATACCGTTGATCCGAGGCGCGCACGGCTAATTCCCGCCTCCACGGACCGGGAAGAATCCGAGCACGTTGGCAAAGGAAAACACAAGTCCGCCGGCGCTCGTATCCATCCGAAAGCCGACGTTCGCCGTCAAATCGACGGGGATCTGCTGCAGCCCTCGATACGCCGGGGCTGGATTGGAGAGATCACGTTGGTGGGCGACGCCCCAAATGCCGCCGCGCAGGAAGAAGTCGATTCCAAACACGCTCCGATGCCCGCGATAGATCGGAACCCGATACTCGGCGGCAAGCTCCGCAGCATAATGGCCATAACGCACCGAACGGATTGCCGTTCCCAGCGTATCGTTGGGCGGACGGCTGTCTACGTTGAGTCCGAGAAATCGGGCCGGCAAAAAGTCGGAGAAATCGCCAACGTAATATTGTTCGAAGAAAGGGACCGTGCCCGCCATCGCTCCTGCGAAGCTCTGGAGTCGGAATACGTGTTCCGTACCTCGAACCTTCCACCAGCGCGAGGCAGCCAGGTCGAATCGTTGATAGTCGTAGTCGCTGCCAAGTGGCGAGAGCCCGAGCTCACCCCAAGTGCTGACGAGCCAACCTCGCGTCGGCAGCACGGGGTGGTCTCTCGTGTCGAATTGGAAGTTGGCACGGATTGCCGAGAAGACGCTCCGACCTTGATGTATGTCGAAGTGAATGGGTTCGACCTTGCCACGGCCGTCTTGGGACGCGAAGAACGGAACCTCGGCTCGAATGGTCTCGAGGCGGTAATGAAACCACAATTGCGTCGAAACGCTCAGATCTCGTCCGAAACCAAGGGACCCTCCGAAACGCGTGTACGGAAGAACTGCGTGGCTCGCACCGATGAGGGCCGACGATTGATTGGGTTGGAACTCGACGTTGCCACTACCGAAAAAGTCGATCGCGTGATTGTAAATCAGTGTCGCATTGACCATCCAAGGCGATCCGAGGAAACCCGGATCGAGGAATCTGACGCGCAATGCGTACTGTTCTTGAGCAACACCAACCGCGCCACCGAGCGTGAAACCTCGCCCCGCCAAATTGGTCTCGGCGGCATCGATACCACCGTAGGCGGTGAGGGGACGTTGCTTGCCACGTTGGTTTGCGTCGGCAGAGAGCCCGAGCCAAACGCCGTTGAGCACGACCGTATTGCGTTCGGTAACATCGACCACCAAGACGACTTTGCCGCGCTTGCTGCCCTTGCGAAGTGAGAACTGAACGTCTCGGAAAAAGCCCGTTCCAAGTAACCGATACCGCGCCAACGTAAATTCTGGGTCGTCGGCGTCGAGTGCCTTGCCTGGCCTAAAGGGTAGGTAGCGCAGAATTACGGCAGGTCGCGTGCGCGTATTACCCCTGACCTCGATGTGTTCGAGGAGATAGCGGACATGGCCGTCCTCCTCCGTGCGCGGATCTCGAGAGCCTTGTGGGTCGAGCTCAGCGGCTATAGTCGCTTCGGGCTGGGATGGCTCCGAGCTCTTTGGTTGCGGTCTGCTGGGCTGCTTCTCTGCCTGCTCGAGTGGTGACGGTGCGAGTGGAGCCTCGCCGACGGACTCCGTTCGAGTCGGCACCTTCGGCGCGCGGCACGGACTGCGCAGAACTGGATGGTGTCGCGCTCGATGCCGGGGCGCGCGCGTCTTCCTCCGGTGCAGTTTGTGCGTTCGCCACTTGGTGCACGAGCGCGCCCGTGCAGAACATCCAGAGCGCAAGAACTGGACGGAGGCTATTGCTAAGGAAGGCCATGTTGGAGTGATCGACGCGCGGCGACTCGTTCGATTCGTATCGGGGTCGCCGGATCAACCTAGCATGCCTCGAATCCCTTCGGGAGCATTCAGCCGCAGACCTTGGCTACGGCTGAATGGGACGAATCGAGGTCCAGACTCCTTGCGGTTACGAGCGCCGAAGTGACACTATCGGGGATAGCGGCGGGTCCAACGAAGCGTCGAGGCCGGCACTCAGCGTTCGTAGGCGTCGCACATTTCGCGAAGTCGCGATGCGGCCTCGACGGTCAACTCCTCTGGTTTCAGTCGGAAGGACCAATTGGCTTCGGTCGTCCCTGGTGTGTTCATTCGAGCTTCCGAGCCGAGTCCGAGGAGATCCTGCACGGGGACAATCGCGGTGGTGGCGACGGAGCTCAGTGCGAGCTGGACTAGCTTCCAGTGGATTGGGTCGACGTTGCCACCCAGGTAGCGACGTACGCGGCCGCGAACCCCTTCGTGATGTATTCGTCCGCTTTCGTCCCACGGAGCGGGCGCGTGAAACCACCCTGCGGAGGTGTCGTTGTCATGGGTACCGGTATAAACCACCGTATTCGTCTCGTAACGATGAGGAAGGTAGTCGCTTCCATTCGAGTCGTCGAAGGCGAATTGTAGGATCTTCATGCCCGGCAGGCTGAATCGTTGGCGGAGCTTGGTCACTTCGGGAGTGACGACGCCAAGATCCTCCGCGATGAAGGGTAGGCAACCGAACTCCTTGAGTACTTTCGCGAAGAACTTTTCACCGGGCACGTCGACGTAGCGCCCCTGTTGGGCCGTTTTCGCGGTTGCAGGGACCTCCCAATAGCGATGAAATCCGATGAAGTGATCGAGTCGAACCGCGTCGAATCTCTCGAGGCAAGTGCGAAGTCGCGCAATCCACCAAGCGAATCGGGTGCGCTCGAGCGTAGGCCAGTGGTAGAGCGGATTGCCCCACAGTTGCCCGGTTTCGCTGAAGTAATCAGGCGGTACTCCTGCGACGACCTCCCGTTCGCCGTTCGCCGAAAGACAAAAGACGCTACGATTCGCCCAGACGTCTGCGCTGTCGTGAGAGACGTAGATGGGAACGTCGCCGATGAGCAGCACACCCACGTCACGACAATGCCCCTTGAGTAGTTCCCATTGTCGGGCCAATTCGAACTGGGCAAATTCGTGGAATTCGACCTCGGATTTCAGCTCTTCTCGAGCTCGGGTCAGCGCATTCGCGTTTCGATCTCGGTGCTCGGGCGCCCATTCGGTCCAGCAAAGGCCGTCGTATTTCGACTTCAGAGCCATGAAAAGGGCGTGATCCTCGAGCCAACCTCGCGATCGTTCCTTGAAAGCTCCGAATGCCTCGTTCGACTCGTTTCCGGATCTGGCGGCGAACCGCTCGTGTGCGAGCCGCAGAGCATGTGTCTTTGCTGTTTCTGCCGCTACGAAATCGGCGTGTCGTCGGTCGCCCGTGGGTGCTTCAACGGGCACCTCCGATGCTTCCAGCAATCCCGTTTGAGCGAGGAATTCGATACTGAGCAACGTCGAACTTATCGCGAACGATGACGGACTGTCGTAAGGAGAGTAACCGTGTCCCGCGGGACAGACAGGCAACATCTGCCAGTACCGTTGGCGTGCAGATGCGAGGAAACGTACGAAGTCATGCGCACTCTGACCTAGATCGCCGCATCCGATGCCCCCAGGGAGGGACGTTGGATGCAGGAGTAGTCCGGCAGCGCGCCGATCGAATGGTGCAGGGACGGGCAAATGCGAGGGAGGAGTCGTCGAACGAGCCATGGATGTTCGGAGCGCTTGGCCAAGGAGGGAGGGAGGAGCGAACGTCTGCCGCGGAGCCGCTACGGCTCGCTCTTGGGGGGAGGGAGTAGCAGCGAAGCCGTAATTCCGAGGCCTAGTAGAGCCCCGATGGTGGCGAGACTAGCCCAATTCGGGATTCGTATGAAGTCGTGGCTGAGCATCTTTGCTCCAACGAAGACGAGGACGGCCGCGAGTGCCCAATCGAGCTTGTGGAACCGGCCCATCATTCCGGAAAGGAGGAAATACAACGCACGCAATCCGAGAATGGCCATGATGTTCGATGTGTAAACGACGTAAATATCACTCGAAATCCCCAGCACGGCCGGAACCGAATCGACTGCAAAAACCACGTCCGACATCTCTACGACCAGCAACACGAGAAAGAGCGGGGTTACGAGATATCTGCCATCCTTGATGACCAGGAACCTCGATTCGACGTAGTTCGACGTCGTTCGCAGGTATCTGCGGGCAAGGGTGAGGGCGAGGCTCTTCTCTGGATCGACCGACTTCTCACCACCTCGCAACAATCGGAGTCCCGAAAATACGAGGAAGGCACCGAAGACGTAGAAAGCCCAGTGGAAGCGCTGCAGGAGTGCTGTTCCAGCAACGATGAAGATTGCTCGGAGGACGACGGCACCGAAGACTCCCCAAAAGAGGACCCGAGATTGCTGCTTCGCGTTCAGTCCGAAATGGCGGAAAATAACCAGAAATACGAAGAGATTGTCGACCGAAAGCGACTTCTCGACGAGATACGCGGTCAGGTACGTTAGGCTCGCGCCGATGCCGCGACTGAGGTACTCCCACGCGCTGAAGCCGACGCCGACACTGAGCCAGAGGACACTTCGATAGGTGGCATCGCGCAATCCTGGGTCTTTGGAACCACGCGCGAAAATGAGCCGATCGGCGAGCATCGTGACGGCGAGGACTGTGGCAAACACTGCCCAGTCCAGCCAAAGCGGCGAACCATTCATTCGCGTGTTGCGTATCATGGTCGTATCACTCACGCCACGCAGGGTGGGACTGCTCGTATTCGCCGGTCGACGTGTGAGACTGCTGAGTTCGTCGTTCGGCTAGGAAGCGAAACCGCAGTCCAAGCCGGTGCGGCAGGGAAATTGCGACTGGCAAACGCCTTCCACGCTTCGATTCCGCCCGGTTGATCTGCACACAAGGTGCGTCATTTCGCGCTGCACTCGAGATGGGTTTCTCCACTCGGCGTGGCCGGGTGCTCGTTGGTCCGCGTCGAGCTCTGGGCAGATGGGGCGAGAGGAGAAGAACGGCGTGTCGGGCGGCTGGTTTGCCGCCATCCCTGCGACGATGGGGCACTCTTTGTCCTTCGCTGGTTCGAAACCGGTCTCTCGCCCGTGGGCGCTCGGCACTGGAACCGATTGAACTTGGGAGGCAGACCGAGCTAGGTTCTTCGAACGAGTCGCTCGATCATCGATTCGTCGCGAGGAAGCCATGACTGCTTTACCGTCCGTTCCCGCACCCGTGTCTCCGTCGAACCTCCCGCCGGTGCCGCCCTCGGGCTCTCCCATTTGGGTTACGGTCGTGATTGGATTGGGTTGCCTGGGCTTGGGCTTGTCGATCAGTTTGCTTGCCCGCGGCGGCCAAGCCGCGCAAGTGCCTGCTGTGAGCTCCGCGCGCGCCGTGGCGAGCGCGCAGGTGGCCCCGCCACCGGACAAGCTGACGCTCGCTGCGCAAGGAGAGCGTCAAGCCATGGACGAGCTCTCCGCAATTGCAGCCGAGCAGCGCACGGTCGCTCAAGCCATTGCGCTGTCGAAAGGGCGAGCCGCGGAAAAGCAAATGGCGCTCGAACACTTGCGTGAAACGCTCTCGGCGGGGATTGGACCCGAAGAGCTCAAAAAGCTCATGCTCTTCGCCCAAGACGGCGACACGGCGCGAGGTGCGATCGGCATTGCTGCGGCAATCACGGACGAGAAAGGATGCGATCTACTCTACGAGTTGCAGACGCTGAAGACCACGTCTCCGGAAATGGCGATGCTTGCGGGACAATTCTTGGCCAGCAAGGAAGTGCGAAGCAAAGCGTCACCGGCACTGAGTCTGGTGCTCGAGCTGAAGGACGCGGCGACTTGCGAGCAGCGGAAAGCAGTCTTGGAGAAGGCAATCCAGGTGGGGGACAAGAGGCTGGTGCGTCATATCGTGCCGCTCACGAAGAAAACTGGATGTGGCGAGAAGAAGAACGACGACTGCCACCCTTGCCTGCGAGACGACAACCAGAAGATCATCCGAGAGGCCTTAACGAAGACCCAAGCGCGAAAGTCTCCCGCCTTCTAGCGACCATCCGAAGTCATCATTGCGAAGGCTCGCTTCGTTCGCACTCGCGCTTCAAGGCCTGATTCATCAACGCCGTACCTCGGGCAACGTTGAGCGCCAAGGGATTGGTTCCCGTGACGCCCGGACCTTTCAGATCTTCGGCGACGAGGAGCCGCGTACGCGCGCCGTCCGCAATGGGCATCAGTTGAAATCGCTGCCGACTACGAAGCAGCAAGCCCCACCCGTAGCCGCCGCTCCAGACCAGCTCCTTCGCTTCATCCAGTGCTTGCACCTCCCGCGTCAGCTTGACCTCGCGGCCACCTGGCGGGCTCGAAATCAAGCGGAGCGTTGCTCCAATCGCGAGCTGCCCGCTGGCTCGGACGATAAAGGGATTCCATCGAGCGTACTGGGTGAGGTCCACCAAAACGTCCCAGACGTGCTGGGGTGCTCGGGCGATCTCGACTTCCGAGCGGAGTTCCAACTGTTCTCCGAATTGGGTAAGGCTCACGCGACCTCCGTCGCTTCGCTATCAGCAATCGAATGGCGGAGCACCACTTAGTTTCACTGGCAGCAAGCGAAAGAAATTACGCACTGGCGGCCGTGGGGCCAAGTGAATCCCCATATATAAGCAGTTAAGGCAGCGTCACCGCGGTACGCATCCGGAGAAATTGCGTACGCTGCTGAGCTGGAAAGGTAAAGCCTGCACGGACTTCGGAAAACCCCGATAAACGCCGCCGATTTCCATCGCAAAGGGCTTTCGCTCTTCCTCGGAGCCTGGTATTGAAGCTCCCGATCCACCGTCTGCCGAGGGCTGCCGGTTGGTCTCAGTTCAACCCGTATTCACTACGCCCAACCAGGGATACACCGATGCGTAGACTTCGTGCACCGCTTTTTCTGTTCACTCTGATGGTCGCGCTGCCATCATTCGCTCAGGACGTCCAGCCCGAAGACGTCAAACTCGACGAGCAGCCCGCAGCTGCGCCCGCGCCTGCTGCGCCCGCACCTGCCGCACCTGCCGCACCTGCCGCCGACGCCAACGCCAACGCCAACGTCGGTGCACAGGCAAATCTTTCGCTCGGTGCCACCGCGAACGCAGACGCCAACGCGGACGCGAATGCGGCCAAGAAAGAAGAGAAGGCAGCAGCGACGAGAGCCGTCGGTTCCGTCGGTGGTCCTGTTTCTGACTCGGATGACACTTGGCGCTTCGGCTACAACGGTTACTTCCGCGCCCCGATGCGTTTCGGTATCGGCACGCGTGACAATCCAGGTCCCAATCAATCTGGAACGACGTTGCATGCCCCGCTCGTCCCCGATGACCAGTACCTAAGCTGGCAGCATACCAACCATGCCCGGCGCGACTGGGCGGAAATGTTCTTCAGCTACGGAAACACCTGGGCGAAGGGCGTCCTTTCCGTCTCTGGCTACAACTTCACGGACGCTTCGTCCTACCAGAACAACACTCAGTTCGGCATCGGTCAGGGTTGGCTCGAAGTGACCCCCTACATGCCTTGGGAGAACATCCGCCTCAAGGTGAAGGCAGGTAGCTTCTGGAATCGCTACGGCCAGATGGGCCGTTACGATGCCGGTGAGTACGACACCTATCTCTTTGGTCGTACTCACGCCATGGGCGAGACGGTGCGCGTCGAAATCGACATGGCCGATCAACCGATGACTCTCGGCTTCGAGCACGGCATCGGAACCAAGCGCCCTGACGCCAGCGTGTACAATACGAGTCGCTTCACGATGCTGCATCATGCGCATGCCGACATGTTGTGGGATCAGAGCATCTTCGTCGGATTGCACTTCTTGCATTCTTGGACGCAAGAGGAAGCGCGATTCACCGGGTATCAGCCTCCGTGGGTCATCGCGAACAATCAGAAGCTCGGATACCTCTCGACGACACAGCCCGACGGCAAGATGACCATCTTCGGTGCCGAAGCTCGCTTCGACATGCCGGATGTCTTCGGTTACCTCTACTTGGGTGCGTCTTACATCAATCTGAAGGACGCCATGACGGTTGGTCCTGCCGTCGAGGTGATTCACAGCTACGGTGGTGGCGACTACAACATGGGCGTTACCAGCAACTACCTCGACAGCGAGGCCTGCCGTTGGAACATCAACCCCAATGGTTGCAGCAGGGGTAACGGAAATGTTCTCACCGTTGGCGCACAATACGAGGCCAAGATCAGCGACCTCCTCGGTCAGTCGCCCTTTGGTGACGGACAGGATCTCACGTGGAAGCTCTACACCATGTTCAACAAGGTGGGGAGCGACGACAAGATCAACGATGGCATCACGAAGTTGAAGGTCGGTACGGATCTGTTCTTCGATGCAACGCCCGTCCTCGCGTTCGCCACGCGATTCGACTATCTGGCGCCGAACTCGCGTATTCCGGAGCAGAATTTCATGATTCTGTCACCGCGCATCGTGTTCCGTTCGCAGCTCGTCACTCACGAGCAGATTGCGCTGCAGTACTCGCGCTACATCTACAAGCAGCGCGAGTGTGCGAGCGGCACGCCTGCGGACATCCAGGATACCGCAGGGCGAACGCAACCCACCGAGGCGGACGACTGGACCCCGCCAGGGCAGCAGTTCCCGGCCGTTCCGGGCACTGACTACACCTTTGCCAACGCCACCCAAGCCGAGGCCAATTGCGTTCAGCCACCGCCTTCGACGGTTGCACCGGACGGGTGGGGTTCCATGACGGAAGGTTTGGATCCCAAGCTTCGCGGCATGCCCTACACTGGCCCGCATCTTCGACCGGACGTGAACGTCATCTCTCTCGAAGCGACGATGTGGTGGTAATCACTTCGGTTTCATCGAAGTGTTGAATGGAGGAGCCGCGAGTCAAATCGCGGCTCTTCGTCATTTGGATGCAGTTACGATCTCGGTGATTCGGCGCGTTGGGTGCGATGAATCTGGGTCAGGTCGCTCGCCTCGAGTTCCGGTATGGCTCGGTCGAATCGAGCCTGCGACGAGTCGCGACGTTCGTTGGAGACGCCCTCGCGTTGCGGTATAGGCGGAGACTTTCGCGAGGCGTCCCCAGCACGATTCGTCCACCGCTCCATGGCGACGACGACACACACATCGTATTTCGATGGACGACAAGGCTCTTCGATATGACGGTACGGTTATGGTGAAAAGCAATACCAATGGCTAGCGTCCGCCTCGACCCCTGTCAGAACATCCAAGCCCTAGACCGTAAGGCTCGGAGGATTCCACCATGTCACGCAAGTGTTCCATCGTCGTCGGTTTTGCCTTCTTGTGCGCATTGGCCGCCTGTGACCCCGGCCAAACCGTGAAGGACGACACGGACCCGAAGACGAACCTTCCAACGCCCTCGTCTTGCGATCGGACCGAGGTACTGGTGAACAACAAGTGCATGTCACCCTCGGAAATCAAGTTCGACACCGTGGGGTATCTCGTGGACCGGAAGAAGATAGCGACGGTGCCCGCTGGCAGTGCCACCAAGTTCCAGTTGGTGGACCCAGAAAGCGACGAGGTCGCATTCGAAGGAGACTTGGGCGAGAGCACCACCAATGCCGACACGGGGGACACGACGCAGCTAGCCGATTTTTCGGAGTTCAGTACCGAAGGCAAATACGTATTGCGCGTCGAGGGGCACGAAGACTCTCCTCCGTTTGAAATCGGTCAAGAGGTTTGGAACGACACGCTACGCGTTACGATGCTCGGCCTCTACGGGCTTCGTTGCGGTACGAAGGTGGAGTTTTCGCATCAAGGCACGACCTTCAAGCACGAGGCCTGTCACAAGGATGACGGCATCATCAATGGAACGTTCGAAGGTGGACTCTGGTCTGGAGGCGAGAAGCGCGACGGCACTGGCGGGTGGCACGATGCGGGTGACTACGGCAAATACACCGTCAACGCGTCTTTCGCTCTCGCGTTTCTCTTGAAGGCTTGGGAAGACTTCGGCGAGCGCCTCGGTGGAGTGAAGCACATTCCCGACTACGACGGCACGCTGTCTCCTTGGCTCGCCGAGGCGAAGTATCAGATGGACCAGCTGCTCGAAATGCAGCTCTCCGACGGAAGCGCCATTCACATGCTTGGGCCACGGGCATTCCCCGGAAACGTTCTGCCCGAGACGGACACCGCACCTCGCTACTTCACCGGGGTTGGGACCGCCGCAACGGCGGACCTGGTCGCCGTCGCGGCCATGGCGGCTCGCGTCTTTCGAGCGGTCGATGCAGAGTACGCAGACAAGTGCCTCGCGGCTGCCAAAGCAGGGCAGGCGTTCCTCGACGCCACTCCTTCGGTTCTATCTCCGTCGTTCGATGGATTCACCCACGCGGCTTATAAGCGAGCTCAGGACGTTGGCGAGCGATTCTGGGCGTTGGCTGAGCTCTGGCGGACGACTGGGGACGCCGCGCTCCTGACGAAAGTCGAGGAGCTGTTGCCGTCCACCGCGAAGATGAACTTCGATTGGGGCAACGTCGAAAATCTGGGCCTGTTCACCTACGTTCAGGCTTCGAACGATGGTCGTAACGCGGAGAAGCTCGCGTCAGCGCGCGCCTCGGTGGTCGCATCGGCGGATTCTTTGGTCACTGGCGCCGATTCTCACGCATACGGTCGTGGTATTGGAACGATGTATTACTGGGGGGTCAACGGAGTTCTTGCCCGTTCGACCCTCAACCTCTTCGTTGCCAATCAAATCGCGCCCGACGAGAAGTATCTCGATGCAGCTGCTTTACAAGTCGATCATCTTCTCGGTCGCAATCCCTTCGGGCGCTCGATGTTGACTGGTGTTGGCTATTTGCCCGCCAATTCGCCCCACCATCGTCCATCTCAGGGTGATGGGATTAGACAAGCGTGGCCCGGGCTGCTCGTTGGCGGCCCCAACCCACAGGATCCCGATGCCGCGGGTAAACCCCCAGGTCTCGCCTGGAAGGACGATGAGGGCGACTATTACGTCAACGAGATTGCTATCAACTGGAATACCGCTCTCGCGTACGCGCTGGCCGGGTTCTATAAGTGAACTTGGCCGAAAACTGTAACTAAATTGGAAAGTTGCAGCGGTGTTGAGCTGGCTCCCGATCGAAAGGCATTGCCTGTGATCGGTGATGCCAGCTCTTTCCATTTGTGGCTGAGCCATCAATTCTATCCTCCGCTCGAGGACGCAAGCTTTGCGCGAAGTCATCGAACAAAGCGCTGCGTCGTCGAACGAGATTTTGAGCGGATTCGTCGGGCTTCGGCTAGTATCCCGGCGAATCCGAAGGAACGAGTCACCGTCGGGCAGCGCGAGCCAGCGCACGCCCCAATGAGGGCGCGAGAAAGCGCCATGCGAATCGAAGCGAGAAAGGATGCCATGAACCTGAATGCAAAGTGGTTGTCATCACTGTTCGCAGTTGCGGCGTTGGGAGCCGTCGCCTGCGGTCCTGCGCCGACCGATCCGGCGATCGAGCAAACGCTCGAAGGAAGCCCCTGTCCCGCATCGGCGATGATCGATGACGGTGAGGACAACAACAACCAGGTGATGGTTCAGGATGGACGCAGCGGCTACTGGTACACCTACGTCGACAAGGAGGGATCGACCATCGAACCCGCCGCTGGCGACACGGGTGGCATCTTCGCGTTTAGCCAAGGTGGCGTGAACGGTTCCGCCTACGCCGCTCGCATGTCTGGATCCATCGGCAAGGCGAACATCGTCTACGCGGGTATGGGATGCAATCTATCCGATCCCAAGGGGCCCTACGATGCGTCCAAGTACGGCGGCATCTCGTTCTGGGCAAAGCGTGGAGCAAACACGACGCCCAAGGTTCGATTCAAGATGCCCGACGGAGGAACGGATCCGGATGGTGGGATCTGCTCGGCGTGCTTCAACGACTTCGGCATGGAACTCAAACTGACCGAAGAGTGGACGAAGTACGTGCTCCTTTTCGACAAGATGAAGCAGGAGCGTGGCTGGGGCTCTCCACATCCGAGTGGAATCGATGCAGCGCAGCTCTTCGGTATTCAGTTCCAGGTGAACGACAAGGGTCAGTCCTACGACGTGTGGGTGGATGATCTCGGATTCACCGGCTGTGGTGGTGGTGGCGGTGAGGCCGCTCAGCCCGCAGCAGCGAAGTAATCGATCTCGTTAGGAGGCCTCGCTCGAATGCAACCATGTTGCACGAGCGGGGCCCCGTCATGTGTAACGTCTTCCGGCATTTGGTCCTTTGCCTCGGTGCGGCGCAGCGCGTTCCACACGATGTGCCGACGGAAATCAGTGTAGTCCAATGAAAACAACCCGTTCTCTTCTTCGGTCCACCTCTGCATCCTGCGTCGTGGCGCTCGTGGCGAGTAGTGTTTTCGCTACGGCTTGTGTTCCAAAGACGCGCTCACGGAGCAGTGGGCAAAATGCATCTGCGGCGTCGAGCCCCGTCGGGCAACAGCAGCAACAAGCGTCGGCGAACGCTCTGATGCCGTCGCCACCACCGCCGCCGCCAGCTGCGCCGGTTCCGCCTATCACGAAAACGGGCAACGTGAATACCGATCGGTTCCTGGCGCTCTGGACCGACATTCACAACATGGCCAATGGCTACTTCAGTCCCGAAGGCGTGCCTTACCATTCCGTCGAAACGCTGATCGTCGAGGCCCCGGATTACGGCCACACGACGACTTCCGAGGCGTACAGCTATTACATTTGGCTCGAGGCGATGTACGGCAAGGTGACCAACGATTGGTCGCATCTCGATCGAGCGTGGAAGAATCTCGAGTACTACATCATTCCGAACCATCTCGAGCAGCCCACGAATCACGCGTACAGTCCAACGAAGACGGCCACCTACGCAGCCGAGATGGATCTACCGGAGCAATACCCCGTTCCTCTCGAGGGCACGGTGACCTCGGGCGTCGATCCGATCGGCAAGGAACTGAAGGACACCTACGGTACCTCCGACGTTTACGCCATGCATTGGCTGCTCGACGTCGATAACTGGTATGGGTTTGGAAAGCGTGGTGACGGCAAGAGCCGCGTCGCGTACTTCAACACGTTCCAGCGCGGACCCCAGGAGTCCGTCTGGGAGACCGTGCCACAACCCTGTTGGGACGACTTCTCCTTCGGCGGGAAATTTCGGCTACCTCGATCTGTTCGTGAAGGACGCCAAGCCCGCCAAGCAGTGGAAGTACTCGAACGCTCCGGACGCCGATGCTCGCGCCGTTCAGGCCATGTACTGGGCGAAGAAGTGGGCGGACGAACAGGGCGGCAACGCACAGGTCGAAGCCATCCTCCCGAAGGCTGCCATGATGGGCGACTACATTCGTTACTCGCTCTTCGATAAATACTTCAAGAAGCTTGGCTGCCAGGACAAGGGCTGCCCTGCCGGAACGGGGTACGATTCCGCGCACTACTTGCTTTCGTGGTTCTTCGCTTGGGGTGGCGCGATTCCAGGCGGTGGGGTTTGGTCATGGCGCATCGGCTCCAGTCACAACCACACGGGGTATCAGAATCCGATGGCAGCGTATGCGTTGTCTCAGGAGCCATCGCTTCGTCCGCGTTCACCGAATGGGCAACGCGACTGGGCGACGAGTCTGACGCGCCAGCTCGAGTTCTACCGTTGGGCGCAGTCCTCCGAAGGTGGTTTCGCGGGCGGTGCGACGAACAGCTGGAATGGTCGCTACGACAAATTCCCGGCGGGATCGAAAACCTTCTACGGCATGGCCTACAACGAGGCCCCGGTCTTCTCCGATCCTCCTTCGAACGAGTGGTTCGGCTTCCAAGTTTGGTCCGTCCAGCGTGTCGCGGAATATTACTACGCCTCCGGGGACGTCAAAGCAGAGGTCATGCTCGATCGCTGGGTGGATTGGGTGAAGAAGAATTCGAAGCTTCTGCCCGATGGCACCTGGCAAATCCCGTCGACGCTGAAGTGGACTGGCGTTCCTCAGCTCGATTGGAACGAGGGCGCCCAGAACTGGGATCCGAAGGACAAGAACTACAACAACACGCTGCACGTCCAAGTGATGAGCCACACCGACGACGTTGGGACGACGGCGGGTCTCGTTCACACCCTTGCGTTCTATGCGGCCAAGAAGAACGACAAGGACGCCAAAGTGCTCTGTCGTGAGTTGCTCGATCGCATGTGGACGAAGTACCGCGATGCCAAGGGGATCAGCAGTCTGGAGCGTCGAGGCGACTTCAAGCGCTTCCAGGACAAGATCTTCATTCCCGCGGGCTGGCAAGGCAAGATGCCCAACGGAGATCCGATCGACAGCAAGTCGACGTTCCTCAGCATTCGTTCGAAGTACAAGCAGGATCCGGACTTCCCGAAGATCGAAGCTGCAATGAAGGGCGGTAAGGCGCCGGAGTTCCGCTTCCATCGCTTCTGGGCTCAGTCTCACATCGCGCTCGCCTACGCGACCTTCGGTTGGCTATTCCCCAAGAACTAGTGCCAGCGCGTATTTTCGAATGAACATGACTCTGCGCGGGCCTACCGGTCACGTATGGCTCGCGCGGCGTCGACGGTCTTCCTACTTACCCGCACAGTCAATTCATAGGTATCGATGATGAAACCCTCGTTCACACACCGTAGTCGCTGGTTGCTTCTCGCAGCAATCACCGTAGCCGTCGCATCGACGGGTTGTGTTTCGAAGAAACGTAGTCGTGGTCGTGGCGCTTCTTCCGGCCAATCCGATTCAGCGACGGGCGGTGGCGACCGTAGCCACACGCTGCTCGGTCAAACCGACTTCAACGACGGCACGAGTCTGCCGTGGACGCTCTCTTTCTCCCCACCTGCGAAGGGATTCGCTGCCGTGGAGAACGGGGCGTACTGTTTGCACGTCGAAAACAAGGGTTCCGCCAAGTGGGACTCACAAGTGCGCCATCGCGAAATGACCATCGAGAAGGGCCATACCTACACGGTGTCCTTCAAGATCTGGGCCGATCAGAAGACGCGCGCATCGGTCAAGGTTGGCATGATTGGGCCGCCCTATTCGGAGTATTGGGTCAAGGTCCTCAATATCGGGCCTGAGCCCATCACCGTGACCGACTCCTTCACCATGACGAAGGACAACAATCCGACAGCCGAATTTACGTTCCATTACGGCGGTTCAGTGGCCCTAGCGAAGGAGCCATTCGTCGTTTGTATCGACGACGTGGTGTTGTCCGATCCGCTCTTTACGCCCAAGGCCAAGGAAAAGGCGGCCGAGATCCCCAAGGTTGCCGTCAATCAGGTGGGATACTTTCCGCACGGGAGCAAGCTTGCGGCCTATCCGAACGCATCATCCACCCCGATGAAGTGGGAGTTGCTCGATGGAGGCGGTCAAGTGGCTTCCACCGGAGAGACGTTCCCATTCGGTAATGACCCGGCAGCGGGAGAATCCGTGCATGTCATCGACTTCTCGAACGTCATGCGTCCCGGCAAGGGTTACAGCATACGCGTCGGCAACGACACGAGCTATCCGTTCGATATCGAGAACGACCTCTATAACCAGCTGAAGTTCGACGCTCTTCACTACTTCTATCACAACCGCAGCGGCATCGACATCAAGATGCCTTACGCAGGCGAGGAGAAATGGGTTCGTCCTGCAGGTCATCTTACGAGTGACAAGGCCGTAGCGTGCGCTCCAGATGCTCCATGTGACTACAAGTTGGACGTCACTGGTGGCTGGTACGACGCAGGCGATCACGGCAAGTACGTCGTCAACGGCGGTATTGCCGTTTGGACGTTGCTCAACCTTTGGGAGCGAACAGAAATTCCTCGGATCGACGGTCGCGGATTTCGGCGACGGCAAATTGGCCATTCCCGAGAACAAGAATCGTCAGCCGGACCTACTCGACGAGATCAAGTGGGAGCTCGACTGGATGATGCGCATGCAAGTGCCAGACGGAAAGCCGAAGGCGGGTATGGTGCATCACAAGATCCATGACGTGAGCTGGACGGCGCTCGGAATCGCCCCTCACGAGGCCGAGAAGAAGATGCAACGATTCTTGCGCCCACCGAGCACGGCGGCCACGCTGAATCTTGCGGCCAATGGCGCACAATGCGGTCGCGTCTACAAGGGCGTGGACGATGCGTTTGCGTCGCGCTGTCTCGCTGCAGCGGAGAAAGCATGGGCAGCCGCAAAGGCTAACCCCGCCGTCTACGCACTCGCAGCGGACACGAATGGTGGTGGTCCCTACGACGACAAGGACGTGACGGACGATTTCTATTGGGCGGCCGCAGAGCTGTGGATCACGACTCAGAAGGACGAGTACAAGAGCTATGTCCTCTCGTCGCCGCACCATGGCAAGCTACGCATGACGGCGGGTAACGCACAGTCCTCGATGACCTGGGGCGAGACCGACACCCTCGGCAAGATTTCCATGGCAGTCGTTCCTCGTGGCGCCGATGCAGCGACATTGAACCAAATGCGCATGCAGATTGCGGACGGTGCTGACGAGTACCTGAAGGTTCTTTCCGGGACGGGCTATAGCGTCCCATTCAAGGGAGAACCTGACGGGAAGTATCCTTGGGGCTCCAACTCATTCGTCGTGAACAATGCCCTCGTCATGGCATTGGCAAACGACTTCACCGGACAAAAGAAGTACTTCGACGGAACCATCGACGCCATGGGCTACTTGCTCGGGCGAAATCCGTTGGGGCAGTGCTACGTCACTGGCTACGGTCAGAAACCGCTACAGTGGCCGCACCATCGCTTCTGGTCGAATCAAGTCGACAAGCGTTTTCCCACCGCACCTCCCGGTTGTCTGTCCGGTGGTCCCAACTCGGGACTGCAGGATCCGTACGTCCAGGCGGCAGGTTTGAAGGGATGCGTTCCTCAGAAGTGCTTCGTTGACCACATTGAAGCTTGGAGCGCCAACGAGATCACGATCAACTGGAATGCTCCGCTCGCATGGGTGGCTGCATTCCTCGATGAACGCGGTCGCAAGCTCACTGGGCCTGCGGCGCCAGCGAAGTCCGCTGGCAGTGCGAAGACGGCTCCGGCCGCAGCCAAGGGAGGCGCGAAGGCGCCTGCCAAGCCAGCAGCCAAGCCGCCGGCAAAAAAGAAGCGCTAGAAGTGCTGACAGAAACCTCGCGCCGGGCTATGGTCCGGCGCAAGCCCTAGCGGGCTTTCATCGAAGCCCAGAAACTCGAATGGTTGAACACCTTTCATCGGTTTCTGGGCTTCGCGAACGATTAGTGCCGCCCCTGGCCGGAGATGAAGAACGATGCGTTTCGGTCACTTCGACGACGACAACAAGGAATACGTAATTACTTCGGCGCAAACGCCGTACCCTTGGATCAACTACCTTGGTAGCGAGCAGTTCTTCTCACTGATTTCGCAGCAAGGTGGCGGGTACTGCTTCTACCGGGATGCGCGGCTGCGACGCATTACCCGATATCGCTATCACAACGCACCGACCGACGCGGGCGGTCGCTATTTCTACATTCGTGAGCAGGACGGGGACTTCTGGACTCCGACATACGGTCCGGTCAAGCGTGACCTCGACAGCTTCGAATGCCGTCATGGGCTCGGGTATACCAAGATCACGGGCAAGCGACGTGGGCTATCCGCTGAGGTTCTCTTCCTGGTTCCACTCGGTACCAACGCTGAGGTCCATCAAGTCACGCTTCGCAATGAAGGAACGACCCCGCGAACGGTGAAGTTGTTCTCCTTCGTCGAGTTTTGCTTGTGGAACGCGATGGACGACTTCACCAACTTCCAACGCAATTGGAGCACTGGTGAGGTCGAGGTAGACGGAAGCACCATCTATCACAAGACGGAGTATCGCGAGCGCCGCAACCACTACGCCTTTTACACGGTCAACGCGAAGGTTGCCGGTTTCGACACCGATCGCGAGAGCTTCTTCGGTCTCTACAACGGCATGCACGAGCCTCAGGTCGTCGCGGCTGGCGAGTCCAAGAACACCGTTGCTCACGGTTGGGCTCCAATCGCGTCGCATGGGCTCGAGGTTACGCTGGCTCCAGGTGAGTCCAAGTCCTTCGTTTTCGTGCTCGGTTACATCGAGAACCCAGTCGAGGAGAAGTGGGAGAGCCCTGGCGTCATCAATAAGAAGCGCGCAAGAGAGCTCATTGCCCAGTTCTCGTCGACCGAGCAGGTCGCGGACGCAATGAAGAAGCTTCGCCTCAATTGGGAGGAGCTCCTGAGCAAGTACGTCGTCAAGAGTGCCGACGAGAAGCTCAACCGGATGGTGAACATCTGGAATCCATACCAATGCATGATCACCTTCAACATGTCCCGAAGTGCTTCGTACTTCGAGACTGGCATTGGGCGTGGAATGGGCTTCCGGGATTCGAACCAAGATCTACTCGGGTTCGTGCACCAGATCCCCGAGCGAGCTCGCGAGCGCATCATCGACATCGCGTCGACGCAGTTCCCCGACGGCAGCGCTTACCACCAGTATCAACCGCTGACCAAGCGCGGCAACAATGACATCGGTAGCGGGTTCAACGATGATCCGCTTTGGCTGATTCTCGGCGTCGCGGCATACATCAAGGAGTCGGGCGACTACGCGATTTTGGACGAGATGGTTCCGTTCAATAACGACGAGAACAACAAGGCTACGTTGATGGAGCACCTCAAGCGGTCCTTCGATCACGTGCTCAACAATCTCGGTCCGCACGGGCTGCCTCTCATTGGTCGCGCCGACTGGAACGATTGCCTGAACCTCAATTGCTTCTCCGAGACTCCCGACGAGCCATACCAGACGACGGGTAATCGAGTGGGACGTACGGCTGAGTCGATCTTCATCGCTGGCATGTTCGTGGGTATTGGCCCGGACTACGCTGCTCTTTGCGATTGGAAGGGGCAGAAGGACGAGGCCAAACGCGCTCTCGAGGAAGTCGCGAAGATGGAGAAGACCGTTCTTTCCCACGGTTGGGACGGGCAATGGTTCCTTCGCGCTTACGACTTCTTCGGCAAGAAGGTCGGCAGCAACGAGTGCGAAGAAGGCAAGATCTTCATCGAGCCTCAGGGCTACTGCATCATGGCTGGCATCGGCGCCAAGACCGGCGAGGCCAAGAAGGCTCTGGATGCAGTCGAAGAGCGTCTCGCGACGCCCTACGGCATCGTGCTTCAGAATCCCGCGTATCAGCGTTACTACGTCGAGTTGGGCGAGATCTCCTCGTATCCTCCAGGTTACAAGGAGAACGCGGGCATCTTCTGCCACAACAATCCATGGATCATGATCGCGGAGACCGTGATCGGCCGTGGCGACAAGGCGTTCGACTACTACAAGCGCATCGCTCCTGCATACATCGAAGACATCAGCGATCTCCACCGCACCGAGCCGTACGTGTATTCGCAGATGGTGGCTGGTAAAGACGCCAAGGGGCGTCCTGGTGAAGCCAAGAACTCTTGGCTGACGGGAACGGCTGCTTGGAACTACGTCGCAATCTCGCAGCACATGCTCGGTGTGCGCGCCGATTGGGACGGTCTCATCGTGTCGCCCTGCATCGGCACCGAAATCGGCGAATTTACGGTGACTCGCAAGTGGCGTGGGGCAACCTACGTCATCCAGGTAAAGAACACCGGGAAATCCTGGGGCAACCCGAAACTCACCGTGGACGGCAAGACTGTCGCCGGAAACAAGGTGCCTGCAGCAAAGGCTGGCAGCACCGTCAATGTGACCTGCGAAGTGTAACGTCGGAGTCGGCGCGTTAGTTTTGCGTGACGGAGTCCACTGCTCCCTCGAGGATGTGGGCTCCGTCTGCATTTTGTCGGCGCTTTGACGGGTCCTATCGGGAAAACAGCTGGCGCTCTAGGTCCCCCACTTCACCATGGTTGAATCGCCTCGCTCTCAAGGCTGGATGGTGCCCAGCGACTTACACCGAGCTGCCGGGCCCATCGATTGCTTTCGCATCGTCGCGTTGCCGCTGGAGTAGAGCGCCTTGGCCAGGAGGGCCGCACCCATGAGTGGCTCGCGTGTCTCGTGCCGTAAATTCGCTAGCTTTTTCAGGTCGTACACGTGGGGTGCATGACGCCAGCGTACGCCAGTATGATACTTCCATTGCATTCGCTGACGTCCGTTGGACCGCGCAGAGCCGGATGGCGTATCCTTGGACCTCGCGTGTCCCAGACCAACAGCCTGAGCTCTCCGAATCGCGTCCAGGCGACCTTTTGCTTCGTCGACCTCGCGGGTTTTACTGCTCTTACGGAAGCGCACGGGGACGATGACGCAGCCGATGTCGCGACGAGATTTGCCGACATAACGCGTTCCGTATTGGGACGAGGTGATCGCCTCATCAAGACGATTGGCGACGCCGTCTTCGTCATGTCACCGACGCCAACCTCGGGAATCGAGTTCATCGAACGTCTGTTGATGAAGACGTGTTCTCAGATCGAGTTTCCCTCCCTACGTGCGGGTTTGCACTTTGGAGAAGCCGTTCAGCGCGAGGGTGACGTCTTCGGCGCCGCAGTGAATCTAGCCGCTCGTGTTGCCGCCGAAGCCTATGCCGGCGAAGTGATCGCTACCGATCAGGTTGCGGAAGCCGCGCGTGTTCAGGACATTCCAGTTGTCGATCTTGGCCCCGTTCCTTTGAAGAACGTTCGCAAATCCATCGAACTATTCAGTCTGGCCCTGATGGTGGGCGACAATGCAACTCCACTCGATCCGGTGTGCCGAGCGCCGGTGGATCGACGTTCTGCGGCTGGGCGCCTTCGCTTCGGATCCAACGAGTACTGGTTCTGCTCTCTGACGTGTGCAGCTGCGTTCGCAAGCAATCCAGCCTGGCACGCGAGCGAACACAATAGATAGCCCGTGCGGGCAAAGCGTTTCGTTTTATCTCGACACGCGAGCAGAAGGAAAGCGTCGCGGGCGCCTTCAACTGTCTCCTGCCGATGGCGAGACTACCTAAGCGGAGAGTCGACGGTAGCCATCACGAATGCGGGGATTCGACCGGCGCTTGCGTGAGAAACGAAGCCACGACTTGTCTCGTTGCATCGTCGCCATCCGATGAAGGACTCCCGTGCTTTCCTTCGGCACTTCTCAATCGCATCGGGGTCTAAGCTGTTGTTGTCGCACGCGGCGCTGCCGACAGTCTGAAATTCGAACCGCAGTCTTGCTTTTTTGTCGACTCGTCGTAACTTCGGCGCGGAGCACAAACCTATGAACGTTGGGGGACAATGGGGCGTCGTCGTCACTTTTCTCGTCGCGAGCGGTTGCTCGTTGCAGAAGTGGGACGAGATCAAACGCAACAGTGCAGGCGCTGGGAACGGGGGCGCAGAACACGGTGGAAGTGTCGCTGGTGGCAGCGAAGCTACTGGTGGCAAGTCGAGCACAAATGGCACTTCCACGACGGGCGGCGTTTCCACGACGAGCGGCGGTGCATCGACCACCGCAAACACGACCAGTTTCTCGGGCGGGACACGGAGCATGGGCGGCACGTCGGGTGCAGGGAGTCTATCGACTACGGGGGGAACAGCTGTTGTCGGAGCGCCCTATGTCGTTTCGGTAACGCCAATGAATGGCACCAACGGCGTCGCTACGAACTCGAAGATCGTCATCAAGTTTAGCGAAGCGATGGACACCCTTTCCGTCACTGGGGCCATTGCGATCCCGCCACTCAAGAGCGATTCCTATGCGCAGGTTTGGTCGGAAGACAATACAACCCTTACAATTACGCCAACTAGCGGGCTGTCGTACTCTACAGGCGCGTCAGTCGCTTCGACGTCGCCGCTTACGTACACGATTACGCTGAACACAGCCGCGAAGGACATCGGTGGGACACCTATGGGCGAGCCGTACTCGTCTTCGTTCACGACCTTGCGACGAATCACCCAGACGATGCGACCAGAAGCGGTAGCTTCAGCGAACAGCTACGGACTCGCTATTGGGGGCAGTCTCGGCTTTTGTACCGGGAATGAAATCATGTCTGTTGGATGTTGGGACGGGATCGGAAGTGAAGGAACCGTATACATTTTCCTGCACTACAGCTTCGCCTCCCTGGGGGACCTCAAGAGCGGGACCGTGTTTGAATCGGCGGTTCTAAACGCGCATCAAACCGGCGCAACGACGGGATTCTATTCGGGCGGTTCGGTAGTTGTTGAGCGGTTCAGATACCAGGTTCTTGACAATTCCATCCGTAACGCGGTGCCAAACGATGCACTCGGTACGTTATGTAGTAGCTTCGTCTCTCAACCATCGCTGAGCATCTATAGCTCCATCAAAAGCGATTTTGCTGCGGGCAACCAGGACATGCTCTATCGACTGGCTCCTTCTGGGGTTGCCATTACCTCAGATGGTTTAGATGCCTTTTTCAATTGTGGTGACTTCAGTCTTGTCGTCACTTTTACGACGCCGTGAGTGTACGTGGTAGTTATCGAGCAAGCCGCACGACCCAAGGCGATCATCGGTGTCTAGTGGGTCTGGTTCGCCATGTGTAGTTTTCGTCGTGCCATAGCGCTGTCCGCTCGTGCCGAGGGTTCGCGCGCGGCGGTCGTGTTTTCTTGAGTGGCTCACCGGAGCTTCGCATCTCGTCGTCGCTGCGCCGGACCGACAACAAGGGCTCGAGACCGTTTCTTGCGGTGCATCCTGCCTTCCTGCGCATTCCACTCGGGTCGGGGCAGTTTACTGAATCGGCGCGACGGCCGAATCGGCGACCTGATATGCTCCCTTGCGCTCCGTCGAGACGGTTCTGGGAGGGAGTTCAATCGAGACGGCACGCAGGGAGCGCTTCCGAACGATGGTGCAGCAAAGCAGTCCTTCGCGAGAGGTTGAAGGAACACAGGTCCTGGGAGACGAATCGTGACTCGACGTCGGCGGCGTGTCGGATTGCTCGTGGATTGGCTCGAGGACGAGTACCAGAACAAGGTTTTGGCGGGCGTAGATGCCGAAGCTCAAGCGAACGGTGTCAGCTTATTTTGCCTCACGGGTGGCGTATTACTGTCGCCATATCGGTTTGGGGCACGTAGAAACTTCCTGTACGAGCTCGCAAGTCCGGATGCGGTGGACGGACTCGTTCTGATGTCGGGGACTCTCAGCAACTACGTGGGGCCGAGCAAGTTGGCTCGGTACTGCGAGCGCTTTCGTCCCATGCCCATGTGCAGTATCGGCGTTGCCCTCGAGGGGATCCCGAGCGTGCTCGTCGACAACGCGTCGGGCATGCGACAGGCGATCAAGCATCTCATCGAGGTCCACGGCTATCGTCGGATTGCGTTCCTTCGAGGGCCCGGTGTCAACGAAGAAGCCGAGGAACGCTATCGCGTCTATCGGGACGTCCTTGCGGAGCACGGACTGCCATTCAATCCGGACCTGGTGACGCTCGGAAACTTTCAAGCATCGTCCGGGGCCGAGGCCATTCGTGCCATGCTCGATGAACGCCGCGTTCCCTTCGAGGCTATCGTGGCGGCCAACGACTTCATGGCTCTCGGCGCGTGTGAAGCATTGCTCTCGCGAGGGATCCGAATCCCCCAGGACGTCGCCGTCGTTGGGTTCGACGATATCCGAGAGGGGCGATTCGCGCCGTCACCATTGACCACCGTTCGTCAGCCTTTGGATCGCCAAGGAAAGCAAGCCTTGGAGCTCGTGCTCGCTCAGCTCGAAGGGGAAAAGATCGCCGACCACGTACTTCTCCAGACCGAATTGGTTCGTCGTCAGTCGTGCGGCTGCATGCCGCACGAGCTTCCCGATCGCCAGATCCCGGAAATCCGTGGCGGTGACGACGAGTTGACGATAGGAAGCGTATTCGCGGAACATCATGCGCGGATTCTTGCCGACGTCACGCAGGCGATCTGGGCGTCATCGCCCGACGTCGACGTGAGCAAGGGTGTTGGACTCGTCGAAGCCTTTCGCGCCGAAGTGGAGCAGGGAGAGGAAGGCGTCTTCCTCGACGCACTCGAAAGTGCAGTCAACGAAGCCGTCGAGACCGGTGGAAACGTCGACGCTTGGCAAGCAGTCGTGACGATTCTGCGACGTTATGCACTGCCTGCGCTAACTGGAAAAGGCGCGGCGCACGTAAAGGCGGAAGAGTTGTGGCACGAAGCTCGCGTAATGATCGGAGGGGCCGCGGAGAGAGCCCAGGCAAAGAAACGACTGCAGGCCGAGCAATGGGCTCGTACGCTCCGCAAATCGGGTGAGGCACTTTTTACGTCACTCGACGTCGGATCGGTCATGAACACCGTCCAAGATCAGCTTCCGCGGCTCGGGATCCGAAGCGCATATCTCTCGACCTTCGAAGGTTCACACGAAAATGCCCGCTTGATGCTCGCCTATGACACGTCGGGACGAGGAGTCGAGAAACGTCGAGGGGAGATCTTCAAAGCCACCGAACTCGTTCCTCCGGACGTGCTGGACGACGACGTGCGACAGTCATTCATCGTCGAGCCGTTGTTTTTCGAGCACGAACAGCTCGGGTTCGTCCTGTTCGAGGTGGGGCCAAGCGACGGCGTCGTTTACGAGACCCTCCGAGACCAAATTGGCAGTGCGCTCAAGGCGGCGCTCCTCGTGAGGCAATTGGTCGATGAAACGGCTCGCCGGGAAATGGCCGAGCGCGATCGGTTGCAGAGGAAATGGACATCGCTGAGCGGATCCAAACTTCGATTCTCCCACGCAACGTGCACGTGCCTGGATTGGACGTAGCCACGGTGATGTTGCCTTCGGCAGACGTTGGCGGAGACTACTTCGACATTCTCCCTGCGGAAGGCGTGTGCTGGGTTGGGATCGGAGACGTCGCCGGTCACGGGCTTCGGACCGGGCTGGTCATGCTCATGATCCAGAGTGTCGTTGCTGCTTTGACGACGGAGAACCCTTGGGCGTCTCCAAGTCAGGTCCTGCGAGTGCTCAATTCTGTCGTGTACGAAAATGTGAGACAACGTCTCGGCCAGGACGAACATGCAACCCTTTGCTTGCTTCGTGTTGGTCGAGACGGGCACGTCCTCTTTGCCGGCGCCCATGAGGACGTGGTGCTCTACCGGGCTCGAACCCGACAAATCGAGCTCATCTCGACCTCCGGGGCCTGGATTGCGGCTGGGCGTCACATGGATTCTGGGATCACGGACGGCGAGCTCCGGCTCGAGCTCGGGGACATGATCGTCCTTTATACGGATGGCGTGACGGGAGCGACCAACGAACTGCAGCGCCCATTCGGAATCGACGCCCTGTGTCGCGAAGTCGAAGCGGTCGGAGACCGATCCGTCGACGAGGTGAAGGAGCATCTGCTTTCGGTGGTTCGAAACTACGTGAATCGTCAGCAGGACGACATGACCTTGGTTGTCCTACGTTATCGTGGTTGAGCACTTCCGTGCAGAGTTGAGGGCAATGGCGTACAAGCCATCGGCTCAGCGTTGGAACAATCCGTCGTTGGCGCATTCGCGTCCGTTGGGAATTGCGGAAGGACTTCTGGAATCCTTACTTTTCCAGGATCTTTGCGCTATGGTTCCCTCCGCGACGGGGACTGCCGTCGCTAAGACTTGGCATTCCGGGGAACTCCCTGGCGTGAACCGGTTGCCTCGAAATGACGAGCCACAGCCAGGCGAAAGGTCGAGCCATGTCGCGACGCGTGCATTCGACGCCCGTATCGTTTGGCGCACTGTTCTGTGCGTGCGCCTTCTTTAGCGGCTGCAACGAAACCACTGATAATCCCTTCGTAACCAATCCCGGAACAGGAACTGGCGGAAGCGTCGGGGTCACCACGACGACACCCCCTCAAGGAACCAATCCCTATACCCAAGGCGGAGCCAAGGCGACGGGCGGAGCGGGTGCAGTGCTAGGCGGCGCCAGTTCGGTGGTGGGTGCGGGCGGCGCCGTTGGAACCACGGGCGGCGCAACCGTCAAAGGCACCGCGGGGGCAGGCACGGGCGGCGCACCAATCATCATCGGATCCACTGCAAAGGGTGGAACGGCAAGCACGACTACCGCTGGAACCGTGAAGACCGGTACTGGCACCGAGGTCACCTTTGCCAAGGGCAAGGGCGTGGGAGCGATGTTGGGTTACGGCTTTGTGGCCATGGGTTCGCTAGACACTGTCTCGTCACCGACTTGCGGAACTGCACAGGCGGCCATTTCCTGCGCTCTCTCCGTGCAAGACTTCGACGAACTGGTCGACGACGGACTCGCTCTGTATCTCCGGTGAAATCCCCGCGAATCCGGACGAGGACTACGACAACAACTGGGGCATGTCCGTGGGGCTCAACGCGACGGATCCCGCCGGAGGTGGTCTCGGGCAGGCGTTCACTTCGATCGCCATCGCGGTGACCGGTGCTCCAACCGGGGTGAAACTCGTTGCGCAGATCCACAAGAAGGGCGATCCCGACGGAACGAGCTATGGGGCATATATGACTTCGGCCGCCGCGATCCCCTTGACCAGTTTTGCGACGGACTACTTCAATGCCTCGCCCAAGACCAAATTCACCGCAGCAAACGCACCGAACATCGACAAAGTTTCCGTGCAAGTCTCTTCCAGCCTGACCGCTGCAATCACGGTAACGGACCTTTGCATCACTGGAATCACGTTCCAGTGATGTTCGTCCTGAGCTAAACCGAAGTAACCGAATGGCGAACGAGCAGAAGCACCCTTGTGAGCTGCTCGTTCGTCGATTGGGCCATGCGCGACTGGCTTGCGCGCGGGGTTGTTGCTCTGCCGTGTTTGGCGGATGCGCGCGTCGCTGGAATTCGGCGTGCTTCGTGGCTCGCCGTGCGGTCAGGCGACAGGGCGTAGTTGCGTCTCCAGTGGCTGGACCGTTCGGTGAGTTTGTTGTCGAGCGCATATTTGCCGTCCGTCCTTCGCCGTCAGCGCGGGTCGCCGACAACCCAATCCCCTCAAATTCTCGCCAGGAAGTGGCGGCTCTGAGTCCGATTTGCCACTTTGTACTTGAAATGACTGCGAATTTATTCTTAGGCTGCGCGCACGATGTCTAAGCTCGAGCGCATCGCCATCCTGGCCGGAGGAGGACCTGCTCCGGGGATCAACAGTGTCATTGGCGCCGCTACCATCCGCGCCTGTCTGGCTGGGTGCGACGTCATCGGAATCAACGACGGGTTTCACTGGCTCATGCAGGGAGACGCGTCGCGAGTGACGAATCTGACGATCAAGAACGTTGCGGCCATTCACTTTCGCGGTGGCTCGTCGATCGGAATCTCACGCGCCAATCCAGCGCGAGACCGTGCAGCTCTCGAACGAACCGTCGACGCGTTGGAGCGTCTCGGCGTCTCCGGGCTGATTACGATCGGTGGTGACGAGACCGCTCTCGCGGCAATGCAGCTGTCGGAAGTCAGCGGTGGTCACATCAAGTTCGTGCACGTTCCCAAGACCATCGACAACGATCTCGATCTTCCGAATGGTGTCCCCACCTTTGGATTTCAATCCGCGCGTCACGTTGGGGTGGGGATAGTCAAGGATCTGCAGGTAGACGCGGCAACGACGTCCCGCTGGTATTTCATCATCACGATGGGACGCAAATCTGGACATTTGGCCCTCGGAATCGGCAAAGCGGCAGGTGTGACTCTGACCGTGATCCCCGAGGAATTCAGCAGCCCGACGGTACCGCTAAAGACGGTGGTAGACGTGCTGGCTGGTGCTGTCATCAAACGACGGAGTTATGGTCGACGCGATGGCGTGGCCATCCTCGCCGAAGGCGTCATGGAGCGCATCGATCCGAGTGATCGCGAACGCTTCAGCGAAACGACTCTCGATCGCGAAAGCAATCGCCGAATTTCCGAGGTCCGATTCGCCGAGCTTCTTCGCACGGAGGTCACCGAGCGAGTGGCTGCGTTTGGTATCGAACCGACGATCGTGGCGAAGAACATCGGCTACGAATTACGGTGCACCGATCCAATCCCCTTCGATATGGAGTACACGCGTGATCTTGGGTACTGCGCATCGAAATACCTCCTCGACGGAGGGACCGACGCGGTCGTTGCCATGGAAGACGGAAAGTTCCGACCTGTGGCCTTCAGTGAGCTTTTCGATCCTGCGACGGGCAATGTCAGGCTTCGCCGTGTCGACATCAGTTCGGATCATTACCGAATCGCGCGGCGCTACATGCTCCGTCTCCGTCGTGACGACTTCGAAGACGAGCTCGAGCTGACCAAGCTTTCGCGCACCGTCGGTCTGTCCAATACGGAATTCCGCGAGCAATTCGAGTACCTCGTGAAGGACGAACCACCGCCATTGCAGTTCGATCGCTGAGCAATACGTTCGGTCGCAACGCGGGTCGTCCTGACGGAAAACGATGCTTAGAGCAGAACTGCTTGCGGCAGTTGCACGTTTCCATTGGGCTCGAGTCGGTCGGGTAATGTGGTTTTCGGTGAGCGCTTCTAGGTGCCTCTACCAGCACATTTCTCGTTGAAGTAGCGGGGTTTTTCCTCCACGCGCGATCTCTGGTACGGTTGTTCACCCCTGTTGAGTCACTCCGTTCCTCCTCACGCAAGTCTGCCCGTTGGACGTAGACCGGTACTCGGGCTGTTCGTAGACTGGTTAGAAGACGACTACCAGTCTGCCGTGCTTTGCGGTGTCGCGGATGCGGCACAACAACAAGACGCAAGCGTCATTTGCTTTGCTGGTGGCGGGCTTGATTCTCCGGATCGTCTGGGGATTCAACGCAACCGAACCTATGAATTGGCAACGGCTCAGACCATCGATGCACTTATCGTAATCGCGGGCAGCCTTGGCAATCACGTTGGCCCCGAAGGTGTAAGTGGGTACCTCAAGCGCTTCGGTGACATCCCGACCGTGAGCATCGCCGTGCCGCTCCCCGGCGTTCCCAGCGTACTCGTCGATAACGCGCGCGGCATGCGCGATGCGATCGAGCACCTCATCGTGCAGCATGGCTACAGAAGGATCGCGTTCATTCGCGGTCCGGAAGCAAACGAAGAAGCTGCGCGCCGCTTCCGTGTTTACCGCGAAACGCTGGCACTACACGGGATCGCTTTCGACCCCACGCTCGTGTCTGAAGGCGACTTTCATCGTACTTCGGGCATGATCGCCGTGCAGCACCTCTTGGGGTTGGGTCGGCAGCGTCTCGAGGCCATCGTTGCGGCAAGCGACTATATGGCGCTTGGCGCAATCGACGCTTTGCAAGCCGCTGGCTATCGAGTTCCCACTGACGTCGCTGTCGTTGGGTTCGATGACATCGACGAGGCAAGGTTTGCATCTCCGCCACTCACGACCGTTCGGCAACCGCTTTACGAGCAGGGCTTGCAGGCAGCCAACATCGCGTGCGCAATGCTGCGAGGGGTTCACGTCGAGGGACACGTTACGCTTCACACCGAGCTCGTTGCTCGTCGCTCGTGTGGTTGCTTTTCGCAGACGACGACACTCTCGATCCCGGCACCTGCCGGACCGCCAAATCCGATTTGGGGTGAGGCCTTGGCGCGCCGCAAGGAGCGCATCTTGGCCGATATGAGCCAGGCCTTGAGAGGCCTTTCACGTGCGCTCCCCATCGATTGGCACGTACGACTGCTCGACGAGTTTTTGGCGGATCTGAACGGTCGCGCTGACGCTGGATTCCTTCCATCGCTGGAGGAGGGCTTGCGTCAAGTGACCCAGAAAGGCAGCGATGGAAGTGTCTGGCAGGACGTAATCTCCGCACTTCGGCGTCAAATCCTACCCTGCTTCGTCGACTCCTCCGTCAAGGCGCGAGCCGAAGAGCTATGGCAGCAGGCGCGTCTGCTCGTTGCAAGTGTGGTCGAACGAGTGCAGGCGCAGCAGCGTCTCGAGGCAGAACGTTGGATTCGTGTCCTCAGCGAGACCAACGAACGCGTCATTACGACATTCGATGTCGTGTCGTTGGCTGCAGCAGTGGCCGAGCAACTACCGCGGCTCGGGATACAGAGTTGTTATCTCTCTTTGTACGAGGAGGGTGAGAGCGAATCGGTCCGCCAGGCCCGCCTCATTCTCGCTCACGACAGTCGACGGAACCTCGACGAGGGTTGGGTTGGAAGAGTCTTTCCCGCGGAATGTCTCGTGCCCGAAGGTCTCTCGCTCGCGCATCGACGCACGACCTTCATCGTGGAGCCGCTGTTCTTCAAGGAGCACCAGCTGGGCTTCGTCGTGCTCGAAATGGGACCGCGTCAAGGTGTCATCTACGAAGCGCTGCGGGACCAACTGAGTGCTGCTCTCAAGGGCGCGCTGCTCGTACAGGAGGTCGTCGAGAAGGATCGCGAGCGCGAGGCTCTATTGCAGGCACTCGAACGTCGCGCCGAGGAGCTCGAGCTGGCCTATACGGCGCTGAAGAAGAATCAGGGAAATGTTGCTATCGACGGAAAAGATGGCGAGTATCGGCCGTCTTACCGCGAGCATTGCGCACGAGATGAACACTCCCGTTGCGGCCGTGCGCGCTGCGCTTGCGGAGCTCGGCAAGCGCGTTGCCGAGTATGAGGCATCGGTCTCGGACGAAGAGGTGACGCGAGAAGACCACCTCGAGATTGCCGCCGAGATGCGGCAGGCCCTGCGACTTGCCGGTTCGGCCGCGGCTCGAGCGGCCGATTTCGTTAGTAGCATCAAGAACCAGACGCGAGACACCGGAAGGAAGGAACGAGTCGTTTTCGACAGCGTTGCCATCCTTCGCGAGGCGCTGCTCTTGCTCGGGCACTCGCTTCGGAAAGGCAACTGTCTCGTCGAATTTCGTCCGGCTGCCGAGAGCATCGAGTTGCGAGGCACTCCAGGGCGCTTCGGACAAATCGTCACGAATCTCGTCACGAATTCCATCGATGCCATGGTGCCCAGTGGCGGCACGATCGATATTGAACTTCGAGTCGATCAGGACCATTTGGTTTTGCGCGTTGCAGATACGGGCCCCGGCGTTCCCGACGAACTTCGAGAGCAAATCTGGGAGCCTCTCTTCACGACGAAGCCATTCGGTCACGGCACGGGCCTCGGGTTGACCATCGTGCGCGATATCGTTACGGCGGAGTTCGGTGGAACTGTCGAGGTCGGTCGCCGTCAGGGCGGCGGAGCCGTTTTTACCGTGACTTTGACCCGAGACATTGGTCGCGGGTTGACTGCTTCAAATGGTGGCGGAGAAGTCACCGGAGGAGCCGTGTCGTGACGGAGACCAGCAGTCAGCACGAACCAATCGGAACGGCCGTGCTTGTCTTGGACGACGACGAGGACTTTCTCGAGGCAACGCGTTTACTGCTGGGTTCGGAAGGGTACGTCGTTTCTTGCGGCTCGGATGTCGCGAGCGCACTCGACTCGATTGCAGGCAGCCGTCCCGATGTTGCGCTCGTGGCATCGAACCTACTTGGTGAAGATGGCCCGCTAC
Organism: Polyangiaceae bacterium; assembly: GCA_049840955.1. Taxonomy (GTDB): domain Bacteria; phylum Myxococcota_A; class Polyangia; order Polyangiales; family Polyangiaceae; genus FEN-1139. The sequence goes on from JASGIX010000063.1 coordinate 67,814, forward strand.
TATTGTCGAAATTGCGCGCCAATGCACCACAGTTACAGATCGTGATCCTCTCGGGCGCTTCGAACGAGCAGCCGTCGCGGCAATTTCTGAGGCAATGTCGAATCTTAGGGCTATGCGACAAGAGCGAGGGCCCCGAACGGCTGTTGCTTTGGACGGACGTTGCTGCAAAAGCGGCGCGATCCCTGCGACAGTTGGATCGCAGCCGTTGCGATCTCGACGCGGTACTCGTGGCTACGACGCATTTTCACAAGCTAGCCGAAAAGTCAGCTCTTCATCTCGAGATTCTCGAGCGGACGAGCGCGCTCGGGCGAGCGCAGGGCGCGATATTGGCATTGTTTCCAGATGCGCTCGGAGAGGACGGCGACCTTCTCGTCGAAGAGGTCACTGGGGCGAGCGCACGTGTCGTAGCGGGCACTGGCTCATTACGACAAGCGCGTGACTGGACTCGTGTTCTTGCCCAAGGAGGATTGTCGCCGGTTCGTCGCAGTATGAATTCGAAGACCACGCAGGTGGAGGTCCCATGGATCAGCTTGCCGCTCAGCGTGGGGGACCACATCCTCGGGTTTTTAGCGATGAAGATCGATGCTCCACCGGAAATGGATCTCGAACTCTTCGACGTCTTGGCCCATCAAGCGAGCGTGGCGATACAGAACGCCCATTACTATGAAATGGCGGCGCTCGATCCCCTTACCGGGGTACATGCGCGGCGATTCTTTGACGTCTGGACACGTCGAGAAGTGCGAGCAGCCATTCGTACCGGACAGCCCCTCGGGGTCTTGCTCATCGACATGGATGGTCTCAAAACCATCAATGATCAGGGAGGACATCGCGTTGGGGATACGGCCATTGGCACCGTCGGTCGCGTACTTCGAGAGGCCACACGTGAGCACGATCTTGCTGCTCGGCTCGGTGGTGATGAGTTCGCCATGCTCATGCCGAACACGGATTTGGATGGGGCGACCGCGGTTGCGCGGAGGATTCTCGAATTGCTGGCAGCCAAGACGGTCCTCGTTGCTGGCCAATCGAGTCCGCTCAGTGTCAGCATCGGAGCGGCAGTCCTTCAGAGCTGTGGCCCGTGTCCAGCCAGTGTTGGTCGCGGCTTGAGTGCCGAATTCTTCGAGGATCTGGTGGAGCGTCTGGTTCGACGGGCTGACGACGCCCTGTACCATTCGAAGCGTGCGGGGCGGGGGAGAGTCAGTCGCAGTGAGCCGCTCGAGAATCCCCTGGAGTTCCACGGAGCGGCCCCCGGCACATTCGTCCGAGGAACTTGCGTAGCTTTCACCACACGGTCAGTGCGGTACGTGTCTCCTACACAAGATTCGCGGATCGCGGAAATGCGTCGCTTCGTGTTACCTTTCGGCTGCGTGTCATCCTCGATGCATTTTCCGGAGATAGCGTCCGTCTTGTCAACGAAGTCTATCCCTACGGCGCCAGCAGCGGGGGAGGGATGGGGACACAATGGCTCGTAAGCATCGAGCGGTTCAATCTACAGGGTTTGTAATTGCATTGGTGGACGACGATTTGGACTACCTTCATGCAACGCAGATCCTCCTCGAATCCGAGGGACATCGCATCGTTACTGCCTCCGATGGCCCGTCGGCGCTCGAATTGCTCCGCAGGGAAAGCGTCGATCTCGTATTGCTCGACTACTTCATGCCTGGAATGACTGGAGAAGAGGTCGTCAGTCGGCTGCGGCAGCACGATCGTATCACTCAAGTCATCTTGCAGACTGGGTATGCAAACGAGAATCCTCCACGAGAGATGCTGAGGCGTCTCGATATTCAGGGCTATTACGATAAGAGCGAGGGGCCAGAGAAGCTACTCTTGTGGACCGACGCCGGACTGAAAGCGGCGGACGCAATTGGTAGGCTGGCCCGCAGTCGTCGCGGACTGAGAGGGATTCTCGATTCCAGTCCCGGGCTACATCGGATCCAGCCGTTGTCCGATTTGTACCAAGACGTGTTGCGCCAAGCAGCTGAGGTCGTGGGCGCCACATCTGCACTTCTTGCCGTTTTCCCAGAATCAGGTGCGCCGGCGTTGATGGCCGCGCCCGCACTCGTGCTCGGTGAATCCCGCACCGAAGAGGCGTACTTGGTCGTCCAGGCGCGGCTCGGAAGATTTCAAACGACGGGAGGCCCCAAGGATTCGTTTACCGAGCTCGAACTCGAACGCGTTTCCGGTGTGCTGCGCTCGGGTACGATTCATCGTTCGGACACCGCTAGCGTCGTGCCTTTGCGGGTCGGTGAGCTGACGCTCGGGGTGCTTTGGCTGGAACACCCGCAGCTTCGCGACGAGGTGTCCGAGTTATTGCTCGTGTACGCCAATCAAGCTGCCGTGGCCGTTCAGAACATGGTGCTCTACGAAATGGCAGCGCTCGATCCACTTACTGGAGTGCACGCCCGACGCTTCTTCGAGAATTGGATGCGGCGCGAAATTCGTACGGCTTTTCGCGCGAGGCAGTCCGTATCGCTCATCATGCTCGACATGGATGGGCTCAAAGAGATCAACGACGTCGGCGGACACCTCGCGGGGGATCAAGCTTTGGCTCTCGTAGGAAAGGTCTTACGTGTCGCCACCAGGGAGAATGACGTCGTTGGCCGATACGGCGGCGACGAATTCGCCGTCGTATTGCCGCAAACCGAGTCCGAGGGGGCGTGCAGCGTCGGTGAGCGATTATTGGAGTTGCTTCGCGAGCGCTCCGTCACCCTGCCGAGCGGTGAGCGCGTCCTGTCGGGGAGCCTTGGCCTGTCGACGCTTCCACCACATGACTTCGGTGCAGAAGGGTTCGATCGTCCAATACCGGCAAGCTATTTTCAGGCAATGTCGGAAGCGCTCATCGAGCGCGCTGACAGTGCGTTGTACGTAGCCAAGGCTTCGGGAAAGAATCGCCACTGTGTGGCGGAGCCGCTCGTGTGGGCTCTTCCAACGACGCGCCGTTGATTGCTGAGAAAGTTGGACCAAATCACCTAAAGGCCAGCGTGCGCGTGTCGTCCAGTGCCGGCCAGACCATCGCCATTCGGCTCAGGTAGGATCGACCTGGCTCGCTGTCGTCCAAGTGCACAGGACACCTTACATCGGACATTTTCGGTTGAGAACCGTGCACTTTGGACGAGGGGGTCATCGATTGAGTTGGAGGGCCGTTGATCCGGTGGAATGCCGAGCGATGTGCCCGAGTCGAGATCCTTCGTCGTACCAGAGCAGCTCCGCCATCTGGGGATCTTGGCGGGGGTCGCAGACACCGCGGCATTCGGGGTACTCGAGCACTGCACCACTCGCCGGATGGGCCCTGGCGAGGTTTTGCTTACTAAAGGTCAACCAAATCGATTCATGTACTTTCTCCTGGAGGGAAGGCTCGGAATTCACCTCGAGGATCCGCCGTCGGACCCCATCGCCTTTCTCGAGGTCGGACAGACCGTGGGTGAAATGAGCGTGATCAATCGCAGTCCCGCCTCAGCTCACGTTACATCCATCGAGCGCTCTCGACTGCTCGAGGTCGATGATCAGACATTTTGGCGACTGGTCGGTGCGTCACATCAGTTTGCCATCAATTTGCTCCATCTGCTGGCGCAACGCATGCGTGCGAACAACACGAGTCTGTATCGCGCAACGATCATGCAGCGGGAATTCGAACGCGACGCAACCGTCGACGCGCTCACGGGGCTGTACAATCGACGTTGGTGGGACGAGCGGCTCGAGCGGATTTTGAGTCGCGCCGAACGAAGTGGAGCTCCGCTGTCATTGATCGTGATCGACGTCGATCGTTTCAAGTCGTACAACGACAATCATGGTCATATCTCCGGTGATGCCGTCCTTCGGGCCGTCGGTCGCACGTTGACCACCAACCTGAGGCCTACCGATATTGCTGCACGATTTGGGGGAGAGGAATTCGTCGTGGCACTCCCTGCTACCGATTTGAGTGGCGCAGTTGTGGCTGCGGAGCGCGTCCGGCGAGCCGTAGCCGCTGCGGTGATCGAAGACGCCACGGGGGAGCGTCTACCCGGCGTGACCATCTCGCTGGGGATCGCTACACGTCGTGAGGGCGACACCGCTACAGCGCTCTTCTCTCGCGCTGACGCGGCCCTTTACGTAGCCAAGGGCGGTGGGCGCAACCGCCTAGAGGTCGATCCCGAAAGCCGCTAGTCACCAGGCCGTCTGGTCGCAACGCCAACTCGGAGAGTTGGTCCAGGCATAACCGCCGCAATCGGGCTAGATTGGCGCCTCCGAAGAGGAGTCGAGTACGTCATGTCTGAGGCCGAGCGATCGAGCAACGTGCAACCCCACGCATTTTTACCCCCAGTGTTGCCCGAGTGGGCGGCGGCTCATTCGCTTCATTACCAATTTCTCGCCAACCAGCAGCTCATGCTGGAGGACCACACGAGAACGGGCTTGTACCACGCCGGGATCGTAGGAAACCGCGCGGATTTCGAGAATAAGGTCGTCCTCGATGTCGGTGCGGGGACTGGGATACTTTCACTCTTTGCCGCACAAGCGGGCGCGAAGAAGGTCTACGCCATCGAAGGCACCAGCGCGGCGGAGTTCGCGCGGACCCTCGTATCTCATGCAGGATTGAATGAGCGGATCGAGGTCATTCAGAGCCGTTTGGCGGACGTCGAGCTGCCCTCGAAGGTAGACGTGATCGTTTCCGAACCGTGGGGGTTCTTTCTCTTCCACGAGAGAATGATTGAAGCCTTCGTGCTCGCTCGTGATCGATTCTTGCGTGACGGCGGCCGCGTCTTTCCTTCGTCTGCGCGGCTTTGGCTCGCACCGTTCGTCGACGACGAGCTGTACGACTGGCGATGCCGAAAAGTGGCCTTTTGGCACAACCCTGATTTTCACGGCGTCGATCTGACTGCGCTGGCGGACGTGGCGCATCGCGAGCTTTTCGAGATGCCTACGTTGGGTGAATTTCGTTCGGAGGCGCTGGTCGCCGATGCGACCAGTTATGCGTTCGACTTTCTTGCAATGCCGATTTCAGCGTTGGGCAGGATCGAGTTGCCATTCTCGTTTGCCATCAGTCGAGACGGTTTGGTGCATGGTGTTGCTGGATGGTTCGATGTCGCATTTTCGGGCTCGGAACGCAGAGTCATTCTTTCCACGTCGCCCCATGAGCCCTGTACTCATTGGGCTCAAATGCGGTTTCTTTTCAGGCAGCCACTCGAGGTGCGCGCCGGGCAACGGATTCAGGGGCGCATGATCATGGTTGCGAACCGACAATCGAGTTACGACGTCACCATCGAGTCGACCGGCGAGAGTACGGTTCCATTTGCTGAGCACTTCTTCAGGCTCCAGAGCTACTACTCGTGGCAGGGTAGCGAGTAGCGCCTTGGACGTAATCCCGTAGAGGTTGCTGGATTTCCGCGGAATCGTCCGAATTCGCTCAGGCTGGCGGAATTGGGTGTGATGGACTCCTGGAACCGTCGTTTTCGTCTCGATTTATGAGCATTCGACGAATGCGCCGTTGCTTTCCCGTCGTGAGGCGGTATGGCGCGGCGTAGTAGGGGACGGTTCGGCTTGTCCTACTTTTGTTCGCGGTGATGAGCCGTTCTCGCGCGCGTCGGACACAGGTACGTTGGACCCAGCCGAATCTTGCCGTCGTCGTCATCGCGTCGGGTCAACCCAATTCCGCTTTGGCTCGGGTGAGTTTGCGCCGTGCATGGCTTCTGCACGCCGTACGGGCTCACCCGACGCCGCTTACTTTTGGCGCTTCGATGCAACTGCGCGCGGTGTGACACTTGATTCGCCGACTACGGCGTGAGCTTTCGATTGCGCTCGGACGCGAAGGCTGCGGCTGGCATCGCGGAAAGGCCTAGTTCAGCAATGAGGACTAGTGTCCGAGTGGATGGCTGCAGCTGGCGCTGCGGCTAAGCAAATCGAGGCAGACTGCGACTCGTCAGAAAACCAGGTCACCCGATTGCGCGAACGGTGATTGGCGAGATCAGCCGTAAGCGAGGCGAGTTTGGCGGCAGCCGAGGCCAACTCGCGTTGACTCGAGGGAGGATGTTTCGAGGACAAAAGCGAACGGGTGCCTCGAAACCGAGACACCCGTTCGTCAGGCTAGCTCGAAGGCAGCCTGTCTACATCAGAACACGCTGATGCTGTCGATGCAGAGCGTGTAAGCGCCGCCGAGATCGCCACCGACGACCTGCACCTGGACGGCGTAGGGCTTGGCGCCACCGGCTTTGCAGTTGGCAGTCCAGGTCGCGTCCCAGCCCGTGGGGCACTTGGCGTCCGTGAACTTGATCTTGTTTGCGCCAATCGTGCCTGCGACGAACGGCGCGTAGTCGTCCGTTGCGCTTTGCTTGAAGCTGATTCGAATCTCTTGGGCGACGCTGCCGCTCAAGGTGATGTTCAGGCCCGTGCCCGTTCCGGCGAAGGCGCTCTTCGTCCCGCCTGCATCGGCGCCAGCGTCGTTGAAGTCCATTCCGAGGCCCGCGCCCCAAACCGACGCCGAGTAGTCCTTGGTTCCATCGGACTTCTCGGGCCAAAGCGTGGTCGTGCCCGAGATGCAGCACTTGCCGTCGGCGCAAGGGGAGAGGCGCGCGTTCGGATCCGACGCTGCAGTGTCTTGGGCGGGAGTCGTGAGCGAGTCGTCCGCGGTGCCCGCGGTGCCATCGGCGCCCTTGTCGCCGTAGGCGAAGATGGAGCCCTGAATGCCACAGGGGTTGTCGGTCGTGCTCGCGGGATCGCCGCCAACCCAGTTGCCCGAGTCCCCGAGATCGGTGGTGAGGATGTTTGCGGGGCAAGAAGCAGTGCCCGTGGTCGTGCCGGTGGTGCCCGTCGTGCCGGTGGTGCCCGTCGTGCCGGTGGTGCCCGTCGTGCCGGTGGTGCCCGTCGTGCCGGTGGTGCCCGTCGTGCCGGTGGTGCCCGTCGTGCCGGTGGTGCCCGTCGTGCCGGTGGTGCCCGTCGTGCCGGTGGTGCCCGTCGTGCCGGTGGTGCCCGTCGTGCCGGTGGTGCCCGTCGTGCCGGTGGTGCCCGTCGTGCCGGTGGTGCCCGTCGTGCCGGTGGTGCCCGTCGTGCCGGTGGTGCCCGTGCCGGTGCCCGTGTCCGAGCTGTCGTCACAAGCCGCGATCGTGATTGCCATTGAGCTAAGAGCCAAGATGCCGAGACCGACGAATCGATTCATTGCCATGACGTTAATAAACCTTCCCGAAGTGTGATTCTCGCCTTGCCGGCATGCCGGCTCGGACGACGTGGAGTTTACCTAGGTGGAACTTAGAGGCAAGACCCCTTGAGGGGGTTCAAGCACCCTCGGCGAATGCGTGGTGCAGAAACACCCGTTGGAGCAATGTCTCCATGCATCCGCCGGGTCAACAGACTGGTGGTCCATTGATGCCGTGTGATACCGAACCCCTGCGAGGGTCATCATATAAAGCGTAAGTACAGCGACGGTGAGTATTTATGCGCGCTCTAGAAGAATGGTTTCCGTCGGGCGGTCACAGACCTCACTCGGTCCAAAGTACTGGATGGGCCCCGGATAGTGGTAGTCGTCGTCGATTGCCCAGCTATCGCGCTTCGACGCGAATGCTTGGAACGGTTTGCCATCGAGCTCCACGAGGGCCTTCTTGATCACGGGCTTGTCCTTACCGTGGCGTCGCTCCAGGTTCATCATCATCGTCAGCGGGATGCCACCTGCGACCCACTTATCGGCAGACTGGGTGAGGTTTCGTACGCTCGACAGGTAACCCGTCTTGCCCGCTCCGAGAAGGGCAGATGCTGCGTATCCGAGGCCGTAGCAGTAGTCCGCGTCGAAGTTCGACGGTGCGGCGCAACGCCCTTCGTAGCCAAAGAAGTGATTCTGGGCGCTGAACTTGCCCTTGAACTCACCCTTTGCTTTGCGCTCCTTCAGGAGATCACCGACGAGATCGATGAGTAGCTTCTCGCTCTCGATGCGCGAGACCTGCACGTTACCGTGGGGATCGCGATCCATCATGAGTTGGCGCTGGATCGCTGCCGGTAATGTGCCGAACGCTTGCGCCGACGCTGGCGAAAGCTTCTTCGCGATGAACTGGTGCTTGTCATCGTCGTCATTGAGCTGATTGAAGTATGGGTCCGCCATACAATCGTTCAGTTCGGCGATCATCACCTTGAGTTCTGGAATGAACTCGATGAGCCCTTCTGGAACGAGCACGACACCGAAGTTCTTTCCCGCTTCGGCACGTTTGGCAACGACGTTCGCGATGCTCTCGACGATGCTCCGAAGCGTCAGCTTCTTCGCTTCGACTTCCTCGCTGATGAGCGTGTAATTCGGGTGAGTCTGCAGTGCAGCCTCGAGCGCAATGTGAGAGGCGCTGCGCCCCATCAGCTTGATGAAGTGCCAGTACTTTTTGGCGCTATTGGCATCACGTTGAATGTTACCAATGAGCTCGCCGTAGACCTTGCTTGCGGTGTCGAAGCCAAACGAAGCTTCGATCCATTCGTTCTTCAGATCACCATCGATGGTCTTCGGGCAACCAATGACGTTGACTCCCGTCTTCTCGCGAGCGCAGTACTCGGCAAGCATGCAAGCGTTCGTATTGCTATCGTCCCCGCCGACGACGACGAGCCCCGTAATGCCGAGCTTCTTGCAATTCTCGACGACCTTCGCGAACTGCTCTTCCTTTTCCAGCTTCGTGCGTCCGGAGCCGATGATGTCGAAGCCGCCGGTATTGCGATACGCCGCAATGTGAGCGTCGTCGAACTTCACGTATTCGTTGTCGACGAGCCCGCTCGGGCCACCAAGGAAGCCGTAAAGCTCGCTCTTGGGATTCAGCTTCTTCAAGCCATCGTAAAGGCCGGCAATGACGTTATGCCCGCCCGGTGCCTGTCCGCCAGACAGAATGACGCCAACCGAAAGTGCCGAGGTGGCCTTGCCGGCACCAGCCTCGAACGTGACGACGGGAAGCCCGTAGGTGTTTGGGAAGAGCTTCTTGATCGCATCGGCGTCGGCTACGGATTGAGTCGGCGCCCCTTCGCTGGCGACGACATTGGGGCCGCTCGATGCAAAGACCTTCGGAAGCTTGGGTTGATAACTGGCGCGGGCCTTTTGCAACGGCGAGACGTGATGACTCATGAGAGACTCCTTCGGGCGACGACATAACCCGTGCTGCGCGTCGTGCAAATCCCCTTCTTCCGGCCTTATGTGCGATTTTTCGGCAGAAACTCGCGACAGACTCGGGCGATCGGAGCCCTGTGCGCAAAGTTTGCGTGAGGTGCCGCGTCGATGTTTCGACGGCGACGCTTTGGTTGGGCATGCTGAGGCGCAGTGGACATTCTCCTGTCTTGCGCGCGAATGAGTGTCCAGGTCAACGAACCGCGTGGCTCTTTGGTGCGGATACGAAGACGTCGTATTTGAACCATGATGCGAACCAGCGCGACGACCTGGACGTGAGCGGCTGTATTGCGTCGATAGGATGGTTTGGACGGGGTGAAGGCAATGCCCGACGATGTTGAGTGCGAACGTCGCTTTCACTAGACTGATATCGGTGGCTCGTTTCGGCGGTCTCGTTGCCGGTCTTTCAAGTGAGATTGCGCCTCGGTGGCAAGCGTGTCGAATTGCCGAACGACCTCCTCAATTCGACGTGATTCGTCTTTCTCCGCGGTTGCGTAAAGTGGCTCGGGTCCGTCACCGCATGAGCCGGCATCCTTGCCAAATTCATCGACTGAGCTGTCGGCTACCATCACACGTCGTCTCGTTGTGCGCGCTCATTCGCGGCGTATAGCTCGAGTGGACGAGTAGCGTTCGCAGACCTCTGCATTCGATAGGAGCGGCCGTACGGGCCACGTCTTCGTCCAACGAAGTCTTCCCTACGATGTGGCGGAAGCTGCTGATCGCATTGCACCGTGGAGGGTGTGCGCGGGCGTTGCAGCCGACGGCAGCGAATCGGACCACACGGAGAGGGGCACACCCGGCAAGCGGGGCGAAGTCCGAGCGACGAGAACCAAGCACCCCTGCCTCGTGTACGAAGGGAACAGAATACTAATTCATATCAATGGAGTACTTGTCGATGCATGCATGCGACAAAAATACACAAACGCTGGCTGTTCGGGAAAGCTGCACCAAGCGACGGGTCGCGGGTTGGGCTGACCGCTTGACCAGGCGACGTGAATAGCGCATTTTCTTGCCATGCTGCATCTCAGATTACCCTTTTCCGTGGTGTTTTCTTGCGGGGTTTTGGCGGCTTCTTTGCTTGCGGGCGGAGGTTGCGCGAGTTCCGAAGACGTCGGTGCGCCAACTGGCACGACCGGAACCACGGGTACGACGGGTACGACCGGTACCACCGGTACGACCGGAACCACGGGTACGACGGGTACGACCGGTACGACCGGTACCACCGGTACGACCGGTACCACCGGCACCACCGGCACGACGGGTACCACAGGAGGGATTTCCACCGGGCAGACCAGCGTTGGCCAACCCCGCTGCACCGATCCAAACGACCCGAACACGTGCAGCTGCACGAATATCGCATCGATCGGAATGGTGGCTCATTACGGATCTCCACAGAACCAAGACAGTACCGACGCGTTCATGGCTTGGCTGGATTCGAAGAGCACAGCCGGTTCCGTCACGAAGTTGACGACACGAGCGCAGGCGCAATTGACACCAGCATTGCTCGAGACCTTCGACGTGTTGATCTTGCAGCACATGACTGCGGACGGGAAGGCACCAGCGTGGGTTTACTCAGCGGAGGAGGTCGAAGCAGTTCGGTCGTGGGTGATGGACAAAGGTGGAGCTATCGTTGCGTTGACGGGATACGAGAGTAGCAATACGTACGAAATAGCGCCTACCAATCAATTGCTCGCGTTTAGCGGGATCGAAATCGCGGGTGACGATCTATTCGGTTCCGGCGCTGCGGCACTGAATACTTGCACCTCGACTTGTCCATCGTCGACACGCACCTGCTGCAAGTGTTGGGGTAATTCACTCGAAATATTGGGATGGGATACATCCCATCCTGTCTCCGCGAGCATCCGTTCCATTCCCGTGCGTCGAGGTCGATCGGTCGTCACGAACGATGGCCAAGTGGTTGCTACGCAGGACGGCCAGGTTATGGCAGTCGCGAAGCAAGTCGGAAAAGGTCGGGTGTTCGTGTTCGGAGATGAATGGGTAACGTACACCAGTCAATGGGGCACGTCCGCCACCGCGACGACGGATCCTGATTGCATCGATCCTACGACGAATCAGCCCATGACTGCCGCGACTAGATTTCAGGTGCCGCAGTTCTGGTACAACGTCATTCGCTGGCTGCAGCCGGAACTCACTTGCTTCAAAGTCGAAGACCCGTCCATCATCCTTTGAACGTCGCAGTCACGATGGCATGGATCGTTGCTCGAACGCTCGACGTTGGAGTGCCGTCTGTCCGTGCCTCTTGAATAGCCATGACGTCACGGAGCGTATGCTCAGTGTTCGATGGGCCGGGAAAGCTCCCGAGTTGGCGTCCCCACATGCGACGCGAACTCGGGAGCTGATGCGTCTCGAACCTAGGTGACACGCGCATCGTCTTCGGCGACCATCGGTGCATGTTGCACTTGGAAGTCCCTCGGCGTGCGACGATAGGCGAAAGTTCTCAACTGATACGCCTGGTTCTCGAGGCGGAGCGCGAGAGCGGGGCTGTCGAAGTCGACTGCGGGAAGACCGAGGTGTGGGGACCGTTTGGTTCGGCGCTGCTAGCTTCTTGCGTGGCGACTCGTCGCAAGTCCGGCAGAGCAACCCGACTCTTGGAGCCCCAAGAGAGCGATAGTACGGCTGCTTCCTTCGAGGAAACTGGCCTTGCAGCATTCACGAGGGATGAGTCCGAGATACCTCGAGACGGTCACGTCAGAGTTGTCGAAATTGCGTCCGAAATAGCTACGTCAGAGCTTGCTCGCGATCCCGTGCATATCGGTGATGCTTCACTCGATGCCATTTCACGGCTCGTCCAGACCTGCCTCGGTGCGCTCATCGATAATCTCAAGCAATGGTCGGAATCGCGAGTGGGAGGCCTTTTGGTCGTGAAATGGTCGAAGAAAGGGCACCACGTCAAGATCGCTCTGGTCGATAGGGGCGTCGGCATCCCCGCGGCCTTACGCAGGGCCGCAGCGAGCCCACTCCATCGGGCACTCGACGTGGACCTCGTTCGAATCGGCATGTTCCGAGCCCAGCGTTACCTCCTACGACAACGGACGACTTGGCTTCGGTCTCAAGTCGGTCCGCGATATCGTGCTGTCCCATCAGGGAAAGCTCACTGTCGTGTCACTTGGTGCCAAAGTGACCTGGAGTGGGGGAAAACTGACCAAAACCGCAAGCCCTCCGCTGCGTGGCACGGCAATCGAGTTGGAGCTTTCTGCGTGAGGGCTGTCGTGCCGGGCGACCGTGGTGCCGCAAGGGCTCGGCCGCGCACGTCAGAAGGTCAGGGGGGCCAGTGCACTCTAGCGAAGAGGGGTGTGAGCGATTCGTCGTAGTGGAAGCAAATCGAAACGGACTCTCGACGACAGGTTGGCCGGTGGGGGAGCTGCGCCGAGGACCGTGCACGTCACTGACTTGGCTATCGAGAGACGACTGAGCCGAACTCGATCTGCTTGCGGGATCTGCTACGGTGCCCCGGGATTTTGGCCCAGCTGCCCTGAAAGCTGCGACTCGTCCCGAGACCTATCATGTCTGAGAGAGGATCCGAACGATCGTCATGGATGAGAATTCGTCATCCGAATCCTGCGGTACTTTCGTGGAACTGGGCCAGAACGAGGGAACGATGACGGGCACCTGCGCTACGAGCAACGGTGGCAATGCCGGCATCCGCGCGTTTGGGAAGAGATCCATCTGCTGGATCGCAGACACGAGCGAACGATGGATCGCGACGTTGAGGTCGGCAGTTTTCGTCGACGGTAAGCTCTCCGTTTCCGCGCTTTGGGCAATCGTGCTTTTGCTTTGGATTCCGATGCTGCTGCTGCCGCTGCATTCACCCGAGGGCGGAGTATTGCGTGGTGATTGGACCGATCACTATCACCATAACTACGCAGCTTGGGCATTTCTGAAGCGAGGAATCTCAATCTATCGGATGCCGCTCGGCGCGTGGAAGGCGGGATATCCCTACGAGTATCTCGTGCATTGGCCCGACCACCCTTTTGAATATCCTCCGGGCTGCTTATTGGTATTTTTGCCTACCGCACTGTGGGGACGCTTCGTCCCCATGACCTACAACAACCTGGGGACTTCCCTCGTGTTGTACCTTTTGGCACTGTCACAAGTCTCGTTCGCCGCAGTTTTGTTGCTTCTACGCGAGTGCGTGCCGGGCGGGAAGGCGCTCGTTGCGCTCTACTGCTGGTCGCTGATGACTCATATCGCGCTAACGGGATTCTACGACGCAACATGGGTTGGTTTCGCGGCGATGATGTTGCTTCGAATGAAGCAGAAGCGCACGGTTGACGCCATCTATTGGTTCGCCGCTGCGTGCTTTCTTTCCTATCGTGCCGCGGCGCTTGCTCCGTTCTTGGGAATGTGTCTGTGGCGGCTTTACCGCGAACGTCCGAAAGGCTACTGGATTGCGCTTGGCACGATGGCCGTCGTCGGCATCATGGATGTTCTGGTCTTCGTAGCCATTCTCAGGGCAACCAAGGCCATTAGTCGCACGAAGGACTACGTGAACATCACGTTGGTGCAAATGCAGACGGACAATCCGCGGTTTGTCTTTGCAATGGTCGTTCTATCGATAGGTGTTGCCTTAGCTCTGTTTGCGCGTAGCTGGGTTACCGCTGCCGCACTCATCATCGCAACCTATCTCATTCATTTGAATGGGGGACACTTCTGGCGTATGTGTTTGCTGATTGCGTACCCCCTATCGGCCGTAGCATTCACGCGAGAAGAACATGCCTCTTGGCACCGAGGCGCATCAGTGATCGTGAGCGTGCTCATGGGTGCGGCATTCACCATGGTTACGCCTGGGGATACGTCGATCGTCATATCCGATATCGCTCTCAGCCTGCCGTCGAGATCGGTCCTGTTCAGGACTCTCTTGGCGGCCATCTCCATTTCGGTCGGCGTTTTGCTCCTCGGATACGGCAGGCGTCTCAGACAATTGGAGAAGTCACCGATCCTGGAGCGCCGTATGCAGCCCGAGGGGACGGTCCCGTGATGCATTCAATCGATGCTTCCGTTCTGCCCTATCGAAGCCACACCCGTTTGGGATGGTCTTTGGTGTTCGTCGGGTTATGCCTACTCGCATCGCTGCCCATTCACCGCCGGGATTGCACCATCAGCGCGAGCAGCCACCGCTCGAGCCACAGGCCCGACCGTGCGATTGATGCTCGCCCGTTGACCTATTGGGCGCCGCGCGGCCTTGGCGGAAAACTGGAGCTCAAATTGCGCAAGCCTGGCTTCGTGAAGCGAGTCGGTCTGCTCAACGCGCGTAATCGACATCAGCGCGGGATCGGCGCTCGGAGTTATGTCGTCGAACTCTATTCAGGGGCCGAACTCGTCACGGAAGTGACTGGCGAATTCGACCTTCGGTATGACGAAACCCCTTGGATCTGGCGAGAAGTCGACACTTCCGACGTTGACAAGATCGTCGTTCGAGTCGCTGGGGCTTCCGGCCACCCTGCGGGGCTTGCGGAATTCCGTTTCGAATAAGGGCCGAAGCGTTTTCGCCCTCGACGCACGTGCAATCGTTTGTCGAAGGACCAAGCGTTTCCGGTTTGACGAACGCCCGTTGACCATATTCGCTCGCTAGAGTAGGTTTCGTCGGGCTGAGTCTGCGCGAACGCCCCGAAGCGGAGGTACCTTCGGCGCGATTCCGAACTGGCTCGTGAGAACGCCCGATGTTGGAAGGAAATAGAATCTGCGTAGTTTTGCCTGCATACAACGCGGAAAAGACGCTGCAGCAGACCGTCGCCGAGATTGACCGTGACATCGCAGATGACGTGATTCTTGTCGACGATTGCTCGCGGGATCGAACTGTCGAAATTGCTCGCCAATTGGGCCTGCACTACATCGTGCATCCGAAAAACCGGGGCTACGGTGGCAATCAAAAGACATGCTACCGCGAAGCCCTGGCTCGCAACGCGGACATCGTGGTGATGCTCCATCCGGACTATCAGTACTCCCCCCGCCTCATGCCAGCAATGGCCAGCATGGTTGCAAGTCGCCATTTTGATGCCGTTTTGGGAGCGAGAGTTTTGGGTCGCGGTGCACTTTCGGGTGGAATGCCGCTCTGGAAATACGTTGCCAATCGAGTCCTCACGGCATCGGAGAATCTCCTCCTGGGGTGCAAGCTCGCGGAGTATCACACGGGATATCGCGCGTTTTCCCGCCGCCTTCTCGAGGCCCTGCCGCTCGAGGAGAATTCGGACGATTTCGTTTTCGACAACCAAATGATTGCTCAAGCCATTTGGTTTGGATTCCACATCGGCGAAATCTCCTGTCCTGCGCGCTACTTCGCCGAAGCCTCCTCGATCAATTTCAAGCGGAGCGTTTCGTACGGTTTTGGTGTGGTTGGCACCGCCGTCGAATTCCGTCTCGCTGATTCGGGTTTGATGAGGTCGCGACGCTTGCCCGTGGCGCGACGCAATACCTTTACTTCGCCTGGTTGAGCAACCTTACGTGGAACGTCGGGATGGTCGTCGGTGCGAGCCGACAGCATTGCGAAATTCACGCTAGTGCGTTTCGTGCTTGCTGGCGCGAGCAAGGGCGTCGCCCGATTCGCGATGGAATCAGCTCGCTCTCCAATCGAAGCCTCGGGGTTGGCTACCGACAGGATGCAATCGCGAGCCAATGCTGGTGAGCCGAATCCAAGCCCAAGCGCAAAGCAGAAGAGAGCCAGCATGCTGACTCTCTTCTGGTGGAGGCGCCGGGAATCGAACCCGGGTCCGTAAGGCATCCCATCGGCCTTCGTTCACGTGCGTAGTCGCCACATCCCTGACGACTGGGTTGACGGTATTCGGCCATCACCTAGCTCCCGGTAGTTTCTCAGCCTTATCGCCGGTAGCTCCGACAAGGCCCAGCCTTAGTGTTTACGCCCTTCCGCTACCAAGACGATCTTACGGTTGGACGGCTTCACGGTTGATTAGGCCGCGAGAGCTTCGATTGCGTTGTCGTTGGCAATTAATACGTCCCAATTAGTAGGTGGGTAGGGAGTCCACCGCACGCAAGCAGACGTTCAGTCCCCACGTCGAAACCGATCGCCCCCGAATCGGGGTTTCCTGGACGATGCAGGTTGGCTCAATATAATCATGAACTCGCTCCCGTCGAGGGCCAACGCACTCGCAACGGAATGGTTCACCAAGCAATCTCGAGAATTGCGCTCGGCGCCGTGGGGGGACATTGGCGAAACTCGGGGTGCGCGTCACCGCTTGCGAAGCCGTGGATTCGGCGGCATCGACGAGAATCCGGGCTGGAAAGGCGGCGGTGCCGAGAGTGCAGACGGGTTCATGCTTCGCCCGGCAATCGCTGCGTAGGGGCTTTCCATGAGGTTATCCGAGGGGGACTCGTACGGTGCCGCGGGCTCCGTCGTAGCGACGCTGCGGTGCCGGAACTCACCCACGGGCGGATCGACCGGCATGATGCCGGATTCGGGAGTTGGGGCGAGCAACTCTTCCAAACGCGCTGCCAGACCAGCGACCCAAGTGTCACGACTGGTAATCCCCATGGTTCCGTACGGCACGTGCCACGTGAACAAGCCGCCGCCAGCGTCGGTAAAGCAGCCGTAAGGTTGAGCTGCTTTGATGAAGCTCGGTCGGATCCGGGCTTCGACGTACACGAGCCACGTCGTTTCGCGTAGCGCACTCACACTGTCGAGGAGCATCTCTCGGAATCGGAGCAGCGCGTCAACGTCGTCGTTGCCCGGAGCAAATGCCACCAGCGGAAGCTCGCGCCCGCCACGAAGAAAGGGCAGACGCGTTGCATGCCGGACGAAGGCGTTCGGATTCGACGGTGCGTCGAGCAGGCGCTCGATGTCGGCGCCTGCTGCAAGCAACACACGCGTCAGGGCCTCTCGCTCGCTCACGTCTGCGGGCCAGCCGAGTGGCAACAAGACCGGCCGCGGATTTGATGACGCGTTCACGGGTTTTCCGTTCCCCGTTTTAGCAGCCCAGCTCGACCGATCAACTCGGCCAGAGCTTCCGAACGACCTCGGCGAGATCCTTCTCCATGTCAACCTTCATGCCGGTCTGTGGGTGGGGCCACGGAAAGTTCTTGGACTGCACTTGGTGACAGCTGAAGCTCACGAGGTAGTCGTAGGTCGGTGCTCCCGGGGACGGGCCGAAAGCAATGCCGAGCTCTGGATAGAGGCAATTTGACTTCGGCGTCTCGTAGTTGTCGGCAACGCCGAAGATTTCACCAAGTTTCGCGCGCAGCTCGGAGTCCATGACCTGGGTCTGCCCCAAAATGCGAAAGCCGTAAAAGCGTGGCACGTCTTGGGTCGGTGCCGCTGCCGTCGCTTGCGGCTGCAATAGATTCTGGGGCAAGAGTCCTGGCGGGACGAGCTGCTGAAGGCCAGCCGCGCCTTGCTGAATCCACTGACTTACCTCGGGAGGCAGCCCGGACAGTAGCGGGTTCTGCCCGGTCGCAGCCGCTGCGCCCGCAGGTGCTGCCGCAGCCGGGGGGTCGTAATTCTGCAGGCGGAACGCGAGAACCGTCGACTTTTCCATCTGGTTGAATGGCGCCACAGGGGAACTCGCACAACCCGCCGTGGCCACGCCGAGCAGGCCAATCAGCACCAAGAAACGTTGGGAAGGTCCGATCATGAGTTGGTGATAATTGGTTTTTGGCCTGCCGTCTAGGGTGGCATTTTGTCGTAATTCGAGGACTGAGCCCTGGTGAGGCGGCTTCCGGCGTCTGCGATCCTGAGCTAAAAGACACCGAACGGCGCGCTCGGCTGCGCGACGAAGGAGCAACCGGCGTGACGAAGGTACTCGTAACGGGTGGCACGGGGTTCGTGGGGGCGGCACTCGTCGAAAGCCTGCTGGACGACGGGAACGAGGTTTCGGTGCTTGGGCGTGATGCCGGACGCATCCGCGTTCGCTTTGGCAGTCGTGCAAGGGCCATCGTTTGGTCCACAGCGACAGACGCGGAGTTCGCACAAAGTCTCGCGGGTCACGAAGTCGTGTTCAACCTTGCAGGCGAACAGGCCGTCGGCCGACGCTACACGGCCGGAAGTAAGCAGCGCATTCGCGATAGTCGCGTGAAGGCGACGCGGGTTCTCGTCGATGCGCTCGGAGCAACGGTTGCACCCCCGTGGGTTCTCATTTCAGCTTCCGCCGTCGGATATTACGGCGCAGCGACCGGTGAGATTTGCTTCGACGAAACGCGTGCCCAAGGCACGGGGTTCCTGGCCGAGCTCTGCCACGAATGGGAAGCGGCGGCGTTGCGTGCAGAAGCACTTGGGACGCGCGTCGTCCTCGCGCGTCTCGGTGTCGTTCTCGGGCCTGGAGGCGGTGCCTTCGAGTCGATGGCGCGTCCATTCCTTATGGGAATGGGCGGAAGACTCGGAGATGGGCGTCAACCCTTCTCTTTCATCTCCCTCGAGGATTGCGTTCGCGCCCTGCGCTTTTGTTCGGCGCATCTCGAGGTGCGTGGCCCTGTGAACGTCACTGCGCCCGTTCCGACGGATGGTGCGGGCGTGGCCCGCGCTCTCGGAAGTGCGTTGGACAAGCCCAACTGGCTCCCGGTGCCGTCTTTGGCATTGCGGGCACTTTTTGGGGAAGGCGCTGAGTCCCTTCTTACGGGGCAAAGTGTCGTTCCGAGTGTTTTGCTCGATTGCGGATTCGAATTCAATCATCCCACCATCGACTTGGCCGTGGCTGCGGCATCGGTTAGAGCTCGGGTCTAGAGAGTGGTACCAGTGTCGGCTCGGGGCGCTTGGCGTGCCGAGCCAGCCGCGGGATTCGCGAGAGACGATTGAAACCGATGGAGACAACCGAGCGGCAGGCAAGGATACTCGTGGTCGGAGTGGGCGCACTCGGGGGCGTGATTGGTCATGAACTCAGCTTGGCTGGACATGACGTCACTCTGCTCACTCATGATGCCGACACGGCCCGGGTGTTGCGCGTGTCCGGGCTTCGAGAGGTGAGAACGGGTCGAGTCGTTCTTCCAAAGGTGGCACTCGGTGGACCACCTCCGGGGGAACGATACGATTTCGTTTTTCTTGCCACTCAGCCAACGGCAGTCGAGAACGTCGTCTCGGCACTGCCAGAAGTTCTTGCTGATCGCGGTCGGTTCGTTTGCTTGCAAAACGGGTTGTGCGAGGAGCGCGTTGCAACATTGGTTCCGCCAAATCGCGTCATTGGCGCGGTGGTCGCATTCGGCGCCTCGGCTCACGGAGCCGGGTTGTGCGAGCGTACGTCTACTGGTGGCTTCGTCATTGGCAATCTCGATGGCGCGCTCGACGAGACGCTCGATCGTTTGGCGCAACTCCTCAGTCCGGTTGGTCCAGTTCGCACGACGACCAATCTTCGAGGAATACGATGGTCGAAATTGGCCGTAAACTGCGCAATTTCGACCCTCGGGACCATTGGTGGGGATCGCTTGGGCGTGCTTCTGCGAATGAAGTCGGCTCGCGCAGTGGCACTACGCATCATGGCCGAAGCGGTCGAAGTCGCATCCGCGCTCGGGGTCACGTTGGAACGTTTGCCCGGAGTTCCACCGCTCGAGTGGTTGGCTCGCGACAAGAAAGAGCAGGGGGTTCGAGGTCGTCTCGAGATTGCAGCGCGTCACGGGGTGGCGCTCGGGATTGGAACTCGCTATCGATGGCTCCGCAGCAGCATGCTACGTGCCATCGAGCGCGGAAAACCCCCTGCCGTAGATTACCTGAACGGCGAAGTGACGGAGAGAGGTCGGCGGCTCGGGATCCCAACACCAGCGAATGCTCTTGCTCAGAAGTGGGTCTGGTCGATTGCTCGCGGTGAACGGCAGCCGTCGCTCTCGACGATCGAAGCCATGAAAACGGATTTGGGATTATGACGATGGAACGCGAGAATCATTCCGTTGGGCAGAAGACTCCGCACTGGCGACGCGCCTGGATTGCGGCTGCTCTTCTCTGCCTGGCAATGCCGACGGGGTGTTCGAAGCATGAGGCGACGCTCCCCAAGCTCGGCAGCGTCGCGGCGTTCTCGTTCACGGATCAGAATGGTCGGGCCTTCTCGTCGCGCAGCCTCGTGGGAGCACCGTGGGTCGGAGCGTTCTTTTTTACGCGCTGCCCGACGGTGTGTCCGAAGATCACTGCGCGGGTTAAGTCCCTGCAGGAATTGGGAACGCGAGAGAAGCTCCCCTTCAAATTGGTGAGCATCTCCATCGATCCGGACAATGACACTCCAGAGGTTTTACTCGCCTACGCGCAACGATACGGCTTGGATCTCGCTCGCGTGACGTTGCTTCGAGGGCCAGGAGACGAGGTACAACGGCTCTCGGAAGGGACGTTCAAGCTTGCCATGAGTGGGCGTCCCGATCCGAACGCCGATCACCTTGGGATGATGCACAGCGGGCATTTGGTGTTGGTAGACGCAGAAGGGGTGCTTCGTGGGTACTATCGATCGTCCGACGACGTAGAGATGCGCCGGCTCGAGGTGGATCTGCGGAACCTCTCTAGACCCTGAGGCGGTACTAGTCCGTAGGTGACGAGGTTCAGGTGCGCATTCGTAGCCGTGCGTGAGGAGGGCGGTGTGCATTCGTAGCCGCTCGAGATCGGGGCGGGTTCGGTGCCGCGTGTCGATGGTGTCGCGTGCTCGCCACGCCGCGAGTCCGCTGCGTCGCCTTACGGTTTCGGATACGAGCCGCTGTCGACGAGATGCGGAAGCAGCCGACGCATCTTGAGCTCGCGTTCCTCTTCACTCGTCGACAGGATCGTCAGGTGTCCGACCTTGCGTCCTTCACGCGGCGCTTTGCCGTACAAATGTAAGTGTGCATCGGCAACCTCGAGCACCGCTTTGCGTTCGGGAAGTGCGCCAACCAAATTGAACATCCCGACGGACCCGCGTACCTCGGTCGAACCGAGAGGTAGTCCGGTGATAGCGCGAAGATGGTTCTCGAACTGGCTCGTCTGCGCGCCCTCGATGGACCAGTGTCCCGAGTTGTGGACACGTGGAGCGAATTCGTTGGCGACGAGGCGGCCATCCACGACGAAGAATTCAATCGTTATTACGCCGACATAATCCAAATGCTCGAGCAGCAGACGGCCGAAGTCCTCTGCCTGTTGTTGTAACGATGTCGTGAGAAGGGGCGCTGGCGCGAGTGTCAGCCGCAGAATCCCTGCCTGATGGTGATTCTCCACCAAGGGATAAAATCCCATGGTGCCGTCCAAACCGCGAACGGCGATCAAGCTCACCTCACGTTGGAAGGGAACGAATCCCTCGAGAATGCACGGCGCGTTACCGAGCTCCTCCATGGCGCGTTCGGCGTCAGACGGGGTACGCAGCACGCGTTGGCCTTTTCCGTCGTAACCGAACCTGCGAGTCTTCAAGATGCTGGGAAAACCCAGGCGTGGTAGCTCGAGGGCGAGTTCGCTCGGGGTGTCGATAGGTGTGAACGGCGCCGTCGGGATCCCGAGTTCTCGGAACGTTCGCTTCTCTACGAGGCGGTCTTGTGACACGCCGAGCGCTCGCGGATTCGGGTGCAAGGGGCGGCGCTCCGCTAGCCATTGTGCGGCTTTCGCGGGTACGTTCTCGAATTCGTAGGAGATGACGTCGGAGCGTTCGATCAGCTCGGAGAGTGCGCGCTCGTCATCGTAGTTGCCGTCGATTTGAGGCGCAATCTGCCCTGCAGGACCGTTCGGCGTCGGGTCGACGAAGGTGAACCTCATGTCGAGAGGAACGCCAGCGAGCGCCAGCATCCGTCCCAACTGACCACCACCCAAGATGCCTATTCTCACGACTGCTTCGGTCTCGGGTCGGGGTTTTCGGTAACGCTGCGGGTCTGTGCGTCGCGATATCGTCGTAGAGCCTCGCGGATCTCGGGGAATTCGCTGCCGAGCAACGCCGCCGCCAATAGGGCCGCATTGATGGCACCGGCTCGGCCAATTGCCAAGGTTCCGACGGGGATTCCGGCCGGCATTTGAACGATGGAAAGCAGGGAATCCATCCCGTTCAAGGCCTTGCTCTGGACGGGCACGCCAAGGACTGGCAGGACCGTTTTCGAGGCCGTCATTCCGGGAAGATGTGCCGCCCCGCCCGCGCCCGCAATGATGACGCGCAAGCCCCGAGCCTCGGCGCTCCCGGCGTACTCGAACATTTTGTCCGGTGTGCGATGTGCGGACACGATTCTCCGTTTCGAAGGGGATCCCAAGACGCTCGAGGGTTTCGCAAGTGTGGCACAGGGTGTCCCAGTCGCTCTGGGACCCCATGATGACGCCGACGATGGGGGACAATGTGGAGTTGGAGGCCAAGGGGGTCTCGTGGTTCAAGGGCCGAAGCGTTGCGGTCGGAGGGCGAACGCTAGCCACGAATGTGGCGGTCATCAAGGCGACTTTGTGGGAACTCGGCTTCTCGGTGACGAGAGACTTTGCCCCACATGGTCAAGCGTGGCACCAAAGCAGCTGTAACCGCACGAGGCGCATCCATGGCTCGGAATTTACGCATTTTCTTCGCAATCCCTACGGCACTTGGGCTGGCGTTTGCCTGTCATACCGAGCCTGCGCCAGGAGTTCCCCGCACGGAAAACAAGGCTGAAGCGCGATCGCGCGGAGCAACGGAAGCTGGCGGTGCTCATCGGGAGCGGTCAGTAACGGGGGACGAGCCCGGAAAGCCGGCCAAGAAAGGGGAGCCGGAAAAGGCATCTTCGAATCAACCGAGCCAAATCCGGTGAGCGCAAGGCGGCTGCTTCGTCGACAGACGAGAAGGGTACTGTCGAGCCGACGGAGAGCAAAACTGCGCCAGAAGCGGAGCCGGCGACGAAGGATTCCTGTCCGTCTGGCATGGTGCTCGTCGAGGGTGATTACTGTAGCAAGGTCGATCACGACTGCGAGAAGAGCTGGTACGACGAATCGAACAAGAAGACGGTTTGCGAGAAATTCGCACCGAAGGCGCGCTGTATTGGCAGTAAAACGAAGAAGCGCTTTTGTATTGATCGTTACGAGTGGCCCAACAAAAAGGGCGAACGACCCGAGGTGATGAACAAGTTTCATCAGGCGGAGGTCAAGTGCGCCGCTGTCGGCAAGCGATTGTGCACCGAGTCCGAATGGACAATGACTTGCGAGGGGCCTTCACTCATGCCGTTCCCTTACGGCTTCGACCGCGACACCGAGATTTGCCACGGCGACGTTCTCTGGGATGGCCCAGATATGTCGAAAGTGGCCGACCGCGATCCCCAGGAGCTCGCACGCTTATGGAAAGGGGTGCGCAGCGGTTCGCAACCCGGATGCGTGAGCGATTACGGCGTCTATGACATGACTGGAAACGCCGACGAGGTGGTGGCGAGCGAGACCTTCTCCTCCGATTTTCGCGGAAAGTTCGACAGCGTTCATACGGGAGGCCCTTGGTACAAGGGCGTGCGCAATCAGTGTCGACCCAAGATCTATACGCATGACGAGGGCTTCTACTATTACTTCCTGAGTTTCCGATGTTGCGCGGAGCCGGATGGCGCGGTCACCGAGCCTCGCACGCCCAAGCAGAAGAAGGCCAAGTGGGACTTTCAACGTGTCGAGCGCATCGCTGGCTTTTCTCGCGAGGACGTGCGGGAAATGCTCGAAAAAAAGGCGAAGCTCGGACATTGTGGATGTCGTGCCAAGGATCAGCGATGCAACACGATTTGCGGAACCTTGCTGGGGCCCGAAGCCAAAGATTTCCCCAAGCATTCGAAGCCGAAACCGAGAAAGTCCTCGAGTGATGCGGCTTCGCCCGCCTCGAGTGAAGCGAAGCCGCATCACTCGAGCGCGTCCGCGGGAGAGCATGCGAAAACCAACGCCGAGTAGGCTTTGGGAGCTCGGCGCGACGCACCGTCGAAGGCGCGAGAGCACTCAGCAGGATGCGCGAGTTCCCAACCGGCTCGACTCGCGCGTTCCGCCAGCACTCTGTCGCGTGAAGACCGACGGTCTCGGGGAGTCGAGATGGTGAGTCTGCTAGCGCCCTTGGACCGTCCTTGCACACTCAGCAATAGAAACCGATCAGCCAGGCTCCCAGTCCAGCGCCGAGACCTGCAAGTATGTCGTCGAGCATGATCGACACCCCAGGCGGGCCCACGTGCTGCGCCTTGTCGATGATCCCCGGCTTCTTGATGTCGAGCAATCGGAACAAGGCAAATGCAGCGAGTAGAGCGACGTAGCTGTGACCGCGAGTAAACCAGCCCGCAATCAACATTCCTGCGACCTCATCGACCACGACCTCGCTCGGATCCTCGTTGGCAGTGGCACGACTGGCTGCCTGGGACGCCCAAAATCCCAACAGTGTGACGCCAAGTACCACTAATCCGTGCGTCCAAGCTCCAAAGCGTAAGAGCAGCAGATGGAGGGGAATAGCACCCAGGCTTCCGACCGTTCCGGGGGCGACGGGGAACAACCCGCAGCCGAACCAGTGAGCCACGAAGTGCTTGCGAATCGCGCGGGAATGCATGGGGTTGGGAGCGTAGCATCGCCGCTCCAGCCCGGCAGAAGAACTCGTTTCTTCGCTTCGCGCATTGAAGTTCCGGTGGCGCAAAGGGGCGGGGCAACGCTATCGTCTGGTGCTCGAACTCACGCCACCTAGGATATCGATTTGTCGGCCAATACCCCCAAGACCATCGTTTCCCGAGCAGAGAAGCGCGACGCCATATTAGCTGCGGCGCGGCAGATCTTTTCCACACGTGGCGTCATCGACGTCACGATGGAGGACATCGCCAAGGCAGCCAAAGTGAGCAAAGGCGCGCTCTATCTTCACTTCGCCAGCAAAGACGAGCTCTATCTTCACCTTTCTGCCCAGGGGGGCAAAGGGCTACTCGAGCGGATGAAGCAGGCGAAATCTGCCCCGAACGGCTTTCTTCAAGTGAAGGCCATGGCTCACGAGTACGCGGATTATTGTCGTGAGGACCCCACTCGATTTCGACTGGACGTCGCGTGGTTGGCGCCAGGGTACCAGGTCGATTTCAAGTTCCCGATGGCGCAGGAGTATCGCACCGTCATCACCGAAGTGATGCGAGTCAGCGTGGAAGCGTTCGTACAAGGCCAGCGCGACGGATCCATCCGTCCCGATCTTCGCCAGCGACGACCGTCTACCAAATCTGGGGCGCCATTTTGGGTCTCGTCATTTTGCGGGCCAAGGCGGTCGCCGCCACGGGGCCATCGCTGCCTCAGGCGGATCCGCTGGTGTGGCAACAAGTTGCGGAGGGAACGGGTTCCGAGATCGACTTGGAGGGATTCGTACCGAACTTCATCGATCGCATGATGACGCTAGTGGAAGGTCGCCCGTAAACGGCGGAATCATGCCGCAGAGTCTCCTGCGACACCGGAGGCTCTGCCGTGGTGGCTACGAGCCGAGCTCGGACACCTGAGAGTCGGGACGAGTCGGAGACGTTGGCAGTCATCGGTCATTGGCACAGGAAGGATCTCCTGCGTCGACGGCCCTTGGTTTGTTGCATCGCGAAGTCGTGGCTTCGCGTCGGCGCGAGTGAAGTCGAGCGAAGTCGTGGCTTCGCGTCGGCGCGAGTGAAGTCGAGCGAAGTCGTGGCTTCGCGTCGGCGCGAGTGAAGTCGAGCGAAGTCGTGGCTTCGCGTCGGCGCGGCGCGCTGTATCGCTCAATCCGTGTCGCCAATTCTACACGAACGCGCCTTGCCGACCCACGCAGTCGGCTCGTGGACCCAGTCCTGATCGGGCTGCCAGCGCAACTTGACGTTCTGAACTTGTCCAAGGAACTCGACGTCACATTCGGCGACGAAGCGCATCTGTCGCTGATCCGGGATCCCTGCCCACGGTTCGCGGTGAAGTCGCGTTGCGATCTCGGGATGCGCCCACACTCCCGACACCAGGATGAGCTGATTGTCGGGATAGGTTCGATAGGGCTGAATCGTGTGCGCTTTCGAGTCGTCGAGCGGATCGCCTGGAGCTCTCGGAAACAGTTGCGCCGGTGCCTGGTACTCGCAGTGTTCGGCTCCAAACGTTTGCGTGCTCGCACACGTGAGCCGTTCGTAGTCTTTCGTAATGACCGTGAGCCGTACCTTGGTATGCCCGCCCAAGCGCCATCCAGACATGTCCGTTTTTGCGGGTTCCGGTGACGGAACGATCGCACGGAGCGGAAAGACGGCGAGCATCGCAAACCCTGCGATGGCCGCATTGAAGAGGCGCCCGCCCATTGGAACGATCTGTTCAGCGTCGTCCTGCCGCGGGCGACGCTTTACGGTCCGGCGGCGTGAGGGAGATGCATTGGGCGTGGTGACCCGCTTGGGTGCGGCGGTCGTGGCCATGAGGGCACTTTGTTAGCTCAAGCGCCGAATATTTCCTACCCCTTACCCTGGCTTTTCGCGGGGAGCCGTTCTCCGTGCTCCTTGCGAGGCGCTGAACCGCGGGTCGGTGGTGTCTTCTGGCATTCTGCCAGCCCCAAGGCATCGACCAGCGCCGCGCTGAGGACCGCATGCCCGTCCGGGCCGAAGTGCAGGCCGTCGCGGAAAGGGCGAGCGAAGCGGTCGCAAAGTCGTTCTGTGGAACCACAGCTCAGCAGCGAATAGGCATCCACGACGACATCGATCACGCCTCGCGCTTGCGCAGCGCGGATCCACGCGTTGAGATCGCGTGTGTTCTCGCCGCGCTGTGGAGTGTACCAACGTCGAAAGCCGCCCCAAGGCGAAACGGTCAGTGCCACGACCCGCGCACCGTGAGCTCTGGCAGCGCCGTACATGATTTCGAGATCACGCTCGATTCGTTCGTTGGATCGATGCGCAGTCTGATCGCTATACAGATCGTTGACACCACCGAACACGACAACGAAGTCGTACCGAACCTGGGGTCGTTCGGAAGTGCGCGAGTAGAACGTGGTCGCATCTGGTTTACCATGTCACCGCCCTTGCCGAGGTTTTCGACGACGCACCCACAGGTTTCTGCAAGGCCTTCGAGGTACCGTCCACCACCGCTCTTCGGGTCCGTCAAGGAATCACCCACAGCAAGGACGCGGCAAACGCTTCGCTCGTGAAGAGCAGGAGATGCACGATCCGTCGCACCTGAACCGACCGCGCCTTCCAACTCTGCATCCACATGTGTCTGGGCGTGCGTTGTTGCTTCTTCGCGAGGGTCACGAGGCAGATCCGGCGCCGCTTTCGAAACGTCTGTGTTCGGAGCTGCAAATCCATTGAGATTGGGTTCTTTTGCCGCGATCACGTCTTGCTCGTGAGGTGCGGCACTTCCCGAAGTCGTGGCTCGAAGAGCCGTTGTCGTCGTAGGGCCAGGTTGCGCGCGGTGCGTCACTTCGCGACAGGCACAGGCCCAGTTGCTCACGAGTGACAGCGCAATCCACGAGGTCAATCTGAGCGGAGACGCGATAGCGTCAGCCATGGTTCCGGTCCTCCGACTCTCGTTCGAACCATTCGAGTAGGATGGCATCGTTCTGCGTATTGGGTCGCGGTACGAAATCCTGAGGAGGGCGTGTATCTGGCCAGGAAAAGGACATCTCTGGCTCGAAGCTTCCAGGAAATGTGTGCTCGTAATCGGCATTCGCGCGCACCGTGGGTAGTGGTCCGAGCGAGCAAAGATATAAGCTCCACTCTCCACGGGTCACCAGGGGGACGAACAACGGTGTAGTGGAGAACCCCGCCGACTCCAACGTCTCGCCGATGATCGCGAAGCTTCGAGGCGATCGCCGTGCCGACGTGGCCTGAACCACCAAGAGCCCCCCTTCGGAGAGATGCGCGCGGAGTCGAGAATAGAACAATCGGGTGTAGTATTTGACTTCGAGGGGCCCCGAGGGATCGGGCAAATCCGCGATAACGAGGTCGAATCTCTCGTCCGCGAGCGCGAGCGCAAATGCCGCAGGATCACGTTCGATCAGGGTGACCCGAGGGGACCACAGGCTCTCATCCGAGAGTGTTCGGATGAACGCTTGTCTGCGCAGGGCATGCGCCAACTTCGCATCGCGAACGACGGACGTGATGGATAGAGTCGAAGTGTTTCGGAGGAGCTCTCGTTCGATGAGCCCTTCTCCGAGAGAGAAGACGAGTGCGCGTTTGGGTTCGCTGAGCCGGGCGAGAGCCGGTCGAGTCAATGATTCCGCCCAGCGACGCTCGTCGAGACTCGAAAAGCGAAGCTCGCCATTGACGAAATAGTGAAGTCCTCCCTGCCCAGAAGTGACGTCCAAGCGACTTCGATCCGTACTCATCGTGTAGATGAGCGGGTGAGAACTCGAGAGGACCCGCGCGATCGGATTGTTCACTTCCGCGACGAGAGCGAGACCACACAAGACTGCGAGCAGACTCACGCCGAAGAGTATTGGCGTCCTCGAAGTGACGGTCCCATCTCGCAGCAATAACGCGGCAAGGACCCACGCGCCGCCCAGGGCGAGACTCGCTCGAACCGGACCGACTTGAATCTCGAGAATCGCCATGGTCACGAGCGCACATACGAACGAGAGAAGGGCAAACGGGTCAATCCACAGCCAACCTCCGTCGGAAAGCGCAAACCATCGCTTGAACGTTGGCGCGCTCAACCGCAAGGCGCGGCCCAGGCAAATGAGCGCGACCAGTGAGGGTAGACTGGCGACGATGGTGAGTCGATTCGCGCCGTCGAAGGCGAGGAAGCGCAGCAGACCCGACGAAGCCAGGCTCGCCCCACCGAACAGAAGCGAGCTTACAGCGGCGAGGTTGCGGTGCCGAGCGTGCGGCCATCCAGAAAAGCCCAGCAGGAGCAGGCTGATGCCGAGCCCGATGAACAAGGGGTGCCAAACAGGAACGACGGGCAGAAGGTACAGCTTGGGTTGAACGATGAGCAACTGATCGGCTCCGACGATAGCGGTGCCAAAGAGCAAGATGCATCGCGCTGCCTGCGCTGAGCGACTTTCGAGGGTGGTGACGTTTGCTGCGTAGCCCGGGATGCAACTCGGCCCGGAAGGGGTGCGACCGGGCTGCCAGCGGCTAAATACGCGGCTCACGTCGATTCGGCTCCGCTACTTTCCACCCGAGAACACGCCGCCGCCGCGATAGCTGGACGAGCTTCCGCTGCGTCGAATGACGACCACGCCGGGGCTGCTTCGCGTCGTCGAACTCGAGGAACTCGACGAACTCGACGTGCCGTCGTCAGCAATCGCACCGATCATGCAGCAGACCAAAAGCAATAACAGCAGGACGATGGCTACGATGATGACGACCTTGCCACTACTCGATTTGGTCGCAGCGGCTCCCGCCTTTCTTGCGACGGGCAAACCAAAGGCCTCTGCAATGGCCGGCCACGGGATCTTGGCAGAGTACGTCCAGTTGACTTCTCCGCTCGACAGCTCGCGGGACAACACCGTATCGCCCGCGGCGTAGTCAGTTACCTCGACGGTCTCCCCGACCGCGCACTTCCAATAGACCTCACCAAGAACGTAGTCGACGCGCGCCTCGTTCTCGTTGCGCAATTCGAAGGCGCGGCCCAAATACCCGACGGCATCGGGCCGTCCGCGGAGATCGATTGCCGACGGGCTGACTGCTGTGGCGAAATACCAACCCGTTTCGGGATCGTCGACGAGCCATCGGTATCCCACTTGCGGCGCGAAGAGTAGGAACTCTTCCCAACCGTAGCGCTCGCCATCGAACAAGGAACTTCGCTTGACGTACGCGAGACAAAGATAATCGATTCCGTCGAACCGCCCTTGGCTCCCGATTGGAATCGTCGGGCTCTCGAGTAAACGCTCCTGCTGTGAAACGAGGCGACGTTCGGCGATGTCGCTGACGGCGCCGCAATAGGGACAGCCTAGCCGCTCGCTTCTTTCGCCGCCGAGTTTGGGCACGTCACCGCCGCAACTCGGACATTTCAAGTGTGCGGTTCTGACTTTATTGACGGTCCGTGGTCCCGCTTGGGTGATTTGGAGTTCGCTT
>JASGIX010000064.1:0-13924 GCA_049840955.1 Polyangiaceae bacterium
CCATTCGACGAAATCGTGCGTTCTTCTTTGTTGTTGGGTCGGCCGATTGTGGCCAGCTATCGGGGCCGGATCGCGCTCACGTGTCGCCCCGAGGACTTACCGTCACGGCGGAACGAGAAAAAACTTCGTTCGTTCGTGTAGGTGCAGCCGTCGACGGTTTCGATGGCTGCCGTCGCCAGACCAGCACGTAAGAGTTGCGCCGGTTGCGAGCCTGGCAAGCATCACGTGTGGCTTGGGCCAATTCTCGCGAATGACGGCCGAACACTCTGGGGCAGTTGCCTGGAGCGTTCGGGGCGACGTCGTCCGAAACCTCGAAGGCATCCACTCCGATGTGCGGTCCGATTGCGGCAACGAGCGCTTTGGGTTCGGAGCCCGACGCAATCAGGTGGTCGATGGCTCGCGGGATGACCTCGGCAACGATGCCGCGCCAGCCCGCGTGAATCGCCGCAGCACGTCCCGTGGTTCGACACCCGACGAGGACGGGCAGACAATCTGCGGTGCGGATCGCGAGTCCGTGTCGCGAGCTGCCGCTGACCATCGCGTCGGCCTCGATACGATGGAAGTCTTCTACGTCGCAGCTCTCGCGGTACTCGACGACGGACGCGCCATGGACTTGGGAAACGGTGACGAGGCGACGTGGGTCGAGATTGAGAGTCGCGCTGACCCGCCCCAGATTACGTGCGACGTTTTCAGGAGCATCGCCGACACCGTACGAGCAGTTCAAACTCGTGAAAGCGCCGCTCGAGCAGCCCCCCTCGCGCGTAAAGAAGCCGTGAGTGAAGCCATGGGCCAAGAGGAGGGGGCTCGTCAGAGGGGACGGGCGGGACATCGGACAGAGGGTTTACCGCGGGCGACCAACAATCAAGGCTGTCAGCGAGGCTCAATCGATGGTAAGGACGCCCCGATGCGTCCGAAGGATCCGTTCATCGGCAGGGAGATCCTCGACGGTCAATTCCAGATCGTCCAAAAGATCGGCTCCGGTGGCATGGGCAGTGTCTACAAGGCCACCCAGCCGGAGATGAATCGCATGGTGGCGATCAAGATCCTGCACCCGCGACTCACGGGGCGGAAGGATCTGGTCTCGCGGTTTCGGCGCGAAGCGCGCGCGATGAGTCAGTTGAGCCACCCGAACACGGTGCGCGTCTTCATGTACGGGGAGCTCGACGACGGTTCGCTCTACATCGTCATGGAGCTCCTCGAGGGCCGCAGTCTCAATCAAGCGGTTCGACGTGATGGGCCCATGCCCGTCGAGAAGGCCGCGCCCTTGTTCGCTCAGGTGTGCGGCGCGCTCCAGGAAGCTCACAGCATGGGGATCGTTCACCGGGATCTCAAGCCGGAGAACATCTTCCTCTGCAACCAAGGTGGTCTCATCGATTTTCCGAAGGTGCTCGACTTTGGTCTCGCGAAGGTCACCGAGCAGCAGATGCGTCCCGGCTCTCTCATCTTGACCCAGGAGGGCATGGTTTTTGGAACGCCCGAGTTCATGTCGCCCGAGCAAGCGCAAGGAAAGGCGCTCGACGCACGGAGTGATATCTACTCGCTGGCAGTCATCCTGTTCGAAGTACTCACGGGCAAACTCCCGTTCGTGACGCAGACACCGATGGAGTACATCCAGCGGCACGTACTCGAGAAGCCTCGCAAACTCGGGGAAGCGGCTCCCGAGCGCGTCTATTCCGCGGAGCTCGAAGCCGTGATTGCCCGAGCGCTCGCGAAAAATCCCGGTGAGCGCTTCCAGTCCGCTGCCGAGTTCGCACGGGCCGTCGAAGAGACGTTGCTTCCGCCCGCGGCACGCTCGGAGGTTTCTCTCGTTGCTGCATTTGGAGCGGACGCCGCAACCGACGCGAGGCGAACGTCGAATACCGTCTCGCCTTGGCTCATGATGGTGCTCGTCAGTGTCGCTTGTGTGCTTCTGGGCGTCGTACTTGCGGTGGTTCTCTTGCGTTGGGTGCTTTCGTGAGCGGAGTCGAGGACAACGCCCTTTCACCGAATCTGCCTCCTGCTGCTCCGAAACCGAAGCGGCACCTCGCCTATCGCATTCTCATTTGGGGATTTTGGTTGGGTCTGCTCGGCGTAATCACGGCGGCGGTGTCGATCTACGCCGTGGTCGCGCATTTCGAGTCGGGACTCCCGAGCGTCGAGCAATTGCAGCAAAACTACCGCCCTCCGCAGGTCACTCGCATCCTTGCTCGGGACGGAACGACGGTGCTCGCAGAGGTGTTCACGGAGCGGCGTACGGTCGTCCCCTTCGCGGCCATTCCGGGTCACACCAAGCTTGCGTTCTTGGCAGCGGAAGACGCGCACTTCTACGAGCACGAGGGCCTCAATTACGTCGGGATGCTTCGGGCGCTCCTCACGAATCTTCGGGCGGGGCGGACGGTTCAAGGCGGAAGCACCATCACGCAACAGGTCGTCAAAAACGTCCTGCTCGTCTCGGAGCGCACCTACGCGCGCAAGATCCAAGAGACCATCTTGGCACGGCGCTTGGAACAGTCTCTTTCCAAAGACGGCATTCTCGCGCTCTACCTGAATCACATCTATCTTGGGCACGGCCGCTACGGGATCGAGGAAGCCGCCCGCGTCTACTTCGGTAAACGCGCGAGCGAGCTAGACCTCGCGGAATCGGCGCTGCTCGCCGGCATCGTCGCGTCGCCCGAGCGCTATTCGCCGCGCAAAGACAGCGCTCGAGCACTCGAACGACGTCGCTTCGTGTTGAATCAAATGCGCGACAAGGGGTTCGTCGCAGCAGAGGCCGTCGAGCAAGCGCAAAAAGAGCCGTTACGTCTCGCTCCTCACGCCGAAGAGGAATCGGACCTCGCGCCAGAAGCCGTCGCCCAAGCCAAACAGCTGCTGGAGCGACTCGTGGGTGAGGAAGCGCGTCGTGGCGGCTACACCGTCACTACGACCATCGATCCGAATCTGCAGGTCGCGGCGCGGCGCGCGGTTCGTGAAAACCTCCGCGAGTACGCGAAACGCTATCGTCTCGACGCGCCCTACACCGAGAAGTCCGGTATCCTTTGGGGCCCACTCGCGATCAACCCGCCGCGCCGTCACCATGCCGCTGTTGGCCAGGTCGTTGCGGTCGATGACGACGCGGGGACGTTGGACGTGAAGATTGGCAAGCTGGTTGGCGTCGTTCACCTCAATCGTGCCGCGTGGCTGAACCCGAAACACCTCGCGCCGTCGAAGTTCGCTTCCTTGGGCGCGAAGCTCCGCGTCGTGCTCGAGGGCGAGCCCGAGAGTGCAAAGCCGGAACTGAGACTCGATCCGGTGCCGCAATCGGCGCTCGTCGCCGTCGATGTTCGGTCGCGGCACGTGCTCGCGCTCGTCGGCAGTCGGGAAGCGCTCAACGGTGGTCTCGATCGCGCGACGCAGATGCGACGCCAACCAGGGTCGAGCTTCAAACCCTTCGTCTATTCATACGCGCTCTCGTCTCGCAAGTTCACGGCCGCGTCGCGCTTCACTCTTCCTCCAGCGAAGGGCTCGACCGAGCCGCGCCAGATGTCGATGCGAGAGGCCATCGCTCGAAGTGAAAACGCCGTTGCCGAACAGCTGCTCATGGCGTCGGGGCCGAACAACGTCGTCTCTTGGGCGAAGACGATGGGGATCGAATCGTCACTCGGCCCAACGCCGTCGTTGGCTTTGGGCGCCTACGAGGTTTCACCTCTCGAGATCACCAACGCCTACGTTACGTTTGCGAGCGGCGGCGTTGCTGCGTCGCCCATCCTCGTCACGCGCATTCAAGGTCCGGACGGCAAGGAAATTCCAGTGCCGCGAGGGAAAGAGCCGCGGAGCGTGATCCCCACCGAGGAGGCATACCTCGTGACGAGCCTGATGCGGAGTGTCGTCGAGAAGGGCACCGCGCAACGGGCCAAGCGGTTGGGGCGCCCCGTCGTTGGCAAGACGGGCACGACCAACCAAGCAAAGGACACCTGGTTCGTCGGTTACTCCCCGGAGATTGCCGCCGGAGTGTGGGTTGGCTTCGATGACGCCATCAGCCTTGGCAACAACGAAACGGGAGGAGGGACCGCGCTTCCCGCCTGGGTCGAATTCATGAAGACCGCCCTCGCCGGGCGTCCCATCGTCGACTTTCCGCGACCTGCCGAGATTGTCGTCGAACGGATTGATCCCAATTCTGGCCTGCTGGCTCTCGAGGATCAGAGCGACGCCATCGAGGAGGACTTCCTTCCAGGAACGGCACCGCAAGAGCGCGTGCAGCCCGACGCTGGGGTCCCCGAGCTCGCAGACGCCGGGGTTCCGGCGGCGCCCGTCGAACCGTCCACCGAGGAAGGCTCGACGAAGTCCCAGTCGCCGGACTCTGATCCGGACACGCCTGCCGAAACACCCGGGACCTCCCCACGTCCCCAGCCGGAGGGCGCCCCCGCCGCCGCATCTGCGGCGCCCGGGGATTGACCGTCTGTTCTCTGACGAAGGGCGCCCCCCGTCGCCGCAGAGACCAACGGCGATTGAAATCCGCGGCCGTTCGACTAAATGGAGTGCATGTCGTGCCGTTTGCGGGTCGTATCGGTGTTGGCGCTGCTCTTGGCCGCGCTCGGTTGTGAACAAAAGTCCGAGTCGAAGTCGAGTGGCGAGTCTCCAGATGCATCCGTCGTCTCGAGCAGTCGCGAACAGGGGAAAGTCGAGCAAGCGCTCGCAAATGCCGTGCAAGCTGGTGCAGCGACGCCCGCCGGTAAGTCCGGACCACCCGCTGACGGCGTTATGGAACCGTCGCGTGCGGATGCCGAGGTACGTCCGGGGCAGCCGCCGAAAGTCACCCTCGGAGCCGAAGGCGCAGCTCCGAAAACGTTGCTTCGAGCTTCGAGCGGGACCGTTCCCCGAGCGTTGACGGTCGAGCTCACCATTCAAGGTGCCGCCGAGCAGGGAGGGTTGCCTCCCATCGCGGTGGATCTCGCTCTCGAAAGCAAGAAGGGCAAGGTTCCGGGCACGAGTGCCGTGGTCGCCAAGGTTCGCGAAGTCCGGATCCCCGTGCCGAACGTGCCCAAAGAGTTCGTTTCGCAGCTGGCCGGTTTGAAAGGGGCCGTCGTTGGCTTCTCCCTTTCATCCGAAGGGGCTGGCTTCGATTTTTCGTCGAGTTTACCCGCTGGTGCCAAGCCAGAACTGCGTGACTTACTCGAGGCGGTGTCTGAAGGGCTGTCGCTTCTCACCGTAGGCGTACCGAACGTACCCGTTGGGAGCGGCGCCGTGTGGATGGTGGCTTCTCGTGAAGCGTCGTCTGGCTTCGGTCTCATCAGCTATCGAATGGTCAAGGTCGTATCCATCGCGGACAAGACTGCGGAACTCGAATTCGATGCGCGACGCTACGCGGTGGGGCGCAACGTGGATCCTGCGCTCCTCGGTCCCGGCGCTCCTCCTGCCTCACTGCGGGAGTTCTCCGCAGGGGCGAAGGCGAAGCTCCAGATCCGCACCGACAGTCTGCTCGCGAGTGCGATGGACGGTAGCGCCGCGCTGCGCGGTGCCATTGACGCTGGGGATCCCCCGGGTCCCCAAGGACAGTCGGCACAACGGATGATCCAAGCGGGAACGGGATACCGAATCACCGCTTCGAAGTGAACTGCGATCGAGCGGGCCTGGCGCCGATTCGGGTCCGTCGTCGCAGGGATGCGAGCTCGGCGCACGCCCGTCGAGGTTGCGAGCTCGGCGCACGCCCGTCGGGATGCGAGCTCGGCGCACGCCCGTCGAGGTTGGAGTCTCGATGGGCGCAAAAGTTCCCATCGTCGTTTTGATTCGCGTTCAATGAGCGTGTAGGTTCGCGGATCTCGCGAGAGGTCATGCTTCTCGGTGGGATTCTCGCGTCCCGTGGGAACTTCCGTGGTCCCGTGGCGTCTGCTTCAACGAGCGCCAACGACGGGTCCTCGGGCGCTGCGAGCGTGACGTTTCACGGTTTCGTCACGATCGCTGATTGGATATCGGCCCTTGCTGTTGCGAGGAGGCATCATGGCACACGCGCATCATTTCGTTTCACGTACCAACACGACGGAACAACCATCGCTTTTTCCCAACGCTGCGGCAGATGTCGCGCGTCTTCCGTACACGGCCGAGCTCGCCGACGTGGAAGCCGTCGAAGTGACCTTGGCATGGGGTGACTGTGTGCTCGGTAACGTGTATCACCATCCGCCACGTACCGTTACACTCGGTGAAGCGCAGTCCGGTGGACGACCTTGTGACTTCCTCGTTCCCAGCGAACGGCTCGGATACGATGCGCTGCCCATCGTCGAGGTGACGGACGGAGTAACCTTCGTTCTCATTCCGCCTACTGCAGAGGGATACAGGTGCGACGAGCGAGGCGCAAAGCTCGCTATAGAACGTCTGAGAATGGAGTCGCCTCGACACGAGTCGTTTCAAGGCGTTCACCGATATGCGCTTCGCCACTTCGAGCGAGTGTTTCTCCGGATCGGCGTCTTCTCGGTTACTGTGTGTGCAGTCAGTCGAGAGGTGCGCGCCGAGCGACTTGGGTTCCGTGGATTCGATCGCGGGTTCCTCGCGAGCCTCGGAGCGACCTGTTTTGCAGTGACTGCATGGCTCGGAACGTTGGCCTTCTACGTTCCAAATCTCGCCCTCACCGAGGACGAGGGGGTCGACGACGATCAGGTGCGCATGATTCAGCAGTATCTGACGGCGAACGCCGAACGCAATCGAGTCATCGAGGAAACGCAGAACGACACTGCGCCGCAAAGCGAACGTGGCGGACACGAGGGAAGTCGTTCTCCGGGAGACGAAGGCAAGACGGGCTCGCCCGTCACCAAGCGCACCTCGGGGCGCCTCGGGATCCGTGGCCCCGCGGACAATCCCAATCCTCATCTTGGCAAGGCTGAACTACTCGAGATGGCGCGCAACTTCGGCATGGTCGAGCTGCTCGGAAGCCTGAACGCCAACGTGGCAAAAGGCATGGCCTCGCCGTGGGGAAATGGTGTCGCCTCGGGTCGTGACGATCTGGACGCCATCGGTCAGCTCTACGGTGAGTCGATAGGCGATTCTGCCGGGTTCGGTGGTCTTGGCCTGAGCGGCACGGGGCAGGGCGGTGGATGTCGCGGCGCTGGTTGCGGCGCAGGTATCGGTCTATCGGAGATCGGAACCATCGGTGGTGGTCGTGGCTCGTGCGACCCATCGCGCGGACCCTGTGACGGCATGGGCCGCGGCAATGGCCTCGGTCGCGGACCGGGACATGCGTCACGCGCACCGCGATTGCGTCCTGAAGGCGTGACCCAGGTCTCGGGGCACCTGCCTGCCGAGGTCATCCAACGCATCGTGCGGCAAAACTACGGACGCTTCCGCTTCTGCTACGAGCAGGGGTTGACACGGAACCCGAACCTCCAAGGACGCGTTGCGACGCGGTTCGTGATCGGTCGCGACGGGGCCGTCTCGAATGCCCAAAATGGCGGTTCGGATCTGCCGGACGCAGCGGTGGCCGCATGCATCGTCCAGTCCTTCTACGGCCTCAGCTTCCCCGCTCCCGAAGGGGGCATCGTCACCGTAGTCTATCCAATCGCTCTACAGCCTGGTTGAGGCCTTGGGATCTCGGCGCGGACGTAAACGCCAAATGACGAAAGAAGGCCGGCTCATGGGAACCGGCCTTCTTCGCTCGTCACTCGTCGAGATGTATTTACGCCTTCGAAGCGCGACGGGTCTTGAACCAATTGATGAGCCCGTTCGTCGACGCGTCGTGGCTCGTGACGGCTCCGCTCGAAACGAGCTCGGGGAGAATCGCGTTGGCGAGCTGCTTACCCAGTTCGACGCCCCACTGGTCGTAACTATTGACGTTCCAGATGATGCCCTGAACGAAGATCTTGTGCTCGTAGAGCGCAATCAAGCGACCCAGGGTACGTGGTGTGAGTCGTTCGAAGAGGATGGTATTGGTGGGACGATTGCCGTCGAACACTTTGTGGGGAACGAGCTGCTCGATCTTCGTCGCAGTCATCCCGCTCTTCACCAACTCTGCTCGCGCTTCGTCCGCAGTCTTGCCGCGCATCAAGGCTTCGGTTTGTGCGAAGCAGTTCGATGCCAGCAAGGTATGGTGATCGCCGAGGGGGTTCTGCGAGTTGAGCGGCATCAAGAAGTCGGCCGGAATGAGCTCGGTTCCCTGATGAATGAGCTGATAGAACGCGTGTTGTCCGTTGGTGCCCGGCTCGCCCCAAATGATGGGTCCCGTCGTGTAGTCCGTGATGCGCTTGGACTCCCGATCGACGCTCTTGCCGTTGCTCTCCATGTCGGCCTGCTGGAGATACGCGGGGAATCGGTGCAGGTACTGGTCGTACGGCAATACCGCGTGGCTCTTGGCGCCGAAGAAATTGGCGTACCGAGATCCCGAGCAGCGCCATGAGGACGGGGATGTTCTTTGCGAGCGGTGCGGAGCGGAAGTGTTCGTCGACTTCGTGTGCGCCGGTGAGCAATTCCTCGAACTTGTCCATGCCAACGACACAGGCAATCGAGAGACCGATGGCGCTCCACAACGAGTAACGACCGCCAACCCAGTCCCAAAACTCGAACATGTTGTTCGGATCGATTCCGAACTCGGCCACGGCCTTGCCGTTGGTCGAGAGAGCCACGAAGTGATTGCGGACTGCGGATTGCGCTCCGAGCTTTTCAATCAACCAGGCTCGCGCGGTGCGAGCGTTTGCCATGGTCTCTTGGGTGGTGAACGTCTTGGACGCGACGAGGAACAACGTGGTCTCGGGATCGACCTTGCGCAGTTTTTCAGCGATGTCCGTCCCATCGACGTTCGATACGAAATGTACCGAAAGCCCCTGCTTCCAGTAAGGGCGGAGGGCTTCCGTTGCCATGACGGGGCCGAGATCGCTGCCGCCGATGCCGAGATTGACGATGTGCCGGATCTCCTTGCCGGTGTAGCCCTTCCAAACGCCGTTTCGAACGCTCTCGGTGAAGTCGCGCATTTTTGCGAGAACCGCGTTCACCTTCGGCATGACGTTCTCACCATCCACCACGATGGGAGAGTTCTTTCGGTTGCGGAGGGCCACGTGAAGCACTGCGCGATTTTCCGTCAGGTTGATGCGATCGCCGGAGAAGAGGCGTTCGATCCAGCCTTTCAGATTGGCCTGCTCCGCCAACTTGACCAACAGCTCGATGGTCTCCGAGGTGACTCGGTTCTTCGAATAGTCGAAGAGCAAGTCGTCCAGGGCGACCGAGAATTTCTCGAATCGGAGGGAGTCGTCAGCGAACAACTCCCGCATGGTTTGCTTCTTGGTCGAAGCGAAATGGGCGTCGAGGGCCTTCCAAGCAGCAGATTCGGTAAGGGCGGACATGGTCGTTCTCCGTCCTGCATCCGGGCCACCACCATGGCCGGTGAAGGAGTGCCTCCCCTCTACTCGGATTTGGTGCGAGCGCCAAGGCGGATCCGCACGGGACGCGAAAGCCGTCCTGCCGTTCCAGGTTCTCGTCGCGGACACTTTTGGTATTCGAGGACGAAAGCCCCAAGATTTTACGGCGGCCTTCTACAAAGCGACTCTTCGGCTAAGGGTCGCCGACCCGTCGCTCGGGTACGAGGTGTCCGGAGGAGGTTGGACCGGTGGCTCGCCGCCGACGCGCACGAGAGCAGCCGAGGGTGGGAAGGGTCCTCGCGAATGCCCCACTCTCGAGCCGTCGAGTGCCGTCGGGCTGACGCCGAGACACCAACGGAATCACGATCTAAAAACCGAGCTTCTTTTTGCGTTCGAGCCAGCCCGGACTCGGATCCGTCGGTTCGACGATGACGGGGAGACGCACACTCCGCTCTGCATTGATACCTGCCCAGTTCTTGAGCTCCTCGGGCAGTTCGTGCTCCGCGTAGATGGCGTCGACCGGACACTGGCCTGCACAGACTCCGCAATCGATGCATTCGTCCGGATCGATGTAGACCATCTCACCGTCGCCGTGGAAACAGTCCACTGGGCACACGCTCACGCAGTCGGTGAATCGGCAGCCGGTGCAGTTTTCTGTGACGACGTAGGCCATGGGTTACGGTGTGGAGTGCGAGGCACGATCCCTAGCGTTAGTGCTTTCGTAAAGCAATCCTCCGCCGCGATTGCGCAGCATTGACGGCCAACGCGCTCGTGAACGCGAAAATTGCGCCATGTGGCAATTCGCGACGACTCACGTCTTTCTCAAAAAGCACCCCGGATTCGAGTCGTTCTAGCAAAACGAGCGACTCTCACGCCGGTTTCTGCGAGCTCAGCCGAACGCGAGACGTGGCGGCGTTGGCCGCAACCTGCGCGACCTGCCCGACGCATTCCACACGCGGGCTGCGCACTAATCGAGAATGCTCCTGATTGGCGTCACTGGAAGGGACGAACGTCGCCGGCACCTTCACGGATGATCTTCGGCTGCTCTTCGGTCAAATCGACGATCGTCGATGGAAGGATGCCGCTGTTTCCAGCATCGATGACCAACGCCAGCGAGGGAAACGCGTCGTCGATGTCTCTCGGATCGACGAAGGGTTCCTCTCCGGGCCGGCACGCCGTGGTCGTCAAAATTGGCCGACCGAGCTCCGCAATGAGCGCCTGCGTGACGGGATGCTTCGGCACGCGGATCCCCACCGTTTTTCGCGGCGTTTGAACGACACGCGGCACTTCACGCGTTGCTTCGACGATGAACGTGTACGGTCCCGGCAGGTGAGCTCGTAACGTACGAAAGACGTGATTGTGCATCACGGCGAACCGCGCGACTTCGGCCAAATCGCGACAGACGAACGCCAATGGGCGCGAACGTGGCATCCCTTTCATCTGGTAGAGACGATCGAGCGCCTTCTTGTTCATTAGGTCGCATCCGAGCCCATAAACCGTGTCCGTCGGATAGCCAATGATGTCTCCTGCCTCGAGAGCATCGACGGCGCGGCGAATTTTCCGGGGTTCAGGGGTGTCGGGGTTGATTTCGAGAATCATACGGCCTGTAGGCCCAAGTCGAGCGTTGGTGGGCACCATAGCATGTGGTGCAACCAGCCGTCTCCGTCGTTGTTGCCGAAAGCACGAAATTTCCAGCAGATGTGTCGATGGCGTGATCGCTCGTGCGTGGCGGTCGACTTCGGGTCGACGAGGATGCCAAGATGTCGCAGATGCAGCTGCTGCGTTCGCTCTTTTCATTGGGTCTTGCAAGCGCGGTCACGGTGGCTTGCGCGAGCACTCCTCATGCGGACCCCGCCGCACCGTCGAAGCATCGCAAGCGACACGAGAAATCAGTGGGTGCCCGCAACGCAGGAAGCCGTTCGCGCTCCTTGCGACCCAGGCCCGTGCCGGAAAGCTTCGCCGAGCTCGAGGGTCTCGCCTCTCGTGCTCGCGTCGTCGACCAATTCGACGGCGAGGCGAGCTATTACGGCGATTCATTGGCTGGTAACTCGATGGCGTCGGGCATCGTCTACTCGCCGAACCTGGCCTGTGCCGCGCATCGTACTCTCCCATTTGGAACTCTGCTGCGAGTTCGTCGCATCTCGAATGGCGCGCAGGTGCTCGTTCGCGTGCTCGATCGGGGACCCTTCGGTTCGAAGCGGCGCGTCCTCGACCTCTCCAAGGCCGCCGCGAAACGCCTGGGAATGCTCGCCGACGGGGTGACCGCCGTGCATGTCGAGGTGCTCGATGTGCCCGGAGAGGAACTGTGAAGATTCCGCATCAGGTGTGATCGATGGGGCGCACTTGGCGCCGTGGGCACTCGTATCTGGCCGATGTCGTGCACGCGGAGCGTCGACCGTGGCGGCCTGGCTGATTCCTCTCCGATGGCACACGGGTGAGCTCGCTCCGAATGTGCCGTTCGACACGACGCGAGGGCAGCTGGACTTCGACTCTCGGACGTCCGGCTGTGCGATTCATCTGCGTAGACGTTCCCGGAGCAACTGTTCGAGTTCGTGCAGGATGGGCTCATCGCGGAGCCTTTCGAGCGCGATCATGACCTTGTCGATGGTGGGTTCGACGAAGCCCAAGAACGATGGATTGTGTTGACGCGGTCGATGTAGATGAATCGGCCGGCGTCCTTCAGTTTGCGTTGGACCGTTACGACGTCGAACTCGTATCGCAGGCGTTCCTGCGCCGAACCGACCAACCCAGAGAGTCGTGAGTACTCGTCCAGGCGAGCGTCGATGAATGAACGCTCGAAGACTTGGTAACTGTCGCCAAGGAGCGCAACCAAGTCATAGGTTCGTGGCCCGAGCAAGGCATCTTGGAAGTCAATCCAGGTGAGTTCGAAGCGATCCTTCGACTCGAATCGGACCATGATATTTCTGCTCTGATAGTCGCGGTGGACGAAGCAAGGTTCGAAGGCTGCAATCGTTTCCGATAGGAAGTCCGCAGCGCGATCGAAGAGAGCTCGCTCGGTCACCGAGAGCTCGATGCCCCGTGCTTCGAGCGCCCATTCCCTGAAATGGTCGACCTCCCAGCGGAGCAGATCTCGGTCGAAGGCTCGAGTCCTGACGATGCTGTTCGGGGGAAGTTCCGCGAGGGCGCGTTGTGCGCGAACGAGGTCCGCGACGGCTGCTCGATAGAGCGCCGTTTTCAGTTCCGGGTGCTGTTCGAGGGCAACGGCGAGCGTCTGATCCCCGAGGTCCTCGACCAGTAAAAGACCATCGCCA
This sequence comes from Polyangiaceae bacterium, assembly GCA_049840955.1. Lineage (GTDB taxonomy): Bacteria > Myxococcota_A > Polyangia > Polyangiales > Polyangiaceae > FEN-1139. The sequence goes on from JASGIX010000064.1 coordinate 12,563, forward strand.
CAGGCCTCTTTGAGGATTCTCGGGACGCGTACGCCGCGTTCGGCAAGGAGATCTCTCACCTCGAGGAAGGGCCAACGCGCGAGGGGCCCCGCATTCTTCACGATCTCGTCCGAGCCATGGGCCTCCGGCACGTACATCGCCACCGCGGTTTTTCCCGAAGGCATGCCCAGTCGTGCGAATTTGCGCGTGGATGCGCCTCCAGGCATGGGTGTGATGACGATGGGCCCATGTTCGCCGAAGGTTTCGCGTGCGACCTCGGTGAGCGCGTGAAAGGGCAGTTCGGTTGGCTCTAACATCGAACGCAACTATTACCGCGTCTTTCGTCTCCGGGGTAGAGCCAGCGGTTCATGCCTCCAGCCGCTCACGATTCGCCCTCGAACCCCAGCAGAAGCGAGGGAAGCGCACCCCCGCTTTGCGTGAAGTTCGACGATTCGGCGCCGAGCTCGCGAGCCTCGCCATCCTGTCCGAGAGAGCGGCAATTCGACGCACGGCATTCGGCGGCAACGACGTCTCCCTCGCGATAGCGTGTGTTGTGGGCATGCGTAGTCGAACGTAAGGACGTGCTCTGCGTACGGTGTTTGATGGAACACTTTGGCGCGGTTCCCATCATTCGCTATTGACTCGAATACCGTGTCAGGTGATACGAGAGTTGATTTGCTGGACAGAGGAATCGATACACGCCCGTGCAAACGGCTGTGGAAGGGACGGCCAACCATGCGGGGACCGACGCGGAAGAGCACGCGGAAGAGTCTGCGAGTCTGCGGCGCATTATTGGCCATGTCCACCCTCTGGGGGGCAACGAGCTACGCGCCAGGAGTCGTTGCGGCATCCGCTGAAAAGAAGTCGCGTGCGTCTGCGGACACCACCGCCGAGACGGCCCCCGTTGCTGGTTCACGTTCCAACGAACGCGCGCCCGGTCGTCGCGACACGTCACGAGCAAGAGAGCTATTTCGCTTGGGCACCAATGCGTATCGCTCTGGGCGCATCGAGGAGGCTCGCGAGTTGCTTGGCGAGGCCTGGGAGCTGCAACACTCCTACGACGTCGCTGCGACCTTGGGGCAGGTCGAGTTCGAGCTTGGGCACGTCGTGCGAGCCAACGAGCTTCTGGACTTCTGTCTGCAGAATTTCCCACCAATCGAGAGCGACGAGAAGCTCGCCAAAATGAAGCGGGTTCGCGAGAAGGCACGCAGTCGAGTCGCCGTCCTCGAGATCGATTGCGCGTGTGACGGTGCCCATCTGCGCGTCGATGACGATGACGTCGGCACGTTGCCCTTGACGCATCCGCTCTACGTCCTTCCGGGGCGTCGCATTCTCAGGTGCTGTTCAAATTATAGTTGTTCCCTATTAACCTTAGCAATACGT
>JASGIX010000065.1:0-118450 GCA_049840955.1 Polyangiaceae bacterium
TGCTCCACTTTGGCGGACCTCTTCCAGGGAGAGGTACCGAACACCATTTGTGTCGACGACATCGCGATTGACGACCCCTAAGGGAACGCAGACGAAAGTGGTCAGGCCACCGTTCCTCGCGTGCGAGTGAGTCAATTGGGGTACGCGCCGCGTTTCCCGAAATTTGCCGGCTACAAGTCCACGAGCACGACCGCAATCGATTGGCAGTTGCAGGACAGTTCCGGAAAGGTCGTGAAGTCGGGCAAGACGAAGCCGCTAGGTGAGGACAAAGACGCAGGCGAGATCACTCATCAGATCGACTTCTCTGATTTCAATCAAGCGGGGCAGGGATACGTCTTGGTGGTTGGAAAAGACAAGAGCGATCCGTTTGCCATCGCACCAGATCTGTACCGCAAGCTCAAGTACGATTCTTTGGCCTTCTTTTACCACCAGCGAAGTGGCATCGAGATTGCCATGCCCTATGCCGGTGGAGCGCAATGGACACGCCCCGTGGGCCATCCGCAGGATAGGAGTGTGCCTTGTGAAAAGGCATCCGGATGCAGTTACTCTCGCGATGTCCTTGGCGGCTGGTACGACGCTGGCGATCACGGCAAATACGTCGTCAACGGCGGAATTAGCGTGTGGACGCTGCTCAACTGGTACGAACGAACCAAGGCGCTCGGTAAGAGCCTCGCCGACTACGGTGACGGAAAGCTTGCTATTCCGGAAGGAAAGAACGGCAAAAACGATCTTCTCGACGAGGTTCGTTGGGAGCTCGAAATGTTCATGAAGATGCAGGTGCCCGACGGCGAAAAGCTGGCGGGAATGGTGCATCACAAGCTGCACAGCGAAAAGTGGACTGGCATTCCCACGATGCCGCACGACGACCATATCCCCCGTGTCCTCAAGCGCCCAAGTACCGCTGCCACCTTGAACCACGCGGCGGTCGCCGCTCAGTGCGCTCGCATCTACAAGGACGTCGACGGTGCATTTGCGAACAAGTGCCTCGTGTCGGCGGAAAAGGCTTGGGCTGCGGCCGAGAAGAACCCGAATCTCTACGCTCCGGGAGACGATAAAGAGGGTGGCGGCCCGTACGGCGACATTGACGCCACCGACGAAAAGTACTGGGCGGCTGCGGAACTCTACATCACCACCGGCAATCCGATTTACCTGAAGGTGGTGCAGTCGTCACCACACTATCTCAAGGTGCCGAAGCAGGCAGGTGGGGGCGTTTCATCCATGTCTTGGCAGAACGTTGGAGCTCTCGGGACCATATCGTTGGCAGTCGTGCCCAGCCAGTTCCCCAAGGCAGAGGTCGCGAAGGCCCGAGACGCCGTTGTCGCTGCCGCTACCAAGTTTGCCAGCGCTGTCGATAAGACCGCATATCGCGTCCCGTTCGAGGCCTCGGGGGGGCGCTATCCGTGGGGCTCGAATTCGTTCGTGCTCAATAACGGAGTCATTCTCGGACTTGCGTATGATTTCACCAAGAAGGATCAGTTCCTCAATGGTGCCGCAGAAGCAATGTCGTACCTGTTGGGACGTAATCCGCTCGCGAAGTCATACGTCACCGGATACGGCGCGCGACCCTTGGAGAATCCGCATCACCGATTCTGGGCTCATCAAGTGGACAACAAGCTCCCGTCACCTCCTCCTGGCATCGTGTCGGGCGGACCAAACTCTGGAATCGAAGATCCGTACGCACAAGGCGCCGGTCTTGCTGGCTGCGCACCGCAGAAGTGCTTCATCGACCACATCCAGTCTTGGTCCACGAACGAAATCGCAATCAATTGGAACGCGCCGCTCGTTTGGCTCTCCGGGTTCCTGGACGAACAGGCAAAGTGACACGAATATAGAGAATCGATCTCGCGAACCATCGAGAGCTGACCGAAACCAGGCCGGAGCCGCAGGAATGCGGCGGGGTCACGGACGGCGGCGGGTGGTTCGGCGGCAAAATGGCCGGTGAAACGGTCTCCTGGACGGGCTTGCGATCTTCGTGTCGTAGGCCCGTCTTGTCGCGAGTGGCTGACCGTGAGGGGCATTCCGGCGGCACGATGGAGTTGACGCCACAATTCAGGCGCCCAAGGCTACTTGCGTCCGCCAAGTATCGAGCCGGAACAAGGAGAGTCTCAACATGGTTGCGAAGAAGGTTGCTGGGAACGCCAGAGTAACGTCGAGCCGCGGAGCGCCCTCGAGAACGGCGGCCAAAGCGGCGGGACTCGAGCCGACGAAAACCACGCCGGCCTCGGGCGGCGAGAGCGATGTGCATGTGGCCCGAGCTGTGAAGACGAAAAAGGCCGGGGCGGATTCCAAGTCGTCGGACGCACACCGGGAAGGCTCTGCGGGGGGGCGCGCGCGCATTGGGACGGGAGCGACCACTCCAAAGGGCGGAAGTCATGGCGGACGGCACGTCGACGTCGGGGATTCTACTTCCGCCGGCCCAGTTGAGCGATCAAAACGGCAGACTTCGAGATTGTCCGAATTTCGGGGCAAGCCACTCGTGCTCTACTTCTACCCGAAGGACGACACGCCGGGCTGTACGCGGGAAGCCTGCAACTTTCAAGAGGAGTTGCCGGAGTTCAAGCGGCTCAAGGTGCAGGTCGTTGGGGTGAGCTCGGACTCCGCCGAGCGGCATCGGAAATTTGCCGACAAGTACGGCTTGGAGTTTCCCCTGTTGGTGGACGCTGACCGAGCTTTTGCGAATGCCTGCGGTGTGATTGGCGAAAAAGTGCTCTACGGCAAGCGGAGCATTGGTGTCGTTCGCACGACCTTCGTTGTCGACAAGTCAGGAGTCATCCGGCATGTCTTTCGCAGCGTGAAGGTGGATGGACATGCCGAGCAGGTGAAAGCCGTCCTTTCCGAGCTACGTACGCACTCGTGAGGCAAGTTTCGCTACGCCTTCGACATGCTCGAGTTGGTCGACTCGTCGAAGGTGTCGTCGCCAGTTGCGAATTCAACGTTTCGCGCCAACCGGCGGCAACGAGTTCGGCGGCCAGCTCACCGCGGGTATGGGATAGCTCGGGCGCGCAAAGAGGTAACCTTGTGCGTAATCTGCGCCGGTGTCTCTTAGCGCTGCGAGTTCATCTTCCGTCTCGATTCCTTCCACCACGACTCGAGCCTTGAGATCTCGACAAAGTGCAACGACGCTACTCACGAGTTGGCGCTGGCGAGGGTTTTTTTCCACGCCTGCGACGAGGCCTCGATCAATCTTGACGACATGCGGTTCCAAGTCCGCAATGCTCTTGAGATTGGAATAGCCCGCCCCCAAGTCGTCCACAACGAGCTGCAAGTCGCCGCGTGTCTTGACCTCCCGGAGCACACTCATCACCAAGTCGAAATGCGTCAGCGGCACCGACTCAGTAATCTCCAAGTAGATCGGTGCGTCGTGTTCGTAGATCGGATCATCCGGACGGATTAGCCATCCTTCGTTCAATTCGTGCGGATGAATATTGATGAAGAGCGGATGCCCTGACGCAAGCGGAATCGCAATTTCCCTTATCATCCGACCTAGGCGACCTGCGCAGCCGAGCTTGGCAGCACGTTCGAACAGCACGGTGGGACTGCTGTACCGGGGCACCTGGCAGCGAACGAGCGCTTCGTAGGCGAAGGGCTCTCCCGTGTTCAAGTCCACGATGGGCTGAAAGACGACCCGAAGGTCGTCCTTTTCGACCAATGCGCGGATGGCCAACCAAGAGTCCCGCACTGGGCCACTTGCTGCTGGGCTCGATGGGCGGGCTGCAATGGAAGAACGGGTTTCGGATGATGACACTTTTATTGCACCACGCGAGCGGGACGAAATCCCGCAACCTCTCATATGTACACTGGTCTGCCTGGCACGGCAATCGCTCAAAAAGGTGGAAGGCGATAAGCTTTGACTGTGGCTATTTGCCAATTCGGCTGGAACGTCATCCAATGTTGACGGAACGCTCCTCCTGTCGAGGTGGCTGATGGCGTGGGGCGTGCGGGGCACTCTTCGAGGTTCCGTTCGAGGTTCCGTTCGAGGTTCTCTGCGTGCGTGGTGCGTTGTGGCGCCCCATCCCCGTGATTTCCTGTAACATACGGGCGCTCATGATCACGCGTCCAATCCGAACCTATGCGTTTCTCGCACTCCTCGTTCTCGGCGCTCACGTTAACGGTTGCAGTAAGAATGTGGATACCAGTGTGAGTTCGGCTCAGCAGCATGCTCCAATGCTGGCCGAGACGGTCGCGGCAGACGTCGCTGAGTTGCGTCGCGGGCTTCCGGATGGAGCTTCCCATCTGGCGACTCTTTATGGCTCAAATATTGCGCCAAAGGATGACCTTGCGTCGGTGCGTACGGAACTCGAGCGCGCGCGGGGAAAGGTTCAGGATCTACGCGTCGCCAAGAGCACGTTCTTCGCGCTTGCAGAGCTCGATGGAACCGTGCTTCGAACCGACCGAGATCCGGACCTGATGAGTGGAAAGAACCTGTTTGCGGCATATCCCTTTCTGAAGGGGACCATCGAGGGGCGCGCCGCCGAGGGACTCGGTTCGATGCCCGAAGCGACCGGGGTAAGGGGGCGCAAAGACGTTCAATTCGCGATGGCGGTGCCAGTCAAGGCCGGAGGCAGAATCGTCGGTATCTATGCATCGGGTTGGTCGATGAGTGCCTACGCTTACCGACTCGAGAATGCACTTCGAAGCGAGTTGCGCGGTCGCATCAAGGACGAACACGACAAGCTGCCTCTCGTTTACGTTTACTTGGTGGTGGAGGACTCGGTTTACGGCGCGCCGGTCTCACCCGTTGTCAACGCTGAGGCGATACGGAAGCTCGAACCCCTCAAGAAGGTGACTGGAACGGCGGTCTTCACAGCCCCACTCGAAATCGAAGGAAGGGACTTCGGATTGGCGGTTCGTCGTGCTCCGAGCATGGGCGCCAATGTTGCTGTCGCGGTTCTGAGGAGCGAAACCTAGGAGCGAAACCTAGGAGCGAAACCTAGGAGCGAAACCTAGGAGCGAAACCTAGGAGCGAAACCTAGGAGCGAAACCTAGGAGCGAAACCTAGGAGCGCTTGCGGATGCGGACTGGCCTCGCGAAAGAACGGACGGCACTCAGGCGAGTGTTCGTTTGGGGCCCGCCCGCCCAATTCGGTGCAGCTCGACGACCATGAACGCGAAGCCGCCGACAACGAGCCACAGCCCCAAATCTGGCACGTCGAGAAGGCAAATGGCGACACCGACCAGCAGCGAGGCGCCTCCTCCGAGTAATCCTCGTCGAGACCGCGCCACCACAACGGAACCTGCGCCAGGATCCTCTCGTTTTGCATTGGGGGGAGGCATGAGCGGCTCGGGGAGAAGGCTACCATTGCCCCTAGATTCGGGCAAGCCCGGGCTGCTGACAGAATCGCGGCTTCGTCCGCCTCGCGTGCCAGAGGGATTGCCGACGCTCGAATCTACCTGCAGACATTTGATGAAATGGGCTAGTAGTGACTCTCCTTGCGGGTCACGAGGAGTCCCTCAAGAAGGCGAAACGTGGCCATGGAAAACGGATTCGAAGGTGGAAACGTGACGCGCCGCGGTTTCGTCGGCGGGCTGGCACTTGCACTGTTCGGTGTGACGGGGACTGCCCGGGGGATGGGGCTGAGTGGGTCGTTCTCTGCGCGACGTCTGCTGACCGCCGGCACTCCCGGTCCAGCGGAGCGGGACACCGGTCTCGTCCGATGGGGCTGGGAGCTCGTTCGCCGCACCAGCGCTCCAGCCCGACTCACTGCCACGACAGTGGGGGCCAGTGATTCGGCATTGCTGAAGGAGCCATTCGTCATTTGGAGCGGCTCCAAAGACGTGGCTCCCCTAATTCCGGCCGAGAGACGAGGGCTCGAGTCTTTTCTGCGTCTCGGCGGGATCCTCGTCGTCGACGATGCCGATCCCGTGAGCGGGCAATTCAGTCGCGCCGTTCGTCGTGAGCTGCGTCAGATCCTGCCGGAATCTCCGGTGTCTCGGCTCGAGCCTTCACACGTGCTCTACAAGACATTTTATCTCGTGCCGCGTCCGCAGGGGCGTCTCCTCGGCCCCGAACGAATCGATGCCATCGTTCGTGGCACGCAAGCTCAAGTGCTCTTTTTGGCGTGTGACTTGCTTGGCGCACTATCGACGAAGGCCGACGGCACGTTTCTCTTCGACACCGAACCTTCGGCACCGAGAAGCCGAGAGTTTGCGATCCGCTTTGCAGTCAACATAGCTATGTACGTACTCTGTTCCGATTACAAAGACGATCAGGTGCATGCTCCCTGGTTGATGCGGCGTCGAGCTCGGTGGAATCCGTGATGATTGGCCAGGTGACTTGGTCCGAAGATCTGCCGTCGTGGCTGATGACCTGCACGGTCGTGCTCGTATCGACGTATTTCGTCGTGACGCTTCTCGAGACCCGCAGAATTGGCGTTGGTCGCGAAGGTACACGCAACAACAGGCTCGTCGGGTCGGCTATCGTACTAAGCGGAGCAGTGGCAGCGGTCCTGCTTTGCTTGGCTTTGGTTCGGCCTGCTATCGTGCGAGCAAGTTCGTCGGTCTTTGGCGCAAAAGTCGTCGTCTTGTTCGACGGCGCGAGGCGTTTGGATCTTCCTGCGGGAGAACGTTCTCGTCGCGACCTTGGGATGCGGGCACAACGAGAGCTCCTTCGCCACTACTCGGGGATGCGGATTTCGACGTTCGAATTCGGAGACGGCAAGGTCCGACCGTTCACCCCCGAGGAGGGGCGCGCTGTTGATCCGGCCGCGGATTATTCGGATTTGGGTTCGGCGCTGGCGGAATTGTCGCGTGGCCAAGACGAAAAGCCGTCGCTGATCGTGGTCATCAGCGATGGACGCTGGCCAAATTCGAACGGGATGGCGTCGGGGGTGGAGGGACTTCGAAGCGAGTTTCGAGGGACTCCGTTGCACGTGATCGACGTCGGCGGCAAGTCACCTCGCGACGCGAGCGTGTACGCCGTCAACATGGTCGGGACGGCGGTGGCTCATCAACCGTTGTCCGTAGACGTGGATGTGCTGTGCTCAAAAGGTCTCGGTTGTAGCGGTGTACCCGTGGTCATACGTGAGCACAAGCGGGGCAGCAGCCCTGTGGAGTTGGCTCACGGTGATGCCGTGTTTTCGGGAAACGAGATTGCACGAGTTCGGCTCGAGATTACAGTCGAACGAGCAGGCACGAGGATCATCGAAGTCGCAATCACGCCTCCGGCTGGTGACGAGATTCTGGCCAACGACAAGCGTCTTCTGCCGCTGACCGTCATTCGTGATCGACTTCGATTGCTCCACGTCGCGGGGCGTCCGACGTACGACGTGCGTGCACTCCGCACTTGGCTCAAGAGCGACGCGTCCGTAGATCTCGTGAGCTTCTTCATCTTGCGTACGGATAGCGATGAAACCAACGCCGACGAAGACAACGAACTTGCGTTGATCCCATTTCCCGTCAATGAGCTCTTCTCGGAGCATCTTCCGAGCTTCGATGCCGTCATTTTGGAGGACATCGATGCAGAGAGATACCATCTCTCGACACATTTCGAGAATTTGGCGCGCTACGTGGAACAGGGGGGCGGGCTCCTTCTGGTCGGTGGCCCATCGGCGTTCAGCGGCGGAGCGTACGCAGGCAGTCCGCTCGAGCGTGTTCTTCCGGTGGCGTTGATGCACTCGGAACACCCGTTCGACACGGTTGAGTTCGTTCCACGAGTCACTTCTGCTGGGCTGAGTTCCCGCCTCCTCGAACCTCTTCGAGCGGTGCTCGGTGATCATCTACCCTCGATGCCGGGCGCCAATACCCTCGGCCCCGCGCGGCCGAGGGCGGTCGTCTTGTGGGAGCATCCCAGCCGGACTGCATTGCCGATCAAGACGGGCGGTTTATCCGGGCCCATGCCCGTGCTGTCAGTAAGCGAGGTCGGCGACGGTCGCGTGGTAGCCCTGGGCGTCGACGGTACACATCGTCTTGCGTGGGGCGACGAAGGGATCAAGACCGCAGGGCGCGCTTATGGGGCGCTGTGGGACGGGTTGCTCGGTTGGGTGATGCGTGATCGCCGCTTCGAGGCTGCCCAGGGTGAGCTGCTTGGCTCATGCATTTCTCGACATCCGGCGCGAGCAAAGTTCACCTACTCCTCTGCGGTGGATGGTCAGGTGTCGCTCGAGATTCATCGGTTGGACGCGACCGAACGTGAAGTTTTCAAGGACGAACGTGATATTCGCGGTGAGAAATCCACAATCTTTGAGCTCGGCAGTCTCGAAGAAGGGGCCTATTCGGCACTGGCGCGCATCGGCAAAGGTCCCGCTGCACGATTCGATTTGCATGTGAGGGCGGTGGCGGCGCATGGAGCGACTCGCGTCCCGATCCGGAGCGGCTTCGCAGTCTCGCGAGCGCAATGAATGGCAGCGTTGTCACTGCTGCCGAAGTAAGCAAGCTCCCGCTGCCTCGGCAGACGGAGGTCACGTCCTATCGTCAGGTCAGCCCGATCATGCCGTCATGGGTTTGGGCGCTGCTCGCGACAGTTGCCCTGTCGGCTCATTGGATCGTGCGTCGACACGCAGGCTTGAGCTGAGCAATCGGTCGACGATCGCGTCAATTGGCGTGAGAACTCGTCGCGCACGCCCTACTCGGTTCTCTCCGCATGGACGAATTCTGCACGCCCAAGATGTGCGGGCGACAACCCCTGACGCGAGCGTGCGAAACGCTTTCTACTCTGACACGCGACGCCGGAATCACGGAAAGAGAAAGGGGCGGCACGAACGCCGCCCCTCCATGCCTCACCGAGGCTTCGCCTCAAGGGATGTCAGTCGTAGTATTCGTTGCCCAAGTGAGTGATGAGCTCTTCGCCCATCATCCAACGCAGCGTGTTCTTCAACTTCATCATCTGAATGAACAGATCGTGTTCGGGGTAGAGTTCCGGCGAGACGACGGGGCTCTTGAAGTAGAAGCTGAGCCACTCCTGAACTCCACGGAACCCGGAGCGACCCGCAAGATCCAGGAACAGGGCCAGATTCGAGGACGATTGGCGCGGCAAGAATCGAATCGCGGCAGAGGAAGTCCACCTTGATTTGCATCGGGTAGTTGAGCCACCCGAAGATGTCGATGTTGTCCCATCCCTCTTTCGCGTCCCCGCGCGGAGGGTAGTAATTGATTCGAACCTTGTGATAAACGTTTCCGTAGAGCTCTGGATACTTCTCCGGCTGAAGGATTTCTTCGAGAACTCCGAGCTTGCTCACTTCCTTGGTCTTGAAGCTCTCGGGGTCGTCGAGAATCTCACCATCACGATTCCCGAGAATGTTGGTCGAGAACCAACCGCTCAAACCAAGCAGACGCGCCTTGAGGCCTGGCGCCAAGATGGTCTTCATCAAGGTCTGCCCGGTCTTGAAGTCTTTCCCACAGAAGGGCACGTTGTGCTTCTTCGCGAGCGCATACCCCGCAGGAAAGTCGAAGGTGAGGTTTGGTGCGCCGTTGGCGAAAGGCACGCCTTCCTTGATGCAAGCCCACGCATAAAGCATCGAGTTCGAGATGGCAGGATGATTGTCAATCAGACCCTGTTCGAAGGACTCGATACTCGAGTGAACCTCGGATGGTTCGATGTAGATTTCGGTCGAGCCGCACCACACGGCGACGGCACGCGTGCATCCGTTGTTCTTGACGAAATTGCGGATGTCCGCGCGTAGCTGCTCCACCATGTCGGCTTTGTTCTTGGCCGTCTTCACGTTGGGCCCGTGCAGCCGCTTCACGTACTCCGGGTAAAATGCGGCCGGCATCGGCACGATGGCCTCGAGCTCGGCTCGGATGGGGTCGATATCCTTGCTCTCGAGGACCTGCGCATGTTTCGCACTCTCATACGCGTTGTCCGGGTAAACGTCCCAACCACCAAAAACGAGATCGTTCAGGCTTGCTAGAGGAGCGAACTCCGAAATTTTCGGGGAGCGATTCTCGGTGCGCCGTCCGAGACGGATAGTGCCCATTTGCGTGAGCGAGCCGAGGGGCTTTGCAAGGCCGCGACGAGCAAGGAGACAACCTGCGATGAACGTCGTGGCAACGGCACCGAGCCCCGGAAGGAGCACGGCAAGGCGACCTTCGGCGGGAGCTATGCGTTCGGGCTTTTTCATGTCGGCCGCTCCTAGCAAGTGACGTGCCCGATTGCAACGATCGACGATCCCTGGAGAGGCGCGGATGTTTTGACGCAGCGTTTCTACGGGCACTCTCGGGCCAGCTCGCCCGTGAGTCCTCGCAACAAAAGTTCGCTCGCGTTCGCGCTCGGTGCGAAGCGAATGACCCACGCGACCGTGCGGGTTTTGCAACCTACGACTTGCGAAGCGACCCAAGAGTGTGCGAATCCGCAACGCCAGCCATTCAGCCGAATGCTCAGATGTGCCTCGCGGACAAGTGTCCGTGAGAAGCGGACACTCCAGCATTTCTCGAGCAACGGTTGGGTCGCTTGTCACGCGAGTGAGGTCATGCGAGAAACCCGCCCCCAATGACTCAGCTGACCGAAACCGCAATTCTTCTCGTTGCCGGGGTTGGATCACGACTCAGGCCGCTCACCGACTCGATTCCAAAGGCCCTCGTGTCCGTCGGAGAATCGAGCATTCTCGAGCGTGCCGTCAACGCCCTGAAACTGGCTGGAGTACGTCACTTCGTCTTTGCCACGGGCTACCGACAAGAGGCGGTGGTCGAAAAGGCGCGAGAATGGAAGCTCGATGCCGTTTTTTGCCCGAACGAACGCTACGAAGCCACTCAAAATTCCATCTCGTTGCTTCGGTGCGAGTCAGCCCTTCGCGGCAAGAGCTTCTTCAAGTTGGATGGAGACGTTCTCTTCGAGACCGAGATTTTGCAGCGTCTTTTGCGTTCCGCCGAGGATTTAGCCGTCGCGGTGGACGGGAAGCGAGCTCTCGACGAAGAGGCCATGAAGGTTCAGGTCGACGCCCAAGGTCGGATCTCGCGATTCGGCAAAGCCATCGCAGTGCGCGATGCACAAGGCGAAAGCATCGGCATCGAGAGACTTTCGGCTCGTGCTGGCGCTCAGGTATTCGACGCGATCGCCCGACTCGAAGAGCGAGGCATTTGCGATAAGTATTACGAGGATGTGTACGCGGACTTGATCGAAGAGGGGAAGATCTCCGCCCGAGCCATCGAGGTTGGCGACCTTCGTTGGACCGAGGTCGACAGTCAGGCGGACCTCGCTCACGCCAAAGCGCTATTTCAGCGTTCGTGACAGAGTATTTCCGCTCCTAGTGTGAGCGCCAGGAGCGCTGAAGGGAGCCCTCCGCACGTTTCCTGCGGCACGTGGGCGGTTCGCATTACTTGGCCCAGCTCTTGCTGATTGGGGCATCGTGCTTATTGGCCGCTGCCTTCGCGCTCCCGGCAACTCGATTGAAATCCGTCCTTTCAGCGGACGGACCGTCGCGCTGCTCGGGGACGACGCCGCGGCCGGTTGTTCGTTCTCTTGGTCGTACCCTGTGAGTCAGATTCACAGTGTTGTTGCAGAACAACACCCAAGGTCAGGGGCATCGGCCGAAAAACTGAGTGTTTTTGAAGGACTGAGTAATCCGTGGTATGGCGCCGCCCTCGTCGCAGCACCTGGCCACCGTGACGAAAGCGAGATCGATTCATGACGGAACGACGGATGACCAAGCGAGCAGTCGTGCTGGCAGCGGGAACAGGATCGCGCCTTGGTGAGGCTGGCGTCGATCTTCCCAAGCCCATTCGACCCGTTGCAGGGCAGCCGCTTCTCGTACGCGTATTGCGCACTCTCGAATCCGTTGGCATTCAGGAGGCCGTCATCATCACTGGCTTCGAGGGTGAGCGCGTTCGTCATGCGCTCATGACCGAGCCGGGGCTCGGCTTGAATCTCATCTTCGCCTCGAACGATCAATACCTGAAGAAGAATGGCGTGTCGCTACTGGCCGCGTCCGAGTACATCGATCGCGAGTGCATTCTGACGATGAGCGACCACCTCTATTCGCCGGAACTCGTGCGTCGCTTGCTGGCGGCGGATCTTCCCGAGGATGGATGCGCGCTTGCGGTGGATCGGGATATCGAGCGTTGCTTCGATCTCGACGACGCGACGAAGGTTCGCTCGAAGGCTGGGAGAATCGTCGAGATCGGCAAGGAGCTCGAGACCTACGATGCTCTCGACACCGGCGTATTCCGTATCGGTCCGGCACTCATTCGCGAGCTTGCGCTCGTCGAGGCGCGAGCTGGTGATTGCTCGCTTTCGGATGGCGTTCAAGCCCTGGCGCGACAAGGAAAGTTCATGGCGGTGGACGTTGGTGACGTTCGTTGGATCGACGTAGATACGCCTCAAGCTCTGGTTCGCGCGGAAGCCATGCTCCGTGTTTTCGGCGATGCTCTCGGCGACGAGCCGGGCGTGTCCGTTCCTGCGCGTGTGGATCCGGAAGCGCTCGAGTTGTTTGCTCCCAGTTGGGTGCGTGCGGCTCAGCCGTACCGCGAGGATCACTTTGCCATCGCCGAGCAACGCGGTGGTGACGTGATTCGCATGATGTCCAATGAGAGCCCATACGCGCCAAGTCCGCGGGTTCTCGCGGCCATCGTCGAGACCGCGAGTCGTGGAAATCTCTATCCCGGCGGTGCTCCGGCGCTCAAGCAACGTCTGGCTGCTCGCGAAGGGTTCGATCCGAAGAACGTGAGTCTCGGCGCGGGGAGCTCTGAGCTCATCGACGTCATCATTCGCACGTTCGTTTCTCCCGGCGAAGAAGTCCTGCTCAGCGTGCCCACGTTCAGCATGTACGAGGCGCGCACCCGCATCATGGGCGGCATTCCCGTACTCATGCCGATGACGGACGAGTCCAATCACGACGTTTCTGGCATCATCCGAGCCGTCACCGAGCGAACCAAGGTGCTCTTCTTGTGCACGCCCAACAATCCCACGGGCAATCGCATCGAGGAGGAGGCGTTGCGGCGGCTGCTGCGCCTCGGTTTGCCGACGGTCATCGATGAAGCGTACGTCGAGCTCGGAAACGGCGAATCGTACGCGGGGCTCGTGCACGAGTTCCCGAATGCCATGATCCTGCGCACGTTCTCGAAGGCCTTCGGTCTTGCGGGATTGCGTCTCGGGTATCTCTTTGCTCACGCAAACGTCGTGTCACTCGTCGATCGCGTGAAGTTGCCTTGGAGTATCTCGGACATTACGCTCGCGGCTGCGAGTGCCGCGTTGGACGACGAGGTCGAGTTCGAGGCGAGAGTCGCCGAGCTGCGCATGTCGCGTACGGTTCTGACCGAGAGCCTTTCTCGGATCGAAGGCGTGCGGGCTGTTCCGAGCGAAGGAAACTTCGTACTCGTCGACGTGTCTTCATTCGGCGTCTCCGCCGAGCGCTTCGTGCACGAAGTATTGCGCGAAGGCGTGTTGATTCGTAGCTTGTCCGTGCATCATGCCGCCCGCACCTATGTGAGGGTCACCGTGGGCACGGTGGAGCAGAACGCTCGATGTCTCACCGCCATCGAACGAGCTGCGACGCGGCTCCGCCGCTCTACCGTTTCGACGTCCGGTGGCTTCTGGGCCACGGCTGGAGACGCCGAATAGTCGCGACCAGAACGACGGGATCGAATGTGGACCAGGCTGGGAGACGTGGCCCAGCCTGGACGTACTGCGCAGGAGCTGCTTAGCTTTCGAGGCTTCGGTCAGCTGTGCTGGAGCGGTCGGTGGTGGCCGTCGAGCTAGACCAACCAAGTGTTTTCGAGCACCGGTCGGTCCACCTCGTTTCGAGCCCCGTTATCCCTGCGTGGAGTTGCAAAGGCCACTATGAGTCTGCTCGACGGTTACCTCAAGTCATTGAAGCCTCTCGAAATCGAGGAACCTATCGACGTTTGGGTTCATCGTCCCTTGGCGTACTTGCTGGCGCTCGGGCTCTATCCAACACCCGTTAGCCCGAACGCAGTGACGTTCTTTTCCATCTTGTGCGGACTTGCAGCCGGCGGCTCGATGGTTTGCGAGTTTCCCCATCACATGGCGTTGGGGGGACTGTTCATCTTCTTGTCGGCAGTCGTCGATTGTGCCGATGGACAACTAGCGCGAATGCGACGTACCTCGTCGGCCTTCGGTCGCATGCTCGATGGCGTTGCGGATGCGATCGTGTCGGCAGTCATCGTGGCTGGTGGGGCAGTCGTGGTTCTCCGCGAACGATCGAGCAGCATGCTCGAATTGGTCGTGTTTGGTGTGCTCGTCGTGATTACCGCAGTGACCGGATCCTTTCACACCGGTGGCTACGACTTCTACAAGAACCTGTTCTTGCGCTTGACGAACCCCAAGTACCAGGAAGGCGAGGACCTGGTGACGGCCACTCGTCGGCGCCAAGCGCAGACGTCCACGGAGTCGTGGTGGATGAGGCGAGTCTGGGCAATTTACATCTACTACATCGAATCCCACGACAAGCTGGGGAGATGGTTCGATCCGTATTCCGCGCGACGGATCAACGCTTTGCCACCCTTCGACGAGGGTAGGGCGACAATCTATCGAAGGCACGCTGGCGGTGCGATGCGCCTTTGGCGCAGCTTATTCGGTTTCGGTTCGATGGTGTTCGGATTTGCCGTTTTTACGGCATTCGATGCGCTCGATTGGTACGTTGTTGTGCGAGGAATCGGCTTGAACTTGATTTACTTCGGTGTCCTCCGACCGCTGCAGCAACGTGCATCGCGAAATGCGTTTTCGGCGATGGGCATCGATCCCGTCGCCATAGACGCGTCGTGAGCGTCGACTAGTTGACCTTTCAGGCAAATCTTGTTGGTGGTATCGCGCGCGATCGACGTGACGCGTGATGCTGCGCGTCTATCCCGCATGGCGCGCCTGGGCACGCCGTACGCCCGCGTCATACGCGTTCGTGTGTCGATAAATGGGAAAAGGACCAACGGATGTCGTTGGTCCTTTTCGAGGTTCGCCGCTCCAAACGGAGCACGTACCTTCACGACTTCGCAGTTTAGTGGGACGTGCTCCGACTCGTCTTGGGCGTCGAAGACGGTTGTGGTTTGCCTTCAGTTCGACGGGGCTCAACCACCCTTGGCCGCGCAACGCATGGCGCAACCAAGATCGCCGGGTGCGCAGCCACACTTGCTCGCGCCTCCGGACGGCGTCGCCGGCTTCTTTGGCGGAGGCGTATCCGTGGTCGTGGGCTTGCTATCCGTCGTGGTGGGCCGCTTCGTGCTCACGGACGGACGGGACTTGCCAGTCGAGGTTGGAGGTGTGCTCTTGGCGACTGCGGAAGCCGACGCCTCGGGTGCTTCGCCCGTCGAAGGTGGCTTGGCTTCGGTGGGCGCAGGCTTGATCGGTTCGGGCTCCGGTGCCACGGCAGCCTTCTGCGGGGCGGCTGGCACGGGCTCGACCTTTGCGGCTGGCGGCGGAGCTGCTGGCTGCAGCGCGAATCCGAGAACCACTGCGACAGCAAGGATTCCAGCGGCGCCCAGGATGTACAAGCCGAGGCGGTTCTTCTTTTGTGGATAAGCGATGTCGCCGAGCACCGGTGCTGCGAGCGCTCCTCCAACGGGAACCCCACCGCCGAGTGGAGCTCCCAGGCCACCACCCAAGGGAGCCCCGAGCCCACCGCCGAGCGGCGCGCCCAGTCCGCCGAGGGGCGCCGGTGCACCCAGAGCGGGAACCGCGGGCGGCGCCGCTGACGTGTCGGTTGCTTGAGAGGTCAGTGCCTTGAGAATCGATGAGCCCCGAGTCGTCCTTGGAGGGCGAACTCGCAGCGAGTCCCAGGGACGACGTTGCCGACGACGGTGGCTTTGCCGACGCGGTGAGGGCAGACAACGAAAAGAGAACACTCGATTCGTTGCGTGCTCCGGTCGTAGGCATGGGCGCTGCGGGTTCGTGGACCTGCTGCTGCGCCATGTCCTCTTCGCTGCCAGCATTGGCAATCGATCCGAAAAGATCAGCGCCTGTGCGACCTTGGTTACGCGAGGCCGCTTTCGCTGTGGCCGCGGCACGTGGAGTGGTCGAGACTGGTGCGGCCGCAACAGGCGGCTTCGCCGACGACGCGGGGGCAGGTTCGACGGGAGCACTTGCCGGAGCCGCAGAAGCCGACGCGGCGGCGTTGAGTGCATCCACGATTTCTGGAACCTGACCGAGTGCCGTCCAATCGGACATACCGTCAGACCAAACGAACGTCTCGGGCGTAACGTATCCCGCGTTGTACGACGCAACGACCTCGTCGAGAGTCATTTGTCGCTGATCGCTTTCGCCGAAGTCGATCGTGTATGTGGTGCTGGTTGAGGCTGCCGCCGCGGGTGCAACGTCAGTTGCTGTCGGCGACGCGCCAGCTGTCGTGTCGCCTACGGTGACCGTGGGCGGCTGAACGCGGCCGTCGATTACGATGTCGACGCCGCACTTGCGACAGCGAATCTTGGCAAGACGACTCTGAACTTTGTCATCTCCGATCGAGTACTTGGCTTCGCAAGAAGGGCAAGAGATCTTCAACGTACTGCTCCGGGGGTTGGGCAACGAACTCGTGCTGGCTGCCATTGCCATCCGATTGTCGTCGGATGATCCCCACGAGTGGGGGCGTGGCCGCGGCGGCCCATCTTTTATCAACTCTGGTTGGATTCGCTAGGGGCTGGTCAGACGAATCGTTTCAGTTCGCTTGTA
Organism: Polyangiaceae bacterium; assembly: GCA_049840955.1. GTDB lineage: Bacteria > Myxococcota_A > Polyangia > Polyangiales > Polyangiaceae > FEN-1139. The sequence goes on from JASGIX010000065.1 coordinate 16,543, forward strand.
GTCCAAGGTGCGCCGCGTGTCTACGGGTAGTCTCAACGGAATATATTGGTTGGACTCGAGTCGAGGACTTGCCTTGGGTTCTGGACCGTCGTTCGACCTCAGTAAACGTGGAAAGTACCAGAGCGGCGGGTCGTCGAGTGCGTTCGCGGCACGCCTGGCTGCCACTTTTCACTTCAGACGCGCTCTCCGCATGCCGTCACTCGTCCAGCTGGCGGAGGGCTCCGAGGCACCGGGAAATGTCGGGGTTGGTGTTGCCATCGTACCGAAGTGCTTCTTCGAGGGCTCGTCTCGTTGCTGGAGGGTCGCGGCGTGCCCACGCGCGGGCGGCCTGCTGCGCGAAGAGCTTGGCGCCAGCAGAGCGACACGCAAGATGCAATGTCGGCAAGTGCTCGGAGGGATCGACGAATGGTGTCGACGACTCGAGCAACCGCAATTCGCCGTTCTCGAGAGATAATGCGTAATGAGCCCGGTCTCGTGGATTCGACAGGACGCGGTATGCCTCGACTCCACGTTGAAAGATTCGCGTCAATGCGCGCAGTCGATCCGAATCGACATCGGGGCGCGCGTCAGGATGAAAGAGCAGTGCAAACCGGTAGTACGCGCGGCGCAGCTCCTCGGGGGATGCGTCGCGAGATACATCGAGCAGCGAGTAGTAATCGAGTTCGTCGAGCGCTGCGTCCCACGCAAAAATCCGAGCCGATTCGTCTTCGGTATCTCGCACGTCCTCGGAATTCATGGGTGAACTTCGGATTGGCGAGTTGGCGACCACGGGGTCGACGAAGTTCCGCGAAACCGTGTCCGCGTGATGCGAGGAGACTGCGCATCCTCGCAATTGGCTCTTCGTGCTTGGTCACGGGACTGGCACGTGAACGACGCAGGACGAGTCATTGATTCTTGCCGCGATTGCGCGCGATCATCATCTGTACTTCAGGTGAAGTCGGAGCACCGACGAGTTGCAGATCCGCTCGCGCAGACTGGCCCGTTTTGACGTCTTGAGCGCGGACCTGCAAGACGCCATCGGAGTCGAGGCTGAACGTCACCGATACGCGCGCTTGGCCTCGCGGAGCTGTCGCCAATTTCGAGAGTTGCACCTCTCCCAACAATACGTTCTCGGAAAATTGCGAGGACTCGCCTTGTGCCACGCGAACGATGACCGTCTCTTGGTTGTCTTGCACCGTAACGAAGTCTCTCGTCCGTTCGCAAGGAACTGGCGTGTTGCGGGCAACGAGGACATCCGAGTACCCCCCCGCGGTCTCGACGCACAAGCTGAGCGGCGTGACATCGATGAGAAGCGATGGCGCCGGTCGCGACTTGGGTGGGCTCGTGAGTGGGGAGGACGGGGAGGCGCTTGGCGTTGGCAAGCTTGCCGCAACGGCGGGACCAAAGGGCAGGGTTCCGCCAGGACCGATCGCTTTTGCATTCCACGTGGCTAAAGGTTGTGGCGCCGCAGGTGCGACGTTTGCACTTTGCGTCGTGCCAAAGCTTGCGAGGAGATCTGCCGTTCGTCGTTGGCCCATGGGAGCCGTGACGGCCAAGGGCGGATCGGCAATGCGGGCAGGGGTGCGCGGCGTTGCCGGTGTCTGTGGGGTGACGCCCGAAGACTCGGGCGCGCTCGAACCCGCACGGGGTAGATTGGGCAATGGTGCGCCGTTGGCCGACGTAGACAACGGTGCAGTAGACGTAAATGGGCCCGCTGGTGACTTCGATGCGGCTGCGGATGAGACGGCCGCGAACGGCAAGAAGGGCGCTGCCACAGGTGGCGGGCGTCGCGAACTGGGCGGAACGTCCGGGACAGGCAAATCGGCTTCCATGGACGTGTCTTGACGGGCTGCAGGTCGAGATGACGTGAACCGACCTGGGGCTGGCTTGCTACTACGCGGCTCGGCGCCGTCGGCAGTCCGCTCAACCCAGGGGGCCTGTGGTCGTTCCGCTCCGGCTTCGACATCGAATTGTACGGCGCTGCGCTGCGAGAACGCGCCTTGGGGTACCGTTTGGTCGAATCTGTTCCGCTCGTGTGGCTTGGGGTGTGCGACGACATTCGGCGGAGGCTCTCCTTGCGATGTTCGCACTGGTGCCGCGGGAGCGGGGGCCGTCGGTTCGGGAAGCGTGCTCGAGCCGGGGCGAGGAATCCCTGGCCCGAGGGGCTGGGCGGCTCCAACTCGCTTTCCTCCAACGATCAAGGGCAGGTTGCCATAGCGAGCTCGTAGCTCGTCCTCGTTCAAGCTGATCGGTCGTGAGGACTCGGGCTCGGCAGTTTGCTCAGGAGAAGATGCCTCGAAGTTTTCCGAGTTGAGTGTGGCATCGAAGCCAAGATCCAGGAGATCGGGGGCGGAATCTCGAGAGCGTCGCACGACCGTGGGCTCGTCTTCGCCTGCGTCGTGTAAGGGTGTAGAAGGTTGAGCCGACCACTCTGGACCGCCATTTGACGGCTTGGGCGCGGGTTTGCGACTCGATGGGAGTGGATCCCATAGGGAATTGCCGGTCGCAGCCGCGGGGCGCGGATCGGGAAGATCCAGTTCCTGATCTCGTTTCGAATACGGACGTTTGGGCGTGGATGGCGCTTGCTCGTCGCTGGCGGAAAGGAGGGTGCGTTCTCGCGAGAGACCCGCCACGACGAGGGGAAGAGAGGCCGGGTGCGCTTTTGCACTCTTCAGCGCTGGGTGGTCTGTACGCGCCTGCGAAGGGGCGGACTTTGCCGGCAGGTCGTCCCAGCCCGTGTCGGCCGCGTCTTCGAGATCCCAACTGGACGGCGTCGTCGGGATGCGTTCGAATCCGAGGGACGACCGCGGTTTGGATTGGACCAGCTCAGGCAAATCCGCATTGGGTTTTGGTGGCGGTGCGCGCCGGGCTGCTTGTTCCGCGCTCGGTTCCGCGCTCGGTTCCGCGCTCGGTGCGACCCCGGGCATGGCCGGTCGCGCCTCGGACGCAAGCGTCTGCGACAGATCGTGGTCCGTTGGTGCGGTCTGCTTGGTGCCGGCCGAAACGCGCAACGCTGGAACCGCTTTCTTTGAAGGGGCTGAAAAGGCTCGGGGCGCGCTTTCTTTGATGATGGGCAGCTCTGTGTCGTCGAGGTCTTTGGGGCCAAGTCCAGTGAGCGTGCTCGGGGGGAGCACTGGCTCAGGTGCCCCCGAAGTCACCAAAGGGCTGGGTTGTCCTACTCCCACGAGCGGCAGCGGGGCATGGGCGGCACTCGGCCCGAGGCCGATTCCGGTCGTGCGGCGCCCGGCTTGTGTCAGGTCCTTGGTGTTTGGATGACGCGGTTCGGATGGCGCCTGCGGAGGAGCAACCCTGACCTTTTGGGCTGATGTCGCGGGCGCAGGTTTCGCGACGGCGGGCAGCTCAGCTTCGCGCTCGCCGAATGGTTGAGTTTTCAGGCGCGGTTCTTCCCTCGGTGTATTGGCGTTGACCGCTGTCGGACTTGGGGTTGCCTCCGGGCCTGGAACGACCGCGTGGCTTCGGGAAACTGGAGGGATGGGCAGTGCCGACGCCGTTGCTCGTGTTTGCGTCAGCGTTTCGGCGTGGCGCGCCGCGCCGAGCGCGACTACCTCGTGTGGATCGAGGTCGCAACGCGCTGGTCGACCGAAGAAATCTGAGACTCTACGGCGAACGTAGGGATCCTTCGTCGAGCCGCCGACGAGCAAGACATCCTCGAGACTGGTTGCAACGACTCCGGCCGACGCCAGTGCACCTTTGCAAATGGTGAGACTACGTTCGACCACGCTTCGCGTCGCGCTGTCCAGGTCGCGTCGCGTGAAAAGAAAATCGACTGCGGGTGCATCGACGATTCCGAGTTCGTCCAGCCGTACCGAGCCGTCTGGCTCCGTTGTCAGAATCGTTTTCAGTCGTTCAGCGGCTTCGCGCAAACGGGCGATGCCTTCCGGATGTTGTCGCGGATCGGCGTGACCTTCGGCGATGAATCGATCCGCCATCTGCTCCAAAATCTCTGCGTCGATGTCATCGCCACCCAGAAAGGAGTCTCCGGAAGTGGAGAGAACCTCGAAGACGTCGTTCGTCAGTCGAAGCACTGTGAAATCGAACGTGCCGCCGCCGAGGTCGTAAACGGCTACGCATCGGTCGTCGCCTTCGGCATGTCCAAAGGCCAGCGCTGCGGCGGTCGGCTCGTTGATGATTCGGAGGACTTCGAGCCCCGCCACACGACCGGCCACCTTGGTTGCTGCCCGTTGGAGGTCATTGAAGCTCGCTGGCACCGTGATTACGGCGCGATCGACCGACTCGCCGAGCTCGAGCTCGGCGATGCTCTTTGCTTTGCGCAGTACGAATGCGCTGATCTCGGGGAGGGTATACGTCTCACCTCGTGCAATGACGAAGGTGGTTCGTCCTGGGCCTTCGCGCAGTTCGAACGGAAACGTCGAGCGTGCTCGCTCCACTTCGGGGCTGTCCCAAGCGCGTCCGATGAGCCGCTTGACCGAGTAGACGGTATTGCGAACGTCTTCGGAGCGGCGTTCTCGTGCAGCGTTGCCAACGAGGACGGCTCCGCTTGGCAAGAACGAGACAATGGACGGGATGAGCGTCGAACCCGATTCGTCGGGCAGCGCTGCGGCCTTACCCTCGCGGATTGCTGCCACGACGGTGTTGGTGGTGCCCAAATCGATGCCGATGACTGCGCCCATCTAGTCGTGTCCCTCTATCCTGCTCGAGTCTCGTTCATGGGAGATTCGTTGCGCCCCAATGTCTCCTGGCGCGTCCGAATCCGCTGTTTCGTCGCTTCGTACCACTTTGCGACTTGGTTTGGAAATGGCCACATATACCCATAGTCTGGACCGACGAAGCGCGCCACCAACCAATCCTTCAGGGTGGAACCGTCCAGCGCCTCGACGCCATAGAGTTCTGCGGTTGCGATAAGGGTTTCCTCGTACGCTTCCCATTCGAGGCGCGCTCGACCGAGGGCGAGCCCCACGGGCAGGATGGGCCACAGATAAAGAAGCGCCATGACGAACGACCCGTATCGGCGTCGTTGCCGCAGGTGAACCCGCTCGTGTCGGAGGAGGATGACTCGGTCCCGGTCGCACATCGATTCCCAGGACGGAGCGAGATAGAGCGTCTCTCCGAGCGCGGTATGGTAGTGGGAGAGAAATCGCGACAGTCGGCCGAAGGTGAGTCCGCGCAGCAAAACGTCGATGGCGACACACAATCGAGAATTCGCTTTCGGCAACATTCGAAAGCGCGGGAATTCCCGCTGTATCGACGTCAGCAACTGCTCGGTGAGCGACAACGCCGGCATTCTAGCACCCTCAATCTGTCTCGGGCTAACCCGCAAGCATTGCAAGGGTGCCCGTTTCGTTCAGGGCGACATGGCGCTGGCGATCCCGAGGCAGTCTCCGTTCGCGAGCACCCGGCCATTAATCAAATCCGGGGCGTTCTGCGCTCCTTTTCCTTCGGGTTGCGCTCGGAGCAATTCGATGGACCCTTGCCCAGTTGAGATCCAGATTGCTCGTTTCGTCGTGGTTACCATTCCGGGTGGCCCGTTGACCGACTCGTCGCGCGCCTTTGCGGCAAGGAGCTTGATGCGCTTGCCTTTGAGCGTCGCATAGGCACCTGGTTTCGGTGCAAGGCCGCGAATGCGCCAGACGAGGGATTGTGCGGGCTGATTGAAGTCGAGATTCTGGTCCTCGTGGCGGATGGGCGGAGCCAGTGTGACTTGAGTGGGATCCTGCGGTTCGGCGACGAGCCTTCCGCTGACGGCCGCCTCGATGTCTTCGGTCACGACGCGGGCAGCAAGTTCGCCCAGTCGCGTCGTCAGGGTACCTGTGTCATCAGCCTCGTCGATTGCAATCCGGCGGCGGGCAAAGACGGGCCCAGTGTCGAGGCCTTCGTCCATTTGCATGAGCGAGATGCCTGTTTCCGTGTCGCCTAGGATCAACGACCACTGAATCGGCGCCGCTCCCCGATGACGAGGTAGAAGAGAGGCGTGGAGGTTCAGGCAACCAAATTTCGGAGCCGCAAGCACGTCCGGAGGTAGGATTCGGCCGTAGGCCAAGACCACGGCAACGTCCGCCCGCTTCGCGACGAGCCAGTCGCGAAGGCTGCCATCGCGGATCTTCGTCGGTTGGAACACTTCGACGCCCAGCTGTGCCGCTCTGATTTTGACAGGGGGAGCTCGGAGCGAGAGGCCACGCCCGGCGGGTCGGTCCGGCTGGCATACCACCCCGACGATTCTCAGAAATGCGTCCAAGCGCTTCGAGAGAGGGAACGGCAATGTCTGGGGTTCCAAAGAAGACCGTGCGCACGGGCCTACGCTACTTCCCACAAATGAATCGCGCCAGCCCTGGCGCTCCAAGATAGAGTGACTAGCTTATTCCGACATGGGGAGCTGCACTCCCCAACTGGGCTCCCTCGTGGGGCAATATTGGCGAGGTGTCACGATGAGCGAAAAGAAAAAGCCGGCTCCTGCCGAGGATGAAGTCGAGTTCTCGGACGAGCTGCCGGTGTTGCCCATTCGCAACGCCGTGTTGTTTCCTGGGGCAGTGGCCCCCTTCGACGTCGGCCGCGAGAAGTCGGTTGCGTTGGTGGAGGACGTTCACAATCTGACGTCTCCAATCATTGCGATTTTCGCTCAACGCGATCCCTCGACCGACGATCCGGGCCTCGACGACCTTTATCCGGTCGGTTGTGCTGCGCGAGTCCTCAAGGCACTCAAGCATAGCTCGGGCAATTACTCCCTCATCCTCCAAGGTCTGACGCGAATTCGCTTGGAGTCCATGTCTCAGACTGCGCCGTACCTTCGCGCCAAGATTTCTCGCATCGACACCCCCACGAACGAGGACGTCGAAGCCGAGGCTCTGGCGATGAGCCTTCGGGACGTGGCAAAGCAGGTCATCCAACTCATGCCTGAGTTGCCACGAGAGGCAGGCGCTCTCATCGATTCCATCCAGGCGCCGGGCGCGCTGGCTGATCTCGTCGCGGCGAATCTGGATGCACCTGTCGATGAGAAAGCACAGTTGATCGAGACGGTCGAAGTCAAAGAGCGAATTCGGCGCGTGCTCCGTCTTCTCACTCGACAGCTCGAAGATCCTCAAGATGCGGGAACGGATTAATTCCCAAATCAAGGAGGAAATGGGCAAGAACCAACGTGAGTACGTGCTCCGTCAGCAGCTCAAGGCAATCAAGGAAGAGTTGGGGGAGGACGAGGGCGATCAAGGCGATTCTCGACGGCCTGGAGGAGAAGATCTCCCGTGCCAATCTCCCTTCCGAGGCGGACAACGTTGCGCGAAAGCAGCTCAAGCGGCTGCGTACCATGCAGGTTGGCAGCGCGGAATACACCGTCGTTCGCACCTATCTCGACTGGATACTGGATATCCCGTGGTCCCAGTCGACGGAGGACAATCTCGATATCGTCGAGGTTCGGAAGGTTCTCGACGAGGACCATTACGGTCTCGACAAGGTGAAGAAGCGCATCGTCGAGTATCTCGCCGTGCGCAAGCTCAAGAAGGACAAAAAGGGACCAATTCTTTGCCTCCTTGGGCCTCCTGGCGTCGGCAAGACGTCTCTCGGTCGAAGTATCGCGCGAGCACTCGGTCGAAAATTCGTCCGTATCTCGCTCGGTGGTGTGCATGACGAGGCAGCCATCCGTGGCCATCGACGTACGTACGTGGGTGCATTGCCCGGGCAGATCATTCAGGGAATGAAGAAGGCGTCCACCGTGAATCCCGTATTCATGATGGACGAGGTGGACAAGATTGGTCATGACTTCCGCGGGGATCCGAGCGCGGCCCTGCTCGAAGTCTTGGACCCGGAGCAAAATAATACGTTCGCAGACCATTACCTCGAGATCCCATACGATCTATCGAACGTGATGTTCGTTGCGACGGCGAACGTCGCCGATCCGATCCCGCCACCCTTGCGGGACCGCATGGAGATCCTCGAAATTCCCGGTTACACCCGGCGGGAGAAGTTGGCGATTGCTCGTCGGCATCTCATTCCAAAGCAACTCGAGGAGCACGGTCTCACGACGGCACAGCTCGACATCACCGACGAAGCAATCGAGGAGATCATCGAGCACTACACACGAGAAGCTGGCGTTCGATCGCTCGAGCGAATGATCGCGAGCGTGATTCGCGGCGTGGCCGTGAAGGTTGCCGAAGGGCAAGATGAACCTCGCGTCATCAAGACGGAGGAGCAGCTGCGTGAGTATCTTGGCGCGATCAAGCACACGAGCGAGGTTGCGGAGCGCACCGAGGAGACTGGCGTTGCCACTGGGCTGGCTTGGACCAGCGTGGGCGGCGAGATCCTCTTCATCGAAGCGACGCGGATGTTCGGCTCCGGCAAGTTGCAGCTTACCGGGCAGCTCGGCGACGTGATGAAAGAGAGTGCTCACGCAGCCTTGAGTTACGTGCGCACCAACGCCGGTCGGTTCGGATTGTCCAAGGACTTTCTCGAGAAGAGCGACGTCCACATTCACATTCCCGCAGGCGCAATGCCGAAAGATGGTCCAAGTGCCGGCATTACGATGTTCACGGCACTCGTAAGCCTCCTGTCAGGGATTCGCGTTCGTCACGACGTAGCCATGACGGGCGAAATCTCTCTTCGCGGTCGGGTGCTTCCGATTGGTGGGCTCAAGGAGAAGACGCTGGCTGCCCATCGCGCCGGCATCAAGCGAGTGATCGTTCCAGAACGCAATCGCGCCGATTTGGAAGAGGTTCCGAAGGAGGTGCGTGACGAGCTCGAGTTCGTCTACGTAAACCGGCTGGAAGAGGTCCTCGCTGCGGCCTTGGAGTCCGTGCCTCAGCCGTCGGCGGAGTACCTGGAAGCAATTGCCGCGCGCGAGGCTGGGCCCGCTCCGGCGAACTGAAGGTCGTTGGCGTCAGCCCGGCGTAAACGGAAAGAGCGTTCTTCTTGCGAGGAACGCTCTTTCCGTCATTTCCCTCTCTTTGCGGCACGAAGCGCGACGGTTGTCGTGAGCTCCGGAAATTCTCGTTCGTACTTTTCGTTCGAGGTGGGAAGAAGGAAAGATCCTAGTCAGTCCTGCATGGGCTGGCCCGGTTCCGATGCACAGAGATAGAGGACAGCCATTCTCACGGCGACACCACTCTCGACTTGATCGAGGATTACACTGTGCTTTCCATCCGCAATGGATTCGGAGATTTCTACCCCGCGATTCATCGGTCCGGGGTGCATGACGAGGGCGTCTGGCTTGGCCAGGCGAAGCCTTTCCTCGTTCAGTCCGAATTGACGTGAATACTCTCGCAGCGAGGGAAATAGCTTAGCTCCGAGGCGCTCCTGCTGGATGCGGAGCATCATCACGACGTCAGCGCCTTCGAGAGCCGGTTCGAGCCGATCGAAGACTTTTGCGCCATAGGACTCGATTCCGCGTGGCAGCAGCGTTCCGGGTCCGGCAAGACGTACTTCCGCGCCGAGCAGGGGCAGCAAGAGCGCGTTCGAGCGCGCCACACGGCTGTGCATGACGTCGCCGCAGATGGCAACCTTGAGCCCTTCGAGGTTACCCTTGTGTCTTCGAATGGTGAAGGCATCGAGGAGCGCTTGGGTCGGGTGCTCGTGCATTCCATCGCCAGCGTTCACCACGGCCGCTCGAGTTCGTGCCGCGACGTACGAGGCTGCACCCGACGCGTTGTGTCTTATGACGATGACGTCCGCGTGCATGGCGTCGAGGGTCGCTACGGTGTCGCGAAGCGTTTCGCCCTTCGATGTGCTCGACGAGGAACCGCCGATGTTCATGACGTCGGCGCCGAGGCGCTTTCCCGCAAGCTCGAAGGAGCTGCGGGTGCGGGTCGACGCTTCGAAAAACACGTTGAGCACGGTCTTTCCTCTCAGCGTGGGAACCTTGCGCACTGGGCGTCGCGTGACTTCGAGAAAGGTTGTCGCAGTATCGAGAATTCGATTCGCGAAGCGCTTGCCCAACTGCTCGATTCCGAGCACGTGCCTGAGTCGTTCCTCGTTCATGACTGTGCTCCTTCATTGGGCGAGGCTGGCGGTGGGGGTGCCATCGTTGGGGAGCCGTAGGGTCGCGCCCAAACGACGAGCCCGTCGTTCGGCGCCGCAATGACGTCCACGCGTTCGTCTCGTTCGACTTGCACCGTCCTCACGAGATAGTCGGGCTGGATGGGAAGTTCTCGGCCTCCGCGATCGACCAGCGCGAAGAGCTCGATGCTCCGTGTGCGACCATAGTCGAGCAAGGCGTCGAATGCAGCGCGAATGGTTCGACCGGTGTAGACGACGTTGTCGACCAGAATGACGCGCTTGGCGTCGAGACTCACGGGAACGTCGCTCGGACCAATGCGTGGATTGGCGAGCGCTGTTGCGGCATCGTCGCGGTACAGGGTGATGTCGACACTCCCGATGGGAACGTCGAGGCCTTCGATCTGCACCATTAACGCCTTCAACTTCCGCGCTAGTGGGACTCCGCCGCGACGGATACCTATCAATACCAGATCGCGGCTGGCACGATGTCGCTCGAGGATTTCTCCTGCGACCCGTCTCAGTCCACGATCGACGCCCTCTGCATCGAGAAGCTCTCGCATCGGGACCCCCAGCTAGCACGCTCGTGCCAGCTGCGCACCATGGTCTTTCGGCTCGTCGCGTCGATACGCGACGAGCCTCCGGATCCCCCGAGATTGCTCCGCCAAATCGTGACTCCCCCCTCGTGGAGTCGTCGAAATCGCTCAAGCGTAAGGTAAGTCGACCTCGGTGTCCCGCGCCGATGATGGTCACCCAGTCCGCGACGCGCCATTGCAATGTCATTACGGCTGGTTGGCTGGTTGGCGTTGGGCCGTTGCGGGATCGGCTCAATGCAACATTCCTCGCCCGTTTCCCCCAGCGGTGTTGCGCCCTTTGCTGTCGTCTCTGCCGCCACTGATGACCTCGAACCGGGGAGACGCGCTTCGTCCGGATTTGCGGCCCGACTGGCGGCGCACCTCCGCATCGAGACGCCCGATTCGGAACTTGAGCCACCAACGACGCGCTGGCGATGGCGTGCCCCCGCCGAAGAACCAACCGAGAAACATCCCAGCAAAGGGAGCGAGGTGCCCCGATGGCCCCATTGCGTCTGCAAGCACCAACAGGAGACCAAGGCCGACGGTGGCGAATACGAGTGCCTTCGAGCCGACTGGAATCACGAAGAAGAGCAAGACCTTTTGCTCTCGAAGGGTGAGCGCGAAGGCAATTGCAAGCGCGCCGAGCACTGGCGTCGTTCCGTACCAGATGGGCTCGACCATGCGGGTCGCGAGCACCCGCGGAAGGGCAAGCTCCATGAGCCACTGCATCACGTAAGGGACGGTTGCAGAAAGGGCCAAAAACCTGAGCAACCGCGGAGTGCCCCAGGCCTGCTCCAATGCTGTGCCGAGGAAATAGAGCCCGAGCAGACTGAAGGTGATGTGTTGGACACCTTGTCCGGAGGTCGGCAGATGCATCAACGGTGCGGTGAGGAATCGCCAGACCTCTCCCCTGAGTATCGCGCGACTGTCACCGGTGAGCTGGATGAAGGTTGCTTCCGATGCGCCCCCCCAGTTGATTCCGACAGCGAAGATGATCCACAAACACAAAAGCCCGATCAGAACGGCGGCGAGGGGCTTGCTTGGCCGTGGCATCATCGAGACGGGTCCTTGCTGATAATACGAGCTCATCTGAGGCCGGACTCTAAGGCTGGGCTTGCGGGCCGCACCTGTCAATGCCCGATCGGCGAATAAGCTTTCATCCGTCGGGGTTGGCGTGCTCGGGTGGGCGCGAGCCACCGCGAGATTTGCCGGCTACGCGTCGTTCGATCCGCACTACGTTCTCCGCTGAGGTGCACACCGCCCGCACATCATTGCTGCGGGGCGTCACGTTCGCTGGAAAACTTGGGCCAAGGGGCGGTCGTGCCTTGGGGTTGATGACGAGACTCGCCGCATTCGCCCGTAGGTGGATTGACCGGGCGAGGCGCGTTGGTTGACCCGCGTGTCGCAGAGCGAATCGCTTACCGAGGCACTGGGCACGTTCCTCGAACTAGGGAACGTGAGACCCCGAGGGAGATTGGCGCTTCCACGCCGATTCGGAATTCTACTCGTTCTCCCGAGTGGGCTATTGAACGCAATAGCTAGCGAGTGCTTCTCGCTTCTCGACGGCCAAGACGGGCTGACCGTGGAGCGTGCTGGATCTTTGTCGTCTGCAGCTGCCCAGCCGAAACACCGCAGGGTCGAGCTTGGCGTCGCGAGCGTGGACGTACAGGTCCCGTTTTCTCGCGTCATCGTGACGTTCGTTGGTGCGAGCGTGCAAACGTCGACGGTATCTGGATCGCCATCGAGATCCGGGTAAACCCGAATCGACACTTCGTACCTGCGGTTCTCGGTGACGTTGGCAAACGCGATCCCCCGACCGCACGGAACTGGGGGCGCGACCTGAACGAGAAAATCATCGAGCGCTGTCTCGCTATCGAGCTCGGTTGCACCGGAGACATCGAGCAGCTCAGCAACGTAAGCGCCGCCAGGGAGGGCGCCGCTAATGGTAGGTGCGCAATTGGCCTGTTCAGGAAAGTACTTCGAGTCGATCGCGACGAGGGTGACGGCGTCCGTTGTGGTGTCATCGCTACTCGAGCTATCGCACGCAATGAGCCCCGGCAGAACGATGAGGGAGAGAACGGCACTTGTTCTAAACATACGCTGGGATCTCGGGGCCCATCTTTAGCGGATCCCGTGTGCGGCGGCCAGTCCATGCCACATTTCGGCGGGATCCAGCGTCAGTTCACTGCGCACGACCCGTTTTCGGACGAGTCGAGCGTGCTTGGTATCGAGAAAGCAGCCCGCGCAGGGACGACGGGAGGCCTGGTGGCTTCTTCCTCGATTGGTAAAGTGTCTGGCGAATTGACGCGCTCATGCGCCGACGTGCTCATGCGCCGACGTGCTCATGCGCCGACGTGCTCATGCGCCGACGTGCTCATGCGCCGACGTGCTCATGCGCCGACGTGCTCATGCGCCGACGTGCTCATGCGCCGACGTGCTCATGCGCCGACGTGCTCATGCGCCGACGCGCTCATGCGCCGACGCGCCCATGCGCCGACGCGCTGTCTCGTCGGAGTCGCCAGTACCTGGCATATTCGGTGCCCATCATCACGGTAGGGCGCCGACGCGGCGGGCTGTTGACGCCGCTGAGCGACCCGAATGGGGTTGCGGCGATTCGCCGCTGAAAGGATCGCTCCGCTCGCCAACGCTTACGTCTTCAGTCGGCGGGCAGGAACTGGCGGCGATCCGCAGCGGGTGCCACCACGACGAGTATTTCATCCCGGAGAACGAGGACGAGGTTGAGCGCTGGCAACCTCGTTGGCAACTCCACGGGTACCGGACCGTTGCACGTTAGTGACAAGGAGACTTCCGGTGCGCGCACGAGAGCCATGGGCTGACCATTCTCGAACTGGTAACGCACCTCGAGCGATCGCGTCGTGTCTGCGGTGCAGTCGACCACGTGACCATCGCGGTATTCGAGTCTTTCTCGAACCTGCTGTCGTTCCACGCGCCGAGGAGCGAGATCGATTCGCGTGGCAGACTCTCGACGATGGATTGCAATTGCGCTTGGCGGATTCGAGCAGTCGACGCGTTTCCGCAGTAACCGCGAAGGCCTTCGAGACCTGCAGAATCGCTTCTTCTGCAGACTGACGAGGTACGTCGGGAGGCGGGCCGTTGGCATTGGCGCTGCAAGCCAGTGGCACCATTCCGATCAGAACCAGAGAATGGAAAGAGTGACGTGCAAACACCGCTCAATCATGCGCCGTTGCTGCCGCCGGCGCCACCGGACCCGCCAGCGTCCCCGGCACTGCCGCCGTTTCCACCGCTGCCGCCGTCTCCGCCGTTTCCACCGCTGCCGCCATCGGTGTCTACGAGAAATGAGCAGTTTTTCACTACTTGCGGGTGGTACAGTGCTCCGCAGACGGTGGTGACGTCCAGATCGGAGCTCGAGAGCGAGCCACATCCGGACACGAGGGAATCCGCACCGTGGTCCTTTGCACAACGTCCGAGCCGTTGGATTGACTCGACGCAACTGGTCACCTGGGGCTTGTTTGGTGCATCCGAGACGTCCAAGCCGTGCAAGCAATGATCTCGGTAGAAGCGCTTACACGCGTCGACGTCTGCTTTCGAATGCACGTCGAACTCGTCGGGACACTCGATTGCAGCTTCGCACCTTGCTTCTTCGAATCCTGCGACATTCGTCGATCCCAACGGCTTTGGTGTTGCAGCTGGGCGGTACGGTCGCGAAAAGGAGTGAGGCGAGCCCCAAAAAGACGGTAAGGTTTGCGATTCGCATCACTCATCGGCTAGCACGTTGCCGGGGAGTCGTGCGAGGCTCTTTCGCGATTTGGTCGAGAAGGTGAACCTTTCCCATGTTCGAAGCGATGATCTTGTGTGCAGGTCTCGGGACTCGTCTCATGCCCCTCACTCGAGAGCTGCCGAAGCCGCTCGTCCCGATTGGTGACCGTCCCGTTCTTGCGCACCTCCTCGACCATCTCCACGCAGAAGGGGGCACGCTACGCGTCGTGAACGCGCATCACAGGCCAGAAAGAATCCAGCAATTCGTCGAGGCTGAGGAGCCTGATGCGACTGTCTCCTTTGAACCGTCGCTCCTTGGAACCGCGGGGGGAGTGGTCGCGGCAAAGGCTCGTTTCGGTCCTGGCAGGCTCATCGTGTGGAACGGCGACATCTTGGCGCGACCCGCGTTGCGGCAGCTCGCGGGATGGGCGCCGCAATATCCGATTGTGCTGTCGGTGCATCGACGCACTCGAGGCGAGGGAACATGCGGCATCGATGAGCATGGACGCTTGGTACGTCTTCGCGGTCGGATGTTCGGGGAAGAAGTGCATGGCGCGGACTACCTGGGGGTCTTTGGCGTTCTCAGGGCGTTGCTCGACCAATTCCCATCGCGGGGCTGCCTCGTGGGAGACTTCTTGCTGCCGTATCTTGACGAAGGGCACACCGTCATGACCCAGTGCGAGCGAGAGTCTTTCGTGGACATCGGCTCGATTGACCGTTACCACGCGGAAAATCTGCGATGGCTGGATACGACGACGCGAGGCGATAGTTGGATACACCCCCGGGCGACGGTGGCTCCGTCGAATCGAGTTGAGGCGGTGCGTGGTGGGAGAAGGCGCTCGAATCATTGGGGAGGGGCTTCTCGAGCGCGTTGTCGTTTGGCCGGGTGCCACCGCACGAGCACCCTTGCGAGATGCCGTCGTTACGGTGGCAGAAGGTGCCGTGCGCCTCGTGTAGTCTTGGCTCCGCGGCGCGAGTGACGGAAGGTCTGCCGTCCCGTCCCAGGCGCAACCGATCGATGCTCCGCGTCGCGTCGGCGGATTTCGTTCGAGAGCTTCGCCGGAATGGTCTTTACGGCGTGAGTACGAAGTCGCGACGTTCGGACAAGAAATTCGTCAGAACGCGATGACGGAGAGAGCCGATCGCGATTGGCTTTCGTCACCCGGCTCCGTACCGCCTATCAACCCGAGCTGCTGATTGGGGAGCTCGAGGGCCAGCGCGTGAACGCGCTTTTGCTCCGTCGGGATCTCGACGGTGATCATCTGCCCGTCGAAGTAGCGATAGACCTCCGTCACGCCATCTGCATCCTCACCGACGACCAGGGTATGACTCGTGATTGGATCGAAGTACGATTGCGCCGTTCTGAGCTCTACGTTCAGATCGGCGACGGGTTCGTACGCACAGTTTTCGGTGCACTCGAGATCGATCCGCACCGTCGGTGCAGCGGTGCCGTCGGGAGTTAGGCCACCCATACGTAGGAGGTGAGTCTCGTCTTCGACCACGAGCGCGGCTCCAACAACGGGATCCGCCGGGTACGGAAGTTCGACGAAGGCGTCGTCGTCACTGCGCATTTGTTCGACACCAGCGCCTTCCGCGCTTCCGCCGACCAACACCATTCCGACCCCATCTTCGAAAGCGACCGCCGCGCCTGCGCGCTTGGTTTTGAGGCTGAAGACGGTCGGGGAAGCGTAGCCGTCCAACGCCAGGATCTTGTCCGTGGCCTCGTCGAGTCGCGTCGGTCCAAAGAGGATCGCCGATGAATTGCCTCCTGGCAGCACGCGTCCGCCAGTTACGTCCGTCCAAGCATCGAGGTCATCGGGGAGTTCGTACTTGGAGCCCCATTGATTGGTGCCACTGATGAAGAAGGCCCATTTTTCCGCGATGACGACGGCATTGACGCTGCCGACGACCATGAGATTTCGCAGGTTGCACGGGACCTTGGTGCAGGCAATCGATTCGTACGCGGTAGGCGGTGTGCTCTGTTCCCAATAGGAAATGGTGTACGTGTCCGTTTCCATCGTGTCTTCGGAGGAATCGTCGAACAGCCAGACGTGGCTGTCTCCGAAGACTGCCGCAAGCGGGTTTTGCTTCGGCGAGAGCGCGAATGCGCCGCTTGGACGCGTGGCACGGTCCGTTCTCGCGAAGAACATTGGAATTTCGGCGCCGACCAAATCCCCAGGGCTGGCGTAGAGCGTTCTGCCTTCTGCAATTCGATTGCCGTCAGCGTCGAATCCGATGCCGACGTACTGGTAGACCCCCGTCTTGCCGAGATCGATGGATTCTGGCAGCTCCTTCGCGCGCAATAACTTCTCCGACTTCTCACCGTGAACGCGTCGGATCTCGAACTCCTCAACACCGTCGAAGGTGTCGTCTTCCTGCCCCTGCGTGAAGGTGAGCATCGCGTTCGGATATTTCGTCGAGCTACACGCAAAGGCGAACGAAGCGACGAAGCCAAGGGTCGAGGCTGCAAGTAAGGGCCGAAATTGCATGGCGCTGGGGTCTCTACCAGACGACTGCGGAGGCGGCCACAGCGTTAGGACCGGTGCCTGTTTTTTCGCGACCTCGCCATTGTGTCACTGCCTTCTGACTTTGTGGCGGGCTTCGTGCCCCCTGTCGGAAGGGGGCGATCCGTAGTGGCGTCCTGCGGCCGTACTTCGGTGTTCCGTTGACGAGTTCGCGTTTCGTCATGCTAGGGAGCTTTCGATGCGAGAGCTTCATCGCGCCACCGTCGACCGCTCGCTCTCCGCCGTTGCCGTTGCGGAGACGCTGCAAGGTCTGCCCGGTGCGTTTTGGCTGGATTCCACGCTTACTGGCGGTCGTTCGATTTTCGGAGCATTCCCTTCGGAGGCCGTTGTCGGGTGGGATCCCGAACCTGGCTTGCGGCGCGAACCCGGGCCGCAAAGTGCCTCGTGGGTGCCGCGATGGATCGGGATCGTGCCATACGAGGCTTGCCGCGAAGTGGAATTGGGGCAGGGGGCGACCGATCCGGACACGAGGCGGCGAGCCAACTTCGATGCCGTGGAGTGGAGGCGTTACGGCGCCGTCCTCTCCGTGGTGGGCACACGAGTCGAGGCCATCGGTGACGACCCTTCGGAAGTACGTCGGTTGATCGCGGCCCTGGAGCGACCCAGGCGCTCGCTTCTGGCGGAGTTCTCGCCCTTGGTTGCGGCGCACCCGGATGAGATGCACGCGGACTCGATTCGGCGCATTCTCGACCAGATCGCGGCAGGGTCCGTCTACCAGGTCAATCTCGCCCGTGCTTTTCACGGCAAAGCGATGGGGTCGGCGTTCGCAATCTATGCCCACCGTTTCGCTCGGGCATGCGTTCCATTCGGCTTTGCTCTGGAATGGACCGAGGCTCGGCGTGTCGTTGGGGCCTCACCGGAGCTCTGTTTGGAGTGCCTAGCGGATGGCACGGTTCTCACTAGACCAATCAAGGGCACGCGTCCCCGTGGGCGGACGAAGGAAGAGGACGACGCTCTTGCGCGCGAGCTCGCGAGCGATCCCAAAGAACGCGCGGAACTGACGATGGTGGTCGATCTCGAGCGGAACGATTTGGCTCGAATTTCCAACTTGGGTAGTGTCGAAGTGGTTTCGGCGGGTGACATCGAGTCCTTCGAGACGGTGCATCACCGCGTGGCCACGGTCCGTGCGCGGATCTCCGACCACGTTGGCCGCGAGGAGGTGCTGCGCGCGTTTTTACCGAGCGGCAGCGTGACGGGGGCGCCGAAGCGTGCCGCGATGCGCCTGATTTCCTGCCTCGAGCCCGAGCGCCGTGGGCTTTACACCGGCGCCGTGGGCTATGTTGCACAAGATGGTGGGTTTCGACTGGCCATGGCCATTCGCACTCTCACCGTCGACCACGACGGGCAGGCCACCTACTTTTCCGGTGGTGGAATCGTTGCGGATAGTGTGGCTGAATGCGAAGTCCAGGAGACGAAGTGGAAGGCCGCTCAAGTTCTGCGCAGCGGCAAGCGTTTCAACGATGCGCCCTCGCCCGAAGCTTTGCCGCCACTTCGGCCCATGGGACCAATGTCCGCACAAAACTGGGCCGATTGGCACGGGAGCATTACGAAGACACTGAACGCTCCGATTGCGCCGAGGGCTGACATGACAGGCTAAATGGCCGCATGCGCAGGCGCACCGCCGTCTCTCCCAATGTCCACCGTCAATTATCGCAACCTGGAACAGATCCGAGAAGAGGACACCCGCGGACGGCGCACGACCCTAATGTCAATGTCCTTGCTTGCGGTCGGGTGCAGCGCGGTCGTAATCGCATTCGTCGTTGGAGCGAACAGCCGTGGTCAAGCTCGGGAAAACCCGCAGGATCCCCTCGCGGAGCTCGCCTTACGTGCCAAAGCCGACGGGGCACCTGCTGATCGCCTCCACGGAAAACTCGGCTTTCCGTCGGTTCTCAGCGATGCTCCGAAGCCGACGACCGCCCTCGCTGCCGTGAAAGATGATCACGGTCGCCTGATCGTCGAGCCTGCCGCTTCGACCCAACCTCAACCCGTCATTCCACCTTCCGAGGCGAGCGGCCTTGCGTCTGCGCCTTTGCCGGCAGGCGATTTGCTGCGAGCCACGACCGTCACTACTCAGCCCAAGGACGAGCTGACCCGTCTCGCTGCATCGCTGTCCAAACCGGAGTCGTCGACGATGGCCGACGAAGGTCACGACGGTGGATACCAGATCCAGGTCGCAAGCTTTCGTAGTGCCGAGGATGCGCAAACCTTCGTCGAAGATCTGCGTCGGCGAGGTCACAAAGCCTATAAGCAGGCAGCGTACGTGCCTGACCGAGGGCTTTGGCATCGTGTGCGGATCGGTCCGTTCAAGACGAAGTACGATGCGACGCTCTACAAGGCGCAGCTCGAGCGCAAGGAGAAGATCGCAGGATTCGTCGTCGATCCCGAGCACCAGAAGCGCGTGCTCTCCGATCGTGAGAGTGGCCTTTCGAATCGAGAGCGCAAAAAGACGGAGAAAACGGGCACGTGACGGAGCTGGTGCGTTTCGGAATAGCCATGGAACGCGATCTTTTGGATCGCTTGGATGGCCTGGTCGCCCGACGAAGACTTCCGAACCGTTCCGAAGCGCTACGTGACCTCGTTCGACGCGAATTGGACTCCGAGGCTTGGGCTCAGAATGCTCGAGTTTGCGTGACGATTACTCTCGTCTACGATCACCATGTTCGGGAACTGACCGAGCGCCTGAACGAGGTGCAGCACGATCATGGCGAGCAAATCGTGAGTACGATGCACGTTCACCTCGATCATCATCACTGCATGGAGATCATCGCCGCTCGCGGTTCGGCGCGTGACCTAAAGACCATGAGCGATCGTCTCATCGGCACCAAAGGTGTGCTCTCGGGTGGCGTCGTCGCAGTGAGCATGCCTGGCGCCGGAGCCGCGTCGGGACGTCGTTGTTCGGGCGCCAATGACGGACCATGAACGACGCGCCGATGAGCCTCAGTGGCTTTGACTCTTCCGTCCGAGCTGCTGCTTGACCGCCGTCGCCACCGCGCCCGTCACGTTCTTGCTGCGCGCGAGCGCTTTGAGATCGGCTTCACGCAAATGAGGAATGATCCGGGCAACGAACGTGAAGGGAGTGCGTGGGTTGGTGACCAAGTTGAGCTTGATTTGGTAGTTTCGAGTAAATTCGCGATTGTTCGCCAAGATCCGCAGCACCTCGTCGGAGACATTTCGACTTGCCGAGATGACGCACGCCTCGTTTTCCTTGAGCATGGGGCTTTTCACGGCGGCAGACGCGACGAGCCGATTCGAATCGCGAACGAGCAATAGCCGTTCGGCTGAAGTGCCGAGCGTTGCGCGACGAATTTTCTGGGTAATGGTCATTTGTGCGATTCGCGCATGGAGAGGCAGGAACTTGTCGCGCAGACGTTCCTCTCCTTCCTCGTCGAGCTCGTGAGTGTCTTCAGTCGAGCTTTCGTCCGACGTGTCTCGTGCAACCGTGTCCGTTTCCAAGAACAAGTCGTCGTCGAAACTCCGTTCCTCCGTCGGCTCCACGATCAGCTCGTCACGGATTGCCTGAGCGGCTTCCTTGAATGCTGGGATGGCGAGCTCGAGCCCATTTCGCACGGCGAGTTCGATGAGTCGATCCGCTGTGGACATGCGAACGGCTTCTGTTGAGATAGAGCTTCTCGATTGCCGTAGGGAATCGAAGCATGAGCTCTTCGTTGGTTGCGATGAGTTCACCCACGCGCTCACTTGCTCGCTCGGCAAGGGATTCGACGGCGGACTGCTCGAGATCGGGTTGGCGCAGCAGTCGCTCGACGATCGACTCGTCCTCCGCGAACGAGAGGGCGAGCCGATGCACGGCAACGGCGCTGAGGGACTGCGCGAGAGCGGCGTCCAGAATCGCGCGCGGAAACTTGGCGAAGGTCTGCCGTGCCTGTGATGCGATGGCTTCGTCCTGCTGTTCGGCTAGGAGCGCGACGACGGTAAGTGTGTCTGCTGGTTTTGCACCGGGGAGGATCCCCCGGGCGGCCATTTGACGGAGCGGAGCCGGCGCGTCAGGCGCTAGGACCTTGATTGCTGCAGGTGGAAGGTTGGTGGGGATCTCGAAGCCAGGCATCGACGGGAGCATAACGGAGGGCAGACAAATGTGCCGTCTCGAGAAAAGAAGATCGTCCCTCCGTCGTTGACGTTGCGATTCGAACCCTCGCGGGAATATTCTGTCGATTGGGCCGGTTCGCACCGGCACTGACCCGGAATGGTAAGTTCCGCCGTCAGCGACCGCGAGGAGAGAGGCATTCCATGGGAATCATCGATTTCGTCAAGGGCGGCGTGCAAAAGATGATGATTTTGCGGCCCGATGCGCAAAAGGACAAGGTTGTCTACAAGCATCCGGACCAGACGTTCCCGTTCTGGAGCCAATTGACGGTCGATTCCGACGAGGTTTGCTTGTTTTTCAAGGACGGGCAGTACCGAGGCGTCCTGGGTCCAGGTCGGCATAGCCTCGACACGCAAAACATCCCGTTCTTGGGGATGTTGGTCGACAAATTCACCGGTGGAAACGTCTTCGTCAGTGAGCTCTTCTTCGTCACGACGAGTCCCATGTACGGCCAAGGTTTCGGTGGACCCATCGGCTCGATGCGAGATCCGGAGTTGGACATTCGGGTGAACCCGCGGGTATTCGGTACGTATTCCTTCCGCATCGTCGATCCCGTTCGGTTCGTGATCGAATTTTGGCGTCAGAAGGCGGGAGATCCCGAAGCGGCCCTCGGCTGGGTGCGAGATCAGCTCGTCATGGGCGTCAAGGCGACACTGACGCGACTGCTTCGGAGCGGCGAGTTGACGATGATGGATTTGGGCGCCGCAGGGCCCGACGTGGCGCGTGCTATCGTCCAAAGCTGCCCGGATCTGGCAAACATCGGTGTTCAAGTCCTGGAAATCGCGAAGCTGAACATCAATCTTTCCGACGAGGATCAGCTCGGATCGATGAGTTTCAAGACCAGATCGTCCAGGCCAAACTGGATGCGAGAAAGGCCAAGATCGGCGTCGATCGTGCAGCTGCCGAAGCTCAAGCGCGGCAGTACGCGTTGGATCAGGATTTCGCCAATCGCGCTCGTTACGTAAACCAGATGGACATGTCGCGCTACCAACAGTACGCCGCAGCCGAGGCAACGATGGGGCTCGGACAAGGGTTGGCGCGAGGAGGCGAGGGAGCACAGGCAGGCGTCGTCGGTGCCCAAATGGCTGCTGGAATGGGATTGGCCGCGGGCATGGCGGCGGGACATCCCGCCGCACCTTACGGGTACCCAGGGCCAGCGTACCCTCCTCCGCCTGGATACGGACCTCCGGGAGCCTATCCTCCCGGATATCCGCTACCGGGTGCTCCCCAGGCGTACGCTCCTGGTGCTCCCCCATATGGAATGCCGGGTGCTGTGCCTCCGTCGCCTGCGGGCGCGCCGGGGCATCCTGGATTTGGAGCAGGACCCGCTGCGCCCCAGCCTCAGACGGCGCCTGGTGGTGGCTCGACGTGCGCTAAGTGCGGGAATCTCGTGAACGGGCGGTTTTGCTCCAATTGCGGCACCCCCGTTGCGTAGCCCCCAAAATTGGCTGTTGGACCTAGCCCCGAATGAGCTAGCTTGACGGGCCCACCTGTACCCGTGAATCAGCCCATTCAGAAGGTGCACGGCGCCGAGTCTCGGTCGCCAATCAGCATCGAGCGAGCCCTCGACGACGGATTGGTCTGCTCGAGTTGTGGCGCGTCGTTGCCGCTCGATGCCAAGTTTTGTCCATTCGATGGAAACGATCTCGTCGGCGTGGGGCGAAGGGCACGTGATTCACTCGTTGGTCTCGTGATCGACGAGCGCTACGAGGTGCTCCAGCTTCTCGGCGAGGGAGGGATGGGCTGCGTTTATCGCGTCCGCCATCGGGTTCTCGGGCGTCTATTTGCTCTGAAAGCCCTCCGTGCGGAGTTGGCTCGGGACCTCGTCACGGCTGAACGATTCGTCCAGGAAGCGCGCGCAGCGGCTGCGATTTGCCATCCGAATGTCGTTACGATCAACGATTTCGGAATGCTCGATTCCGGGCAACCTTACTTCGTCATGGAGCTGCTCGATGGACGTACCTTGAGCAGCGTACTTCGCGAACGAGGAGTGCTGGCACTGGTGGAGGCCGTGACCGTTGCGGAGAAGGTCGCCTCCGCTTTGTCCGCGGCGCACGACGCTGGAGTCATCCACCGCGATCTCAAGCCCGACAACATCGTGTTGCTCGGCGGACCCGTGGGCTTGCATCTCAAGGTTCTCGACTTCGGTCTGGCCATGGTGCGCGGAAATTCACGACTCACCAGGGACGGCGTGGTGTTCGGAACTCCCGAATACATGAGCCCCGAGCAGGCCACGGGGGAGCCCCTCGACGCGGGCGTCGACATCTATTCTCTTGGAATCTTGCTGTACGAAATGCTGACGGGGCGGATCCCCTTCGAAGCCGACACGTACATGGGCGTGCTGACTCAACAGCTCTACGCCGAGCCAACCCCGCCATCGCAGCTGAATTCCGACCTCCTTGCGGTGCCAGAGCTCGAGCAGCTCGTTTTGCGGTGCCTGCGCAAATCACGAGCGGAACGTCACGGATCCATGCAAGAGCTGTGTATGGAGCTCGGCGTGATCGGCGCTCGCTGGGAACGCCCGACGTCGAGTGACTCGATGCGGCCACGTATGCCGTCGGTGCGACCACCGATGGACAGCCGAATTCGTCGGGGACGTCGGCGTCGTCGCTTGTGGACGTACGTTGCAGTTGGCGTGGTTGCTCTTGGCATTGCGCTGGCACTTCTCTACCGTCATCTCACCTCTTCACGCGACGAGATTTCCGTTGATCCATCCTCGCGTGAATTGGATGGCCCGGGACGAAAACACGTCGGTTCTTCGCGCGTCGACGCGCTCCTCCACTCCGGGAGCGTGACCAGGGCGACCGGCGCCACCGCGGGCGACGCAGAAGCGGACGATGCAGAAGCGAGCAACGCCGCTGTGAAACGTGAAGCGTCGTCACCACGAAGTGCAGGCCCAAAAGTAACCGCCGAAGGATCTGTTGGTCGGTCGGGTGGTCGCGCTTCAGGTGCAGCGTTGCCCGTTCGTGGTGCATCGAGCGCGCCGCTTCCTACAAATTCGAGAGACCGACGGCCGTTAGGAAGTAGCGAGATCGCGGATCCGTGGGCACAATGAGCCTCGCCTGGATGTGCGGCGCTGATTTCGGCAGTCGTCCGAACCTCGGGGCTCTCGCTTAGTTCGCTTGACGACCGTTCATTCGAGTACAACGTGGCAAAGCAGCAACTCCTATTAGTCGACGCCGATCCGCGCAGCGTTCGTGTTCTGGAGGTCAGCCTGAAGAAGGCGGGTTACATCGTAACTACCGCCACCGACGGTGTGGATGCACTGTCGAAGATACAGATATCGGCTCCGGACCTCGTTCTCGCCGACACGCGTCTTCCGAGAATGGACGGCTACGAGCTCGTTCGTCATCTCAAGGAGAATCCAGAGCACGCGGCGATCCCTGTCGTCTTTCTCACGAGTCAGCGACTCACCGAAGACAAGATCCGCGGTTTGGAGCTCGGCGTCGAAGATTACCTGACCAAGCCAATCTTCGTTCGCGAGCTCATTGCGAGAGTCAACTTGCTGCTCGCGCGGCGCAAGCAGCAGACCTTGGCCACCAGCGTCCCCAATGCTTCTCGTACTCGCCTGACGGGCTCCCTGGAGGACATGGGGCTCGTCGATTTGTTACAGACGTTCGAGGTCAGTCGAAAGAGTGGCATCGCTCGGGTTCGCGAAGCCCGAGGCAAGACGCTCACCATCTATTTCCGAGATGGCAAGGTCGTCGACGCCGAACTCGCAAAGTTGCGCGGTGAAGAGGCCGTCTACCGTGGCCTCATTTGGAATAGTGGCACCTTCGAAGTCGAGTTTCGTCCGATTCAGAATGAGGACATCATTCCCACTTCGACCCAAGGCCTTCTCATGGAAGGGATGCGGCGAGTGGACGAATGGGGCCGCATGCTCGAGCAGCTCCCCCCACTTACGACCGCATTTGCGGTCGATCACGAACAACTTCTCGAGCGGCTCGGGGAAATCCCCGATGAGCTCAATGGGATTCTGCGTCTCTTCGACGGCACGCGCGTGCTTTCCGACGTCGTGGACGACTCGCCCTTCGAGGACCTTTCCACGCTCTCGAACATCAGCAAACTCTACTTCGAGGGGATCCTCGTCGTTTCAGAGCACCCCGCGACGGATCGCGTGTCCGGAACGACCCGACTGAGTGACGCTTCCGAGCTGTCCGCCGATGAAGACGTCTTGGTTCCTGGCCGCGAAATGAGCGAACCTCGCATCCCCGCGGCGCATCCCATCACATCCTGGCGACCGTCGGCGCCTCCTCTGCTCGAACCCACCGCGCCTGCACTGTTGGCTCGCGCTTCCGCTGACGAAGAAGAGGCGAACCTTCAGGCGTTGATAGGAAGGGCTTCCGATAGCAAGCCCGTCGAAGCGCCCAAACCGGACGCGCCCAAACCGGTCGCCCCCGCAGAGGTCCCTCGCCAGCGCACAATCCCTCCGGCAGGACCGCTCAACGACCGGGCATCTCTCGAACCCATCGTGCCGTCGCCTCCGTCGGCTGCGCCGACCATCGCTTCGATGCCGCCGCACGCAGGGGCCGACGTCGACGCGGCCGCCCCAACGTCGTTGGTTCCGTCCAGGGTGGTTGACGTCCTTGCCGCGGAGAGTCCTCAACGACCAGAACCGTCCGCGCTTCCGCCCAGCGCCGTTTCCCGATCGGGCGGGACGCTTCGGCCACCAGCGATGGCTGCCCCCGCGCCGGTGCCGTCCCTCGAACCGACGCTACCCCTCGGACAAGACGGCGATGTGCGCGATCGTTACGAGCCCGTCGGTCGCGGTCCAGCCGGTACCGTTCTTGGCCTGCCGCGTCCGCCCATTGGGCTCGTGCCCAACACAAGTACCGCGCCTTCGCTCGACCGAGTACTCCCGACGTCTGCGATTGCGAGCCCGGCTCCTGCGGTCGATGCGCGCTCGGGATCAGCGCCGGAACCCGCCGTGCCTCCGGCTGCGAGGGACTCTGCACCGGAACCCGCGCTGCAACCCGCTGCGCCACGCACAGCGAGAGACTCGGCGCCCGAACCCGCTGCACTACCCACCGCGAGGCAATCGGCCTCGCAACACACCGTTCCGGTCGCGTCCGCAGTCGCCCAGGCGAGCGCTGGATCGCAAGGCGACGTTGCGGTCGAGCAAGACCCGACGGGCAACGCGCCGCAGCACCGTACCGCCAGGGGCAGCGCGCAGAACCGTTCTTCGCGTGGTGAAGTGCGATCTTCCGATTCGGGGCGGATCGGTCGCAGTGACGTTCGTCACGATGCGCTGGCAGCGGACTTCTTCACCGAAGGAGATGACGGCACGTACGACGGGGGCCCCGCCAGTCTTCCACCGCCTTCGACGCCCGATTTCGAGCTCGATGCCCCGTCGTCACGGCGCACTCTGCGTCGAACTCCCGAGCAGGATGCGCGACGTCGCCGAGCAGTTTTGGCTGTCGGACTCGTCGTCGGCCTCGGGCTTGCAATGGTATTGGGTGCCGTCCTGCGGTGGTCGGTCCGTCGTGGTGACGAAGACTCGGTGGAGCCGGGGGCGTCGGCTACGACTGCGGCAGGTGACGTTGCTCAACCGAGCCCCGGTGAGCAGCCCAATCCCAACGCGGCACCTCCTCCGCCACCGGACGAAGGTGCATCGCCAACCCCGGCTTCGTCCGCGCAAGCCGATGCGCCACCCGCGGATGAGGAAAAGCCGCGCACGGCCGCGCCACCTCGGTCTGCTCACGGTCAGGGCAAAAGTGCGGCATCGCGCCCAGAAGCTGCCTCACGAGTGGAGCCTGCTCCTGTCGTCCCGAGAACTCCACAACCCAAATCTGCTCCGGAACTCCCAGCGACCACTCGTAAACCTACGAGCCCTAAACCCCCTACCGCTTCGTTTCCGATCGATTAGGGCGCCGACGGGCTTGGTCATCGTCGCCGAGACGTGGAGACCGAGGGGATCGAGAATCGAGGCGCGAGCACCGGGGTGTGGATAGTGGTCATCTTCGGCGCAAGGCAACGAAGCCGCGCCTCGCAGCGAGTCTGCAGTGGGCAGATCAAGTGGTGCGGTGTTCTCGGCCAAGCATCGCTGGATGCGCGTGGTTCGGGCGCCAATTACTGGAAATGTGCGTGCTCCGAGTGAACTCGCTCAAGCCGAGCTCGCTCGCTCGGCTCGTAGGAAGCGGCGGAGACTCGGCGCCAAAGCGTCCGGCTGCTCCTCGTGTGGGCTGTGTCCGGAATTGAATAGCTCGAACCCGGCGTTTCGGATCTCTCGGGACAAACGCTGACCAAAACTTGCCGGTTGGAAACGGTCGTTCCGTCCCCATACGACGAGCGTGGGCACGTTTAGCCGCACGGTTTGTGCGAGGACGGGGCGAGTGTCTGAGGTGGCGCGAAGCGTTGCGAGGAGACTGCCTCTCCCTGCTGGGCTGTTGAAACTCTCGAAGTAGGCGTCGATGGTTTGGCTTGGAATGGCGGAACCATAACCATACAAACGATCCCGAAAAAGCGCACGAAACGCAGTTCTTCCCAGCAGCTGTTTGAACACGATTCCACCGACGAACGGAACCAACAACGCCCGGTGACCCAGAAACAGCGGTGTTTGGCGACAGATCGGATCGATGAGGACCAATCGAGAGACGAGCTCGGGATGCCGAGCGGCAAGCGTCATCGCAATGGAGCCTCCAAGACCGTGCCCGACGACGATGGACCGTCGCAAACCGAGCCCACCGTAAAGGGCCACCAAGGCTTCTGCGAACGCTTCGACTCCGTACGAGAATCGGCTCGGCGGTGGCTTCTCGCTGTCACCGAAGCCAGGTAGATCCGGACAGATTACGCGGTATTCGTCGGAGAGGAGGGCGCCAAGAGGTCCAAATGCCCGAGCGTCTACGAAAAGGCTGTGAAGACACAACACGACGGGCGCCTCTTGAGGTCCCTCTTCATAAACCCTCAGGCGGACACCACTTCCAACGACGTCTCGGTGGGTGCGCTCCATGCTGGCCGATGGGTCATAGCATGGGAACGAGAAAGCGAGCTTCCGAAGTACTCGAAGTGGTGTCGGCCCCGATCGTGAGGCCGCGGCCTCGAGAAGTCCCTCGCGGGACGGCTTCTAGACCGAGGTCTCGACGTCTGCTGGGCTGGTCATCGAAGACCCGATGGCCAGTGGCGTCGCGGCCGAGGTCGGCTGAGTTACTGCTCGCGGCAGTGTCACCGGCACCGGCACTCTTCGTGTGAGCAACCAGCGGGTCGCCGTTACGGCGACGAACGCGAGTGCGAATCCCGCCAGACCATCGACGAGATAGTGGTGGTCGAGGTACGTCGAAGCCACGAACATCAAGAGCACGTAGGCGATATGAATGGGCTTTGTTTTCCAGGTGATGTGAGGCCAGGCCGACAGCAATCCCAACATCGGAAACGCACAATGCATACTTGGCATGGCTCCGAATACGTATGCACTGTTGCCATAGAGTGTCTTGAAGTAAGAGATCCCGAGCGCCGCGTCGACTCGAAGCAGTCCCGCGGCACTGGGCGAGGCGAGTACATCTACCATGCAGCCGTGCTGGTGAACGTACCAAGGCGGAGCGACTGGGAGTGCAAGCCAAATGATGAAGGCCGCGAAATTAGCGAATGCAAAGGACCAGAGATAGGTCCGCATGCGCGGGCGATCGAAGAAATAGAGGTATGCGGAGTAAATGAAAACGAAGTACGCGAAGATGAAGTAGGGAAACGCAAACAAAAGATCGAGTGTGGGATTGTGCCAGCGGGCAAGCCACTCTCCTGGCGTACGTCCCGAGCCGAACCCGAACCATTGAATCTCGAGTTGACGAATGCCGCAACTGACCACGCGGTCGCTTCGAAGGAACAGGTCCCGACCCAGGCGCACTAGAATCGTAACCATACAAGAATAGGAAGTACGGAACGACCTGAACGAAAAAGCGTTTGGTCCGCACGCTCACGAAAGCAAGCACGTAGCAGATCATCATCAACGCGACGTGCTCAGGTCGCGAGCGGCCAAGCGCTGCCATGACCGCCACATAGCCCGGTGGGAGGAGCAACGGCCAGACGAAGGCACTGCCCCAGATGGAGCGAACATGTTGGATCGGGCGAAACAATGCTTGCCTCAACGTGCGACGGAAGACACCTCAAGTGGACTCAAATCCGAGCCCTCGAGAGGTCGCGTCACTTTGCTCTCGGTGACGTTACCTGCGGGCTTGGTGACAGGCCGTGCCAACGCCCGGTGTGCTGCCAGCAGTATTGAACCGCATCCGAACAGATTGAGCACCATCGTCAAGGAAACCCAAATGAGCATGGGGGCATCTGCCACCCCGACCCACGCATCCATCATCGGAATGGAAACGGCGCCGAGTAACAAGGCGACGACCAGGAGGAGCATCCGTTCTGCACGTCGCATGAACGTCTGCGGTAGGGTCGCTCCCAAGGATTCCGACCGTGCTCTGACGTAGCTTATCGTAAATGACGAGACGATGGACAGCAGCGGCAGTGCCATCGCAAGCCGATTTGGAGAGTAATAGAGTACGAGCCCCGCAAGGGGCAATGCATCGGCGACGCGATCCACCGACGAATCGAGGAGCGCTCCCCAACGGCTCGCCTGATTCGTCAATCGTGCCACGGCCCCATCCAACAGGTCCAAGCAGCCGCCCAAAAGTAACAGTGCAGCCGCTAAGACGAATTTGCCGTAGGCCGCGCATCCCGCCGCCGCGAATGACGTCACGAGGGAAAGCGCCGTCAGAACGTCAGGGGACACGTGCGCTTTGGCCGCGCGATTCGCGAGCGCGAGAAGCGCATCATAGAAAGTCTTTGCGAGCCATGATCGCTGCCAAATGGTACCGCGCAGCCGCGCAGGCGTTGGGCGACGAACTGACAATGCGCCTTTCAGCGGCGATAACGTCTCCGTTGCTGACATGGGAATGCTCCACCTTCGAGGTTCGGTGGCGAATTGCGTCTCTATCAACGCTCGTTCGCCCCGATCAATGCGGGTACGTTCTGCGGAGGCAACTGACTATGGCTTCGGCGAATGCGAGTGGATCATTAGCCACTGTTCGTGCCCTGGCAATGCCCGATCGTTCCAAATAATGTTGAGGTACGGTCATTTGAAGAAAAGATCCGCAGATTGCCGAACGGTTTCCTCGTAAGCTCGATGGTGCTGTCGACTTTTCAGCGGAATTCGTTGTTGTGTCTCAGTCGTCAACGAACGTTCGTCAATTGGCACGAATTCGCCTATGTCGCTGAATCGTTATCGTTTGTACGTTTAGGACGATGAACAGCGGCGATGGTCGACGTTGAAGACAGCAACGGCAATTGCTTTCGCAATTGAACGTTTCATGCCCATTCATCGAAGATGGTGAATGCGTGCGGTCTCGAGCCCATCGACTTCCGCGAACGAGAGCTCAGTCTCGCGTAGATTGGCGATGTCGATTTAAATCCCTGAATCGACCGATTCAGGATTCACCGTGAACATCAACCTCGGGAATGGGGGCTCTGGCAAGTCGGCACGGGAGGTTCAACTCCGCTGCAATGTGCGTCCGGCCGGCGCCAGCGGCGGGCGTTCGGTCCGCGTGAGCGGGGATGCTCGCGCGTGACGTCGAGTTCGTCGATCGGCCCGTCAGTACTTCAGAGGTGGCTCTGCGCCCCGCCCGTGGGAGTCGTTGCTTCGAAAACGTCCATGGACGGTATTTTGTCTCCATGGATGTTCCATTAGATAGGACAAAGAATGTCCGCTCTCGCTGCGTTCGCTGCGTCCATGGAGCTTTGTTCGGATTCGTCCAAATTTTCGCAACCAATTCCCTTCGGACTATCTACTGAGTGGAATATATTCGCTCGCGTTCTCCGATGACTCACCAACCTGCACCGCAAGAAACGAACAACGGGACGCCTGAACAGGGGTTCTCGGAATCCGCATTGCGGCGCATCGAACGCCAACATGCCGACGGTCTGACATCGGCCGAGATCTTGCGCATCTTTGCCGAGGGAGGCGTGCCGCTCAGCGAAGCGACGTTGCGCAAGTACGTGCAGCTTGGATTGCTGCCGCGCAGCGTGCGGGTCGGTCGAAAGGGAAAACATCAGGGGTCGCAAGGAATCTATCCAGTGAGTGTCGTTCGCCAGATCTGGCAGATCAAGGTGATGATGGCGAACGACTACACCATCGAGCAGATTCAGCGCGAGTTCCTCTTCATGAGAAGTGACTTGGAGCTCTTGGAACGGACTTTGGATGGCGTCTTCACGAAATTGGACGCGGCGGTCGTGGAGCGCCGCTCCGAGGTACTTGCGCGGGCAGTCTCGCGTGAAGTGAGTGACGCCAAAGGATTGGGAAAAGAGCTGATTTCACGGCTCGAGTCCGTGGAACGTCGACTTACGGCGCCGGAATTGGCGAACGTCAAAGCGGGATAACGAACGGGCTCGTCGGTCGTGTGGACCAACGAAGTCAATACTTAGACTGAACGTAATTACTGTGTGTGTAGTGAACGGCCGCCCCGCGAAACATCGAGGGTGCGAGGGGCTTGCCGTTCCAATCGATTTTCAACCGTTACTGAAGATGACCAACGGGCAGATGTTGACGACGCTCGGGAGGCAGCGATGAGCTCGAACAAAGACGGAGTGAGTGCAGCGCGAGTTATCGAGCGCGATAAGATGAACCTTTCACAGGGCCCTTCCGTGAAGAAGTGTGGCGACGAGAGCATCACGCGTGAGCAGCGACGCTCTCGTCGTAAGCGTGACGTTCGTGCTCGAACGATCAGCGTCAAGCGCATGACGAAGCGGGAGCTAGAGATCGGTCGGTTGCTCTACCCGGAGAACGACTACTGGAAGCCGCGAACTCGGGCCGAATGCGTGGAGGGATTGCGTCCCTGCCCGTTCGTTTCCTGCAAGCATCATTTGTTCATCGACGTTTCGGCTCGAACCGGGGCGATCAAGCTCAATTTTCCAGACCTCGAGGCTTGGGAAATGAACGAGAGTTGTGCTCTCGACGTTGCAGACCGTGGTGGTACCACGTTGGAAGACGTCGGTGCGATCATGAACCTGACGCGAGAGCGAATTCGACAAGTCGAAGTGAAAGCGCTGGCGAAGCTCGAAACGCTTCAGGACATGGATGCACTTCGTGACTACGTAGACGAAGGCCCGGTCGGCAAGCGTCGCCTTCCTAAACTCGTACCGGGGCAGGAGAGCCTGGAAGAAGACGAGGCCGACGGCGAAGATACAGAAGCCGAAGGACAAGAGGAATCTGGTTCGCTCGAGGTAGAAGACGTGGGGTGAGCCGCAGCTTCATCTGGGGGTAGCCGCTAGTCGAAGAGTGCGCCAACGCGGCGGCGCATGCACGCGGAGGTACGGAGACGAGTGTCGCCATCCAAGCCTTCGTGTGCGGGACGAGCGCAAGTGGGGCGTTCTCGATCAACGGTCGTGGCTCTCCGCATCCAGGAACTCGACGAAACTTTGCCCGAGTACGCGAACGATGTCGTTTTGCGTTATGTTTTCGTCGAGTAACGCTTGGACCAATCGAGGCAATTCGAGGCAGGTAGGCATGTCGAGTGGGGTCGCAATGAGGCCGTCCCAGTCGCTGCCAATGCACATGTGTTTCGCGCCAATCGTGGCGATGCCATGTGCCAAGTGACGGGCAATGGACCGGACGCTGCCGCCGAACGGACCTTCTCCAAGGAACGGGCCGTGGAAAAGCACGCCAACGAGCCCTCCGCTATCGGCAATGGCGCGCGCCTGTTCGTCGGAGATGTTGCGCCAATGCGGTGTGATCTTCGAGAAGCCCGTATGGCTCACGATGAGCGGGCGGCTTTGGTCGTGAGCGTCGACCACGTTCCAGAACGTACGTGGCGAGGCGTGCGCCAAGTCGACGAGCACACGCCGACATTCGAGTTCTTGGACGAGTTCTCTGCCCCTCGGGCGTAGTCCTCCGGGGCGACTCGGCAAAAGGGCGAAACTCGAGTCTCCGAGGTCGGAGTGGGTGAGGTGGACGAGCGTGACGCGAAAGAGTTTCTCGAGAGGAAATACGTGCGAGCTCTCTGGATCGCTTAGGGCATTTCCACCTTGTATTGCGAGGAAAGCGGCGTGTTTCCCCGCAGCACGAGCCGCACGAAAATCAGCTGCGGTGCGAACCAACACGGCATTGGATTCTGGTCGCGTCAACTCGATGCGCAGCGCATCGTAGTTTGCGAGCAGTGCCCTGAGCCGTGCGCGTCGTGTTCGAAACGGATTCGTCGTGATGACCCAGTGCGCGCCTGTAACACCGGCTGCTTTCAACCGCGGTAAATCGACTTGCCCGAGCCACCGCGCGTTGATGGGACCTGTCTCATGCCAAAGGTGGAGCTGGTAGCCCAATAGTCTCTGCCATATGAACGAATCGACGTGGAGATCGATTACCTCGTTTGACACCACGAGATCGACCGCTGACTCCGAGACTCCGAGGAAGCGGGCCCGCCGCCTTCGATCTTCGGTCGAATAGGGCGGGGCGCTCGCTTCCAGTGGCCAGCAATTGAGATTCGCGGCGCGCCTAAAGCCCACGCGGCACGCGATCCAAATCGATTTGAGACAGTGCGTAGCGGATGAGAGCACTGCGATTGGCTTTGGTCAGTCCTCGGGCCTTCAATTCATCGACCATATGATCGAGGGTATTGAGGTCGTCATTGTACAGACTGATGCAGATGACCTTGTAGTGTTGCGGTTTCGACTCCAAAGCGGCTTGCGCGCGCCGATGTTGTACCGGCGGCGAATAAAAACTACCGCTGAGGACTCCTTCTACTTCGTCGGTGTCGAGCATGCGCGAGGCTGCAACTCGAATGGTGTCACGATCAGTCACTTTGCACCTCCGACGGCAGCGAATGCTTCCTGCTGCGCGTCCGGCTTAGAGTCTTCGTAGAGTTGGTCCACGACCTGCCAATAGTCCTTGGTGGCGGTTGCGTCGGGAGCATATTCGAAAAGCGTCTGAGATTGAGACGGCGCTTCCTTGGCGCGACTTGCCATACGAATTGGCGCGAGGCATCGGTCGCCGAAGTGCTGGCGAAGGGTGTCGTACGCTTCGACGCAGACGCGCGCGCGCGCATCGTAAAGGGTTGGCAATACCCCCCAGAGGCGCACCGGATGTGACAGTAGACGATTGACCTGTTTGATGGTGCGTAGAACTTGCCGTACACCGACCAAAGAGAGGTAATCACACGCGACTGGACAGAGCACACCGTCGGCAAAGACCAGCGCGTTCTGATTCAACAGCGAAAGACTCGGAGAGCAATCGACGACGATGACGTCGTATTCGTCTCGCATTGCCGCAAGTCGAGTCGCAAGGACTCGATCTCGGTTTTGTCGTCCGGCGAGAAAGAGCTCCGCAGCCGCGAGGGTCTCGTTCGACGGCAGGACGTGGAGGTTCGGACGCACCTCGATAATGGCGTCTTTGGGATCGAGTCCCATGACGAGCACGTGGTAGAGCGTTCGTTCCGGCTGTACACCGAGAGAGACGCCTACATTGCCTTGGCCATCGGTGTCCACCAACAGAACCTTACGTCCCTTACTGGCAAGACCCGCCGCTACGGTGACAGCAGTGGTCGTCTTTCCCGTGCCACCTTTGTGATTGAAGACGGCGATGACCTGCGTACGCCCACCGAGTGCAGCTTGAATGCGCCGCCATTGGACGTCGTCCGTCGCCGTTTCGGGTGTGGACGACGGCGCCACCTTCGTTGCACTCCGTGGAGCTGGTGAAGACGACGAAGTAGGCACGCGCGAGGCGTTGCTTGGATTGGCTGACGGCGTCATTGGAATCGCTACGGCAGGGCTCGCGATGACTCGCGGTGAGCTTGCTGGCTCCCTGTTTGCAGTCGGGTGGGAGACCGTATGCATGACGGGGGCTCGCGACGAGGGGGAAATGGTCGTCGTTCGTTGCGTTTCGACGCTGCTCGCTTCGGTTGCGCGGGGCTCCTCTTCTACCCGCGAAACTTCGACGCGTTCTACCGGCGGCACCGCACGGAGACTCGGGCCGTTGAGCTGTTCGAGCAATCGGCGTCTGCATTCCGGTCCGCACGCATGATGCCGTCTTCCACGATGATTGATGATTTGCGATACCAGTTCGACGGTGAATCCTCGACCGCATACGTCACAGGGGGTCTTTTCGTCGGATTCGTGGCTTCGGCTCACGCATTCGAGTGAACAGAAATAGGCAACCTCGGCTCGAACTTCGCCGTCTCCCGTTTGGACGCGATGTTCCTCGACCTGATACGTCAGTTCCGGTGTAAATGCCGTGCCGCACACGGAGCAGGTGGTCTTCTCGTTTGACATAGGTCAGGGTCTCGTCACCCTCCGAAGTACTTCCGGATGGGGTTATCGAAGCCCTTTGCCCATCGCATGCTCGAGCGGAGTGGGCCAAATTCGTGACTACGAAGACATCAACCCCAGTGCCTCGGCCGAAGGATTGCGGCTCGGAGCACTGGGGTTGGGGCGGAGCGGGAAACGGGCGGGTGACGAAACGACGCTCAGGCGCCCGGCAAGCGTCTCAGTGGCGGAAGTGACGATTCCCGGTGAAGACCATCGAGAGTCCCAGTCGATTGGAAGTGTCGATCACGGCTTCGTCGTTCTTGCTGCCTCCAGGTTGAGCAAACGCGAGTACCCCGTGCTTGGCTGCTGCCTCGACGCCGTCGGGGAAAGGGAAGAAGGCATCCGAAGCCAAGACGCTCGAACCAGCGAGTTCTCCGGCCTTCTCACACGCGATGTTTACGGACGTTACTCGCGCAGTCTGTCCGCCGCCAATCCCTGTCGTCACGTAGCTGCCCGGCGTTCCGCCTGCTCGGGCGAGTACGATGGCATTGCTCTTGACGTGCTTGCACACCAACCACGCGAATTCGAGCGCGCCGAGCTCGTTTTCGGACGGGGCTCGCGTCGTGACTATCTTGGCGGTTTTCACTTCGCCCGGACCAGTGGCATCCCGTTGTTGGGCGACGAATCCGCCTCCGATTCGTCGGAGCTGCACGGCCTTGTGATCGGCGGCGAGCCATTCACCGGTAGCGAGCAGGCGCAGTGCCTTCTTGGTGCGCAGGCGTTCGAGTGCCGAAGGCGAGAAACCGGGAGCAACGACGCATTCGAGGAACGTTTCGACGAGCAACTGGGCCGTGGCGTCGTCGACCTCGCGATTGAGCGCCACGATTCCTCCGAATGCGCTCAACGAATCCGCGTCTCGCGCGAGTTGGTAGGCTTCGGCCAACGTCGGGGCGACTGCTGCGCCGCAAGGGCTGTTGTGCTTGATGACCACCGCTGCCGGCGTAGTGAACTCTCGAACGGCATCGAGAGCCGCTTCGGTGTCGATCAAGTTGTTGTAGCTGAGCTCTTTGGCGCCAGTACCGAGACTTTCTGCGCGTGCCAAGCTTCCTGCCGGAGCACTGCGTTCTCGGTAGAACGCGCCGCTTTGGTGTGGGTTCTCGCCATAGCGCAGTCCGTAGGCCTTCTCCAAGGCGATGGTGAGGTTGCGCGGGTAGCCGTCGGACTCGCCTTGCGCGGTAAACCAACCACTGATCGCAGCATCGTACGCGGCGGTCAGCGCGTAAACTTTTCCGGCGAGCTTGCGGCGGGTTTCGATTGTGGTTTGGCCGTGCGTTTCGATCTCGGCGAGTACGGCCGCATAGTCCGACGGATCGCAGATGACAGTGACGCGCTCGTGGTTCTTGGCAGCGGACCGAAGCATGCTCGGTCCGCCAATGTCGATCTTTTCGATGAGCTCTTCGAAGGTCGCATTGCCCCGAGCAAGAGTCTGTTCGAACGGGTACAGGTTGACGACGACCAGGTCGATGTACGCTCCGCCGATACGAGACAAATCCGCGTCGTCCTTGCCCTCACGTCCGAGTAATCCGCCGTGGACTTTGGGGTGAAGCGTCTTGACGCGACCGTCCATGACCTCCGGCGAGCCGGTGAAACTCTCGACGGTGCGCACCGGGATCTTGGCGTCGGCCAACGCCGAAAACGTTCCTCCAGTCGAAAGCAATTCCACGTCACGGGCCGCAAGGGCCTTCGCGAACTCGAGGAGTCCAGTCTTGTCGGATACGGACAGAAGCGCGCGTCGGATGGTCATGGTGCCGCCCGGGTAGTCCCGTGAATCGGCGCCGTCAACCTGGTAAGCGATTGGAAAGTTGGCCGGCGTGCCTTTTCTGATCTCGCTACGGGAAAATGGCTTTGCG
Source organism: Polyangiaceae bacterium (assembly GCA_049840955.1). Classification (GTDB taxonomy): domain Bacteria; phylum Myxococcota_A; class Polyangia; order Polyangiales; family Polyangiaceae; genus FEN-1139. The sequence goes on from JASGIX010000065.1 coordinate 53,543, forward strand.
TCGCGGTGCCGACCCGATCTCAGAGGTTCACTCTGAGCGAAATTGCACCCTTGGGACTCAGGCAAACGGTTCCTTCCCGAACTCGAGCTGGAATCCGTCAAGGGCAACGCGGTCCCTGCGTTGCCCAACGATGTGCTCACGAGCGCCGTCGAACGATCGCAACGGCGCTCCCATGCCACCCATCTGCAGCAATCGGCGAACGCGTCGAGCGACAATAATGGGCCTCGTGCAGAAGTGACGTGACCAACTGTCTCCACACGAGCGTCGCTTGCCCCTCGTGGACGACGTGGCGCCGAAACACTTACCCCAGCGACAGCATTCGCCACCAAGGTTTGGTCTTCTTGAATACGGGCAATGCGAACGGATCGCGTTCGATCTAAGCAATTGGCTTGACGTACCGCACCAGCAAAGGGCGAGTCGAATGCCAGCGGCCACAGATCGACTTCCACGTCGCCAATTTGTTTGCAAAGTTGTCGCGCGAGACGCTTCGCGGTGCGGCCGATAGATGTGTCGTTGCGCAGTATCGCAACCAGCACGGTGGCAGGGGAATCCATCACGCCCAAGGCAAAGCAATGCGGCAGATGGACCTCCTCCACGTCGCTCAGAACGTAGAGTGCCGCTGCGAGTCTCGCCGCTTTCGCGTCGGGGAGCGACTTCGCGGGTGGCCCAAGGAAGACCCGAGTGTTGGGGGGGACGTCGAGGATTCTCATTTCCGCCGAATGCGTTCCGTGACTTCGATCGTGCCAGCTCGTGCGGATTACACCCTGCTCCTCTCGGAATGTCTACAGCAATTCAATGGGAGGACGCGCCCCGGAAGTGACGGTCCGGTTCAGAATGGGTCGGAGCTCATAGCCTCCAATCCCTGACCCCTCAAAAAAATGTGTGAACTCGTCAATCTCCTTCCATTCGCGTCTGGTGCTCCTTGCTGGTGGAAGCTTCCTCGCGAGCACGCGCCTGGAATGCTCGACTCGCAACTCTACGCAGAATCGTTGGTGCAACCGAATTGCATTGCCATGGGACCAGCCATGTCAACGCTCGAATGTCACGGTCATCGCTCCTCGGAATGGGATTACGAGCACTGGCGAGCATGCCTCACTCGGGCTCGTTGCCCTGAGGCCGATGACTCTGAGTTCCTCGGTTCGGTTGGCGGTCGTCCAGTCCCTCTCTGCCGTTTCGGGTTGCGAGCGGTCGTGTCGATGCTAATGCGGCCCAATGCCGCCAGTTGAGGCGGAGTGACGTTGACGTACTTAGGGAAGTCGGTGCCAATCCGACGCGGCCCCCGCCACTGTGACCGAGGACAATGCAACGGCTGACCACGGGAAGAAATTTCCGGGAAGGGGTTGCTGCGGTTGAATCGGAAGCCAGGACACCTGACGTCGACTACGGAAGCAGCGACTCGCGGGGCGTGAGACGTCGAGTAGTGACACGTCGGGGCAGCACACCGCGCCGTACGATTGATCATTCTCTCGCCGCACGACTCCGAAATGGATGCGATGCGAAGGAGCAATGAGCAATGATGACGTTTAGGGACATGCGTTCGATCGGGCAGATGACCGTGAGTGCCCTCGCGCTTTGCGGTTCGATAATTGGATGCGCTCAAGACGACGATCAGGTCAAACACACGGATTCGGCGGAATCCTCTTGGCGTCTTCGTCGACGCCTCGGATCGCTCGATATATGTATCCGAGGAGCAGTGGAGCATCGACGGGGAGCGATTCGACGTCGTTGCGGCGGACGAGGCAAAGGATTTTGCCGTCGTCTCGAACGCGGACGGCGAGGAAGACTCCAAGCGCTTCTCGCGGTTCGATTGGACCGTTGACAAGGACGGCGCGTTTCGGCTCTGCATCGCGATTTCCAACGCGAAGTCGGAAGACGATGCCGCCGATGCCAACGACGCCAATCGTCTCGACCTCGCGAAGGGCTGCAATGGTAAACCGTGGCTTCTTCTGAGTGAACCAGCAATCGTCGGGAGCTATGAAGACGATTGGGGCACCAAACACGAAATCACGGGCACGAAGTGGTCGCAATCGGTAGATGGCTCTACGCCGTCCACCTTCACGTTCCTCGAACTGTCCAACGAAGAGCGCTACGCTCTTGCACAGAATGACCAAGCGAACGAATACTATCCGGGAAAGTTCAGTCGCTTCGATTGGCTCGTAAGTGATGATGGAAAGCTGCACTACTGCCAAGTGGCGTTCGATGCCGTAAGCTTGGATGCTGCACGTGAGGTCGACGCTCCGGATTACGCTGACCTGGAAAAGGGTTGTGGTGGTTTTGCTTGGTCCACTCTGACAAAGAATTAGTCATCATCGGAGGATGACCGCGGGAAGGCTCGCTCGGGTCATAAGGTCATCATCCCCCAGCGGCGCGACACGGCGCGGCGCGTCGCTGCGTTATCACCCCCTATCTTCCTTTCCCGTAGCGGTTCTGACGGGTTACTCTCGCGCCCCGTGTCCCAACCCATCGATCCCTCTCGACCCAAGCGGCGCGGCGTCGTCGCTTGGGTTCTGTACGACTTGGCCAACACCATCTTCTCGATGGGGGTGGTATCAATGTACCTCCCGATTTGGGTTCGCGAGGTGGTCGGTCCGGAGCGAGCGGATGCCACGATCGGCACGGTAACGTCGATTTCCATGGCGTTGATCTTCGTCCTCTCTCCGGTGTTGGGCAGCATGACGGATCGCGCTGCGCGTCGCCTGCCGTTCCTCACGGTCGCGACTGTCGGCTGTGTTCTGTTGACTTTCGTGCTCGGGCGCGTCGGATACACGGGCTCATTGCTCGCATTCGTCTTTGCCAACGCGTTCTATCAAGCCGGACTACAGTTCTACGACGCGCTCCTCCCATCCGTGTCCACGCCGACCAACCGAGGAAAGATTAGCGGGGTAGGTGTCGCTGTCGGATACATCGGGAGCTTCATCGCAATTGGCATCAATCTTATTTCACCGCGTTTTGGCTGGAGCACGGCAACTTCTTTTGCATGGGCAGCGGTCCTTTTTACTCTATTTTCTCTGCCGTGCTTTTTCTTCGTCGACGAAGTCGAGAATCCAATTCCAACGGCGGTGTGGTCGCTTCGTGAGAATCAAGAGCGCACTTGGAAGGACGCTGCATACCCTCAAGGCTTCGGAGGACCATCCGGCACTCCGTCGGTTTCTCATCGGTCGCCTATTTTATACGGATCCCATCAACACCGTCATCGCAGTCATGACCCTTTACTCGATCAACGTCGCGCAGAGCAGCGGCGTTACCACGACGTCACCCAAAATCGTCGCAACTTGGGTCATGTTCGGCGCGGTCGTGTTTGCCATCCTTGGCGGCTACGTGGCGGGGATCCTCGTCGACAAGTGGGGGGCCAGGCTTGTGCTTCGTTATGTACTCGGCACCTGGGTGCTCACGTTCGTCGTTGCGGCATCGATGGGGTTGTTCGGGTTGCCCTGGCAACTGCTCCTACTGGTCAGCGCGCTCGCCGGCGCCGCTCTGGGGGGAACTTGGGCCGCCGATCGCCCTCTCATGCTGGAACTGACCCCGCCAGACCGACTTGGGGAATTCTACGGCCTTTACGGAATGGTCGGACGGTTCGCCGCAATCATCGGACCCGCCATTTGGGCTATTAGCATGTCCGTTCTGCATCGACTCGGGTGGTCGACCTTGCGAGCGCAGGGGATGAGCGTGGTCGTTCTTCTGCTGCTCATTTTGCTCTCGCAGCGCCTTTTGCGCCCCGTGTTGCAGGCGACTCCTGGACGAAACACGTAGGAAAAGAAACTCCCCTGAAGGTGGGGACCGTGGCTCGGCCTCGCACTTACACGTTGGGTTACGATCACCGGGATTTCTACCGACACATCATCGTCGCCGTTGGGACGGCAATTCTCGGCGTCTCCGGCGTCATCGTCGTGGCGCAGCGGCCCGTCGGTACCGTGTGGGCCATTGCTTTGTTCCTCTCGGCAGCCCTATCTGCAGCGAGCGTGTGGCATCTCGCCAGAACGCGGGTCAGCGTCTCCAGCGAGGGGCTCTGAGATCCGACCGTTTGGCTTCCTCGGTGGAGCACGTTCACTCGAAAGGGGCGAGCTCCTGGCTGGTCTGGTGCTTCCCGATCGGCCCACGCTGCGCCTCGAGCTCATCTTTCGACACGAGCAATCCGTGGTGTTGGGACCTTTTGCTCCCGTGGGGCGAAGCGGAATCGAGCGTCAAGTGATCGCATTGTCCGAAGCGCTCTCCGTGCAGGGGTTTCGCATGAGCGATCTTCGTCGCTCACAGTTCGAGGGCTAACCTCACGCTCGAGCGCGGGCGCATCTTTCCTCGGCGGCGAGCGGGGGCGAAGCTTTCGTCGAGCCGGTTCCCGGGCGCTTGAGCTATCGTGAGTTGATGGGCGAGAGTGGCGGATCGTCAGCGCTTGGACGTGGGCTCATAACGAATACGACTAGAATGTTCCGAGCCATCGGGGAGGCAGTCCCGTTCCGTCTTGCATGGTGATCGTTCCGAAATAGCGCGGACCTGCCCCAGAGCTTCGGAACAGGAGTAACCCCGGTGAAGTTCCGGCCCGTGCCACCGCGCAGGAGCCGCAGTTCGAAAGGCAGCGGACATCACCGAGGACGAAAGCTTCACCAGCGGTTTCGTAAAGGACGTGCGCCTTTTGGGTTTTCACGTCGTAGTAAAGGAGCTGATCGGCGTCTATGGCCCCACCGGTTGGCCCGAGTCGTCCGAACTTTACGAAGAGCACTTCGCTTTTGCTCAGGTAATGAACGGTGAATGCGAATGCCGCCGGATGGGGCAGTTCCTCTGCAGAGAATCGCCAGTTGATTCGATACGGGGCGTTCGCTTGTACCCCGACGATAGCCGAATGGTCGGTTGACGCGCCTCGAACATTGGCCCAGTTTCCCGAGCAGGCAATGGCCAACTCCTCGCCCAAGGGAGCGAGAGCGAGTCCGGAACATCCCTCCACTCCAGGCAACTCTGTCACCTGCTCGATTTCGAGCGTCTCGTTCAAAAGCACGACGAGGAAGGCTCCGCCGCTCTTCTGATAGTTCGCTGAGTACAAGGACACGACGACGTAAGTGCGTAGACCGTCGGTGAGCATGCGATCTGGGTGTGGCGCCAAGTCCGGATCGGCGTTGGGAATGCCCTGCGCAATGTCGATGGAACCCTGAATCGTTGGACCCCGTCGATCGATCAGAAGGACGTCGCCTCCGGCATCGTTGGGCTCGCTTCCCGCACGGCGATTGGGATCGAAGCGTGTGACGAGGGCGCGGTGCTCGTCCAGCTCGACGTAATCGTGGGGATTCGCGGCGAATCCCGTGGAGACATCGAGCTGTCCTGTGATCTTTGCCGTCGACAGGTCGACGAACGACATCGTGCTCTGGGGATAACGATCGATCAGGACGAAATGGCTTCCCGACTGAGGCATCGTTGGCAGCACGACGTCGCCGGAAAATGTCTGGACGAGACCCGCTTCGTCGGAGCCAGAGCTTGCGAGGGAGCTGCTCAAGGTGTTTCCTCGCCAATCGTACGCGGAGACGTTGCTCGATAGATAGTCTGACTGCGCAACCAGGAAGCCGCGACCACATGATGAGGCTTCGTCGTAGCTCTCGATTCCATGTGGTCGCGCGCCGACGGCCGAAACGTCACAAGCCGACACTAGCCACGCAAGCGCGCAGCTCCCGAGGACGAACTCGCGACGCCGTATGCGGCCGATTGTGGGCAGGACGGTGTTCACTGCGCGATCTCCCAATCGAGTTCGGCACTGACAGCCCATGTCGTACCAGGTAGTGGCATACCGAGCAGATCGAAAGTGCGTTGGTCGAGAACGTTGGCGATCTGTCCTCGGAAGGTCACGGGCAATCGAGTGAGTGTCATGCGCCCCCCTACGTCGAGACTGCTCGAAGCAGGCAAAATTGCGTTGCCCGCACTGGCTGCAAATCTCGAGCTTTGGTGGCGGTAGCTCGACCATATTCCGGCATCGCGAAGCCAAGGCACCGCCCAGGCGCGCGGCCATCGAGCATCGAGTGTCGCTGTTTGAACCCAGCGTGAGCGGTATGGGAGAATTTCGTTCGTATAGGTTCGATTGTCAGTCGTGTCGCGAGGGTCGAGTAAACTCGAGGTCGTCTCGGCGCGGACGGTCTCCTGCCACTCGCACGCAAGCCGAAGATCGCTTCCGAGTAGGCGTGCTTGCCCGACGTTGTAAGGCCGAATTTGTCCGAAGCTCGAGCGTTGCCACGCGACCAATCCGTGAGGCGCTGATGATAAGCAGAAATGTCGCCGAGCACGATCAGCCCGTAGATCGCGCGACGGTAGCGCAAAATGACGTCTTCGCCGGTCCCCGCCTCCGGTCGAAGAGCGTCATTGCCTCGTGTGAAAGGACCAAGTCCATAGAGTTCACCAAGGGTTGGAGTCCGTACGTATCGGCCGAGGTTGCCCGAGAGAGTCAAGCTCGACGTGAGCTGCATCGCTATACCGAGGCGCGCCGTGGGATCGAGCTTCGTCCGAATCGGTACTTGCGGCGCTGGTTCGCTCGGCGCGCCCACGAAAGAGGACCAACATCGTGACGTCGGGATTGACTTCCAATACCCCGTCGGCCCCAAGATGTACCGTATTTCTCAGGGCATCTAGCGTGCTACCCGATTCGTCTCGCGTTTGCAGTCGGGTCTGTCTCATCGAGAGCAACGTCCCCAATCGAAGCGAATCGGAAAGTCGTTGCTCGACTCGCAAGCGTTCGGCAACCATTGTCGTCGACTGCTCGATGTGCACGCTTCCGTATCCGAGTTCGAGCGCTGGATCGTCGAGTAGGAATTGACCGAGGGACGCCTGGGTCGCCAATTGGATTCGACAGCGTTCCGCGGCCACTCGCGCGTGGCAGGGCATCGTTGCCGAAAGCGCGTAAAGTTGCCGCTCCGTATGTCCGCGCGCAAGTCGAGCGGGGATCACTCCGAGGCCCGTAATTCCTTGCCGGCGATCGAGGCCCTGCATGAAGAAGCGGATTCCGACGTTGGGCCTTGGGCGAACGTAGCCGCTGGTGAAAACGTCGTAATTTACGACATCGGCATTGCTTCGGCGGACGGTGCGGTCGTCCTCTGGATTCTGGGTGGTACCGCGGTCATCCAAGTACGGGTAGTCATTCCGCTGCTCGGAACGTCCAACGAGAACCATGGTGCCAGCGCTTCTGCCCGTGGTAGTTCCTCCCAGCCATTGCTCCATTGCTCCGTAGCGACCGACCGAAAGCCGCGACCAAGCGTGTGTACCCTTCGGGAAGCGGGGCTCGAGCACGAGCGCACCACTCAGGCCAAGTTCATCTGCGAAGATCGGGGCATGACCACGATGAACCTCGATCCGATCGAGGACGAGTGGGGGGGAGGAGTGAGAGATTTGCCGCTCCCTGAGTCTCGTCATTGAGGAGGACATCGCCCAAATAGATGGGGAGTTGTGCCGACGTGCCACCGCGCAAGACCAGCTGGGTGGGTTCGAGCGTACCGCCCGACTGTCGAATCTGTGCACCGGTCGTCTTCGATAGGATTTGAGCCGTCGACGTGCCAGGCGTTGCCAGTTCCTCTTGCCGGACGACGACCGAATCCGTGGTGGCGTCGCGGGATGATCTTCGGTCGGACTTCGTGGTGTGCGCATCGACGATGACGGGCGTCACTTGCGCTTCGGAACGCACCACGACCGCCGTCGCGACGGCGAATGCTCGTACGAGGAGCCGAGGGGGCCAACTGGACCGGAACACGTCTAGAAGACGCCAATGGCGTCGAGGTCGAAGCCGCTGCTCTGGCTCGTGGGAAATGGATTCATAGACGGGACGATCGTTGCAATCTTCTTCCGTACCGTCACCACGCACGTCTACCAGGCGAACGTACTTGATGCTCGATAGATCGAGTTGACCGGACTCGACCTCGGGGCGCGCGGCAAGCTTTGCGAGATCGAATGGCGTGCAATAGCCCTGCCGGTACTTGCCTGCGAATCCAGTAATCAACGTTGGATCCAAGGTGCCATAGCCGTCCACTGCTTCCGCAACGTAAGAAGCCGCGGAGAATCGCACGAAGACGTCCTCGCTCGAGGCCACTTCGACGAAGGCGAGCTCGAGGAAATTCGATCGCTGAAGGAGTTCTCGAAAACGCACAAGTCGGGGCCATCACTGTCTGAAATGGGTTTCGCGAACGACAACGTGATTCGGCCGCCCTCACCGAGCGAGACCACGTCGTTACTGTTGCCTTCGGCCGGTCCGAGCGCTTGCTGTTCGTCCATCCATTTTGCGTCGACGTAATCCCCAAAATCGACGTCTTCGACTCGGGTGGCGAAGGCCGAAATCGAGTCGTCAGTCATGGCGATGGCATCGGAGTCTGGATGCGTCGCTTCTGGCGGAAAGGGCGGTCCATTGGGCAATTCGCCTTCGCCACATCGACTTCCCGTTTTCACGGAGTCCAACCGTTGGCTCGTACCGGGCTTCTCCGTCGTAGATGCGGTGCCGTCGGTGTTTCCGCATGCCGCCAGGCCCGTACCGAACATGAGGGCCATGAGTCGTCGTGCCCATTGGCTCGGTCGTGCGCTGCGGATGCTCCGGCAGCTCCACGGCTCACTGCGCTCGCGCCGAGACGATGTTTCCGCAAACACTGGGCCATGGGGGGGGCCTCCTCGAGAGACCTCGACTGGCACGGGGACGAGCGGACCAAACCACATTCGCAGAGACGTCGCGTTCACTTCGGTACCTCCACGGGAATGCCGATTGAGCGCAGGTCAGTTGGGCGCACCTCTTGCGGCGTGGCCGCGGTAAGTCGGCTGACCCAGGTTGTCGTCGGGTATTCCGGCTTGCGAATCATCCTCGTCCAGCGCCTTCCCAGGGTCGTTGACCCCAGTGGCTAGTTGCCGGATTCGTCCTCGCTTACGGCGGCGGGACCGCGTTGGCTTCGAACCAAGCTTCCCCGAACGATGACCACTGATACTGCTCGCTTCGCGATAGCAGTTCGCTCCTGGCACGTCAAATCTCGATCGCTTGTCGTTCTAACCCGTCGCCGCGCGTTCTGTTGGGAGCTCGTCGAAGAATTCGCGCAAGTCCTTCGCTAACGGAGAAACGAGCCTGAGGGTCTCGCCGGTAAAAGGGTGGGGGAGTTCGTATCGATGCGCGTGTAGTGCGTGTCGAGGGAGCTCGAGCTTCTCCAGATCCGTTTCGGTGAGTTCGTTGTCGGCTGCGCGTGCAAGCAAACGTTCGTCAGGACCGTAGAGCTTGTCGCCAACGACAGGGCTGCCGACGCTCGAGAGGTGCAGGCGGATTTGATGTTGTCGCCCGGTGTGCAGCTCGCATTCGACGAGGCAGTAGCCTTCACGCCTTTCGAGCAGACGAACTTCCGTGAGCGCCTGCATTCCCCTGCCGTTTTCGGCGATCCGCATCTTCACGCGAAGGGGATTGTCCGTATCCGCTTCGATGGGAAGATCGATGAGGCCTTCCGGTGGCGTGCCCCACGTGAGAGCGAGATAGGTCTTCACCAGGCTTGCTGCTCGCTCCGCTCGTCGCTCGAACGCCCGCTTTTCCCCCGGACGCAGGTTGTCGAAGACGGCGTTGGGCCTTCGCACCATTTCGGCGACGCTGCGGTCTTCGAGCAGCTTCTTGAACGCGCGATCGGCCTCCTGAGTTTTTGCGACGAGTACGATGCCGCTCGTCTCGCGATCGAGACGATGAATCAGGGAAAGGAATTGCCCGGGCAGTTGGGACTCGAGGCGCTTGACGAGAGTGCTGTGGTAGTAGCGAGCCGTGGGGTGGACGGCGACGAACGGAGGTTTGTCCACGACGAGCAGCCATTCGTCCTCGTAGAGGATTTCGATGGGCTCATCGGACTCGTCCTCTTCGAGCGGAGGACGCCAGAGGATGATGTGTTGATCGGGCTTGATGCGCCCGTTGTGCCGCAAGGGTTTGCCCTCGGGAGAATAGGCACTGTGTTCGATGATTGCCCGAGCCCGAGTGCGGCTCGTGTTTCGCAGTTGCAGTTTGACGAAAACGTCGAGACGCATCCCACTGAGCTCCGGTGGAACCCGAAGGACGCGCCTCACTGCGTCCTCTGAAACGCCCTCGGGCCGAAGTGTCCCCTCGGGTGCTTCGGCGAATCGACTGCTGCGTCGAGGGCGCTTGTTGCTTGCCACGGTTATTGGATCTCTGTACCAATTCCGCTATCGGTGAAGATCTCGAGCAGCAAAGCGTGACGACGGCGACCGTCGATGATGTGGACCTTCTCGACCCCGGCATCGACCGCTTCGAGTGCGCAACGAACCTTCGGGATCATCCCACCCGTGATCGTTCCCTCTGCAATCAGCTTCTCTATTTCCGATGCGCGAAGGGATGCGATGAGTTGCCCTTTGGAGTCGAGCACGCCGTCCACGTCCGTCATCAACATGAATTTGGCGGCGCGTAGGGAGCCGGCAATCGCGGCGGCCGCGGTATCGGCGTTGACGTTCATGGCTTCACCATTCGGCCCAGCGGCAATCGGGGCAATGACGGGACGAATCCGTCCGACACGAGGCGCTCGACCAACGCGGGGTTTACGCGATCGACCTCTCCGACATGGCCGAGATCGACCGTCACTTCCTCGCCAGCGGCATTCTTGCTCTTGACGAGCGGAGCCTTCGAGGCGCGCATGAATTGGTCGTCCTTGCCGGAAAGCCCCACGGCGCGACCACCCTGATTGCAGATGAGCCCGACGATCTCTTGGTTGATACTGCCACCGAGCACCATCTCCACGACGTCCATCGTGGCCTTGTCCGTAATTCGGAGACCAGAGGAGAACTTCGACTCGATGCCGAGTCGATTGAGCGTGCTCGTGATCTGCGGTCCGCCGCCGTGAACGACCACGACTCGGATCCCGACATAGCGCAGCAAGCAAACGTCACGAGCGAAACTCGCCTTGAGCTCCTCGTCGATCATCGCGTGGCCGCCGTACTTCACAACGAAAGTCCGCTGATGGAATCGCCGAATGTAGGGGAGGGCTTCGTGTAGTACCTGCGCCTTGCTGACAAGCTCGTCCATGGGCGCCGAGGTTAGTACTCCCGGAGCTCCGGGCTAGTCGTTGTCGCTCCCGCCCGTCGATCGACCCTGGCGCCGGCGCACTCTCCGCAATCTTCGCGAGAAATCCGGCGCCCCTGAGCTTTTGGTGAGGGACTCGGGGCAACCTTACGTCGGGCCAGTGGTCACCTTGCCGCCACAAGAAGGGCGCGACGCCGACCGATCTCGTGGCCGGAGGGGTCAACCTTACCGCGCTTCGGAGTAGGACTCCTCCCCGAGACCGTGGTACACGCGGCAGCGATGGAAATCCTGCTCGTTGGAACGGAGCTCAGTCCCTGGTTGTCTTCGTCGGAAGCGCCGGAGGAACTCGCTGCCTTGGGAAAGTCGTTCAAGCAGCTGGGACACGACGTTACGATGGTCGTGCCTTACGACACTGCATACGAGCGCGGCGGATTGCTGGTGGCGCGGCGTCTTTCTCCTCTCGAATTGACCAACGGGCACGCGGTGACGGTCTTCGACGCGCAACTTTCGTCGGGGGCAAAGGTCGTGCTGCTGGGGATGCCAGCTGGAGCCGAGTGGCCCGCCAAGGGAAGCTCCGAGCTCACGAAGGCGAGTGCAAAGGCCATGGCCGTGTTTGCGCGCGCCGTCGCAGCCTACGTCGATCTACGCGCCGAGCAGGGGCAACCGATTGAAGCGGTCCATCTCTTCGACGCAGAAACGGCGCTCGTTGCCCACGCGATACGAACGTTGAGCCAGGCATCCACGCCCATCGTTTTGACCCTTTGTGATCTGTCGAACTCAGGTCTCGGGCGGGGAGCCGTTGCATCCGAGTGTGAAGACGAGCTTTTGGTCGCAGACGCGGTGCGGCTGGGTGATGACGTCTGTTTACTCAAGGCGGGATTGCTTGCGGCCGATGCGGTCATCATGCCCTCCGACACCGCCGTGGAGCAACTCAAGGCGGGCGAGCTGTTCGGCGCCTTGAACCCGTTCGTCTCCGCAATGCGCGGCCAGGTTCTGGCCGTTGCAGCCGGGATCGACTATTCGAAGGTGAATCCTGCGACCTGTCCGAGCCTCTTGGCTCGCTTCGACGCAGAGGACGTTCGCAACAAAGCCGCAAACAAGACGGATTGGTTGCGACACACCGGTTTGTCGCTCGAGCCACGACCGCTGGTCCTCGTTCCTGGGCCGATCACTGGTGCAAACGGCGCAGGCCATTTATTGGCGGCCGTGGATTTGCTCCTCGAGATGGATCTTTCACTGTGCGTCTTCGAGAGTCCGTCGGATGACCCGGAGCAAAGTCGCCTTCTCGCGAGCAAGCTCGTAGGAAGACAGACCGACGCTGCAATCTTCGAGCTGACCCATGAAGATCAAATCCACCGCGCCTTTGCTGCGGCGGATTTCGTTCTTTATCCGGATCGAGACGGGCGCGGAGTCCTCGGTCACCGAGCCGCGCAGCGTTACGGCGCGGTCGTCGTCGCGTACGCCCGTTCGACGATCGGTGAGTCTGTCGTCGATGCAGACGCCGGGCTCGTCACGGGTACGGGGTTCCTGTTTGACGAGCTCGAGGCTTCCGCAATTTCGGGTACCGTCGCTCGCGCGCTCACCGCCTACCATTCCGCCGGGTTCGAGCGCTTGCGTCGGCGGACCATGCGGCAGGACGTCAGCTGGGATCGCCCTGCGCGACGCCTGCTTCAGATCTACCAAAAGTGTCAGCGAGGTGGATCTTCTCTGCTTCCGCAAGCGGGTTGAGTCGAGCTTTCGCGCCGTTACCTCGTGGCTCCGTTGCCTTTCGTAGCGCAAGCGGACTCGCGGGGGCGAAGGGCTCGGAGCCAGTCGAGGTAGGCCACGGCGGCGATCAGGGCTGCCAATTCCGAGAAGGCGGTCCCTAGACACGCCACCACGTTGGGCGAGGTTTCTCGGTGCACGATGAACGTGAAGTCGACGGCACCAAGCAAACAAGTAGCACCGACGAACAGTCGAGGTGCCGTAATGGCGAGCAGCCGCAGTGGCGCCGCGCGGATTCGTCCAAGTGCCGACACGAATGCGCCCCTCGAAGTGGAGGCACCGTAGGCAAGTTCGGTGCGGGTCACCTCGAACAGGAAATGCAGCCCGCATGACGAGGCGAGGAAGAGGCCGAACAGGGCGAGTTCGACGAGGTTGGTTCGGCGTTCGCCAAGCCACGGCAGAAGTGCACTGCCGACAGTCGGAAGCAGCATCCACGAGGACACGAGTCCGAATAGCAGCACGCTCCACTCGAAGAGCGCGATGCCGAGGAATGGCACCCAAAGCCGTTGGGCGCGACGCAGACTCACCGGGTTCCAAGGGGGTAGCCGAGCCGAGAGCGCTCCCAATACCAGACTGCCGATTCGAAATCTTTGCCAGCGCGAGGGCCCCGAGACCGCCGAGCCATGACCTGGCCGAACCAGCATAGAGGGGCCATCGCGGCAGAACGACTCCAGCCAGATTCAGAGCACCGCTTCCAACGAGTGCCGCGTCTCCCCGAGGGGACTGCCATGCACGATCTTCGACGATGGGTGCGAGCAACAGCGAGTCGAAGAACGCCGCGAATGCCCAACGACAGGCGAGCATCAAGAGCAGGCATCCGAACAGACTGCGCGCCCGAGCGCAGCTTCGAGGATTCGCGTCGACGAGGGGGCTCACGGAGCGATCCCTTCGATTGCCGCGCACGAGTAGTCTCGGTTGAATGACCTTACGTCCAAGGGGCTCCTCACGGCAGCACACCTCCGAGTATCGCCGTGACGAGTCCGTGAACGAAGGCAACGAGGCGGACGGGCGTCTTCGGTGGGGGCCGTCTAAAGGTTTGATTTTCAGGTCCTGCGTCGAGCGTGACGGCCCCGTCCGGATCGATGGTAACGCTGCGTATCGGGCGTGACGTATCCCATTCGATCCACCCATCGGGTGCGACGTGCTCGAGTCGAAGCCGAACTCGACGTCCATCGTCGAGTTCGGCTTCGACCTCGACTGGGAAGTCGAGCGTTCCGGCGCGCTGCAGGTGTACGCGAGAACGAAAGCCCTTAGCAATGGCCTGCGAGGGTTCGACGTCGAGCACCGCGTAGTCGGCCCATCCACCTTGGTAGAGTGCGGTGTCGAGAGCAGCTCCGGCGCCATGCCCCATGACGGTAGAAACGGCCGTTACGAGGTCGTCTGGAACCGGGTGCGCGAAGCGATAACGCGTGGCGTACGCCCGAAGGGCCTCGTCGAGTTTTCTCGTGCCATAGACGTTCCCCAAGGTCTCGAGAAGGGTAGCGAATCGAGCATAGACTTCGGCGCTGAGGTTCGAGAAATCTCGGAATTGTGTCGCGCTTTGCGCGAGGGGGAGGGAAGCTCGACTCTTGCGGACCAGGGCGCGACGCATCACCGCTTCTGAGATTTCGAACCATCGAGTGGACCACGCAGAGCCGAGTCCGAAGTGCTCCTGCAAGGTTCGAGCCTCGACGTAGGACGTGATGCCTTCGTCGAGTACGGGATGCAGATATTCGTCGGACGCAATCACGCCATAGAACCACTGATGTGCCAGCTCGTGGAGCGTAAGGCTCTCGATGAATCGAAGTGACGTGGACGGGAGATACCACGGGCCGCCCGTCACGATCAGTCCCGGATACTCCATGCCCCCGGAGGCGCGTGCGTCATCGGGAGGATGAACGACGACCAGTGAACAATAGGGATAGGCAAAAAACGCTTCACCCAAACGCGGAAGCGCCCATCTCAGCGTCTCGATGGTTGCCGTTGCGTTGTCCTTCTGATCCCGCGAGCCATAGTGCCGCACTTCGACGGTGCCGATCGATTCTCGGTGCTCGACGAACTCGTCCCACGCGAACCAGGCAAAGTCGTGAACGTGCTTGGATAGATAGCGAATCTGCTTGCGGCCTCGTTCGCTGGTTTTGGAGATTTGTCTGCCCGGCGCAGCGACGACGTAATTCGCTGGAACGTCGATGGTAACGTCATAGTCGCCGAAATCGGCGCTGAACTCTGCGAGTGCCGAGTAGGCGAAGTGGCGGAATTCTCCGTCTTCGGTTCGCCTGGCGATTTTGGGAAACCACTGCGTTACCGCATGGAATCCGCCGACGTACCCCGCTCGTTCGATTAGGGGCGGCAGCACTGCTTCGAATTCGACGTCGAGGGTGAGTTCGCCGTTTCCCGGCACTTCGACAGGTAAAGGGAGCCGCACGTCAGTGTCGTCGTCGGGATCTGCGGGCGAATGGGGGGCGCGCAGCGCCCACAGATCGAGCTCATTGAACTCCCGTGCGACGAGTCGCCGAACGCGCAGCTCGCCGGGGCCGAGCCACGGTGCGCCGGAACGTCCGGTGACTCTGCCATCGCGCATGAACCTTGTGCGTTCGTTGCGGAATGCGTTCAAATACGCATGAAGATAGAGTTCTTGTGCTGGCTCGTCGCTCGGGTTTCGCCAATGAATGGTCCCCTTTCCAGTGACGACGTGGGTGCGCTCATCTAGGCTGGCGACGAGGGTGTAGCTCGCAACGCTTTCGGGGAAAGGGCCTTGGGGTTCGCATGGTGACGGATGTCGGCCGAGCTGCACATTGGAGACGGACCGCGTCGTCGTGGCTGCCGCAACATCGAGCGAATACGTTTGCACGCCGAG
Organism: Polyangiaceae bacterium; assembly: GCA_049840955.1. Taxonomy (GTDB): domain Bacteria; phylum Myxococcota_A; class Polyangia; order Polyangiales; family Polyangiaceae; genus FEN-1139. The sequence goes on from JASGIX010000065.1 coordinate 69,136, forward strand.
CAAGACACAACAAAGAAGCGCGCGAGCTCGTTCAACGGAGCGCCGCGTGGGCACGATGAATTGCAAGGACGTCGCGGTTGGTCCCATCGCGGAGACGTGTTGCCCAATCGCGGTGCGCCGCACAGAAATCGCCGGGGGCCATCGTTCAACCGAGACACGCACGGCAAGCGCTCAGGGTGGAACGAGACGGACGACTCGCTGATCGAGCAGACTTACGAGGATGCGAAGGCATTCGAGCTTGGGCATGCCCGCGATGTCGAGCAGTTCATCGACGGACAGAGCGCCATCCACGAGGGACAACAGGAACCCGCCGCGGTGGTCGAGGGTGAGCCAACGGAGCTCTTCCTGCGATAGAGCGACCTCGACGAGTTGCTCCAAGCTGCCGATCCGGCTCGTCATCATTTGAGTGAGGACTTCGCGGCAACTCGTGGAGAAGCGCTGCGCTTCCAAATCGCCGCTGTCAGCCGAGAGCAGCGTCTCGGCGATTTCATAGGCGCCGGAGAAGTCACCCATCGCGTAGCAATCCTTCATTCGGACTCGCAGCGCATCCGCTTCCGAGCGCGTCGTGGGAGGACAATCGGAGAAGCGCCCATCGCCGGACGGGCGCGGCGACGAAGGCGGTCCCACCGGCCCAGCCATGGAACGCGACGTGAGAGGCGGGGAGGACGAGAGCCGGCTGCGAGGTGGCGACGACGGGTGCCCTGGCGGCGCGCTCGAGGAATTTCTGCTCGCGCTGGGCTCGGAGGGGCGGGTGACGTTCGTCGGAGGCCGCGAGCTCAGACGTGCAGCCGCGATGGCGTCATTCGCGTCCGGGCCAGGGGACTCGAAAGGCGAGCCGAATTCACGTTGATGCCGTGCTGGCGCAGGTTGGGTCAAACTGGGCTCGAGGCTCGGTAACGCCCGTGCGCGCTGGTCCAGAGTGGGCACCTCTTCGTTGCCCATGGCAAGCTTGGCGGAGTTTGGCGATCTGGTCGTGTCGCTCGCGTGCCCCGGCGTTTCCGATTTCCACGAAATCGATCCGGAGTCGATGGGCGGCAGCCCGGCAATGGGAGCGCTGCGCCGCTCCTTTTCGTCAGCCATGGCCATCGACGCCGCCACGAACTCCTGCATGGGAATGTCAGGAATTGCCGTTGTGCGCTCGTCGGTGTCCGAGTCCGCGTCGAGGGGCGAGTCAGGCGACAACCCGAGGCCACTCATGGTGCGCGGGTCGTCGTCCCAGCTCATGTCGATGCTGCCGAGCTCTGGCGGAAGAGAGCTTGGGCTGCGCGAATCGATAGTGTCCAATGGCCTGCGACCCGCAGGGGGATTCGGAGGAGTGGACTTGTTCGGATTCATGCGCTTGGGCTTCGTCGTTGTGGGTTTCAGTTACCGCGGTTGACCACGCCCTTGAACATGCGAATGGTGCGCTCGAGCATGTCGGACTGCTCGGTGCATGCCGTCGCGTCTTTACGCACGACCGCGTCACGGGCCTTGAAGACCACGGCCTTCGCCTTGGCCAGTGCATCGCGTCCGAAATCGGAACCGCCAACGACACGTTCTACATCGGGGATCATCGTCTCGACCTGGGCGACGAGCGTCTCGATGTTTTGCTTCAGGCCTTCGAAGGCTTCGTCGGCGCGGCGCTCTACCATGTAATCGGCAGCGTTGTTCATCATGGACTTGACCTCTTCCGGGGTAAGCCCGCTCGTCGCCGTGACCTGGATGGATTGTGCCTGACCCGTCTCCAGATCCTTGGCGCTCACGCTCACGATGCCGTCGGTGTTGATCGCGAAGGTGACCTCGATTTCGACTTGCCCTTTGAGCGCGCGCCGCAATCCCGTAAGGACGAACTCCCCAAGGAGCTCGTTGTCGTCGGCCTTCTGATTCTCACCTTGCAAAACGAGGATCTTTACGGCCGTTTGGTTGTCACGGCTGGTCGTGAAGATCTTGGTTCGACTGGTGGGGACAGTGGTGTTTTGAGGGATCAATTCCTCGAAGTGTGCTCCGACCGTCATGATGCCCAAGGCGTGAGGCGTGACGTCGAGGAGGATCATGTCGTGGCGATCTTCGACGAGTGCGGCCCCCTGAATCGCCGCACCCAGAGCGACCACCTCGTCGGGATGAACGCCGCGGTTCGGCTCCTTGCCAATGAGCTGTGCCACGGCGCGCTGCACGGCGGGCATTCGCGTCATTCCTCCGACGAGAATGGTCTCGTCGATATCTCGTACGGTGAGACGCGCCTCCGCGAAGGCCTGCTTCGTGATCTGAACGGTTCGGTCGACGAGATCGGCCGTCAGTGTTTCGAGGATGCTCCGTGACAGCGTGCGTTGGAGGTGCAGTGCTTCATTGCGCCCCGTCGAAATGATGAACGGAAGATTAATCTCGGTTTCGTTGACGCTCGAGAGTTCGCATTTGGCTTTCTCGGCCGCATCTCTCAGTCGTTGCAGCGCCATCCGATCTTGGCGCAAGTCCACGCCATGCTCTTCCATGAAGCGTTCGACGAGCCAGTCGATGATGCGCAAATCGAAGTCTTCACCGCCGAGAAAAGTATCTCCCGTCGTGGCAATCACCTTGAAGACTCCATGCGAGCCAATCTCGAGCACACTGACGTCGAAGGTGCCGCCACCCAAATCGTACACGACGATCGTCTTGTCGTAACCCTTGCCGAAGCCGTACGCGAGCGACGCGGCCGTTGGCTCGTTGATGATGCGGATGACGTCGAGTCCAGCAATTTGACCCGCGTCCTTGGTTGCTTGGCGCTGATTGTCGTTGAAGTACGCCGGGACGGTAATGACTGCCTTGGTGACGGGCTCCCCGAGATAATCCTCAGCGATGATCTTCATCTCTTGAAGCACCATCGAGCTGATTTCCGGCACGGAGTAGATCTTGTCACGGAGCCGGATGCGCAAATCCTGATGAGGTCCCTCGATGATACTGTAGGCGCAACTGAGGAGCGCATTCCTGACCTGGGGCGCGTTCCACTTCCTGCCGATCAAACGCTTGGCAGCGTATACGGTGTTTTCCGCGTTGGTGATCGCTTGCCGCTTTGCGATGTGGCCAACCAAGCGCTTTCCGGCTTCGGTGATCGCGACGATGCTCGGCGTGGTCTTGTACCCACCGCGATTGGGAATGACGACAGGGGTGTCCCCGTCCATGATGGCGACACAGGAGTTCGTGGTTCCGAGGTCGATTCCGATAACGCGATCCATGATTCCCCTTGGCGGTCAGTGACTCTCGCGCTCCAAACGCTTGAGCAGAGCCATCACCGTATCATTGTTCGGGTCGAGACTTCGAGCTCGCTCGAGTTCGGCGAGGGCGCTCGAGGGCATTCGTGCGGCCATGAAGATGCGACCGAGCAGGAGGTGACTGGCTGCTCGTCCGGGTTCCATGGTCATCGCTTTGCGCATGTATTCACTCGCGGCGCGAAGATCGCCACCGGCCTCGAGTAGGCATCGCGCGGCGGCTTCCCACGTGCTCGCGAGTGGTTTGCTGTGGGCCGCTCGTTCGTAGGAGCGCGCAGCCGCCTCCCAGCGGCCGCCTTTTTCCTCGTACTCGCCCTGCTTGACGTAGGTGTCCGCGAGGGCAGCCGCTGCCTGGGCCTGGGCGTCCACGAGCCTCCGCCCGACGGTCGGATCGCCGGGAGCAAGGGATTGCGCCGCTCGGAGGGCATTGGCGGCGCGAACCGGATCGCCTCCTGCCATCGCGGCTTCCGCGTCCCCAAGGAGCGCAGCCACCTGTGCCGATCCGGCCGCTCGCCGCCCTTGCTCCAGTTGTCGGCGAAGTTGGTCCGCCATTTGGTCTCGTGGTGGGACCGAAACGGCCTTCATCGAAGATTGCGTCGGCACGCGGAGATTGGGTTGGCTCAGTCGGAGCTTCTTCGCGAGAACGCGCTTCCGATCGTCGTCGGACAATTGCCGACTGGAGGGCGCGACATCGCTGGTCGGTGCTGCGGAGTAGGTGACGACGGGATCCGACTGGGTGATTGCCTTCGGGATCCCAGGATTGGAGCTCGAATGAACCAGCCCAGGATTGACCGCTTGTGCGAGCCGCTGCTCGAGACGGTCGAAGTCCTCGGTGGTGATCGTGGCGTTGAGCGCTCGTTCGAGCGCTTCCGACTGACGTTGGGCAGCGAGGTACTGATCGTACTCGGAACGGCTCTCGGCATCGGTCAGTACTTCGTGGGCATCGGTCAGGCGCGCGAAACACTGCTCGAGCTTGCTGCGAAAACTCCCCAGGTTTTTCCCGAAGTATCGGTCTGGATGAAAAATCTTCACTTTCTCGTAATAGGCGCCCTTGATCAGCTTTCTTTCGGCGTTTTCGGGTACGCCGAGGAGTCGATAATGGTCGAGGCTCTCGAGTTGCGAGAAGAGTGACAAGATCGCCTGTTGGCGCTCGAAGTCCAAATCGCAGGACGATGGGGAGGATGGCGGCGCCGAGCATGGCGGCGGCTCGTCGGGCATCACGGTCGGGTGGGGGGCTCGTAAGGATCCCGAAGATGCCGAAGTCCCAGGTGCCCCGCCTGTCACGGAACCACGTGAAGATGACGGCGCGCCACGGTTGGCATCGCTCGCTCCAGAGTAGGACTGAGTTGCATTCGCCCCAGGTACCGGGCCACTCGTTGGCGAAGTCTTGGGCGTACGCAGGCGGTCCGTGCTTGCAGGATTGGAGGTCGGATCCAGAAAGGACACCGCTCCGAGCCTTTCCAAGTTGAGGAGGCAATCTTCGATGAACGACTCCTCGAACCCCGTCGCGTAGCCGATGTCTCGCGTCGTCGCGATGCCGTCGATGCGCGAGATCACGAAGGCCTCTTGCGGGCCAATGGGTAGCTTCCGGATGTCGACTCCGGGCACCAATCGGGGAACTCTATTGACTTGTAGGGGGATCACGCGACCTGCTCGGCCAGACTCGGCATCCAGTCTATCCTGGTCGCGGGCCAATTCGGAAGCACTGTGTGGAGGTTGTCTGACCATGGGTCCCTTTCCAGCATTGGAGCGGTCCCGTGGCCGTTCAGCCTACATCGGAGCCCGAAAACGATGGAGCACGGACTCAGCCGCAGTTCGGACACCGCGCGGCCAAATCGCGCGAGGCATGCTCGAGGCGCTCTTTTGCCGTCGGACACCGACGACGAGGATCGTCGTCCGTTACCAACGTGCAGATCTGCTGCGCCGAACGTCGCATCGACTCGAGGGCTTTACACGCGTCGCCACAGGATTTCGGTCGTCGAAAGCGCGGTGAGCTGGGTTTCGAATTCCGCGAGGGCACGCCGCAATTCTGGCGGCTCTGCAAAAGCGGGCTGCGCCGTATCACGGTCGTCTCCGACCGTGGACGAGTCTTGGAAGGAGCGTATGGCTTTGGCTGGCGCCTTCGCTGCGGCCGCGCCGCTTTTCGGAAGTGACTGTTCACGGGCCGTCGCTTCGCGGGCGGGGTTCGCACGTCCCTCGCCGACCTGTGGCGATGAGACGTCTTTCCTCGGAGCGGACTCCGCCGACGCAGATGCTTCCTCGATTGGCGGACTGGCTTGCGGCACGGCGGCGGCGGGGGCCCCCACGGGAGTTCGATTTTCGTTGCTCGGTTGGGCTGCGTCCATTCCCGAGTTTTTGCTGGCTCATTCCGCAACCGGCGACGAGCGAGGCGAGGACGAGTACTGCGGAGCGGGATCGAGAAAAGCGGACGGCGGAGGTCGATGTTCGATTCATTCGTTCACCCTCGAGGTCGATTGCTGTGGATGTCCTTGCTGCGGCTGCGAACCGGAAGTCGAATCGCGTGGTGTGGACGGCGCCGAACCCAGTGACGTCGACGGCGCCGAGGGAATCGAATCGCGCGAGTTCCGAGGCTCCGAATGCGGTGACGTCGACGGCGCCTTCGGTGTCGAATGGATGACTCGGGCTTGGATTTCCATGGCCGTCTCGAATGCTTCTACGGCGTTTTGCTTCGCACCTTTCGCCGCGTCGACCCGGCCCGTTCGAACCAGGGATTCGGCTTGGCGCTGGTAAACGAGGCCTCGCGTCTCGAAGAGGTGACCTCGGAAATAGCTCGGTTCGGGCATGAGCTCCAACGCATCGCTTAGGCGTTGATGTGCGCTTTCGTAACGTCCAATCTGGCTTTCCAGATTGGCGATGCGGGCTTGAGTGTCAGCGAGGACTTCACGCGCTTCCGCCAGTGGTTGATCCTTGAACTTCGGGATGGGGCCCGATACGAGGTCCTGAAGAGGGCGGAGGGCGTGTTCCGGATCCTGATCGAACAGATCCGCTTCGTGATGGGCCGCTCGCGCCCGTGATAGAAACGCCATGAGTTTCGAATCGACGGCAGGCGCGTCGATGTCGTCTTCCGTACATCGGTGCGAGCGGCAACCCGCCGAAGTTACGGCGATACAAACCCATCCGAAGAGCAGCCAATGCCGAGGGGTCATCGGACCCTCCAGTTCAGGTATCGATTGCGTCGAAGCTCACGCGAGCGCACAACCGCAATTCGATCGATGCGTTCCGTCGTTCCACGCTGCCAGTACTGTGCGGTTTCGAGCAGCGGCTCAGCGGATCTCGATAGCGCGAGCGGTGAAGTCGCAGTCGGTTCGCGAGATGAAATCGATGGGCTCGACCGCAAAATCAACGCCCAACCGGCGGCAATGGCGAGTACCGTGCTCGTTGCCAAAACCCAGGTCCCGCGGTTTCGCGATTTCGCGCCATTTCCACGGAGGAAGGGGAGCACCTGACCGCGCTCGAGTGCGTGAGATTGGAGACTCGCGAGCGCGCGTTCTTCCGCAATGGGCGACAGGGATTGCGGCCGATGCGCCTCTCGCAATTCGAAGGCGAGATCCGCCAGTGCGTGGTTTTCTAAGCCGTCGAGTGCACGAGCGAGCCGCTGTGCATCGAGGCGCTCCGCTTCCGCGACGGGCGCTTCCGCTTCCGCGATCGAATGGGGTGTCGGTTCGTCGCGTAAACGATCATGCTGCGAGCCCGCGTGCCCAGCGAAGGGGCTCGAGTCGGAAGCTGCCGTCTCTTCGGCGGAGTGAATCGTCGAGTCGCTGGCTCGCAAATCGATCCCGAGGACACTCTCGATCAGGTTCAGGTGCTCCGCGTCCGTGAGATCTTGCGGGCGTTCGGCTGCACCGAGGGCCAACCGAAGCGCAGCGAAATCCTCTTCGGATGGCGAGCTTCCAGGGCGGTCGGAAATGGGGATGAGTGCTCCGAAGTCGCCCTCGGGATCCAACCCAAACTCGCCACTGTCCTGGTCGCGTTTCGTCGGGCTCATGTTGGCGACTCCAGTTCGGGTTCGATCGTTCGATTCTAGCTGCTTTTTCAGAGCGGCCAAGGCGCGGTGTAACACGACGTCGAAGGTGGCAACGCTGACGCCGAGGGCAGCGGCGCATTGCTCACGGTTTTGCCCCTCCAAAGATCCGGAGGCGTATCGAAAGCGCATAACGCTCGTTGAGGCGATTGAGCAAGTCGGCAACCCGTTGTCGAGCGACCTCGAGATTCTTGCTGCTCGAGTCGCTCCGCTCTCTCCCCCTCCTCGCGTTGCGTGGCTTCCAGCGTTCGCTCCAGATCTTCGGGCTGGAAAAGTCGCTCCCGCCGATGTCGTCGCAAATGGTCGATCGCGACCCTGAATGCAATGACGCGAAGCCAGGGGTAGATACCGACGTCCTGCCAAACGAATTGCTCGAATCGTTCGACGACTCGAGCGTACGTCGTTGCGAGGGCTTCTTCGGCCAAAGCTCGCTGACCGAGGCGCGGCAAGAGAACGGAACGATAGAGTCTCGGGCCATGCGTGCGTAGCAGTTCGCCGAGCGCCCGACGGTCACCAGCTTTGGCTTTTGCGCAGAGCAGTCGTTCTGCTTCGATGGCCGCATCGCGGTCGCACACGAGCCGCAATCTACACGAATTCGGACCCCACGAGCGCTCTTTGGCGGAAAGTGTCGCCATGGCGCGCACCCGGTTCGGCATGGTGCTCGAAAAGGCAATTGCGGGGATCACGGCTGCAAAACGCAGGAGGCGAGCATTCCTTACGCGGAAAAAGTGCGCCACTTTTGGGCCGAGAGGCCAAGGTAAGGGGTCGGGTGGCGCCGGTCAGCCGGGGCGGGCGTTCTCGGCGACGGAGCGGGCCAAGCTGTTGTACGCTGGGGGCTAGCCCTAGGCCCAATCGTCATGCCTCAAGTCAACCCGCTCGCCCGAGAGCTCGTATTCAAAGTCGTGTACTACGGTCCCGGACTTGGCGGAAAGACCACATCGTTGCAGCACGTGCACGCAACGACTCGTCCGGAACATCGCGGCAAGATGGTCAGCCTGGCGACCCCCGTCGACCGCACTTTGTACTTCGATTTCTTGCCGATTCGAGTGCCGACGAGTCGGAACATGACGGTGCGCCTGCAGCTCTTCACGGTGCCCGGGCAGGTTTACTACAACGCGACCCGCAAGCTCGTCTTGACCGGGGCCGACGGAGTTGTGTTCGTCGCGGACTCTCAGATCGAGCGCGCTGACGCCAATGTCGAAAGCTTTCGAAATCTCGAGGAGAATCTCGCCGAACACGGTCGCGATCTCGACGAGATGCCCCACGTGTTCGCGTACAACAAGCGGGATTTGGCTGAACTTGCCCCCATCGACGAGATGGAACGACTGCTCAATTCGCGAGGCGCGCCTTCCTTCGCGACCGTAGCGACCTCGGGCGAGGGCGTCTACGAGGCACTCGAGGCCATCACTCGTGCCGTTCTCGAGGACTTCGACCAGCGCGTTCCAGAACATCGAGGACTTTCTCCGAGCCCCCTCATGCTACCCGAAGGGGGACTCGCCGAGGCCCTGCGGCTCGTCGACGGTGCTCCGGAGAGTTGGGACATTCCAGCGGAGTCTGCGCCTCCGCGCCCGAGCGCGAAGAGCGATCCGGGGTTCTCTTTGCCTCCCGACGAGGACTTGGGCGTCGGAGAGCAGGCGGCTCGTATCGTTCTCGAGCAAGGAACTCGTCCGGGCTTGCCCTTCGGCACGGAGCGTCCCATCGATTCTCCGTCGCACGAAGGTGTCGTCGGACGTTCCCCCCCGCACGTCCACGAATACGCCAGACTCGAGCCAAAGCCCCGGGCAAGTCGGTTCCGAGGTTCCTCCCGGATCTGCGGAAACTGGCGCTCCGTCGCGTTGGCGCCCTCTGCCTGTGCCACTCAATGGCATCGGAATGCGCTCGAGTCCGCCGCCCGTCTCGACCGTGGAGCCGTTGGGCACCCACGAGCGATCCGCAGCGGAGGACATTTCGGAACAAAAGCTGGGTGACGCAAGCGAGTTCGGCAAAACTCGGGAACTCCGCTCCGGGGCGGAATCGGCCGTTCCTCAATCGTCACGTCGCGCGGCTCCTTCATCGCGCCCAACTGGTTCGACGGAAGCAGGTGAGGGAGGTTGCAGTCTTGCGTTGCTTTGGCCGGAAGACGAGGGGTCTACGGTTCTTCGTGTGGAACAATCGATCGCGCTCGGAGAAACTCGCGATGCGGTATTGCTCGCGGAGATCCTCGTCGAGCGGTGCATCGAAGATCTCGGGACGCGCCTTGGGCGTACGGGGCTCGAACCCGGCGTATGGGTCATGCTTCTCGGCCTTCGAGGGGAAAGCTATATCGAGTTCGTGCGACTGACGGATCGCGCCAAGGCTACCCAAGCCAAGCTGTCCAAGGCCGAAGCGTTGAGCGCGCTGCTCTTTGCGACGAATCTGTGTGTCGCGAAGCGGCGCGCGACGAGCCAGTCCCTCGGGTAGCGCTTCCGTGGTGTCGTTCGAGCCCGCGCTGACGCTCGCCGCGTCGCACACCATTTCTCGTCACTCAATGTCCGTGCACGTCGCGCTCGAGATCGCGATGCGTCGTTGGTCGTTGGCGTTGGTCAGTGCAGGACTTTGGCGTTGGAGGCGCGGCGTTCGAGTCGGTGACGCTCACGTGCGAAAAAATCGGCGGACTTTGCCGAAGATATTCGTCGTTCGAAGCAGTGTCTGAGCGACGCTCATCGCACGTTCGGGATCGAGGAGTCCGAATTCGACCGGTGCGGGCAGTCGTGCTCGCGGAGTGGCGAGTACTTTCGGACTCGTTCGAGCGAGCAGCCCTTCCGTCCCATGCACGACCCCCTGGCCACTGTCGCGAAGCCCCGCCAAGGGCACGTCGGGACACACGTAAGTCAAAAGGACGTGATCCACGACGACATGTGCGTAATCGAGTCCTTCGGCCACCGCACGAGCGCGCTCGACGTCGCCGCCGAATACATAGGCTGCAAGCCCGGCGCGATCCTGATTGAGTTGCTCGATCATGGCGCGTTCGTCGTCGTAAGGGACGAGCGGAAGCACGGGCCCAAAGGTCTCTTCTTGGACGACCCAATCATCTATCACACAGCCCTGAAGTAACGTTGGTGCGTAGAAATTGCCAATGCTGGCGCGTCGTTCGCCACCGAGCACGATCCGTGCGCCCCGGGCGCGCGCGTGGTCGACGTGGCGATCACAGCGGTCCAATTGTGCCCGGGTCGTGAGGGAGCCGAGTTCCACGGGGCCCTGCATCGGATCGCCCTGTCGTAGTGCGGTGAGCTCGTGACGAAGCGCATCGACCAGCACGCTTTCGAGGGCGCGAGGGACGTACACGCGTCCCACCGCAAGGCAGGACTGACCCGAGTTTGCCATGGCACCGTAGCAAATGGCCTTTGCGGTACGAGGCACGTCGGCGTCGGCAAGGACGAGCAGCGGACAGTTGCCGCCCAATTCGAGGGTGCAAGGACGGAGCCTTTCTGCGCACTCGACGGCTACGGCTCGACCATTACTGCTCGCGCCGGTGAACACGACGGCATCGACTTCGGACTTCACCAACCACTCGCCGACCTCTCTTCCGCCAATCACGAGCGTGAGCGCATCCTCCGGAATGCCGGCTTCGTGAGCGAGGCGTACCAGTCGATGCGTGGAAAGAGGGCAGTGTTCGCTCGGTTTGAGCAAGACCGAGCTTCCCATCGCAAGGGCGCTCAAGGCGTCATTTCCCGAAATGAGCAAAGGAAAGTTGAATGGGGAGAGCACCGCACAAGCGCGGTGGGGCCTTCTCGTTACGGAAAACGCCCGATGGGGCAGCCATCGACTCGGCAGATTGACGGCGCGACTGACGTCGAGAGTTGCAGGGGTGAGCCAGTCGAGAAAATCGAGAAGCGGTACGACTTCGTGTAGGAGTGCTTCGTGTCGGGGTTTGCCGTTTTCCTGCGAAAGGAGGTCAGCGAGTTCCTGAGCGTTCGCGGCCAATGCACGTCGAAGTGCTCCCAGTCGTTCCAGTCGTGTCTCGACGGAGCAGGTGGACCATCTGCTGGTTCGGGCTCCGCTCACAGCTCGCTCCAGTGCTTCACGTGTGGTGCAAGGAAGCTCTGCGAGAACGTTGCCGGTTGCCTTCTCGACGATGGAAAGGGGCTCGAGTGTCATAGGCGCGAACTTCGGTTTCGGAAAGGCTGCTCCACTCCCTCGGGAGTCGCCACGAAAAGGCGCAGGTCCCCGCGCCGTTCGTCGATCTTCTGGTGCGCTGAGTGGAGGACCAGACCCGAGACCGCCGACGCCGTTCATCCGACGGCTTCGACCGCGTGCGGCCTCGGGAACCGGAAGCGGCCTCGGGCGCGGGGCCGAGCCGTTTCTCGTTCGTTGCCGACATCGATTCGCACTTCGATGCTATCGTCCGAGATCCGTGGGTTCTCTATTTCCACCGCCTTTGCAGCTCTTGGTCGTCGACGACGAGCCTGGCATTCGCCAGATGCTCGAGATCCTGTTCCGTCGAGAGGGCTACAGCGTCGTGTCCGCGCCGGGATATCGGATGGCGGCCGAGATCATCGCTCAGCACCCATCCCCGTTCCCGGTGGTGTTGACGGACCTGAAGATGCCGGACGGTTCGGGACTGGACGTACTCTCCTCGGCGAAATCCCGAAGTCCGCTGACGGAAGTGATCGTCCTCACCGCCCACTCATCCGTCGAGAACGCAATCGACGCGGTGCGTTCGGGTGCCTACGACTTCGTTTCGAAGCCCTTCGAACCTGGCGAACTCGCCGCGCGAGTTTCGAGGGCGATCGAGAAGCACGCCCTCCAGGCCGAGAACGCGCGTTTACGTGCGCAAGTCGCAGAACGCGCTCAAGGTCAACCGCTGGGGCGAAGCCCTGCCATGCTCGCGGTGACCGATCTCGTCTCGCGCGCGGCACCGTCGCGCGCAACGGTACTCATCACGGGCGAGAGCGGCACAGGCAAAGAGCGCGTCGCTCGTGCGATTCACGCCCAATCCGATCGACGGAATGGTCCATTTCTAGTCGTCAATTGCGGCGCTCTTCCTGACGCTCTCATGGAAAGTGAGTTGTTCGGCCATGAACGGGGAGCCTTTACGGGCGCGGTTTCGCGTCACGTCGGGCTTTTTCGCGAGGCTGACGGCGGAACCCTGCTGCTCGACGAGGTGGGAGAGCTGCCTGCTCCCTTGCAAGTCAAGTTGCTGAGAGTCATTCAGGAGCGAAGCGTGCGCCCCGTTGGGAGTTCTCAGGAAATCCCCGTGGACGTGCGATTGCTTGCCGCTACGAACCGAGACATCGAGGCAGAGGTTGCCGCTGGGAAATTTCGGCAAGATCTCACTACCGATTGAACGTCATTCGCGTTCTGCTCCCGCCCCTTCGCGAACGGCGTGAGGATCTGCCTTGGCTTGCGGAGCACTTCCTCCAGAAGTTTTCCGCGGAAATGGGCAAGGACGTGCTTGCCATGACTCCCGACGCCTTGCGCGCGCTCGAGCGTTATCCGTTCCCTGGTAACGTGCGCGAACTCGAGAATCTCATCGAGCGTGCCGTCGCACTCTCGGGTGGGCGTACGATCGGGCTCGGCGATTTGCCGCCCCAGGTGAGTGGTCTCGCTGGCGCTCCAACCCCGAATTTGGGCGAGCTTCCATCCGAGGGTTGTGATTCCGAGTCCGTCTTGGGCGAGCTCGAACGACGACTACTCCTTGCCGCGCTCGAACGCAGCGGGGGGGTGCGCAAACACGCGGCGGCACTTCTCGGAGTGACCTTTCGTTCGATGCGTTACCGCTTGAAGAAACACGGTCTCGAAACCGACGGCGATTCCGTTGGAGATGACGAGGCGGACTCGTCCCGTCCCGGCGACGGCCTGGCAAGCTCGTGATTGCGCGAACTCTCGAATCGTCCCGGTGACGGCCTGGCGGCCCCGTGAATTGGCCTCCGTCGGAGGACTCCCGAGCGATTGTCACTGACTATCGCTTCCTGCGGCGTCCAATGCTCGGTGCCGCAATCGCTGACAATCGTTCCTGCGTTTTCAAACGCTGGGCAGAATGTCGTGTCGGGTGGACGATGTCGCCTACGGTCGTTCGAGGGCGGGCCTGCTCTCACTCGGCGGGAAAGCAACTTCCGACAACCAGTGTCGTCGTCGGCCGAACACCGGTATACTTCTCGGATGACCCTCACCTCGGCGCGCCTTGCTCGCGGGTTCACCCTCGTCGAATTGCTGACCGTCGTGACCATCGTCGGGGTGCTTTCGACGACGGCCATCGTGCTCGTGGGTAGGCACGTTCGCGCGTCGCGCACGGTCGAGGCCGTGTCCATGGTTCAAAGCATTCGCGCGGCGGAGGAGCGGTATCACGCCGAGAATCGCGCGTACCTTTCGGTGTCGACCACGTTGACAGATTACCAACCCGTGACGAATCCCGATGGAACTCGTCGGAGCTTCTATACTGGAAGTGGTCCGAAGGATGCTCGCTGGCGGATGTTGGGTCCCACGGTGACGGGCCCGGTTCGCTTTGGTTATGCCGTGCTTGCGGGATCGAGCGACACGCAGATGGCGGCGCCGAGCACCTCTTCACAGCCGGTTTGGCCAGTTCCGACCCAAGATTGGTACGTCGTTCAAGCAAGCAGTGGCGATCCCGACAACGACGGCAAGACCTGTTACGTGGTTGGTTCCAGTCTGAGCGGCGAGGTCTACGTGGAAAACGAAGGCGAGTGAACGCTACCGGAGGCGGCCCATCGACTTCGAAGCAAAGCTTCGGACATCCGGGAGTGTCAAGAAGCGCGGCTTTGCAACGTGTGAATCATTACTGCAAGCAGAAGACCCATTGCGTCTTGCGTCGCGCCCCATTCGCTTGGGAGGTGATGTGAGGCGCAACCCGTCGCGCTTGCGCAGACATCCACGAGCACTGACGTCCTCCGTTTCGATTCTTGCATCGAGTCGAGTAGCCGAGCAACGCCACGCGCTCTCGTCGCGTCATGACGGCTCGCACTGTCGTGAGCTCTCGCTGCGTCATGACGGCGCGCACTGTCGTGAGCTCTCGCTGCGTCATGACGGCGCGCACCATTGGCGCGCGTGTCGGAGGACGGACTTCGGCATCCGCTCGGACGGGCTCATCGACCGCTGGCTGGCGTCGTGGTGACGGTCTTCGTCGCTTCGGGGCGCGGCGGTGACCAAAAATGTCACCGCAAGCATCAGGAGCTGGCCCATTCGAGGGCCGATTTCCGTCTCGGCATCGGCATTGGATGTGTGTGGCGCGCGCAGAGCGTTGTTGGGAGCTGCAGGGCGCACATGGCTTTTTCAGGTGAAAAGCCAGGGGCGGCAGCTGCATGCAGCGCAGTTTCGCGTCGAGCAGGCGCGTCGCCATCGGGTGGCATTCCTCTTGCTTTAGGGCTACGTCGATGGCTCGAACGTCCCCTAGCCGCAACCGCGGATTCACCCTCGTCGAAACCATGACGGTGGTGGTCATCGTCGGGATCCTCGCGGCGCTCGGGGTGTACGGCGTCAGGCGATACGTCAATTCAGCGAAGAGCAGTGAGGCTCGCGCGATGATCCTCAACATCAAAGCTGCGGAAGAGGCTTATCGCGAGGAGACCTATCAGTATCTGCCGACGGCAAATGCCATCAACGGAACGGGCGAGCTCTATCCTCATGCGTGTCTTTCGATTGCCCCAGGCAAAGTCAAGGTCGCATGGGAGCAATCGGCGAACTGCGCACAAGCCAAAGCGATAAAAACGCTGGGCGTCACCAGCACCTCGCCCGTCTATTATGGGTATGGAGTAGGTGTGCCGGTTTCAGGTGGTTCGATGCCTGCTCTTCCCCTTTCCACTCCCTTCAACTGGGGTGGCAATGCGAACCCAACCGGGCCAGCATTCGCCGTAGTTGCCATGGGAGATGTCGACGGCGACAGTACATTTTCTGTCTTCGTCAGTTCGAGTTTTACGGACGAGGTGCACGTCGAAGCCGAAGGTGAATGAAGGTAACGTTTACCGCGGATTCGCACTGGTGAGCACCGTGGAGTGTCAGTTCGGCGATCGGACCCGGGTGATCCGTCTCGCAGGCCACGAATCACCCGGATACAAGGAGAATCGATTATGCTAGCAAAACTCAAAGGTAAGCGCGGTTTCACGTTGGTCGAGTTGATGATCGTCGTTGCGATCATCGGTGTTCTCGCTGCGCTCGCGATTTACGGCGTCCGAAAGTACATCGCGAACGCGAAGTCGGCTGAGGCGCGCATGACCCTCGGTCGCATCGCCAAGGATGCTTCAGCGGCGTACAACCGCGAGCAGACCAGCGGCTCGGTGCTTACTGCTGGTGGCACTGCGAACATTGCGAACATTCTCTGCGCTAGCGCTACTGCCCCAGTACCTGCGACGATTCCTGCGGCTCAGAAGGTTCAGTCGTCTCCCGCGGATTGGAGGGCTGGTAGCCAAACCGTGGGATGGTTCTGTCTCCGGTTCTCGATGCAAGACCCGCAGTATTATCGATACAATTACACTGCCGCCAACCCCACCGCGAACAACGGTACTTTCGAGGCCATTGCAGAGGGCGATCTGAACGGCGACGGCACGACGTCGCGGTTCGGTTTGGCCGGTGCAGTTCAAGGCGGGGTGGTGAACATCGCTCCCAATATTTCCGAGCAGAACCCAGAGGAGTAATCGACCCTCACGCCACCATTGCCGCGTTGGCGGCCTGACGAAACCCGTTCGAGAATCCTCGAACGGGTTTCGTGTCTTACTTCACTTCGTCACGGTGCGCTTTTGTTCCGACGTCGCTCGACCAGGAGGACCATCAACGGAATGAGCGGAACGAGCGTGAACCCGAGCAGAACGGTGGGTGAGGCTCGGTGGGACGCGCGGATCTCGTGATGCCCTTTCGGAACTGCGTAAGAGAAGTATCCGGGGCTCGTCAGTGTTCCAGTCTGTGCCACGCCGCCGATGGTGACGTGCCATCCGCGATGAGCCGTCGCGCGGAGCACGATGGTGATCGGTTCGTCCGTGTCGACGACCGCCGCGTAATGTCCGGCGCGCGTCGCGATTTCGGTGAGGTGCGTGCGGCCGCCCGCGGTGCAGCTGGTTTCGTATTGGGTTCCGCCCACCGAGCTTTGGGTGAGTCGGAGTTCGGTGAGACGAAGTGGGTCGAGTAGCTGCCTTCGTCCTTCCGTTGTTCCGAGGAGACGAAGCAACTGTCGATGCAGCTCTCGAGGTCGTCCTTCGAGTTCTCGTTCGAGACAGCCGACGCCAAAGAAGGATTCAACCCCGTCGCGCTCGTAAAGGTAAAGCGGGCCATATTGCGCGACAAGTCGGAAGCCGTCGCTCACGTCGTCTGGCAGCGGGGAGGCGACGAGCACGTGCCGGATCCCAAGCGAGCGCGCGCGCTCCGCGAGCCCAGGTTCGTGAGGGGTGAGTCTCAGGTTGGCTTCGTGGAGCAAGCCCACGTGGGCTCCGACGCCGGAGGTTGGCGCAATGGGAACGCGAGAGTCCCGTTCGAACCCGGTTGTGACCGCGCAAAGTCCGAGCACGCCATTGGGTCGTGGATCGTACCAGAGCCGACCGCCATCGAGCTTTGCCAATTGGGCTTTCAGCGCAGCCATCTCCGGTCTCGAGGGTCCCCCGGACCCGCAGGGCCGTTCAGCGGGGAAGTGGCTGAACTCCTCCGTCCAGAGGGCAATTTGCCAGCGATGTGCCGAGCGAAGCGTCCACGCTAGCGCGAGTCCAATCGTGGCGAATGCCACGACAGCCGCAATGACGAGTAGCTTCGGGAAATGCCGGACGGACTGCGTGAACCGAAGGTTCTCGAGCCGCCGGGCGAGGACGGCAAGCATCCTTTGTGGCGTTCCCCGATATTGCTCGAAGGCCACCAAAACCGTTCCGAATACGACGAGTGGAATGCAGGCTAGGGATCGTAGGGGTTGAAAGACGCGTAGCAACGCGGGGCCTAGATTGCCCGCCTCGGAGAGTGCCGGACCCATCGTCGAGAGCACGATGACGAGGATGCTCGCACCGACTGCGGCCCTAGCGGACGGGCTTCGTCGCAGCTTCGCGCAAAGGACGAGGACACTCGCGAGCCACAGTGACGTCAGCACGGCCGGGCGCTCGTGATCGAGCAAGAGTCCGTCGATGAACCAGTCATCGAGGCGGTCGGGGCCGAACCCGAGTTGCATCCAGAGCGGCAACGCGGGCCACTCGAAGGGGACCCCCATTGCGGCAATGCCAGGGCCGTACACGAGCGCGGCCACGACGAGGGCTCCTGCTGCGCTCACGGCGAAGCGATGACGCGCAATCTTGGATCCCGTAACCACGACGGCAAAACCCAACAAGACCAGAATAATCGATGCAATTTGTGGGTGGGCGAGGATGCACGACATGCTCGCCACGCAAGCCCACCTACTGCTCCCGCGACCGAGTACCAGCGCCGTCCAAAGAAGGGCGGTTGGTATGCAGACGACCTGCGATACGAGACCCATGACCGCAAAGGTTCCGAGGCCGCCGGTGAACGGGGTGTGTGGAGCCAACCAGGTGGCAATCAGGCCGACGACGAAGCTTGCGAGGAAGTGGGCCCCATTGCGCCGACAGAGCACGTACGTCAGCAAGGGTACGGAAAGAGTGAAGACGTAGCCCACGGCGAGCGTGGCATGGGTGGCGTCGGCGCAGAGGCGCGTGGCAATGGCGATGAGCAGCCAACCGAGGATCGGATAGTGGATCGCCAGGGGAAAGCCGCCGAGATATCGAATCCGACCACGACGGCAGTAGCCCTTCGTCGAAGAGGTGCGATGCGACGAGGGCATGAGTGCTGGAATCTCCCGGCAAATAGCCGGGAAGCCGCAGGCTTGCGGCGAGGAGTGGCAGCGCATCGAACCCGAGGATCAAGAGCGAAGCCAGGAGCAAACCGTCCAGTGGAGCGGCGAGTCTCGTCGACCACGCTGGGGACTCGGGCGCATTCGGATGGCGCAGCTCGAACCAGATGACGAGCAGCGCAGCCAAGATGAAGCTTCCTTGGAGCATCGACGATCAGGGGTGCGCGTGCAGCCCCGTGAGCTCGATGCTCCGGAGTGCCAGTAATTCGGCTGGCCAGCTACGCATCCCTCGATAGTGCCTCAAAGGACGCCGATCGTGCTAGAGCTTCGAACGTGAGGCAGCTTTCAGCGCTCGAAACCGTCGCGATCATCTCCGTTGCTGGAGCGGTGCTCGCGGCGACGATTCCTGCGTTCGTGACGAATCTACGGGCGTCCCGACTCTCTGAGCCCGTCGACGGGTTGGCGCACTTGGCCGCGCGGGCCACGTCTTATGCCGTCGGGCGGCCCGTGGAGCAGGCCTATCCGGTGAGCGTCGGTCTTACGCCGACGCGCGTCCCCATGGGACAACGCGTGGTCAATCCCGTGGGAACTTGGGACCATCCGACGTGGCGAAGGCTCGATTTCGGCTTCACCGAGCCACACGGGTTCTCCTTCGAATTCGAGAGTCGACTCGGCAAAGAACGTTCGAGTTTCGTCGTGCGTGCGCGCGGAGATCTCGACGGCGACGGGGTGACGAGCGACTTCGAAATTGGTGGCGAAAGCCGAGCGACGGACGAGCCGAGTCTCGGTCCACTCCGAGTCCATCGCGAGGTCGAATGAGGCTGCGCCGCAACCTCGACGTTGGTCCGGTCCTCGCTTTTTTTTGTGGGGTTTTGCTCGTCGCGGTGACGAGAGGTCCGGTCGTCGCAACTTACGTGCGTGCACGCGAAGGGTCGGACCTGTTCGTGTTGCCGAGTCCCGAACGGTCCGTCGTCATGAGTCTCGGGTATCGCGCGGCCATGGCGGATATCACCTTCGCTCACGTCTTGGTCTCGTCTGGACTGCATCTCCAGGAAAAGCGACGTTTCGACGCTGCCGCGGGTTACTTGCGGATCGTCAATGAACTCGATCCGAAGTTCGCGACGCCTTATCGATATGCCGACACCATCCTCACGATGCAAGCGAAGCGTGCGGAACTTTCCGACTACGTAGCGGCCCGCGAGATCCTCGAGCGCGGCATGAAGGAGCTGCCGTACGACGCGGAGCTCTGGCTCACGGCGGGGCAGTTCTTCGCGTACATCGCTCCGCCGCGACTCGCGGAACTCGCCAGCGACGCCGTTGCCAAAGAATGGCGGACCGAAGGCGCGAAGCGGCTCGCCCGCAGTTGTGAGCTCGTCGGCAGCAACGAAGCGCTCCCGCATCATTGCGTCACAGCGGCCCGTCTTTTCAGTCAACAGGGCGAGCGCGAGGCCCTCATGCAGTTCGTCGAGCGCGTGTTGGCGGTCACCGACGATCCCGAGGTGCACGAGCAAGCTCTCGCGTCCTTGTCTCGAGTCATGGGCGAGGAGCAAAAGGACGAGATGAAGCGCCGGCGGGAGCGTCTCGATCGGATCCGCAAGAACGATCTCTCCTTCATCGGCAAGGATCGCTTTCTCCTGCTCGGTCCACGAACGGACGCTTTCGGCTGCTTCGGCGCGCGTCGCACGAAGGCTCCGGAGTGTGCGACGTCCCTCGCGGAATATCATCGTCGCTTGGACGCCACGTCACATCCGACGAGCCGCGACGCTTCGGATTAGCCACGTCTGAACCACCGTGCCGCGACGTGTGTCGGAGTGGCGTCGCGGCTACCAGCGATTCGTGACGTGCCGGCGTGGCGTCGCCCTGAAACGAGCGAGCCCGCCTCCGGGAGGGAAGCGGGCTCGAGGAATGATCGCGACTCCAGGCGAGCCGCGGTCATGCGGACGTCAGGGGAATCGCACTGCAGCCGTAGCAGTACGTCCCGGAATGACCGTGACGACGACCTGCTTGCGGCCGTGTTCGGGGTGAATGAAGACCACCGTGTGCGAACCGCCGGGAACACTGACGCCGGCGCGCGGAGTCTTGCCCAAGGGGCGCCCATCGAGCAGCACGTTCGATTGCGGAATCGAGTTGATGTTGAGCGTGCCTTGTCCGGTCGCAGCGGGAGCTGCCGATGCCGTTGCCGTCTTGGTCGATGTCGTTGACGTATTGCTCGTCGTCGACCCGGCCAATCTTGCTTTCCTGGGATCACCGCCACTGGGGGCTGGCGTACGAGCAGGGGTCGGCTCGGGTTCGGGCTGCGCTGCCGCCTCGGGCTCGGGTTCCGCAGCCGCCACCGCACCGCTGCCGCTCGTCGAGTGTTCTGTCGCCGCGGCCGGGGCGGCCTCGCCTTCGCGACCGAGATTTACCGTGAACTGCTTCTGATCCTTGCCGGGCTCGAACGTGATCGGGATCGTCGTCGTTGCGAAGCCCTTCTTCGTTGCGACGATTTGGTAGCCCTTGGAGGTATCGATATCGACCTTGTAGGGCAGGCGCGGGATCTCGACGCTTCTCGCTGCCGGCAACGAGAAGCACCTTGGCGCCATCGGCATTCGCGCCCGCTTCGATATTGGCAGTTCCTCGGCGCACTTTCAGGGCGAGCGGACCGATGCTTCGTGCCTGATCGGCAACGATGGTCACCTTTTCTTCGTAGGCCTCGAAGCGGCTTCCACCGTCGACTCGGATAGTGTGGTCACCCGGGGTCAGATCTTTGACCTCTTGAGGCAACGGACCCATGTCTTTGCCGTCGATGAAGAGCTTCAATCCGGCTCCCTCTCCGCTGACCTTGAGCACGGTGCCTTCGCCTGCGGGACTCAGCTGGAGATTGACGACGGCTTCGTCGCCACGAACGACCTTGACCGCGTGCGCGCTCGGCGTGGCGTAGCCGGGAGCCTGAACCTTGATGAAATGCGTGCCCGCGGGGATTCCGTTGGCGACGCAGGGCGACGTGTCGCAGAGTTTCTTGCCGTCGACGAGGACCTGCACGCTGTCAATCGCACGATTGCCAGGCCCGGATACCGCCACGACGATGCTGCCGTTGGACGGAAGCAACATCACGGCTGCAAAGGCGGCCATGCCAACGAGCAGGATGCCGAGGCCGATCGAGAGGGCCTTGCCCGGCCCTGGTGCCTTCAGCGGGGCAGTCTGCGAAGCCAGCGCTGGCGCCGACACCATGCGATCGATTGGCTGACTCGGCGCCGAGACGGGCGGTGGTGCAGCAGGCCGCAAGGACGACTGAGACGGTGGCGGGATTTGCGGGCGGAGAGATGGAACTGGAGGCGGCGGAGGAGCGCTCCCCAACGCGCGACCCATGGGCGGCGGAACGCTCGGACCGGGGCGTGAACCGCTCGGTGCACTCGGCATCGGCGTTGCCGTTGCGCTCTTGGGCACGCTCGGAGGCGCCGCAGGCGCACCAGCAGCCGGAAGGGGCTTCTTGCTCCCTGGAAACACATCGTCGGGAGAGTGCTTGTCGAAGATTGCCGTCTTCTCGTCTTCGTCGTCCCAATCGATGTCGTCGTTGGCCGGTTTCGCGACTGGAGCGCCAATTCCCGTTGCAGTGCGAACGACTGGAGGAATTGGCGGGGGAAGACTCGGCGTTGGCGGCGGAGGAGGCGGTGCGAGATGTGCGCCGCTGCTTCCGGAAGGAGGCGGAGGAGGTGGAGGAGGCAAATGCGCACCGCTGCTCGCCGGAGGAGGCGGAGGTGGCGCCATACTCGCCGTGGGTGGAGGCGGAGGTGGCGGCGCGACTCCCGCCAGGCTTGGCGCCGGAGGCGGTGGGGGAGCTCCAAGGCTTGGTGGCGGAGGCGGCGGCGCTGCACCCGCAAGGCTCGGTGGTGGAGGCGGCGGAGGCGGTGGCGCTGCACCCAGGCTCGGCGGAGGAGGCGGTGGCGGCGGTGGCGCGGCGGCCAGACTTGGCGGCGGAGGAGGCGGAGCGTGCGCGGCGCCAGAGCTCCCGGGAGGAGGCGGAGGTGGTGCGGCGGCGAGACTTGGCGGCGGAGGTGGAGGAGGAGGCGGCGCAGCTGCGCCCGTCGCGTTGGGCAGGCTCGGTGGTGGAGGTGGAGGCGGCGGAGCGGCTCCGATGCTTGGTGGTGGCGGTGGCGGCGGCGGCGCTGCGTGGCTCGATCCGCCAGGAATGGGCAATCCGGCGAGTGGAGGCGGCGGAGGCGGCGCGTGAGCTGCACCTGAGCTGCCGGACGGGGGCGGCGGAGGCGGCGGAGCCGAATGCTGAGGTTTCGCTCCCGGCGGCGTGGGAAGCCCGAGCAGCGTCTTCTGTCGTGGAGCAGGTGCGGCCACGACCTTGCTACCCGGAGGTGGCGGCGGGACCGACGACAAGGGCGGAGGTGGCGGCACACCTAGTGCCACCGCGGCGGCCTGGTTTCCCACGGAGCCTGGGGAGGCTTTTTGGTCAGTCCATCGAAGACATCGGAATCAGACCCGCCTTTGTCAGTCATGGTGCGGTAATTCTCCTAAGGGATCGGAGCACGTGAGCTCCGACGTCGAGCGCGCGCTTGGCTTCACGGCAATGGCTCCCGAAGTAATCACGCGATGTCGTGTTGGGGGCCATTGATCGAACCTATCCGGTCGGTAAGGTACAATCTCCTGAACACGATGGCGAGGAACAATTGTGGGGTGACGCGAGAGTTTTCGTTCGGAACAGCGCTGCGTGCAGGATCTGACCGAGGGCCACGGATGCGGTCGCGATAGAATTGTGTCGTGGTGCTGTCTAGTTGCCGAGACGACCGGCAATAGCGCTCCGAGTGGCTGGCTATGGGCGCAAGTTTGTCGTGTTTTTCCGTGCTCTCACGAGGAACGGATTGATGGGGCGGAACGGGACTCAGTCCTTCGGCGCGGCGTCGTTTTCGATCGGTGCTTCGGCTGGAGGCATCGCTGGCGTGTCCGCGTCCCTCGCCGGTACGAGTTCGGGCATCGCGGTGGCGGCAGGACGAGTTGCCGATGGTTGCCGCTTGTACCTCACACGCTTCGCCTGCAGGGGTGCCCAGACTTGATAGGGGACGATGGGAGTGTCCTCGAGGATCCGTCGAGCCAGGGGAGTCTCGGTGCGTAACCAATGAATTCGCTCGGTGTCGACCCCGCCGGGGTCTCCCTCACCGACGGAGAGCCCCAGGGGGCGCTCCGAAAAGACTCGAGTGCGGCAACCGAACTCGTCGAGTGCACGGTCGAAGGCAGCAGCGTCGTGCGCTGGGTTTCCGCCAGACGCTGGCTCGACATAGTAAAGCCACTGACCGTCGGTGATGCCCACGGCAGCTCGCGCCGCCTTGATCCGGTTTTTGGGTTGGCCCGCCGCGACCACGACAGCGGACGGATCCGGTGGGGCGGCGGCGATGACGAACCGTCGGCGGTGGAAATAGGCGCGCAGCTCGGAAGCCCCCGTCGGGGTTGGCGTCGCAAAAACATGGCTCGCCACTTGGCAATTCGACCGGCACGGTTCAATCGACTTGGCGTCCACGAGTACGACCGAGAGTCTGGGCGAATCGGATGGAGATGATTGGGTCTGTCCGAGCGCTATGGCCGGAGGGTAGCCATGCTGGGGTAAGCCCTGAGTTTGCCAGCGCAGCCCCTTCGGTTGAGCGAGCATCCCGTCGGTTTCCAGTCGTTCCTTGGAGAGGATGGCTCGATGAGTGACGTACATGAAGTCTCGTGAATCCGTCCGCACGTAGCGCGGGAAGTTCATGAGATGCATCGAGCGGATACATGCCGACGGCCGAGGTACTCCCAACCGTTCATGTCGGTGACCTTCCCGCGGGTTTCCCAAGCCGCGTCCAGCTTGCGATCGAGCTTGGGAAGCCGCCCTTCGGGGGCGACTCGATAGAACTCGAGGCCAGTGTGCCCAGGATTCATATCGAGATGAGCCCGTAACGACAACGTGCGGATTTCATTGCCAGCATCAGGTGATCCGAGTCGATGCTCGAGCCGTAAAAATACGCGACGTTATGGTTCTCGGTGAGGCAGAGCCCGGTGCGGACCGTGCGGGTTGCGTCCTCCCATCCCGGCGGCACTCCGCCCACCAGGTCCGTCGATAGGGGTTGTCCTTGCCGTCTGCGAGCAGCGGCGTGAGGTTCTGCCGAAATCCGACGTATTCCGCTGAGATGGTGTCGGATTCGGGCCACGTCCCAAACCCGACCGAACCATCCGCGAGCTCGGCGACCGTCGCAGCATAGGGCTTGGGCGGAAGGTAAACCACGCCATCCGCCATCATGCCGTATTCGCCGTGGGTGGCTTGAAACCCGCCATTGAACGCAGCCGCGAGGCGACCCACCGAATCTGGCGTTCGCGGTACCTTCCTGGTCCGGTCTCTCCGGTCGCCGTCTTTGGCTCTCGCGTGCCCGTCATCAGATGGAGCTGCAGGCGTCGCGAGTCCATGACGATGATCGATCACTTGGGTGTGTGGTCTCGATCGATCCGCGCGCAAGAACGTGAACGCAAAGGGGGATGGGCCACCTTCGGGTGGTACCGCGAAGGCGTCGCCGTCGAGGCTCGAATGCTCCCTCTCGGGGAAGCGGCGGATTGATGATTGCGGGGATCGGAGCTGGTGGCCAACCGGTGGTTGGATCGGGCGAACTCGTCGGACTGAGGGACATCGACTCGCCGAGCATCGCTCGGAGTTCACCCGCGCCGTCCCTGTCGACCAACGCCGACTTCATACGCGAGCCCACATCGAGTGCCGAGACGCGACGGTCTTGAGCCACTGCATGCGATCGCTGCCGAACCAAGGCAGCGCGCGGACCCGAATCGACGGCAAAGGTGACGAGGTCCCCTGGAGTTCCGAGTTCGACCGGTTCGCTTCGGAGTTCCAGCGTTCCCGACGTGGTTCCGTCACTCCCAATCACGGTCGAGTCGCGGCGGTCACTCACCTTCAGTCAATCCGCGACCCACTCGAGGTGAACGTCGGGTCGCGGTCGATCGAGGCGATACACGCGTTCCTCGATCCCCGCCGATTGTCCCGTATCTGAAGGAACATCAGCCGCAGTTTGATCCAATCGATGAAGGAAAAGGCCGCAAGCCGACCGGCGTCGTGGCCGCGCAGAATCGGCGACGTGAACGGAGAGGGTTTGCCCCGCATCCTGCACGCTCCACGCGAAACGGTCCTTCGAAACCGTGAGATGGTGCTCTCCGACGGCGCTCGTGTCCGAAAGGTTGTCGAGGGAGACGATGCCGACGAGTCGACCCTCGGGCGACAGCTCCGCCCGCCCGAGCCACACGTCTTTTTCCTCTCCCGCTCGACGCAATAGCGCGACGAATCGATGCCCCTGCCAATCGAGCGCTCGTCGCGGTTGCGGTGAGTCGAGCCAGCGCAGGTCTTCGACGTGTCCTTCGAGCCCGCGTCGCCCAAGGGCCATCGACACGGCTTCCGTCACATTTGACGCGCGGCTGACCCGTCCAATGCCGTCGTTGCGGGCAAAAGACGAAATCAATCCGATGCCGACCAGCGCCGCGACTGGTCGAAGTAGCGGGGTTCGACCTCTCGGTTGAGGAGCCGAACGATGCTCGGGGCGCGGCGTCGTTGCCATGGGGCCGCGGAATTACCACCGGGGTGCGGTGGTCGCTAGAGAACGCCGGCAATCGCGGTCGAATGAAACGCGTCGTAATCGACGGGTGAGTGGCTCCGCTGTACACTCGAGTCCGTGGTGGAGCAGCAGTCCGTTCGACAGACTCCGAATCGGATCCCGCCTCGGTCGGCGCGCGACCGTGAGGCGTTGCCTTTTGGTGCTTTCGCTCGGAGTGCTCGGTTGCTTGTCGCCGACCATGCCGCTACCACCGCCATCGAGGCCCGAGATTGACGGACCGGATGGTTCGGGGCGCGTCGTCCTTTCGGGGCGCATTCCGAAGGCCAACTCCGTATACGTGGACAATTTGAGCACCGGCTACAGCG
The DNA here is from genome assembly GCA_049840955.1 of Polyangiaceae bacterium. Classification (GTDB taxonomy): domain Bacteria; phylum Myxococcota_A; class Polyangia; order Polyangiales; family Polyangiaceae; genus FEN-1139. Next base: position 95,070 of record JASGIX010000065.1, read on the forward strand.
CAGGGCAAGCGCTGGATCCGGAATCGGGTGCATATCGATTCTCGATGGCAGCGAGCGTCGGCAATCGCATGTCGATGTTTTATCGCGTCGGTGCGACGGACAGCGAGGCGCGGCTCTTCAAATCCCCGCGAGTAAGCAGTCCGCAGGCCAAGCCGGGGGTGCTGGCGGCACCGATCCCGGCACCACGGGAGCGGATTTTGCGAGCGCCGGTGGCGAAAGCGCCGCGACTGCGGGCTCGGACGTTTGGTGGCTCTTCGAACTGAGTCGCGAATGCCGCCGTGCTCAGTGCGGTACTCGGCACGGTACGTCGTGCCCCCTCGGTCGACGGCGAATCGACGTCACCGTTGACGCACGGCAGCGGATACTCGCGCCCGCTCAGACGACCGCGAGTCTTCGTCGCGGCTTGGTGGTGTTGGCCGCCGCTTTCCCGGTCTTGGAACTCGGTGAGCTTCGCTCGAGGCGATGCTGGCTCGTCACGGCAGCGCCCCCGCCTGCATCGATTTCCGCATCTTCCGTCACTTCGGCGACGAGAATAGTAATCCGTGCAGGCGCTGACCGTACCGGTGACGATTCGCCCTGGCGTGCCCGCGTCACCCGAAAGGAAGACGCAGCCATCGATTTCCGGCGCCTGGCCCTGGTGACGCCCGACCATGACCAGTTCGCTTTCTTCGCTGGGACCCTCGACGAGTACCTCGATGCGTTTCCCGATGAGCTGCTTGTTCTTGGCGCGACTGATCCGTCGCTGCACGCTCATCAGCTTCTTCGCGCGCGCTGCGGCAACGCGCGAGGGCACCTTCTCGTCTTGTGTGTAGCTGTGTGTGCCGGGTTCATCGGAATAGTGAAATACGCCGAGGCGATCGAACTTCGCCCACTCGACGAACTCGAGGAGCTCGTCGAAGTCCTCCTGGGTCTCACCGGGATGACCGACGATGAACGCCGTACGGAACACCGAATCCGGGATCTTGGTGCGGAGACGCTCGACGAGCTGACGGAGGCGCGCGCCGCCGTGTCCGCGCTTCATGCGCTTGAGCATCGCGTCGGACGCGTGCTGCAGCGGCATGTCGACGTAGGGCAGGACCTTGGGGTGGTGCGCCAGGAGCTCGATGAGTTCCGCGCTGAGTGCCTCGGGGTAGAGATAGTGCAAACGCACCCAACGCAGACCCTGGATGTCCGCGACGCGTTTGACGACCGTTTCGAGGGTATCGGAGCCCTCCGTGTCACGCCCGTAAGACACGGTGTCTTGGGAGATCAAGTTGACCTCGAGGACGCCGTTCGAAGCCAGCCTCGTGACTTCGCCCACGATGTCGTCGACGGGGCGCGAGCGCTGCTTGCCGCGCAGGCTCGGGATGATGCAGAAGGAGCACTTCCGATTGCAGCCCTCGGCAAGCTTCACATAAGCGCTTGCGCCGCGAGTGCTGAGGGTCCGCGGGTCGCTCGAGCGAACCACCCAATCCGCAGGATTGCCGACGAGGATCCGTTCGGCTTTGCCCGTGAGCACCTGCTCGAGCTTCAACATGTCGCTCGAGCCGAGCAAGTGGTCGACCTCGGGGAGGCCTTCCGCGAGCTCCTCGGGGTGCCGCTGCGTGAGGCACCCGGTGACGACCAGGGATTGGCAGGCTCCCGTTTTCTTGTTCTCTGCCAGCTCGAGGATCGTGTCGATGCTCTCCTTCTTCGCGGCATCGATGAAGCCACAGGTGTTGACGACGATGACTTCGGCGAGGGACGGATCGGCAACGTGATGGTACCCAGCGCGCTCCGCGACGCCGAGCATGACCTCGCTGTCGACCCGATTCTTCGGGCAACCGAGACTGACGAAATGGATGGATCGAGTTGACGTCATGGATATGCGCCCACGCCGGATAGCGCGGAAGGTTGCGATTCGGTAGGGGCGCCGCGATTGACCGCGTGTCCGAATCCGATTAACCCGTCATTGCCTTGCGGAATCGCTCGAAGAGATAGAGCGAGTCGTGGGGTCCAGACGCCGCTTCGGGATGGTACTGGACGCTGAACGCCTTCGCGTCGGGCACTTCCAAGCCCTCACTCGTACCGTCGTTCAGGTGGAGGTGGGTCGACTTCGCACGGCCCGAGAGGGAATCGACGTCCACGACGAAGCCGTGGTTCTGTAAGGTGATCTCGACGCGTCCGGTCGTCGAAATCCTTCACGGGCTGGTTAATCCCGCGATGCCCGAACTTCAGCTTGTAGGTGCTTCCGCCGAGGGCCAGCCCGAGGAGCTGGTGACCGAGGCAGATCCCGAACATGGGTTTCTTGCCGAGCAGGTTTCGATCGTGTCGATGGCGTAGGTCACTGGCGCCGGATCGCCCGGGCCGTTCGAGAGGAAGATCCCGTCGGGATTGAGCGCCAGGATTTCTTCGGCGCTCGTCGTCGCGGGCACGGCGGTGACGCGGCAGCCGAGAATCGACAGAAGAAGCTCGTCGTGTTCACCGGTGTCAGCGGCTCGGGTAAGTCGAGTCTGGCGTTCGACACCTTGTTCGCCGAAGGACAACGTCGCTACATCGAGAAGCTTGAGCTCGTACGCGCGCCAGTTCTTGGGTCAGCTCGAGCGCCCGCACGTCGAGAATCTGCGCGGCTTGTCGCCCACGATCGCGATTTCTTCTTGAAAAAAGAGTGCCTCTCGACCAATCTGTGTTTCGACTGTCACACAATCACCGAGATCTACGACTACTTGCGCGTACTCTATGCGCGCATCGGCACATCGAGCACTGTCACATCTGCGGCAAGCGCGTGAAGGGCCACAGCGTCGACGAAATCGTGCGCGATGTGCTCAGCTTGCCCAAAGGCAAGCGCCTGCTCGTGCTGGCGCCGCTGGTCTCGCATCGCAAGGGCGAGTTTCGCGACGTGTTCAAGGATTTCTGGCCGAACGCGGCTTCGTGCGCGTGCGCGTCGACGGCACGATCCATCGCTTGGAAGACCAGATTGCGATCGACAAGAAGAAGAAGCACAACATCGAACTCGTGCTCGATCGCGTGACCGTCGGTGACGAAGAGGCGGGCGCTTGACCGAGAGCATCGAACAGGCGCTCCGTGAAGGCAAAGGCGAGATCATCATCGAGGACGCCGACGGCAAGGGCGCGCCGCTCACCTTCAGCGAAGCGCGTGCCTGTTGCGGTCAGACGTTCCCCGCACTGTCACCGCAGTCGTTCTCGTTCAACAGCCCGCTGGCATGTGCAAGTCGTGCAACGGCCTCGGCACGCGCGTCGAGGTCGATCCCCATTTCGTGATCCCGGATGGTTCGCTGTCGATTCGCGGCGGCGCCATCGCGCCCTGGAGCACGGCCATGGATTGCGGCGAGGTTCTCGACGTTTCGCATCATCGACGCGATGGCCAAGAGCTGTCAGGTCGATCTCGACACGCCGTGGAAGAGTTTGCCCAAAAAGAAGCGCGATCAAGTGCTCTACGGTCTGGGCGAGAAGCGGATCCGTGTGACCTGGGGCGCTGAAGGCAGCGACGCGCAAGGCAGCTGGGGCATGCGCTTCGAGGGCGTGCTCAATAGTTTGATGCGGTGCTTTCGCGAGACCTCATCCGAAGCGATGCGCGAGCACTATCGACGCTTCATGAGCGAGCGTCCGTGCGATGCGTGCGACGGTCAACGTTTGCGTCCCGAGTCATTGGCCGTGAAGCTCGGTGAGCGCGCGATCACAGAGGTCACCAAGCTCGACGTGCGCCGTGCTCATGCGCATTTCAAGGGCCTTGCGCTGCGTCCCGCCGAGCAGCGCATCGCCGAAGCCGCATTACGCGAGGTGATGCATCGCCTGTCGTTCTTGCTCGATGTCGGCTCGAATATCTGTCGTCGATCGGACCGGGCCGACGTTGAGCGGTTGGTGAAGCCCAACGCGTGCGCTTGGCAACGCAGCTGGGTAGCGAGCTCTCAGGCGTGATGTACGTGCTCGACGAGCCGAGCATCGGCCTGCATCAACGCGACAACGCGCGCTTGATTGAGACGCTCGTGCGCTTGCGCGACTTGGGAACAGGGTGCTCGTGGTCGAGCACGACGAAGACACGATTCGTGTATCCAATCACGTCGGTCGACTTCGGTTCAGGCGCCGGGCATCTCGGCGGCGGCGTCGTGTTCACGGCACACCCGACGAGCTCCTGCGCGCCAAAGACAGCCTCACCGGCCAGTATTTGCGTGGCGAAAAACGCATCGACACGCCTGCTACGCGACGTGCGGGCAAAGCGCAGCTATCGATTCAAGGCGCGGCCGAGCACAACTTGAAGAACGTCGACGTATCGCTGCCGCTCGGTTATTCTCGTCGCTGTCACCGGTGTGAGCGGCGCCGGCAAGAGCTTCGCTCGATCAACGGCATCTTGCTGCCCGCCCTCGAGCGCAAGCTCAACGGCGCGACGGTGCGCGTCGGGCAAACATCGCGCGCTCGAAGGCCTCGACGCACTCGACAGGATCATCGCCATCAATCAGCGTCCCATCGGGCGCACGCCGCGCAGCAATCCCGGCACGTATACCGAAGGCATTCGACGAGATTCGCGAAGTGTTCGCGGCCTTGCCTGGATCACGTGCGCGCGGTTTTGGCCCCGGTCCGTTCCTCGTTCAACGTCAAAGGCGGACGCTGCGAGGCGTGCTCGGGTGACGGCGTCGTCAAAGTCCGGATCCACTTCCTCGCCGACGTGTACGTGCCGTGCGACGTGTGCGAAGGAAAACGCTACAACGCGCAGACGCTCTCGGTCCGCTACAAGGCAGAACATCGCGCAGGTCTAAATACGAGCATCGAAGACTGCCTGACGCTCTTCTGGCGCACCCTTCCCTGGCCCGCATCCGGCCGACGCTCAATGAAGTCGGCCTCGGCTACGTGAAGATCGGCCAGCCCGCGACGACGCTCAGTGGCGGCGAGGCGCAGCGCGTCAAGCTCAGCCGCGAGCTCGGCAAGCGTCAGACCGGCCGCACGCTGTACTTGCTCGACGAGCCGACGACGGGCCTGCACTTCGCGGACATCCATCGCTTGCTCGAAGTGCTGCAAAAGCTGGTCGACGCCGGCAACACGGTCGTGGTCATCGAGCACAACCTCGGATGTGATCAAGAAGCGCAGACTGGGTGGTGGACATGGGCCCCGAAGGGGGTGATGGCGGCGGCCAGGTCGTTGCGCAAGGCACGCCCGGAGCAGGTGGCCCGGTCTAAGGCTCTCATACCGGACGCTTTCTTGCGCCGTTCTTGGAAAAGTGAAAACTCCGCATATAGAGTCAGTAGAGGTGCAAGCACCGGCGCGCGCGCGCGCGCTGCTATCTGGTGTCACCATCCTTGCCTGCCGGCCTCTATTGTACATGTCCAAGCCCATCCCTTCGAGAAGCCTCGAACAGATCCCCGGCAGCTCTCTCGTCTACGTCGGCGACAACAAGAACGGCGGGGGACAAGTTCGTGCGGCCCGGCTGCAACGTGCACAACCGTTGGTACTGGGCTACAGCCACCACGCCTCTCACGGATCTGCTTTGGCAGCCACGTCTCAAGCGTTCTCCGTCGGTAGGCTTCTACATGCTGCCGGAAGATTTGCGCGTGGGCATGATTTCTGGAATGTGGCGCAACAACGACCGTCATTCAGCTCGGTTATAACCCGAATGGCGAAGGCATCATCTTCGTCGCCGAGCGTCACGAGGGCCTCCAAAGTCAACGCGCTGTTCTTCAGCGAGCGCGGCATCATGATTCCGGTCGCCTTTTGTTCCGCCTGAACTGGGCGCCAATCCTGCCGATCTCGCCCAGCTCAACGCCTGAGCGTTAAGCGTTCGAGTGTCGGAGCACGGCCGCGGCGCGCTTGCGAATCGCAGCGGAGTTGTCGTGACGTGCGGCGTGCCGAAGCGGGTCACGAGCGCGACGGCCGATGTCGCGCACGAGCAAGGCACGCGCACGTGGATACGACTTGTCGGAGCCGAGCGCGCGAATCGCATTGCGTTGCACGAGCGAACGCGTGGCGATGCCCTGTCGCAAACGAATCGCTTCGCGATACTTGGCGAGGCCGTCGCTGAACCAGCCTTTCTCGAAGTACAGATCGCCGAGCAGACTGGGCAGCGCTGGATTGCGCGCATCGCGTGAACGCATGTACTGAAGGGCTGCGATCGCCTGATCGGTCTGCCCGCGCGCCACCAGCGCATTCACCGCGGCGAGCGTGTGGACCGAGGGTTCAGGGCTGTTTTCGCGAACAGGCGCTACCACCGCTTCCGACTCTTGCGTGTCGTTCAGCGCTTGAATCCGCTTCCGCCAACGTCGCTGGCGAGAGATCGTCGACGACGCCGCCATCGGACAGCTTGAAGTGCATGGCCGCATTGGCGGCGACCTCCACCTCCGGATTTGGTGCAGGGCCGGAGTCAACCACCGGCGCGGGCGCTTGCGGGGCTGCGAGGGCCGCATCCACCGCTTTCGCGACGACCGCTGTTGCAGGCTCCATCGGCGGCTTGCTACCGACCGCAGCTGGACCTTCGTCATCGCTGCCACGGCCGTGCGCGGTGGCCGGATGTTTTCCGAAGTTCCTGGCGATTCGTGGCGTAGGTTCAGGTATACGAGGCCGCCGACGACGAGGACTAGACTCACCGTGATCCAAACGCGCGGTCCGGTCTTGCGCAGCGGCAGCTTTACTTCTGATTTGCTCTTGGCTTCGGAGGAAGCCGGCTTCGAAGCTCGAGACGCTCCGAAACGAACGCTCGGTCGGCGCGAACGCGATCGGCGCGCGCGACTTACGAAAGTCACTCGTGCCGCCGCGTGCACCTTCGGGCGTCGCGTCGAGTGCGGCCAAGAACTCCTCCGCGTTCGCGAAGCGCTTGTCCACATCTTCTCGAGCGCTTTGGCGACGACGGCATCGAGTTCCATCGAGAGCTCGGCTTCGAGCGTGCGCACGCGTGGCGGACGCACGTCGCGTTGCTGACGAATCAAGTCGGCCGTCTCTTTGCCGTCGAAGGGCTTCCGACCCGTCAGCAGCTCGAACAGCACCACGCCTGTCGAATAGAGGTCGACGCGATGGTCGAGCTTGTCGCGCGCGTTTGCTCGGGCGCCATGTACGCGGGCGTGCCCACCAAGTGACCGACTGATGGATCGCCGTGCGCCGACGGGTCCTGAAGCTTCGCGAGGCCGAAGTCGAAGATGCGTACGTGATCGCCGATGCCGGTCGCTTCGCCGAGCATGATGTTGGCCGGCTTGATGTCGCGGTGGATGATGCCCTGGCCGTGCGCATGGGCGAGGCCAGGCAGAATCTGCCGCGTCACCGAAATGGCGCGCGCCGTCGACATATCGCCGGCATCGAGCACTGTCGCGCAGCGTGTAGCCGTCGACGAAATCCATGACGATGTACGGCGAGCCATCGATGCCGAAGTCGATGACCGAAACGCAGCAAGGATGAGACAGCATGCTCATCGCACGCGCTTCACGCTCGAAACGAATCAGGAATTCCTTGGACCCCGAATACGGCGAGTGCAGGAACTTGATCGCGACCGGGCGGCCGAGCTTCACGCGCTCGCCGCGGTACACCACCCCCATCCCGCCTTCGCCCAGGCGCTCGGTGATGCGGTAGCGGCCATTGAGCACCGTTCCAAGGTGCGGGTCTGTTTCGGACGACGGCTCCATCATGCTCCCGCGAAACACGTCGACACCGCGCCGCGCCCACAGAGTGTACAGGAGTCGGGCCCCGAACATTCGCGTCTGCAGCGGCATCGGACCAGCCCGAACGGGGCGTGAACGGCCACGCGCTGAACCGTACGATGAAAGTCCGGCAGTCTCAGCCGAAGCGTGCGGCGATCTCACCCACGCGAACACCCGCGACGTTGGTGAGCATGCAGAACTGCTCGCGAGCATCCCCGCGCACGAGACCGGGGAACCATTGTTCGAGCAGGGTGAGCGTCGCCGCGGGCCGGGCGGCATCGACACCCGAGTCGATCTTGATCGCTGCCCCGAGTCCTTGCTGTGGGAAAGCCACACACAAAAGGCCTTGGGCACCGACCTTTGCGACGACTTTGGCTTCGCAAATAAGAAGCCGTCGAACGCGTCGCTGCCGCTCATGAGCAGGGGGTGCTTGCACATCGCATCGCCGAATCAGACCGAGCTCGCTCGTCGCGTTGCGTTGGATGTCGCTGGCGAGCTGCGCCCAGGCCCGTGCCATGGCCGACAGCGTCAGAACGAAGCAAGGCAGTCCGCAGCCGTCAATCACGGTCGTTTGCACGCCGCCACCGGTGCGCTCGTCGAGGCGTTCGCGGATACGACGCTGGAGCGGATGCTCTTCGGGCAAGTAGTTCACGGGTGCGCCCATCGCGATAGCCGCCGCGGCCATGAACGAGTGTTTGCCCGAGCAATTGTTGTGAAGAACGGAGGCCTGCTCGCCGCGCGCGTAGAGCGCTTGCATGGCAGCGTGGTTGCTGGGTTCGTGCGCGCCACGAAGCAAGTGCTGAGGGCCGCGCTCCAAACGCGACAACAAGCTCTGCACGCGCTCGACGTGGATGGCCTCACCGTGATGGCTCGCGGCGCCGAGCGCTAGGTCGGCGTCATCGAGCTTTGCGCGAAGCGCCGCCGGTAAGAGCGGATAGGTGACCTCGAGCTGAAATGGCTTGGCTGCGCTACGGAACGTACTCGTTTGGTCGGCTCCCACGAGCTCAATCACGCGTCCGGCAGCATCACAAAGCACCGCGTCGACCTGGTGAACGGCCTCGACTACCGCGCCACGCCGCTGCTCCCACAATCAAGGTCCGCATCATGCAGAATCTGGCAGAGTGCACTCCGGCCACAAGCGGAGCATCTGCGCAACGTCACTGCGATGTTGCGGCGCAAAGCGTTCTCGAGCGCACTGAAAAACGGTAAGAGAATCGCGCGAAATTCAGGGTGACCTAGATTGTTTCTTGAAGCGAGGCGTGCGAGCCTAACGAAGACAACACGCATGCGGGCTTTTCAGCACCGATTCTGTGCGCTCGTCGCGGCTTTGCTGAGCCTGTTTTCGGCCTGCGAATGGACGCCGCTCGCCGGTCCGGTGAAGCCAGAGCTCCTCGCGTCCGGCGAGTACATCGTGCGCGGGCATGCTCGACAACACGGGCAGTCGCTACGCCTGGGTGACCCGACGCGAAAAGAGATCAAAACCGCCACTTCATCTTCGACCTCAAGAGCCGCCAAGCGTGTGAACTGCCCGAGAACACATTCCCGCTCGGCAGTCGGCTCCTGCCGCCGTCCGAAAATCGCAGCGTGGTCTTTCTTTGGCCGTTGGTGCGGCGCACGGCCGATCTCGAAGAGAGCGTCATCTTCATCAACGAGCGTTGCGAGGAGACCGGCCTTTCTTCCTCGGCCGGGACGAACCTCAACCCCGTCACGCTCAACAACAATCGCGGCACGATCGCTCTGTTGAATGATGGTAAGGGTCGACTCAGCTACGTCAATACCTTGGCGCGAGGAAGAAAACCTCATTGCGACCGGGGTGGGCCAGTTCGAGCAGCGCCGCGCCAACACCACCGACACGGTTCCGCCGCCACAGGCGCTGTGGTTGATCGAAAAAGGGCAACTTCGACTGCGTCAGCTCGACGGAAAGTTGCTCGTCTCCATCGGCAAAGACGTCACCAAGTTCACGCAGGGTGCCTACTCGCAACTGCGTATCGCGTTTATCTCCGGCGGCAATTTGTTCGAAGCGGTCGAGCCCGCGTACCAGCCCGTCCCCCTTCAGGCAGACGCGTGCGAACCGTCGTATAGCGGCACGCTGTTGAGCTTTCTGTCGCCCTGCCTCGAAAAGCAGCTGCTGCGCATCGACCTGACCACCGGCACGACGGAGACGTTTTCGCCGGGCGTATACGCGCAGTTCGAGACGCGGGGCTTTCTGTTCGAGCGACAGCGCGGGATCGACGACGAAATCGAGTTGTTCGTGACCCCTCCGGGGGCGTGCGAACGCAGAATCACGCCCGCGCTCGACAACATTCAAGTGCTCGATGCGAACACAATCGCCGGCACGGATCCCGATTTCACGCTTGGCGTGTGGACGTTCCAAGCCGGCTTTCAACCCGTGCTGCGCAACGTGTCGCGCGCCTATCAGTTCGTCGACTCAAGGACGAGCGCGCTCCTTTGGCTCGTCCACCACGACGTCAAAGACGGGCTCGGCACTGTGTCGCTGCTCGAGCAAAGCAAGCTGCAAATCACGACGCTCGCGAAGAAGGTACCGGCCGCGGGTGGTTACGCGATCGGCGGTTTGCAGCAAGTGCCGGAGTTGGTGTTGATGGTGTTGCGCAACGCCAAGCCGTTCACGTTCGACACCATGGGCAACCCGACGCGCTTTCGCGGAACCCTCGAAGTCAGCCTGCTGAGCGGAGCGCTACCGGCAAAGATCGATTCAGACGTCAGCTCCTACACGCTCGTCTTCGACACGGAAGCCGGTGGTTTGCTGTACGCCATCGATAGCGGCGCAAAACAAGGGCTGTGGTTTGCCGCGTTGTGATTCGCGGCGCGGGCGCCAACTCCTGACGATGTTGGCCTTGTCTGGGGCCATCGCGGGCGCGGTCTTTCCTTCGTTGGTGCGCGCACAAGACGACGGACTGCTGCACTACGAGCCCGCCCCCGTCGACGACGTGTTTCCGCCCGTCGAGGGCATGCCGGACCTGTCCGCTGAACCCGAGCCACCTCCTGCCGCCCAAACCGGGAACGAAGAAAGCGCCGCTGCTCCCGAAAAAGCGGAGCCGAGCGAACCTGAACCTGCCGCGGAAGCAGATGCGGGCGAGTTCGGTGCCCGCGCGCGTGTCGTGCGAAGTGCACGTGGGCCCGTGAAGGTCACTTCGAAGGTCGTGCGCGACGTGCCCGGATCCTTTGGGCAATCCACTGCGCATCGTCGACACGTTGCCGGGCGTCATTCCACTCGCGAGCGGCGTGCCTTACGTCTACGTGCGTGGCGCGCCTCCAGCCGCGCAAGGCTACGTTTACGACGGCATCCCGCTGCCGCAGCTCTTTCACGCCGCGTTCGGGCCGGCCGTGATCCATCCGCGCGCCACGGGGCAAATGGAGTTGCTCGCGGGCGTGCCTTCGGCGATGTACGGACGGCGCGCCGGCGGGCTTTTGCTTGCAGAAGGTGTGCTGCCGAGCGGCGACTTCAATGCCGAAGTGGAGCTGCGTCTGCTCGACGTCAACGGTTGGGTAGAGAGCCCCGTCGGCAACGGCGCGGTCGTCGCGAGCGCGCGCATCGGCTATCCGCAGCTCGCGTTGAAAGCGTCCGAATCGCTCGGCGTCATCGAGAAAGGCACGCGCGCCAACTACTGGGACGGCCAGCTTCGCTACCGCGTGCCGCTGACAAGCAAAGACATGTTCGAGCTGGTGTTTCTCGGCTCGTTCGACAACGTGAACTTGCCGGGCATCGAGAACCAGGATCAGGTTCGGTCCGGCTCCACAGCGCTCGAGTTTTATCGCCTCGAAACGCGCGTCATTCATCAGCTCGCGCGCGGCGAAGTGGCGACAGCGCTTCGTTTCGGCTTCGATAGCTCGGAGATCGCAGAGGCGGTCGCCGTGCGCGCGTTCACCGTTGGCCCACGTGTGTGGTCGCGCTTTCGCTTGCGTGGTGGCCACACGCTCAAGATGGGCGCGGACCTCTACGCGTCGACGGGCGACGTCAAGCAAAGCACGGGCGCGCTCGGCAGCCCCGAAGGCAACATCCAAGTTAGTTTGCCCACGCTCGCCGAGGCCTCGGCCCGCAACCAGGGCGGCGTTTGGGCCGAGACGATGCTCAACACGAGCGCGCGCACCCGGCTCGATGTGGGCTTGCGTTTCGACTACTGGAGCGTGTCGTCGCAAATCGATGTGGCGGTGGATCCGAGGCTGCGCTTCACGTTCGAGGCGACCGAAGACCTCTCGTTGCATGTGGCTGCGGGCACAGGCCATCAGCCGGCGGTCTTCCTCTTGCCCTTGCCCGGCCTCAGCGACGTGGCGGTTGCCGACGGCCTGACGCGCTCGATCCAGTCGGAAGCAGGCTTCGGTTACGACCTGCCCTTCTCGCTGCGTCTCGAGTCGCAAGCCTTTCTGCATCACTACGATCGCTTGCTCTTGCCGGAACTGATCCAGGACGCGGCCATCCCGGAGAATCCGCCGCTCTCCTCCGCCATCGCCTACGGTGGCGAGCTCTTTTTGAAGCGCGATCCGAGCGAGGATTTCTCTGGTTGGATCAGCTACACGCTCGGTTGGGCCGAAGCGGACAGCGGCAAGGACGTGATCGGCAAGTTCAAGCCCGACTTCGACGTCCGTCATGTCGTCAACGCCGTCGCCTCGTGGCGGTTGCCGCGTGGGTTCGTGGTGGGAGGGCGCGTCCAGGCGCGCTCGGGCCGCATGATCGAGCAGCTCAATCCGCGTTACCAGCAACGTTTGCCTTGGTTCTTCCGCGCAGACGCGCGCGTCGGCTACAGCTGGGACGGGCGCTTCGGCAAGATGCTCGCGTATTTGGAATGGTTCAACGTCACGATCGCGCGCGAGTACTTGGACGCCGACTGCTTCTTCGGTCAGTGCTCGGCCGAAGCCGCGCCGCCGCTCGCGCTGCCCAACATCGGCATTCGCGCCGAGCTTTGAACGGCAAGAGGTTGCTGCTTTGAGCGCGCCGTCGAACCGCGGGCGATAGATCACGAGCCGCCGAATACTTGGAAGCCGAAGGTTCCTTCACCTTCGCGGGCGCGGATGCGCACGTGCCAGCGCGCTTTCTCGGTCGCACACGCGCGCGCGCGGGCGAGATTGCCTTGATTGAGCGACTGCGCGACCACCGTGCCGCGCTGATCGGCGATCTGCATATCGAAGTCCGTGATCTCGGAGCCACCGGTCGCCACGGGCACGTAACAAGCACCGGGCTGCACATCGAGCACGGCTTCGGCCCACTTGCCGTTCGGAATCGTCACGCGCTTGAACGCGGTGCTCGCAGGCTTGCCTTCGCCCAGAGTCGACTGCGCTGCACGCATGGTCTTGCCGAGTGGATCGGTCGGATTGTCGCCGCCGACGGGAAAGCGATTCAAGAACGCTTGGTTCGGCCCGCCGTACGGCTGCCACACGATCTCGCCTTCGCCACCGCCGATCGCCATCGTCAGTCGATAGGATGCGACGTCACGCGGACAGAACGGCTCGGTCGCCGGCAACAACGCGGTCTTGCCGTCGCTCTTGCTTTGCGCGACCTCGTGGCCCGCAGCGTCGTGGAGCTTGAGCACGATGTTGGTGACGGCGTCGTCCGCCACCGCGAGGAAGCGATAACACTGGGCGACGTTGAGGCCGAGCTCACGCGCCCGCGAATCACCTGGTTTCAAGTGTTCGCTCTTGGCGCGCGATACAGCGCTCAGGTCCGAAGCTTCCTTCGCGGCCAACGATTCGAGACGTTCCGGCAGCGCCTGCGCCGCGGGTGCTGGCGTCGCCACCGGTGCAGGCGCGTCTGCGGCAGGCGTTGCCGAAGAAACCGTGATCACCACCGGCGAAACGGCTTGGCGTGGGCGCGCACGTGTCGCATCGAGCGGCCACGCCCCCACTGCGAGCAGCGTCTTTTCACCGCCCGCTGCCCGAGCACGAAACTGAACGCGTTCATCGCTGCTCGCGCAGTAGTGAATCTTCGCGACCGAGCCCGGCTCGTTGTCGTCGATCCACAATCCTTCGGCGCCGCGAATCGAGAGCTGCGCGTCGCTAACGTCGTCAGGCCCAGCAGCGATGGCGATGATGCACTCGCCGTCGTGCAGCTTCACGTTCATGCGCACCGAGTGCGAGCCTTTGACTTTGTTCGATCGAATGGCGAGCGGCTCTGAACCCATGCCGCCGTCTGCTTGCGCCGCGTAGCGCGCGCGATCGATGAGCTCGTCTGCCGTATCGGCCGAAGCGAAAGCGGCGGGCAACAGCGCGAACAAGCTCGAAACGACGATGGCAATCCGTGTGCGCATGGGCTCTCGATGGGCGAAGGTCGCGTAGCGATGAACGACGACAGAGCGCCCCCCGGCGCGGGACTGTCCGAGCTTCATTTTCGGGCCAATGGATGCTCGCGTACGAGAGAAAACGTGAGGCGAAAACACCGCGCACGTCGTCACACAAGCGCAGCTGAGAGAGCTGAATGCTAACCTGCGCGCATGTCGCACCTCGATTCGTTGTTTGGGCTCAAGGGTAAGGTCGCGTTGGTGACGGGAGCGTCCAGCGGGTTGTCTGCGGAGGCGGCACGCGCGTTGGCCAAAGCCGGGGCAAACGTGGCGCTCGTGGCACGTCGTCGTGAACGGCTGGAGACGCTCGCCCGCGACATCGAGCAGCTGTCGGTGCGCGCCCTCGTCGCCCCGGCCGACGTGACCAAGCGCGAGCAAATCGAAGCCGCATTCGACCTCACGGAGCGGGAGCTCGGCCCCGTCGACATCGCCGTGCATGGCGCGGGCATCGCACCGCTCGGTCGCGCCGAAGCCCACGGCAAGGACAAATGGGATGACTGCATCGCGCTCGATCTCACCGCGAGCTTCGAGATCGCGCAGGCTGCGGCGCAGCGCATGATCGCGCGCAAGAGCGGCGGTTCGATCATGTTCATCTCGTCCGTGATGGGACAAGGCGGCAACGGCGTGCACCGCGCCGTCGGCTACGCAGCGGCCAAGGGCGGCGTGAACAACCTCGCCCGTCATCTTGCGGTCGAATGGGCCCGTTATGGCATTCGCGTCAACGCGCTCGCGCCCGCCTATTTCCCCACGGAAATGACGATCGATCCCAAAGTCGGCGATGTCGCCGACGAGCAGCAAGCGCGTATGCGCCAGTTTTGTCCGATGGATCGGCTGGGTCGACCGGGGGAGCTCGAGAGCGCGGTCATCTATCTCGCGGCACCCGCATCGAGCTACGTGACGGGATCGGTCGTCACCGTCGACGGCGGTTGGACGGCCTGGTGATCGCGCGTTGATGAAGGCCCGTTTTACGGAGTCGACGCGCGTTCAGGGCACGAGCTCTTCGCTGTAACCCGCAGGCGCGACGGCGCGATATGCGTGTTCGACGAAGTGTTTGAGTGCCGCGAGCGTCATCGTGACGTGGCCCGCGCCGCGCAGTCCGACGCGATAGATGCCGTCCGTGTCATCGACGAAGAATCCTTCGTAGGTCTCCTCGTACCCGAGTCGATAGCCGTGCAGCGCGACGCGGAACAACAGCCGCGCGAGCCAATAACGAGGCACGTCACGAGTCGCGTTGCCAACATGAACGCGAACGCGCGCGTCGTCGTGCGCATCGATGCGCAAACCGTCGACCGCAACTGGCAGAGGCAGCGTCCCCGCCTGCGGCAGAGGCCAGAACGGCGCATCGGGAATGCGATCCCAACTCGGCGGAGGCGCATCCGGGGCTTGCGTTGGCGACCACATCAAGAGCGCGCGCCGCACGCCACGTGCATCGAGCTTCGCTCCTTCGGCGATGAAGATCAGGTTCGTCGCGAAGAAGTCGCTCTCGGGATCTGCTTCGAGCACCAGCAGATAACCGCCGCGCGCAGGCTGCACTTCCTGTGCATCCACCAAGAGTTCCCAGCGCGTCTCGCCGATACGAGCCACCACGCGCGCTGCTTCTTTACGTAAATCTGCGAGCAGTACGGGCACGTCGCGCGCGCCGCTGACTTTCGCGCCCTCTTCGAGCCCTTGGCCCACCCACAGCGCGCGATCGCTCGGCGGCGGCGTACGCTCATTGGCCACGAGCGCCACGGCCAGGCCCGTGCGACGCATCCCCGGCGGCATCATGGGTGCCGCGTAAGGCGGCCGCACGCGTCCGGGCCAGTGCAAGTAGCCGTACGGATGCAGCACCATGTCGAGCACGCGATGATTCAGGCGCAGCACGTCTTCGCCGCTCGCGATGTCACCGATGAAGACGCGAAACGGAACGCTGTCCACCAACGTGTGCCCGGTGGGCAAAGCCACCACGTACTCATCCGACAAGTTGATATGCGCAAAGGCGAGCGGTTCACTCGCCGTAGGGACTTCAATCTGTGTGCAGCCGATCTGCGCGACGATCATCAAGTGATGTTCGAAGCGTCCTGGCCGGGCGCAGAGTTCGCGCAGGTTGACGCGCCGTACGCCGTGACCGAGGTCTTGTTTGCGGTTTTCCGGCGGAAAAGCCCAGCCTTGCGTGCACGGATGTCGCGACAGGCTCATGACGCAAAACGCTCCTTGATCCAGGGGATCACGCGGTCCATCAACGCCTCGACGTCCGGCGCTTCCTTCTGGCCGAAGTCGCCCTCGAAGTAGTGGCGCGCCATCGGCATGTCGACAAACGTCTTGTCGCGCGCCGCGACGGCTTCGTAGATCGGCTTGGCATCCGTGTTCGGATAAATCTCGCGATCGCGCCCCGCGTTGACGACGAGCGTTGGCGTGGCGATTTCGCGCAGGTTCGCGATCAAGTCCGCGCGACTCGACAAGCCGGACCACGTCGACAGCCAAGCATGTGGCGTCGCGATGCGACCGAAGCCGATCAGCTGCATGTTCATCAGGTCCGGACGCTCACTCAACAACGAACCGTATTCGCGTGCCGACGGGTCGAGCTGATTGTCGACGTAGTGAAGGTTCGCCATCGTGCGATAGATGATCATCACGCGCTGCAAGTACTTGCGGCGCTCGATCTCCTGCTGCTTGCGAACGCTCGCGCCACGATGCAGGTCGGTCATCGTGAGTTCGCGTGCTCGCTCCACGTCGCCGATGTACTCGCGTGCGCGGGCATCCAAGCGGCGCACGCGCGCAAGCTGTGCTTCGCGATAGCGGGCCACGAAGTCCGGCGCATACGCGCTCCAGTTCGGCGCGGGCTTGAAGCCGTTTTCCGGCGCGTACATGTCGAGCGACGCATCGGTTGCCAACGGATCATGCTCATCGACCAACGAGGGGTCGATGCACTCATTCATGATCTGTCCTTCGCCGCGATGCGCCGACAGATACACGAGGCCATCCGCGGCGACCATGTCGCTCGTTTGCAGCTTCGTAAGCAGCCCCCCTGGAGTCGTCGGAAAACGCTCTTTCGGTGTCTTCAGCGCCTGCGCTTGAAAGAATGCGTTGAGTGACCCACCGCCTGAGTTTCCGATGAGGATCACCTTCTGAACGCCGCGGTGATTCTTGAGGAAGCGTACGCACTCGTTCACGTCGAGGATGATGTCCTCGTGAATGGTGTCGGTGTCGTTGTTGGGGTTGCGCGTATTGGCGCCAAAACAACCAATCCCATTCTCGAGCAAGCGCGGGAACGTGTAGTGGCGCGTGAAGTCGACGCGTGGGTGCATGCACACGACGGCAATCGACGGACGCGGCGTGTTGACCGGCGTCCAGTACAAGCCAGAAAACTCGCGAAAATCAGCCGCTTTCAAGACCAGCGGTTCGACCTGCGCGTCCGGCTTCTTGCGGAAATTGAAAGGCGCACCACCCCAGTACGTCTTCGCGATCAGCGTCACGGCAGCCCCCTCAGCGGCGTTTTCACAGAAACGTGAATTACGTCGAGCGCCGCGACTTCTGCAAGCAAATCTCACGGCGGGCGCCGCAAGTGGGTTCTGAACGGAGTCGCGCCAAAGCGGGCGAATGGGTCAGGCGCGAGGCTATAGGCACACCGAGTTCGCCCCTCGAAGATGACTTCGATGCGTAGAACCTGGCTGTCATCGCTATGGGTCGCGAGCGTGTGGGGCTGTGCCGGAGCGCAACATCCAGCGGCCATCACGCAGCACTCGTCCATCGCTGCAAACGCGTGTTCCCAACGTGGCCACGCTCATCAACTCGAAGTCTCGCTCTCGGTCGAGGACGGGCCCGAGCGCAAACCACTTTGCCCGGGGGAACGACTGCACACCGAGGACGCGTTGGTCATCGCAGTTCAGAGCGCTTCGAATGCGTACATGCGGCTCGTCTTCGTATCGGCCGACGGACAAGTCAGCGAATGGTTGCCGCAACAAACGGACGACATGACGCGCAAAGCTTCATTTCGCTCGCCCGAAGGCAGCCTCGGGCGGATCGCCGAAGCGCAGCTGTTCTTGGTGGCTTCGCTCGCGCCGCTGGCCGAGAGCGATCCCATCATGCACGACATGCTGGCCGTGATCCGCGAGACCGAAGCGCAGGTACAAGCGCCTGCAGCTCAGCAAACGCCGGTGCTGAACGTCGAGAGCAGCGCAGGCCTCGCCGCCGATTTTGACGAAAACGGCGTCGCCATGCTCGCGATCGACCTCCACGCTGCGCGCTGACGTCGCACCATTGGCAGCCCGGCTGGCCCGTGCAAGGGTGCCGCCATGATCATCGTCGTCAGCCAGGCTTGGACCAAAGACGAACACGAGAGCGCCGACGCCTACGTCGAGCAGTCGCGCATCTTCCTCGATTTCATGAAGGCCGCACCGGGCTTTCGCGGGCGAAAGCTCGTCCGCAGCCTCGAGGACAAGACGCACTTCACGAACCTGCGCTGGTTCGACGATGTCGCGGCCTACGAGTCGATGACGCAGCATCCTGACTATCAGAAGCAGATCAGCGCCCTTTCCGAGCACCTCGATCTCACCAAATACGCAGGTCGGGCGGGCCGCGAATACATGCAGATCGTGCTCGATGACTGAGCGCGCGACATTCGTCTTGGTGCACGGCGCGTTTCGCGCGGGCTGGAGCTTTGCTCGCTTGCGACCGCTGCTCGAAGCGCAGGGCCATCGCACGTTCGCACCGAGCTTGCCGGGCTTCGGCGAGCATCGAGCGACGACCGTCAAAGACGTTTCCCTCGCGCAATGGGCGGAATCGACGGCGCGCTTCATCGAGCTCGAAGATTTGTCGCGCGTAATCTTGGTGGGCCACAGTCAGGGGGGACTTGTGATCGCGGCTGCGAGCCAGCTTTGTCATGCGCGGCTGTCGCGCCTCGTCTTTCTCGACGCACCGATCGCGCGTCACGGCGAACGCGCCATCGACCTACAGCCAAAAGCTCTGCAAGGCATGACTCCCCCTGCCCTGGCGCGCGACCTTTGGTTGCCGCCAAAGCCGATGTCAGCCAGCGAAACGCTCAGCGCTGAAGACGCAGCATGGATCAATCCACGCCTCGGTCCGACGCCCATCGGCCCCTCGCTGGATCCGCTCGTGCTCGAGCATCCTGCGGCGCTGGTGCTACCTCGTCACCACTTGTTCTGTCGGGCCACGCCGGAGACCTTCCCTTGCGCGCACGGCCGCGAACGCCTGCTGCGCGAAGGCACGCCTTTTTCGTCGATCGAAGCCGATCACGACGCGCCCATCACCGCGCCCGCGCTGGTCGCCGACGCGCTTTTGGCAATCGCACGCGGCGAAGCTACACCGCACGCGTGACCTCGCCCCTCGTCGTCCTCGAACGCCAGCAATCCGTGTGGATCGTGCGCATGTGCGCCCACGAAAACCTCATCAACACGCCGATGCTCGACGCGCTCGAAGCCGCCCTCGACGAAATCGAACGCGACACGAGCGACGCGGCTTTCGTGATCACCGGTGAAGGCAAGTACTACTCGACCGGCTTCGATCCAGCGGCGCTCGCTGCACCAGATGTCGCCGCGGACATCGTCGATCGCGCTACGCGCTTGTGCGCACGTTTGCTGTCGTTTCCCGTCCCCAGCTGTGCGGCGATCAATGGTCACGCCTTCGGCATCGGCGGGATGATCGGGCTGAGCCAAGACTTTCGCGTGATGCGGGCCGACCGCGGCTATCTGTGTTTTCCGGAGCTCGCGCTCGGCTATCCATTGCATCCGGGCATGTACGCGTTGCTTTCGCATCGCATCCCCCTGGCCACGCTGAGCGAGATGCTACTGGCAGGCGTGCGCGTGGGTGGCAGCCGCGCCAGCACCGAGCGCGTCGTGGACGAGGCCACCGCCGAAGCCGACGTGTTACCGCGTGCGATCGAACGGGCGCATGCCCTGGTCGGTGCGGATTGGCGCCTCTACGCCGAGTACAAACGCCATCTCCACCGCGTGCCGCTGGCTGCAATCGAAGGCGAGACCTCGTTCCGTTTTCCGCCGATTGCGCGCCGCTGAGCGCGCCGGTTCAGAACGGATTGTCGGGCAGGTTGTCGGCCGGCTTGGACTCGGCCTTGGGCGCCGCCGGGGCTTGCTCCTCGTGCACGCGGGCAACCGCCTCTTGGCTCGCCTTCTTCAGCGCCGCCGCGATGCGCGACGCTTCGATGCGCACCGAAGGCGCTTTGAGGCGCGCCGTCGAGGGCAGCTTGCGTTCTTCCTCGCGCTTCTGTTCATCCGCGGCTGCCGTGGCGCGTTCGTCGTCGGCAAGCTGCGTCAGCACAGCCTTCGTATCGGCAGGCGTCAAACCCGTTGGCGGCAGCGCGAGAACTTCAGGCGCCGCGGGCGTCGCGCCGGTCGCAGCGCCGGAGGACGCGGCCAACGGTTGCGACGGAGAAGGGGCGCGCGCATGTCGAACCGCCGGAGCCTCCGTCGGCGCGGGAGCCAGGGGAGCGCTGACCGCGGGCGCAAGCGGGTCCTGCGACGGTGCGAGTTGCGCCGCGGTTGCCGCTTCGACTGGCTGCGCAGCCGCGATCGGCGCGACTTCGTTGGCGGCCGGTGCGCTCGGTTCGGGTGTGTTCAACGCGACGGAGGGCAACTGCTCGACGGCCGGCAGCGGCGAGACCGCTGGCGAGGTCGGCGCGGCCGGCACTTCTGCTGGCGCTTGGGTCCGTTGCGCAGGCACGGCCGCACTCACTGGCGATACCGCATTCGCCACCCGAGGCGCCTCGATCGTGCTACCTGCGACCATGGTGCTTTCTTGAGCCTCCTCGGAACGCCACCACGCCCGCCGCCGAAATGATCGAGCAGAGGACAGCCACGGCTCCGACGAGCGGCCAGGACGTCTTTCGCGCTTCCGGCGGGTCAGAAACCAGCTGTGGTTTCGCGTCCAAAACCGAAGCGCCCGAGGGCGCCGGCGCTGATGCTGGCGACGACAGCGCCGGCGGACGTTCGGAACGCGTCGCCAACGCCAAGGAGGCCTGCACAGCGCTCATGCGTGCTCGGGCCTGTGTTGTCTCATCTGGAATACAGTCGATGATGGCGCGTGGCCGCGTGGACTCAGAGGGGATACTCGATTCCCTCTCCGCCGATGCGCGGGGACGCGTCGATTCGCGCACGTTCTGAACGCGCGACTGCCGTGCCTCGGCGTGCGGCAACGACGCGCGGTCTGACTCGTCGCGCTCGCTCTCGATGCGACGCGGAACGACCTCGCGAATCTGCCGCGGCGCTGTGAAGCCCGTGGCCCGCGGTGGGAAGTTGCGATCGGTGGGACCGCTCTCCACCCAAGCTGGCGCATCGAGTTGAAGCTCGGAGGAAGGCGGGGACTGCTCTTCGCGCGTCAGCCCGTGCGTACGCGAGGAGCGCGGCAGCGCCGGTGAGGACGTACGCCACGGCACCCGATGGCAAGCGAATCTGCTCTGCAGGCACCGCCGATGGCCGCACGCTCTCGCGCTTGGTCGGTTGCGCCCGGGCTTCGTCACCCGCGCGAGCCGTCACTTCAGCACGCACCGCTTCCTTGGGAGGAGCGGATGGAGAGCCGCGCTTACGACGCCGCGGGGTCCCGAGGACCTCGACGTATGTGCCTTGTTGAGAATCTCCGCGTTCGGCACGCGGATCGTCATTTCGAGGAGGAGACTTCGCCATCACCGTGCTCGTGCAACTTCTACAGTACCCATATACGCGTGTCTACGCGCCCTGGGATCTCGGTGACGCACACGTTGCATGCGGTGCAGGTAGTCGGCGATGTGTCTCTCGCGGCTTCTGTAGGGTGACAGGCGGTCAACCGCTCACGGCGGTAACACGTACAGGAACGCCATTAAACGCTGCATTTCCGCTGATTCCATCAAGGAATGACGGATCGAGTACGAGGTTCACATTGCTTCCAGGCTGCGCGCTCGCCACCCGTAAGCGGGCTCCCTCCACATCGTGGCCAAAGCCGTGGGGCAACGAAATCACCCCGACCCGCATCTCATCACTGACGTGAACCTCGGCCTCGAAGCTGCCGCTGTCGCTGCTGACACGGGCTCGCGCACCCTCCTTCAGGTTCAGGCGTGCGGCATCTTCCCGGGATGCGGATCAAGAGCGTGCAGCGCGCCTTGCCTTTGGCGAGCGCGGGCAGGTTGTGCATCCAGGAGTTGTTGTTGCGGAGCTGGCGTCGCCCGATGAGCGCAAGCTCCGGCGGTACCTCGTCGAGGGCGTTGAGCAAACGCGGCAAGTCGTCGAGCAGCATCGATGGCGCCACATCGATACGCGCCCCTGGGGTGCGCAAAATGCCGGGAAGCTCCGGTCAGTGCACGAGGTCGATCCCGTGCGGCTGGTCGCGCAACTTCGCCAACGACAAGCCATCCGGCACGCGGCCAAAGCCGTCCCCGAACGGACCCGTGCGCAGCAGCAAGTCGAGCACGCGCTCGGGTCCCGGCCTCGTGCCGAGTGCGGCCAGCGCTTCTTCCGCGGTGAGCCCTGCGAAGCGGCCACCATCGCCGATCTCCTTCCCGCGTCACCTGCGCGAGCACGAAATCGTCCGCGCTTCTTGAGATTCATGTGGCCCATGCCGAGCATGCCCTTGGCGAGCGTCGCCAGGATTCCCACTCCGCAGGCTGCCCGTTCGCGCGCTCAATGGCCGCCACCGAATACTTGGCCACGTTGCGCACCGCGAGCTGATAGAGCGCCAAATCGTAGGTGTCTTTCTCGAGCGGCGCGGGCGGCGGCAAAATGATGTGTGCAAAGCGCGTGGTCTCGTTCAGATAGAAGTCGACCGAAACCATGAACTCGAGCGCCGCGAAGGCCTCCGCCAAGCGCTGCACCCCTGGCGCACTCGACACGGGATTTCCGGCGATTGTCAGCATCGCGCCGGATTTGCCCTGCGCCCGCAGTCAGGATTCCATCGGCCAAAGGTGGCGACCGGAAACTCGCCGAACATGTAAGGAAGCTGTTTGACGCGGCTCTTACGCGTGCCGAAGCGCAAACCCGGACCGCCGACCGCATCCTCGCGACGGTTGTTGCCTCGCAGCGCTGCCGGGCGCGCGAACATGGCGCCACCTTCGCGATCGAGATTGCCCGTGAGGATGTTGACCAGATCGACGGCGTAGCTCGCGAGCGAACCAAAGCGCTGACACGTGGTGCCGATGCGGCCGTAGCAAGCTGCGCGATCGGCCTGGGCAAACTCGCGCGCGATGCGACGCGTGGTCTCCGGCGCGATGCCCGTGAAGGCTGCCACGCGCTCAGGAGTGAATGCGCGACACGCCTGCTCGGCCCTCGCTTGAGTCGATCGACGAACGCGCTCAAGCGCCCTAACGCGACGAGCTTCTCCTCGAACAGCACCGTGCGCGATCGCGAGCAACCATGCCGCGTCGCTGCCTGGCCGAATCGAGATGTGTTCGCTCGCCTTGCGCGCCGATTCGCTGCGCCGCGGATCGACGACCACCACCCGTCCACCGCGCGCCACGATAGGTGCTGTTCGGATTCTATCGTGTTTCCCTATTAACCTTAGCAATACGTAACTGAGCCTAA
>JASGIX010000066.1:0-177029 GCA_049840955.1 Polyangiaceae bacterium
CCCGAGACGAGAGGCCATGGCTTCGACGGAACTCGACGCGTCGCCGGAGCCACGATGTGCTCCAAACAAGAGATTCCCGCGCACGTCGAGATGGGGAAACAGAAGGCCGTCCTGGGGCATCAGCCCGAGCCCGCGCCGATCCGGTCTACGGTGGATCCGCTTCGACTTCGAGTGCCAGAGCTCGTCGCCCACGCGAAGCTCGGCGTCGATTGAACCTGCGCGTCCCGAAACGACGTCGATGATGCTGCTCTTGCCGCTCCCCGAAGGGCCGACGATCCCGAGTACGCGGCTCTTCGTCGCAAACTCGACGTCGAGGGTGAACCCATGACGGTGCCAGTTCGCACGCAGATGGATCTCGGGAAAGGTCATGTTTCCACGTTGGTCCGCGTCATGGGCTTTGCGCCAAACGGTAACCCGACGGGATCGGATTGGACGCGCCGAGCGCCACGACGGGGACTCTCGTCCAAGAGATGCTCCGAGAGGACCAGACACGACACACCGAGCGCAACCGCGAGCACGGTGAGCACCAATGCTTCCTCGACGTGACCGGCCGCTTGCGCCGACTCGATGGCAAGTGCGATGGTCTGAGTCTTTCCGGGAATATTGCCCGCAATCATCGCGGTCGCGCCGTACTCACCGAGAGCTCGCAAGAACCCGAGGATTGCGGCGGCAACGAGCCCGCGCTTCGCCAATGGCAACGTCACCTTCGCGATGGACGCGAGGGGAGTGTGACCTAGGGATTGCGCCATGCCCTCGAGCCGTGGATCGATGCCGTCGAAGGTGAGCCGCGTCGTACGGAGCACCAGGGGAAAGGACATCACCGCCGACGCGATCACCGCTGCCTTCCACGTGAACAGGACGCCGAGATCGAACCCCATCGTGGTCGCGCCGAACGGACCATTTTCGGCAAGCAGCGCGAGGAGCAAGGTTCCAACCGCGGTCGGAGGAAGCACGAGGGGCAACATTCCGAGCGCGGAGACGAGCCGCTTGCCCCAGAAGTCCCGACGCGAAAGGACGTAACCGAGTGGCGTCGCGACGCACAACGTGAGGAGCGTCGCCAGAAATGCGACCCCAAGAGAACGGGTCGTGACGTCGAGCCACGCCATGCCCTACGACGCTCCTATGACGAACCCGTACTTGAGGAGCACGCTCTGCCCTTCTTTGTGCGTCATGAGCGCCATGAACGCCTTCGCATCCGGGGAAGCGGAAGGTCGAAGCACACCGTAATAGGCGATTGACGGCGCGAGGGGGCCTTCGATGAGCAGCTTCGATTCCACGTCCTTCGAAGCCATCACGTCGGTCTTGTATACGAAACCCCACGTCCCCGGTTGACGAGCGACGACCGCGACGACCGCGCGAACTTCCGGCATCGGAAGGAGCTTGTCTTCCACGAGTTCGAAGGCGAAGCGCTGCTTCGCGGTGCGCGGGTCCTTGCAGCCGAAGCGCGAGAGATAGTCGCGGGCGTAAATGCCCGCAGGAACCGCGTCGGGTTGCCCTATTGCAACGTGCGACACGGACGCGCCCCCAAGATCGCACACGGACGACAAGCTTCGGGGTTCGCCCCGATGCGCAATGACTGCCAACTGATTCGAAAATAGCGCGCGCTTCGTCGCGCCGTCGGCCTTGCCTGCCGCAATGGTCCGCTCGACTGGGGCCGCCGCTGCGGACAAAAACACGTCGAATTTTGCGCCCGCTTCGATCTGCAGCCCGAGTTTGTTCGACGCGGCGTAATTCTGTGTGACGGTGCAACCGGGATGAGTCTTGCGAAACTCTGTCGCCAAATCGACAGTGACGTCGCGCAAGCTGCTCGCCGCAAACACCGTAATCGCGCAGCTTTGCTCCGCGTCCTGTGGCGCAGAGCGCGCCGACGCGCGACTTTCCAGCTTTCGCGCCGCGTCCTCACGGTGACAGCCGATCGCGCCGATGCTCGCGCACAGCTCTAGCAGCAACGCAACCCGCTGCGCGAACACGAACCCGCGACGAAGCTCCCCACTGCACGCGCCGCCTCCGACGCGCGCGGCGCCGCCACGTGCCACGTTGCATGCGAACCCCACGAGATTGCGTTGAGTGGCCATGACATAGGATAGTTCGTCGCCCCCGGTGCGACCAGGCCAGCCTGACCACAGATGTGCTTATTTTCCGGTGATTTTTGCCAAACGAAACGCGTTTGACGTCGAAGGGAAACATCGACGGCATCGGCATCGGCATCGGCATCGGCATCGGCATCGGCATCGGCACCGGCATCGGCACCTGCAACCGCACCGGCACCTGCAACCGCACCGGCATCGGCAACCGCACCGGCACCTGCAACCGCACCGGCAACCGCACCGGCAACCGCACCGGCAACTGATGCTGCGGCTGATGCTGGTGCTGCGGCTGATGCTGGTTCAGTCGCATGCGAAGTGTCGTGTGCATGGCCTTTCGGCGCACCTTCCTCGCCGCCGCCGATGACTTACGGAGGTTGATGCTCCTGTGGCGGCACGCAAGCTGCGCCGGGGGATGGTCATGCACACACCACTTCGCAACCAGCTTCTCCAACAGATCATGGGCATCGTTACGCAAGCGCGACCTTTGGTCGATGTCATAGCTCGACGCGATCGCGATCTTGCGTCGCAAACGCGACGCGCGCTGAGCAGCATTGCGCTCAATGCAGCCGAGGGATTTGGCACGCAAGCGGGCAACGCGCGCCTGCGGTTTCAGAGCGCACACGGCTCCCTCAGCGAAGCGCGCGTCGCGCTCGAACTCGCCGTCGCCTGGGGTTACCTCGACGAATCCAGAACCACCGACGTGCTTTCGCAGCTCCACGCCGTTGGCGGGCGTTTGTACGGGCTTGCGCGACGGTAACCTGCAACCGCACCGGCACCGGCATCGGCATCGGCACCGGCACCGGCACCGGCATCGGCACCGGCATCGGCACCGGCATCGGCATCGGCAACCGCACCGGCATCGGCATCCGCACCGGCACCGGCATCGGCATCCGCACCGGTACAGTCCCAGTCCCTGTCCCTGTCCCAGTCCCTGTCCCTGTCTTCAGCGTCGCATGAGCCCGAACAGCCTCGCTCCCAGCGAGTGCAGTCTTTGGCTAAGCGCGTCGACGTCGCGTTGTTTTACGTACTGCCAAGCGACCGCGGCGCTCAATGCCGCGCGCACCTCCGACAGTGAACCGTGCGCCGATTCGAAACGGATGCGCGCGTTTCCTCCACGGCTGCCGAATCCCTCCGCGATATTCAGAACCACGCTGTTCAGCGCTCGACGGATTTGGTTTCCCAAATCGCGATCGCGTCGTTCGATTGCCGTAACGAGCGGCCGCGCGCTCGCGATGATTGCCGTTGCTTCGTTCAAGAGTTGGTTCGAAATCAGGCTGTGCATGACCTCCCTCTCGGCGCATCTTTTCGTGACGCCGCAAAGCGATCCCGCCGCCGCATCTCATCGGCGGCGGCAAGAAAAGTGCGCCAAAAGGAATGCACAGCCTGATTTCGAACGAGACGGCCACAAGCACAGAGACAGAGACAGAGACAGGATCGGTGAGTGTGACCGTGACGGTGACTGCATCAGCTTTCGGCTATCAGCTTTCAGCTTTCAGCTTTCAGTCCCAGGTCTCCGACCTGACAGCTGAGAGCTGACAGCTGCTTCCCGCTCCCAGTCCCAGTCCCAGTCCCAGTCCCAGTCCCTGTCACTGGTTCAACCAGGACTTTCCCGTGTGGGATGATGGACGCCCCGGGTTCGTAACGCCGGCGAAATTGCCGTCACTGTCGGATCGTTCGCTGGGCCAACCTCGAACTTGCTTGCCAGGGGGCGCTTCGCATGGCTGTAGCATGCTCGACAGCGACTCTTGCTGGCACCCGTGCGCTCGCGCTTCGAGTGCATCGGTAAACATCCACACGTGACGTCGAGATGACCTCCGAGACCTCCCAACCCGTGAGCTCCACTCCTATCGCTTCCGCGTCTTGCAGCGGTCGAAGCAAGGGCACGTACGGCCTGAGTATCGACATGTCCGTGCAGCAGGCGATTGCGTCTCTGCTCAAGGAGCCCCGGTTCCTCCGCCTCGTCCGCGTCTTCGCTAAAGATCGCGCCGAGTCGTTGCTCGAAGCTGCGTCGCTTGCGCAAACCGAGACCGAGTTTCAACGCTGCCTCGGCGCTGAGCTTTTGCAGCTCATTCTCGACGCGACGTCACAGCGCACCGAGGTTCGCGGCACGGAGCATTTCGCGGATCTACCCGCGTGCCTCTACATCTCGAATCATCGCGACATCTTTCTCGACTCTGCACTTTTGAACGGTGAGCTACTGCGCCGCAGAAAGCCGATCCCGCACGTCATCATCGGCGCGAACCTCCTTCAGTCCACTTGGCTTACGCCGTTTTATCGGCTCTGCAAAGCCGTCGTCGTTCAGCGCGATTTGAAGGGAAAGGAGCTGTTCGAGCATTCCCTCAAGCTATCGGAGTACGTTCGCAGCACGATCACGGGTGGAGAGCCCGTGTGGATTGCGCAGCGTGCGGGACGCACGAAAGATGGCGTCGATAGAACGGAGCCTGCGCTGCTTCGCATGCTGCTGCTCGCGTACGAACGCGGTACCGTTTCGACCACGCCGTTTTACGTCGCGCCAATTGCCGTCTCGTACGAGATCGAACCCTGCGACGTCTTCAAGGCTGCGGCGGTTCTTGGCGCGAGCACGAAGAACGCATCGAAGGACCGCGCGCGTAACGACGCGGCCAACATCCTGCGCGGGCTCGTGCAACCGAAGGGGCGCATTTGTCTGACGATCCGTCCGCCCATCGTGCTCGACAATTCCGAAGCCCGCGCCGGCAATCGCGCGGACAAGATTGCAGAATTGGCGGGCCAGGTCGATCGTGAGATTACGAACGGGTACGTGATCTGGCCGACCAATTACATCGCGAGCGATCTGCTCTCGGGCGACGGCGCGTACGCGCAATATTACGACGCAACCGAGAAGCAAAACTTCGTCGATTACGTCGAACGGCGCGCGCGCGAAATCGAGGCGCCTGCGGACGAAGCCCGTGGTGCATTGCTCGCGCTCTACGCGCGTCCGCTCTCGGCCGAGCCGGCAAACAAGTCGAATCCTTGCGCCGCCACGCCATTGCCGAAGCGCAACTGACGACGCGCGTCCCGGCCGCTCGACTCCGGCGCAGGCATATCGGCTTGTGGATGGACGGAGCAGGAGCGATCTTGCTAAACCAGTTGCGGATCGGCTCGTTTTAGGGCCGATCGCGAACGTGCGACAAACGCTACGCACCTCGGACTTCGCTAAACACGTGCACGTGCGCGGCGAGGCGGTAGGACATGGCCTCACGGGAACGCGTCTTGACTCGTCGAGTCAACTTGACAATCGCCCGTTGTCTCCCGCTATGTATGGTCCGGAATTTCCGGTGAGGTCGATTCTGAGTAGGCGCCGATTGGAATACTTCGCGGCAAACGGATTGCTCCACCTCGAACGACCAGACCTACATGGAGCTTCGCACTGCACCGTCAAGCTCGGGATAGAAGAGCCTCACCAGACACCTCTCGTCTCTCACCGAATCGGACCCCCCTATGACCCATGTATTCATGTTTCCTGGCCAGAGCTCTCGATACGTCGGGATGCTCGATCGAGTCTCGGAGGTTTGGCCCGAGGCGCGCAACGTGATCGAGTCGGCGTCATCGATTCTGGGTCGGGATCTCGCGAAGATTTATCGCGAGGGCGACGAGAGCCTCTTCGAGAAGAACCGAAACGTCCAAGTGGGCGTGTTCCTCACGACGCATCTTCACCTGTGCGCCCTCGAGAACCACGGCATCAAGTCCGAGCTCTCCCTCGGGCTCAGCCTCGGTGAGTTCAATCACCTGGTTCACATCGGTGCCCTCGCCTTCGAGGATGCACTCCGCTTGGTGGATGCACGCGGTCGGGTCTACGACGAGGGACCTCGCGGCATGATGGCAGCGCTCTTCCCCGTCGACGAAGAGATGGTCGAGGAAATCCTCACGAAGGCGCGCGCCAAGGGTGTGGTCGAGCCGGCGAATCTCAACTCACCGTCGCAGTTCGTCATCGCGGGTGAAACGCCTGCAGTCGAAGAGGCCATGCGCATCGCGGAGGAAGACTTCGCCGTGACGCCGACGCCAATCGAACGGCAGATCCCGATGCATACGTCGGTGTTCCGTCCCGCGTCGGTCGCGCTCGAGCCCTACCTGAACGCAGCGCCGTTCCGCGCGCCCTTCCGTCCGTACCTCTCGAACGTCCTCGGCGACTTCGTCGACAACCCGACCGCCAAGACGTTCCAAGAGCTCCTCGCCCGTCACGTCTACAGCCCCGTGCGGTGGCGTTCGCAGATCGATGCCATCGCGAACCGTCACTCCGACGCGATCTTCATCGAGGTCGGTCCCCGCGGCGTGCTCTACAACCTGCTCCAGAAGCGCTGGCGCAACAACAAGAAGTACAAGACCGACGCCGCCGAAGACTTCGGTGGTCACTTCAGGTCACTCGTCGGAACCCTCGGGCAGCGCACCCAGGTCACCGAATGCGTCGCTCAGGGAGCGTGAGGCATGTTCGAATACGACGACGAAACTCAGAAGCTCCTGCGCAATCTCCGTAAAAAGCCCATCTGTCCAGAAGGAACCGGGACGAAGGTCGCCTACGGCATTCCCGAGGTCGAGCGCCTCATCGCGCATCGTCCGCCCATGCGCTTCGTGGATGGCATAAGCCTCGTCGATCTCGAGAATCGGCGAATCGAGGGGCATCGCACCTTGGCCGTGAACGATCCGATCTTTGCCGGGCACTTCCCCACGCACCCGGTCTACCCCGGGGTCCTTCAGGTCGAATCCATGGGACAACTGGCCCTCTGCCTCGCAGGCTTCATCACGCAAGGAAGCGTCGAGCTTACGGCCGACACGAAGCCCGCAGACGTGCGCGCCCTTAAAATCCTTTACGCCCAATACCTAGAACCCCTGGGCCCCGGCGACGTCATCACGTTGCAAGCCAGCATCCTCGACGAGGATGGAATGACGGCAACCGCCGCAGGTCAAATCATCAAGCAGGGCAGAATCGTATCGTTATCGTTGCAAGAGGTCTACTTTGTCCAATAAGCGCATCGTAATCACTGGCATGAGCGTCAACACCCCTCTCGGGGACACGCTCGATGACTTCTACGCAAATCTGATCGCCGGAAAATCCGCCATTGGACCCTGGAAGTTCTTCGACACGTCGAAGTGCTACTCCAAAGTCGGTGCCGACCTTTCGGAGTACGACGTCAAGAAGAAGCTTGCCACCTTCGAACCCCTCCTCGAGAAGGAGATGTTCAAGCGGCTGAAGAAGCTCATCTCTCGCGCGCCCTTCTCGACTCGACTCAGCTTGCTGCTCGCAGCCGAAGCCTGGCGCGAAGCCGGCCTCGTCGGCAAGACCGTCGATATGGATCAAACCGGCGTCATCGTTGCCGGTCACAACATCAACAGCAACTACAACTTCATCAACCGCACGCAGTACGACGAGGAACCCGAGTACATCGACGGGATGCTCGCGCTGCACAACCTCGACACCGACCACGCCGCCATCTGCTCGGAGCTGGTCGGCGCACGCGGCCCCATCTACACCGTGGGCGGCGCCTGCGCGAGCGGCAACATCGCCCTTCGTTGCGCCATCGACGAACTCCTTGCCCATGACTACGAGCGCGTGCTCATCGTCGGCTCGGCCCTCGACATGGCCCCGATGGATCTGCACGCAATGGCCCTACTCGGCGCCATCAGCTACCAGAGCTTCAACGAGGCGCCCTACAAGGCATGCCGTCCCTTCGATACGAAGCGTGAAGGCTTCGTGCCCGCCCATGGCGGCGCGGTGCTCGTCGTCGAGACTCTGGAGAGTGCGCAGCGACGCGGCGCACACATCCACGCCGAGGTGCTCGGCAGTGAGTCGAACGCGGACGCCAACCACCTGCCCTCGCCCTCCGAAGAGGGACAGACGCGGCTGATGAAGCGCCTCCTCAAGCGCTGCGGCGTCGCACCCGAGCAGGTCGACTACGTCAACATGCACGCCACGAGCACCCACTTGGGCGATTTCACCGAGATCCGCTCGATCAAGAACGTCTTCGGTGACCACGCTTACAAGCTCAAGGTCAACGCGACGAAGAGCATGCTCGGCCACGTCTGCTGGGCAGCTGCAACGGTCGAGACCGTCGCTGCCATCCAACAGATGAAGCACGGCAAGCTCCACCCCTCGATCAACATCGAAGAGCTCGATCCGGCGATCGATCTCGACGTTTGTAACGGTCGCGCCGTCGATCACGACGTCAAGATCTTCATGAAGAACTCCTTCGGCTTCGGCGGCATCAACGCCGTGAGCCTCTTCAAGCGCTGGGAGACCTGAAAACTCGATGACATTCCTAGTAACAGGCGGCTCCCGCGGGATCGGCAAAGCCATCGTGCTCGACGCCGCGAAGGCGGGACACAACGTCGCCTTCACGTACGTCACCAAGCCGGAATTGGCCAAAGAGGTCGAAGCCGAAGCCCAAGCGCTCGCACCGAACGTCAAGGTGAAGGCCTACGAGCTCGACGTCCGCTCCTCGGCGAAAGTCGACGAGGTGGTCGATCGAATCTCGATGGACTTCGACGACATCACCGTGCTCGTCAACAACGCCGGGATCAACCGTCCCGGCATGGCGATGAGCATGTCCGACGAGGACTGGAACGAGGTCATCGAGACGAACCTGACGGGTTCGTTCTTCATGGTCCGCGCGGTGCTGCCCCACTTCCTCGCCAACGGCGGGGGCAGTTTCATTCACGTCTCGTCCATCGCCACCTACGGCATCAGCGGCCAAATCGGTTACTGCGCCGCCAAGGCGGGTCTCCTCGGGCTCTCCCGTGGTCTCGCCAAGGAATACGGTCCGAAGAACGTCCGCAGCAACGTCTTGATGCTCGGTCTCTTCGACACGGACATGGTGCGCGAAGGGCTGAGCCAAGCCAATCGCGAGTTCTGGCTGAAGTACTGCCCGCTGCAGCGCTTCGGTGACGTTCGCGAGATTTCGCAGATGTGCGTCTACTTGGCGTCGGATGCCGCAGGCTTCATCAATGGCCAGGAACTGACGCTCACCGGAGGCCTCGAGCACGCAACATGACGTATCCCGATATCGGTATCGAGAAGCTCCGCGTCTATCCGGGAAGTCTATCCCTCCCCATTCGTGAGCTCTGCAAGGCGCGGGGCCTCGATGCAGAACGGACTTGCTCGGATTTGATGATCGACGAGCGCAGCGTCAACCCGCCCTGGGAAGACGCCGTGACCCTCGGCGTCAACGCCGCCGAGCCGCTGCTCAGCGAAGAGGATCGAAAGAGCATCGGGCTCCTGTTGGTCGGCACCGAAAGCAGTGTCGATCAGGAGAAGCCCGTGAGCTCCTGGGTTCACCACTTCCTGCGCTTGCCATCGGACTGCCTGAACCTCGAGGTCAAGCACGCGTGCTTCGCCGCGACGGGCGCCCTCGAGCTCGCGAAGGCGTGGCTCGTGTCGCCCGTGGCTCGTGGCCGCAAGGCCCTCATCGTGAGCACGGATCAAACCACGCTCACCCTGAACGAGTCCTGGGAACCCGTGTGCGGCGCAGGCGCCGCGGCCATTCTCCTATCGACGGATCCGAAGGTCCTTCGGTACGAGACGGGTCGCGCCGGCGTTTACGCACACGAGGTCAGCGACGTCATTCGTCCGAACATGCGTCTCGAGACGGGCAACAGCGAGACGAGCCTCTTCGCCTATCTGCAGGCCGTCGAGGGTGCGTACGAGAACTACTTGAAGGTCGTTGGCGAACCCATCGACTTCGACAAGCACTTCGTGCGCATGCTCTATCACACGCCCTTCGCGGGAATGACGTACCGAGCCCATCGCGCGCTGCTCAACGCCTACACGGAGTTGACCAACAAGGAAACCAAGGCGCACTACCAGAAGAAGACGCTCCCCGCCGTTCGTCACAATCGACGAATGGGCGCCACCTACGGCGCGAGCACCTTCATCGGGCTCCTCGGACTGCTCGATTCGGATCCCGAGGTGAACCCCGGCGACCGTCTCGGCATCTTCGCCTACGGCTCCGGCTCTTGCGCCCAGTTCTACAGCGCAATCCTGGGTCCGGGCGCGCGTGACGCAGCCAAGCAGGCCAACCTCGGGGCGCTACTCGATGCCCGAAGGCCGCTCACGGTCGACGAGTACGAGATGATCGAGCACATCCGCGACGAACACGTGGGCGTGCAGAGCTTCGTCCCCGATCTGACCCTGCTCGACCACTGGTATGACCAATACTACCGCGACAAGCACCTCCTCGTGCTGCGCGGCATTGGTGACTACTACCGAGACTATGCCTTCACCTGATCCCGCCGCAGCCGTCGCGGTGCTCCGTGTTCCACCGAGACTCGGACGCGAGGGCATTGCACGACTGCTCAACGAGCTCACGACGACTCTGGCCGATGAAACGGTCCGGGTCGTCGTGCTGCGCGGCACTCGGGAGTGTTTCTGCCTGGGCATGGATCTGGACGAAATCCAGCTGGAAACAGGCGAAACCGCGCCGTCAGTGACCTCGGCCGCAGCCGCGTCTGCCGCGACGTCCGCGACTTCGACGTCCGCGACTTCGACGTCCGCTCCGTCGTGGGAAGACGCGACCCGCGACTTTACCGCGGTTCTACAAACCATTCTCGAAGCCCGCGCCATCACGGTGGCCCTCGTCGAGGGACCCGCGCAGGGCGGCGGCACGGGGTTGCTTTCGGCCTGCGATTCTGGTCCTCGCGACCGAGGAGGCCAGCTTTGGCTTGCCGGAGCTGGTCTTGGGCCTCGTTCCAGCGATGATCCTCCCCGTCCTGGGCGAGCGATTGGGCTTGCACCAAGCGAAACGATGGGCCATCACCCAGGCAACTTGGAAGGCCGGGGAAGCAAATACGAAGGGACTCGTGGACCAGTTGGTCCCCGAAGACCGCGTTGAATCGACCCTGAAACGCACCTTACGCACCCTCGTGCGACTTCATCCGCGCGGCGTGGTTGCGCTCAAGCAACACGCTCGTGCGCTGAGCCCGGTGGACATCGTGGCCGCGATGGCGGAGGGGCGCGACTTGCTCGTCGAGCTACTCCGACGTCCCGAAGTGCGTGCGGACGTCGTGGCCTTCCGGGACTACGGAATTCTGCCGGGTCAATCGGACTCGTGAGGCAAACACCATGACCTCGGTGCTATCGGACCCTTCGCGGATCGTAACGCTTTCGACGGACGAGAGCGGCATCGCGCGCGTGTCGATGCGCGACGAAGAGAACCGCAACGCGTTCTCCGAACGCTTCGTCGAAGAGCTGCGTGAATGTCTTGACGGCGTGGCAGACGTCGCGAACGCGAAAGTCGTGATCCTGAAGGGGCTCACGGACGTGTTCGCCGCCGGCGCTTCACGGGAAATGCTCGGACGCCTGGCGCGCGGAGAGATCCCGCCGACGGACATCGTGCTCACGAAGTCGCTACTCGACGTCCCCGTGCCGACCATCGCTGCGATGGAAGGTCACGCGACGGGCGGCGGTCTCGCCCTCGGGTTCGCGGCGGACATCATCATCGTCGCCAAAGAGAGCCGCTACGGTGCAAGCTTCATGAACATGGGCTTCACGCCGGGCATGGGGATCACCCAGCTCCTCGAGCATGCCCTCTCCCGCGCCGTTGCCCACGAGATGCTCTACACCGGGGAGTTCCGTAAAGGCAGCGAGCTCGGCGCGCGCGGCGGCATCAACTACGCCTTGCCCCGCGCTCAGGTGCTCGCCAAGGCCGAGATTTGGCGATGCAAATCGCCGACAAACCCCGCCGCTCCCTCGAGCTGCTCAAGCGCACCTTGAGCCTCGGTCGACGCAAGGCCTTCGAAGAGAGCCGCACCATCGAATCGATGATGCACCAGATCACCTTCTCGCAGAGTGACATCTTAGCCAGAATCGAGAGAGACTATGTTGAATGACGCAATGACCCAGCTTGGGATCAACGACTACCGCGGCAAGGTGGTGCTCATCACGGGTGGCACTCGCGGGATCGGGCTTGCAACGGGCCTCGCCTACGGCAAGTTGGGCGCCCACGTCACTCTCACGCACAAGTGGGGTAGCGCGGACGAAGACGCCATCTACAAGGCCTTCGAAGTCGCCGGCGCGCCGAAGCCGAACATCGCCGAGGCAGACGCGGGCTCGCCGGAAGACACGACGTCGCTGCTCGAGGAGATCAAGAAGACTCACTCCGCCGTGGACGTCTTCATCTCGAACGTCGCCTTCGCGCAGATCGTCAAGAACATGGACGATTACCAGAAGCGCGCGCTGCTCCGCAGCATCGACTACAGCGTGTGGCCGATGGTCGAGTACACCAAGCAGATCAAGACCGTCTTCGGCCAGTATCCGAAGTACGTCCTCGGTCTCTCGAGCATCGGCCCCGACAAGTACACCGCGAACTACGACTTCGTGGCTTCGTCCAAGTCCGTCATGGAGACCCTGTGCCGTTACTTGGCGTTCCGGCTCGGGCCGGAGGGCGTGCACGTGAACGTCGTGCGCGCGGCGCTGGTTCGCACGGAGTCCCTCGCGGCCACGATGGGCCCGGAGTGCATCCCCTTCATCGAGCGCTTCGAATCCGTCGATGTTCGTGACGGTGGAAGAAGTCGCGAGCGCCATCTTGGCCCTCACCTCGGGCCTCATGGACGCAGTTCAAGGCCAGGTGGTCTCCGTGGACCACGGCGCGCCCTTCTACGACAACATGATGCGCCTCTACGGCGAACGTGAACGAGTGGGGCTCTGATCGAAATTCGACCGTTCCGACGCGAAGCCTTGTCGGCAAGCTCTCGGACTTTTTGACGTGAAAACAACTAAGGAGAATGGACAATGACGCGTGACGAGATTTGGGGCGTAATCAAGAAGCACCTGAGCGACGCCGTGGACGACTTGGATGTCGACAGCATCGACACCAGCAAGTCCATGAAGGACTATGGCGCCAACAGTCTCGATCTGGTCGAGGTGGTGAGCCGCTCCATGCGTGAGCTCAAGGTGAAGGTTCCCCGCGCGGAGCTGAACCAGCTGACCAACATCGACGGTCTCATCGATCTGTTCCACAAGACCGTAGAGGAGCGCGACGGGAAGTAATCCCGCCGCGATCGAGCAAGCAGCGACAGCCATTCCGATCCACGAGAGCCGTATTCGATTCGACGTATTTTGAGGAGCTAAGCGATGATCCAGTCCTACAGTGAAAAGACCGTGCTTGTGACCGGAGGCACGAGAGGCATCGGGCTCGCAACCGCTCTCGCGTTTGCAAAAATCGGAGCATCGACCGTTATTACCTATCGCTGGGGTAACGCCGACGAGGACGAAGTGAGGGGCAAGTTTGCCGCGGTCGGCGCAAAAGCGCCCCTCATCGTTCAGGCAGACGTCGCGGAAGCCGACGACACGCTCAACTTGCTCAAGGAAATCAAGGGACGCTTCGGAGCCGTCGACGTCTTCATCAGTAACGTCGCGGGCTCCGTCGTCGTGCCGGATTTCGAATCGATGACCGAGCGGGCCCTGTTGCGAAGCATCTCGTACTCTTCGTGGCCCACCTTCGCGTACCTCCAGAAGATGAAAGAGATCTTCGGGAAGTACCCGCGTTACGTCGTAGCGACGTCCTCACCGGGACCCGACAGTTTCAACCCCGGCTACGAGTTCGTGGCTGCATCCAAGGCCGTGCTCGAGACCTTGGTCAAATACGCGAGCTATCGCCTGCGCAACGACAACGTGAACATCAACGTCGTGCGCGCGGCGGCCCTCGACACCCAATCCACCCGCGAGATGTTCGGGGATTCGCTCTTCGAGTTCCTCGGCAAGCTCGCGCCGCCCGGCTTCGAGATGCTCAAGGAGGACGAGGTGGCCAAGGTCATCCTGTCGCTTTGCAGCGGTCTGCTCGATGGCGTCAAGGGCCAGGTTCTCACGGTGGATCGCGGCATGCTCTTCGGCGACGACTTGATGCGCCTGTTCACGCAGCGCGAGCAACTCTCCCTCTGACCGCTTGACCTCCCCACTGGCTCCGGGTGCCACCGTCGCGACGGCGACTGACGTGGACTACTTCGGACCCGCCGAAGACGCGCTCCCCATCGAGACACGGCTTCGAGCGCGGCTGCCCAGGGGTGTAAGTCTGGCCATCGCCAAGATCCGAAGCGGCGCGGACGCCAAACGGGTCTTGGCCGAACACGCGAATCGCTTTCCCGAAGAGGCAGCGCTCATCGCGCGCGCGGTCCCGAAGCGCGTCTTCGAGTGCCTCGCGTCACGCGAGCTTGCGCGACGCTTGCTCGCTGAGCAAGGTGGCCCAAGTTGCGCCATTCTGCACGGCGGAAGGCGCGAGCCGTTGTGGCCCGAAGGCTTCGTCGGCAGCATTGCGCACTCGGACGGGCTCGTGGTCGTCGTGCTCGCGCGAAGCGAGCGATACGCGTCCCTTGGCGTCGATCTGGAGCCGAACCAGCCCTTGCCGAAGGACGTCCTCAATCACGTGGCTCTACCAGGTGAAGTCGACGACGCGCCGGCGCCGCGGGCCATCTTCGTCGTCAAAGAAACGTTTTACAAAGCGCACCACCACCTGCACGGACGTTTCCTCGACTTTCCCGACGTGCGCGTGCACTTTTCCGGCGAGGATTGGAGCGCGACGGAACTCCTTCCCCCCGAAGACGCAATTGGTCCTACCACGTTCGGTGGAATTACCGCGACGACGAGTGAATGGGTTGCGGCGTTTTGCGCGGTTGTAAGGTAGGCTCGAACTCCACGAAGTTCCTGCGACGAATGCTCGCACCATGCTCGCACGAGATCCCGAACTCGCGGTTCACACCAACCGCTTGCGCGTTGCAAGCGCGAGCAAGTAGCCCAAGAGGTTAGACCCCCATGTCTTGGTTGCATGACAAAACGACGGAAATCCTAGGTCGCGTCGACAAAGCGAAGCGCCTCAAAGCGTACCCTTACTTCCGGCCATTCGAGAATATCGGACCGCGCGTGGGCGTGGGTGACGGCAGTTACATCAACTACACGTCCAACGACTACCTCGGTCTCTCCCAAGACAAGCGGCTCATCGAGGCAGCCTGCGCGGGCACGCGTCACTTCGGCACGGGTCTCGGCAGTGCGCGACCGCAAGCGACGACGGTGCGTCACAATCTCCTCGAAGAGCGCTTGGCGCACTGGCTCGGCTACGGCGGCTGCACCGTGTTCACGACGGGCTACCAGTTCATCGTCGGCACGATGCAGGCGTTCCTCGACGACGAAACCACGGTCGTCCTCGACAAGCTGAGCCACGCCGCGATCATCGATGGCGCGCTGCTCGCCAAGGGTCAGTCGGAAGATCTCGAGATCCGCTTCTTCAAGCACAACGACGTCGCGAACCTCGACAAGACCCTCGCCGGCGCCGCGAACCCGAAGAAGATGGTCGTCATCGAAGGGCTCTACAGCGTCGACGGCGACATGGCGCCCCTCGCAGACATGATTGCCGTCGCGAAGAAGCACGGCGCCGTCGTCATGCTCGACGACGCACACGGCCTCGGCGCCCTCGGCCCCACGGGTCGCGGTGTGTGTGAGATGAACAAGGTCATGGGGCAGGTCGATCTCTTGATCGGCACCTTCTCGAAGTCCTTCGGCACCGTAGGCGGCTTCCTCTGCGCCGACAAGACGCTGGTCGACTACGTGAAGGTGAGCGCGCGCAGCTTCGTCTTCTCCGCGTCCCTGCCCCTCGCGCAGGTCGAGGCAGCCCTCGTCGCGCTCGACATCATCGAACACGACACGACGCTGATGAAGCGCCTGCAAGACAACGGCAAGCGCTTCCGCGAAGGGCTGCTCTCCCTAGGGTTTAACCTGGGCGACAGCAACACGCACATCACTCCCATCTTCCTGAACGACGAGGAGCTCACGATGCGCTTCGCGGCCTACCTGTTCCACGGCGCGGGCGTCATCATGATCCCCTTCGTGTCGCCCGGTGTGCCGAAGGGCAAGGAGCGCCTTCGCTGCAACGTGACCGCGATGCACACGGAAGCGCAAATGGGCTACACGCTCGAAGCCCTCGCCGAGATCGGCAAGATGCTCGGTGTGCTGCAATCTAGCACCTCGACGCACGCGTCGAAGCTCTCACGCATCAAGTGGTTCCTGCAGCACGAACTCGAAGGCGTGCGCAACGCAGGCCTCCCCTTCGTGCGCCGCGAGGTAACCGCGCAATCCCGCCGCCTCGTGAACAAGGTGCTTGGTCGTCCCGACATCGTCGAACCGACGGAATAGTCGAAGAAAGCTGTTTTTTTGTTGGTGCGTCGCGGCCACGGCTTTTTGCCGGGCCGCGACGGCGTTTTGCGGGACTGGGACTGGGACTGGGACCGTGACGGGGACTGGGACTGAGACGGGGACTGGGACCGTGACGGGGACTGGTGCCGATGCCGGTGCTGATGCCGATGCTGGTGCTGGTGCTGATGCCGATGCTGATGCTGATGCTGATGCTGGTGCCGGTGCCGATGCTGGTGCCGATGCCGATGCCGGTGCCGGTGCCGGTGCAGTGATCACGAAAGGCACTCGCTGCGGTTCAACGAGCAAAGAACACTGTCGCGCTGGCGATGAACGCCACGGCGAGGACGGGAAGATCAATCTCGGGCTGCCAGAGCTTTCGTCGGGCAAGCAACATCGCTTGCACGGGGTACATGAGAAACTCGACCGAAGCACAGCCGGCAACGAAACCGACGACGCCGAAGAACGTCGTACCGAGCAACATCGCAGCCCACATCAGCGAGATTTGGAGCAGCATAAGGATGGTGATCGTGCGAAATTCGCCAATGGACGGCCACACGATACCTGCAGCTTGGTTCACCACGCCGGCAATGCCACCAATTGACAGAATGCTCAGCATCCAACCGGCATCGTGATAGTCATGACGATATAAGACTCGAATCAGCCCGTCACCGGCAACGACGAAGCCGAGAAAGCCGAGCGTCGTTGAGATGATCCACACGAACCGCGCTTTGCGTAGTCGTGTGTACATCTTCTCCGGAGTATCACGTACCGTCTCGGCCAGCACTGGGAAGAGGACGCGACTCCCGACGCTGCGTCCAAGACTCGAGAAAGCGGTCACGAAATTGAGCGCTACTCCGTAGATACCGAGCTCGCGGATCGGAAGGAGGCGACCGAGGGTGAGACGGTCGATGTTGCCGGCAACGAACGTCACCGCGGTACTAAAGACAATCCAACGCCCGATCCGAAGGATCTCGTGCACGGCGTCGCAATCGACGACAAACCGATGACGCTTGCCAGGAAGGAGGAGATAACTCAGGCCAACTTTTGCGATATCGCCAACCACGACGCCGATGACGAGCGCCCAGACCGAGTGCATCACCCAGGCACATAATGCCATCACCCCAATCGTGAGACACTGAACCCCAATCTCTACGATCGTGAGACGCGCCAACGCCACACGGCGATTCAAAGAATGGATCCGCGTCGGAGCAAACCCTCTTACGACGATACCAGCGCCAATCGCGACGACGAGCGCGGGCAACCGAGGTTGGGCGTAAATCCAACCTGCGGGCCACGCAATGGCGATAGCGACGACGAACAAGAAGAACCCACGAATGACTTGGATCGTCCAGGCAGTATCGAGGAATCGCTGTTCGTCGCCTCGCGAGCTCTGAATGATGGCCGGACCAACGCCGACGTCCGAAAGCATCTCCAAGCCTGCAACGAAGATGCTCGCAAGCGCCATCAACCCGAATGCTTCGGGTACCAAGAGGCGAGTGAGGATCAGATTGCTACCCAGTCGGAGGATCTGCTGAATGCCGTAGCCAAAAGCAGTCCAGCTCGCTCCGGCGATTGTACGGCCACGCACACCGCCTCGGCGGGTCGCAGAGAGCGTTCTCATAACTCGTGGAATCAACAGAAGACGCTTTCGATATCTCGCCGCTGGGGCAAGCAAACGGAGGGCACGTTCTAACACGCCACCCTGACTTGCCCAAGCGAGCACGTTGTACTCTTGAATGCTCGATGTGCGGTCCTAGAAGGTGAGTGCTCTCGACGCACCTTGTCTCCAAACCGAGAATCTCACATCTTGATTCGGCGCGAGTCGCGTTCGCTCCTGTGAAATCGCTCCGTATATCGGGCAACCACGCGACATCGAAGACAACTCCGTGGAATCGTAACAATCGGTTGTCGAGCTCTGTTGACACACTCTCTAGGTCAATGCTACTTCCGCACAAACTCCATGGTGAGCGTTTCAGTTCTCATGCCGATGCGCAACACTGAACGGTATACACGAGAAGCAATCACGTCGATTCTCGACCAACGGGGGGTTGACCTGGAAGTCGTAGTGGTGGACGACGCATCGGT
The DNA here is from genome assembly GCA_049840955.1 of Polyangiaceae bacterium. Lineage (GTDB taxonomy): Bacteria > Myxococcota_A > Polyangia > Polyangiales > Polyangiaceae > FEN-1139. The sequence goes on from JASGIX010000066.1 coordinate 18,301, forward strand.
GGATTGATCGCGCGCCGTCGTGGAGCAGTTCCGAGATCCTCGCGTCAAACTGCTCGCGGGTGCAGGCCGAGGTGTATCTGCTGCATGGAATACGGCCTTTGCCAACGCCCGCGGGAAAGTCATCCTGCAATGTGACTCGGACGACGTATATCCACCGGGTCGGATCATGCAACAGCTCGACTACTTGAATCGACACCCGGAATATGGCGCAGTTTGCGGCGCAATCTCCAGCATGGATGCAAGCGGTCGCAAGGTGGCCCTGCTATTGAGTGACGACACGCAAGCCGAAGAGATCACACAGGAGTTGCTCGAAGGCGTCACCAGAAGCCACTTCTGCACGTTTGCAGTGCGCCGTGAGTATCTCGAAGCGGTCGGAGCCAAACGTGAATACTTCGAAAGTGCCGAGGACATCGACCTGCAACTGCGTCTCGCGGAGATCTGTCGCGTGTGGTTCGAACCCTCCGAGTGGTACTGTTATCGGTTGCACAACGCGTCGATTACGCACAGTCAACCGTCCGCGCGTCGCGTCTTTTTCGAACGATACGCGAGAGAGCTCCGCGCTCAGCGCGCCGCAGGAAAGATTGATGATGTGGCTCGCGGTGAGCCTCGTAGTCCTCCCTCCACCGATTCCGAGCCGGATCGTGCGGGGGCTCAAATACAAGGCCTCTTGCTTCACACCGCGTGGAAGCAGCACGCCTGCGGCGCGAAGCTCCGCGCGATAGGCACGGGGCTCAAAGCGTGCGCCCAAGCACCGACGAACGTCCAAGCTTGGCGAAGTTGCGCAGCACTAATCTGCAAGCCGGTCCCCCGCTGAAGCGACTCAGCTTGCTGGAACAGGGACTGAGACTGAGACGGGGACTGAGACTGAGACTGAGACGGGGACTGAGACTGAGACGGGGACGGGACTTTTGCTGCTGCCGGTGCAGATGCAGGCTTGGGGCGCGCTGGCGTGGCGCAAGCTCGTGAGGTTAGGGGGCCGGAGTTGACTGACGGGGCCACTTTTGAGGAAACTCAAGTCAAAACGATGACTTATCCCTGGTAACGCGGACTTTACTAACCGTAGACGCTAGTAAAGAATCCTTTACTAGCGTCATGGCTCGGTCAATGTAGATCCCTCGCCACTTTGACCGAACGCAAGGACATCACCTGGGATCATCCATGGCCAAGAGAATCACAGGGCGATACGACCGAACGAACCCAGGCGGAGAAGAGGTAGCGGCCTTCATCCCGAATGCCCTGCCACCATCGGATCCGCCCATCGTCATTGATGCGAAGCGCGCCGAGCGACTCCGACACGCTGAGCAGGCCCTCGTCCGGCTGGAGTTGGCAGGCGAGATGGTGCCGTGTCTGGATTGGTTCATCTATGCCTTCGTGCGCAAGGAAGCTGTCCTTTCGTCGCAGATTGAAGGAACCCAGGCAACCCTCGTCGATCTACTCGCGTTCGAAGCCGAAAAAGGGCACGCGATCGACGTCACACCCAATGGCGACGTGGAGGAAGTCTGCAATTACCTCGAGGCACTCACGTATGCGCGGGACACACTCGCCGATCCAAAGGGACTGCCGCTCTCGATCCGTTTGTTGAACGAGATCCATCAACGCCTCATGCGTGGTGTTCGAGGAGCGGAGAAGCAACCAGGCGAAGTCAGGCGCAGCCAGAACTGGATTGGCGGCACCCGACCAGGCAACGCGGCGTATGTCCCCCCCCACCCGACGCGCTCGGCGAAGTGCTCAGCTCACTCGAAAAGTACATACACGCGGACGATCCGCTTCCCTCACTCGTACGGGCTGGACTCATCCACGTACAATTCGAGACGATCCACCCCTACCTCGATGGCAACGGGCGCATCGGACGGTTACTCGTGACACTGCTTCTCGAACACTGGAATGTGCTGAAGCAGCCGCTCCTGTATTTGAGTTTGTATTTCAAGAGACATCGAGAAGAGTATTACCGACGCCTCAACGACGTGCGCAGCAACGGCGATTGGGAAGCGTGGCTCGACTTCTTCCTGGACGGCGTGGCGACCATCGCTGACGAAGCAGTCACGGCTGCTCGTGAACTATTCACACTCATCTCTGCTGATCGGATTCGGGTGCTCGGCCACCCCGGTATGTCTCTCGTTGCCCTACGATTATTCGAGCTTTTACCTCGTCATCCCATAGTCACCACTGCGTCCGTCATGAAACTCGTTGGAACGACGAAGCCCACCGCTGGGCGCGCAATCGAGCTTCTCATGGCCGCGAATGTCCTGGCGGCGACCACGGACAAGAAACGTGACCGCTCCTTCGTGTACCGCGAGTATCTCGATCAACTACGCGTCGGCACGGATCTCGAACGCCCCCGCAAAGAATAGTCGCCACCGTGCCGCGGAAGCTGACGTCAGTCGGGCGGAAACCCAACGGGCGAGGCCGCGAAGAAGCCCGTCGAACGCAAGGCGCGTCTAGTCGATGCTCCGCCCCTTGCCCGCATCTTTCCTCACCGAGCGCTTGCGCTTCGGCATCGAGATTGCCACCTCGGGTGCGTCAGTCGAATCTGCCATCGCGATGCGACGCGCCGTTTCGGCAGCAGCGCGCACGAGGGGTTCGAGGAGATCCGCCGGACTCGCCTCACCTTGCCATGCCGCGGGCGCACCGAGTTGCCTCAGCACCGCGCCGTGCCTCACCGGTTGCTCGAAGCTGAATTGCAACGCAGGCAAGGCCTCACGGGGCTTGTCGTACTCCGTAGCCTTCAACTCACCGAGCGTCACCGTTGGCACGTCGTGGTTCACGGGCGCGTTCGGTTGCTTCGTCTTGCCCTTTCCTGTCGGGATTGCGGCTTTCGAGGTTGCGGCTTTCGAGGTTGCGGCTTTCGAGGTTGCGGCTTTCGGGAGTGCGGCTTTCGGGAGTGCGGCTTTCGAGGTTGCGGCTTTCGGGAGTGCGGCCGTCGCCAGCGCGATTTCCGGAGCGGCCGTCGCCGCGACGGGCTCCGCTAAAGAACGAGCAGCACGGAGCGCTTCGAGCACGCTCGCTTTGGTTTTCCCGCGCAGCTCGAAGAGCAAGAACGGATCGCGATTGAGGGCCTCCCCGAGCACGTAATGAGCGGCCGCGACGTGTTTGCACGGATCGCCCCAGTCGGGGCAGGAGCAGCTCGTCTTCAAGTCCGCACGTCGAACTGGAAACAGACTCGTCCCCGTCGCGCGAAAGGCGTCGTCGATGGCCAATGGCATCTGACCGACGAGGAGCTCCGCGGAGAACTGCGCCTTCTCGGCCATGTTGGCGATGGCCTGCTTCCAAACGGATTCGTCGAGTGACGTGACCTCGATGATGATCTTGTACGGCGCCGCGCGCGAGCCCGTGACCTTGGCCGTGATCTTGCCGCCCTTCACCACGAGATCATGAGTACGCCCTGCCCGTGCATAGGTTCGCCCTCGCGCGAGCCGACCCGAATCTCCCGAAAGGACGCCCTCGAGTGCCTCGACCCAGCGTTGGCCCCACCAAGTCGTTCCAATCTTCTTGATGCGGATCCCTCGTTCTGGCGGTGGCTTCTTCGGTGCCGATGGGTACCAACTGGTGTTGTGCCTGCGCCTCATGGGCGCACCTCGTTTCGAGCACGCGAGGTGCGCGTCGAGCGCGTCGAGCGCGTCCTAGCTTGGGGTCTCGGCGGATCCGTGGAACCGACGTCTTCGTCGTCACCTTCCGTCACCATGCCGTCGGACAGCGAGAAGAGCTCACGGAGTTCACGACCGTCGAGCTCCGTGATCCATTGTTCGCCCGAGCCGACAATCTTCGAGGCCAAGTCGCGCTTTTGTTCGAGCAAGCGATCGATTTTCTCCTCGACGCTGCCCGCACACACGAACTTGTGAACCTGCACGGCGCGCTTCTGACCGATGCGATAGGCGCGATCCGTCGCTTGATCCTCGACGGCGGGGTTCCACCATCGGTCGTAGTGAAAGACGTGATTGGCCGCAGTCAGGTTGAGACCGGTGCCGCCCGCCTTGACGGATAGAATGAAAATGCGTGGACCTCGCGGTTCGTCTTGGAAGCGACGCACCATCTCGTCGCGAGCTTGCTTCGAGGTGCCACCGTGGAGAAACACGACCTCGCAGCCCAGGTTCGCACCCAGGTGCTCGACGAGCATGTCCCCCATCTCGCGAAACTGAGTGAACACGAGGGCCTTGTCGCCTGCGGACACGGCCTCTTCGAGCATCTCCGTGATACGCGCAAGCTTGCCCGAACGCTTCGCCAAGGGGCCACGCTCACCGAGATATTGCGCCGGGTGATTGCAGATCTGTTTGCTGAACGTGAGCAGCGCGAGCACGCGACCTCGCCGTGAAATGCCGTCAGAGCTCTCGATCCGCTGCAGCTCCTCGTCGACCACGGCTTTGTACAGGCTTGCCTGCTCGCGCGTCAACGTGCAAAAGACCTTCATCTCGTTCTTTGGCGGTAGATCTTGGATGATGTGCGGATCGCTCTTGAGCCGCCGGAGAATGAACGATCCTACGATGCGGCGAAGTCTCGTCGAGGCTTCCTCGTTGCCGTAACGTTCGATGGGCACGGCGAAATCCCGACGAAAGGCCTCGAGGGATCCGAGCAACCCCGGGTTCGCGAACTCGAGGATTGACCACAACTCCGCGAGGCGATTCTCGACGGGCGTACCCGTCAGGGCGAAGCGATGACTCGCGCGGAGCGCGCGGGCCGCATGCGCCGTCGCCGAAGCCGAGTTCTTGATGTTCTGCGCTTCGTCGATGGCGACGACGGACCAGTCGACGTTCGCCAAGAGCTCGGAGTCGCGACGCAAGAGCCCATAGGTCGTCAGCACCAAGGTTCCGACTTGGTGTGGAATGTCGCTCGCTGTGCGCGCACGGGAGGTGCCATAATGACGCACGACGCGGAGGGATGGCGCGAAGCGTTCGAGCTCGCGTTCCCAGTTTCCGACGACGGACGTGGGAGCCACGAGCAGTGCTGGACGCGCGTCTTTCGGCGCTTCCTCTTTGCGTCGCAAAAGGAACGCAAGCAGCTGCATGGTCTTGCCCAACCCCATGTCGTCGGCGAGGCACGCGCCCAAACCGAGCGAACCCATGGTGACGAGCCAATCGAGCCCGCGTGCTTGATAGGGGCGGAGCGTTGCTTTGAGTGAGCGAGGAGCGCAGCTTTCCTTGGCTCCGCCACTTCGGAGCCGCTCGACGAGATCCGCGAGTGCGCCGGTGGCCGTCACCGCGACGGACAAACCATCCTGCTTCGCTTCGCCAGCCAGCACCGCTCGAAGCGCCTCACGGCTCGAGATGCGCGATGGGCCACCTGCCAAGCGCTGCTGGATGTCACCGAGCTCACTCCGATCGATCGCCACCCACTCACCGCGGAACTGCACCAGCGATGCCTTCTGCTTGGCAAGCGCGTCGAGCTCGCGCTTCGTCAGCGGCTGATCGCCGATGATGGCTTCCCAGTCCACCTGAAGCAACTCACCGAGGGCGAGCCCCGCAGCACCGTCGACGACACCTGCGACTTTTTTGCTGCTGCCACCCACGCGCATGCGCAATCGAAGTCGACGCTGCCCCGCGGAAGTCAGCTCACCGGGCACGATGACGCCGAAACCCGCTTCGGCGAGTGCAGAAGCGCCCTCACTGAGAAACGTCCATGCCGCAGCGGGATCGAGCTCCACCGACTCGGGTCGCGCGTTCTCGAGGGAGCGCCCGAGGGGCGGAAAGAGACGCGCGGAACGCCCCAGTGCCTCGAGCAGTGACTCTTGGGGATCGCGAAAGGCACGACCGAACCGCGCAAGGCTGCGCCCTTTCGTATTCCAAACATCGGACGCAGCCACGAGCAGACTCGGATCTTCCGGTGATTGAAGGAGGAACCGCAACACGAAGGGTTCGCCCTCCTTCGACGGTAGCTCGAGACGAAAACACGCGCGCAGGCGATCGCGAGCGCCCAATGCGGGCTCGCTCCAACGCCCGAGTTCGTCAGCAAGCGAGCGCTCCGCGAAGCCCGCCGTTTCGAAGCTACGGTCAGGACTCTCGAGCGCGGTGCGCCAACGCGCTGCCCATGAGTTCGACGTCGCTCGATCCGTGTTCGCGCCTGCACCCTTCCGCCTCGAAGGCACCGAAGGCACCGAAGGCACCGAAGGCGCACCACGGGTCATCCGCATCAGCGCGTCGACAACACCGTCGAGGTACGCCCGCAGAAGCGCGTCTGGGGCCCACACTGCTCCGGAGGCATCTCCCGACACCGGAACGGCATGCGCGGCAGGCGGCATGCTTTTGGCGAGCGCAGAAACCTTCGCAGCATCATCGCTCCCCACCAACGCAGCAGCCCAGCGTGCCTCGAGGCGCTCACCGCGCCGCGTGACGGTGGGAACCACGTGCTCGCGCGCAACGAGATCCATGGCAAGCTTGCTCGCGAGCACCCAAATGGCGACGGAGGGCGGCAAATCATCCAAGTCCGTCGACGGAACGACGGCGAGCATGGCCGTCGTATCGAACAGCGGCAGCTTGAGTCCCTGCGCTGCGCGCAATCCCTCAGGGGTCATCAGCGTGGCGGAGCACACCTCACCAAGCTGCTCCAAGCGGGTGAGCACGCGCGGCACCGCTCCGTCACCCCAAAAGAAGAAGGCTTCGACGTCTTTCAGGTACACGAGCGGCATGGCGGCCTCTACATGCCACGAGAACGCCCGTTTTGGCAGTCAAATGACGCTTGCCGAAGGAGCGCCTCCGGGGCAAAGGGGTTGGTGAGCGTGGGTTCCGTCGTCCTCTCACGTCGTAAGCCACGTTTTTTGGTTTGTTCTTTCTGCCGCGGAAACGCCGAGACGGCGAGACAACGGCCCAGAAAGACCGGGAGCGAATGCCCACCGCGGCGTGCTAATGTGACGACCGTTGAAGACGACCCTAAGCCATCTCCCCGTGCCGAAGCTCGAGCAGGTCGAAGCCGCGTTGGCTTTGATCAAGTCGCGCGCGGACATGGAGATGCTCGTCCTCTTCGGCAGTCACACCCGGAGCGATTGGGCGCAAGATCTGGAGTCGGGTTACTTCAGTGACTTGGACTTCATCGCGGTCGTCGAATGGCCCGATCAAGTTAACGAGCCCCATTGGGCAGCGTTACAGAAGGAGCTCGCGTCGCTCTTCGAGGGCACGCGCATCTCACTTTTGGTGGAGGACGTGCGGCACGTCAATCACGAGATCCGCAGCGGGCAGTTCTTCTACGCGGACATCGTTAACGACGGTGTGCTCTTGATTGGCTCGAAGAAGTACGAGTTCGCGAAGCCGAAGGCGCGCAACCCGGAAGAGTTCTTCGAGAAGACGGTCAAGTATTACGATTACTGGTTTCGCAGCGCGAGCGAGTTCTGGCACGGCGCCGTCTACTACGCCGCGCGTAACCAAAATGCTCCGGCGGCATTCTGCCTGCACCAAGCCGCGGAGCGATACCTTCATGGCGCGCTCCTGGTTTACCAAGGGTACAAGCCGAAGTCCCATGACTTGAAGGCGCTCTCGATCCACGCGGCGAAGTTTCACGTCGCCCTCGCGGGCGCGCTGCCGCGGACGGAGCCCGCAGACGCCCACCACTTCGACTTGCTGCGGCGCGCTTACATCGAAGCGCGCTATTCTGCGAGCTTCAAGGTCACGACGACGGAGCTTGCGGCCATGCGCGAGATGGTGCTCGATCTCGCGGAGCGGATGCGAACCGCGTGCGCCCAGCAACTCCGCAAGATGTCACCTGGGGCCGAGCTTCCCGAGCTCGCACCGCTGCCCGACATCGACGAAAGCTTCACCTTCCCCGAACCCGGCGATCTCACCGATCCGAACGCCGTCAAAATCTGGCGCGCCACCATCACGACCCAAGCCTTCCAAAAGGGCCACGAAGAAGGCAAACAAGAGGGCCTCATCGAGGGATTACGGCGCGGGAGAGACGAAGGATTGCGGGAGGGAATTGAGTTGGGAGAAGCGCGCGGCGTTGAACGAGGTCGCGACGAGGGGCGACACGTCGGGCTCGTCGAGGGTCTGTCGCGGGGGCGGACGGAGGGGCGCGAAGAAGGGTTACGCGAGGGGGTTGAACGAGGCGTCGAACTCGGGGTTGCTCGCGGGCGCGAAGAGGGACGGACGGAGGGGCGCGAAGAAGGGTTACGCGACGGGATTGAGCGAGGCGTCGAACTCGGGGTTGCTCGCGGGCGCGAAGAGGGACGGATGGAGGGGCGCGAAGAAGGGTTGCGCGACGGGATTGAACGCGGGCGCAACGACGGGCGGCTCGAGGAGCGGGCGCGGGCCGTCGTTGATGTGCTGCGGCGCCGCGGCGTGGCCGCGACGGAAGAACAAGTAAAGCGGTTGATGACGTGCCGCGACGAAGGCACGCTCGAACAGTGGTGGGAACGCGCGTGGGTGGTTTCGACGGTGGACGAGTTGTGGGTGTGACGGTGCGGCGTGGTGACGTGAGTGCGCGGGGACGGGATTCGGAGGGGTGACGGGCGGCGTGCAGACGAACGTCGGGGTACGGACGTCATCTGCAAGCGGTGGGACGGGGTTCAGCAGGGTGACGGAACTTCGGCAGCGATGTAGTTGCGGTGGGGACAGGATTCGGTGAATCAAAGGCGGAGCGGCGTATCAACAACGGCGCATCAATGGTCGGCGATTCGACGGCGCGAGGACGAACCTGACGGCGCGACGACGAACCTGACGGCGCAAGGACGAGCCTGACTGCGTGACGCGAAGTGAATCGGCATGTGTCACGGGACTCGGTGACACAGACGAAGGCGTGCTCGACATCAACGAAACATTGTCCGATGGACGTCGGAGCGCGTGAGATTCACGCGTCGACATTTTCGGCACGACCTACGGAGCGAGCGTTGCTGTGGCGGTCGGCGTTGATCTATTCTGCGGAGTTAGGGAAGGCGCCGCAACCGCTCCGCCCTTGAAGAATGACTGACGGATACGCGATTCTCGCAGTGCCACTAGACGCACAACACTGCACGAAGGACTTCTCGATGGAGACACTGCGAAATTTGCAAGAACCTAAACTGGCTGGAGTGGTCCGATCACGCTCGTTCGTCGGCACGTTTCGCAGGTACCAATGACCGCATGAGAGTACCAACCCGTGATTCTGGAGGTGGAGGTACGGCACCAGTTCTCGCTGAGTTTCCGTTAGGCACGGCGGACATTCGCGTCCGCGCGAAAGCAGCGAACGTTATTGAGAGAAGCCTTCTATCGTCGAGATAGCATCGCATGACGTTCGCAATCGAGATCGTCTGGCAGCCTTACCTTTCGAATCGTAGTGATAGACAGAACTGCCATTGACGGTAATTCCCACGAGCAATGGCGGAACTACCTTCTGTTCGAGCTTCGACACCGAAAGCGGATCGACGTTCTGTTGTTGAAGTCGCGACCAGGACGATGTTATTGTAGAGTTGGGCGGGCCTTGACCGCCAATCCCAAGTGCAATAGGACATATGTCGATGAAGATCGTGACACTCTATAACCACAAGGGCGGAGTCTCGAAGACGACAAGCACTTATCACTTAGCGCATGCGCTCGCGACGCACGGGAGGCGTCGCGTCCTCGTCGTTGACGCGGATCCACAGTGCAATCTGACCGAACTGCTGATGTTCAAGCTCATCGACTCACTTGACGAGGAAGAACGGCATGGAGCGAAAACTGAGCTCCCAGGAACCACCGTTCGTGATGCCCTGTGGCCGCGGCTAGAGGGAGAGCGCCCTTCCGTTGACGTGGACGCAATCTCTCTCGTTCAACCGGATCCCAAGCGTTCGCTATTTCTCTTTCGGGGGGACATTGACTTGAGCGAAGCCGAAGACCGGCTATCGTACGCCCACAGTCAACGCAACACCACGGATCTTCATCAAAAGCGGAACTACGTTGCCGTGTTTGATATGCTAAGCAGACTCGGCCAACAGAAAGCATTCGACGTCGTCCTTGTTGACGTAGGTCCGAGTGCAGGAGCTTTAACTAGAAGCTTCTTCTTGGCGGCCGACACATTCTTGGTTCCCGTAGCGCCAGATCGATTCAACTTTCAGGCAATATCGTCGCTGACGAAGATACTCTCGAAGTGGATAGCTGAGCATCGGCAGGTCGTAGCGGATTTCAAGCGTCTTGGGCTCAATGTTCCAGAAGGAACGCCTCAATTTCACGGACTAGTCATACAGCGGTTCCAGCGCTACAGAGGCGCACCCAAGCCAAGTTATCAACTCTGGATGGACAAGATTACGGAACGCGCAGGGACAGAACTTGTACCAGCCCTAAAATCGGCAGGAGGATCGACCTCGGTGCGCCATGCCTGCATTGCAAACCCCGTCGCCGCAGAGATTCCTGACTTCGCCAGTTTAGGGCCAAAAATGCTGTCGGCGGGCAAACCAGTTTGGGAACTCACCCAAAATGATACCGGGTGGCAGGGGAAGGTATGGGACGAGCGGAAGAAGCCAATGAATGACGTGAAGAGGCTGTTCTTCTCCTTGGCGGACACCATTATGAGCTGACCTTGGTATGGCTAGCGACACCGAAAACGAATCCGCGCTGACATGGGATTATGGAATCGTGGCATTTCTCGACGTGTTGGGCTTCTCGCACCTCGTGGAAACTGACGCCGCCTGCCCAGAACCTCTCCATCTCCGCAGAATAGTCCGTTGCCTCCGAAGCGTAAGTAGCACGTCAACTGGGTTGCTCGGTGACATCCAAACTTTCTCCGACAGCATCATTCTGGCCGCGCCGCTCGGGGTCAGGGAGCTTGTTGAAGTCGTTTCAGTTGTGCGCGCACTTCAACGAGTATTCATCAACAACAACCTACTCCTTCGCGGGGCGATTGCATTTGGCAAGCACTTTGGCGGAACCGGCATTACCTACTCGCAAGCACTAGTGGCAGCCTACCATCTTGAGCGAGATCAGGCGAGATTTCCTAGGGTGCTCCTCCAGCACGACCTCCTTAGTTGGTTTGCAGAGCAATCCAAGGGTGAATGCGCTCAACTTGAATGCATGTTGCTTCTGGATCGAGATGAGCGTGTGTTTGTACACTATCTCGATTTGGAGCTACTGCCGGCTCACGCGACTCTGTTGTCAACATACGAACGTGGACAGCTGTCTGCTAGCGTACTCGAGAAAGCTCAATGGCTAGCAGCGTATCACAACCACGTGGCACCAGCCGATGGCTCGCATTCACTATCAGACAGTCGATTGGTAGCAGGGTTTCGAAAGGTCGAGCGTGAGACTTACTTCCGGCTCGCCTAACTCAGCAATTAACCTGGCAGCTTTTCTGCTGGAGACTCGCTCCTGCCGCGCGCCGTGGCGAGTGCGACTCTCGCTTCAATTCCATGGCGCGCGGCTGTCTTCCATCCGGACGCCTTCCGGTGGTACTGTCAGGGCTGCAGGTTATTGCTACGCCGTCAGCCACACTTTCTGAAACCCTTGCCCAATCAAGCTCGCGTGTCAGCCCCAAACATCGCCATACCACCCCCGAACCACTTGCCAACGTATCTCTATCGGGCGCACGAACTCTGTCTATTGCATCACGATCTACTCCTCGAGGCTCTCCGCGCCGGGCAGCTGCACAGAGTCTTTTCAGCGTCGTTCGAGTTTCGCGATCAAATGGACAGAAAGGCATTCGATGAAGCTAGCGATGTCTTTGAGTGGTTAACGCAGACGCGAACTCTAGTGGAACGTGGGAGTTTTATCCGGCTTACCGTCTTTCCAGCTCTCCTTTCCGACTTCCTCCACTTCATCTACGAGGCCTTAGCAGCGTCACAAAGAGCAAAGCTCACGGTTGCGTACGCACTATTACGGAAACCACTTCAGGACACGTTGGGACTCCTCGAACAACTTGTGATAGACCCGGACGGCTTCGTGGGCGCTTTCAGTAATGATCCGTTGACGCTTCGACCGTCGAAAAGCGGTGGAGTTGAACAGCACGCCAAGCGAATCGCCTCCGTGCTGGGGCTAATGAAGGAAGACGATCGGTTTGATGCAGAATTCCTCGCAATGCTTCGCTACGATAAGAGTAGCCGTGGTAGCTTCGACGGGCCGTGCAATCAGGCGCTGCACTTGCTAACAGAACACAGAGCAATCCGCACCGAGCCGCTGAACTTCAACTTCGTCTTCACCGATGACGATGCGCGGCAATCTCAATGGTACTTCCTTTATAGCCGGCTTCCATATGTCCTATACTACGCGAGGCTGCTATTCGAGCACGCGCTAAAGGAGTTCGGCCTTACAGACCCCGTTTACCGTGCAGACATGGAACGCCGTCTTGCTGCGGCGACAATCCTTTGGGCACCGGCGATCGACGAGTCCTGGAAGCATGCGGCACTTGATAGGCTCGTCAAGACCACCATGGTGCGCATAGTGACTGAATGCATAGACAAGTCGACTCGAATGCCCACGCTGCCTGACCTTGCCCGAATGCGAGATACGGGCGCAATGCCAGGTGAATTCCGAGCAGTTACGGTAGGGCGACACCTTAGGTATCGGCTATTTGGCGCTGTCGCGACGGCCGCCACACATGCAGACAATCTTGAACTTCGTGTACGCGATCTGATTAAACGCTTTAGGACCATCCGACACCACGACGGTGGCTAACTCACCGATCGGACTTGTCGGCCGCTAACGCGCCCGCAAGCTATCGGTCATACGTTAGACGGATCTTGGGGAGCTGCAAGTTGGGCCCGCCATAGACGCAGTTTCCGTGTACACTTGAACGATGCGAGCAGGCTTCTTTGCGATGTTCGATGCGCTCGGATTCAAAGGAATCTGGGACCGCGCAGCACGCGCCGATCCACCGTGGAATGTGCTCGACAAGCTCGAGAAACTTGTTGCGGCCGCAGCCGACGTGCAGGGTGCCATTGAGGACGCGCACGCTACACTCGTGCAAAAAGGGGAGTTACGACGAACGGAAGTCAAGACGCTCCTCCTCTCGGATACTATCGTGGTTGCTGCAACCGACGAGTCTCCTGACGGTCTCGCAAATTCCGCGAGTAGCTGGGCATCCATGTTGTCCGTTGGATCGCTGGTGTCGGGCATTCTCAGTCATGCTGCGAACGCACCGGAACCCAGACTGGCATACCGGGGGTGCATTTCATACGGGAAATTCGAGATTCGCTCAAATTTCGTAATGGGCCCCGCGGTGGACGAGGCTGCAACGCTCGTGGACAGCGCTCAAGCCGCGTTGGTCTGGCTTACACCTTCCGCCAAGCGGGTAATGGACGGCATCCGACTTCGTCAACCGTGCAACCTGGTGCGACCGTGGCGCGTTCCGCTAAAGGGAGGTCATCACTACGAGACCTACGTCATTTCTCCGTACGTCGGTGTGGCCGAAGATAGCTGGTCAAGTCTACGAGAAGCCCTACTTGAAACCTTCTCGAGCAACGCGATTGATGTGCGCATAAAGGCGCAACACACCGATGAATTCCTACAACATGAGCTTCGTCGTCGCCAGAATGCGCGGGCGGAAATGGAAGTGCCGACCTGAGCCTTCGACCAGCATCCTCTTAGCTAACGTCGACCTTGATGGCCCCGGCTGCAACCATGCTGCCAGAAGATGGGTCCAATTCTGTGCCCTACCTTTGACTCTTCCTTGGTCTGTACTTGGCGTACCAGCAGTGGCTGTGCTCCTGCGCAGCTTCGAGAAATCGTTCCGTGTTCTGCATCTTGAGCGCTACTCGAAAGTCATTCGACTCACGGAAACGGGCCAACGCACCTTGTTTCAATGTGGACACTTCGTCCCACTCACCAATCTGAAAGCAGCCGTCGCGGATGTCACTTGCGCGCTCGATGTCTTCGCCATCCCGACCGCACACCTCAGCGTCAACTCATGATCATAAAGCATCCAGAGGGTGCCCCACCGAAGCGTCGCAGCAAGTAATGAGGCCGTGCAACGCATGCGACGGAAGTTCGATTCACCCTTCGGGCGCGAGCTTTACAGCCGCCGGATGGGCACTGTCGAACCCGTCTTCGCCAACATCCAGAACAAGGGTATACGCCGATTCACACTCCGTGGTCAGAAGAAGGTGAATGCACAGTGGAAGCTCTTCACGATGGTGCACAACATCGAGAAGGTGGCGGGCGTGGCAAGGCCGTAGGGGCCCGACCGGAGCCATCGGGGCGACCTTGCGCCTCACGGACGACGTAGCGTTTCTCAGTCAGAATCTGCAACTTGCCAGGGGATCACCCGCTTTTGCTGGAAGGTTCGACCATACAGGAACGCCAAGCTTGCCCTCCTCCCTCGACTGAGTTTTTCTACGGCCTCGTTAGGAAGACAGAAACCTGGAACTCTATCAGTGAAGATATCGTCGACGGCTAAGTTCGTTCTGGTAGCGCTCTGCACATCTCATTGTGCTCGTCCGCCCGCACCTGCTCCGTCACCAAGCTCGGCCAACTCCGGGAGGCCCAAGTCAGTACCATGCAGCATTCCGTCTGCTGCGGCTCAGTCGGACCACTACTCGATTCTAAAGGGAGCCATTGCCGCCTCCGAGCTGCTTGTGGAAGTGTCCGAGCTGCCGTTCGCGCCAACTTCTTCGGACGAGGCACGTCGACTAATGTGCAGGCTGTTTGAAGCGCCCGGTTCAGATGGAAAGAGCCGAGGTGCCAGTGCTTCAGATCCCAAGTCGTGTGCAGTCGGCGAAGCTTCCTTTCGTGCTACCACTGACGGACTCGACGGGACGTGGCACTTCATCGGGTTTCCGGGAGACGTATTCGTGGCGATGTACGAGCCGCCACAGCGTGACCTGGTTTATCCGCCCACCACGTGGACCCTGAGACGGGAGGGCTCGTTTGCCATTCGCGAAGTGTTGCAGCCCGCATTCGTATGTCCGACGGCACCGCACGAACTCTGCGTGTCGTGGAGTCCGAAGGAAGACCTTGAGGTTTCGGAAGACACAACCGTCTCGTTCCCGCCACCGGCGCCGACTCGGTTCTTCTGTCCCGATGAACAGGCCCTTCCTTGCGTGCAGCAGGGGTACAACTCCGAACTGTTTGTCATCGACCCTGCGACGGCTCGGACGATTAGCATTGGGCCCATAGCGCGGGCTGAGAAACTAAGTGTGGTCGCAAAACCTGGATCTCGAACCATTACGTTAAGTACGTCGGCTTGCAGTTCTGACATCCTGTTCTGAGCAGCCAACGACCTATGACCGCCGTACGCCTGAACTGTGCGCAGTCCCTCATAGTTGGACCAGTCGAGAGCACGCAATACCGATTCTCGAACACGAAAGTTGCTTCCTAGCTCACGCCCTGAGACTGACGGCAAATGTGCGAGCCGCCACGGGCCCGATATGCCTCGTAGAAGGCCTTCGCCCAGAAGGAGCGGGTGATGGTTTGGCCCACCCACTCGACGAAGGTTTGGCGCAGAAAACTTGACCGTCGTCCCGCTATCCCCCAAGGTGCGGACCGTCCGCGCCCTTGCGAGACATGGAAAGCCAGGAGTTGCCGCTCTTGGTTTTCGACTTTTTGTGCGTCAAGGCCCTTCTAGCCTAGCCAAGAGCCGAATCTGAACTTGTCGGCACGCCGACGACGATCCCCGTGTCCGATTTCTCACGGATTGATGTGGCCAGGGACAACGACTCCATGATGGCACTCCGTCTCTCCCTGTCACCGTGACTCGCGTTGGCATGGTTCCAAACGCGCGGTGGTACGAAGTTGATGCCGTTCGCGCTCGGGCTCCTTACGGGTAAGCAAATCGCACGATCGTTCTTGGATCCGCCTTACGGGTAAGGGCGATCCAAACTCGTAGCTCGAGAGTGCCTTACCCGTAAGGAAAAATCGGGTTCGCGGCTCCCAGCCCGCCTTACGGGTGACCGAGTTCCAAAGACTTACGTGCGACGCATTCGATCGGACCGGAGGATTGGGCCGCGAGACGGCTGGATTTTCCTTACGGGTAAGCGAATTCGGACCTTGGACCTTCGATCGCGCTTACCCGTAAGGGGGATCCGATCTCCAAACTTCGATCGCGCTTACCCGTAAGGGGGATCCGATCTCCAAACTTCGATCGCGCTTACCCGTAAGGGGGATCCGATCTCCAAACTTCAATCCCCCTTAAACCGGGTACGCCGCCGCCCACGAGGACCTGGGCGAGCCGCCCCATGCGTGAAATCTCGCGGGAATTGACCTACATCGGCTCATTTTGACAACTATTGCACTTAATGTCACAACGTAGCGCATGCCAGCGGCCATCACGGAAGAAGAGGCAAAGGAGCGACGGGAGCGTATCCTGCAAGCCGCGCGTTGGTGCTTTCTGAATTTCGGCTTCTCGAAGACGTCGTTCGAGGACATCGCGAAGCGGGCAAACATCTCGCGAACGCTCCTTTACAAGGTCTTCAAGGACAAGGAAGACGTCTTCACTGCCGTCTTTGCGGAGTGGTTGGTTTCCAGGCATCCCGCAGCAAAGAAGGCTGCTGCGGCGTCGGGCAGCGCATACGATCGCTTGCTTGCCGTATGCCGCTTGATGGTGCTCGAGCCCTGGCGTGATTTGGCCACCTCGCCCATGGGCGGTGAGTTCTTCGACGTTTGCGCGAAGATCGATCCGGAGATTGACGCGCGCCATCGCAAGGTTGCCCTCGAGTGTGTCACGAAGGTTCTGGGGGAAAAGGATCGCGCGGAGGTATTTCTGCTCTCTCTCGACGGTCTCCTCGGTGACGAACCCACCGCGAAGGTACTCGAGCGTCGGCTGGAGATCCTTGCAAAGACGTTCATCCAGACGCCCAAGGCCGAATCGAGAAGCAAAACGAGCAATGGTACGTCCGAACGACGCCAATCCAAACTTGGAGGCAATTGAAGCTCATGAAGGTCATCGTATTCGGAGCATCGGGAATGGTCGGCGCGGGCGCGCTGCGTGAAGTGCTGAACGCCCCAGAAGTCGACGCGGTACTCAGCGTCGGGCGTCACTCCTGTGGCGTCGTTCACCCCAAACTGCGCGAACTTTTGACTCCCGATCTCTTCGACACGGCTGCCATCGAGGACCAATTGACGGGATACGACGCTTGTATCTGGGCGATTGGCGTAAGCTCCGTGGGTCGCGACGAAACCGCCTACTCGCACGTCACGGAGGAGCTAACGCTCCTTTGGGCGCGAACGCTTCTGCGCCTCAATCCGAGCTTTTCGTTCTGCTACTGCTCTGCGGCTGGCGCAGGCGGCGCAGGCATGTGGGCACGCGTGAGGCGCCGAGTCGAGAGTGCGCTCCAATCGATGCCGTTCCAGCACTCGGGCGCCGTTCGACCTGCATTCATTCGCCCTGCCCCAGGTATTCGAAGTCGCACCTGGGGTTATCAACTTGGCATCGTGCTGCTCAAGCCGCTGTTTCTGTTGACGCCCCTCCTCCTTCGCGCCTTCCCGTTCTTCTTCACCACTTCCGAGGTCCTGGGTCGAGCGATGCTTCGCGTCGTTCAGGGCCGCGCAGATCGGTTCATCCTCGAGTCCGCAGACATCAACCGAGTTGGAGCATGAGCAAGGTGGCCCGCTCTCGGCTCGACAGCACGAAGGAGACGTTCATGAGCGATGACCTCAAAGGCAAAGTGATACTGCTCACGGGCGCGACCGACGGCATTGGAAAGGCTGCCGCTACGGAGTTCGCAAAGCGCGGCGCGACATTGACCATCGTCGGTCGGAACCGCGAAAAGACGGCCCAAGTCGTCGCGGAACTCGGGCGAGTGAGCGGCAACCCGAACTTGGACGTGCTCATCTGCGATCTGTCGCGAATGGCCGACGTCAAGCGCGCGGCGGAAGAGTTCAAGGCCAAGCATGATCAGCTGGACGTGCTCGTGAACAATGCTGGCGCGACCTTCAAGGCTCCCATCATCGGTCCTGACGGCATCGAGTTGACGTTTGCGCTAAACCACCTGGCGTACTTTCAAATGACGCACTCGCTCCTCGAGCTCATTCGAAGGACGCCCTTCGCGCGCGTGGTATCGACGTCGAGTTCCATGCAAGCCCGCGGTCACCTCGATCTCGAGAAAACACCGACATCGGTGTCTGGGTCGGGCCCAGGCGCATACGCAACGTCGAAGCTCGCCAACATTCTCTTCACCAAAGAGCTGCAACGCCGACTGGCGGACACGACAGCAAAAGCCAACTGCTTCGAACCGGGCATGGTCAGAACGCAATTCGGCGGCTTCGGCACCGATCAGGGTCTTCTCCTGAACCTCGTTTATGCCCTCGCGAAGCCCTTCGCGAGCACGCCCGAGCAAGGCGCCGACTCCCTGATCTGGCTCGCGACCTCCTCAGAGGCCGCGACGCTAAAAGGCGAATACGTCTCCAAGCGACGCGCCGCGACTCCGCAGAAGCAAGCACTCGACGCAAAGCTCGCCGCCGAACTTTGGGTTCTCAGCGAGAAGCTCTGTGCGCAGGCGACTGCAGATCGGGCATGAAGGGATGCGCATCGTGAACGCGCTAGGTTGCCGATGACGCCATCACGAACACTGACCGCGGGCAAATACATTCCTGTCTCGACCCGCCGCTCCTCCAAGTGGTCGTCCACGACAGTCCGCTTGTCGTGACATCGTGCAGCGTTGGGGGCTAGACTGTCGGGGCCGCAGCTAGAGCACCAGCGTTTGGCTTACCTGAACCGCACCGGCTGCTCACCTCAGATACAATGTCCCCCAACGAAGAACTCAAGCAACTTCTGATCGGTGCCCGCAACTCCTTGGTTGAGTCGACGTCCGAGCTGGAGAAATTGTCAGCTGCGCACACAAAAGACCGCTCTCAAAAAGTCGCCCCGTCCGTCGCACCACCTTGGAACAAGGTCTGGCAAGAATACGATCGTCGACGCGAGAAGTACTTCCTTACATTGTGTGGCCTAGTACCAACGGGTTGCGCTGCTCTCGAAATTGGTCGTGTGTGGGGGATGTTGCAGAAGGTCGCCTTAGGCGCGTTTATGGCGTACTACGTCTGGTTGAGCATTCAGGCCTGGTCGTTGATGCATTTCAGCTGTCCGCGCTGTGGCCACCAATTCACGAGAGGTCTCTGGCGCGCTGGCCAAGCTTGTCGACACTGCAACCTCGAGCGAGGACAAGTCCAGTGAAGACCTATCACGAAGGAGCTGCATTCGTCTGCAAATCACGGATGTGTCGGCTACAAGACGGTGGTAGGAAATCAAAGGACAGGCGCGAGCCGTCGTAGGCGAAGCTGTCTTCCTGGGACCCTTCAGTGCTACTGTCAGGGCTACAGATTATCGTTCCGCCGTTGGACAAACCTGATGGATGCAGCAGACGACATTGACGAGCTTTGGCGACATTACCTCGAACTGGAGAACCGCGGCGATCGCGCCGCGATGCTCGATGCGCTAGCGGCCTTTGTTGGCCGAATCGAAAACGCACCCCAGCATACCCGCCAGATTTGGGCCGACGAGTGCCTGCAAGCAAGCTCAGCCCCGAAGGCGGGATTCCGCGTGCGAGCGCCACTCTTCCAGCGGGTGCTGTTTCCCGAACTCAAGGCACGTTACATTGCGGGAGAAGCTCAGGCGGCCCGAGCTCTTGCACAACTGTCGCAAGAGCTCTTTCGCTTTCGTGAGGGCTGGGAAGCACTTGGATGGCCAAGCGAAGTTGATTTGTGGAAAGAGGCCTATCGCCGTGATCCCTCCGCAGAGGACGCGAGGGCTAGGCTTGTCACTTCAACTGCCAGTTTCATCATGTACACGCTGCACGAGCTACCCGCCGGCGTTTTATACGGATCCAATGGCGCGACCCTTGAACAATGCGACGACCTTATTGCTGAACTCGCGTTCTTCCGCGGCCTACTGACGTCCGTCGAGATCGAACACTTCCAAGACTTGATTGAACGCGCCTCCATTCACTATCCGAGCTATCGAGAATATCTTCTACAGGATCGGAAGCAGGGTTACGCGGCCTTCCTTGCCGAACGTAGTCACGCCACCGATCGTTGACCGTTCGACAATGCCGCCTAGCTGTCTATTGCAGCCGATATCAACAGAATTGGAGCATGAGCAGGGTAGCCCGCTCGCGATTCAGCACGTCGCCAAGGCTGGCAGCTTCCGGCGAACAGAAAAGGCTGGTGTGCCGGCGGATTCGGAACACCTTGGAATCCCCGCTCTCGCTCTTAGAATCATCCCGACGTAACGCGGGACAACTGCAAGTGGGCATCTGAGTGACGTCGTGTTTCGCTTGATGCGCCGACGCGACGTGACCTCGAACCTAATCGCAAGACTCGCCAATATATCCCACATCCTTCGACAAGAGGACATCTTGGCAACGACACGCACCGTCGACCGGTGGTGCCCGGAGAGCGGTCCAGTTCGTGAGCTAGGTAAGCCACTCCTCTCGCTAGACAGACAGACGTCGGGATAGCTTTGCGGACCTTCTCCCCCGCATTCGCGCGGCAAAACCTGGCCGAAGTGCATTCTTGCCGGAGCGGCCATATGGCAGTACAATTGTTGCCATATGGCACTCGCAGCGGAATCCGAAGTGGCGAGCCTCCTCGGAGGCAGAAGAGTTCTGGGTGGAATTGCAGATGCGGCGGACTTCGTTCAGGCCGTGCGACGTGGCCTGCCATACGCGTCGCTGGAGGCCCTCACCGGAGCGCTTCAGGCCGATCTCGGTGAGGTGGGTGAGGTCGTTGGAATCGCCGCTCGAACGCTGGCGCGACGCAAGCACGACAAACAGCTCTCTCCGATCGAATCGGATCGCCTATATCGCATCGCGTACGTCATGCATCTTGCGGCGTCGACATTGGGTGGACTCGACAAGGCTCGCTTGTGGTTGCAGCGCGACAACCGTGGTCTCGGCGGCAGTACACCCCTGAGCCTGCTAGATACGGAGATCGGCGTGAGGCAGGTGGAAGAAGTGCTTCTCCAGCTCAATCATGGGATTTACGCATAGTGAAGCTTTGGCGGATCTGTCGGAAACAGTTCGCGGCCAAACCCCTGGATGGGAAGGGGGGCATGCTGGCTGCTGGTCGCTGGCACACGCCAAGACGCCTCGTCACCTATGCCTCTGATTCGCTGGCTTTGGCCAGTCTCGAAGTCTTGGTGCATTGCGATCTCGATCTGCTGCCAAGTGACCTGCTTGCCGTTGAGATTGAGGTTCCAACAGAAGTCGAAGTGACTGAACTTACGACGTCTGATCTGCCGCGCTCATGGCGCCGCTATCCGGTTCCACGGGTGCTCCAGGAATTGGGCAATAACTGGCTCGACGAAGCCACAACAGCCGTACTCCGTGTGCCGTCGGCAATCGTTCCGACGGAATGCAATTACTTGATCAATCCTCTCCACTCGGACGTGAAGGCGATCCGCATCGTGCGTCGTTTCAGATTCGCATTCGACGAACGGCTTGCTTCCGAAAATAAGCCGTCTAGCTCGGCACTTCAGCGAACGAAACGCAAGACTTCCCACCGCTGAACTCGCCCATACGCTCGGTGGCACCCAGCCCCTCCCGAGAAGGTCAACCGCGCGGCTCGTGCCGTTCGAGTCTGAGAGCCCTCGCGTACTGATGAAAATCACCGTCCGTCGTGTGGATGGCCAATTTTCGACGTATTGGTGCCACGCAGATCAAGAAATCCGTATTGGGTCCTTGGACGCCACGCTCACGGCATCGATTGAATGCGGCGGCGGCCTCCTCGTAGGCGGCTGACTCCAATTCGACGCGCGCGATTGACGTGTTCCCGCCTCTCAGTGAGTCACGGCGCCACAATCGATTGTTTGGGGGGAGCACGACTCGCTCCCATCGCGCCGCGCACAAGCACTGCAGGGAATTGGCTGAAGATCGCGGGGGCATTCGACACTGAGAGCAGTCCCTTGCGCCTGCAGCAGTCCAATCGTATGGGGACCAATACATGGGTTCCCAAGCAACTCTTCGTGACCGCGCCGATGGCGCGCGCGGCAAACGCGCAGGCGGACCTGCGCCCGCAGCATCGCCAGAGATCCGCGACGTCCTCAATTCCCTCAGACACATCGTACGATCCTTGCGCGTGTCTTCACGCAATGCCGAGCAGCAAGTCGGCTTATCGGGGGCGCAGCTGTTCGTGCTGCAATGTCTCTCTCAACAGAGTCCCTGCTCCGTCAACGAGCTCGCGGCGCACACCGCCACCGATCAGAGCTCTGTCTCAGTGGTCGTGAGCCGACTCGTCGCGCGCGGCTACGTCAAGCGCAGTCCATCCAAGCTCGATCGACGCCAAGTCGAGCTCGCGCTAACTCCGTCGGGCCGTGCACTCATCGCGACAGCGCCGGAGGCCGCACAAGACCGTCTACTCGCCGCACTAGCCAAACTCAAGAAGTCCGAAGTTCGACTACTTTCGGCGTTACTCCGCAAAGTGGTCGAGCAGGCGATCGTTCCGCGTGAGAGCCCGACGCTATTCTTCGAAGACGGGCCTGTGCTGGTGCGAGCGAAAGCACGGAGCAGCCATGGCCGAAAGTAGTAACGCCCCGCTGCACCACGTTGACGAGCTGACTCCGATCTCACAGTCGGGCTTGCTGCCCGTTTCGCCTTCATTCGAGCCTGCACTCGCAGCCGCGCGCGTGCCGGAGGTCCAAGCTATCTTGGGCCCGAGAGCGATCTGGATCAGCGCCCTCGCGATCGGCGTCGCGTTCGCTGCCGGCGTGATCGCCAGGCTCTTGGTGGCTCTGATCGCATTCGTGACGAACCTCTCCTTTCGGTGTCGCCTATCGCTCGCGCCCGTGAGCCCAGAGGGACACCATTGGGGCGCGTGGGTGGTGCTGCTCCCAGCGCTCGGGGGCGTGATTGTCGGGCTGATGGCGCGCTACGGTTCGCGCGCGATCCGCGGCCACGGCATTCCAGAAGCCATGGAGCAAGTGCTGACGAATCAGAGCCGCATTCCTGCGCGCGTGACGTTCCTCAAGCCACTCTCAGCGGCAGTCGCGATCGGCACGGGCGGTCCGTTCGGCGCCGAAGGTCCGATCATCGCCACGGGCGGTGCGCTTGGCTCGGTTCTCGGTCAAGTGCTCCAGACCACCTCTGCGGAGCGAAAGACGTTGCTCGCTGCAGGCGCGGCTGCGGGCATGGCTGCGATATTCGGCAGCCCGGTCTCCGCCGTGTTGCTTTCGGTCGAGCTTCTGCTCTTCGAATTCAGAGCACGTTCCATCGTTCCCGTGGCGCTGGCCAGCGCTACCGCCGCGGGTGTGCGCATGGCATGGGTCGGAGCCACACCGGCCTTCGGTATGCCTCAGCTGAGCCAGCCGAGCGGCTATGCGTTGACGTTCTACATCCTGCTTGGCGCGCTGTTCGGTCTCGTCGCAGTCGGAGTCACGCGCGCCGTTTACGCGATCGAAGACGGCTTCGAAAAGCTGCCGGTGCACTGGATGTGGTGGCCCGCGCTAAGTGGCTTGGTGGTGGGCGCGATCGGCTACGTTTCGCCGCGGACACTCGGCGTCGGCTACGACAACATCGAGCACATTCTCTCGGGTGAGCTGGCTGGCACGGCGCTGCTCTGGCTGTGTGTGTTCAAGTTCGTCTCTTGGTCGATCGCCCTTGGTAGCGGCACATCGGGCGGCACGCTCGCGCCTCTGTTCACCATCGGCGGAGGGCTCGGCGCGTGCGTCGGTGCCGTTGCAGCCGCGTTCACGCCGACCTTGGGCATCGACGCACGCATCGCCGGCTTGGTTGGTATGGCCGCCCTTTTCGCCGGCGCTTCCCGAGCGTTGCTTGCATCCATCGTCTTCGCCTTCGAGACCACGCTACAACCCCTCGGCTTGTTACCCTTGCTCGGCGGCTGCACGGCTGCCTATCTGGTGTCCTGCGCGTTGATGCGACACACGATCATGACGGAGAAGATCGCGCGGCGTGGCGTGCGCGTACCGAGCGAATACGCGGCAGATTACCTGGATCAGGTTTGGGTCAGAGAAGCCGCGACAAAGACAGTTAGCGCGATCTCGGCGAGCGACACGGTGCAGCAGGTCAGGGAGTGGCTGCTTTCCGGTGCGCCGGAGACGCGGCATCACGCGTTTCCGGTCTTGGGCGAAGAGGGCGGATTGCTCGGCGTCGTGACCCGACATGAAGTGCTGGAGCGGGAGGCAAGCGCCCAAGCGGAGGTGCGCCAGCTGCTCAAGCGGCCACCGGCGGTGGCGTTCGACAACAGCTCCCTGCGTGAGGCGGCGGATTTGATGGTGAAAGAGGACGTTGGCCGCCTGCCGGTCGTGACGCGCGCACAGCCGCGGCAGGTCGTAGGCATCCTGACTCGCAGCGATCTGCTCTCTGCACACGCGCGGCGCCTCGACGAGAACAACCGGCGTGACGCTTCCAGGAAGACAACACGCACGGTGCCTCGACAGAAGCAACCTGTGTAACGTAACGCCACAGCGAAACACCGGCGCGGCACCTCGACGAAAACGACACCGGCGCGGCACCTCGACGAAAACGACACCGGCGCGGCACCTCGACGAAAACGACACCGGCGCGGCACCTCGACGAAAACGACACGCGCGCCGCTTTTCTCGACGCGTAGCGCCTAATGCGACATGAACCGGCCGCGCGTGAGCAACGGACGTCTGACTACTTTCGCCACGACCTGACGATCTTGACCAACTCTTTGACGACCTCCGGCTTTTTCGCGAGATCCGGATTCGCAGCCATTCCTGGGCTCAGCCCGACCGCGGGCCCACCTTCGACGATGGTCTTGGCAATGTGCTCGTCGGTGGTTGCGGCTTGCCAAGTTGCGTCGCTGAAGTGCCTGGGTTTCGGCTGGAGCGCAGCGGCGCCCGGTCCGTCACCCATGCCATGTTCGCCGTGACAGACGACACATCGCTTGGCAAAGACGTCTCTTGCTTCTGCGGCTGGCGACGGTGGCGCGACAGGCGCGGGTGGAGGCGTCACGATCTCCTGCGGCTCCGGCGCGGGTGCCGGCTTCGAACAGCTCGGCATCCAAGCCGTGGCACAAATGAAGGCCAGTGAATTACGCGATAAAGTCATCATATTCGACGCCTCCGCGGAAGAACGAACTCTTGACGGATATCATGTAACGCTGCACACGCCATGATGGCAATCCTGTCGCGCGTTGCCACACTTCTTCGAACCAACTGACAGCGCGAGCGAGCACACTCGACTTGACGCGACGCGCACATCGTTCGTGCGCGCTCGCCTGCACGGGGGCGGCAAACAGTCGTTCGAGCTCTTCACCGCTAAAGTCACTGGCGCGCGCCCCCGCCTGCGCGGCGGCTATCGACGGCGTGGCTGTCAAACACGACGAGGCAGCTGTCGAAAGCGCATGTTCTTCGACTCACGGTGGAAGGTCAGATTGATTGGACGCAGAGCACCACACTGGTGTTGCGACTCTCGGTGGCTCGTCGCGGGTGAGTGACGAATTTCTCACTGCAGGAGCTCGTATCCAAGGAGCAACGCGCGGTTCCACTGCGGTCTGTTCTGTACCAACGGTCCCTGGAAACCGTCGGTTTTGGGAGAGAAGCAGTAGACAACCGTGCGCCCGTGCATCTGTCGGTGCTCTGCGATGGTTTGACGCAGTAGGTCCGGATAGTTCACGAACACCGTGACGGGCGTGAACGTCTTCTCGGATTTCAGACTATAAACGTTGCAGTAGCGGCAGCCAAACTCGCATCCGTGCGTGGGGATCACCTCATAATCAGAGGACATTACTCCGCATTCGAGTGCGCCTTGAGTGGCTGCAGCGCACCGGAGGAAATCCAGCCAGAAACATCCCTACCTTTTGGAGAATTCATACGTCTTCCTTGATTGGTCGAACCCGACCTTACTCATATTTCGGTTCGACCCTCGTTCCCAGAGCCAGCCGAATTCGGAAGCGCCCGCGAAAACTGGCAATGACTCGCAGGCTACCTGCGCAACAGTCGTCCTAGTGGCACGTCACCGAAAGCCCCATCCTCATACGCAACCCCGCCATTCACGATAACCATCCGAATCCCAGTTGGGTAATGCCTGCTATCGACGTAGTCCATGTTGTCGGAAACACGCTGCGGGTCCAACAAAACGAGAATCGGCGAAGTAACCTCGTCGTATCCGTCCGCGACCGACCAGGCCGAGCAGCTCTGCAGGACGGACGGTCATGGATTCAATGGCATCTTCGAACGAGCCGCTACACATCGAGAGTCTTCGAGGAAACGTCCCGTAACTCCGCGGGTGAACACACCTTTCGTTCGGATGGGTCACCTCGCCATTAGACGACGTTAGGATGAGCTCGTGCATCAACTCAAGCAGGCTCCGTTGATCCATCATCTCCACAACCAAGTAGGGAGGCGAGCTTGCTCGATAGAGCTCCTCCAAGATGGCGGCCGGCGTCGACCGGCTGTCTTGCGCGATCTGCGCGAGGTTGCGCCCCTGATATTCGGGCTTCGCTTCGTATTGCACTACCAACACGTCCTGAACTGCAATGTCGCAGACGACGCGCTCGAAAGTGACTTGGGAGATAGCCTCGTCCTCGCCTAGCGGCCTCTCGGTTCCTGCCAGAAGCTGTCGGACGTATTCCCAATCCAGTCGAGCAGCCACCGAACCGTACGGATTCTGCGACGCCGAAATCTGTGTACCCCTTCCCTGCGCCCGCAAGAGCCGGTCCATCATGTCTGCCGTTCGGTGCTTTGGGTACGGGCGCAGCACTCTCCATTGCGACAAGTGGACGTGGACTTCGCTTCTGACAGCAATGTCGATGCCTTCATCGATGGAGTCGAGCACATCCCGACCGGACTCGCCCCTCACGTGCATGACGTAGATGCCGCCGTTGTTCTGCAGGACGGCGCAGTACCCCAGGATCTCATCACGCGCCGCGTGAGACTGCGCCGGTGAACCCAGGGAAGTTGAAAAACCGACGGCACCGGCATCCATCTGGGTAGCCAGGCGCTTGAGCCTGTCGCTCGAGCAGTCCGCAGATTGACTGGCGACACTTACCGCCAACAGGCTCTCGTAGGGCACGAGGTGGCAAACGTTAGTGCCGAATCCACCACCTGCGAAGATGCCCTCCCACGTGGCAATGTCGGAAAACCCAATGCCACAATTGCCCGTACAAATGGTCGTTACTCCCTGGGCAACGTAGTTGTGCGCCATGCGCAACGGCGTCGCGAGTTCGACCCGCTCTGGATGGTTTCCGTAAAGGTTTCCGAGATAGAAATCCGTATGATTGTGGAGGTCGACGAAGCCGGGCGCCAAGGCCAAACCACGCGCGTCGATCACTCGCGCCGCCTGCCGCGTCACCTTGCCGACCTCAACGATACGGTCGCCGGACAGCGCTACGTCTGCGACGCGACTTCCGCCTTCGCAAGTGTAGACAAAGGCGTCGCGGATAATCACGCTTGTGTCGCTTACGGCATGTTTGCCCATGACTGTCGTACCGACAGTTGGATTTTCCATGACTTCCAACCTAACAGGATGCTGGCTTGCAGACCAAGAAATCCATGAAGGTGGTAATGACTACCCCGAAGATTCGCAACTTAAAAATTCTCAGTACCTACACCAAACCTTTAACTCTGGAATGGTATACCGTCGCGTCCACTGCGCGCTATATCGCTTCATGCACGAGAACCGGTAGGGCCTTCGCTAGAACGACCGCAACTACCATGGCTATCCATCAAACATGTACCGTTTCCCGTCGGAATTTCCACCAAAAGGGTCCGCAACTGAACCATCCCCTCATCTCACAGCGAAAATCGCACCGAAGTACTCGTGTTGACCCATCAGCGTATCGAACGCGCGCAGTAGCGTTCGTGCGCGGTCGTCCGGCATGTTTGGAAGGGCGCGGTACCAACACAGGCCCTGGTTGAGTAGTGACAGCGTCCGTTTCGCGCTCGTGTTGGTCTTGAGAGAGTTGCCAAGCCCTGCGTCCTCACCGGCTTGACCGAGCGCCGTCAGAAAGGCTTGAGCCAGTGCTACCAGCATGTGCATTCGATCTCGGCGGTTGGCGTCACGAATGTGCGTAGCGGATAGGCCCATACCGAAGTGCAAGTCCTTGGTGTCCCTAAACGCTTCCTCGATGGTGAACCTTCGGCCGTAAAGGGCGACCACTTCAGCGGCAGTCTTTTGGGTCAGCGACGTGGCGATGGACCACGACTCCTGCATTCGCTTCGCTTTCGTTACGACGACGGCAGGGACGGGGGTCTTCTTGCCGGTCACCCGCGGCGACATAAGCATTCGTGGTCGCCCGTTGGGCAGGAGGAATTCGGATGCGGAACCGCGATTACCATCCGAGTCCGTGACAAGAATGACTTCGCGAAAACGAAACGCATAGTCGATTCCGAGCATCGCACAGCATTCGTAGAGTTCGGCTTTGCCGAAGCCTCGATCTGCCAGCACGGTTAACCTCGTGCCCTTGTGCACCCAATCGACAAGCCGCTCGATCATCTCGGTTTCGAGCCGAGTCTGGTTGTCCTTCAACTCGCTTTTCTTCGCCGTGCGCCAAACGAAGGGCAACGCTCGTCCCGTTCGTGTGACCAGGTACACGCAGAGCGTGGTGTGGTCATCGTCATCGAAATCGGTCCAGTCCATGGCAACTGTGACTTCGGGAAGCCCGCCAGTCACGTAGCGCACCCAGATGCGCTCCAAATCGTCGACTTTCAGACCGTCATTGCTGAGCAAGCGGTCAATTTGATTTACGCCGCTCTTGTGTTTGATCCCCGTCAAGTCGGCCATGGCGCGACCACCGCGATGGAAAGCATAGACGCGTGCAGCACGCCAAGAACGCCGCCGGACAACGACTGAACGCGTTTGACGGGAAGTCATGACTGAATATGTCATCGACGAAGCCGGCAGTATTGGAGGCTCGACTCATGCGTCTGCGACGCAGCATACTCACATACGCGTGTCGACGAAACTTGACCTTGCGACCGGAATTGCGATGCGCCTTCTTGGACGCTGTTCTGAAGTGTGCGCGAATGCCGTGGGGGGTCATGCCGCCCTCAACAACTCAGGCGATCGGAAATTCCCGACGTGAACCCCACAAAGTGAGGGGATCTCTCAGACGCTTCATGGGTGCGTTGTAAGACCACGCGCGGCAACTCACTGACGTCGGTTCCCTCGTCGCAGACTTCCAACTCGCTGCGAGCGGAGTCGTCGATATGCTTCCCGTAACCGCGACGGCGATCGTTCGCACGCCGTACAAACAACATTGCTTGCAAACCAGCTCTCGGAGCTGGCAGGAAGGCGCGACTTGCACGCACGCACGGCGGCTCGAAGCGATCACTCTTGCCGCTCCGGCGCCGCCGCGCTCTCCCAGGAGGCAACCCTACGGTTTGCCGACGAAGGTCGTCACGCTCTGGGCACCCAGCGAGAACGTGAAGCGCGCTCCGCTGACGCTAACGGCGGACTTGGAAGCCAGACTATCGCTGGCGGAGGTAACATAGGGCGTCATCGTGCACGGCGCCGCGCCAGAGATGAACACGGATAGATTCGTCGCACTCGTGTTCTTGTTGACGGCGACAACCGCAAGCGTTCCGTCCGCTGGGTTCGTGTAAGCCGTGAGCAGTACCCCTGACGGTACGGTGCCCGACGTCGAAACCCGCTTGAATCCCGGGCGCACGAACCGCGAGTAGTTACCGAGCACCCACAGACGTTTGGTCCAAACCTTCGTCGTGGTGTCGTAGAGGCAGCCGCCGTTGCCACTTGCGTTGTACACCCACCAGAGATGCCATGCATTGAGATTGGCAATCGTCATGTCAGCGTGAAGCTGCTCGGCCATCAAGAGTGCACTCGCGATCCCATCACCGGTGGAGTCGCCGCTGGCTCGACCCGTGTCGACCTCGGTCTCCCAGTACTCCTTGGTGGGATCGGCCGCGATCGCCTTGTTGGCGGCAACCACGTCACTACTCGTGCTATCCGGTCCCCGTCCGTAACGGTGACCCGCGAAGATACTCACGTAGCCATAAGCCTTGGTGTTGTTCTTGATGGCCGTAAAGTAGCTGGGAAAGCTGTACCAATTCATGGTCTCGGGCGCCATCACCTTCACGTTGATCCCAGCCATGGCAGGCCCAAGGGTTTCGATCCACGTGGCAAGCTGCGTTGCCGAGTAAGACGTGGTGTCGTTGATGCCACAGCTGTCAGGCTCGTTCCCGGCAGATACGGCGTAAATGGGAACGCCTTGGTTCTTCGCGTTGTTCACCCAAGTAACGAGGGCGTTCGCCAATCCCGTTGGGTTCGTGAGCACCGGCATGCTCTTGGGCGGATTGTCCTTGCAGCCATTGGGATTGGTTTGTGCGGTGGTGTAAGGACCGCCCGAAGCACCGTTCGTTCCGGTTCCCCACGGCGTCATCCACACCGTGACGCCCTGGCTCGCGGCAGATTTGGCGATATTGAGTCCGTCGCCATACCGCACGCGAAGCAACGACAACCCGGCGCCCTTGGTCGTAGACCAGAGATAGTCGGCGTCGGAAGCATTGGCGTAATTGCCCGCCCAAGCGCTAGACACACCGAAGCCCGAGATCTTTTGCTGAAGACTGCTCAGGTTGACAACCACGTCGCTCGACGTCGGCGTCCCTGAACCGCAAGTCGACGTGATGGAGCCGCCAGCTGCCGTCGTGCCGCCCGTGGCCACGGTGCCACCTGCGGTTGTCGAGCCGCCGAGCGCAACGTTGCCACCCGCCGCCACGCTGCCGCCCGTCGCAGCATTGCCGCCCGTCGCCACGCCACCGCCGGTATTCTTGCCGCCGCCCGTCCCTGGAGCTCCAGCGGTTACGCCGGTTTTCGTCGTCTCACCGGTCGCACCACCCGAAGCACTCGAAGTCGCGGTCAATCCTCCGACGGCGACAGCTCCCCCTGTCCCAGGGCCGCCCCCCAAGTCCGACGAGCTCCCCGAGTCAGCGCTCCCGCTGCAAGCAGTAACCACGGTACCGAGGAGGACGCCACGGACGAGCAGATTGGACATACACCGCAGTGGCAAATCTGACCAATTCCGTCACGAGAACTTGCTCCGCGACGTCGATTTTCCCCCGCCCACATTGGGGCTCGGCCGA
Organism: Polyangiaceae bacterium; assembly: GCA_049840955.1. GTDB lineage: Bacteria > Myxococcota_A > Polyangia > Polyangiales > Polyangiaceae > FEN-1139. The sequence goes on from JASGIX010000066.1 coordinate 49,111, forward strand.
GGGAACTCGGGTGCTCCCCAAGGAGAGCCCCCGAGCTGACGTGAACGAGGGCTCATCTTCAGGCCGCACACCGCGGTTCAATCACTCCTCGCGTCGGCACTCCGCGACTCAATCACTCCTCGCGGCGGCACTCCGCGAACTCAGTCACTCCTCGCGTCGGCACTCCGCGACTCAGTCACTCCTCGCGTCAGCACTCCGCGACTCAGTCACTCCTCGCGTCGGCACTCCGCGCCTCGCCAGGGAGAGCGTGTGTGAATGTGCCTGTAGCAGCTCCTTGGCTGTGACGACCTGTGGTCACGCAATGGAGAACAATGCGTCGCTGCGCCAAAGTGCGGCTCTTCAACCAACAGATAGCCACTGCATGCGCAAGTCGCACGTATCGCCCCGCGTCATCTCGCTTCCTCGAGCAAGGCCGTGGGGTTTGACGATGTGCGAACGTACCGCGCCCAATCCTTACTCTCCCGCGTTCCTTGGCGTGTTCCTACCGGTGTGACCTGTCCCCAGTGAAACTCCCCGCAAAGAGGATCGCCTTCGTGCGCACGTTGTGCAACAGGAAGACGAATGGCTTGTCGAATCGAATGATCCGGGGTTTCGGTGGCACGGAAGGCGGAGGGAACGAAAGCGCGGTGGCGGCAGTGGCGCGCACGCCGAATTCGTCAATCTCGAACCTAGCGCCTTGGATTACCTGATCGAGAAAGACGCGCTTGGCAACCATGTTGCCGAAGTCAGCGGTTTCGGAGAGGGACAACTTGAGTCCCGCCTCAGCAAGCGCGTCCCGCAGGAACAGCCGATTTTCGATGCGAAAGTGGGGTAGCTCGACATGAACGTACAGGGGCTTGAGCGATCCCCGAATCTGCTTCAACCGCCCCTGAAGGGCGTGCTGAAATGCGCGAAACTTTCCCGCGTGAGGGACGACGAAGAGGACGCGATGCTCGAGATCGCTGAGGACGAGATCGACTGCGTCATAATCATCGCCAATAGAAACGGCTCGGTTGCCCTTCGCGACCATCGTTGGTAGCTGGACGGTCTTGCCGTCAATCGTTCTAAACGGGCGCATGGCCGTCTGCTCTCGATGGAACTGCTGGAGCCAGGTCGCCTCGACGTCGAGCACGTTTGCGAGCACGATACGCGTGTCGCTTCGCAAGGAATCTGGTGCAAGCAGTTCGGCGAGACGTCCGCCCGTTGCCCTAGCGACCCAATCGTTGATGTCCATCTCGGGCGCACGGTCGCGCTTGCCCGTCAGCAGTTCTGCGCGATAGCTCGCCCGGAGACGCGCAGTGAAGGACGGCAAGGGTTGGTAGTTCGGTGCACACCAGAGCGCGTTTGCTTGCGTCAGCTTGAAAACTCCACGCTGCGAAACGCCCGCAGTGGATTCGAGGACGGCAAGACCAAGAGCGCCGGCCAAGTCGTCTTCTGACTCGAGTCGAATCAATCGCCCCAACTCTGCTCGCGTCGAGCCGCGAGCGCCCTCGTAGGCCATGGCCAGCGCACTTCCCAGAGCGAGCGGCGAGTAGACATAGGACTCGTCGGGTGACGGCACTGCATGCCGGCGCAAAATCGAGTCGAAATCTAGCGCGAAAGTGGACTGCTGCTCCCCGGACCGACGTTCCTCGTCGCTGGGCGGAGAAAGCACGGTAAAAGTGCCTCCTCCACCTAACATGCCAGGACCAGGTGCCTCGGTTGCGGCCTGCCCGGCCAACGCCGTCGAGGCATCTCCGGATCGAAGCCCCGCCGGCGCCGTTGCTAGCGACGCCGACGCAACCGAGGCCGCATGCGTTGCCTTAGAAGGCGGATTCTCCCTTGCGGTCGAACGGCACCCGATGCAATGAATGCAGCAAAACGCAACTAGGAGAGCGTGAGAGCGAAACAAGTTGAGCGTCAAAGAAGCCGCTCCGTTTGCATTGCGAGGATGACCCACTGAGTTGCGACGCATGTTGGTCATCATGGTACCACTGAAAGAGGCTTTGAAGGGATAGTGAGAAAATGCCTAGTAACGGTCTCTGATAGCGTCGCCTCTGGTGTCAGCCGCTATGCACCGTTCAGACGCTTCATATTCGTGGACGGGCGGCGTACTTCGCATCGGCACAACGACAAAGCCACCGCCCTCATTTGCTACCTATTGCGGCGAGATATCCGCCGCGTGCTCACTCGTAGATGAATGACGAAGCCGGAAGGACCGTCTGTAGCCACGCTTGCGTTACACCACCGTCGTAAAGTCGAGCATGAATGTTGCGCACAGATACGCCGGATGCGTCGCTAAAGGTGTAGTATGCATTAACCCCGATGACCCGATTTCGGGGATAGGTAGGGCCGTCGGCGGCGGGGCTGCTCTGCAATAGCGGCCCCCCTGAATCACCTGGGCAAAGGCTCGCGGCGGAAGCGCTAACCTTCCTTCCTGCGGTAATGGTGTTGCTATTCCCGAATTGCCAGAGATTCGCCGTAGGAACCTCTTGCCGATAGTCATTGATCCTGGCAACTGGCAGCGTTACTGCGCGGTTCATCTTCAGACGCGGAGGATTCGGCCCAGCTCCATTAACGGAGATTTCGCAGCCATAGCCGGTGACGTAGGTTTCGGCATCGTAGTTGTATATCGTTCGCGGGATCACCGCGGTCTTGAAGGTCAAGGGCACGTCGGCAGTTAGCTCGACAACCGCAATGTCCGGCGAATACGGAGAAACGAGTGTCTGGTCCGCTGCGCATGAGCTAACCAGGCACATCGCCGTCCACCCAGGATGGATGTACGTGGACTTGATGAACACGGTCGTCCATTGCGTGGAGCTCGTCAGGCGTCCGACTTGGGCTATCTGGATCTTGCCGTTATAGTAGAATGCTGGCCCCTGGGCGCAGTGAGCGGCAGTAAGAATGTGACGTCTACCGACGAGTGCCGCAGTGCATGTGTCCTTGATGGCGATTGTCCCGGTGTTCCTGGCCCACGTGGTGGAAAACTCCGTTCCGCCGATGAGTTCCTCCTTAGCCTGAGCGAACTCGAAATCATCTGGATCTTCGTTCTCCGGAGCGTATGAATCGTTGCACGCGGAAACTGAGAAGAGTGCGAGCAAAGCGGCGCAGACGGCATTGTAGCTCATGAATTGGGTACTCATAGATTTATCCCTTTAATAAACGTGCCTGCAGCCAAGGCCCCCGCGTCGGTTGCACTCCTGATCGTATCGTGTGTCGCTGGAGTGCGTCACCACGCAGCCAACCGGCGATCCGATCGCGCCTCGCCGGCGCCTCGTCATCAGGCGCGGCTGCCGCAAGTAGTTCGGCAGCAATCTATTCTCGGTTTATTGGTGTCTCACTGTCGAACGTTTGCTCCAAGCTTAGACACGTCACGTATTCGGCAATCAAAGAATGACGAGAACCGGTCGGCATGCCTCCAGTCACGTCCCAAGTCTATCGGTCGTGAGCACGAATGCCCCGTAACCAGCCGCCGCCTTCCGCAGAGGTCAAGTTGCATCGCAAATCAAACCGAACCTCGGTTTGACGTACTGCCCCTTACCCCGTTGACATACCCATTCGACAGTGAGCCCGCACTATACGCTCCCAATTCCTGTGTGTCAAGACACGAACACCAATTTTACTGCTACGTTGGTGGTAGACGCCGCAAGGTTCGACGCGAAGCATATGAAGACTCTCTCCTAGAGCGCCCGAGGAGCGAGCAGCGGAAGACTACTAGCGGTCATCTGAGGAGCACAGCGACAAGGCCGCTCGGCGCAGCGAGAGGATCGGTGTTTGCAGTAGGCAATTCAAACCGATTCTCTAGGCGCCGCCCTGAAGAAGACGTTAGATCGATGGTCAAAGCGGGGTGACGGGCGTGTTTTCTTCCTGCGGTACCACCGTAAGTTCCACGCTTTGGCTCAACGGACTTGGAATGCTCGACGACCGCACGATTATGTTTGCGACCCATACACCGGCCTGAGAGAACTCCACGTCGACAAAATGGCTATACGGAACACGACCGAGTGAGCCAAGCGGCATCTGCGTCTTCTCCACAGTCTCGGTCATTCCTGTGACGGCAGACACGCTGCTCGTCGAGCCCTTCTTCGTGAACGTCACTTGGAGCTCCGTCGTGCCATCACGAAGCAATTTGACGTCGCTCGTAGAGGGATCTCGGAGGACGATTGCTGCGAGAATCCTGTTTTTGCCCGTCCTGAGTTCAATCGGCCAAAACACAATGCCCACCTGACCACCGGATGTCGATACCGCCGGAGGCAAGTCCGTTCCGCTGCAACCGAATGAAGTGACGAAGCTAGAGAGACAGGCCGACAGAACCCAAAGTCGAACGATTCGCATACCTAACCTTACCATCGAGACATGATTGTGCTCGAGTTCCCGGGACCGTTCGCTCACCGATTGCGCATACGCGTAATTTGTACCGCGCTGCACTCCAGTTGCTGACTATCGGGGAATAGACCTAGACGTTTCCGAGTGCTTCGCGAAAGCTTCACGCGGAGTGTTCCAGACTGGAAGATCAACAAGGAGAAGACGCCAGTAGCCCCGCTGCAGACGACAGCTACTGGCATCGTCGCAAGCCGCAAGCGCTGAGCAGCTCGCACGGCCCACTTGTCGACAGAAATTATGCTACTCGCCTACGGCCGCTAGAGCCGCCATTGAGCAGCCTTTCGTGTCGCGCACCTTCTTTGACTATGCCGCATTTCAACCGTTGCAGCCGAACATGACCCAAACGTTCCAGCAACTCCACATGTTGTTCATGTCACAAGACCCGCTCTGCTGTTGAAAGACGCAATACCCATTAGGGTAGTTGCCGCAAATCTGGACTATTCCGACTCTGCCGGCGTTGCAGCAAGCGAATCCGCTGCAAGAACTCGCAGCGAGCTCGTCACTGTACAATCTGATTGGCTCTGGAAATGGAAGGTCGACGTGGGCGTTCTCAGGAGTACGGACTAAATCCGCTGGCATCGTTGGCTTGGATTCACGCAGCGCCTCGGTTGTCCCATCCGACAGCGAGGACTCAGTATCATCATCAGACGCGCCGGCGCATCCGACCATGACCAATACCGCACAAATGCCACCCATAAATCTAATATTGCTAATCATTTGGCTCTCCTTTGTAGGTTTTGAGCTCCTTGCGCGCAACAGCCAACCCGTTCGCACTTTTAGTATCACACGCAGTTGGCTCAGTCAAAGCATTAAGCATTGTTAAAAGCGTTCTTTTAACATCACAACTAGGGACCGCAGTTGTGTCACTAGTTCCGAACTCTCGGTGAGGCACAGAGAAAGGATCAAAGGGCTCGAGGAGGTGTCTCGCGGGAACAAGCGTTCTGGAGCTGTCGTCAAAGGGATGGAACGCGTGGTGACTCACGCGCCGAAGACTACGAGCCTGCACTTGGAGTGTTCCGGGATGGATAGCGAGATGGAACCCAGAGAGCACAACTACGACGCGATGCTCTCCGCCGGATTCAACTTTTCAGCGCCGCAGCTCTTCGTCTTCAGCGTTCGAGAGTGCCGCAGGGCGATGTAAAGTGAAGCGACGGAGTGATCGTCTACCGCGCGCGTCGAGCACCTTCTGCACTTGGGCCAGAGCGAACCGGAACGCCTTCACGAAAGGCAAGTACGTGAATGCTGAGGCTGGTCGCGAACGTTGGCGCTTGTTTCGCCCCTGGAGCACTGGTCCCCTCGACCTCCGTGGCGACCGCTCGGCTTCGGGATGACGCGGTATCTCATTGCCGCGGCGTTGTTCCGAGTGATTGCTCGTCGACGAAAAGACGTTCCCATCCGCGACGCCTCCATTATTGGGTCCTTCTGCCGCGGTAACGCTGGTACGGCTGAATGACGGATGGAGTCGTGCCTTGGAGCCTCTGAGCCGGCATTGGATCGAGGGCTGGCACACTCCGGGCGCGTGTGCCGCTCGTCTTATCGCACCAGACGGCAGGAAACGGTTGAAGAAGTTGTCAATCGGCAGACGTTGGGGCGCTGCCCGGATATCGGGAGACTAGAATTGGACAACGGATGATCTCGGTGCGATGCAGCCGCGACGCTTGGTCACAGCAGAAGCCACCTGACACGCGCGCCCACGTCAAACTCGAACAATGCGCTTCCCCACGCACTAAGCAGTATCGGACTCTGCGCCACGGCTGCGCTGCGCGAGGTCCGTCAGCACCCTCAACACATCGCTCAACACATCCTCCGCGCAAGACGAGGCTAGCAAGGATGACGCGCCTCGCCGCACGATAGCTCGATCTCGGAACGCAATAAGCCGCGCTGAAGACGCTGAGCGCGACGTCTGCCCCTGATGTACGGTCGAAGGTTTCGCGGCTCCGTGCCTCTCGAACGTAGGTTGGGCGCATGGCTGCCAGCTACAGCGGATCTTCGACGCTGTATGGAAGACGCATCTCAAACGGCGCGGCGAACTGGAAGATTGCGACGTTGCCCAACGCCTCCAGCTAAATGAGCTCCGCCTCAATAGCCTCTATTGGCCACGAGCAACCCGGAACGGACTTCCGGGTTGCTGTAACTGTAGCATCGACCACGTTGGGACGGTTATGCTTGAATGACGTTCAGGTTAGCTCGACTTTCAGCGTCAGCATCCACAGCGCCTAGTTGCGCCAGTGTAGAATTCCTCGTTATTCCACTGGCCGTAGTAGCTGCCGTTCTGATCCCAGGCACATGATGCGTTCCCACTAAGGAAGTGGCCGTTATAGCCTTCCTGTGATCCAGTCCCATAGCCACAGAAGTTATCGTTTCCCGTGAATCCCTCAATGTAGACTCTGCCCGTGCTGCCCTTCGAAGCAATGAAGTCGTTGCCGGTCCCACCATTCAGCTGATACACATTTGTCCCGTAGACGGTATCGTTTCCGTCGACGCCGGCAAGTGTAAGGTTGTAGCTACTGCCGGGAGTAATCGGGTAGGCGGCATATCCACAAATGGTGGTAGGCGATTGAATATCCGTCAGAAAGTCATCGCCTGTAGACCCCTCTATGGTGGTCCAGTCGTAGAGGGTGGTGGCACCGATCTGCGTCCAGATAACGTAGTTGCAGTTGAGCGCTTGAGCTCTTGGGAACCATGCGATCCAATGCGTTCCTCCGCCGTCATTAGGATCCTTATGGACATAGGCGGCAACGGCCGCACCGCCAAGTTCGGCTGGCGGATAGTAATAGATTCTCGCCTCGGCGTTGGCAGATAGACTGAGCCAAGCTGGTACGATGGCCATGAGCGTTGTTAATAGTCTTTTGGAGATGCAGCTACGCATAATTATGTTCTCTCTTTCTAACCAAACGGCATAAATGCCGTTCCGAGCTTCCGCAAGTCAGGAAATATCCTTCGTCCCAATCCACAGGATCTGGACATGAGCAATTGGCAGGCAGCAAGTATCGACACGCCCGAATTGCGCGCACTATGGCTATGAGTTCACGCTCGTAGAGCAAAGACTGCGTCAACACACTGACTAGTCCGGAACGGCCGGTTGCCGCGCAGCACCAAGGACTCTCATTGGTCCAGCCTCGCGCCGCGGCGCGTTCGTTGCAGTCTGAGCTTGCTCCGCCTCCTCGATACGCTGCTGACTTTCTTGTTCTGGCGACAGGAACCGTTGTCGAGTTCGCGGATCTGTGGCCGTTCTTTCGAGTTCGTCAATTGCAGGAAGTCTTTCTTGCCCGTTTTCGCGCCAAGCATCGAGCATCGCCCAAAGGTTCATATCCTCTTTGCCCTTGGCGTTCCGTAAGAAGCAATCCACTGCCTTCGAGGTAATGACGGATGGAAGATGCTTGCCCAATTGTGCAAGCAGAATCGTCTGATTCTCGGACACCTCTGAGGCACACAGCGTGTCCGTCGTTCGACTAGCCAATTCCGCAAGCGACTCTGGATCACCATCGCGCAATGCGTCCGCCAACCCCTTAACGTACGGTTCCGCGAATTGCGCGCGAACGATGGGGCTGACTTCAGGCAATCTAGCTTCCGGCAGCTGGGGGCCGCTATTCTGGGTCGGGAGAACGGCCATGAGTCTCGTCATGACGCCTAACGCATGACTTTCCGGGTCAGGAACTACTGCGCTGGAACTGACTTTCTCAGTCACTGGTGGCCGTTCGGCCTCCTCATCCCCGCTGGCCAAGCGGTGGCGCTCCCAGTTCGCAAGTATCGCTTTGGCGTCCACCCCGGTCTGATTCGATGGCTCACTCGACGTGACACGCTCCACTTTCTCCGACGCTATCGGCGCGACGCTGTCACCAATGGTCTGATGAACAGACCATCGTCCGAACAAGAAAGAACCTACTATCACAGTCGGTAGAAAAGCAATCCTACGCCATGGCCTTTCGCCACGGTTACGATCACTAGCCGCAACACGGGTCAATGCACCACCGCCTTTCCGGTCACGAAGATACAAGACAGAAGTACACAACGCAATATCGAAGTTTAATAATAGTTCGGCTGATCATCTACCAATCCCCGCACTGTTGCTTCACAGCAGAGTCTTCTAGCCCCAGTCGCGCGTGAGACACGTGGCACCTCGAATCTACTGGAGTCTCGCGCGTAGCTGCACGTCGTGAGCGATCCGCTACATGGGCACGTGAGCCCCGCCCAATCGCTCGTCATCAGAGACAATTCGCGTCACGGCGACACTTAAAGTGGTCCCCGAGACCGTCGCAATTCGGCGGTTGCCGCATTAAAAGTCCAAGAACGGCGACGATACAATCGAGAGCTAGCCTGCATACGGTTGCTATCATTTCGTGGAGTTACGAGAGAAGTAAGCGTCGTTCCCCTCGTTCATCAGAGTGTTCCGATCTCCAGACGGTCACCGCTCGTCAAGAAGGGATTTCTTGTGGAGTCACGTCGAGATTGTATTAATGCCAAGCTTCGTCCGCTCCTTCATTGCAAGACCACCTTGGCGAACCACCAAGCGATGCTACGCCTATGCACATGCGTGCTATTTCGAACCTGGGTTGGGTGTTTGGGGTCTCGGTACTCTTGCTGGCGTGCCAGCAGAAGGTCGATACGACGGCGAGCAATTCTTCTAGTGCGGCGGTTACGTCGCAGCCCGTGGTCGGCAAGGCGCCGGAAGGTGCAAGCACGGGCTTCGCGAACGATCCGACGGTTTCGGCGACCCACCTGGCCACCCGCCCTCATCAGTGTGTCGTTTTTTGCCGCCGTTCCGTGGAACTCAAATGCAAGCTACCTGTCGAGCAATGCATGTCGAATTGCAGTGAGATGTTGGCGCTTCCCAATTGCCAAAATGAGCTCGGCGAAGTCTTTCATTGCTTCGAGAAGGAGCCTGTTGATCACTGGGAATGCGATGGCGATGGGATGCCAGCCATTCGCGGTGGCTTCTGCGAGTCTGTTCAGAGAGCCTTCGCAGCATGTGTCGCGACAAGTGGCGGGGCTGACGATCCTTGAAACCCGGGATTCTTACCTCTCCAATCGACAGCTTGGGCGGCGCCGGCCGAGCATCTGTCGTCTCACGAACAGACGAGCCTTGAGGCGGCATTGCACGTGCGGTAGACTCCGACTCAACTAGTTAGAAAGCTGGAAGGATGCCGTACAATCATAGTCGTGTGAGCCTCTTTTTAACTCTATGCGGCATGTTCTTGGGCTGTAGTGACGATGGCGGCCCTGCAGTCCCCGGAGGGACTGACAATGTGGGGGGAACCTCCGAACTCGGGTCTTCTACAGTCACAAGCGGGGGTCTCGGCGGAGGCGGAACAACCAGCGGTGGCACATCAACGCCGACGGGAACCGTTCCTGTCGGGTGCGAACCGTGGCCCATCGACAAGCTCCTTCCCTTCGCTGGCCCCTCGTTCTACGGTCCAGATCCGGGACCGTGTTCCGTTACCCTGACCACGTTGGGAGCAGCCGCAGACGTCTACGACTATGTGTATTCTGACGACGACGTTCTCGTGAGACTCGTCTATCACGATACTCAACTGAACTACCAATCGTACACCTACGACAGCCTAGGACGGATCTCAACGATCACTACCGGCGCAGATGTGACGACGCTCAGCTACGCGCCGAACGCCGTAACGCTCACCGGTCCAAGTGAGATCACTCGCTATCAGCTCGACGCACTGGGCTATCCCGTGTCCGTTACGTCGACAAGCATCTTGAAGAAAGAGCTTACCACGTCGGGCACGTTTACCTATGACAAATGCCGGCTCGTTTCCACAACGTATACCGACGGCAAGGGAGCACCGCTGCCAGGGGAAGGATCCACGACCATCGCATACGATAGTGAAGGTCACATGGTTCGCCGGGAAAACGTAAGCTCCGGTCGCGTCGCGACGTATGACTTCGGATGCTGGTAAGATACGGCGCAACGTCCCCTTCGAAACTTCGTCACGGTCCAAGCCGATGTCATCTGGTCATCGTTGACGTTGCGCAGCCGGTCCAATCAAGACCACGCCCCCTCCAGAACCAATCAGGGATTATTGGGGCACACACGCGAAGGCTGAGCACTTATACCCGGTCCGGCAGAGCCCTCCCGGCTCACACCGCCGCACGCAGAGGGAGTTTTGGCAGAGATCCCCATCGCGAGGACAATCACCGAACGAATCGCAGAAGGCGGTACAGTATCCCCCTGCCCAGTCCAGCTTGCAGTAAGTGTCGATGGTACCAATCGTGCTGCAATCCGCGTCACCCGAACACGGCGAGCCGGTCAGTTCGTCATCAAACTGGATCGTACTGCCACCAGCTGCTGACGTGCCACCCGCAGATGAGGTGCCTCCGTTCGCGGACGCCCCACCGGACGTCGTTTTGCCACCAGCCGCGGTGAGACCGCCGGACCCCGCAAGGCCACCACTTTGCCCGCCCGTCGGAGTGCCGGATCCACCTACCCCTGTCGCCGTGCTCGTGGAGCCACCAGTGCCAGGAGCTGGTTCGTCCGTTCCAGAACTACCTTCACTACAGGCGACCATTTGCAATGCAATAACAAACCAAGATAGTGCGCGACCGTTCATGAGCAACCTCACCTGCAGCTGGATATATCAGTAGCAGCTATTAATGTCGCCTAGCTTTTCGCGGGTGCGAGGATCCCAGCAATGACTCGCTTCACTTGAGGCGCCAAATCAGTCTGCGCCAGTTTTGCCACAGTAAGACGCAAATCCGGATGGTCCTTGACCCATAGGCCGGCAAGCTCGACGAATTTGTACAGTGTCTGGCCGTCCTTCTCTACTGCGAGTTGTGCGTTCAACGCTGCAACGAGCTCTGGCGTGCTCGAAGCGGTCTTCAACGAATCAGCCATGGCAATTCGCGCCACCCGACTCTTTTCGGCAGCAAGTTGGTTTGCCAATGCGCGAGACGCGTCGGGATCCTTGAGTCGCACGAGCGCTTCGACCGCCGTGGAACGGACCAGATGTTCCTGATGTGCTAGATAAGGCACCACAACGTTGACGGTTCTTACATCTGCAGCGTTGGCAAGCCCCCGCAGCAGATTCTACGGTGCGATTCGGAGCAGTCGTCGAAGCGAGCTCCTGGCTCAAGAAGTCGACCATTGAGCGCGACCTTTCGACGCTGCCGACCTCCCGTAGATGGCGCGCCGCCGTGCCAAGTTCATACATTCCGTACTGCTCAAGCTCGGAGTCGCGCACCCAACTCTTGAGGTGCTCTACCAGCATGGGTGTTGGTCGGGCACTGCGGATTGCGGCATAGGCAGCGCGACGCCGAATGTTGATATCCAGGCGAGTATCCTCTGCAAGCTCCACCAAAGCAGATTGTGATTCGTCCGTCGAGGTGGAGCCGAGAACATCCAAAAGCGTGTTCGTGGCGGGATCGGCGCGTCGGATTAAGGCAGAGACATCACTTACCCTTTCCGCGTGAGCCTGCAGGATGGATACCATCTGGCCAAACGATTCTAGCTCCGCGCTTACGCCCTTCGCGTCCGTCGCACTTTTGCGCAGTTCCGACAAGACATCCGAGAATACTAAGCTCTGGCTCTTCGCCAATGCAATTGCGTGCTTGTCGACCTTTGGATCCTGATACGGCTCCGATGCTCCGATGGTCAGAGTGGGGCTTGCCACTGCGAAGTTGGCGCTGGCGCTACCCAATTCCCTTCTGGCCAGTTTGAGTTTCGTCTCCGAGCGTGCGACGGGTGCCTTGTTCCACATGGAGCTTAGAACTTCACGCTCGCTGCGCTCCGTCAACATGCCGCCGCTGAAAACAAACTCACCGGTAGACTTCGCAACGGTGATGTCTATGACGAGACCGCCATTCAATCCAGCTGTCTTTGTACCAGACGTGAAGGGCTCGTACTTGATCTTCTGTCGGCTGATCCGATTCGGCGAAATCGCCTGATACTTGGCCTGATACGCGCCAGCGGCGTCAGCCTCCGCAGCGATCCACACTTTGTCACCCGTTGCTACGCTACTGTAAGAAAAGCTAGATGCAATCGTCCGCCAGAGTGCAACAACCTCACCGGGAGCGCCAGCTTCAATGGTGAGCGAAGCGAGCTTTCCCTCGTGCATTCTCGCCTCGAACGGACGCTGCAAAGCGGTAGCCAGGGTAGGGTTCGAGGTTTCAGCCGCTTTCAAGCGGGGGTTCAGTAGCTTCAGCCCAAGCTTGGTGTCTCTGCCGTCCACCCGAGCCACAATTAGCAGTTCGGACGCCAACAGCACGCTGACCGGAGGGCCCTTACCCAAGGATAACGATGATTCGAGCTCGAGTGCGTACTTCTGCGTCGTTCCCGACGTCCACAGAGAGGTGGGCGCCGGGGCGGACGCTTTAGCGCAACCATTGGCGGCCAATGCCGCAGCGAGTGCGATTCTCAGACACTTCATAGCCATTGGTCCTTCGAAAGCATTAGTCGTCAATGGTGCGCTCCGATCGTTTACGTCAATATTGGTGCGTACTTACAGGTACCATCGGACGGGAATTCACCTCCCTGGACTCCGTTGCAAGACTTGGTGTAGCCGCTCATATCGCAGCAGTCACTGACTTCACGGCAGGTTTGCCCCGCAGCCTTGCATCCGCAGGTCCCGTTGAGGCAACCACCCGAACAGCAGTCGCTCTTCTGATTGCAAGTCTGTCCGTAAGTTCGGCAAGTGCTGCAGTACGGCTTAGCCGTCGTGGGGTCGTCAAAGCAAACCACTGGCTTGCTCGCGGATCCCTCACAGCAATCCGCCGTTCGGAAACAAGTCTCATTAATCGCTTTACACTCGCACATGCCATCGAAGAACAAGCGATCAACACGTGACGAATCGAAGCTTACGGTGTTCGTGGTCCCGCTCGTTGGATTGACGTAGCCGCGCGCCTGGGTCGGATCGATGGCTAGCGGCACCAGATGCAGGAAGGGGAACGGCATCCTCGATTGACCGAGGAACACCTCCGGCATGTGGTCACTGTAAACGGGCACTCCATTTGCGTCGGTCCCCAGATCGTAACCAGCGATCAACTTGCGCCCAAGGTCACGCCCCTTGAAGCGCATGAGGGTGGCCTTCCAGGTCTTGCTGAAGAAGAAGAACTTCAGCCGAACGCGGGCGCTGATAGTGCCAGAGAGGACGTCATTGATTTCGGCGGCGGCTCCGTAGGTGAGTCCTGCGGTGAATCGATACCGGTAGAAGTCGGCGCCGAATCCACCGACCAGTACTGTCCCGTCCGTCATTTGAGCGCGATCACCTACGAGAAGACGCTCATCCTTAATGGGCTCGCCGAATATTCCGACGCCTGCGTGCAGCGGGAACGCCAAGGTTGCCAGTGTGATATCCCCTGACAACCCTGCCGTCACACTTGCACCACCATAGCTGAACCCAGCGCCAACGAATAATCCGAGTGCCGCAGACCCCCATGGGGTGACGTGCGCCGTCACGCTCGCTAACGAACTCTTTCCACCTGTCGAGGTTAGCACTGCGCCCGGAGACACGGAATAGCCGAATCCACCAATGAGTCCGTAAGACACCTTCGATGACAATTCTAGGACAGCTGGGATTGGACCAATGGCGAAGGGCACCTGCAGGAGCGTGACCTCCTCTGTCTTGCCACCGAAGTCTTTCTCCACGACTGCCGGATTCTCGAGCCTGAGCGCGTTTACCGCGAGGTTGCGTAGAGCCGTATCGGCATCCCGCGCCTGTCCGTTAAAGTACTCGATGAATCGATTGATGGTAGTTTCTGGATTGATCTCCGCAGTGCAGTCGCCAATCGGGAACCCTTGCACCGGGTTGCCCGCAACGCTCTGGCAGAAATCATCCGCGAATCGGCGAAGGTTCGTCGGATCAGCCCTGAGGGCGCTGTACTGACGAATGAGCTCCTCCGCGTCACGAAGAGCTTTCTTGGCTCGATTGAGCGCCGTGGCGTAGTCTTCGAATGCCTCCTTGCATTTTGCTTCGCTAAATGTGCTGTCAGAGTTGTACTTGAGATCGCTTGGAACGAAGTCGTGACCGAGCACCTTCAGCTGGGTGCCACTGGTGTCAACCTTGCAGCGGTTCGCCGTAATGGCCGCTGCCATATTCAGAACCTCGAAGTTACCCGTCATCCCCTTGACATTGAAGGCGACATTTGCAGCAAAGGACGCCTTCGCATCCAAGTTGAAGTTGAGTTCACCGAGGGGTTTCGGCTCAACATTGAAGTCTAGAGTCAGGTCAGGATCGAAATCGAAGGTAACGGCTGAGCCGCTGGATTTTCCATGTTTGTCCACTCCCGAATCGTCACCAGGAACCTCATCAGCAACCAAGTAGTTGCACCACGGGTGACCGCCGCCAAGCCCCGTGCACGGCGGACTGCCGCATGCCGGATCGTCCGGATATGACTCTCCCGGGGTCTCAGAGACCGGATCGACGCTTGACTCTGGATTCGGCTCCTGATCCAAGTCCGTTTCTGGACTGGACGCCGGATCCGAGTCCTGCTCAATCGTATCTACGCACAATTCGACTTCGCCACAACGCTCAGGATGCGGATCGTCCGGATATGTCCAACCGCAGCCGGGCATGGGCTGACCACAGAACAGTCGCTGATGAATCTCACCGACAACATTGGTGCAGGTATCATTGGTGTCCTTGCTGTCGCATCCTCTTCCGCTCGCCCAAAATCCACAGATTTCGCCAGCCGCAGCATTACATTGAGCTACCGAGGTACAGGGCCTAACTGGTTCAGCCGGAACGACGATCTTCAGGCAATCATTCTCCTCCGGCTCGAAGTCGCTACAAGCACCAACCGGGGGTATGTCGGCCACACCGTTGCAAGCGGCACAACTGGCGGTGGACTCTTCGCAATTGCAGGTTCCGTTGCTGCACGCGGCATCACAATCCGCGATTGCCTTGTTGATGGCTGACTTCTGTGCGGCGATTTCCTCAGGAGAGAGTCCTACTGTCGGGAAGCCCAATGACTCAGGCGAGACACAAGGCTTCACCGGCGGCTCGCAGCCTTCTGCAGTCGCCTCGCAGGGGCGCTGCGGAACCTCGGGGATGTAGATTCGGCTGTCTGGGGAGGGCGACTCGCAGATGAACGCGTGAGTTTCGGCACAAGACGTCGCAGTCCAAGTGCTGCCGCTACTCTCGCCAGCGAGAAGCGCGCAGCCACCGCTCCCGTTGGGGGCACCACCTTCCCACTTCGCGTATTGTCCTAGAACTCGCTTCCCGCCTTGCCAGAAGACTTGTGATGGCTTGCCCTGGACGGGAAGCCAAGACCAAGTACCGGTCGACGTTGCGTCGTGGCCACTCGTCCAAGCCGAGGTGATTGCCGGCACGGCGCTCATCACGTGTGCGAGGAGTGCATTCTCAGTGGTGAAGTCAATGCGAGCAAGAGAGCGACCCGGAGACGTTTCGCAGAGCGCCCTCGCGTCTGCCCAGCTCCTAGACGAGTTGCAGACCCAATAGGCACTTGTTCCGTAGGTGAAGATCTTGCATTGCCCCGGGACCGGTGAACAACTCTCGGGATCGCCGCATTGGCCATTCCCCGAGCAGGTAGACACGCCCGGACAGAGACCATCGGTGCACGCCGCTCCTTTGCGTTCGTTGATTTCCGTCGCCCCGCAGCCACATTGCCCTCGTCGTTGGGTCCCACCAGACAGGCTGCAGCCGTCCAAGCACTCCGGAACGTCATCTCCATCATTGCTGATGTCGCGCACGCCACAACCGCAAGCAAGTGGTTCCGTCTTCTCACCGTCAGTGGGACACCGGTCTGAGCAGTCCAGAACACCGTCGTTGTCTCAATCCCCGAGCGGACAGGCGAAGCTCATGTCGATCGGCGCGTAGAGAATGCTCGAGTCAGAGAACGCGTGGACGTAACGACCGAAAAACGAACCGCGATGTTTTCCTGAGGTGGGGCGCTGCAGCTCGATCGTGCCGTTTGGCGCAACGAACCCTCCCGTGTAGGGAGCCTGGAGGAACGCCGCATCTGCGCCCATATAGCCCACGACGAGTTTGGTCGCGTCGCCCTTGTCCGTTACGAATGCTCCCTTGTACTTGAAAGCGTCCTTGACGTAGATGACCACCGGTCCCTGGGACATATCCAGGTGTACAGTCGATTCGGGCTCGGTGTTGAACGAGTTGAAGAAGTACGTTCCGGTGCTGAGATGAGCGACGGCGCGTGGCTGTAAGTTGAGCCGCGTATACCCCCCAGGTGCGAACGTACCCGTGGTGTCCATGGCTAGATCTGCAGCAACGGTACCCGGTTTCCAGTCGACATCCCAAGACGTCGTGACAACAGACCACGGAGAGTTCTGCTGACGCCCTCCTTCGACGATGGCAATGGCTTCTTGATCGGAGATGTTGCCACCCGCACGAGCAAATCCCCAAACATGTGACTGAGAACGGAAGAATGCGATATTGCTTCCCGCCCAAACGTTTGCGTGCGCGAGTGTCCCCGAACCCAACTCCACCGAGCCAGCGGAAGCAACCGTTTCAATGCTTCCCGTCTGCGCAAGTTCGACGCGATCGTCTATCTTTAGCCGTTCGCTCGCGGACATGAACACCTTGGGCGCAGTCATACCTTGTGGCACGACCACCGAGAAATGTACTTTATTACTCGGTATAGGCGATGACACCGCAGCCAGCTGTAGATCGTCGATTAGGTATCCCCCGCTCATGGGCGGCCCATTGACGATGATGTGTACGCGTAGATCCGAATAGTTCCCCGTAGAAAGCGCCGTGATGACGTTCGCCGGCAGTCCGAAGTTGAGACGCTGATAGCTACCCGGAGTTATGGCACTGAGGGACTGGCCACCAATATCTTGCCAAGTCAGACCAAGGGAAGGAGCCACAAGGATAATGCGGATCTCACCCCAATGGGCCATCTCCGGGATGCGAACCGCAAGGCTGAGGGTGGAGCTCACGGGTCCTAACGAGGAGAGTGGTGCGCTGGTGATATCTGCCCAACCATTGACAGCAGCAGCCATCGCAGCGTTTCCACTCTGCACGTTGCTGCTCGACGAAATCGCCACACTGCTCGTCCAATCAGCTGCGGGAGTCTCGAAGCCCAAGATCCGCGACTGATCTGCTGACAGTGCCTGTTTCGCTCCAGCAACGGCCCGTTCCTCATCAGAACCGCCACTATTACACCCCGCCGCCACTATCAACGCAGCAAGGCTAACCACGTTAGGTTTACAAAACCGCACCATAATACACACCTCCCGCCGGATCGCGCATGCACCTATGCCCAATATGCCGACTGACAAGACCTACCTTAAGAACAGTCAGTGGTCAACGGTGGAACCGAGTATTCTCTTAATGCACTGCGCTGCCTCCTATTTCTCTCTCGCAATTATTCAACACATACCAGAGGAGACGTGAGACAACTCATAGGAGCATTTCAGTACAGCCCCCTCGTGTCACACGGAGGCACGGCAAAGGTGCGACGCGTGCGCGGCAAGGAAGGGCCCTTGCGTATTCTAACTCGTCCATGCTCGCCGATATGTACGGCGCTGAGGACACTTGTTGCACCATCCTGGGATAGATGACCACGAAGAGGATCGGGTGGGCGAAAGCCGTTGCACCCGGGCATCATCGAGATTGGGGAGCAAGGTTGCCGCTAGAGAAGTTCTGCGACGCCTCTCACGGAAAAGGTGAGCACCTGTGACGCCATGCTGAGTGATTTTGTCGTCGTAAAGGGGTGAGGTCCGCTGTTCAAGGCTCATTTCAGGTGTAGGAACCGACAAGGAGGAGGATTTGAGACTCAATCCCCTTGCTCTGTGTCTCGCGAACTCTGTTCCAATACTCGGAGGCGTCCTTCTGAGTCTCGGTCTCGCTGCTCATAGATTATTTCACGTTGCACGACGGTTCGTTAGCGTCGTTCCTCATTGTACTGAAGCGCATTCTCGCCACAGCGCCGGTACTTCACACCGTGATCAGAGGCTGACGAACGTCCCCATTTAGCTTGAGTTTCGCGCACAGTTGAGGCGCGCGAGGTAGCGGCAAGAACACAGAAGGCGCCAAAACTGCGGGAATTTTGCACCCAGCGAGCGTGTTTGTCTGTTTAATGAGAACTAGAAAAATGCGCTCGCTGAGCATCCATAAGCTGCGCCGAGTCGAGCTCGGAGGCACGCGGGGAAGTGGTCATCTGTTGCAGCGGGAGCGGCGGAAGGTTCGACGACCCGATCCTGCGCGTATCCAGGCAGGCGCTCCAGATGATTCGCTGACGAACTGCGCGGGGTTGGTTTCCTTCGCTCGGTTCACCCAGGAGATCGGACTCGACCGAGAGCTACGGGACAAGTTCGACGAGATGAAGCGCGGAGGCCGAGTCGTTTACTCTATGGGAAACCAGCTGCGACTACTCATTGATGCGATCGTATCTGACGAAGAGCGCGTGTTCGGCTTGGAAGCGCTTGCCGGCGATCGGCTGTTCTATCGGCTCGCAGGAGAGTTCGTGCGGAGCATCGATACGGTGTATCGCGACTTGCGGCGCTTCGACGGCGAAATGATCCGCGACCTTGAGTCGGTCACGGTGAAGCAAGGGCTTTTCGACTTGGACGGTTCACAGAAGTCGATTCACGTCGACATTGACTCGACTGTTGAGCCACTTTTCGGGCATCAAGAAGGCGCTCTGCCAGGCCCCAACCCTCGCTACCAAGGACGTGTCAGCTACCATCCGTTGGTCGCCTGCGTTGCCGAGACAGGTTGCTGCATCGGGGCCGAACTTCGCCCTGGTGATCGTGGCGTCGGTGTGCGTGACGTTCCGTCAATCGAGGGGTGGCTGAAACGATTGCGCAGTCACGTTGGCAGCAACACCGTGATTACCGTTCGCATGGACAGCGCTGGTGACTGCGCCGATCTCATGACAGCTCTCGATAACTTGGGGCTACGATTCGTGATCAAGCTCAAGGCTGAGCGAGCTCTCGTGAATGCAGCTGTCGGCCACACGCAATGGCACGTCACGGTACGCGACGAAGCTGAGCACCCGAACGAGCGCGTCGCCGTCCTACACTTTGCTCGCAACTGCTGGGTGCAGCGAGAGAAAGGATATCAGGTCGTTGCACTGAGATCGACCGAACGTTGCGGCGGCCAGAAGCTACGTCTCTGGGACAATCCGGACGAGGGTACGCAGTTCTACGTCACCAACGACTGGCAGCTGGCACCGGAAGAAATCCCTCGTGAATACGATGGTCGGGCGGAAATCGAGACCATCATTCGCGATCTGAAGTACTCGCTGGCGCTCGGAAAGGTGCCAAGTGCGGCATTTGATGCCAATCACGCGATGTTTCTGCTCAAGATCATGGCTCATAATCTGCTTCGCCGCTACGCGTTGCGCCTGGCGCCGCAATGCTCGCACTGGCGAACCCCCTGGTTGCGACGACTCCTCATTGCACGTCCCGGACGACTACTGCGCTCCGGCCGACAGTGGACGCTACGAACACCACGCGATCTTCCGATGTGGGAATGACCTGATCACAGCCTCGGCGTGAACGTGGTGGAAACGGGGTGGACTGTCCAACGTAGCCACTTCTCGAGCCTCAACACGACTCAATCGACCCGAGTATGCCCTCCGCCAACACCCGTCCACCCTGATCACGCGGCCGCGCTCGGGTCGCCCCGGGACTTGCGTCCCGGAGCTCCCTCGGATCCGGACGTGCAAAACTACTGCATCCGGCTTTTCGAATCACGGATTCGCTACACCGAGATATATGATGCGGAATGCGGGCTAGCGGGAGCGGGTAGCGCTCGAGTAGCTGCCCCATCCACCCCATCGCGTACCTTGTGGCAAAGCATTTCTCGAAGATGTGCGTGGTTAAGGCTGTCGAAAAACCTGCGAATGTCGACCTCCACAACCCATCCACCTGCTATGCACACACAACTTGTGTTGTAGGCGTTCGAGCGCTTGATGCGCCGAGCAACCTGGCCGGAAACCGTACGAACAATCCAGAAAGTCCTGCTCGTAGACGGCTTCGAGTGCCAACGTCACTGCGCGCTTCAATACCTTTCCTCGAATGATGGAATACCGATGGGGCGGGTTTGCTTTCCATCGTTTCCCTTCGGGATGTGTACACGCCGTACGGGCGGCGCTCGGTACGTCCCGGACTTTGCACGACCAAGTAGCGACCGGAGATTGCTCTCCAGTTGCGCCGCGTACTCATCCGCGCTCTGCCCGTCCACGCCCAAAGCTCCGTCTTTGCGCGTGCGTCGGAATACTTCGCGCAGCCATTCGATGTCGATGTGATGAGCAAGCGATGTGAACGCCATCTCCGGTGCTTGCCTCGCCAGCAGGATCGGACGGCGACGACGAGATCTCCCAGGTTGCCGTCGAAGTTATAGTCGGGGCGGTCGTCGAGGTGTGCTGGCAGCGTAGCGCAATGCAATCCCACCGGCTGTCGTTTGGAGGATGGTGCAGAAGCATCAATGGCGGTGTGCCGTGATTCCGGGTACACCCCGTCCACTTGGGCACAGAGGATCGCAACACCGAAAGCTGCCGTCTCAGGGCGAGTGAGTCTGACTCGAGCCTGATTATCTGACTATTCGCCCAAAGCGTGGGTGCGCTCATTCCTCACGTGCGCTGCGAGCGAAAATTCGAACACACCTGGCGATCGGACGCGAGCTTCCCTTGCTGCGCTCCGCAAATTGGGCTCTCCTAGGGTCTCGACATACGTACCGAGACTACTCCGAATGAGCATCCGTAAAGCAGACGCGAAGATCAAAAACGAGGCCGAGTTCCGAGCCGTGGTCGGCGAGAATGCGGACTATTACCTCGCGAGGTGGAAGGACTCCCGGCGCTCTGGACTCAATCTCGCTGCGTTCTGCATGGCCGGGCTCTGGCTGCCCTATCGGAAGATGCATCGGGAAGCCGCTGCACTGTTCACTCTCTTCCTTCTCGAGTCGATTGCCAGCGACCTCGTGCGTGCCACCGGAATTCTGAGGCCGGAAACACCAAGACGACTTCAAATCGTCATCATTTTTGCCGTCGCTTGGGTTTGCGGAGCGTTTGGCAATGCTTGGTACCGCTCGCACGT
This sequence comes from Polyangiaceae bacterium, assembly GCA_049840955.1. GTDB lineage: Bacteria > Myxococcota_A > Polyangia > Polyangiales > Polyangiaceae > FEN-1139. Next base: position 70,421 of record JASGIX010000066.1, read on the forward strand.
GAAGAGAGTGATCGACGCCGCAAAACTGGACGAGCCCGACGAGACGAAACGCCTCTCCCTCCTTACCGCAAGGGGCGGGACCAGCGTGCGCGCGGCCTTCTTGTGGATGCTGGGCTCGGTCATCGTAACGGGCATCCTTTCTGCCGTTCTCCAACGGACACTCGGCGTTGCGGAATGACTTCATTGACGGTCATCGGAAACCAACCACTCAGAGCGCAGCAGTGAACCGGTGATACGCTCGTATGCCGCGGAGCGATCGCATCGCCGTCAGCCAGACCGGAATCGACATGGTAGAACTCACTTACACCATTGCCGCCGCTTTCGCGCTCGTCATCGGGATCCCTCAGCTCCTTGGCTTCCTCGTATCCAGGTGCTTTCGGTCCCAATCCTCTCAGCGGTGGGCTTGGTCGGGCGCAGCGGGGCTGTCCTTCGCGACAGGATGGTGGCTACTTTGGCAAAATCCATTTCACCGGTATGTCACGGAAGGCACGCATCGAACTTGCGGCGCAGCGTCAGCCCTCCTGTTCTTGGGCTGGTTCGTCATCACGCCGTTCAACATAGCGATGGGCAGCACCACGGCTAAGATACTCGAATCGTTCAAGAAGTCGCCACACTAACCAGAAGGGCCGTGCCTAAGATGCCACGAGCCAACGAAAAAAAAAGACGCCACCCATTACGCGAAGTTGCCGAGAGGTTTCCGCGTTCGGCACGGGCGTCGATGACGACTCTGCCCGTGACTGCGCCGTCACGGCCTGCAATGGCCCCGAAGATCCGATCTACACGGGTGATGAAATCCTGTAAATTGCTCCGATGCGCATGTTTGCACCACTGCAGCGGAACGCCAAGCCAGCGCCTACCCCTATCCCCACACCCAAGCCGAAGAGTGGTTCCCTCGAGCGGAAGGGCACGGGAGGTAGCGCACGCTCGACTTCGATGCGTCTCAGTGTTGCGGCGCGCACCGGAAGCCACCCACTTTCCGCAGAAGATCGCGCTGGCTTCGAGCGGCTGTACGATCGTGATCTGTCGCGAGTCCGCGTTCATGTCGGAACGGATGCAAGCAACATCGCGAAGGAGCTTGGCGCCCAAGCCTTCACTTGGGGAGAGGACATCTTCTTCAACGAAGGCCGCTTCCGTCCGTCGCACCCCGATGGAAAGCGGCTGCTCGCTCACGAGCTCGCGCACGTCGTGCAGCAATCGAACGCCGACAAGCGGATTCAATGTGCGCCCGATCCGAACGCCTCGCACAAACCCGATCCCCTCGCCACGGCAGCAGAAGCTCTCGAAAATGAGAATCCTCACTTTACCGGAGTATCAGAAGCTCGCCTCGGACTCGAAGTTCCGAGTCAAGAGCATCCTTCGGCTTGCCGCACAGAAACCCCTCGGAGACTCGAAGGGGCAGCGCAACTACTATCTGACCATGCTGAAAGAGGCCCTCACGACTCCATTCAAGGGAACGGAGTCTGGACGAGCAGAATACGGCTGCTCGCCGGATGCCGCGAAGGCGAACGAGGACGAAGTTGCGGACGCATTGAAGCGCGAAGCCCTTTGGGCGGGAGCGTACTCCGATGTGGACGAGCAGAGCGTTGCAACAGCAAAACACCTCGAACCCCGCCGCGGGCAGGGTGGCAAGATCTTCTGGGTCGATCGCTCCGATCCAAAAGACATTCGAGTCAAATTCAAGGTGCGACTCATCGGAGCACCAGCCGAGGTCTCGAAGATCAAACAGCTCGAGGACGCCATCGAGCGAGCCATCTCGATCGATACCAAGGGCTATCATCTCGATCTCGTGTTCGTCGATAAGCCGGCATTCGACGTATTCGAGTTCAGCGTGCAGTTTTGCCAGTGGGCGAACTCTGGGAACTGGGCGGCAGGGCCAGAAACCCTTTCTCACGAGCTCCATCACGCCTTGGGCCTCGACGATCGATACGACTACATCGAAGCCCACGCCAAGAACCCCCAGATGAACGTTTCGATGCGACTCGTCTGGTTCCTCGAACAAATGAAGAAGAACACGAGCGCGCGGGATCCCTTCAGCAAAATGAACGAGAATGCCAACCCGCTCCTGGCAGAAGACGTCTGCTCCGTCGCCTTTCCCGACGGTCCACAGCGTCAGAAGTGCATTGAAGCGCGGAGAGATTTGGATCCACCCGGACTTCCGAAACAATGAACCCCCGTGTACTCGCGTGCCCCACGGGCTCATTCCTGGCGCTCCTCCTCGTCGGTTGCTCGCCAGCGCTGACGACCGGACCCGAGCAACAGCGCTCGCATCCAGACGCTCCTGCCGCCGAGCACTCTGGTACGCGTGAGCCGGAACCACCGACGGGAGCCCAACCGGCAGATGGCACGACGGGCTCGCAGAATGCCGCGTCGCACGGCACCGTAGGCTCGCCCAATGCCGCGTCGCACGGCACCGCAGGCTCGCCCAATGCCGCATCGCACGGCACCGCAGGCTCGCCCAATGCCGCATCGCACGGCACCGCAGGCTCGCAGAATGCCCCAAATCCCAGCGCGGCGAGCGCGCAGGAAGAGCCGGCATCACGGCCCTCGAATACGCCAAGCGAAACCGCAACGGGGAACTCGGCGGTTCCGGTTGCGACTCTTCCGCCGCCAAAGGGCACGCGGGGGGGCCACTTCTTTTGCTTCGCGTGGCTCGACCACCGACACTCGGGGCAAAACTGCTATTTTTCCCTCGACGCTTGTCAACGCCATCAGCGGGATTGGCCACCGAATACCACTCACTGCGAATCGCATCCACCCCCGGTGTTCTGCCACAACGTGCACGAAGCGGGCAGGGAGTCCCTACGCTGTTTCGGTGAACTGGACTTCTGCAAGAACGAACAGAGCCGACTTCACTGGCTGGGTCAAGGTTTCTCCGAGTGTGTCGGGTTCGAGTGAACGGACTCGTCCGTGGCTTCACCAAGGGGGCCCGCGAAGGTCAGAATCAACACGATGCGACCGGTTTCGTCGATCTCCCCTGCGTCGAACGCTTCTGCGCTCGTTCCGTTCACAAAGTCCGCGACAGCGCGATAGCGAAACGTCGTTTTCCCGACGTCCACCGAGCTCGTCACTCGCACCCGTAATAGCTGCGGATCAGCCAGAAACCGATTCACTTCTTCCGTGAGCTGGGCTCGACCACGGATCTCCCGACTGCGAGTCACCATGCGGACGTCCTCAGCAAGGCACGCTTCGAACAACGCGATTCGCTCTTCGCGATCGCTCTTACACACCGCACGGATATACCTGTCAACCGCGACTTGAACGGGGCTCGACATGTTTGGAGCGCCTAAGCTCACATACCGCTCTCCTCCTGTCGAGGATTTCTGAAAGCCCGGGATCTGCGCCACGCAGGCTGCTCACCACATCTTCTAGTCTCATCGATTCGATGAGCGAGCCATCCGGAAACCAAGGAGCTCGGATCTTCGCTCGTACGCAATCGTAGCTCCCGCTCTCGAGCACTATCGCATTGATCGAAAATGCCAATTGCCCCGACAAGAAAGTGTTAGCTCCTGTCGCGTCGCGATGCACGAGTTGCGTTGGTGACCAGCCTCGACTCGTCGACGTTGAACTTCAGGGCGAAGAGGACGGAACAACATCCGATCGGAGCCAACGGCTACTCGTCTCGACTCGTCGGGCAAACGTGGTAACCCATCGCGAGATGGAAGAGTTGGTGATGAAACGACGTACCGCGCTCGTAGTTGCCATGTTCACGGTGCTCGCAGCGTCGTGCGGAGAGCCGAAAGGTCAGATTCAGCCACGGCTCCAACCGAGCATAGTGGCCCAAACACGTTCCCTCGGGCGGTCCAACGATCGCCTAGCTCAACCGTCATCGCCGACAAATGCGCAAGGCGCGCACGCGCCGCCGACGCCAACCAGTGTTCCGAGCGCTCCTGCTCCGCTGGTGTGGTCGGAGCCGCAGCCCGCGACGGAATGGCTCGCGTTTTCAGTCCTGGAGACGCTGCCGAACCTACCGTCGTCCGATGCAGTCGGGGATTGTGACTCGCCCTTCGTCATCGCCGCATCGGCACCGAAGTCGGCCGCGAGGAACGAGGAATGGTTCTGGCCTTGGGTCGTGCAGACGCTCATCGCCTACGACCACCTTTTCGAGCACGTTTCGAATCTCGACGAGTCCGACTCCCCTCGCGACGTCGCGCTGGAAGAGCAAGCGACTTCTCGCGGTCCGCTGAGCCTCGTTGCTCGTTGCCGTACGGCGGAAACCTGTAGCTACTTGGCACGCGTGCTTCGAGCTTCCATTCCGGGAAATCGGGCGCGGCTGAGCTGCGAACTCCCCGGAAGCCCGACGAACAGGACTGATCCGAACCCACCCAAGACAGCAGCGATCCCAGATCTGCGTCCCACGTACGACGCAACGATGTCAGGGGCGGCGTGTGCACGTCTAGCAGCCTGTTCCAAACAGCAAGACGACCGTACCAACGTAAGCGAATACCTTGCTTGCCAAAGCAATCCCCAACGGTTCCGAACGCGCTGTGCCGCAAGGACCACTTGCTTCGACGTCGTACGATGTTTGGGGAAGAAGGGACGGTCTCTCGATCTCGATCCGAGCGAAGACTTTGATCAGCAGATGAAGGAACGGGACGCACCTATCGCCGACGGGCGCGCCACCGTCGACCTCAACGGGGAGCAGCACGACTTTGTTGGCGTGAGTCAGGTGTCGGATCTACGGCTGGCGGAACTCGGGCCTTACTCGCGCGAACGTTGGGCACTTGCTTTGTTGAACGTCGAGGTTTCGTCACCTGTGGAGAAAGGCTTCTCGCGCGGCTCCTACGACTATAGTGTCGCCGTGGTCGACGGAAAGGGGCACGTCTGGCTTGCTCCCCCTTCGCAAGTACGAGTCGAAATGAGCAGCGCCACTCTCGCTGGCGGTTTCCAAACCGCGGAGGATAGCGCCGGGAGTTTCGACTATGACGGAGATGGCCGCAACGAACTCCTGCTCCCCTACTTCGCTGGTAATCACTGGGGTCAAATTTCTCGAGCGCTTGAGGTCTGGAAGTTCAATGGACGTGAGGTTCTGTCCTATCCAGGAACCAATGGACTCTCGATCATCGACGTCAATTACTCGTCAGACAGCCAGCGACCGGATCTACTACTCGAAGACTCTCAATGGGCAGAATCCCTGCCAGACGGTACCTTCAAGGTCCGAAAGGTAAAGTAGCGCGCAGTGGCGATTGCTGACGTGCCACCGAGTGCCGACATCTTGATTAGAACCGCTCTGCGTCCACATGTGGTAGAAACCGTCCATGGATATGGGCGTCCTTGCCACACTGGGCTGGCTTAATTCAAGAGTACGATCTCTCGGAACTCCGGCGAGCGCGGCTGCGATCCTAGTGCCTTGTACACACTGCTTGTTGGCGTGCGTGCGGCCGGCGCCGATGTTCGCCAGCTGGGAGCCCCTCGCAGAGCAAATCCCAGCCGTCAGTGATCCAAAAGAAGCGCGCGCGATGGTGGCCTTGAGCCGACGTTACTGGCGCTTCGTCCAAGAGTACGAGCCACGGTGGCACGACTCCGTGAACGCCGATGAGAAGGCTCCGCTCCCACGTTACAGTTACGTGCGAGCGAACCAGATTGCGAAGGATCGCGTTCAGTTCACGATCCTGAGCGTCGAAGGGGGTCGTGTCGTCGCGCGCGGCCTTACCGAAATGGATCCGAATGACCTCGAGTCGACCGCAAATGATGTCCACAGCCGGCTGATTCTACCGAAGACCCTCTATCGTGAGCTCGGATCGGAGCTCGGCACACACGACGACGGCTTTCCCCTCCTTACCATCGACGACCTTTACGACCAATGCGAACGAGAGATTGCGAGAAGCGACAGCGACCCCATCCAACTGTATTTCCACCCATCCGGCGTGCTGATGCAATGCGGACGCGCGCGATCCCATTGCTCTGATTGCGCCTCGCTCTCCATTCAAACCTACAGCATGAACCCCCTTGGCCCGTACACGAAGGAGTTCGAACCTACGCGTTGGGCGTGTATCGACCACATCGGACTGATTCTACCCGGAACCGCAACGTGGACGCAGGCACTACAGTACCAGTGCGCTCCGCCGGAGCTTGCGAAGGAGCGAATCAGACGACTGTCGGATCCCGTCGCATACCTCTGGAGTTCGCGCGATTCCTACTGTGGCGACCACTGCGACTGGCCGTATTTGTTTCGAGTCATCGACCCGTGTCCCATCTTTCCGGCGAGGCCAAGCTTCCTGGAAGTCGGCAAGCCCCACCCCGAGGCTCGATACGTCGTGCGAGGGGACGGTCTGAATCCAGAATGCTCGTCGTCCAGAAGCGTACTTCAGACGAGTGTTACGCGCCGACAAGACGTGCCTACGCTCAAGGATCGCGAATCGCGAGCCTCGAACGCGAATAGGAGAGAGACGCCGCCAGCGCGGAAAAGCGACGTCCGCTGAGCGCGCTCCCCACGACGGCGTAGGCTTGCGAAGGAGTGCGCTTACGTCATGTGGACCAACGAATGCCCAGCCGCGATTGTACTCACGCTGCTTCTATTTCTTGCGGCCGTCGGCACCGTTGCATGGCGGCGTGGCCTCTCACGGCGCGCCTGTCACCTCGTTGTCCGTCATCCCTCCAATGCGTCGCCCGCTCTGGATTCCGCGTCGAGTGCGACATGCCGGCCTCGATCGGCCCGGCTCCAACCAGGACAGAAAGTTTTGATCCCGAACTCAGCATGGTTGATTTTTGGCTTCGTATTGCCTCGGATGAAGCCACTGCCGAAGGAAGCGCTTGTCGTTGGTGACATTTCTCGACGGAAAGTGACAGCCCGCCCCACTGCTCCTCTCACGAACGTGCCGAACGATGGCGCGTGACCCTTTCAGCGGCTCACGCGACCAAACTGTCCGCCCCCCCACCGTTGCTCGGTCGGCCTTTCGCGATCGAGGTGCATCATGTTCAGGACACGACGTGGATATAGCGCTGTGCTTGGTGTGCTCACTGCGGCGAGTGCTTTGATCCTTTGCCAAACGCCAGCGTCAGCTCAAACGACTTACACTGCGTCTTGGTCGTCACTCGACGCGCACAATCCGGCGCCAGAATGGTTCCAAGATGCCAAGTTCGGCATCTACTTTCACTGGGGACCCTTTGCGACCCCCATGTTCGGCTCCGAGTGGTACCCGCGAAACATGTTCAACAAGGGGGGCAACTCCGCCGAGTACAGGCACCACGTCGCGACCTATGGCGATCCCTACGGCAACTGGGGTTACGACAAATTCCTCAAGGGAGGGACGAACAAATCAGGTAAATCCATTCAGTTTGCGCCAAAGCTTGCATCCGCTGGTGGCAACTTCGATCCCGACGCTTGGGCGCAGATGTTCTTGGACGCGGGAGCTTGGTTTGCGGGTCCCGTTGCTGAACACCACGACGGCTATTCGATGTGGGACAGCAAGGTCAACGAGTGGAACTCCGTCGCCATGGGGCCAAAGCTAAACTTGGCCAAGCTACACGCCGACGCCATCCGAAAGAAGGGCATGAAGCTCTTCATGTCCCTGCACCACCAATGGAACTTCGGTGGTTACTGGGCCTTCGGAACGCCCACGACCAGCGATCCGAGCCTGCAGAAGCTCTATGGCAAGTTACCCGCTGCGGAAGAGCAGACACTTTGGCTAAACAAGCTGAAGGAAGTCATCGACCAGTTCCTGCCCGACGTGCTCTACCAAGATCGGTACCTGAGCGGCATCACGCAGGCCAACCTGATGGCGTTTCTTGCCTACTATTACAACGCGGCCCTCGCAGCCAACAAGGATGTGGTCGCGGTGGCAAAGGAAGCCATCACCGATCACAAGGGCCAGCTTTACGACTACGAGCGGGGTGGACCAGCGGACATCCGCACGCCCTATTGGCTCACCGATGACGCCGTTGGCGCGCAGAGCTGGAGCTACGTCTCTGGCCTTTCTTACTACACCGACGCGCAGTTCATCGGCTCTTTCGTCGATCGCGTCAGCAAGGGCGGAAACATGATTTTGAATGTGTCGCCCATGCCAGACGGCTCCTTCCCGCAACGCCAGAAGGACATCATGGCGGCGTTTGGGAAGTTCCTGAAGCAAATGGGAACTGCCATCTACAACACCCGAACCTTTGCCGTGTACGGTGAAGGCCCGACCAAGATGGGTGGCGGCGAGTTCACCTCGCCAACCGCGCTGACATCGAGCGACATTCGCTACACCAAGTCAAAGGACGGCGACGCGGTGTACGCAATTCTCGGTGGCTGGCCTGGCAACGGCAAGGTCGTGAACATGACAGCGGTGACGCCAAGTCGCTTCACTGTCGGCTCCGGCAAAGTCTACTTGTTCGGCCCCGTCGGCGGCTCAGCAACTAGCCTGGCCTTCACTCAGGACGCTTCTGGTTTGCACGTCACCTTGCCCAACGCGCAGCCCTACACCGCTCTCGCGTACGCGATCAAGATCACCAAGAGCGGAACCGTGCCGGCGCCGACTCCGTTGGTGAACAACGGCACCACTGGTGGAAACGGTGGAAGCGGTGGAACTGGGGGAACCGGTGGAACTGGTGGGAGCGACGGCACCAGCGGAGCTGGCGGGACTGGTGGGATTGGCGCAACCACGTCAACGGAAGGCAAAGCAGCAGGAGGAGGCTCCTCGGTAGAAGTCGGATCAACGAGCGGCGGTAGCACGGCCGTAAGTGACACTTTGCCGTCAGCCGGCGGAAGCGTATCTGCGAGCACCACAACGGTATCGAACGGCGGAAGCGGACGTACTGCAAATAGTAGTCACGGAACCACGACGGTCCCAGCCGTGGGTGGAAGTGCCGGTTCGACTGAAACCAGCACGGTTGGTAACGCGACGGATTCATCGGCTGACGAGGAAGGCTGTTCTTGTCGCACTTCGTCGAGTCGCGAGACCAGTTGGTTCGGATTCGCTCCCCTTGCGCTTCTCGCTTGCGCGGCGCGCATTCGCAAGCGCCTCGCGAAGAGCGCGACGGCACTCGAGTCCAGTCGAGGTTCGTCACTGCACCACGCGGACGCACGGAAATTGGAAGAGGGACGAAGCTGAGACCTTAATGCTCGACAGATGAGCAGGCGAGCGGGATGGGCACTGGCCACTAGGCAGCCGATCACGCTGAGATCTGTACGAACTGACCGTGGAACGTTCCATCGAAACGGACTGACTTGGAAGCGACTCGCACGACCATGGGACTCCCCGTGCACGAGTCACGGATACCTAAGTCCCAGTGCCGCGTTCGAGGGACGAAGAGGAAACGAGAGGAAAGTTGACATGAAGAGAAACCTTGGGATCTTGAGTTGCGCCGTTCTCGCGGCGGTACTCACCGGAGCCTGTGCGGGCAGCGATGCGGATCGCGCGGCGAGCGCCGAACAAGCAGCGTCCACAGTGAACTCTGGCGCCGTCACCGCGACGCTCGAAACAAACAGCTCTTGGAGCGGTGGCTTTTGTGACAGCATCACCATCAAGAACGCGGGCTCCGCGGTGAGCAATTGGAAGCTGACACTGGCGAGCAACGGCTCGACCATCTCGAGCATTTGGAGCGCCACGCAGGCAACGAGTGGAGCCACCATTACGCTCACGCCTGCGAGCTACAACGCCAGCATTCCGAGCGGCGGCTCTGTCAACTTTGGCTTCTGCGGTTCGGGTAATGCTCAGCCGACCTTGACGAGCATCACCGCGAATGGCGGAAACACCGGGACCGGTGGCGCCACTTCCACTGGAGGCACTACCGCGAAAGGCGGATCTTCGGCGACTGGCGGCTCGAGTGCTCAGGGCGGCACAACTGCTGCCGGTGGCACCTCCGCGAAAGGCGGATCTTCGGCGACTGGCGGCTCGAGTGCTCAGGGCGGCTCGACTTCCGCGGGAGGTTCGAGTGCAAAGGGAGGCTCCACGGCGACGGGTGGAAGCAGCGGGACCGCCGGTTCGGCGAATGTCTGCACCACCGGAACCGCGGCAACAGGCGACATTACCGTCAACACGACGAGCACCCTGCAGAAGATCTCGGGCTTTGGAGCATCCACCGCATGGGGTTCGACGATGAGTACGGCGGATGCCGATTTGCTCTGGGGAACCACCGGCAGCAGCGCCGGGCTTTCGCTGCATCGAATTCGCATCGATACGACGGGAACGGGTACGAGCGAGACGAACATCGCAAAACTCGCCGTTGCACGCGGGGTGACGATTTGGGCGACCCCTTGGACACCGCCGGCCGTGGACAAGGACAACAACAATGCCGTGATGGGGCATCTCTCGAACGGTCAGGACTTTGCCAACAAGCTGAAGACCTTCGTTTCGAATATGAAGAACGCCGGCGTTCCCATCTACGCCGTGTCCGCGCAAAACGAGCCCGACGCCAACGTCACCTATGAATCCTGTGTCTACACCGGCGATACGATCGCATCGTTCATTGCCAACTACATGGGGCCCGCCCTCTCGGGGACGGTCAAGATCATGGCTCCAGAGACGCAGAATTGGTGCGGCTTCAGGACCTTCTGGCCTCTCATGAAGGCCAACACGAAGGCGATGAGCTACATCAACATCGTTGCGACCCACGAGTATGGCTGCAACGTCACAGCGTATCCCGATATTGCCCAAGCCGGCAAAGAATTCTGGGAAACGGAGATCTACGACACGAACAGCACCACCGACCAGGGGATCGCCAGTGGTCTTCGGGTTGCCAAGCTCATCCACGAGGCGCTCACCGTCGCCAACATGAATGCGTGGCACTACTGGTGGGTCTACTCCACTGGTAACGGCGGACTCATCGATAGCTCCACCAAGCAACCGACGAAGCGCCTTTACGTCGAGGGGAATTACGCCAGGTTCGTTCGTCCCGGATCTTATCGGATTGGCACGAGCGGTAGTGCTCCGAGTGGCGTTTCGGTGTCGGCCTATCGCAATCCGAGCGACGGCAAGACCGTTGTGGTTGCGATCAACAACAATACCAGTGCCGCCCCCCTATCGCTCTACATCTCCGGGAATACTTCCTGTAGCTACGTTCCTTGGGTCACTTCAACAAGCGATAGTCTCGCGCAAAAGTCGGCGCTGTCAGTCGTCGGCTCTCGCTTGAACTACAGCCTGCCGGCACAGAGCGTCGTCACTCTCGTCAGCCAATAGCAAAGGCGTCGCGCGCGCAAACGGTATTACCGCTTACAGCTCCGTCGTGGAGCATTGCGGCGCAATACCGTTTGCGCGGATCCTCGAGGACCGCCGAACGCACCTGCCGCGCGCGACAGAGGCTCAGAATGAGCGAGGCGCGCGTGAGCGTCGACTCGAGCAACTTGTCATCGAGCGCTGGACTGGCCGCGACGAGCAGGAAGCGTAAGATACTCCGAGCACGAGCAACGCACGTACGACTCAGCTTCGTGAGTGCGGTTACTCGGACCTTCGTCGGTGCTGTTCGGGGTCTCGTTTCGGTTGCTCAGACCTTCGACGACGCCGATTGGGGTCTCGTCTCGGTTTCGGGAACCGAAAATCACGATGACGATGAGCAAGCCACACAACGAGTGCTACGCGCTGCTCTTCCTTGCGCCGCAACGGTTTTCGCGCCCTAACTCGCATTCGCGCGATGTTTCTCGCGAGCCAGTATCCAGACGATGGCGCCCAGGAATACTCCGAATCCGAGCGAACCCACGACCATGCCCCACCGTCCCCCTTTCGGCGCGTCGAGTTCGCAGTCAGAGCCGTCAGCGTTGCAGTACACAGTGAGTCGCTCGCCGACGGTGCGGGTTTCCTTGGTTGTCAGTTGATGTTCGACGCGGTGACCGTCAGCCAGAAGGACACGGACGTTTGCATTAGGAACGCGACGTTGATTTCCGGTGAGTGAGAACCCAACCGAGATCACCTCCGCCTCACGAGCTTCTCCGTGCCGGTACAGCTCGAAACGGCGCGCGCCCTCGAGTGTTCCCAAAAGCGCACAGCTTACGGCGCCGATCCCGAGGAGGATGCTCCAGGGCCAAAGCCTTCGCCCGTGCGACGCGACGGTTCGCTCATTGCGCTGGGGGGTGCGTGACGGTGTGGCTTTCTTCGCGGTGGGAGCCAAGCGACAGAATCTGCCACGGGCACGCCGCAAACGCCCGCAGAATTTACTCGGGCTTCAGCGACTTTTTGCCAGCGTCAAACGCTTCGACGTCCGAGATGTATTCTCGATACAACTACGGTACCTTGTCCGGATGCCATCGCGACGCGCCCGAACACACCTGACGACGACAGCCAGCCTCCGAGTGCTTCGTGCGATATCCGTGATTGCGGCAATCGGTGCCGGGTCATTGGCTTGCAGTCGACAGAGCAACGAGACGGCGACCTCCGTGAAGTCTGCCGCAGCTTCTGCAACCAGCCAGAGCGTCCGCGACGTTCCCTCGAATGAGCCCATGAAGCTCGCGAATCCGGACGATGCGAAAGCATCCGTGCTGCCACCCGACGCGCTCGTCGTCGGTCCCCGGCGGGTGTGCCTGCAAACCGAGAAGGCCAAGTTCGAGTGCGTCGGCAGCCCACCAGAAGTGATTTCCGACGCCGAACGCTTGGTGATTCGACCGCATGACTACATATACCGCAGAGATCCGAAGGGACGCTGGTACACTTCGGACTCCGCCGTCGCAGGTGCGTTTGGAGCCCAAGCCGATGATCCGAGCGGAGAATTGACGTGGCTTCGCGACGCTTCCGACGTAACCCCAGGGGAATGGAGTCGCTGCTTATTGCGCAGCGGTCTCGTCTATTGTTGGGGACATAACGCCTCTGGACAGCTCGGCTATCGCTCACCCGATCCGAACTGCTATTTCATGCAGCGTTCCATGCCCTGCAGCTCGACGCCGCGCGAGGTGCCGAAAATTCGCGACGCCGTACAGATTGCAGGCGAAGAGTTACGATGTGCTCGCCTTGCGAACGGACAAGTCAAATGCTGGGGTAGCATCAATGAAGAGCGCACGGAGAGTGGCATTCATATCGTGTTGTGTGAGGACAAGAAACCCTGTTCCCCACCGCCGCCCAGGACAATCACAGGGATGCCTCCCATCCGGCAAATGGTAGTGGCTGACGCAGGTCTCGGGGTAGACGACGAGGGGAACGCGTGGCAGTGGGGACATCGAGCCGCAAAAGACAATCGCTTCACTGCCGAGCGTCTCGCAGAGTTTAGTGACGTAGCCATCATTCGCGCGGCAGATCCTGCAACCGGCTGCGTGCTGTACAAGAGCGGGACTGTGGCCTGCTGGAAACCGTCAAGCTCGCACCATTTCTCGGGTGGACAGGAGGCGCCAGAGAAACAGCTCGCTTCCGTAGCCAACCTGACCGACGTGGTAGATCTCGGCACCGCGGGTGAAATGGCCTGCGCGCTCCGACGAGACAACTCCGTTTGGTGTTGGGGCTCGAGCGCGCAATCCCTCTGCGCCCAGAAAGCGCAAGAAACCGAAACGCCTTGCCGAGTCTTGCCGCGAATCGCGGCGAAACAGTAACGTGGACGTTTGGTGAGGTGACGGAGATCAAACCGCAGTCGACTTGAGTAAAGTGTTTCAGTTGGGCAGCAGCAGATACCTATTAGATGCGTTCCAACGGGTTACCCAGAGTGGCATTCCGCCACGAAGCGAGTGGGCGTCGCGGCGTCCTCGCCGTGGCAAGGACCTCGTTGGTGTGCTAGGGTGACCGCGCATTGGGCGGCAGTTGTTACACCCGCACACCAAGGGCGGTTGCATGAGCGTAACCATCGAGATCTCTCCGGGCGAGGCGATTGATCGCGTTTCTATTCTAGAGCTCAAGCTTCGACACCTTCCTGCGGGCGTCCATGTTGAGCTTCGAAAGGAGCTCGACCAGCTGCGCGAACAGCTTTCTCGCACGAGAGGAGCCTTTCCTGGCCTTTCTGCGCTTGAGGAGAGACTTCGCGAAGTCAACGCGACCTTGTGGCAAGCGGAAGAACAGCTGCGCGAACACGAGCGAAGGCAGGAATTTGACAGTCAGTTCATCGACTGTGCCCGTGCAGTGTACGTGAACAACGACCTGCGCTGCGCCATAAAGCACGCCATCGACGGCCTCTTTGGGGTCAGTAAAACTGAGAGAAAGTCCTTCTCTTTACCTACGGTCTAGCCACATGCGGTGTACCACCTTCATGATTAGTTGTCCCGAGCGCGGTGCAATTCGGAAGCGGACGCTCGCATCGCTCGCATCTTCAGACTGGACAGACATTCCCACGTTGATTCTCGACGAAAGCACGGGCGAGCCCTCGTTGGCCCGCATCCAACACAACTGGCGACGCGCCTTAGCTCAGGCTGCGCGTGCAACCACTGAGCTGGTGTTGCTGCTGGAAGACGACCTGGTCTTTTGCCGCCATCTCGCGCGCAACCTTTTCTCGTGGCCGATACTTCACGGACAACACCCAGGTCGCGCCCTCTATGGTTCGCTTTACGATCCGGGACACTCCTTCCTGAGAAAGTCTGATACGGAGCGCTACCGGGCAATTCACCCGTGCGCCATGTGGGGCTCGCAAGCGATCGTGATGACACCGCAGACCGCACGGTTCATCGATCAGAACTGGGACTCCGGCAAGGAGAATTGCGATCTTCGTATGCCGCGGCTGGTCAGTTCCATCACTACCATCTACGCTCACGTGCCGTCACTAGTCGAACACGCTGATGCACCTACGACGTGGGGCGGCTTTACCCATCGAGCTTTGGAGTTCGATCCGGAGTGGCTTGCCCCGTCGGCAGCGGACAACGATGAACCCACGAAGGTCGAAGTTGCCTCCCAATTACCGCGTACGCGAAAGCCGCTCAGGTAACTCCAGGCTAAGCCGTGCCAGAAGCGCTTCCCAATTGCCGAGCTCACTCTGTCGACACAAGCGCATTGACGGATACCAGCACGTCGTCTCACCACTGGTTCCCCAACGCCAGTCCGGAGCCGCTGATAGAAGCAACCACGTGGGCACACCGGCCGCTCCTGCTAGATGAGCTAGGGCTGTGTCGGTCGTAACGAAGAGGTCGACAAGGGACAGAATCGCCAAAGAGTCCCTGAAAGCGTCTCCATTGAGATTGATACTGTCGCCCAAGTCGAGGATTCGACGCTCAAGCGACGACGATTCGAGTTGCTCTCGCCCGAAGTTCTTCTGCAGGCTGATGAAACTAACGTCCTTGCCAGCGGACGCGATCAGCGGCTCATAGTGGTAAAGAGGCATTGAGCGCTCGGAATCCGCGCAATAGTTTGGGTTTCCCTGCCATGCCAGTGCCACTTTGACACCGGCGGGTAGAACTCTTGACCACTCGTCGCATAGCAATCGATTCGGACGAAGGAACGGGCACGGCGCAACCGCAACGTTGGCTCCTATCCCAAGGTACCGAGGAAGACTCATCACTTTGGCCTGGTAGTCCGCAGATACCAGCCCCTGTTCAGTGCTGCGCACGTCGCCCATTTCACCATGCTCCCGAAGGATGCAGACCAGTGGACTGGTTACCAGAAAGGTGACCTTCACGCTTCGCGTCAACAGCGGTACGAAGCGAGCGAATTGTATCGTGTCCCCGAACCCTTGTTCGCACCAGACAACCAGGTGTTTCCCATCGAGAGGTTCGCCTTGCCATGACGGAACACCCGCCCGTCGGGACCGCCCTATGTCCGGCAATCGGTGCTCGTGATACGTCCAGCCTTCCTCGAAGTTACCTTGCCGCATCAACAGGAGGCTCAAGGAATGGGCCACGTCGGAGCGGGTCGGTGCAAGCGCAAGACAACGCCGATATGCCGCAATGGCCTCGGAGTGGTGCCCCATTGCTGCCTCCACCCCACCGAGCACGGCCCAAACCCGCGCGTCGTAGGGCTCACTTTGGCATCTTTGGAGGAGCAACGGTAGAAACACCGGGGCCTGACCGGTGACGATTGATGCTCGAACCAACAGCAAGAAGTGCTCGATCTCTTTCGAATCGAGTTCGGTAGCATGCTCCGCTGCCCGTTGCGCTTCAACGCCGCTCTTGAGCACCAAGAGAGAACGAGCATAGTCGTGCCACTGCCACGCCGTGAGCTCGCCGACAGCGATGGCCAGTTCATATTGAAGTACGGCCTCCGGATGTTTGTCTTGCGCGGCGCAGGAACGCGCCCACGTCACTCGCAACCTTACCGAATCGCGGATCTGTGCCGCCCGTTGACAATCACGAGCCACACGCGCGTGGTCGTCAGTCTCGAGATACGCCTCAGCTCGAACCATACGGATCTGCCACTCGAGCTCTGGCTCTGGACTCCCGTTTAGCGCGCAGGTGCATAGTTCGAGAGCCCGAAGGGGGAGCCCTCGAGCAAAGGCATTTTCAGACCGAGCAAGTAGCGCAAGGCAGTTCATGTTCGGCAGGAGACTAGATGACCGATGGCTTTACCACGCTCTCTTCTCAAAGGAACCGCACGTGGTCCAGGTAGTATGGCCCCGATCCCGAATTGACATTCAACACGATTTTCAGGGTCACGTCGGCGTACATCCCGTTGATGACCGCGGATACTTCACTGGGGAGCGCCATTTCCAGCGTACCAAAGGTCTCCCTCGCGAGAGCGCTCAAATCGCTCTGACCGATCCAAGCGTCGTTGACGTTGGCTGAAGGGGCACTGAGACTGAGCTGCAGTTGCCCGACCCAGTATTCGTTCGGCTGAGTTGCTCCGATCCAGAGGTCCAGAAGAATTTTGCCCTGAGGCGCATGTAGCAACTCCGAATTGAACGGACGGCTAATACATTCGACGCGACCGGGAGCTGACGCAATCTTTAGTGCGTAGGTGCCGTCGGTGACGGGCTCGATGCTTTGCTCCAATGTGGTCTCTTCCGACGACCACAACGAGAGATCTTCGAAGCTGAGTACTGGGATCGTGTAGCCCGCCGGGGGCTCTGGAACGACCTCGGGAGGCGATATGCCGGCCAGATCCCCATAAGACCCCTCGAATGGATGGTGGCATACGATAACGTCGGGACACACCTCGATGTCTTTGCCGTGAAATGCGCCCGCGTGCCCCGCCTCGCCCACGGTGGCAAGATAGATCTTCGCCTTCGGAGCCGCGAGTGTGCCACGAAAGGGTGACTCAATCGCTGCCATGGCCGCACCGACATAGCCAATGAAGAGTCGCGGAAAACCTCCGCTCGAATCCAGGAGTTGTCCGTGAAAGGTAAACGAATCGCGCACCCAAAAGATGACGGGACCGTTCGTCGTATCGATCCATACGGTGGCGTCAGGCTCGATGAAGAGCTGGTTGAAATAGTACACGCCACTCGAAAGGAAGACCTGTGAGCGCGTTTTTGGATGCAGTTGGTCGTAGTAACCTGGTGCCGAAGCAGGGCTAATCACATCCGGTTCAGGTGCGATCGTCCCCCTTGTCGTCGAAGGGAACTGGACGTTGAACGCCAGTTCGGGCAACACCATCACTGCATTCTCGGTGACCGGACCATCGATCTCGGTCAGATTCTGCTTCTCGAGTTCGCCCGCCGTAAGAATGGAGCCGTGCACCCGGCCACGCTCACGCACGAAGACGCGCGCCCGACTGACGATGTTGCCAACGTCGGTCTTGACTCCGATATTCGTCTCCAGTTGTCCCGCGTTGCCGATCAACGCCCAACCTCGACAATCGA
Source organism: Polyangiaceae bacterium (assembly GCA_049840955.1). GTDB lineage: Bacteria > Myxococcota_A > Polyangia > Polyangiales > Polyangiaceae > FEN-1139. The sequence goes on from JASGIX010000066.1 coordinate 87,968, forward strand.
CGGTCTTGACCCCCGAACGATCCCCAATCCTTAAATCGCCGTTGGCGTAGAGGACCAACTGTCCGAAAGTGACGGAGTTTTCGATGATTTCGCCCGTGATTTCGGTGGTCTCATCGGCTCGATCCGTCGCCGCCTGAATCGCACAATTGATCGCTTCGACGGTTCGGCTTTCGAGATGTCCCAGATAATCCGGCAACGGTTCTTCATACACGAGACTCACGACCTGCCGCTGCGCACTGACCACCGCCACGACACGACCGGCCCGACACTCGAACACGCGGTTCGATTGGCAAGGTTGATTGGTCGCGATCGGCTGTACGAGCCGCTCCGCCATGGTCGCGAAGAGAGCAAACGCAGGAGGTGCGCTTCCGTAAGCTGGGAGTCCGGGCAGGGTCAACGACTGAGCAAAATTGCTGAACGCCGTTCCCCCTGCCCCGTTCGCGGATGCCAGCGCCGCATTGACGACCGCCATCACCTGCGCGGCCAACTCCACACGCGTGAGCGTCTTAACCGAGCTTGGCGCAATGGACACGGATCTCAGCTTACCCATGCCGTCCGCAACCGCGTGCACGGTTCCAGCGCTATTCGACGCAACAAAGGTCATTTTGGACCTTGCTTCCTCGAATTGAGCAATCGTACGCTCGAGAGTCACGAGCGAACTGAGCAATGTAGACGGGGTGGGAAGCGGAATTGTCATATCACCCTAGCCGTTGGGAAGTGCTTGATCGAAATTGAGATTACTTTGAGCTTCGCCCGAGCCCACTCGGCGCCGGCGCTGTACCCAGAGATGCGTCGAACCGTCGATCCAACGCGACCGATAGACCACGCGCTGCACCAACGTTCCGGAGCGCGGGATCTCTTCCTCCGCAATTTGGTAAATGCTGCTTGCGGAGATCGGATTGAGAATCGTGCCCAGCGCGGGAACTGGCTCGTTTTCGTACGCCGTGGTCCCGTCGACAATCGACGCAACGGGTCGGACCATCGCGCTCTTTTGAAGAACGACCGAGGGGTTACCGGCGTCTGGCTGCACACCGAGCAATGGGATCCAGTTAATCGGAACGCGGCTCTCGATTTGATAGCGCAAGGGAAAATCTGTCGTTGAGCTCGTTGTCACGGGTCCCGGAACGGTGTCAAACTGAGCGTCGCGCTCCGCGCCGCGCCACGGTTCCCCAATGGGACTTGCCGTCACACGCTCGATGGCCCACGCCATGTTCGCCATCTCGTCGCGAACGAAGCGCACGTCCTCGAGGACCGCGCCGTGCTGGATCGCCTCACCGGAACTCTGCGGCAAGACGAAGTAATCGCTCAGTCCCTCGGTTGAACCCGACGAATCCGCAATGCTGAACATGGTCCAGCGATTGAGGCCCGGTTGGGTCACGTCTTGGTCGGCCCGCGCTACATAAGTCTTGGTACCGAAGACATCGTGAACGACGACGCCATCAATCCTGGCCAGGGTTCCTACGGGCATCTCGTACGGCAGGCTGAACCAGTCTTCACCGTGGATCAGCATGAAATCAGTGACGAGCAGCTTGATGATGTCGGCCCGCTCAGGCGTAATATCGACGAAACTCAGGTTGCCCTCTTCGAAGGTCCAAAACCTCGGATTGGGCATCCCCGGAAAGCGGATCCGGGTCGGTATGGTCGTGTAGGAGTCTTCCTCGGGCGTGCTCTCGTTGGCCGAGCCATCGACGGAAGCCACGTCGAAGGAGAACCATTCGAACTCGCCATCCCGATCGGGATGCGCGTCCAGCGTGGTGTTGCCGTTGCCGCTCGGTTGCGTTGCAGTGACCTGCAGCTTGTACCCGAGACGTTCGGGAACCCAGACCACCGGCTGCGACGTGTCGCTCAGGGTGCCGTAAACAGCCGTCACGTAGTCGACCAGCTCATTGAGAGCCTGCTTGAGCTGCGCGAGCTCTGCCGCATCCGTCGTGACGCTGGAAGGAATACTTCCAGTTCCAGCTGCGATCTCGGTTGGCCAGGTGATAGAGAGCGCAGCCATCGAGGGTCTGGTTGTTGCACACCACGAGAAACCGTAGGGTCGCCGAGTCAGTGGGGCTAAAGGGTCCGGCTGCGGGCGCTTGGATCCGGTAACCTGCATCGCCCAGTTTCGAAACGAGCTCTATCACTTTTGCGCTATTTGGGACGATACTGCTCAACTGATCGATGAATTCCTGACCGAGTTCCACCGCGATGCTCAGATCCGGCTTGAAGGGCTCCGACAGTGTTTGTGGTTCGAGGGGGGCGGTCTCTTGCACTGCATGCACCGCGCCGTCATGGTGCCACTTCCGAAGTACCGTCGATTTGACGTTATACCGTACATAGGCAACCGAGCCGGCGTCCTCGCCTTGAAGCTCACCCAGTTGCCATTGCCGCGTCAGAAACCATAGCGGATCTCTGATTTCGGCGGCAAGGGAGCCCCGCAAGTCATTGAACCTTGGTCGAGGCTCAATGCGATTGAAGTGCGTGATTGCGGTAATTGCCATTAGCTCTATAGCCCCAAGTAGTTGACACCTTGATGCAGTGCTTCCCACACCGTCGATAGCGATCGGGTCACGTAGCGATTTTGTCCCATCACGTTGGCGGGAAGGACCTGTCCCAGATCAACGAGCTCGGCATCGACGGCGCGAACCTTCGTCAAGTCCACGGTTTGCTCGATTGAGGCCCAAAGGTCATCGAATGTCCAACCTGCAGCAGGGTTACTTGCCACAGCCACGAGAATCGTCTGCGGCGCCTGAGCACTTGGTCCGTCGTAATGGACCGCCACTCCAGTCACTTCCTTCTTGTTGGGAATGATCTCGGTCCAATCGTCCATGACGAGCCCCGTCCACGTGTCCGTAGCATCCAGCGACGTGGCATTGGTCAGCAGCAGCAAAACTGCGCGCCCCTCGTCGGGCATCTTATCTGCGTCGAGCGGAAGCCCCCGCCACCGCTCCCCGGGTATGTAGGGCAGCTGTGCAACCTCGGAGACGAGGTCGTCTGGCGCCAAGAGCGCGAGTGTAAAGATTGAACTTCCGCCAGCGGGCGAGCCGACCTCGCACCCGCGTCAGCTGCTGAAGATAGCGCTCTGGTGCCTCATTCTGCCCGTTGAGCAGCGTTCCTCGAGCGCCCAGTGATAATCCCAGCTCTTGCGGTCTGGGAGGACTGACATGAGGCAACACGACGAAGCTACTCCCGAACACCGCCTTCAACGTTGCGACCGCCGCCTCAACCACCACACTGGCCGCAGCATTCGGCGAGGGATCGCCGGGGATCTCTGACGATCGACGCGCGAGTTCCTTCTGGGCGGCCAGAATCGCTTCAATGAGCTCCGTGCCCGTCGCGTTTGACGCAGGATAAGCGTTGGCGACGGTGATCCAAGCCGTCTCGACCAGTGCGGCAATGATTACCGCCCGCTCCTCTACGCTGAGCGATTCAGGATCGGAAACGCCCTTCGCCACGGCCACTGCCTGCGTAACGGCCAGAGCAGCTTCGGTCAGCTTCCCTTTGCCCGCCAATGCGCGCGCCGCAAGCTCCGCCGAGTTTTCCAAGGCCGTGGCCTCCGCCGCCTCGATTCCTTCATCCACTTCTGCAGGAGATAAAAGATCCGAAAGATTGAGAGCCCTGGACGAACTCAAGACGGCATTGGCAGCGGAAGCGACCTCAATCACCTGCGGAAAGCTTCGCGATGCGGTTGCGTCATACCTAACCTTGTAAGACGACGTGTCCGCGGGAGGCGTCTTAGTGGTTGCCGCCATGACCACGCGACGATCGAGCAGAGCTCGCTGGTCATTTTGGACGACGGCTTGGGCGAGCGCCAACACGTCAAGGGGTCGTAATCCGAGCTCGAAGAGCGACACCGCGACTGACTGGAGCACGACTCCCGATGCGTCGAGATAGTCAACGGCGCACTGAACGTCTTTCGGATCGCCAAGGAGTTGCCCAAACCAAACGTCCAACACGGGCTCTGCGGCGGCGCGGGGCGTGATCGCCGGCCAAAGCGCTGCCAACGGATCGGCTCCAGCGGATTCGGTGGGTAGCACCCAGGCAACGCGGTGAGCGATCCCAAGCCCGCCCCTTGCAGAACGTACGACGGCTGGATCGGGCAAGGGTTTGCCGCGCACTGCATTTTGCATGACTGGAACGGCTGCGTTGACGTTTCCGCGCGCAAACTGGAACACGGCCTCGGCCGTCACCAGATCAGTCGCGCCGTCATAGGCGTCTAACAGCTTCTGCATCTCCTGCTGAACAGCAGCGTGCTGTGCCGTCCCAGGATCTGGCAGAATGTCATCGCTCAAAAAGTTGATCTTGTTGGCGCGATAGGCGCGCAAGAGCTGTTCACCGTCGACCACGTTTCGCGCTGCAATGGTTTCCGCCGATTCGGCTGCGTCTGTTCCGTCCTTCTTAGCGACCAGCGGAAAGAGCTGCCGGAAGCGGAACCGGATCCGATCGAGCCCCGACACGGAGGGATGACCTTCGTGCAAACCTCGTTCGAATTGGTAGCCAAGCAATGAACTCATCGGCTGGCCATTGCGCACACCATCAAGGAGGTTTCGGCCAGCTCGGACGCGCCTCGATGAGAGATCGATTGCGTATCTCGTTGGGTCGATATGCCGATAGCTCAAGTGAGCACTCCGCAGAACCGCAGCCGCAGCCGCATGGGTCATGGAGGGGGTGTGAACGAACCCGCCATTACCTGTCTGCAATTCCGCGGCGGTGCCGTCAGGGAGAGTCCTCGGGATCTTCACTCGCGGCCGTACATTTTCGACGATGCCGTATCCGCCGAGGTAATCACCGCAGAACTTCATGTGTTGACTTTCCTGGTCGTTGCGCTGGGACAACAACCGACGATATCCATACGCGGTGATCCACGCGTCGATTCGATGCGAAGTAAGATCCAGCGTTTCCGAAAGCAATCGCTCGAGTTCGGCCGTACTCGCGCCTTGTAAAGCCATGAGGGAGGCGTAGTGAGCGGTTGCTTGCGCCCTGGCGTTGATCCCTGCCGCTTGGCTAAAGTACCATACGATCGGCGTAGGAAGTTCTGCGAAGGAAGGAAGCCACCAGAGCTCCCGCTCTTGCCACTTCTGAGTCGTGCTGGCCCAGTTATTGATGATCCTCGCGTACTCCGCCAAGGTAGAGTGACGAAGCATCGAATAGAGCGCGCTCCCAAGGGAAGGTTTGCCACTCACGTCGCCGTGATTAAGTTCCGCTGGGGTCGCGGTGGCTATTCCATAGATGAAGTTCGCGCCGTAGTCGTCTAGGGTTCTGTTCTCGCGCGGACGCCCGAAGACCCACGCACCGGTGAACTGCGGGGCATCTTCCATGAAGTATGTCCGACCAATCCGGGGCTGCAGGGCGGGCAAACCGATTCGCGTGAAGAGCTGACGGGTCAACTCCGAGTAGCGGTTCCAGTAAGGCGTGAAATCCCAACCAAAGAAACTGAAAGCCGACCATTGGACGGTTTCCCCTAACCCGCGACGGACACGCAGTTCACGTGCGCTTGGGTGGAGCGCGAAGATGCGCGCCAAGTCGCCATCGGGATCCTCTGACGTTTCGCTCACCTTCGGAACCAGCGGAACCGCGTCGAGCCAGATCTCCTTGAGCTCCTGAAGGGGCTTCAAGAGCGTCGTCTCGACTTTGATGTGCTGGCTATTACCGGTCGAATCCAGCATCCAATTCTTTAGGGAAGCAATTGGTAATACCCCGTAGGGCGTCGCGCCAACCCGAAACGCTGGGGCCGGCCCGCGCGCGAGAACATGGTCGACGAAGTACCCCTGCGCTCCGTCAATGTCCGCTTCCTTGAAGACGGGATCCATCATGGTGCGCATGAAGTATCCGAGCGTTCCAGGCCAAAGCACACGATTCATGTGGTGTGCGCGATCGATCTCCTTTTCATGGGAGCGATCCACATTAGAGAGCACACCGCTTGGTAGGCCCAGCATTCGGGCCAGGGCGTAACCGTCCGTGTCCTTGGGCAAGCAATGCGGCGCCGTGGTGCGATTGAGCGGTGGATTTTTGCGTTCAATGTCGAAGCTCACTTCGCCCGCGTTCTCTTGTGGCGGGTAGGCAGTGGGCTGTCCCTCGATGTTATTCGTCGGGGTCCCCTGCCGAACGATCGCTAAGCCGCGGGTGTAGTGGTGAGCGTCGAAGAGCTTCTCGAGATACGCGGAGGTGTCCACGTCGGACATCGACGTCTTGACCCCCACCACGATGACGCGGTCGAAACCTCCCGTAATTGGCGTGGCTTCCGTTGGCGTTAGAGGGATCTCGATGCCCATGCCGACGTCGACCGCGCGACTGAAGTCGACGGTCCATCGGATATTGTCGTCGATGTAGAACTCACCGGACTCAAGTGCGCTTCTTTGCTCGCGGGACGCTGAGGGATCCAGGGTGCACGCCAGGGGTTCGAGGATGCGCTTCCCAGTGTGGATCTTCTTCGTGCCGCCGCGATAAGTGATATACACCCACCGATCTGGCAATACCGCTTCTCCCGGCCGCGTCCAGCTTCCGCTGCGCAGCTGGACGTCAGTTGGGAAGGCTAGTGCTTGATTCTTACCGCCTGTAATGGACTCGCAGCAGTCGGACGATCCGGATGTCGTGGTTCCCCAGCCGCCACCACCGAAGATCGGTAGCATGATCCGCAACAGGTAAGCGGAACGTTGAACCCCAAACCGGGCAATGAGATCGCGCCAAAGTTCCGGCTCCTTTCCGTGCTCATTCAGTTGGACGTAGTAGTTTTCGGCCGCGGCGTACTCTTCAGTGGTCAGGGCCGTCTCGTGGGTGCTCTGGAGGATCTCGTCAGGAAAGACGCGCACCTTGAGGAGGTTGCCGTCAAACCGCGTTTCGATCCGCACCGGAAACAGCACGATGGGTTGATTTCCTTTGAGCCGAGCCAAATCAGCCGTTGGCTCCATCTCTTCGGGCAGCCACGCACCGAGTTGAACCTGGAGCGCGGTTTTCGCGGTTGCTTCGGTCTCGCGCGCCTGCTGAAGAGCGACACTGGCGCTTTCCTTGGCCGCTTCCGCGTCACTCAGTTCCGCGGTGCCCGGGGCGTAGACGCGTCGAGCTTCAACCAACGCGTTCGAGGCGGCCTCGAGATCATACTGCGCGCTGATGAGCGTGGTTCGCGCCTGTGCGAGGGCCTTTCGAGAAATCTGAATATCGAGAATGGTCATATTGTCTCTTAAGCGCTTTTGAGCATCCGCGTGCCTTGGATCCCGAGGCGAAAGGGTTGCTGGAAGGTCGCAAACGCGACTGCCGCCGATGAGCCCGAGTTCAATTGACTGGGTGACGAGAACGTCTGCGTGTCACGACTACTGATCGTGTCGTCTGCAAACTTGGGCTCCCCGGGTTGTTCCTGAAGGACGAAGAACCACGAGGGATCCGTATTAACCATGTCCGCGGTCAGATCGAACCCGTAGAATGCGACATCTGGCTCGAGCAATCCGTAGAACAACGGGTGCTTTTCTGGGCCCGTGAGCTGCAATCCCTCCGCGGTGTTTTCCGCTTGCTGTGCATACACGACGACGTTCGGGTAACGTTGTATGAGCTGAGCGCGGATCACGAGCACCAAGTGCTGGCTATTCGTCGTGCCCGTCACTGGGGGGCGAGGGCTGTTTTTTCCCAGCGCGGCATCCTTGTTCCAATTGCGAAGGGGGCGAATGTCTTTGAGCTGAGCCGGTGAGAGTTCCGACCCCGTTTCGAACAGATTGCCCGCCACCTCCCAGAACTGTTGGAAGTAGGTTTGACGCTGGTCGGTTGGAAATTCGTTCCACAAGAGCTCACGAGCCATCTCGTGGTTGAGACCGGCCATGTACGCCTCGACGAAGCGCTGATTGGTCACGACGAGTCCGGCAGAGTTCCGTTTGACCTGGTTCAAGCCAGGCAGAATCCAATCCTTTGAAACGGCTTGGAGCGGCTTATACATGGGCTGCTCGAATTGGGGCCCCAAGAGGATGGGCTCCAAGGGATCGGTTGGGTTCCAAATCACTGAGGGATCGAGCTTGATGCGCTCGGAAACCGATGCGGCGAGAACGAGCTCGGGTGACAGCTGAGCCCGGATCTGTGTCGCACAAGCAGCCAGATCAATCGGTCCGGGATGGCTGAGCGCCGAAGGTGCCTCGATGTCCGAAAGCAGGTTTACGAGCGCCTCGCGGAGCGCGGCCGCGTCCGCACTGTCCAGCGTTCCCGGTGCTCCCGGCGTGGGTGGAATGGGAATGGGGTTTGGCACCGTTCCCGCGCCGACGAATTCCGGCATTGCCGGCGCACTCATCACGTCCGCAACGGTAAGTTCGAACTTGCGCCAGCGACAACGCCGCTCAGCGTCAGAGCCGCTGATTGCAACCTGGAGAAGGCCGATGGCGTAGCGGAGCGCCTTGAGAGCGATCCACCAACAATCACCCTGGGCCGTGACCAGGTGCCTTCGGGCTACCCACAGGATCAGCAACCCCCAGTAAGTGAGGACTTCAGAACCCAGGCCTCGCAGAACCGTCATCTGCTCGCAGGTGATCCCCGCAACAACCAAGGGCCCGAAGGGGTTGAAAATGCCCGTTGGCGTGGAAGGTTCGGGCGCGGGAACATGACCGTCATTGAGGCGAGCCAGCAGGTTCGGCGTCGCCGTAAGCAAACGCCTTCCCTGCCTCTGACCGATGTGTCCGCGAGGGCGAGCCAGCCGTCGCCATTGGCCCGATAAGAACCCGGGCACGACCGCACTGCTCGCGAAGTTCTCGCAAACCGTATTGTCGCCGCACAGAAGCCGCGTGTGTAGCCGCACCGTCAGTAGATAGAGATCCTGCAGCGTGGTGTTTCGGATGTGTCGATCGAGGATCCGCAGCCCGATCCCACGCCCGAGCTGCGAAACCCGCAGCTCTTCATTGACGCTATCGAGTTCCCCCACCTGATCCCAAGCGCTCGCTAGCAGCGCTTGTTGCTCACGTTGAATGACCTTCGTGCCGAGGGCTGCCCCTACCCTGTTTCTCGGATCGGAGTTGAGCTCAGCGAACCAGGGCGGGTTGGTTCCCGTCGGCCGCGCTTCCCCAAGGGCGGCCTGCGCCGCAACCCAGCACCCGTAGAGCGAAGGAGCAACGACGAGGGAGCCGTCTCGCCTCGATATGTTGACCAGATTTTCCAACGCATCTACAAACGTAGACTTGTCTGGTCCCGTCCATTCCACAGGATTTTGAGCCGCTTCAACGGACTGCAGGGCCCCTTCGACGGGCAAGGAACCTGATGCCGCCTTCGGAAGGCTCATCCCGGGATCGGCCACTTCCATATCGCGACGTCCCACTTCTGGTGGCACCACCGCCGCCTCAACCAGGCGAGCCAACTGCTCAAAACTCCCCGCCGTACCCGTCTTGAACCGCCAGTGATAATAGACCGGCAACTCGATGGCGCCGCTTCCAGTCCCCCACGCGGCTTTCAGAGCGTCAACGTTGTCGTCCGGGAGCGTGCCGAGGCCAATCAGACGTCCCCGCTCGAAGGTGGGCACCAAACAAGCGATGTACTCCTTGTTCTGCGTCAGCACCCGCGGTGACATCAACCGAGCCGTGAAGAGCCCCGGTTCGCCCTGGATCCGTTCCCGCGCCGCATCGGCATCCATCTCTTCGCCTTCGAACTGGGTGTGAGCCCATGCCCAAAGTTCGTCAGGATTGGGAAGATACGACTCGCTCGTACTTAGAACCCACGTCTTTCGTGCACTGCTAGGCGGCGAGATCGATCCTTCATCACTTTGAACCACCACCAGCGTGAACCAAGGCCTGAGTTGGTCGGTGCCCGCGGCCACGTCGACTTTCGCGCGCGCCGGCGTGTAGCGCCAAGGAAGATCAGCCTGGTCGAACTCAATCGCAACGAACTGCTCGTATTCCGCGTCCATTTCCTCCGCTTTCGGAGTGACGCGAACGATGACGTCTGAGTCGAGCCCTACGATGTCACCGGGACCGATGAGGGGCAGAGGTACACTGACCTTCGCATTCGCCGTCGTACTGGTGTCATTGAACGAAAGCTCTATGCTAGCAACGGTCCGTGTGCCAGATGTCGATGACCCATCTTCAAGTGCTATGCCAGAGGCCAGTCCTTGCCGCACCCAAGACACGAAAGACAGCGCACCAAGCTCGTCGGCCATAGTTTCCCGCAGTGCAATAGGAATATCGGTCGACTTCTTACACCATGATTGGTGCACGAGACTACCGCTCGACCACGAGTAGAGCATAGACACACACGCACAGCAACGTTCATCGAATGCAAGCTGCACAACTGTTTTATTCGGTGAGCAATTCTATCAAGCTCACATCCAAATCCTCGAGCTCGCACGCGACGCGAGAGTCGTTCGCAAAACGTGAAAGGCGATAAGCTCCCTTCCTGACTGCCAAAGCAAGCGACGACAGGCAGTCACGTGCTCCCAGGCATGGGCAGGCTGCTGAGTCTCAAAGAGTGCCCCGAAATCACTCTACCTTCTGGACATCTGGTCACTACCGATCCGGACTGCTATTCTCGCATCGTTATGAGGGAGAACATCCAGGTTTGGCTCCTAGGCGTGGCGTTTCTGGCCTCCGCTTGTGGCGGGGGAGACGACGCAAAGAACGACAACACAAGTACGGGCGGGGGCAACTCCAGTGGAGGGGACAACGTCGGCGGCATTCAGTCAGGCAACTCCTCGAACTCTGCCGCAACGGGCGGCTTCGGTGGAATTGCTGGGAGATCCACGACAGGCGGTACTGCCGCGGTGGGCGGTATCGCGACTAGCATCGGGGGAACAACGTCGACCTCGACGTCAACATCCGCGGTTGCGCTGCCTGCCGAACTCACATGGACGAGGGAGATTACCACCAGTATTATGGACGCAATCTGGGGCAGCGGCCCTAACGACATCTACGCGGTCGGAAGATTGGGAACACTGCTGCATTCAACCGGCGACGGAACCTGGACGCCGCAGAACACCGATACCACGGCAGATTTGAATGGAATTTGGGGTAGCGGCCCCAACGACATCTATGTCTCCGTCAACTCCAACTTTATCCTCCACTCAACGGGCGATGGCACTTGGTCCCACCAGGCGGTTACTGCTGGATACACCTTCAACGGCATTTGGGGCGCCGCACCGAACGATATTTACGCCATTGGACCAGGCGCGCTGCACTCAATAGGCGATGGCGCGTGGATCCCACAGAAGGTCAGTGGCGGCGAACCTATCGTGGGGATTTGGGGCAGCGCTGCAACAGACATATATGCGGTGGGCGGTTCCGGCACGATCTTCCATTCTTCAGGGAAATGGCACTTGGAAGGAGCAAAGCCCTACGGGCGCCCTCATCCATGATATTCATGGGTCGGATCCGACACACATCTACATCGCAGAAAACAATCAGGTCTTCTCTTCAAAGGGGGACGGTACATGGCAGGAGGAAGACATCGGCCTTCAGTCTGGTGAATTGGCCGAGTCGGTCTGGCTTGCGGATCAGACAAGCGTTTACGTCGGAACGAGCCGATCAAGAATATACCGCTCCAACGGTGCCGGAAGTTGGGCATCACAGACGTTCGCAGCTTCCGGCGCTGTGGACTGTTTTGGTATCTGGGGCAGTAGCGCCACGAATGTCTACCTCGCCGCGGACAATGGGATTTACCACGGAACTAAGCCTTGACGCCATTCTAATCCACAGCGACGCAACAGAATTTTCCTTAAAAATGCTGTTCCTTGTTCACGCAAGGTCTGTCTCGACGCCGCCCTCGCGTCAGGCCTTGCTCCTCCGAACACTATGCCGCATGCGCCTCAAGCTCGGAAACCACGGAGTACTCCCCTGCCTCGTCCGGATTGGCCTCAAGATACGCACGCAACGCGAGAATCGCCTGGGTGTGCGTCACTGGCTTTCCGCTCGTTTTGGAGAGGTCCTTCTTGAGCGAACAAGCATGAACGACCACGTAACGGCGCGAAGTGGTCGTCAGCAAGGGAGCGCGCGTTGGGTCAACAAACTTCTGTAGACCGCTGCGTCGGATCCCACCTCGTGCAGAGGCGCAGAATTTTAGCATTGCCTGAAGTTGTGACTTCGTGAGTTTGTAGTCCGCCTGAGCCGCGGCAATCGCTGCACCGCCGTCCGCGATCATTGCCGTCTTATACGACAGCTCCGTGGCCGTGGTGGTGCCGACCACTACGTTATTCGGCGCGATGGTAACGCCAGCCACCATCTTGTCATAGGACTCCATCGACAACCGCTGCGAGTCGCTTAGCTTCAGGAAATGCGCTGGTACGAAGTCATCCTCAATGGTTTCGTACATAGCTCCCGTGGTACTGTCGCCGACCAGAATCGTACCAAGCTGAAATTGGTTGTACTTCTTCGGTTTGTACTCGCCGAATTTCTCAATCTTCTGATTGAGGGGCACCACCTTCTGACGCAAGGTAGCCGCACCAATCGGATCGATGGGCGCGTTTGTTCCACTGCTCGCCGCCCCGGCCAAGGACACTACGGAGAACGAGCCCTTCGACTTCGAACCAGACCAATTGCGAGAGTCGGCTATTGCCGCTGCGAGCCCAATCACCTTCAAGCGAGCATCGTCGCTACTATTTCCCTGCCAGGGATCTATCTCGGGCAAGGACACCTTATTCTTCTTGCCGAAGGTGATATCGACGCCCAAGCAGGCGTCCCACCACAGAACGCTGACACAAACCTTGCCGTTGAGGTGCCACGGCGAGGGCCCACTCAGATCAGCACGCAAGGAGATCCCGAAGCCAACACCGTGGAACCGGACGTCAACACCAGCGGAGATGCCAGCCTCAAATGAGAAGGGCGAAAAGACGAACAGCGTATCCCAGCCAAGGTAGCCATGAAGCTTGATCCCATAGCCGCTCGCGTTGAGCTCCATGGAGGCGCCAGCTTGCGCCGTATTCGACGTTATAGCGAAGTAGCTCTGCGCCGTAAGACTTGGGTTGCCGTTGATCCCGAGAGCGATTGCGGCCCTCCGCAACTCCGGGAACCCAGGGGGCGCCTTGAACCCTGGGTTGAACCCGCCAATCGCCAGCGTGAAATTCGCCTTGTCGCCGAATCCGAGCCGGAACGCCATGTCACCGGTGACAGAGTACTTGACCACGTGTGAGTCGTAGAGACTCGCGTCAATGGCCACCTTTTTCTTCGGGAAATCTAGGAGACCGGCAATCGCCATGTTCAGGCTCAGTAACGCGGTGTCGGGACTCGGCAGCCGCAACGCTACCACTCCCAACAAAGCAAGCCGCGGCCCCGGAAGCTCAAGCACGATCCCGAGATTGGCCGTAATCAGCGTCGGTGTCCCCCACCCGAGTTTCGCCATGGGCCCGAGAACGTAGTGGCCCGGTGAAGCCGGGAACACCGTAGCAAGATCGTTGATGATGGCCGGCGCGTCCGCGACGGGATTGCGCGGGAAAAGCAAATGCTCGAGAGATCCCGTTCGCACCGCGTCACCCAACGCATCTTCATTGACCGTACGATTGATCCCGAGCAGCCCCCCCACGCCCAGTAACGTGAACCCGAAACCCAACTGGATCGGCGTGAATTCGGCAATAATGACGACAACGAAAGAGTAACCCTGGTGCCCATCGGGAAACTTCGTGTCGAGCAAGCCGAACGCTTTAACGGAAATGCTGAAGACCTTGAGTTCGAGGGAGCCGGAGTAGCGGCCAGCCTCTTTGTCGAGGGAGAGAAATCCGCCACCGCACACAGGGCCCGCGTCGACAGCGATACCGATACCGCTGGGTCCTTTGAAACCCGCCGAAAAGTCTACGAAGCCCAGATTCGGACCGGGGCCGCCAAATGAAAGAGTCGTCTCCAAGCCAATTTGGTCGACGACACAATCTACGGGGCCAAGTGACACCCCCAACCTCGTTGAAAAGTCAATGGGAAGTCCTGGGCGGCTCAAGCTGATGGGAAGGGTTACGGTGAGCCCGTCAATGCGGACCCCTGCGAACGTCACATGCAAAGGCAGCGTAACGCTGAGGCCGCCCAGTTCGAATCTCAAGCCCGACGAGACACCGAAGCTTGCTGCTAGCTCGAAGCTTGCTTCAATCGGTTTTCCAGAAGTGAGACTGCGCAAAAAGCCGTCACCTTCATTGAGAGCGATGACTGCCTTCGCCTTTTCGAGGCGGATCCCAATGCGAGGTTCGCCGCTCGTTGCGCTTCCCTCCGGTGCATACGGCATCTCCAGCTCAAAAGGAAACGCCACTCGCTGAGCCTCGAGACGGCTGCCCCCATTAATGCCCAGCAACGGTACAGCACTGGCGCTGCCTTTGGGCGTGACGCCGACCTCCACACGCGAATTGGCCGAGAAGCCACCCTGTCCTGCGGTAACGCGCAACGTGAGTGGCGGCACCAGCTCGATCCGGGTGCCCACTGCACAGGGGCTCTCGTTTACCAGCCTAGCATCGAGCCCCTCACGGATGCTCCCTTGCACGTCTATATCTGCCGCGATCTCGTAGCCGAGCCCATAGACTAACGTCGTGTTGTGGGTACGGTCGACACGGAAAGTCCCGCGCGGAGACTCCAATGTGAGCGACCCGTCGGGTTCCCTAATGCGCATTGGCGCCAGTCCCGTGCCCCGAAGAATGAGTTCCAAGCGATCAAAGAACTTGTTACCCGGCTCGAACGTGATGGGGGAAGCCCATCCCAAGCGCTCCTCGAGGAGCCCGACCGGATCGGACAGAAGCCTTCCTAGACTGTCCAGATGAAGTTGCCGCGATAGGTACGTGTTAGGAGCAGGTCCCACACGAACTTGATCGATGAGCCCTAACGCCGTAAGTAGCTGCGTCAGCCCTCGCGCCTTCAGCTCAAGGTAGCCCATAAAGGCGCCCTCGGCCGCGAATCTAGGAAAGCCGTCGACCAAAGCCTGAAGACGAGCGGCGGAAGTCGCATCGAGTCCGGATGCGGACCGCAAGGTATCCGCTACAGCACCCAGTCTGGTCATCGTGTCGCCGATGGCAACCGTAAGCACTTGACCAGCACTCCGGACCTCGGTGTCGCCCGCCTGCTCCACGGTATCAGCAAGATCCGTCAGTAGAGTCGCGCTTTCGACTACCTTCGACAGGCGAGTTCGAAGCTCACCGGTAACGAACCCCTCAGGGAAAGCGACGCCGGCGTTGTGAAGTAGAAAGTCTTCAAAGGCAGCCGGTCGAAACGACCGCGCGAGGCGTGCTAGCCCACGCGCAACAATGACGGCGGCCCCTTCAAGACTCAGTGTGATGACTGCCACGGCACCTCCTCCAGCATTGCCGCCAGCTCGGCCAAGGTCGCGCCTGGTGTGCGAAGAAGCCAAGGCTCCAACTGGTCCAGTGCTTGACAGCTCGTCTCATCGCATTCTAGACGCAAACTCGAGAAGAAACTCGCCATGAGCTCGGTGCTCTGCCGTCCATTCAAGTCACGTGGGACTCTGAAGTGGGGATCTTGAAAAGCGCGGATCAAATGTCGCGCGAGTCTCGGTCCGTTATGGCGGTGCCAAGCCACCATCACCCTGCGGTTTCCGTTCACAAGCCGACGCACCTCCGGCAAAAGTCGCCGAGCCGCAGAGGAGAGAGGTCCCTGAATGATCTCGATTGCCGATTTGGATAGCCCTGATCGAAGCAGAGCCTTCGTGAAGTCTTCGTTGCCCACTGGGACGGTGCGGACCCGCTGACTCCCGATGAACGGCTTAATCTGCACCCTAAGTGCCTCGAGGGTATGCGAAATCTTTGTCGCTGTCGCACCCCAACCATCGGTGATGTTATCAAATTTGAGGACCCCATTTGCGCCATCGAGCGGTCTACCGTCGTCGAACTGAACGCCGTTTATGACCAAGCCGACAACGTACCCAGCCGCATTGACCACGCAGGAGCCTGAGTCTCCGCTCGCGGCAAAGAGCGCGGCAACATCCGAGCCAGTTTCATTGCAGGGGATGATGTAAAGACAATCGTCCGGAACCGGTTGATCAATGGCGATTGCTTTTCGCGACTCCCTTGCCGGCGCATCGGAAGTGCCCATTCCTGGGATTTGTTCTTCCGGAAACAACTCCGGTACCGAGATAGGAAATGGATAGCGCTGATTCTGCGTGTATTCAATGCAGCGCACCAAACCAAACGTGTAACCTGTCTTGTAGCCGTACTTACGTACTATGTAGCGCAGCCGATGACCTAGCTGACCGCTCGGGTCCGTATAAGATTCCTGCAACTCATCCAGTGCTATGTCGGAGACAGAACCGTTTAGTTCAATCGCACTCCCGACAACTGTGGAACCATCTTTTCCCACCATCTCCCCGCGCCAATCAGTAACATCGTCGGACCCTGGAAAGACGAGCGGCCAAATCCAGCAGTCAGTTTTCGAGTCGTCGAGTAGAATGGCTGCCGCGTCCACTTGAGGCGTGTATGTCGATCGGTATACTCTGCCGAAGCTGTCACGCCCGAGTTCACAGCAATCTCCCGGCGTGGGGTGGCCCACAATGAAATCGTCGGAACGCGTCCCATTGCTCTGCCGCCAGCTCCGCTTGGTCGGTGCGTCAACGAATGGGCCACCGTTGGAGGACTGAACCTGAAGCACGAATTCCCCGTCCCGCTCGCGTACTTCATAGTTTCCGGTGAGTTCGACTCCTGAGACTTCGCGACCCTTTTCACTTTTTGTCGTGAATGCCGAACCGATTGTAACAACGACGTGGTGGCAGGTGACTGCAACGAGCTTATGCGTGTCGGTGGTCTCACCGATGAAACCCAGTGTTCCCGGGGTCCCGGCCGTCTCCGACTTGAGGAGCGGTTTAACCCCTTCTTCTAAATCCATACCCGTCTTCTCGAACTGCACTTTGATATGGGCACCTGCGATGAGTTCGTCACGTTCACGAGTGTCCTTCTTCAGCAGTAGCGCGCTGGGTGAGTTGGGATTCGATAGAACGTTCCACAACGCCGTCCAAGTCCATAGAATAGGTCGGCCCGATAAGTCGGGACTGGTATCGGGACGTCACCGTTTTGTTCCAGAAGCCGCCGGCCACGTACGACGGCACGACGCTAATTGTGGACTCGTCGTCATCTGTCCCGACAAGCTCATCAAACCACGGCACAAAGGTGAGCGAATGCACGACAATGACGATTGTGTTAGCACCGGTTGTATTCAAGTGGATTTCTGCAACGGTTCCAGCGTTTACGGTTTGGGGGCCAATCCCGACACCATCGACGTTGAGACCACCACTCTCGAATATTTTGTCCAAATTCTGTCGTTTGATGAGCTGGAGTTGCCGAAGTGTAGGATTGGTCAATAACGCCATATCATTCACCCTTTGAGTTTCAGCTCAGAAGCCAGGTATACATGTCGACTTTGGCGTCGAGAGCAAGCCGCAAACCATACTGCCCATGTCGTCCTGCGAGCAGAGCCGACAACGAGAGTTTTTACACTTACTTACAGTACGCCACCGAACCGCTCTCGCTCATGCATTCCTATCGGGGACTCTAGCCAGTTCGCAGAGCACAGTCAATACACGTCACGGAGTGAGTTTTCACGCAGTTCAAATGTGTCTTGAAGCGATGGCTCCTTCGAGCTCGCAGTGAGTTATGCGAAGCCGGCATCTCGCTCGATCCGCTAGCCGACACAGAGCACATCAATGCTTCAGTTCCAATTGAAAGGGTTTCCTGCTGACCCCCTCGCGGCAAACCACCAACGCAGTAGCTCCGTCTTGCAGCCATCCGTTGCTCCAGACAAGCCGAACGGATCTCCCTTGTCTACAATTCGATCCAATGTTGTTTGTACGACTCGTCCTGGGTTCCTAAGGACGCCGTACCATTCCTGGTGTATCGCCTGCGTCGCGTCGTCGTGACGAATGATCGCAGAAGATCTCCTGAGAATGATGGGAGCGCCATTTCTCTTCAGCCATTAACAAAATCACTTGGGCAAATCCGCCCTCAGCCACGCGGGCGACCAAAGGGCCAACCTGCCCAGCGAGACCACCTGTTGGACCGTGTAGGAGTTCTACGTCCCGCGCACGAGGTACCTCGACCGAGCAGGTGGATGCGGGTGAAGCCTCCCAGGTTCGGCCAAATTCACCTAAGTTGTACGGCTCATAAGACGCGTCGACTGGGCAGATACGCACGCCGCCATCGGGATGCGCGATCAGTTCGCCCCAGATCGGCGCGAGTGTGCCAACCGCCTGAGTTGCCGCCACTTCGGGCGTGGACCACGTGTCGCTTACATCCCAGTAGGCAGAGACGCCAGACTGGAACTCGGTTGGCCAGTAGCCAATGGAGCGAACCGGCCAGCGCTGACGGGATGTGATGCGATCACCGATCACGATGTGCGCCTCATCGACTCGAGAAAACTCATGGTGGTCCAGTGGTTCAAGGACCTGAACGATCGCGCTGCCGGTTTCGTCAAACACGCCATTGAAACTCCTGAACACTTTATTCCAAACGGTTGGCAGTCGATAGTTCCAGAGCGTACTAGGTTGCTTGCCGAAATCGATCCCGCGGGCGGCCGGCGCGGCAAATCTCCAGGGCATCCTCGCGTGAACGGGCTGGACCGCAAAGTCCCCCGCGATAACCGACAGCTCACCGTTCCCATGGTGCACGATCCATGCACGACCTCCGTCGGAAAGGCGGGCTAGGCAAACGTTGCCCCGAGCAGGCACAGGTTGTGGTTCGCTGGTCGTCGAGAATGTGGAACCAGCGAACCTCCTCTTTCTTACGGGACTCTCGAACTTCGGAGTGGCGGCAAAGAGTGAAGGCCGCGGCTCTACTGGCTTGACTACGAACAACCGCTCAGTGGTAGATACGTCGTCACCAGACTTCACGGCCGTAGATATCGCTAGCTCACCTTGAGGCAATACCCGTCTGTCGAACGCCACTACGTGGACCATCGTCTGATAGGGCCACGGGTTGTAGTGCGGCGGGAAGTTGAGACTGCCAAACAGCATACCTGAAGGAACGAGACGACGGTCGCGAGTTAGCGTGAACCGATCAACGAGGCAATGTAACGCACCTTCATAAATGTAGTGCCTTCCGTAAGAGGACGCGTATGCTAGGACCATAAAGCGGTCGAACTCTATCGAAGGCAGTGGCCCAGCCAGTTGATATGTTTGCCAAATGGTATCGAGCTCTTTGACATCGTTGGCCACCAGGAGCCCGGGGCGATTCGATGGTGCTGCGTCATACGCTGCAATCAACCGAAAGCCGACCTCATCGAGCATTCGGATGACTCTCGGCGTGACAGGGGGCCCCTGCGGAAGCGAACGCCCGCAAGCGACCGAGAGCGCTGCTAGCAGATACATTCCCAATACCCCGCCACGAGTGATCGATGCCGGCATTGCTCTCCAACTCTACTCCAATTGCAGCAGCCTTAGGACCCGTCAGTGGATATCGCTAAAGCCGAGCGACAGTTAAAGAACGCTGTTTTTCCTGCGCTGATTCCTCTCCTTGCGTTGAGTCTGCCGTGAACCGACGGCTGAAACGGTGGACCGCCAACAATGCGAAATCAGCTGTAGGGGGCAGGAGACACGTAGGGCCGAGCTCAATCCGGCACCAACCTATTTGTGCTTGTGTCCGCTCATCCGGACACATCGCTCTCCGCTCGCTCCCCGTGCCGGCGCGATTCATTCATCCGAATCACGTTCCCTCTCCAGCAGCTGGGCGCCGATGTTGCCGCCCAACTGTAGAGTAATTCCGCCAACTTGATCAATTCGGCCGCAAACAGACTGGCGCAATCACGCTCGGATTCATCTTGCGGAGCCCGATCAGTTGCGGCCGTCGTGACCTCACGGAGCGCTTGAATGCTGGTTCTTAATAGTGTCATCGCTCGCCCCGCGCGTGAAACACTGGGGCGACCACGCTTCTCACCCTCGGAACGGCGCAGTGCGACGACCCGTTGCTTGAGCTCCCGAACGCTCCAACGGTGCTCCTTGGCCATAAGAAGTATTCGCTCCTGCTCCTCCGTTCGAAGTCCGAGGACGGTGGCCACGTGCGCTGCGCCAATGTGTCCGAACGAACGGACACAGGGCAAATGTTCCGAAACGACATAGATCGCCACCGCGTCGTTGAGCGCGGACTTGCGAAACGGGCAATCCTCACAATCCGCCAAGCGCCGAATGGAGTTGTTCTTGTTTCGGCGACGGTCTCGCCATAGCTTTGGATCTCCGCCAAAGAAGCGACGGAGTACGAGTTCTCCAATCGCCAAGGTTTTCTCGATCCCCGTGTGACGCTCTATCTCTTGGAGCTCACGAACGACGTCATCTAGTACGTCAATTTCAGGGATCCTACAGGCGATTGCGGAAATGCGACTACATTCTGCATCCGCTGCCCCGTCTCTCTCAGCCCCCAACGCAGTACTGCTTTGCACGCCGCACCTCGCATTCCGGTTTATACGGGAACAGAACGACTACGGCAACCTGATCTTTGGGATGGTGTATCGTCAACGTGCGTTCTCACGCTGACTGTTGATGCCGTAGCACCGCTACCCATTCCGCCAGCGGATTGAATTTTCACATTCTGCACAAGTCTCTCCATGAACGGAGCCTTGGCGTCCGTGTTGATTCGTCCCCGCGACGTTCGCACTTCACGGCGCGACGTTCAGTTACCATGGGTTACGTCTAAAGATTTAATAGACATCGGAACCCGGGATGCATTCAGTTATAACAATGACACCGCGATCGAGGAGAAAGTCTACGCATGAGCTGTTCGTCGTGTAGGAAAGCAACCGCAGCGGTCGCCGCGATTCGCCGGGGCGCCAGTGGATTGACTCAGGCTGCACTTGGCAGGGGTCAGGCTTCAGCGGACGTCATTGAGCGACGTCGACGCGAATGTTGTACCTGTGAACACCTGATTGGTCCCTTTGCGGCTTCCGGGAGTGGCGCGAACCAATTGACCGCAACGAATCTGTGTCGAATGTGCGGCTGCTTCGTTCTCGCCAAGACGACACTGCGCGCCGAGAAGTGCCCAATCCACCGTTGGGGTACCGTCACCGGATAGCGGCTACGGTGGAGGGAACCGATGGTTCAACCGAGATCGCGAAGACGTACGAGGGAGGCATCCATGGAGCATATGGGGTTTTCCTGCCGCGGTAACACTGGCAAGTTCCAGCCCGCAATCTCCGAATGCACTACGCGCAGTCGCAGGAGGTTGCAATCACCGAGGGAGCGGCACCCGCCGACGCAGGAACTCCTAACTACTGCACTGCCGACGATAGTGCCGCTACGACGGACGGATCCGCGATAGCTCGGTCGAATGCAGCCAACACCGCTGCTTGGAACAGTTCATTGGGTTCTTCGTCGGCTGCATCAATCCATGTTTTGCTTCCCGACGCTTCGCCGAAAGCAGTTATCAGCAGGGTTCCAGTTTGGTCGTCGCGAAACTCAACCGCCAGCTTCACCTTCGCAAACACTGTCTCGTCTATCCACGACGCTTCCCAGCCCGCAAATCCGTCGAGAATTCGAACATCCAGCGAGATAGAGCGCTCGCCTCCCGATATGATTTTACCCACGCGCCGCCGCATTTCGGTTACCGTTGTGGACTGCACGGCGACTGGGCGTTGCTCTCGCTGCCCAGGCATCGAAATGATAGGAGTGTCGAAGTGGCCTTGTTGCTTCCGAGGACGCGAATCACTGAACCTCACGTTGCGAACTTGAGCCTTGACCGCTTCTCGTGGATACGGGAAAGGTTCGAATGCTGCCCCTGCCTTGGGTGAACACGCGAGCCCCTGAAACGCAACCAACAGCGTGATCACTGGCGCTACCTTCGCGCACCCAATCGACGCACCGGCCATTACACTCGCTCTTGCCATCCTGGCGTCGACCTTTAGCGCAAGGAACGAAGTAAGTCACGAATCCCAAAGCGGCCTTTGATTTCGGCGGGGATGTAACTGCCGGAGTTGCAGGCTCGCGTCGCCTCCTCTAGTGTTGCGCTGTGAATTTTCTGATTGGCTCTCTCGCAGTTTCAGGCCGCATCCTTCGGGAGCTTTGGCGCGGTCGGCGTACCCTCGTGTTTTGGGCGATCTTCCCGGCGCTCATGCTCATTCTGTTTGGGTTGATCTACGCCGGCGGAACGACGGCCCAAGCGTCCTTCGCCCGTACCGCTCCGAAGATCTTGATTGGAGCAGCGCTGTTCTTTAGCTGTCTTGGCGGTCCCGTCGCCACCCTCGTCTCCGAGCGCGAGAATGGAACCCTTCGACGATTATTGCTGTCTCCTCTGTCGGGAAGTTCCTATTTCTGTGGCATCCTGCTCGCTTTTCTTGTCGTTGGCGCAGGTCAAACGGCCATCGTGTGTGCCCTCGCAGCTGCGTTTGGTGCTCGATTTCACGGCTCTGTTGTGCTCGGGTTGCTCGTCATCGCCTTGAGCGTCGCATCCTACGCGGGTTTCGGCTTCTTCTTCGGCGCGCGACTGGCGAGACGCACCGAAGACGTCAATGGCCCCATTGCCGCGTTCGGGGTTCCCCTGCTCGTCCTCGCGGGCACGTTCTTTCCAGTAAAGATACTACCTCCGTCGCTCCTTCGAGCGGCTGAGTTCGATCCGATATTTCACATGAACGAAGCCCTCCTGGCGCTCGGTGCGGATGGCGCGGGATACAGCGCAATCGCACATCACCTCTGGGTGCTCGTCGCGTTCGCCATTTTGTCCATGGTGCTCGGCGTAGTTTCTTACCGTCAACTCCTTCGCAGTGAACAGGTACAGGGCTGAACGATGCTCGACGTCTCCCATGTCTCGAAGTCCTTTGGCGCGCGTCGCGTACTCCAAGATCTGCACTTTCACGTCGGCGCAGGTGAAGTTTACGGTTTGCTCGGTCCCAATGGTGCCGGCAAGAGCACGACCTTCAGCCTCATTTGTAACCTGCTCCTGCCGGACGCAGGCGACATAACGATCGCGGGCAAGCGCGTAAGCGAGATTGCGCCCTCGACGCTCGGCATCGTTGCGCAGCAGATCGCTCTCTACCGAAACCTCAGCTGCGCCGAGAATCTCGCCTTCTTCGCTCACTGCTACGGACTCTCCCGGGCCACCGCTCGCGCCAGAGTGGCCGCTTGTCTCGACAGCGTGGGCTTGTCGGATCGTCGCGATACGGTAGTCCGAAATCTGAGCGGCGGTATGCAGCGCCGACTTCACGTGGCCGTAGCACTCGTCCATTCGCCAAAGTTGGTCATCCTCGACGAGCCTTCCACGGGATTGGACGTCGAGTCCCGGCGCGACCAATGGGCGCTGATCCGGCGACTCCAACAGGAGAACCTCACCATCGTCCTTGCGACGCACCTCCTCGACGAAGCGGAAGCCCTCTGTAACCGCATCGGCATCATCCGCGATGGTCGACTGCAAGCCGAGGGGACGCCCGAAGAGCTACGCGCCAGAATTCCCGCAACGGAGGTCGCCATTCTTCAGTCCTCTGCACCCGAGCAAGCACGAGAAGTTGCGCACGGCCACGGCTTCGAAACGCGAGAATCTGGAACACGGCCTCGCCGTATGGCTCCCGAAGCGTCTCGAACTCTGTGAACTCATCGCAAAATTCAACGGCGTCCCCCTGGATTCGATTGCTCGACGTCCCGTGTCTCTCGAGGACGCCTACGTGGAGCTATCGCGAGGTAACGATCTGGCCAAGAACGACGGATGAGTACTAAAGCTCGTGTTTAGGTCTCTTGCGGCAAGTGAGGAATAGCTGATGAACGCCGATCCAAATCCTACGTCTTCGAGAACCAACGGACCAGCGTGGGTATTCGCCATTGCTGCGGCGTCTTCATTGGCGGCACAGTCTGAGCAGCGAATTGCACTTGCCGCAAGCGCACCACTTCAGAGTGCTCTAGGCCCCGTCGCAAGTACGATTTTGATCAACTTGCTCCTGGGCATTCTCGTCGCGGTGGCAGTGCCTTGGTTCGAGGTCGTAGTGCCGCGTCGTAAGGTGCTCGTCACAGGCATTGCGGTGGTTGGCGCAAGCACTGCGGCGGCGGTAGCGTTCGACACAGGCGGTCACTTCGAACTCATCCCCATCATCGTTCTTACGCTCGCGGCCACACTCGCGCGATTCTTGTCGGTCATGGGGGACGTCAGTTATGTCGGGCTCTTGTCACACGAAGAGCGCGTCAGGCGCTATTTCTTCAAGTACTTTGGCGGCGGAACGGCGGTGCTGCTTCTCCAAGGCATGGCGGTGTTTTCACGCAATCTCTTCGGCAGGGGCGCCGTGGTTCGCGATCTGTTGGGAGCCGGAGTGGCGCTCGTCCTCCTGGCTGCGCTGCTTTGGAGGATCCTGCCCGACTTTGCCGAACGAGACTCGCCGTCTCCGCGCACGTCCTGGCGGACGGCTGTTCTCGGTGCGATTGACGAGCTTCGGAGGTTAGAACTTCTCTGGCCAGCGGTGGCCGTGTTTGCCCTCTTGCCCGTACCGACCGAGGCCTTACGCCAAGCAGCGAGAACGATGCTGTGGGAGTCTCCGGGCAACGGTGGGCTTTCGCTCAACAGCGTCGATATCGGTACCATCTTTGGGGTATGGGCGAGCTTTGCGTCGCTTGCCGGCTTGCTCGGCGGTTGGTTTGCGCTCCGTCGCGTCTCCCCGGAGCGGCTCGTGCGCGCTTCCATCGCTCTTTCGACGGTAGGTGTTCTGACCTGGTGGGCGCTCTTCATTTCAAGACAGACGGGCTTGCTTTGGGTGACCTTTGCGGCGTGTCTGGATGCTCTGTGTCAGGGCTTCGTTGGCGTGATTGTCCTCATACTTGCCATGAAAGTGTTCGGCTCCCTGCGTCACTACGCAACGGGCTACGTTTGGTTGGTGGCACTCGCCGAACTACTGTACGCGCTCGCTCGTCCGCTCGCGGAGTGGTCCAACTACAAGCTTGGCATCGCAACAACGATTCAGGTGTTCGCGATCGCAACCGTGATCGTTGCCACGATGTGCGTCGCTTTGTGGTCGGGAACACGGGGGGCGGAGCGACGTGGACGGAGCGACGGTTGAATAGCAGAGACCGTGTTCATGTGGAAAATCGGACATAAGCTTTCGAAGTTGTGGTCTGGCGAGACTACTTTCGTAGTGATCCCCGCTATCTCATCCACTCCGGAGGTCGTCGCACGAATCGTCAGCATGGTCCTACTAGATTTTGGGGCAACGGTGACGGTTCATGGCGAACGAGTAACATTCAGCACCTTCTTTCTGATGGTTGCGCAGAAGCGCCATCCTTTGGCAACGCTCCGCTCCGGCGTAATCGAAGTCTTTGCGCAAGACCGAGGCGTTCGCCTCCGCATTCGGTTCAATGTGCGGCTCACTTTTCTCCTCCCTCTGGCGATTACTTCCATCGCTGCCGCCTCCCTCCATTGGAGCGCCTTGGTACTTTCGACAGCAATAGGTGCGATTCTGGTCGTGTTCGAGCGCGTCGATATTACGGGAAGGATTGAACGCGAATTGCGCCTCGCGCTCGCACCCGGGGAAGACCATCCGACATGTTGAACGCGACACGTCATTGCCGAACGTTTCTGCCGTGGATTCGTCTGCGCGCAGCCGGGCTCGCGTTTGCGCTCCTTTGTTTTGCCCCAAATTGCGCGACTAGCGGCCGGGTAACGCCGCCGTCCGTGACGAAGGCGCCGTCCTCCACAGCGAAAGCACCGTCGTCCGCGCCGAAGACATCGACGCCACGTGCACTCCCCGGTGTTGGAAGCCGTGCAGCAACCCCTGCTGACCCACCAGGCGATGCCCGAATGTCCGCTGAACTACCTTCGACGGAACCCAGCACGAACACTTGGCGGAGCGTCGCTGAGGCCGAGCCTTCCGTCCGAGAGAATGCGCCACAAGAGCCGACGACAGCCATTGTCCATGACCCATACCTGGGCAGAGAGATTGATCTGTCGACTCCCTTGCCACCGCACTTTGCATCAACGTCAAAGTCGAGAAGCGAACATGCACTTTCCCGCAAGCTCGTGCAGACGGTCGCAAACGGATTGCGCCACGCTCACTTCACGCAGGAGATCCGCACGGAGTGTCCCGTCGAGCAAGAGGGGGATGTCATCATTGAAGGCCGCGCCATCGTGCGAGATGCAAACGGAAGAGTTCGCGCGTACGCCGAAAGCGCCGGAACCGGCGACTCTGCGGGCACATGGAAGCTCTATTACGACGACGCGTCGCGACTGCGCGTCGCCGTCTTTCGATGGGCCAGCCATGCGGGTAATGCCTCTCTGGCGTTGCTCGAGTTCGCCGGTGAAGGAAATCTGATTCGCTGCTCGACCACGCCGGATGCCGAACCACCTTGGCCCTGCACACACACCGATGACGCGACGGGAAACCTCGATTCTGCGGTGGCGGCCGCAGTCTCGCCGCCACCGCGCGTCGTCCCCGAAGGTACGGTTCCAATTAGCGCGCCGATACGATGGGCAATGACACTGGACCCAATCGCCAAGTTTACCGCATGCAAGACGGTCTACACGCCGAAACTCTAGCCAGGCCAAGACCGATTGCGAGCTTCGTTCATATCGCCGGAAACTGCACTCCGCCGTCTCCTGACGGCGATCCCACCGCCCCTTGACGTCGTCATGGGGACTCCGCTCGCGATGAAGTCGCAACCTCGCGTTCGAAGTCCCCACGACGAGTCGTCGCCCGAGCGCGTGCCATTGCGCGCACTCGGGCTTCGATTCAAACGTCGATCATGGTTCGATCGCGAGGCACACGTACTGATTCACGCCACATTTGTTGCCTTCCGGCGCCCTGACCCGACCATATCGAACGGCAGTGTATGGATACGGACAGCTCGTTAGGTTCGCGTTGAGCGCGTTGCCCTTACTATTCGTTCCGCAATCATCGATCTGGAATTGACCACCCCAGCGAACCCTATCGTAGTAGGGATTGTTCGAGGTTTCACCCGGTCGAGTATCGCAGACGTATTGCCAAGCACCGCACTTGCTTTCCGGCGTCAGAACTCGCCCAATTGCGTCGGCATAGTAGCCGTAGGGGCACCCAAGCGTGTCGGTGATCCCGTTGTACACGTGGTTTTGTCCGCAATCGTCCACCTGGAACATGCCTCCGAGGTGAAGTGACGTCGACACACTGAATCCTCCTATGACGCACTGATACTGATTCCCTCCGCACTTGCTCTCGGGCATGAGGGACCGATTGCTCCAGATCGTCGACGCTGATGGACAGGAAAACAATGCGTTGTTTTGCCAAGCGCGATTTCCGACCATATTCACACCGCAGTCGTCGATTTGGAATTGCCCTCGATAACTCCAACGTGGGCTGTTCGACGCCAGCGTAGGAAGCCATACCAACGCTTCCGAAGCCGTAGCCACGGTCTCGGAAGATGGAGTCCGTTCACTTCCTTCATACGGGTCCACTTCCGAGCCCGCGCCGATGTCGGCACATCCAGCCATGACGATAGTGGCCACTAACAATGAGTGTCGCATGCGATTCCCCTGGTTGCATGAGTCGAACCCCCGCGGCTCGACTTGCGAACGACATTGTACTTCGATTCCTTCAGCTTCGTCGCATGATGGAATCCTTTGGACGTCGAAAATCCTTCACAGCTCCGAGTATCGACGTTGCGGCGAGAGTCTCCTCTAACTCGTGATTGTTACACCGAGCTGCAGTCGGCATAACTCCGTTCGTCCTCCTCCGCTTCGCCAGATTGCCCCAATGGCGAGCGTTATCCACATCCCGTCTTCTCGCCGCTGCACCGCGTGCGAAGGGATTGCGCTTTGCGATGCACGAGGTTCGAATTCGTCGATTCGTCTCGAATGGGTCGCGCTCTGACATGCACGAGGTTCGAATTCGTCGATTCGTCTCGAATGGGTCGCGCTCTGACATGCACGAGGTTCGAATTCGTCGATTCGTCTCGAATGGGTCGCGCTCTGACATGCACGAGGTTCGAATTCGTCGATTCGTCTCGAATGGGTCGCCGCGACGCCTACGAACCGGCAACGTGGCCACGCCGCACCAACCAAAGGCTTGCCCTCTTCCGGATCGAGACCACAGGCGGTAGACCTGCGCAAACGAGGCAGACCGTGGTCGAATGATTGTTGCGCGCGGACAAGACAATCAATCACTGGTACTCGTGCTCTGCTTCGCTTCGGCAACAGATGCGACTGGCCGAGGGACATTCTGCATGCGCTGGCGGCGCAATGGTCCACTGGGGCAGGCATTAAACGTTTAAATGGGGCAGCTCGCAGTTCCGCCATCGGTCTAGCCCCGAAGGAAAGAATTGCCCGAGCCGAAAAAGTCGCAGCTTCCCCCTCACGCGTGATCGCGAAGGCAATCTCCGGGAATAGTGGCTTGGACGAATGTGCAACGCGCCGTTCCGCCGCGTGCACTCATGCCTTTCGCTCACCCGGTCGTCATCCGGCGATCCCCAACGGCAACAGTGATCCAAATGACCAAAAGATCCAGACTTCTGGCTGCATCATTCCTGTCCATCATGTCCGTTCCATTCGTTACCGCGTGTAGTGGCGACAGCTCGGGCGGCAGCGGTAACGGCTCGGGTGGCAACGGTAACAGCACGAGCACTGGCACCTCCATCGGCGGAGCGAGTGCCACGGGTGGCGTGGGCGTCGGCGGCGTCACTTCTCCGCGTACGGGCACCACGACGGGTACGGGCGTCGGCACGGGCGGCAAATCCTCAGCCTCCGGTGGAAGCGCAACCTCGAGCAGCACCAGTGGCAACACCGGCGGAAGCTCGACATCCACGGGTGGCAAAACGAGCGCCACGGGCGGAAGCTCGACGGCCACGGGTGGCAAAACGAGCACCGCGGGTGGCACCACGAGTGGCTCTGGCGGAAAAACGAACAGCGCCGGTGGGAGCACGAGTGCCTCGGGTGGCTCGACGAGCGGAACGGGTGGCGCGGCCGTCAGTTGCACCCTACCGAAACTCCCTGAATCGAGCGCTTTGACGACTCGAAACACGAAGCTCCCCGATCCGTTCACGTTCTTCGACGGAACGAAGGTCACCACCAAGGCGCAGTGGGAATGCCGTCGCAAGGAGATCCTAGCGATGGCTGCCAAGTACATCTACGGTCCAGTTCCGGGTGAACCGGATGACGTGACGGGTACCGTATCGGGAGGTTCGGTCTCTATCAACGTCAAGGTCGGCTCGAAATCAGAGACGTTCTCCGCCACAATCAGCGGCTCGGGTACTGCAATCGCACTCGAGTTGTCCGGCGGGATCTTTCCCTCGAGCCACAAGAAGTTGACGTTCGGAACTGGATTCGAGGCCAAGATCAAGAGTCTCTTTGGCTTGTCCGAACTGAATCCGAACGTCGCGAACGGATGGATGATCGATCGCGTCATGGACGTGCTCGAGAAGAATCCGAGCAGCGGTCACGATCCGACGAAGGTGATGGTCTCGGGCTGCTCGGGCTGCGGAAAGGGCGCCTTCTTGGCCGGTGTCTTCAGTCGTGCACCGCTCGTCGTCATCGTGGAATCGGGCGGTGGTGGTGCGGCCAGCTTGCGTCAGGCGGAGTGGTTCAGGCACGGCGCGGGTAAATCCGTCTGGCAGTGCGCCGATGCACTGCCGCAGAGTATCGACAACCTGGAAGCCAATGGGATTTGCGGGCCGTGGATTACGAATGCCGCCAAGTGGCTCACCACGAGTCCCGACAAGGTAAATAACCTTCCCTTCGATCAACACCTACTCCTCGCGACGATTGCGCCGCGTTATCTGCTGCACTTCTCGAACAACAACGGCAAAAACTCGTGGTGTCACTTGGGAGGAACCTGCGAAGCGCTTTCGGCGTGGGCTGCAGAGCCCGTATGGAATGCCCTCGGTGTTCCAGAGCGCATGGGGTTCCACCAGTATAGCGCCGGACACTGCAGCGCTCCCGCCGAGGCAGTCACCCTTGCGGGTGTCTTCTTCAAGCGCGTCTTCGAAGGCAACACGAGTGCGAAAACGGACGTCATGGACATCATGGCGAACGGCGTGCAGCAGCCAGTCAGCGAGTGGAAGACCATGTGGGTCGATTGGAACATGGAAACGACGCTGAAGTAGCGCGCACTTTGGCCGCGCAAGCTCGTCGACGCGAAGCGAGCACGAAGCGAACGCAACGACGAAGTCCAGAAGGGTTCCGGTAGGCGCTGACGTCCCTATCGGAACTCTTGTTGCGTTCCCGGGCCGTCGTGCTTCTCACTTCGTCTCGGTGCCCGATGTGGCGGAGCGACGACATACAGCGACGGAATTTCGCTCGCTTGACGGGAGCGAATGAGCTGCGGTGCGGGGACTGGGATGCGTCGGTCACAACGGATTCGAGCGCTGCCGCTCGAGATCTCTACCGACCTGCGTCAGCGATGAGCTTGTTTGCCCTGTCGATCTGGTTTGGAAATAGATCGGGGGGGACGCTATTGGGACCAAGCTTCGTTCGAACCAACCAGCGAGCACACTTGGCATTGTCCGTTTGGCAAAGCCGCCGCTTCATGGCAGACGCGACATCGGGCATGTTTGCCATCTTGTCGTGAAAGAAGATGCACTTCTGAATCACTTCGCATTGAGCCATGGTCCCTCCGGTGCCTACAGCCGTACGACCAGGGACTACGAGTCATAAGCCACAGCGCGATGGCGCCCTTCTCGACAGGCTGACGTCCGCGCGAACCGCGCGAACCGCACGCACTGCGCGGAATACGACGCTGGTGACGAGGGAGTATCCCCAAGCCATCGTGCGACGTTAACACTCTGGTTGAGTAGCGCCGCAGTCGATCCAAAACGACTGGCCCCCCTGGCGCACGCACGGAACTCGAGAACCGCTTGCGAACTCGATGTTGCTCGACTTCAGCCTTTGGCGGAGCGGCTCGAGGTAATGTGTGTGACAGGCGATGGCTCGGCGGCCGAAGCCCGAAATCCCCGAGGCGTTGCCGTCACGAGGGATGGAACGTTGAGGCACGCCCGCACACGACGTCGAGGCGGTCACGCCGCACTGCGCAAACGACGCCCCGTGCTGCTCGCAGCACACCTACAGGTGCCTTGGAGCTAGCACGATAAGGCGTTTCACGGTCGGACGCTTATGCCTCGATCGAGCTCGACCGTTGTGATGGGCCAAGCGCGACGACGAACGTCGCCGCGAATCCAATTCATAAGCCAATTCGCGTTTTAGCCTTCGTCCGTCGTCCCATCTTCGCGAGGCGACGACCTAGGTTGAGGCGGGGAGGGAACGAGAATGCGCAAGTTTGGTCTATTTTCCATCGGGCTCACTCCACTTTTGTTGTTAGCGGGCTGCGCAGGCGACAGCGGCAAAGACGGCGAGCCTTGCTCCGTCGAGACGAAGGCTGGCGTCACGACCATCTCATGTCCGGACGGCACAAAGACGACGGTGACTGGTGGTGAAGATGGTACGAGCTGCAGTGTCGCCACCGTAGACGGCGTGAAGACGATCACGTGCACGGATGGCACGACTGTCGACGTCAGTGATGGCACCGTAGGAGCCACGGGAGCAACTGGTGCCACGGGCGCAACCGGTGATACCGGCGCGACTGGTGCAACTGGCGCCACGGGTGCAACCGGCGCTACGGGTGCAACCGGTGCGACAGGCGCTACGGGTGCAACTGGCGCTACGGGTGCAACCGGCGCAACGGGCGCAACCGGTGATACCGGCGCGACTGGTGCAACTGGCGCAACGGGTGCAACCGGCGCCACGGGTGCAACCGGCGCCACGGGTGCAACCGGCGCCACGGGTGCAACCGGCGCTACGGGTGCGACCGGCGCAACGGGTGCGACCGGCGCAACGGGCGCAACGGGTGCGACGGGTGCGACAGGCGCTACGGGCGCTACGGGTGCGACGGGTGCGACAGGCGCTACGGGTGCGACAGGCGCTACGGGTGCGACAGGCGCCACGGGTGCGACAGGCGCCACGGGTGCGACAGGCGCCACGGGTGCGACTGGTGCAACGGGTGCGACCGGTGCAACGGGTGCAACGGGTGCAACGGGTGCAACGGGTGCGACCGGTGCAACGGGTGCGACCGGCGCGACGGGTGCGACCGGCGCGACCGGCGCGACGGGTGATACCGGCCCGACAGGTGCCACTGGACCTACCGGACCTACTGGACCTACCGGCAGTAGCGCTGACACTACGGCCCCAACTGCAGGGACCGCAACCGCCGGAACGCCCACCACGACGACGATCCCTCTGACGTGGACGGCAGGCTCGGACAACGTAACCGCCGCAGCCAATCTGAGTTATCAGGTCCGCTACAGCACGAGCGCGATCACTTACGTGACCGACGGCATGCAGGGCACGGCTTGGTCGACTGCGCAGTTGTCGGGCACCATCACTGGATTGACTCCCGGCGTCGCCTATTATGCCCGCGTCTTCGTCCGAGATCAGGCTGGCAACATCACTGCGTCGAACCAGGTGACAGCGACTACGGCAGCGAAACCAACTTACACCGTGAACTTCACCACGATTGGCTGCACATCGAACGGCTGGGGATCGGCGGGAACCTGCGGTAGCAGTTCCTATCCAGGCTTCACGATTTACTTCATTGGGAATACTACGGTGGGCTCCGGCTACTTCCAGGTCGTCGATACTGGATCATCGCCGAGCGCAGGCGTCACGGGTTCGAACGTCAACCAGATTGCGTATTTCCTGGTTTCGAGCCTCATCCCGGCGAACGACTTCCGAGCGGTGAGCTTCAATGTCTTCAATCCCGGCGCCGCAACGATCCTCACCGTTGGCGGATGGTCTGGCACGTCGACATACCCGCCGGCGGTCCCTGATATCGCGTACGCGAGCTACTATGCGACAGCTGGTTGGTCAACGGTCACCCTGAGCCCAGCGTTCTCGGGGATCACGACCCTTTCGATCGACTTCGCCGACACCACGCCACTTTACTTCAACAACTTCGTATTGCAGTAAGCCACTGTCGGACTAGCTGAAACCAAGGACGTCAGGCGTATACGCCTGACGTCCTTTTTCGCGACGTGCTGCCATCTCGTTCAACTCGGCACGTCGGGTATGGCTCTTTCAAGCACGACTTCAGCTAGCACTGAAGCGCAGGCCCAACGCCTTGGAATTGGCTCGAATCGCCATCGTCATCCACTCGATGAACGCACGCGTCGCGCTCCACCTGGCGCAGCACCACGCAGGCCGAATCGAGCGAGCGGTTGTGCAGCAGGACGCACCGCCCATGCGCTCCGAAGCCGTGCAAAGCCTACTCGCACCGCTGAGCGATCGATTCACCGTCGTTCCCCGCGCCGACTCGGGTCACTACCCGATGCAAGAGCAACCGCCACTGACGGTGGCCCTCGTCGAGAGATTTTGGGGTCTTGACGGCGTAACTTCGGAGTGAGCGCAATCACGACCCGGTGACGCGATGTGTTCTACGTCGAGGATCGCGAGCGATGACCTCCGTAACGAGGCCCCGTCGAGCTAGCGCTATCCGCACTGCTTCGTCGTTGCCAAGCAGGTTTTTCCGTCGCGGCATTCGTCGTTCGAACGGCAGGAGATCTGTCCGTCGATGGCAAGATTGCGAGTCGCAGTCGACTGGATTTCGAGCCGTAGCGATCCGCCACCCAAGTCCTCGGAGGCCGAGGATTTTCGGGACACTTCAACCGTGGGAAAGCCCGAATATCCGAGTTCGAGCAGGCGCGTCACGAGGGACGCTGGAATGTCCAGCGAGCCATTGTCTTCGACGTCGCAGAGGATCCGTCCCCGCGCGCCGCCGTGATGACTGATGTTCACGAGGATGGCAATTCGAGTGTCGCTCGCCGCGCCTTCTGCCGTCCAACGCACCGGTAACACCTGTCCCGTCTTGATCGGGGTCGGATTGTCGCCAAGGAGCTCGAGGGGAGCCACGGCCTTTGCGGTGAGCGAAATGGGCGGATAGTCGCCACCGTCGCCGGAAAGACTCACCTGGGTACCTGCCGCAGCCGGCGGATATGCGATCGCCGAGGGCGCCATGTAATTGTACTTCGGAGCGGCGGGCTCGACGGAGAAGCCCGACGAACCGTCGCCCATGGTGACCCCTGACACGCTGATGGCACCGAGGTTCAGCGCGACGGGCGGATCGACGCATTGCTCTTCACCGACGCAGAATTGAGTCGAACCGCAGGCAGAACAGAAGGGGATCTTGGGGGTGTACAGCACGCAACCGGCCCCTTCGAGTGCCTTCGTCCAAACCACGGTTTCCGGAACTTCAGCGTTGCGGATGACGCCAGCGAAGCTGGTAAACCCAGGTGTATCGAGAGAAGGATCGTCGCTCACGACGGGAGCTATCAGATTCAACGTGAAGCTGCCGAAGGGAGCCGGGAGCGCTCCGGATCGCGTCGAGGTCCCCGTGTTTCCAGCCGTGTTTCCAGCCGTTCCGATAGAGCCAGCGGTGCCGGCCGTGCTCCCTCCGGAGCCACCCGACGCGAAGCTCGAGTCGTCCGAAGACGCACTGCTACCGCAACCGAGTAAAGCATTCAACGCGCCCGCGAGGACGAGTGTCGGCAAGCTTGCACGCCGTGTAACTCGAACTCCAAATTGCAAAAGATTCGTCATGGCGTCACCGCGAAGCAATAAAAACCACCATACCCACCAGCCGCACCGACACGTCGCGTTCCATCGAGACCTCCGATCTGCTCGAGCGTACCACCGGGTGCACATCCACCCTCATTCCACACGGAGATCCAATTCGGCCCGCTCATGCCAGGCCAGGAGTGCCCCGCGCGAGGACACCCCTTGGCCTCCGAGCTCGTCCAATCCCAACAGGTCGCCTTCTCGACGGACCAGGTTTCCCCCGTGCCACAAGTCGTTCCGTCCCAGGTGGAGCCGCTGGCACTTTGCTTGTAGAGACGACCATCTTTTCCACTTCCCGTCAGGATTTCGTGGTTATCGACCGCCTCGGCCTTGCCCGTGTTCTCGGGATCGCTATTCGGGATTCCATATTCGTTCGGAAAGTCATTTTTGATCTGAGGATCGGCACTCGCCGGTCGATCACTCGCGAGCTCCGTCAGGTTCTTCGCGAAGAGGCGCCCGTTTCGATCGCGCCAAGGTCCCTTACCGATCCGATCGATGGCATCCACGGTGCTGGTACTGAGGAACGCGTGCCACACCTTGTTCGACTGACAGGGCGATACGTATTCCGCTACTTTTTGGCAGAGTCGATCCGCGCCGTTGAGACCGCCCAAATTGCCCCCGGGCCCCTCCGGTTTGCCTGATTCACGGATCAGCCCTTCACGACTGATGAGAAAGAAGCTGAACGTCTTTTCGTTCTCGGTCGAACACGTCGTAGCTGCACTCGAATTCGAGGACCCAGCGCTTCCTCCACTCCCTGTCGCACTGCCACGCGAGCTTCCGCCGCTCCCGGTTGCACCGCCACGCGCGCTCCCACTTGCGCCCCCTCCGGCGTTGATCACTCCGCTCTGCGAGCTCCCCCCGACACCCACCGCGCCGCCGCCGGTCTGAACGGACGTGCTCGGTGGACTGCCTCCACTCGCGGAGAAACCGCCTGTTCCTGTCAATGTATCGCCCGATTCCTCCGAGGACGAGCAGCCAACGGAAAGCATGAAGGAGGCCAATGCGACAAGATGCCGCAGCGCCTGAGTTGACCTTGGAATTGTCATGGTGATTCTCCGTCGCAGGCGATCACTTTCGTCGCGCATTCTCGCTCGAATGAAGAATTCGTTAGTGGTTGCGAAAGTCCACCAAGGGAGGACGAAGGGTGGAGCGCACGATGCACATAGGTACTCTTCTCGAGAGCGCAATACAAGTTGGCTGTCACCACGTTCGTCACGTTGTCGCAATTCTGCGAAGCATGCCATCAAACGAGACGCATGAATCGACACCGAGTGCACCGGATGTCACTTATGTGAAGGGGCCAGTGGCTCACTTCGGATGAGGGTACATTTCTACCCTGCGTGTCCTTGAATTCGAACTGGCAAGGCGAACCGGTCACGGTGCAAACTCGTGGACGTCAAGGAAAGGAAGTGCCCCCGTGAGCGTTACGGCTGATATCGATGCCTCGTTGCTTTCGACGAAGGGGTCCGCGATGCTGGCAAGCACCTTTCGCGCACTTGGGCTACATGCCGTCGAGCAAGATTCGGCAGTCTCCGTCGCTAACCGGAGCATCAGTGTCGTCGCTCGTATCGACAACCGAGCTCAAAAAGACACTCGGAGTATTCTCGCTGCAACCTTCGAGGTGTTGATCGACGGAAGGCGAATTCCTACACTAACGGGCGGAGCGATTGGCGTCGGTGAAACACCCGTTCAGGCGCGAGACACCGCGGCAGCCGATTGGGCCTTTCAATATGGGGCCCCGATAGGATTCGCGCTCGCAACGACGCTCGGCGCGGAGGGGCGTCCCACGGCAACCGATCCCCTAGCGCGTTTGTACGGCAAGACGGAAGTCGACGGGCAAGGCCTCTTCTACGGCCCTCCAGGCATACGCGGCAGAACCGCGGCACCTGACGAAGTAGCCTCCATTGCATTCTTGCGAACGGTAGCAACTTCCGTGGTTCGACTCCTGCGATGTAAGTCGCCTGCATGTGAATACCGCTCAACGACGATTCTGATCCTCGTGGAAGGCTCAGCCGTGACGGGTGGCGAATGCCGTCTCGACGGCGACGTGTCACCTGAGCTCCTCGACACCCTTTCCAAGTTGACCTGGCCAGAGGGAGCCCCGAAGTACGTATTCAAGCTTTTCTTCGTGGGGAGTTCCGGCAACGAGGCCGCCGGCGCCCGCTAGGCCGACGCTCGAGAACGATTCACCTGAGCCCACGAGCGTCCTACATGAAGCGATTGGTCGAGGTCCGAGGGGCAGCGACTGGCACAAAGCTTCTGATCCGGCTTCGCGTCAGAATGGAAGCCGCCCATGTCGAAATTCGCGAGCGAAAGGCTGTTCTTGCGACCCCAGGATTAAGAACGCGAGGGCGCGACCGTTGCCCACGAGACGCGCCCCGCACCGCCGAAACGTAGATGAAGGACCTCGCAGTTCAAATAGCCCCCCTATTCGACAAGGACGTGCAGCTCCATCATAAGGATGCGGATTTTGCCATCGGTGGTGGCTCAAAGCTCCTGGTCATCATCTGGCGCGACAAGACCACGATGAATGGGATCCGTATTTGTCGAGAGTACGTGCAAAAGACCTGCGCCGGTCACGGACGTGAGTTCGCGCTGATAGCCATCGTGGAACCCAATGCCAAGTTACCCGGGTCCGAAGAACGCGCAGCCCTCGCGCGCGTGCTGCATGATTCTGGCCGGTGGATTCAGGTATCTGCGCTCGCCTTCGAGCACGGCGGGTTCGTCGCAGCAACGATCCGCAGCGTCGTCACGGGGATCACGCTCTTGGCACGTCAGGAGTACCCGCATCGGGTCTTCGAGAACGTGCAAGAGGCGGCGCGATTCATCGAACGCGAGCAACTCGTCAGCAATTCCCCACCCTTCACGACGCGCCGGGTTCAGGCGATCGTGGCTGAACTGCGTCGACAGGTGGAAGAGTAGAACGAGGCTACTGGAGACGGTCTGCGTCAGTTTGTTTACTCGGTAACGCGGCGACCGGAAACTCCGATGATTCTCGTCACACATTTTTCGAGTCTTTCGGCGCATAATCGCGAGCCACGAATTGGCGGGACGAGCTAGAATCGACGCTCCCGATGGCCAAGCGCGGCAAATGGCGAGTGCGATCGCAACTTGGAAGGCGAGTGCGCAACGTCATCGTTCCGGTAGTATGGGCGACTTGCCAATTGGGCTGCGGGGAGACGCGTCGGGATCCCCGATGGACTCAGTTTGGCGGAAGCAGAGCTTTGCCAAGAGCGATCGGGCGAGCCAACGAGATGACCGCGAAGACATTGCAAAGGTCCATGCGGGCTGGTGCTCAGAACAATTTCCCCGCACCGGCCTTGGCCTTCACCTCGGAGGCCACCGTCGCGGGATCGGCAAAGAGGGTCACCTCGTAGATCTCGGTCGAGGTCCCGGACTTCGTTGGGGCCGTTACTGTGAAGACGTGACCGCTGCGGCGCGAGGGCTTCGTCATTCCCGTGCCGTCCGTGGGTTGGTCATGCAGCGCAAGGGTCGAGGTGCTGTCGAAGCGGTTGTCTTCGTCGGTACCGGTATTCATCGGAGCGTAAACCTTGCCCCAAGGGTTGGCTGCGCAGTACGGCGTGTCCGTGACTCCGTTGTCATTGATCGACAAGGCCGAGTAGGAAGCGGCAAAAGCGTTTCCCTGGAGAACTGCCGCAGCGCCACAGGCAGCAGCCACTCCGGCGTAGCTGACGTCCGACCAGTAGTTATTGAAAATGTGAGCCCACGTCTCTGGGCCAAATAGAAACGGATTACGATTCTCGGAGCGATAAAACCAATTGTACGCAAAGGTCAACGCCGGGTTGCGTCGCGTCCCGAACACGTATTGGCTTCGCTGCCGACAGATCCCCTCCACCATGCCGTCGAACAGATTGTACGTCAGTGTGACGTACCCAGCTTCCTTCAACACGGCTTTTCCGGCTTCGTCGAGATCCGACGTGATACTGACGTACCAACGCCCGTCGTTGCGAAACGTACAGTGATCGATCCAAACATGACTGGCAGGGGTCAACATGATGCCGTTACCTTGACCCACGACGTTCGAGTTGTTGTCGACGAGCGAAAGGTTACGCAAGATGACGTTCGACGCGTCCGCCAAGGAGAGCTCCGCGTTACGCAAGATGGCTCCCTTGCCCAGACCGATCACGGTTTTGTTGCTTCCGACGTGGAGCACTTCGTGCGTGTCGTCGACTTCGAACTGAGTTGCGCCGCTCGCGCAACTGGACAAGCCGACGTTCTGTTTCGCCAAGGGGTTTGCGGCGTCGCAGGCTTCGCTACAGGCGATGAGCTTCGTCGCGGTAGCGCCAAAGTCGTAGGTTCCTTCGGCAATGAGGAGAATCGCCGGTGTGTTGCTCGAAATCAGCGCGCGGATCCCCTCCACGTCGAGCACGTAGTGGAGCCGTCCCTCGTCGAGGGCGTCCGCATAGGTTCCGCCCCCGCTCGTGCTGCCTTCGAGACTGGCTCCGCCGATTGGACGCTCGTCGATGACCCGAACGACCGCTGGCGTGACCGGACCCGAGCCAGGAAATCCCGAGACCAGCGCTTCCCGATGCTCCGACGCCGGAGGTTCCTCCCGTGGCGTCACTCTGACTGCTTCCGCCGTGATCGGTTCCGCCGTGATCGGTTCCGCCCTGATCGTGAGAAAGCAGCACACTCCGTCGCGAAGTACACGCAACCGAGATCATGAAGCCAATCCCGGCGAGACTCGGGAGGAGTCGAGAGGAGCGAAGCGGACGACAGTAAAGCGGACGACAGTGAAGCGACATACTGATCGATCTATCGGCGCAGGTTCACGTGATTTCCGATGAACGAGATGACGAGCTGACCGAAGTCACGATGCTGCTTACGAACGTGGCCATCTCGGTTCGGATAGGTGACGACGGGCCTACACTTCATGATACGGGCTCGAGCGCTCATGATACGGCGACCATCGTGCTTCTGCAGCAGCATTCGCCAATTGCCGTCCACGAAGATAGATGACCGCCCGTCGACTCGAAGGTTTCGCCTCCGCTGCGCCCCAAGCCGAGCCGCGTTGCGGCGGCAATTGGTTCAAAGCCGTCTTGCTACCGAGACTACGCCATCTTGCTCAAGACGAATGCCGCGAGAAATCCTAGTACCGTTATGAGTCCCGTCGCGGCGTGCGTATGGGCGACGGCTTCGGGGATCATGGTGTCCGCGAGCATCGCGAGGATGGCTCCTGCTGCAACGGCGGTGGTTGCGGCGACGATTGCAGGCCCAAGTCCGGCGAACAAGACATAACCCAACACTGCCGCGACTCCCGAAATGAGTGCGATGGCTCCCCAGACGCTGAAAATATACAACGAAGAGCGCCCGGCCTTCTTCATTCCGGCGGCGGAAGAGAGGCCCTCGGGCACATTGGACAAGAAGACGGCAGCGACGGCAACGAAGCTCACGTGAGGCTCCCCGATCAGACTGACACCGATGACGATGGACTCCGGTACACCATCGAGCAGCGCGCCAAGGGCGATGGCGAGCCCTGTCCCGGGATCTTCGGACGTGGGTTGTTGATCTCCAGAGCGCTTGCGGTGTTTCGCACCCGCGCGCGCTAGCATCCAGTTCGCCCCGGTAAATGCAGCAGCCCCGACGATGAACCCCGACGCCGTAGCGACGAAGCCACCACTACGCAACGCTTCATCCATGAGATCGAAAGAGAGCGCGGAGATGAGCACGCCTGCGCCGAACGCCATGATCCCCGCGATGAGTCGTTGCGGCAATTGCATGAAGTAACCGACGAGCGCGCCAAGCACCAGAGCGCTTCCGGCGACCAAGCCCCAAAAGCCTGCGAGCAACCCATTTGCCATGTAGATCCCTTGTCGAATGCCCACACTCTCGCGTGAGAGACTCGTCGAGAACGCCTGCAATAACCAAACCGCGGCCGAGGGGGGCCCGCGCTTCTTTTGTTTGTGGCGTCGTGCAAACGGGACCTGACGTTTGCACGACGTACAGACAACAAACTCGCGGCGCATCGCTGAACCGGAGCTTCGAAGCCCGAGGCAATAGGCGCGAACGTCGGGTGGCGCTTCCTCCGACGGCGGGACTGCTGTGGCGAGACCATTGCGGCATAACCCGTGAAGAGCGATGATGCGCGCACGCAACTCGACTCTCGCCGTCGAACTTCGAATGGCGCGTGCCCCTCATCCTTTCCCCGTCCTTGCCCTTCAGTCTCGGAGAAATTGACGCAGACTTCGAATCCGAGCAGCGCGCCGCGCACCAGAATCGGGCTTCATCCCTTCTGCGAGGGATCTCTCCGTCGTCGAGCTAGTGGTGTTTCGCTTCTTCGAACTTCATGGCGAGGAATTGAACGAGGGACTCGCACTCGCGACTTCATTTCTGCCATGGTGCGAGAGGTCGACACACGAAGTGCGAACCCGAGGTGCGGAGTTCCTCCGCAGCGCTCGTCGCCTCATCACGGCGCTCATCGCATCGTCGTCGCGAGGTAGGCAAGATCGGTGAAAGGTGCGCGCGACCCTCGCACTCGCTTGTCACAAATTGGTACGCCATTGTGCCTTTCGCTTCTCGTCGGTAGGCCGTTGCGAGAACTTGATGGCCCAACTGAAAGCCCCACGAAAATGCGCTTCTTTTGGCGTGATTTGGGTCCGTCTGCGGCTAGCATCACATCACAGCTGACGTTCCCCTGGCCCGCATCCGCATTCGTCGGAGCGGGACACTTCCATTTCGAGAGGTAACCATGAAAGCACTTTGCACGCTCAGTGGCTCACTGCTGCTGATCCTTGGATGTTCGTCCTCGAACACGGACACGGACGAGCGCAATGCCGGCGGTTCGAGTACATCGACGCCAGTGAGCTCGATGGGCGGCTCGTTCCAAGGGAGTCAATCGAGCGGGGGTAAGGCGCAAACTGCGACGACGAGCGAAGGAGGCGCAAAGAGCACGTCGAGTAGCTCAACGAGCACGGGTCCACAGCCGATCGGAGGTACGTCCAGCATGTCTGGGCAGGGTGGCGCGAGCACGTCTTCACGAGGCGGCGCGGGTTCCTCCGCAGTTGGCGGCTCGACGTCGAGCTCGAGTACCGGAACTACACCCGTCGATCGTCACGGTCAATTGGCTGTTACGGGCGGCAAGCTCGTCGACAAGTCCGGCACCCCCGTTCAGCTCAAGGGACCAAGCAGCATGTGGCTGAATTGGGAGAGCAAGAAGTTCGCCGAAGACAAACAGGGGCTTCAGTACCTGCGCGACAATTGGAAGGCGTCCCTCGTGAGGGCGGCGATGGGGATTAGCACGACCGACACCAAGGACAGTGACTACTTGGCCGCGCCGGACGTCGCAAAAGCCCAGGTGAATCAGATCGTTCAAAATGCGATTGATTTGGGGATGTACGTCATCATCGACTGGCACGACCATAGCGCCGAGACGCGCACCGAAGCGGCAAAGGCGTTTTTTACGGAGATGGCGACGAAGTGGGGCTCCTATCCCAACGTCATTTACGAGACCTTCAACGAACCCACGAAGCAAGACTGGAAGACCGTCCTCAAGCCGTATCACGAAGCCGTCATCGCCGCGATCCGCGCAGTCGATCCGGACAACATAATCGTCTTGGGCACACCTAACTGGTCACAATTCGTCGACGTCGCGGCGGCAAGCCCGGTAACCACCAGTTCGAACCTGATGTACACGCTTCACTTCTACTCGTGCTCGCACGACGCCAAGGTGCGAAATCTCGCAGTTACAGCGCTCTCGAAGGGGCTTCCCATCTTCGTTACCGAATGGGGCGCAACTAACGCCGACGGCGGCACACCCAAAAACCCTGCGCTTTGCCCCGAAGAGGCGCAGGCATGGCACGACTGGATGAACGCCAACAAGATCAGTTGGGCGGCATGGAAATGGGACGCGTGTGTCGACAAGACGTGCTTCTTCAACGCGACGGCAGACGTATCTACGACTGGGCCGTGGACGGACGAGATGTTGAACGGGCATGCTCCATTTGTTCGAGATCGGATGCGTGAGTAGCGGGCGCGTCGGCTGTCAGCTATCGGCTGTCAGCTATCGGCTGTCAGCTATCGGCTGTCAGCTATCGGCTGTCAGCTATCGGCTGTCAGCTATCGGCTGTCAGCTATCGGCTGTCAGCTATCGGCTGTCAGCTATCGGCTGTCAGCTATCGGCTGTCAGCTATCGGCTGTCAGCTATCGACTGTCAGCTATCGGCTGTCAGCTATCGGCTGTCAGCTATCGGCTGTCAGCTATCGGCTGTCAGCTATCGGCTGTCAGCTATCGGCTGTCAGCTATCGGCTGTCAGCTATCGGCCGTCAGCTATCGGCCGTCAGCAATCGGCCGTCAGCTATCGGCTGTCAGCTATCGGCTGTCAGCTATCGGCTGTCAGCTATCGGCATCGGTGACTGTCGCCGTTGCGGTTGCGGTTGCGGTCGCGGTCGCGGTTGCTGGTGCTGGTGCTGGTGCTGGTGCTGGTGCTGGTGCTGGTGCTGGTGCTGGTGCTGGTGCTGGTGCTGGTGCGGTTGCCTTTGCCGTTGCTGTTACTGCCGCTTCGACTAGTGCATCCGTCGCAGTCACTGAGGCTCGGCCTGAGACTGAAACAGGGACTATGGCCGTGACTGAGACTGTGGCTGCGCCTGAGACCGACGTGGTTGCGGTCCCCGCCTCAGCCTCAATTCCTGTCCGCCATCGTCGCGGCATGCGCCGTCGCGTCCGACTTTCCGGGTTGCCTGCCAAGCGCGGGAATGCGCGTCGCCTCTCCCCGCGACAGCTCGATGGCACGAGGTTGGCTTGATTTCGAGGATTTCGCGCGCTGAGCTATCC
Source organism: Polyangiaceae bacterium (assembly GCA_049840955.1). Taxonomy (GTDB): domain Bacteria; phylum Myxococcota_A; class Polyangia; order Polyangiales; family Polyangiaceae; genus FEN-1139. The sequence continues at coordinate 131,109 of JASGIX010000066.1, forward strand.
CACGACACCTTCATTTGATGTAGTTTTCCCAACAGCAGTCACCAGAGTCGACGGGACATCGAAATAAATGCATCTGTTGGGTTCAGTACGGTTTTGGACGTTGGGAGTGTTCTTCGTCGGTGCGTTCGTGCTTACCGCTTTCCCTGGATGGCTCATCCTCCGTCTTGGCGATTACGGGCGCCACCACCACTGGACGCACAATGCCCGCCACGTCACGATGATGCGAACCTTGGTACTGATGCAGTACTATGCATTGACCATCCTGCCGTTGCCGCCACTTTGCGCCTTTCGACATGTGCTATTCGCTCGCATATCTGTCTTGGTGGCGACGACATTCGGATGGTACGTCGCAAATTACGTTCTTGGCTCGGTTCTGGGACGAGAGCATGTGTTTCCAAAACCAGTGGTGTGGTTCGAAGGAGAACGTGCCGCCGTTTTGCAGCTGATCCATTGGCTTTCGTTGTTCGGCCCACTCGTGACATTCGGCCTCGAGCTGAAGTACCGAATTTCGGCGTCGGTCCTCGCGATTGGACTGAAGATTGTCTCCATAGGGGCAACCACGACGTTATTGCGCGTGTTGGGTCTGCTGGAACCCCTACCGGAGTTTCTCGTTTCGACGATCGACAGGGCAGCGCCGGGGGTGTCCGCCTTCGCCTTGCGTTCCGCTGCGCCCAATGCAGCTGCCAACTCACGCGACCGGACGATTTTCGTTACTACGGGAGCGCTGCAATGCCTAACGCCAGCGGGACTCAAGGCGGTGGTTGCCCACGAACTCGAACATCTGAAGGAGCCTCGAACTGCCACGTGGCGCCGCTCCTTTCTGGGCCTATTCGGCACGGCATGTTCCGTGACCATCACCCTCGCTGCACCACACAAGCTCATTGGTTGGATGGCAGTGCTCGTAGTGCTCTACGCCTTGCTCGCAAGCCTTCTCAGCAAGTCGAGTCTTGCAGCAGAACGGATTGCGGATCGCGCAGGGCGACAAGCGGAAGAAACGGATGGCGACTATGCGCGGGCCCTTCTTGCACTCCATGAAGCCTTCTTGGTCTCCCCTACGATGCCTGGACGAAGGTCTCATCCCGATCTCTACGAACGCCTCGTGAAAGCGGGAGCAAAACCTGACTTCCCCAAGTCCGCCCCGCCCTTGTCGGTCGGGCTCCTGTGGATGGTTGCATTTTGCCTATTGTCAGTGCTCGTCTTGGCCGTGGCTTGTCTACGTCCCTAGAGAGCCCATCGGTGCGACTGCCCTTATGATTGCCGAAGTGCAGTGTGACGCCCGCCGCGATGACGCGAGCTCCCATCGTTCATCGATTGAGGCAGCTGCGCGTGTATCCGCATCGAGGTTCTAGCGCACGACGTCCCACTAGGACGGAGTCAAAGCGCTCCACCTCGAATACGCCATCCGCAGCAACCGGTCACTGCCCTATTGGCTGTCGGCTGTCGGCTGTCGGCTATCGGCCGTCAGCAATCGGCATCGGTGACTGTCGCCGTTGCGGTTGCTGGTGCTGGTGCTGGTGCCGATTTGTTGCGGTTTTCAAGATTCGCAGCGATGATTCACATGGCTGCGCGGATGTCGACCGCGCAACTCGCGCGGGAAGCAGGGATCGATGTCCGTAGACTTAGAAAGCAACAATATCGTATCCGGGAAAGCTATTTATGGGCTCGAGTCAAGGAAGCGCCGCGCAGGCGTCGGAGTGACTTCACTACTGCTCATCACAGTCCTTGCTCTGGGTCTTGCTTGTGGAAAACGACGGAATACGGCGCCTGAGGGCGCACGTGCCGTCGACGTTGCGTTTCTCGAAATCGTCGATGACACTTCCTGGACCCAACGCCTCGAAGGCCGACCGTTGCCCGACAACATGAGTTTGTCCAAGAACTCGATACCGACGAGTCATGGCGGCGTTGCGTCGGTCGAGGTCCTCGAGATTTCCCCGGTGGATGAATCGACCCTACGGCAAGCCGTCGACGACACGAGACGTTGGGCAAGTACGAACGTTAAATTGAAGCCTGACGAACACTTCGCGCTGGCCTGGGAACTCGAGCGCTCTCATCTGATTGCGTACATCTTCAAAGGATCGCCCGTGCTCACGTTGCCCGACGTACGAGACGCCTTGGCGGTGCCTGCGTCCAGCGAAAGTCATTGGAGTGTCTCCACGACATTCAACCGATCTGGCGTCGAAAAGCTTATGCGACTTCAGCGGGAACAGCCCACTCCACGCATTGCCGTCGCGATCGAAGATCTGATCCGATTCGGCCCCGTTACGCTTGGTTCAGTGCCATCGAACGGAGCGATATCGCTCGATCTCGGATCGCAGGGCACCAAAGCGACCGCAGAACTTCTCGCCGTCGCCTTCCAGGGCGAACTCTACACCAAGAACCCTCACCACCGTTGGTGAGTGGACGCCCCTGCGCCGGCAGTTGTCTCTATTATCGGCTTTCAGCTTTCAGCTGTCGGTCCCAGTCCCAGTCTCAGTCCCAGTCCCCGTCCCCGTCCCCGTCCCCGTCCCCATCCCCGTCCCCGTCCCCGTCCCCGTCCCCGTCCCCGTCCCCGTCCCCGTCCCCGTCCCCGTCCCCGTCCCCGTCCCCGTCCCCATCCCCGTCCCAGTCCCCGTCTCAGTCCCCGTTATCTCAAGTACACCGCGTCGCAAATCGCTTCCGCCGCCGCAATCATTCCGGGCCCCGGATCGTTGAGGATCCCTTCGTCGATCTCCGACGATCCCCTTCTCGGAGCGGCACGCTGGCACGTCGTTCATGCCCGAGAGACCGCAGAGTAGCGCGCCCTTGCCGCGCACGGTGACGATGATGTCGGGCGCCATGCGTAACAGATCTTCGACGCGATAGCGCGGCCATGCGCGGCTTCCTTGGGCGTCGAAGCTCCTGCCTTCGGCGGCAACATCGACGAGCCCCGCCGCTGTCAATACATCGTAGTAACTCGAGCCCAGGGTGCCGCCGTGGAGCTGGGTGTCGTACGTGTTGACGTAGAGCGCCCGCTTTCGTCTCTCCTTTGGCACGTGCGCCGCAACCTGCGTCAGCCTTCGTCGCCATTGTCGATAGAGTCGCGCACCGAGCTCGGGCTCACCGAGAAGCTTTGCGAGATCTCGATAATTGTGCTCCAGAGTTCGCGCGCCGAGCATGCGCCCCAGATCGAAGACGCGGATCCCACGCTCTCGAAGGCGCTCGACGGGGCCTGGATCACCTGAGTAATTGGACAAGACGACGAGATCCGGCGTAAGCCTCAGAATCCGCTCGAGCTCGGCGGGACTCGAAAGCAACACTTTGCCACGGAGCCGAACGGCCTCAGGGTGACTCTCGACGTAGAAACGGTTGGCCGCGAGGATACGCTCCGACGAAACGAGCTCCGGCAGAATTGCGTCGGCAATGCTCGAGCAAGAGACGATGCGTCGATAGGCGCCCACCGGGATTTGCTCGCCCGACGCGTCAACGACGAAGCCTTCGGATGCCGCGGGTCCGCCGCCAGTACCACTCACCCGCGCACCGTCGTCCCTTCGCGCACCGTCGTCCCTTCGCGCACCGTCGTCCCTTCGCGCACCGTCGTCCCTTCGCGCACCGTCGTCCCTTGGCGCGTCGCTCGCCCACCCGGCGTCGCTCCTTCGCCCACTGTCGTCGCTCGACGTCTCGAGTGCACGCGTGTCCCTGTGAGCACCGGCGGCACCGTGCTGTCTACGCGCGTCCGTCCTCACGAAGAGCAGCGGAAGAATCGCGCCGCCGAGCGCGACGCTCAGTAGGCCGCCGAGCATCCACTGCTTCGGTCTATCCATCGAGAGCTCCCTCGCGAAAGAGCGGGTCGAAGCCGTAAGCCGCGCGAGGCAAGAGCCGGATCCCGAAAACCGACTCGAACAACGGGGTCTGGAGCAGTGCCGCCGGCGCGTCGAGGGCGACTCGCCGTCCGCCGCTCATGAGCAACACCTCGTCCACGAAGCCTTCGAGCTGGTTGAGATCGTGAGTGACGAGCAAGACGGCCTTGCCCGAGTCCGCCAAGCGACGCAGATTGCGAAGGCATTCGACGGTGTGCCGCACGTCGAGGCTGTGCGTGGGTTCGTCGAGTAACAGCAAGGGAGCCTCCGTCGCGAGCGCCCGAGCGAGCAACACGCGCCCACGTTCGCCGCCGGACAACGCGGAAAAGGGGCGTGACGCAAGCCGCGTGAGATCGCATTGTGCAAGCGCGCGACTCACCGCGTCGTCGTCCCGCTCGGCGGCACCCGGAGCCCGACCGTTCCAATGATAGCCGCGATGGGCGAAGCGTCCCATGCGCACCACGGACTCTACGGTGAGCCCAATCCCGAGCTCGGACTGCTGCGGAACGTACGCCACCGCTTTGGCGCGCTCACTCGCCGAAAGGGACTCGAGAGCCCGATCACCGACGAAGATCTCCCCGCCTTCCAGCGGCAAGAGTCCGAGGATCCCCTTGAGCAGACTGCTCTTTCCCGCCCCATTGGGTCCCAAGACGGCGAGGAGCCGTCCCGGTTTCAGTTCGAAACTCAAGTCTCGAAGGAGCGTACGACCACCACGCCTGAGAGTCACGGAACGAACCGATAACAGTGCATCGTTCATGGTATCACCCGAAACCGTTACTTGCGCGAGCGCGCAGGAGCAGAACGAAAAAGAGCGGTGCACCGAGCAGCCCGGTGATGCCGCCGAGCGGGATTAGATTCACGCTGTCTACCGCGACGGACAAACCATCACAGGCAACCAGCAGAATCGCGCCCAAAAGCACGGCACGAAACACCAAGGCGCGATGCTGAAAGCCGAACATCTGCCGCAACAGCTGTGGAACGAGTAAGCCAACGAACGCCACCGCTCCGCCGATCGCAACGGCTGCGGCGACGAGAACGGAGGTCCAGATCACCGTCCAGAGTCGCACGCGGGACACGTCGACGCCGAGGCTCGCCGCTTCGTCCTCGCCAGACGCGAGGAGATCGAGCTCCGGTCCGAGTAGCCACGTCGCGATGGCGCCCGTGAACACGAGGGGCGCCGCCAGAAGCAAATGACGCGCGCCCTTGCCCGTGATGTCACCCATCGTAAAAGCGAGGATCGCTCGGGAGAGCTCCCAGCGATCGGCGATGAGCGCCCGAAACACCGCGCCAACGCTGCCGAGGAACATCGTTAGCACGACCCCGACGAGCAACACCGACACGGGATCGAGTCGACGTCGCATCACGGAGAGCAACACCGCAAGCACAACCCATGCACCCAAGATGGCGCCCAATGCGAGATACAACTCTGCTGGCAGCGTCGAGTGCCAACGCCGAGCAAGCGCGTCACCAAACGTCATCGCCACCATGCCCCCGAGATTGGCGCCAGCGCCAATCCCGAGGATCCCAGGTTCCGCCAGGGGGTTTCGAAAGAGCCCTTGCATCAGTAGCCCCGCGAGGGAAAGCGCCGCGCCCGCGAGGGACGCGATCCCGACGGCATGGGCACGAAGGCTCAGAAACGGACTCGACAGCTCGGACCAGCCGTAACCGCCGGGGCCCACGAGCAGGCGTGCCCCGACGACGACGACGAGAAGCCCGATCAATCCGAGGGATCCCCAGGCGTGGCGACTCATGTCAGAGGGCTCCGATCCTGCGCGGCGGCAGTCCGATCGTCGTATCGACGGTGATGTCGGAGAGGTTTTCTATCTTGCCTGAATCACCGAGGGTGAAACGACGCAGCTTACCCGTCTCACCATCGCTAATCACACAGACGTCACCGCAACCCGGTGAGCAATGGATCCCAGATAGGTTGTAAGGACCCTTGCTTTCGGCAACGGTCTCGTATTTGCCCGTATCGATCTCCGCGAGCACGGCGCGATCGCCCACCGTCGAATTGCCACCATATGCGAGCGCGAGCACGTGATCCTCGGACGCGAACTCGACGCTCGGCTGTAACCCCGCGTCTAGCGCAACACCGAGACCCAAGCGACGCATCTCCTTCGGGGGCGACACGGTCAAGTCGAAGATCACGACGTCGCTCTCCTCGGGGTTGTAACGATACGTTCCTCCGTCGAATTGGCTGGAGCAGGCGACGGCGCCGAGCTTGCCCGAGGGTGAAATCGCGAGTCTGCCACAGTTTTTCAGCTTCGGAATATCGACGGTGTAGACGATCTTGCCGTCCTTTGGCGATACACCGACGAAGCGCCCCTCGCCACAGCTGTCGAAGTCGAAGGACAACCGCTCGAGAGCCACGACCAGAACGTCACCGAGCTTGGTGATGCCAGCGGGACGCGGCAAAAGCTCGGTGTTTTCCTCCGGCATCGCGATCCGCTCGAGGATCTTCGGCGTCTTCGTATCGATGACGAGCAGATCCCCACCCTGATCGAAGTCCTCGTGTCCTGGGGAAGAATTGGTGCCATATCGGGAGATCACGGCGCGATCCGTATCGAACTCGGCGTAGTCTTGCGGATTGGACTCGAAACCCGTACCGACGCGTAGCTGCGCGAGCACCGTTGCGCTCTCGAGATCCATCCACGTAATCACGTTCGAGCCGAAGCGATCGATGAGCACCACGCGCTTGGACGTCGGTGCCGCCCGCGGAACGTCGACGTCGCCGGAGAGCGCGAGGGCGAGCCCCGGTTTCGCCGCACCCGACGAAATGAAGGAGCTCGAAAGGGGAGTTCCGTCGAGCTTCGTGATCCCGACGTTCGTCGACTTGTAATCCCCCATCACGACGACGAGCCCGCGCTCGCATTGTTTTGCAGGGGTCGACGCCGTGCTGCCCGCTTGACCCGAACCCGCTTGACCCAAACCCGCTGCGCCCGCCGAATCGCTCGAACCGCCGTTGCCGCCCGCGTCGGAGTTCGAGCCGCCTTCGCCTCCATTGCCGCCGCCACCGAAGTCGACCCCACCCGTCGAGGGTTTTGGATCGTCAACGTTGCAGCCGAAGAGCATCGCTAGGGAGAGACAGGCGGTGATGTATCGACGGATCATGTGTGTTTTATTCCTCGTGTCAGTGGTTGGCTTCGATGCCTAAGTAGATGCTGCGTCCTGGGAGCGGATAACCCACGACGTCCGTGCGCCGAGCGTCGAACAGGTCGCTCACGCGTCCGCGCAGGGTGAGACCATCGGCGAAGAGCCCGAGGTACGCCTCGAGATCCCACGTCAACTGTTCGCCGATCACGGCGAGCCCCGCCGGATCGGCGTATCGACTCGACTGATACACGGAAGAAAGCTGGCCACCCGCGGAACTCGGGTTCTTGCCGTGCGCGGCGCGATAGTCCGCGCGAAGGCGCGGAGCCGCGATCAGCCGTGAGCGATAGGGCAACAGATCGTTTTTTGTTTGTCGCTCCGCGGACACGTCTCGCGGATCGGTGATGGTCGCGACGAACTCGGCACTCACCATTTCGCCGAGATGTGCCCCGAGGAGCGACTCGACCCCCATCACTCGCGCGGCGTTCACGTTGTAGGGGCGAACGAAGCCTTGCCCGGTGCGCGCGTAGGCGACGAGCTCGTCGGCGTTCCGCACGTAGGAGAACACGTCCAAGTAAACCTCGCGGAGCGTGCGACCAACCGCGGCAGAGTAACGCACGCCGAGATCGTACGTGCTTCCCGTTTCGGGCTCGAGGCGCCGATTGCCCTGCACGGTGCCACTGAGCCCATAGAGTTCACCGAGGGTCGGCACGCGGAGATATCGCCCCGCGCTACCGTAGAGGCGCGCACCGAGGACACGCAAGGTGATTCCGAAGCGCCCCGTCGGGAGACGTTCGTCGCAATAACCGCGCTCGCGCGCGCCGGTATGATGGCACTCGAGGTTCAACAGCGCGTGACCGAGCAACCACGACGTGACGTCGTACTCCGCTTGGGTGCCGAGGCGGATCGACTGACGCGCAGTGCCCGAGAGCTCCACGTCGCTCGGCGTTCGTTCGATGGTCTCGCGTGCCAGATCGACGACGGGACGAAGCCGTAGGCGCTCGATGGACGAGACGTCGAGGGCCATCGTTTGCTCCAGGCGTCGATCGACGATCCGCGAGTGATCCGTCTCGATCGACAACTCGCGCAAGGGATCGTCGAGGACGACTCCCCCTTCCACGAGCGCCGTTCGCGCCGTGAGCACGGCGGATTGCGCCTCGTCGAGGGGTCCCTTGAGCTTGAGTTGGACTAGGCGTCGCGATGTCGTCTTTCGAGCTTCACGTGACTGCAAGAGTGCGAGACGCATCACGCCGGCTTCGCGCCACGCGCCGTTCATCATGAGGTCCAACGTGAAATGCCGACCGAGCTCCCCGCGTCCCAACAGCCAGCCGTCGATGGTGCGCTCATCCGCGTTGCGTCGCTGCTCGGTGGTACGCGGCGCGTCAGAAAGCAGCATTCCGTTGTCGTTCACGAAGGGATAGCGATTGCTCGCTCGCTCCGCGGACAGGCCAAGGAGAATCCGCACGGGCCCCTGCTTCGTGCCGCCGTATCCCCAGGTGCGACTCGCGCCCCAAGACCCACCGAAGTAGCCCGCGCCGTAGGTCGTCCCGCGGGGGAGCCGCGGCTCGAAGAAGATGGCGCCCGCAGGCCCGAGTCGATCGGCGTCCATCGGCGCGTTGCCGCGATAGATCTCGACGCGTTCGATGAGATGAAGCGGGATCATCGAGAGATCCGCCGCGCCGATCACGTCGTCGTTCAAGCGTAGTCCCGCGAGATATACGGGCGTGTCCATCGGACTTGCGCCGCGCATGGACGCGGTAGCTTCCGAGCCAAAACCGCCCGTTTCCGTGATGACGACCCCCGGTTGCGAGCGCAACACCTCTTGCGCTTGAAGCCCCGGCGCTTGCAAGCGCGGTCGCCCCACGACGGAGCTTGCGACATTTTCGTCACGCGTGCCCGCCCGCGTATCGCACGCATGCCCTTGCACCGTCACTTCGACGTGCGATTCGGTGTTCGTCGCTGCGCCTGCATCGGTGTTCGTCGCTGCGCCTGCATCGGTGTTCGTCGCTGCGCCTGCATCGGTGTTCGTCGTTGCGCCTGCATCGGTGTTCGTCGTTGCGCCTGCATCGGTGTTCGTCGTTGCGCCTGCATCAGCGTTCGTCGTTGCGCCGTGGGCCCACTCGCTTGCCCCCAACGTCGCGATGCCGAACGCAACCCCGAGTCGCCACGCGACGACGGAGCGCGACTGCACCTTTGCAATTGATTGCGACGAGCCGACCATGAAAACCGATCGATGAACGAGGGGAAGTGGAACACCGGAACTCGATGGGACGGTTCGCGGTAGCGGTTGCACTCATCGCGATGCGGCGAGCGCAGGGATCGAAAAGAGACGATCGAAATGCGAGCGACCCGACGTCCCCTCGGACGCGAAACCGCTTGAAAATGGCTGGAGCGAGCCAATGGATACACCTCGGCCCTACCCCGACCATCCCACGCGGTCTTTGGGTCACGCAGGTTTCGAGACATGTTTCGAAACCCGATGCCGGCAGGTCTTCGGACTTGCGAGCTCGGCGTTGCCACCTACTCCCCTTTGCTTCCCAGCCCCGTCTACTAGAGACGAAGGCCAGTGCGCTCTCGGGTTTCGTTCTCGCTTACCGCTGCGGGGCAGTCCTGGATTTGCACCAGGTTCCCTTTGACTCGAGCAGTGGCTCGAGCACCAGCACGGCGCTCATATACGAGCGGCGATCGAGACTGTCAACCGAGCCACGAAAGACTCTCCTTCAGGTTTTGCGTCCGACCGGAGATCGACGTGAATCGAAAAAACCTTGCAGGGTTTGCGACGAAGGGATAACGATGAGCCACGCCTTAGGTGGCCCCCGAGGGCCCTAACAGGGAAGCCGGTGCAATTCCGGCGCGGTCCCGCCGCTGTATCCGAGGACGAACCAAGTAACTCCACTGCCCATCGGGGTGGGAAGGCGCTTGGGGAGGATGATTCGGGAGCCAGAAGACCTGCCCAAGGCGCGTTACGTCGATCCTGCGCGGACAGGAGCCGATGGCAAAGCCGGGCCAGGTTCCGCGCTTTTCTCGCCGTCGGTCTGCGTGAGAAAATGCAAGAACCTCCCGAGCCATTCGCAGATTTTTTGTCGGTGCATCGTGGTGACGTCACGTGCACGCCACGGCTTCGTGCGACGAAGGCTACGGCGGGTTCGCATCTCGATGTCACCCATGGTGGCACTCCGCCACGCGAAGATTGCGAGTTCTCGTCGGTGGTCGACGCCTCCGCGAGCATCAGTCCCTTTGGACCACCGAGCTGGCTACGACAAGAGATCGAGCGAAACGTCTCGCAGCTGGTTCACTATCCCGAGCGCAGCTCGCTCTCGCTCCGTCGCATCATTGCCACGCGCGAAGCGTGCAGCGAAGACCAGGTCGTCGTCGGTAACGGCAGCTCGGAACTCCTTGGGCTCTTGCCGCTCGTCGTCGAAGCGACTCGATGGATCATCCCCGTTCCGAGCTACGGCGAATACCGCCGCAGTGCGGCTCTGTGCGGCAAAGACGTCGAGCTCTTCCCCTTGGGCGCAGCACCTGGGTTCGCACTCGATTGGTCCGCGCTCGCCGCGCGTCTTTCGCAGCCGAGCGTCGTCCTCCTCGGACATCCGAACAACCCGTCGGGAACGCTCCTCGACGTCGAGGCCTTCGAATCCCTGCGTCGCGCGCACCCCGAGACGCTCTTCGTCGTCGACGAAGCCTACGCCGACTTCTGCCCAGGGTTCCGCAGCGTCTGGAACCCGCGCGCGCGAAACCTCGTGGTCCTTCGATCACTCACGAAATCCTGGTCAATCCCTGGACTCCGACTCGGCCATGCGCTCGCGAGCACGGCGATCGCTACGGCCCTGCGCGAGCAACAATCGCCCTGGTCGGTGGGGGTGCTCGCGCAACGCGTGGGCGCTAGGATCTTCGAGGACACGGAGTTCTTGAGCCGCATGCGCGAGCAGCTGCCGGCACTCAAGCAGCAGCTCCTCGACGGGCTAGCGCGTCTGCCGTCCTGTCGCGTCGTGGACACGGCAGCCAATTGGGTGTTGCTGCAACTCACCGAGCCGAAGCTCTTGGCGCGCGACGTCGCGCGCGCGGCCCAAGCTCACGACGTGTGGCTGCGCTGCCTCGACGATTTCCCGAACCTCGACGGCGAGTGGCTCAGAATCGCCCTCCGTGACGCGTCGCAAACCGAGCGTCTCCTCGACGTCTTGGGGCACATCCTCGGGCACCCGCGAGTTCGATCGAAGACAAAGACGCCTGCCGCGATCATGCTCCAGGGCACGACCAGCGACGCGGGCAAGAGCCTGCTCGTCACCGCGCTATGTCGTTGTCTCGCGGAAGATGGTTATCGCGTCGCGCCCTTCAAGGCGCAGAACATGTCGAACAACTCGGGGATTGCCGTGGACGGCGGCGAAATGGGCCGTGCCCAGGTCGTTCAAGCGCAAGCCTGCGGACTTACGCCGGACACGCGCATGAACCCCGTGCTGCTCAAGCCAACGTCGGACCGCGGCGCGCAGCTCGTGATCCGCGGTTTCGCCGAGGGGCATCGCGACGTGATGGGATACCTCGCGACGAAGCGACGTTGTTCTGGACGCCGCGCTCACGTCCTACGACGAGCTCGGACGCGACTTCGACGTCATCGTGTGCGAAGGAGCGGGCAGCGCCGGTGAGATGAACCTGCGCAAGAACAACATCGTCAACATGGGCTTCGTCGAGCATCGGAACATGCCGGTACTCCTCGTGGGCGATATCGATCGCGGGGGAGCCTACGCGTCCTTCGTGGGACACCTCGAGGTGCTGAGCGAAGCCGACCGACGCTTCGTTCGCGGCTTTCTGATCAATCGCTTCCGCGGAGACGAACGCTTGCTCGCGGACGCGCACACCTGGGTTCAGCGTCACACTGGGCGCCCCGTGCTCGGCGTCATTCCTTACCTGAAGGATCTCACGCTCCCCGATGAGGATCGACTCTCCCTCGAGTCGGGACGGAGGCGCTTCGGGGATCCGAGCGCCCCCATTCACATTGCGGTCATCGCACTGCCCCACGTGTCGAACGCGACGGACATCGACGCCTTGACCTTCGAGCGCGACGTGTATCTCTATCTCGTCGAGCGCCCCGAGGAGCTCGGGGATCCCGACGTCATCGTCCTGCTCGGCACGAAGAACACGATGGGCGATCTCGCTCATCTCCGCCGGATTGGACTCGACCGCGCATTGCTCGACGCTCACACCCGCGGCGCAGAGGTCATCGGGATCTGTGGCGGCTTACAGATGCTCGGGGAGCGCATCGAAGATCCGAACGGCATCGAGGGACTCGAGAGGAGCGTCCCCGGCCTCGGCTTGCTTCCCCTTTGCACGGAGTTTCACGGACCGAAGACGCTCCGTCGCTGCACGGGCACGCACCTACCGAGCCGTCGCGCAATCCAAGGATACGAGATCCATCACGGTCTCACGGACTTTGCACCGGTGACGCCACTGTTCGTCGCCGACGACGGCACGGTGCTCGGCGGCGGGCTCCCCGAACGTCGCGTTTACGGCACCTACGTGCACGGGCTCTTCGACTCCGACGAGTATCGACACGCGTTTCTCGACGAGCTTCGCGAGCGAAAGCACCTGCCCAAGCTAGGCGAAACGCGAGAGGCCTATTCCTTGGAACCCACCTTCGCGCGCCTGGCAGAGGTGTTCCGAAAGCACGTCGACTACGGCGCCATTCTCCGCCTGATGGGGCTCGCGTGAACGCGTTGCTTTTGCCCCTCGCCGTTCTCCTCGACGGCCTCGTGGGAGATCCGCCCTTCGGCGGTCACCCCGTGCGCCTGATTGGACGATTCGCGGCATTCGTCGAAAATGCACTTTACCCGCGCGCGCAGAGTCGCTTCTCTTGCGCACTCGGCGGAACCGTCGGTGGAGCAGTCGGGTGGAGCATCGTCGTCGGGGTTGCCGCAGCCGTGTCGATGGGCGCCATCGCGCTTTCGAAGCGAGTGCACCCGCTGTTTGGCGCCTTCGTCGAGGTGGTCGCCGTCTACACGGCCATTGCCCCGCGCGATCTCGCGAAGCACGCCCGGCGAGTACAACGAGATCTAGAGAATGAGGATTTGCCGATGGCCCGCGAACACGTCGGGTGGATTGTCGGCCGTGATACGGAAGGCCTCGACTCGACGGAGGTCAGCCGCGCCGCTGTCGAAACCGTCGCAGAGAGCACCGTCGACGGTGTAACTGCACCGCTCTTTTGGGCGCTCCTCTTCGGCGGAGTGGGCGCCATCGTGTACCGCGCCGTCAACACCCTCGACTCGATGTGGGGGCACCGCGACGAACGTTACGCACGCTTCGGCACCGTTGCGGCGCGAGCAGACGACGTACTGAACTACGTCCCTGCGCGACTGACGCTCGTCGTCATCGCCCTCGCAGCGTGGCTCCTTCGCTTCGATGGCGTCTCGGCGTTGCGCGTCGGGGTTCGACAGAGCTCGCGACACGCGAGCCCGAATAGCGGATGGAGCGAGGCGGCCTTCGCTGGCGCCCTTCGTGTGACCCTTGGCGGCACGAATCGCTACGATGGAGTCGCGCATGAAGGCCCCACCTTTGGAATCGTGTCGCATCGCGCGGACACGAAGACGATTGGACGGGCGATTGCGTTGATGTGGGCGACGACACTGCTCTTCGCAGCGCTCGGCGCGCTGTTTCTGTGGTCGATGGGGAGGGTAAACCAGATATGACACGCGTGCTCGTCGTGGCCGGAACGGCATCCGGCGTAGGCAAGACTTCGATCACCCTTGCGCTCGCGCGCGCATACACCCGTCGAGGGCTCAAGGTTCGCGCAGCGAAGGTCGGTCCAGATTACCTCGATCCGATGCACCTGACGCTTGCGACGGGGCGGCCCTGCATCAACCTCGACAGCTACATGATGGGGCGTGCGTACGTGCTGCAACATGCCAGACGTGCAGCAAGCGGAATGGATCTCCTCATCGTCGAAGGCGTGATGGGGCTCTTCAACGGGGTCGATCCGACGAGCAACCACGGCTCCACGGCAGAGATGGCGCAGCTCCTCGACGCGAACGTCGTTCTCGTCGTCGATGCGCACGCCATGGCCCGTAGCTTTGCGGCGACGGTCCAGGGTTACTGTCAATTCGAGCGCGGTCTCTCGGTATCTGCCGTCATCGCGAACCGCGTCGGTAGCGCGTCCCACGGTGAACTGTTGGGTAAGGCACTCGCGTCGGCAAATCTTCCTCGCCTCGTCGCGGCCATTCCCGAGGGTGCGTTTCCGAAGCTCGCGTCGAGACATCTCGGCCTCGTCGCGCCCACGGACATCCGACCCCTCGATGCACTTGCAGACGCCGCGGAACGTCACTTCGATTTGGACGCGCATCTCGCGACGAGCAAACCCCTGATGGCGCTCTCGCGACCGAGCGAAGATCCGACCACGAAATCCCGCTCCGTCTCGCGGTGGCGCGTGACGAAGCGTTTGGGTTCTTGTATTCGGATTTCGAGACGGCTACGAAGCGTCACGGCGTCGAGTGGCTCGAGTGCTCGCCCCTTCGTGATCGATGTGTTCCGTCGGACGCCGACGCACTCTACTTGCCCGGCGGCTACCCCGAGCTTCACGCCCGTTCTCTCTCAGAAAACCGCCCCTTCCTCGAGTCTCTCGCCGCTTTCGCAGCGCGACGCCCCGTGTACGCCGAGTGTGGCGGCTTGATGCTCCTCGGAGAAACGTTGGTCGACGAGGACGGGCACGAACATCGTTTGTCGGGCGTGCTCCCGGGGCGCAGCGTGATGAACGCTCGAATCCTTCCGCTTGGGATACGCCGAGGTCACTCTCTCGGATGAGAGCCTCTGGGGAACGCCGGGAGATCGCTGTCGTGGTCACGAGTTCCACTACTCGAGCCTCGAGCTCGACGAGGCACGCGCCCAAGATTGGAAGCGTGTCTACGACGTCGAATACCGACGCGGCACGAAGATGGTCGAGGGACTCCAGCGAGGAAATGTCCTCGCGAGCTACGTCCACTTGCACTTGCCGAGCCGCCCGGAGCAACTCGTCTACTTCTTGAAGAAGCTCGCCGCCTGACGCCACATACCGAAAGGAAGGTCCTACCGTGAACGCTACCGATCGAATCCCCGAAGTGCCGGAATTTACCGTGGTTGGTTGTGGGCCTGGGGCAGAAGACTATCTGACCCCGCGGGCATCGGCGTGCATCGAGAGAGCTCAACTCTTGATCGGGACGCAGCGCCTGATCGATCGATTTGCCTCGAGCAGGGCGCACAAGCTCGTTTACTACACCATCACCGAGTCCTGGCTCGATCGCATCGAGACGATCCCGGCGCGACCCTGCGTCGTACTCGTTTCGGGGGATCCCGGGACGTCGGACATCACGGGGGTGTTCGTGCGCCGCTTTGGACCGCGGCGCTGTCGCGTCGAGCCGGGCGTGAGCGCCATTCAACTGGCATGCGCCAACCTCGGCGTGACCTGGCAGAACGCCGCCATCGTCGACGTCCAAACCTCGAAGCCAACGTCTCTCGCGACGCCATCGATGGAGCGGGATCCGGTGGATCTTCTTGATGGGCGACGGAACCGAGGAGCGCTCGATTGCGTCGCTCGTCGAAGGAAGCGGCAGGCACGCGTATCTCGCCGAAGATCTCAGCCTTTCGACTCAATCGATTCGTGGGATCTCGCCGAAGGAGCTCGCCACGCTCGCGCCGCATCCCCGCCGGCTGCTCGTCGTGACCGAGACGGCGCTCCCCGACGCGTGAGCGCCAGCGCCTTCGCACACGGAAGCCCTTCCATGAGTTCACAAGGAAAGCTCATCCTCGTCGGCGGTGGTGCGCGATCGGGCAAGAGTCGGTTTGCCCTGGCCCTCGCGGAAAGCCTGGGTCCTCGTCGTACCTTCGTCGCAACTGCGCAAGCCCTCGACGGCGAGATGCGTACGCGCATCGAGCGTCACCAGCGCGAGCGCGAGCTGCGCGCCTTTCGCACCGTCGAGTGTCCCCTCGCCGTGCCCGAAACCGTCGCGGGGCAGCCGGACACCGACGTGATCCTCATCGACTGTCTCACGCTCTGGATTGCCAATCTCCTCGGTGAGGAGCGCACGGACGACGAAATCCTCACTCGCGTCGACGAGCTCGTCGCGGCTGCCGTGAACGCAACCGTTCCAGTGATCGTGGTAAGTAACGAGGTCGGTCTCGGCCTCGTTGCCATGAACGAACTCGGCCGGCGCTTTCAAGATGTTACCGGATGGGCTCACCAACGCCTCGCCGCAGCCGCCTCGGAAATCTACTTCGCAGCCCTAGGCTGCATGATGTGTCTCAAACCTTCACCCCTTCGCCTCGTGTCCGTGAAAGATCTAGAAGTCCAATGACCCTTTCGCTTCCCGCCATTCCTCGATTCGACGAAGACGCCGTTGCACGCGCCCTGGCCCATCAAAACCAACTGACCAAGCCCCCGGGCAGCCTCGGACGACTCGAAGAACTGGCGGTGTTTTACGCTGGCGCCAGAGGTGCATTTCCGATTGCGACCCCAACCCGCGCCTTTATCCCGGTGTTCGCTGCCGATCACGGCGTCGCCGCCGACAACGTGAGCGCGTTTCCTCCCCACCTGACGGCTGCCATTCTCCAAAACGTCGTCAACGGCGGCGCAGGCGTGTGCGTCCTCTCTCGTCAATTCGACGTCGAGCTCCTCGCCGTCGACGTTGGGATGACCGGAGATTTGACGCCGAGCACGAAAGCTCGCCTACCTTCGCTGGTTCACAAGATCCGGCGCGGCACGCGCAACCTCCGTGTCGAAGACGCCATGACCGTCGAAGAAGCCGAGCAGGCGCTCGAGCTCGGCGTCAAGATTGCTCTCGATCGCGCAGCAGCTGGCGTGGAAGTCGTCGGCATCGGTGAGATCGGGATCGGCAACACCACGCCCTCCGCGGCGCTCATTGCCGCGTACACCGGCAAGACTGCAGCCACCGTTACCGGCAAGGGCTCGGGAGTCAGCGACGAGCAGCTTGCGAAGAAGATCCACGTCATTGACGAAGCCCTTGCGCGAATTCAAGGGCGAAGCAATCCCTTCGAGATTGCGCGCGCCCTTGGCGGCCTCGAAATCCTCGCGATGGCAGGCTTCGTCATCGGCAGCGTCAGCGCCCGCGTTCCCGTCGTCATCGACGGCGTAATCGCGTCCGCCGCATCCCTCGTCGCAAACGCCCTTCGCCCCGGCGTTGAACGCTTCTGCGTCGCGTCCCACCGCTCGACGGAACCTGGCATCGTCGCGGCGCTTGCGCACCTCAAGCTCAAGCCGCTGCTCGAGCTCGAGATGCGGCTCGGCGAAGGCACCGGATTCTGCAATCGGGATTGCGCTCCTCCGCGCCGCGCTTGCCACCAGCAACGAGATGGCCACGTTTGCATCTGCGGGGCTTTTGTAGAGAAGAGACTGAGAGCAGCTGTCAGCTGTCAGAGCAGCTGTCAGCTGTCAGCTCTCAGCTGTCAGGTCGGAGAGCTGGGAGCTGGGAGCTGGGAGCTGGGAGCTGGGACTGAGACTGGGAGCTGGGAGCTGGGACTGAGACTGGGAGCTGGGACTGAGACTGAGTACTGCCGTCAGCTGATAGCTGTGACTGTGACGGCAACTGCAACTGCAACTGCGTCGGCAACGGCATCCGCAACGGCATCCGCAACGGCAACTGCAACGGCAGCCGCAACGGCAACTGCAACTGCAACGGCAACGGCAACTGCAACCGCAACGGCAGCCGCAACCGCAACGGCAGCCGCAACCGCAACGGCAGCCGCAACCGCAACGGCAGCCGCAACCGCAACGGCAGCCGCAACGGTTGCTGTCACCGATGCAGCGGCTGATGCTGTAGCAGCGGCTGGTGCTGATGCTGTAGCAGCGGCTGGTGCTGATGCTGTAGCAGTGGCTGGTGCTGATGCCGATGCAGCGGCTGGTGCTGATGCCGATGCAGCGGCTGGTGCTGATGCAGCTGTTTCAGCCGCACGCGAAGTGGCGTGTGCATGGCCTTGCGGCGCACCTTCCGCGCCACCGCCGATATTCGCGGTGGTTGATGCGCCTGCGATGGCACGCAAGCTGCGCCGGGGGATGGTCATGCACACACCACTTCGCGACCAGCTTTTGACTCAGATTATGGGCATCCTCACGCAAGCGCGACCCTTGGTCGATATCATCGCGCGGCGCGATCGCGATCTTGCGTCGCAAGCGCGGCGCGCGCTCAGCAGCATCGCGCTAAATGCCGCCGAAGGATTTGGCACGCAAGCGGGCAACGCGCGGCTTCGATTTCAGAGCGCACACGGCTCCCTCAGCGAAGCGCGCGTCGCACTCGAACTCGCCGTCGTGTGGGGCTACCTCGACGAATCCAAAACCACCGATTTGCTTTCAGCGCTACACGCCGTCGGCGGGCGTTTGTATGGGCTTGCGCGACGGTAGCTGCACCGGCATCGGCAACCGCAACGGCATCGGCGACCGCACCGGCATCGGCGACCGCACCGGCATCGGCGACCGCACCGGCACCGGCATCGGCGACCGCACCGGCACCGGCGACCGCTCCGGCATCGGCATCGGCGACGGCAACTGCATCGGCGCCAGTCCCAGTCCCAGTCCCGGTCCCAGTGTCCCTGTCACCGTCCCGGTCCCAGTGTCCCTGTCACCGTCACGGTCCCAGTCCCGGTCCCGGTGTCCCTGTCACCGTCCCAGTCCCGGTCCCGGTGTCCCTGTCACCGTCGTCAGCGTCGCATGAGCCCGAACAGCCTCGCGCCCAGCGAGTGCAGCCTTCTGTTGAGCTCGTCAATGTTCGTTTCGTTCACGTACTGCCACGCGACTGCGGCGCTCAATGCCGCGCGCACCTCGGACAGTGAACCGTGCGCCGACTCGAAGCGAAGGCGCGCATTCCCACCGCGACAACCGAATCCCTCCGCGACATTCAGAACCACGCTATTTAGCGCGCGACGAATTTGGTTTCCCGAAATCGCGATCGCGTCGTTCGATTGCCACGACGAGCGGTCGTGCGCTCGCGATGATTGCCGTTGCTTCGTTCAAGAGTTCGTTCGAAATCAGGCTGTGCATGACCTTCCCATCGGCGCATCTTTTCGTGACGCCGCGAAGCGTTCCCACCGCCGCACATCATCGGCGGCGGCAAGAAAAGTGCGCCGCAAGGCATGCACAGCCTGATGTCGAACGAGACGGCCACAAGCACAGAGACAGGGACAGGGACAGAGACGGTGAGTGTGACCGTGACTGTGGCTGCACCAACGTCAGCCGTCAGCCATCGGCTATCAGCTATCAGCTATCGGCTATCAGCCATCAGCCATCAATCTCAGTCCCAGTCCCAGCTCTCAGTCCCAGCTCCCAGTCTCAGCTCTCAGCTCTCAGCTCTCAGCTCTCAGCTCTCAGCTCTCAGCTCTCAGCTCTCAGCTCTCAGCTCTCTGACCTGACACCTGACACCTGACACCTGACACCAGCTCCAAGTCCCAGCTCCCAGCTCCCAGCTCCCAGCTCCCAGTCTCAGCTCTCAGCTCTCAGCTCTCAGCTCTCAGCTCTCAGCTCTCAGCTCCCAGCTCCCAGTCTCAGCTCTCAGCTCTCAGCTCTCTGACCTGACACCTGACACCTGACACCTGACACCTGACACCTGCTCTCAGTCCCAGTTCTACGAGCTGCACGACAGCATCGAGCACCCGACTCGGCTTCTTGCCCATTCCGGCCGTTTCCCGGCGAACTCTTCGTGCTCAGGCTGTTCGTCGAAGGGTCGCTTGAGGATGTCGAGCAGCCGGCGAACAACGCTGTCGTCGCCGGCTTCCGCGGCGTCGATGGCGAGTTGTGCGACGTAGTTGCGAAGCACGTATTTCGGGTTTGCGCGGTCCATGCGCGCCTTGCGCTCGTCGTCGCCAAAGCTGCCCTCGCGGACGCGCGCCGCGTAGCGGCGCAGCCATTCCGTGAGGCGCTGACGGTGGTCCTCGGGGATCGTCGCGGGACTGTAGAATGCGTCGCGAATCGGCGCGAGGAGGCGCTCTTCCGTCAGCTGCGCGTCGCTGTCGAACACGCGCAGGTTGCCGAGGCCGCGGAAGAAGATCGCCATGTCGGTTTCGACGGCGGTAAGCACCTCGAGCAGTTCCGTCTTCAGCGCGCGATCTTCGTCGGCTACGACGGACAGGCCAAGCTTCTTTCCGAAGAGCTCGAGAATCCTTGCGCTCGTATCGTTCGGGGTACGCCTTGAGAATCGCTTCGAGGGGCTCGGGGGCTTCAACGACGGGAACCAACGCGTGCCCCAACATGAGCAGGTTCCACAGCGCGATCCCGGGTTGGTTGCCGTAACGATACCGCCGCATCGTCGCGTCCGTCGTGTTGGGCGTGAAGTCCGGCGAGTAGTCGTCGAGAAATCCGTAGGGTCCGTAATCGATCGTAAGCCCCAAGATGGACATGTTGTCCGTGTTCATGACCCCGTGCACGAACCCGACGGACATCCATCCGGCGATGAGATCCGCAGTGCGCTCCGTCACGGTGCGGAAGAACTCGACGTACGTCGCTGGTGACGGCGCACCGAGCTCGGGGAAGTACGTCGTCAACACGGTATCCAAGTACCGCTTGAGTAACGATACGTCGTCGCGCGCAGCAAAGATCTCGAAGTTGCCGAATCGCACGAAAGATGGCGCAACCCGACACACGATGGCGCCGGGCTCGGCGCGGGGATTGCCGTCGTAGAGCATGTCGCGCACGACCTCTTCACCCGTTCGCACCAAGGAGAGCGCTCGCGTCGTGGGAATGCCGAGGTGGTGCATCGCTTCACTGCAGAGGAACTCGCGGATGGACGAGCGCAGAACCGCCCGACCGTCAGCGCCTCGCGAATAAGGCGTGGGCCCTGCCCCCTTGAGCTGGAGTTCCCAGTGTTGACCCGAAGGCGCTCGCACTTCACCAAGGGAGATCGCGCGCCCGTCGCCGAGCTGGCCTGCCCAGTTACCGAATTGATGCCCGCCGTAACACGCCGCAACGGGCACCATCCCCGGGAGTGTCCGATTGCCGGAAAACACGTGGAGGAATTCCTCGGAGTTGGCGTAGGCCTCGTCGAATCCGAGCATCTCGGCAACGTCCATGGCCACCGCAACCAAGGAGGGCTGACGCACGGGCGTCGGCATCACCTCCGAAAAGCATGCGCCGTGGACCTGTCGGGTATGGTTTGCGCGATTCGGATCGAGCGGAAGTTTCGCGAGTAGTCGGTGTTCGAACTGAAGCATTCAGCGAACGCCTAGTGCCGAACACCGTCGACGTCACTTGTCGGGCCTAGCCCCATTTCGACGCACGGCTCAGTGCGTCTCGCCCTCGAAGCAACCATCGCGATGGCGACATCACCGACGTATGCAGGCAGATGGACTCACCTCACACGCGCCCCCTACGATAATCCTGGGCTACTCCATCGACTCACCTGCTCACACTGAACGGTCGAACTTTCGGTCGAGGGTCTGCTCCGGGGCCGTTCCATCGTGATGAAAGAACGAAGAAGAATCCTCGTCCGTGAGTCACAGGGATGCTTGCCGACCTTGCGAATCGAGCCGTAGGCTTAGTGCCCACCGTCTCAGCCCCCTTTCGACGCGACCACCTCCGTCCACGATATCGGACCCGCCCCTGATGATCGCAACAGCGCTTGGCTCCCACGTTGCTGCCGACCCCGTGATTGCGCGCGCGCTCTGCCAAGCTTTCGCAGCTGCGCCGACGCCGATCTTGATGTTGGACGAGACGGATCGCGTGATGCTCTGGAATGAACCGGCACGTGCATCCTTCGGACACGAAGCGCAGAACCTTGCATCCCTTGGCGATTGGCTCCAAGCCTGCTTTCCGAATTTGCAACTCCGCCGCGAGATCGAACAGGGCTGGAATCGCGCGTGCTTCGAGAGTAGACGCACGGGGCAAGGGATCTCCCTCGGTGAATTCGATGTGACGTGTCGCGACGGTCACGGTGTACCGGTCGAGATTGTCCTCTCGATTGCATCGGGATTTCCCGTCGCGTTCTTGCACGACCTCACCGAACACAATCGCGCCATCTTCGCCCTACGTGAGAGCGAGGAGCGCTTGGGCGCCACTTTCGCCGCGTTCCCCGAAGCACTCTCGATCGTCAGCTTGAAGACGGGACGATTCGTGTTGGTCAACGACGGATTCACGCGCATGACCGGCTACACGCGGGCAGAGGTCATCGGGCGCTCTGCGCGTGAACTGAACCTGTGGGTCGATCCCGCCGCTCAAGAGCATAGCTTGGCAGAGTTGGATCAATACGGGATCGTTCGCGACCTGGAGACGGTCTTCCGCCGCCGTGACGGCACGGTGTGCGTCGGGTTGTTCTCGGGGCGGCAGATCTCCGCGTCCGGCGAAAAGTATCTCCTCAGCATCACTCGCGACATCACGCAGCAACGCGAGCTCGAGCAGCGCGTCCACCAGGCGCAACGCTTGGAGAGCGTGGGTCGCTTGGCGGGCGGCATCGCCCACGACTTCAACAATCTCCTCACGTGCATCATCGGCAACATCGAGCAAGCCCTCGAGGGCGTTCCAGCGGATGCACCCGTGCGGCAAGAATCTACTCGCAACCTTGGACGCGAGCGAACGAGCCGCAGGGGTGACGCGTCAACTCCTCGCCTTCAGCCGAAGGCAGGTGCTCTCACCCGAGAACCTCTCCCTCAACACGATCGTCGACAACCTGAGCAAGTTGCTCGAACGTCTCCTCGGTGAAGACATCGAGATCCACCGCAATCTCGCGACCGATCTCCACCAGATCCGCGCCGACGCGCTGCAGATCGAGCAAATCATCCTAAACCTCGCCGTCAACGCCCGTGACGCCATGCCGCAGGGCGGCAAGCTCGTCGTGGAAACGCAAAACGTTCAACTCGACGAGGAATACGTGAGCCGCCACGTCGGAGTGAAACCGGGTCCGCACGTATTGCTCACGGTGACGGACAACGGCTTCGGGATGAGCGAAGCCACCCAAGCTCACATCTTCGAACCCTTCTTCACGACGAAGGAAGTCGGCAAGGGAACGGGCCTCGGCCTGGCAACGGTGTATGGCATCGTGGCCCAGAGCGAGGGACACATCACCGTGTCGAGTCAGGAAGGACTCGGCACGACCTTTCGCATCTATTTCCCGCGTGCCGCGAAGGTCGTCGAGACGCCTCCACAACCTTTGCCCTCGCGCATCCTGACGGCAGCCACGGAGACGATCCTCGTCGTCGAAGACGACCGTCAAGTTCGCTCGATCTTGCGGCGCCTCTTGACCA
The DNA here is from genome assembly GCA_049840955.1 of Polyangiaceae bacterium. GTDB lineage: Bacteria > Myxococcota_A > Polyangia > Polyangiales > Polyangiaceae > FEN-1139. The sequence continues at coordinate 154,211 of JASGIX010000066.1, forward strand.
AGGAAGGTTATCACGTCCTACTCGCGGAAAATGGCGAAGAGGCGCTGACCTCGTGGCACGAGCATCAGGGAACCATCCATCTCGTCCTGACCAACGTCGTCATGCCGAAAATGAGCGGCAAGGAACTCGTCACGAAGCTCGTAGCGACGCACCCCACGGTGAAGGTGCTCTACATGTCCGGGTTCACGGACGACGCCCTCGGTCACCACGGCGTGCTCGAACCGGGCACCCCGTTCATCGCAAAACCCTTCACGGCAGATCAGCTGAAGCGTAAAGTTCGACAGGTTCTCGACGGTCGACCTTGAGCGAAACGTCATTCGACTGGTCCTCGCGGCCTCGATGCGAGTATCGTACTGCCTCATGAGCCTCAAGCCCCTAGCCTTCGCCGCCGCCCTGCTGCTGTCTGCCTGTGGTGGCTCGACCAAACCAACGTCATCGCCAGCGACGGATGCGAGTGCAGCATCGGAAGCGCCCCCCGCCGCCGCGGCGTCCGCGACGGAAACTCCATCGAGCGACAAGAAAGCTGCCGAACCGGAACCCGACGCCACTTGCGAGAAGGACTCCGACTGCACCATCTTTGCAGACTGTTGCAGCTGTCGCGCCGTGAGCGCAAAAGCACCGTTGCCCGCGTCTTGCGACTCGGTGTGTGGTGAATCCAAATGCGAAGTCAAAGGAAAGACCATCGGGGACGTGGCGTGCGTCGCTGGCCATTGCAGAGATCAAGTGAGCGCATCCTCGCTTCACGCCGAACCGCCCCGAAGGCGACGTCACCGTTCCATCGGTTGGCTGTTTTGGGTTGGTTGCGTCGTGGTGACGGCCGGGTGCAGTTCCTCGTTGGGGCCCGGCTCGAACTCGACTTCGAACTCGAGCGCGCCGACGAATTTCGGCGCGGGGCTCCCAACCGCCGCTTCGACGAAAGAGATCGAACAGCTCGAGCGCGCCATGTTCGCCCGGGTGAACCGTGATCGCGGAAAGAACGGGCTTCCACCACTTTCGTACGATCCGCGCTTGAGCGACATCGGGCGCTCTCACTCGAAGGACATGCGCGACAATCACTTCTTCGAGCACGAGTCGCCAACCTATGGCGCCCTCGACTCGCGGCTGAATCGCGCTGGGTACCTCTTCTTGAAGGCGCGCGAGAATCTCGCCGAGGCCATCACCGTGGACGACGCGGAGGACGGCCTCCTCAAGAGTCCCCATCACTACGAAAACCTCATGGCCGAGGACATCACTCACGTGGGGATCGGGATCGTCAAAGGGGGCGTCGTCGATCCGCGCAACCTCACCGTCACACAGGTCTTCTCGACCCCGGGGAAACGCGAGAGCAATGCCGAGGCAACGGCCGCAATCGTGCGAAACGTCACGCAGGCTCGTGCCGCCTCGGGCGTGCCAGCACTCGCGCGTTTGCCGGAGCTCGAATCGACTGGCGTGCGAGGAGTTGGCGAAGGTCCAAGGGGATCTCGACGGAAGCCAATTGAGGACGATCGGCGTCCGCGTCGTCGAGCAGCTCGCCAAGCGCCCCATCGCGGGCGTCTCCGGGATCTCCGCGGGAGCCCAGGTCGTCGTCGACAGCTCACAGTATCGAGCGGATGGAGCCATCCTCGGTCCGAACGCCCGCGGTTACGGCTTCTGCGTCGATCACGGACCGAACGGCACCAAGGGCCCGCGCCTTCGCGTCCTCGTCCTCGTGGGGCTCCGCGGCGGGTAAGACCCGAGAGCGAGCAAGCGCGTCGCCTGCAACCTAGAGAACGCTCCGTGCGCCCGCAGGGGCCCCGCGGAGCGCATTGCCTCGTCGCCTGCGCCTAGCGAGCGCTAGATGCGGTCGCGCGAGGCTCCCAGGGCAACCCGAGCAGCTCGTACATCGCCCGCTTCGGCTCGCGGCGGTGCCCGAGGAGCAAGGGGTAGTTCTTCCGATCCGTTGGGAAGTAATTCAGCCAAGTGCGGTCGTCCGCCACGCCCCAGAAGGTGACGCTCGTCAGGTGCTTGGCTTGATCGCTGAAGACGTCGAAGATTTCGCGATAGCGCGCGGCAAGTCGTTCTTCGAGCTTGGCATCGAGCTCGAGCTCGGGTTGGAACCGCTTCTCGTCGCTTTGGTCCTCCGTGTAGACCGAGACGTCGAGCTCGCTGATCTTCACGAGCAGATCGGCGCGAGCGAACTCCTCGATGCTCGCACGTAGCTCCTCCGGAGTGGGCCACACGAGATTGATGTGCCCCTGAATGCCCACTCCGTCGATGGTGAGCCCGCGTGCTCGGAGGGAGCGCACGAGCTCGAGCGTCTTTTCACGCTTGTCACGGCGCTCGATGTTGTAGTCGTTGTAGTAGAGCGCCACCTGCGGCGCGTGCGCTTGCTTCGCCTCGCTCGCGAAGCGAAACGCCAAATGAACGTACTCTTCGCTCCCGAAGATCCGATACCACGCAGAACCCTCACTGCCGTCGCGATACAACTTTCCCGGCGTCTCGCTCACCGCTTCGTTCACGACGTCCCAATTGTCCACCACGTCGGCATAGCGTTCGACCATGCGAAAAATATGGGACCGTAATCGCTCGGCAAGCTCCGACGGCGATACGTCGCCGTCACCACGCCGGAACAACCAATTCGGCTGCATCTGGTGCCACAGCAAGGTGTGTCCCGTGAGCCCAAGCCCGTGGCGACGCGCGAAATCGGCGATTTTGTCGGCGCGAGTGAAGTCGTATTCCGGCGAGTTCCGACAGAGCTCGCCCCACTTCATCGCGTTCTCGGCAACCAAGCGATTGAAGTGCCGCAGGACGAGCTCGCCGTCTTGCTCCAGAGTGACGGGTTCGACGGCGGCGCCGATGGGAAAACGGTCCCGATATCGCTCGGCAAAGGAAGGCAGGGACAATGCGGCAGACGTCGACACGAGAGCCATGGTTACTTACCCCTAACGGCAGCTCGCGCGCGAAGGCAAGACACTCGGGGGCGCTCGTGGCCTTTCGTTGCAATTTTTGACAACTGTTCACCCTGCCGAGCCGAGCCGCCGCGAGGCGGGCTCAGTGCGCCGACGCCTGGCCGAATCGGCTCCGAATGTAGGCAAGGACGTCCCGTTGCTCCTCGATGCGCAATTCGGCGTCGAAGGCCGGCATCCTCGAGCCCCGCACGCCTCGAGCGATGCTCGCGAGCAGTGCTTGGTCGCTCTTTCGTAGTCGCGACGTGTCCTCCACGAAGTCCGCGGCGATGCGACCGCCCTGTCCGCGACCATCGAGACCGTGACAGCTCACACAACGCTCACGATAGATGCGCTCACCGTTCGTCAGCGAAACGGTTTCAGTTGCGTCGCTCGATGGCACGCGCATTCGCGAAGTGCCCCCGCCGATCCCCCGCGCCATCGACGCGGCAGCGATCGCGATCACGACGAGTAGAGTCGCTTCTTGGAAGTGACGTCGAAGGAGCGACTCGCGCGGCCCGTCGAGCTCGATGACGGTCCCGCGCTTGATCGCGATCCGCCACTTCACGAACGTCACCATGGGCAGCAGCTCGAGCAGGAAGACGCCGAGAAACGCGCTCATCTTCACCCAGAAGACGACGTTACCGACGTAATAGTCCGTTCCCTTGTCCGCGGGACCGAAGACCCGAAGCAGCCCCGTCACGATCCACAGCAGAGCAACGAGACCGTACGCGTTGTCCCAAAAGAATACCCGCGCGAGCTCCTCGCGAGAACGCGCGGCACCGAGCGCACGAGCGCGCAACAACAACGTGGCCATTCCCGCGGGAAGGAGCGCGAGGTGCAATACGGGCAGAAACGTCGACCACATGTCGAAAGCCTAGGGCTGCCCTTCGGCTTTGGCGACTGAGCTTTGCCAAAGCCCGCGCAGCACCGCCAATCGGCGCCCCGATTGACGAGTCGAGGGGCGGAACATGGCGGCTTTCGTGGCAGAGCGACTATCCATGGTATAGCTGGCGCCCCCTTTCGGCCGACTTTCCGAGGTTTTCATGGGCGTACGTCGAGGTTCACTGTCGTTTACTCGTTTCCGCGTCAAAGGCGATCTCCCGAAGGATCTCCGTCGACGCTTCCTCGACGCCGTCCGACTGCGCGTGTTCGCGCCCCTCGACGTGAACGACGAGGCCATGGAGTCGAGCGGTTGGTGCGTCCTCGAACGTCCCTTCGAGCTCGAGTTCGACGAGAGCAACCTCTACTTCGATCGCTATGTCTTGCTCGGCTTTCGGGTGGACAAGTGGCGCATTCCCGGCACCCTCGTCAAAGCGCAACTCGAGGACGAAGAGCAGAAGCTCCTCGGGCGAGCGGGCCGCGCCCGTTTGGGTCGCGCCGAAAAGGCGGACCTCAAGCAGAAGATCATCATGAAGCTGCGCCGCAAGATCCTGCCGAACGCGCGCTCTTATGACGTGCTTTGGGATCTCGATGGCCAGACCTTGCTCTTCTTCGGCCACTCGTCGAAGCTGCTCCTCGATTTCGCAGCGTGTTTCGAGAAGACCTTTTCCCTCACCCTCGAGGAGGACTGCCCGTACTTCTCGGCCATGCGCAGCCCGCTCCCGACCGCACTCAAGAAGCAACTCATCGGGATCGAACCCCTGAGCCTCGTCTCGGGCCACAAGCGGCTCGAGATCGCGAAGAAGGGCGAGCTCGCCCGCGTGAAAGAGAAGGCGGCACCCGCGGGCAAGGTCAACGACGACGATCCGGACACCCTCATCGAACGCATCGAGACGACGCGATTCCTCGGCTCGGAATTCCTGCTCTGGATCTGGCTCTACGGCTCCCTCATCGAAGACACCGTGACGCTAGGCAAGAACGACGAGTGGACAATCTGGCTCGACGGCGCCCTTGCCCTCGAGAGCGTCCATGACCCGAGCGAAAAGGTCTCCGTGCGCGGCGCGGCTCCATCGACGAGCAGCGAGGCACGCGAGGCGGTGAAGAATTACAAGTTCCCCGCGCGCGCCAAGGTCATCCTGCGGCAGGAAGAGCGGGACTTCAAATTCGTGCTCAACGCGGCGCGGTTCTCCCTCTCGGCGGGAGACATTCCGGCCGTGCTCCAGCAACAGGACGATGGGCTCCTCGAGCGCCTGCATCTCCTCGAAGAGCTACTCAATCTCGTCGACAAGACCTTCGCGGCGTTTCTGCAGCTGCGCCTCTCCAATCACTGGCAAGAGGCGTGGGAACCCGCCATCGCGGCTTGGGCCAACGAAATCCGAATGCCGCCCGTGCTCCTTCAGGCCCTGAACAAGTCCGTACGCGATCTGGCGCGTTCGCCCAAGCGCTAGGTTTGCCGCTCACTTGACGCGATAGCAACTCGTGCCATTCGTGATTCACGGAAGTGCTAAGGGCGTTCATGCGGGCGCTGTACTTATCGCCGAGATCCAGGGCGGCGCCGGGAACGGCACGCCCGCTCGAACCTCGTCCGCACGATCGGGATTGGGTTTGTTCGGCGTGCGAACGGACCTTGGCGTGACGTCGTTGATCGGTGCAGCGGAAGCGCGGCAACCTCCAGAAGAGCAATACTCGCGCCCAACCGCACAAGTTTTCGCGCGGGGTGTGCTCGAACAAGTGTCACCACGCTACGCAGAGTGGCGCACCCCCGCCATCCCTCCGAGCGTCACGACGCGTTCGCCAACCGGATTGAAATCGCGACACTGGTTTCGCGATCGTGGAACCGGGTAGTCGAGGGGCGGTCTCCTCAGCAATGCGCGGAAACGTATCGGACCCGCTAAAGACTGCGCCGTCGGCAGATCATGTGTCTTACTACCAACAGGTCGTTGCGAACGCTTCGCACCATCACACGGGCGGACTATCGGCAGGGCCCTCGTCCAGAACCGCGTTCCGACCAAGACTATGCACAGGAGGTGACCGAAGGAGAGCGAGAACTCCTCCTGACGCCCCGTTGAGATCATGGCTCGGGGCATCGCAAATGAAAGGTCGAAACGATGGTTGCGCACCTTCGTCGGACCCAAGCGCGAGTCATTCAAGGTTGAGCCATTTCGTTACATTCCGACACGCGTGCGGAAGCTATCGCTCTGCACATTCAATCGAGCCGCTGTCCAAAGGCGGCACGAAGGGGTGATTGGTCACGAGCCATTTCTTATCCTCGCTACGAGCAACGAACCAGTTGGAATCTTCGATTCTCGACACGCCTGAGACGATTCGGTACATCGGATTCTGCGCGTCGGCAACAAGGGCGTCTTCTCTCTTGCCCATCGTATCTTTCGCCGCTGCAATCCTTTGCCAAGAACTTGGGCTTCGCATCTCGAAGAACTCGCATGGGGAGGGGAGATCCCCCGCTCAGCTAGAAACAGGTCGGGACCACAGGAAGTCTCTTCGAAGATTCGCTCGAACTTCCTTCCTTGCGCGTCCCAGTTCGTAATCCGCACCTTGTCGCCATCCGTCCAGAGCGCGAGCACGACCTGGTTGCGAACGGTACCAAATACTACGGGGGCGCGAAACGACTCCTTCAGCAAAGTACGGCTGCCGTGCTTAGTGATCATCGAGATCCTCAGCGCTTCACCGGGAGCCGCGAGTAGGCGTTCCTGCACTACGATACCATTGGGAATTGGAGCCCATCGCTCCACGTAGTGTCCGACCTGAGCCTCTTCGAAGACGAGCGCCGTCTCGTTTTCGTGTATCCAGTAGATGATTGAACGTTGAAGATAGGAGAATGACCCCTCGATCTCTTCCTCGTTGACGATTACCCATAGTTCTTTGGGCGAGGTCCGGACGAGTGCGATGGGCTTACGCCGGATTCTGACAAGCTCCGGTGCCTTTCCCACCGTTTCAAAACGCTCGCGACCTCCCGCTAGGTAGGCGTAGCCATATCGCGCATGGAACCACGGACTCCCAACGTCGGTGGCATCAACGAGTCCAAGTGGAGGAAGTCGTGTTTCAAGCTCCGTGTTGGAGCGCCATTGGTCCCCGACAGTTCAAGCACTTTTGGTTTTGGGCAGTCGGGGACCAATGGCGCTCCGACACGGAGCTTGAACACAAGTTCCTCACTTGATTGATGCCACCGACGTTGGGAGTCCGTGGTTCCATGCGCGATATGGCTACGCCTACCTAGCGGGAGGTCGCGAGCGCGAGACGGTACGGACAAAGTGGGAATTCCAGCATAAGCCCATCGCACTCGTCCGGACCTCGCCCAAAGAACTATGGGTAAGACGAGGAAGAGATCGAGGGGTCATTCTCCTATCTTCAACGTTCAATCATCTACTGGATACACGGCGCTCGTCTTCGAAGAGGCTCAGGTCGGACACTACGTGGAGCGATGGGCTCCAATTCCCAATGGTATCGTAGTGCAGGAACGCCTACTCGCGGCTCCCGGTGAAGCACTGAGGAGTCTCGATGATCGCTAGCACGGCAGCCGTACTTTGCTGAAGGAGTCGTTTCGCGCCCCCGTAGTATTCGATTACGTTCGCAACCAGGTCGTGCTCGCGCTCTGGACGGATGGCGACAAGGTCAGCAAACTGGGACGCGCAAGGAAGGAAGTTGGAGAGCGAATCTTCCGAGACTTCCTGTGGTCCCGACCTGTTTCTAGCTGAGCGGGGGATCTCCCTCCCCATGCGAGTTCTTCGAGATGCGAAGCCCAAGTTCTTGGCAAAGGATTGCAGCGGCGAGATTACGATCGGCGAGCGCCCTCGACGCGCAGAATCCGATGTACCGAATCGTCTCAGGCGTGTCGAGAATCGAAGAATTCCAACTGGTTCGTTGCTCGTAGCGAGGACGAAATGGCTCGTGGACCGATCGCCCCTTCGTGCCGCCTTTGGACAGCGGCTCCAATTGAATGTGCAGAGCGATAGCTTCCGCACGCGTGTCGGAATGTAAGCGAAATGGCTCAACTTAGAATGACTCGCGCTTGCGGTTCAGACGAAGGTGCGCAACCATGGTTCGACCTTTCCCGTTGCCGATGCCCCGACCATAATCTCAACGGGGCGTGCGGAGGAGTTCTGCGCTCTCCTTCGGTCACCTCCTGTGCATAGTCTTGGTCGGAACGCGGTTACGAGGGCCCTGCCGTCCGCCCGTGTGATGGTGCGAAGCGTTTCGCAACGACCTGTTCAAGACACATAATCTGCCGACGGCGCAGTCTTTAGCGGGTCCGATACGTTTCCGCCTTGCTGAGGAGACCGCCCCTCGACTACCCGGTTCCACAATCGCGACCCGGTCGCGATTTTCGATCCGGTTGGCGACGCGTCGTGACGCTCGGAGGGATGGCGGGGGTGCGCCACTCTGCGGAGCGTGGTGACACTTGTTCGAGCACACCCCACACGAACCGGTGGCACGAGTATTGCTCTTCTGGAGGTTGCCGCGCTCCGCTGCACCAATCAACGACGTCACGCCAAGGTCCGTTCGGCCGCGCCGAACAAACCCAATCCCAATGGTGCGGACGAGGTTCGAGCGGGCGTGCCGTTCCCGGCGCCGCCCTGGAATCTCGGCGATGCAGCGCCGGCATGAACGCCCTTAGCACTTCCGTGAATCACGAATGGCACGAGTTGCTATCGCGTCAAGTGAGCGGCAAACCTAGCGCTTGGGCGACACGGCCGGAATCGCGTACGGACTTGTTCAGGGCCTGAAAACCTGGCGGCATTCGGATTTCGTTGGCCCGTTCCGGCGGGTTCCCACGCCTCTTGCCGGTGATTGGAGAGGCGCAGCTGCAGAAACGCCGCGAAGGTCTTGTCGACGAGATTGAGTAGCTCTTCGAGGAGATGCAGGCGCTCGAGGACCCCATCGTCCTGTTGCTGGAGCACGGCCGGAATGTTTCCCGCCGAGGGGAGACCGCGCCGCGTTGAGCACGAATTTGAAGTCCCGCTCTTCCTGCCGCAGGATGACCTTGTCGGCGCGCGGGAAACTTGTAATTCTTCACCGCCTCGCGTGCCTCGCTGCTCGTCGATGGAGCCGCGCCGCGCACGGAGACCTTTTCGCTCGGTAATGGACGCTCTAGAGGGCAAGGGCGCCGTCGAGCCAGATTGTCCACTCGTCGTTCTTGCCTAGCGTCACGGTGTCTTCGATGAGGACCGTAGAGCCAACCAGAGAGGAATTCCGAGCCAAGGAATCGCGTCGTCTCGATGCGTTCGATGAGCCGATCGTCGTCGTTGACCTTGCCCGCGGGGTGCCGCCTTCTCTTTCACGCGGGCAAGCTCGCCCTTCTTTCGCGATCTCGAGCCGCTTGTGGCCCGAGACGAGGCTCAGGGGTTAAAGGAATCCCGATGAGTTGCTTCTTGAGTGCGGTCGGGAGCGGGCTGCGCATGGCCGAGAATTACGGGCGGTCCTCCTCGAGGGTGAGGGAAAAGGTCTTCTCGAAACACGCTGCGAAATCGAGGGGAAGCCTCAACGAGTGGCCGAAGAAGAGCAAGGTCTGGCCATCGAAATCCCAAAGCACGTCATAAGAGCGCGCGTTCGCGGATCTTGCGGCGCAGCTTCATGATAATATTATCTTGAGGTCCGCCTTTCCGGCGCGACCCAAACGGGCGCGGCCCGCTCGCCCGAGGAGCTTCTGCTATTCGTCCTTGAGTTGCGCTTTGACGAGGGTGCCGGGAATGCGCGGCATTTGTCCACCCGAAAGCCGAGCAAGACATAGCAATCGAAGTAGAGGTTGCTCTCGTCGAACTCGAGCTCGAAGGGACGTTCGAGGACGCACCAACCGCTCGACTCCATGGCCTCGTCGTTCACGTCGAGGGGCGCGAACACGCGCAGTGCGATCAACGTAAGAGGAAGCGTCAACGGAAATCCTTGGGGGAATCGCCTTTCGACGCGGAAACGAGTAAACGACAGTGAACCTCGACGTTACACCCATGAAAACCTCGGAAAGTCGGCCGAAAGGGGGCGCCAGCTATACCATGGATAGGTCGCTCTGCCACGAAGCCGCCATGTTCCGCCCCTCGACTCGTCAATCGGGGCGCCGATTGGCGGTGCTGCGCGGGCTTTGGCAAAGCTCAGTCGCCAAAGCCGAAGGCCACTCCTAGGCTTTCGACATGTGGTCGACGTTTCTGCCCGTATTGCACCTCGCGCTCCTTCCCGCGGGAATGGCCGCGTTGTTGTTGCGCGCTCGTGCCTCGGTGCCGCGCGTTCTAGCGAGGAGCTCGCGCGATATCCTTTTGGGACAACGCGTACGGTCTCGTTGCTCTGCTGTCAATAGTGACGGGGCTGCTTCGGGTCTTCGGTCCCGCGGACAAGGGAACGGACTATTACGTCGGTAACGTCGTCTTCTGAGTGAAGATGAGCGCGTTTCTCGGCGTCTTCCTGCTCGAGCTGCTGCCCATGGTGACGTTCGTGAAGTGGCGGATCGCGATCAAGCGCGGGACCGTCATCGAGCTCGAGGGGCCGCGCGAGTCGCTCCTTCGACGTCACTTCCAAGAAGCGACTCTACTCGTCGTGATCGCGATCGCTGCCGCGTCGATGGCACGGGGGATCGGCGGGGGCACTTCGCGAATGCGCGTGCCATCGAGCGACGCAACTGAAACCGTTTCGCTGACGAACGGTGAGCGCATCTATCATGAGCGTTGTGTGAGCTGTCACGGTCTCGATGGTCGCGGACGGGCGGTCGCGTCGCCGTGGACTTCGTGGAGGACACGTCGCGACTTCGAAAGAGCGACCAAGCACTGTTCGCGAGCATCGCTCGAGGCGTACGGGGCTCGAGGATGCCCAGGCCTCCGACACCGAATTGCACATCGAGGAGCAACGGACGTCCTTGCCTACATTCGGAGCCGATTCGGCCAGGCGTGGCACACTCGAGCCGGCCTCGCGGCGGCTCGGCTCCGCAGGGTGAACAGTTGTCAAAAATTGCAACGAAAAGGCCACGAGCGCCCGAGTGTCTTGCCTTCGCGCGCGAGCTGCCGTTAGGGGTTAGTAACCATGGCTCTCGTGTCGACGTCTGCCGCATTCCCCTGCCTTCCTTTGCCGAGCGATATCGGGATCGTTTTCCCATCGGCGCCGCCGTCGAACCCGTCACTCTGGACGAACGGCGAGCTCGTCCTGCGGCACTTCAATCGATTGGTTGCCGAGAACGCGATGAATGGGCGAGCTCTGTGCGGAACTCGCCGGAATACGACTTTCACTCGCGCCGACAAAAACGCCGATTTCGCGCGTCGCCACGGGCTTGGGCTCACGGACACACCTTGCTGTGGCACCAGATGCAGCCGAATTGGTTGTTCCGGCCTGGTGATTGCGACGTATCGCCGTCGGAGCTTGCCGAGCGATTACGGTCCGCATATTTTCGCATCATCGAATGCTATGCCAACATGGTGGACAATTGGGACGTCGTGAACGAAGCGGTGAGCGAGACGCCGGGAAAGTTGTATCGCAACGGCAGTGAGGGTTCTGCGTGGTATCAGATCTTCGGGAGCGAAGTTACGTTCATTTGGGTTTCGCTTCGCGAGCGAGGCGAAGCAAGCGCACCGCCACATGTAGCTGCTCTACTACAACGACTACAACATCGAGCGCCGTGACAAGCGTGAAAAGACGCTCGAGCTCGGTGCACTCCCTCCGAGCACGCGGGCTAACCATCGACGGAGTGGGCGTTCGGGGCACATCGATCTCGTGTGGCCGCACTCCGGAGGAGCTACGTGCAAGCATCGGAGTCCGCTCGCGCCGATCTGCTCGGTGAAGATCAGCGAGCTCGACGTCTCGGTCTACACGGAGGACCAAAGCGACGAGAAGCAGACCCAACCCGAGCTCGAGCTCGATGCCAAGCTCGAAGAACGACTTGCCGCGCGCTATCACGAAATCTTCAACGTCTTCCGCGATCAAGCCAAGCGCCTGACGAGCGTCACCTTCTGGGGCGTGGCGGACGACCGCACTTGGCTGAATTACTTCCCAACGGATCGGAAGAACTACCCCTTGCTCCTCGGGCACCGCCGCGAGCCGAAGCGGGCGATGTACGAGCTGCTCGGGTTGCCCTGGGAGCCTCGCGCGACCGCATCTAGCGCTCGCTAGGCGGCCGAGGCAATGCGCTCCGCGGGGCCCCTGCGGGCGCACGGAGCGTTCTCTAGGTTGCAGGCGACGCGCTTGCTCGCTCTCGGGTCTTACCCGCCGCGGAGCCCCGCGAGGACGAGGACGCGAAGGCGCGGGCCCTTGGTGCCATTCGGTCGGTCGATCGACACAGAAGCCGTAACCGCGGGCATTCGGACCGAGGATGGCTTCATCCGCTCGATACTGTGAGCTGTCGACGACGACCTGGGCTCCCGCGGAGATCCCGGAGACGCCCGCGATGGGGCGCTTGGCGAGCTGCTCGACGACGCGGACGCCGATCGTCCTCAATTGGCTTCCGTCGAGATCCCCTTGGACCTTCGCCAACTCCTTCGCACGCCAGTCGATCGAGCTCCGGCAAACGCGCGAGTGCTGGCACGCCCGAGGCGGCACGAGCCTGCGTGACGTTTCGCACGATTGCGGCCGTTGCCTCGGCATTGCTCTCGCGTTTCCCCGGGGTCGAGAAGACCTGTGTGACGGTGAGGTTGCGCGGATCGACGACGCCCCCTTTGACAATCCCAATCCCCACGTGAGTGATGTCCTCGGCCATGAGGTTTTCGTAGTGATGGGGACTCTTGAGGAGGCCGTCCTCCGCGTCGTCCACGGTGATGGCCTCGGCGAGATTCTCGCGCGCCTTCGAAGAGGTACCCAGCGCGATTCAGCCGCGAGTCGAGGGCGCCATAGGTTGGCGACTTCGTGCTCGAAGAAGTGATTGTCGCGCATGTCCTTCGAGTGAGAGCGCCCGATGTCGCTCAAGCGCGAATGGTACCGAAAGTGGTGGAAGCCCGTTCTTTCCGCGATCACGGTTCACCCGGGCGAACATGGCGCGCTCGAGCTGTTCGATCTCTTTCGTCGAAGCGGCGGTTGGGAGCCCCGCGCCGAAATTCGTCGGCGCGCTCGAGTTCGAAGTCGAGTTCGAGCCGGGCCCCGACGGGAACTGCACCCGGCCGTCACCACGACGCAACCAACCCAAAACAGCCAACCGATGGAACGGTGACGTCGCCTTCGGGGCGGTTCGGCGTGAAGCGAGGATGCGCTCACTTGATCTTGCAATGGCCAGCGACGCACGCCACGTCCCCGATGGTCTTTCCTTTGACTTCGCATTTGATTCACCACACACCGAGTCGCAAGACGCGGGCGACGGTGCTTTTGCGCTCACGGCGCGACAGCTGCAACAGTCTGCAAAGATGGTGCAGTCGGATCCTTCTCGCATGGTCGGTTCCGGTTCGGCAGCTTTCTTGTCGCTCGATGAAGTTTCCGTCGCGGACGCCGCGGCGGCGGGGGGCGCTTCCGATGCTGCACTCGCATCCGTCGCTGGCGATGACGTTGGTTTGGTCGAGCCACCACAGGCAGACAGCAGCGGGGCGGCGGCGAAGGCTAGGGGCTTGAGGCTCATGAGGCAGTACGATACTCGCATCGAGGCCGCGAGACCAGTCGAATAACGTTTCGCTCAAGGTCGACCGTCGAGAACCTGTCGAACTTTACGCTTCAGCTGATCTGCCGTGAAGGGTTTTGCGATGAACGGGGTGCCCGGTTCGAGCACGCCGTGGTGACCGAGGGCGTCGTCCGTGAACCCGGACATGTAGAGCACCTTCACCGTGGGGTGCGTCGCTACGAGCTTCGTGACGAGTTCCTTGCCGCTCATTTTCGGCATGACGACGTCGGTCAGGACGAGATGGATGGTACCCTGATGCTCGTGCCACGAGGTCAGCGCCTCTTCGCCATTTCCCGCGAGTAGGACGTGATAACCTTCCTTGGTCAAAAAGCGCCGCAAATCGAGCGAACTTGACGGTCATCTTCGACGACGAGGATCGTCTCCGTGGCTGCCGTCAGGATGGCGAGGGAAGGGCGAAGATGGAGGCGTCTCGACGACCTTCGCGGCACCGGAACCCAAAGGTCGTGCCGAGTCCTTCCTGACTCGACACGGTGATGTGTCCCTCGCTCTGGGCCACGATGCCATACACCTCCACCAGGCCGAGGCCCGTGCCCTTGCCGACTTCCTTCGTGGTGAAGAAAGGTTCGAAAATGTGGCTTGCGAGATGGCTCGCTCATGCCGTAGCCGTTGTCGGTGACGGTGAGCGGATAATGTCCAGGGCCGGTTCACTCCGACATGGCGGCTCGCGTATTCCGTCGTGGAGACTTGACGTATTGCGTTTCGAATCGAAAAGCTGCCGCCCTGCGGCATGGCGTCACGGGCGTTGACCACGAGGTTGACGATGATCTGTTCGAGATTGCAGACGTCCGCGTAGATCTGAAGGAAGATTCGGGTAGCGAGTTGCGCTTGAGCTCGATGTCTCGCTGAGGAGGCGTTTGAGCATCAAGCTCACGTTGTCGATCATCCTGCCAAGGCCCACGACCTTCTTCTGCGATGACCTGCTTGCGGCTGAAGGCGAGGAGCTGGCGCGTGAGCGCTGCGGCGCGTCGCGTCCAAGGTTGCGAGTAGATCTTTCACACGGGTGCATCCGCTGGAACGCCCTCGAGGGCTTGCTCGATGCCGATGATGCACGTGAGGATGAAGTCGTGGGCGATGCCGCCCGCCAAGCGACCCACGCTCTCCAAGCGTTGCGCCTGGTGGACGCGCTGCTCGAGCTCGCGTTGCTGCGTGATGTCGCGAGTGATGCTGGGAGTACTTTTCGCCGGACGCAAGGAGATCTGCGCCCCCCGGAGAACAACCCGACGCCTGCGCACCGTGCCGTCACGGCGGCGGAAGAGCGTCTCCAGGTGGCGAACGATCCGTCATTGGGAACCTGCCCAAGCTATGCTCTTGAGCGGCGAGATCGACCCACAGGTTCCAGTTCACGCGCAGAGCGCCCGATGACCTCTGCCCGCGTGTAGCCGGTCATGCACGTGAATCCGTCGTTGACCAACACGAATCGTCCCGTCTTCAAGCTGACGATCGGACTGCTCAGGGGAACGCGGCGAGAGTGGCAGGCCAAGCGCTCCTCGCTCTCACGTAGGGCGAAGATGTGTTCGGTGAGGTCGTGCGAGAACGCGACGGGAAATCCCGATGCAATCGAGAGGACGATCTCGACCGGTACACCGTGACCGTCGCGACACGTCACATCGAATTCACCGAGGAAATCCTTGCCCCGTCGGTCTACTCTCGAAGCACGCGCGATTCCAGCCCTGTTGAATCTCGCGGCGGAGTTGCAAATTCGGAAAGCAGGGGCTTTTCAATCGCCGGGATGCAAGGTTCTGCGCTTCGTGTCCGAAGGATGCACGTGCCGGTTCATTCCAGAGCATCACGCGATCCGTTCTCGTCCAACGTGGATCGGCATCGGCGCGGCTGCGAAAGCTGGCGGAGCGCGCGCGCGGGGTCGGCAGCAACGTGGGAGCCGAGCGCTGTTGCAATCATCAGGGGCCGGTCCCCGATATCGTGGACGGAGGTGGTCGCGTGGAAGGGGGCTGAGACGGTGGCACTAAGCCTACGGCTCGATTCGCAAGGTGGGCAAGCATCCCTGTGACTCACGGACGAGGATTCTTCTTCGTTCTTTCATCACGATGGAGGCGGTCCCGGAGCAGACCCTCAACCGAAGGTTCGACCGTTGCAGGTGTGAGCAGGTGAGTCGATGGAGTAGCCCAGGATTATCGTAGGGGGCGCGTGTGAGGTGAGTCCATCTGCCTGCATACGTCGGTGATGTCGCCATCGCGATGGTTGCTTCGAGGGCGAGACGCACTGAGCCGTGCGTCGAAATGAGCTAGGCCCGACAAGTGTCGTCGACGGTTTCGCACTAGGCGTTCGCTGAATGCTTCAGTTTCGACACCAACTACTCCGAAACTCCACTCGAATCCGAATCGCGCAAACGATCCCCGACAGGTCCACGCCGCATCTTTTCGGCGGTGATGCCGACGCCCGTGCGTCAGCCCTCCTTGGTTGCGGTGGCCATGGACGTTGCCGAGATGCTCGGATTTAACGAGGCCTACGCCAACTCCGAGGAATTCCTCCACGTGTTTTCCGGCAATCGGACACTCCCGGGATGGTGCCCGTGCGGCGTGTTACGGCGGGCATCAATTCGGTAACTGGGCGGGCCAGCTCGGCGACGGGCACCGCGATCTGCCTTGGTGAAGTGCGAGCGCCTTCAGGTCAACACTGGGAACTCCAGCTCAAGGGGGCAGGGCCCACGCCTTATTCGCGGAGGCGCTGACGGTCAGGCGGTTCTGCGCTCGTCCATCCGCGAGTTCCTCTGCAGTGAAGCGATGCACCACCTCGGCATTCCCACGACGCGAGCGCTCTCCTCGGTGCGAACGGGTGAGTGGTCGTGCGCGACATGCTCTACGACCATCCCCCGCCGAGCCCGGCGCCATCGTGTGTCGGGTTGCGCCATCTTTCGTGCGATTCGGCAACTTCGAGATCTTTGCTGCGCGCGACGACGTATCGTTACTCAAGCGGTACTTGGATACCGTGTTGACGACGTCTTCCCCGAGCTCGGTGCGCATCACCAGCGACGTACGTCGAGTTCTTCCGACCGTGACGGAGCGCACTCCGGATCCGTCGCCGGATCAATGTCATTCGGGTTGGTGCACGGGGTCATGAACACCGACAACATGTCCATGTTGGGGCTTACAATCGATTACCAGACCCTACGATTTTGTTCGAGACTACTCACCGGACTTCACGCCCAACACGACGGACGCGACGATGCGGGCTGTCGGTACCGCAACCAACCCGGATCGCGCTGTCAAGGTGTCATGTTGGGGCACGCTTATTCCCGTCATTGAAGCCCCGAGCCCTAGAAGCGATTCTCAAGGCGTACCCCGAACGATACGAGCGCAAGGATTCTCGAGCTGTTGAAAGAAGCTTGGCCTGTCCGTCGTAGCCGACGAAGATTCGCGCGCTGAAGACGGAACTGCTCGAGGTGCTTACCGCCGTCGAAACCGACATGGCGATCTTCTTCCGCGGCCTCGGCAACCTGCGCGTGTTCGACAGCGACGCGCAGCTGACGGAAGAGCGCCTCCTCGCGCCGAATTCACTCGCTTGTCCGTCCCGCGACAATCCCCGAGGACCACCGTCAGCGCCTCGCGGAATGGCTACGCCCTACGCGGCGCGCGTCCGCGAGGAGCTTTGGCGACGACGAGCGCGGAGGCGCACATGACCGCGCAAACCCAAAACGTCTTCGCAACTACGTCGCACAACTCGCCATCGACGCCGCGAAGTCGGCAACAACAACTGTCGTTCGCCACTGTCGACATCCTCAAGCGACCCTTCCGACAACAGCCTGAGCACGAAGATTTCGCCGGGAAACGGCCGGAATGGGCAGGAAGCCAAGTCGGGTGCTCGATGCTGTATGCATCTCATCTAACTGGGACTGAGAGCAGGTCTCAGGTGTCAGGTGTCAGGTGTCAGGTGTCAGGTCAGAGAGCTGAGAGCTGAGAGCTGAGACTGGGACTGGGAGCTGAGAGCTGAGAGCTGAGAGCTGAGAGCTGAGAGCTGAGAGCTGAGACTGGGAGCTGGGAGCTGGGGAGCATGGGAGCTGGGACTTGGAGCTGGTGTCAGGTGTCAGGTGTAGGTCTCAGTCAGAGAGCTGAGAGCTGAGAGCTGAGAGCTGAGAGCTGAGAGCTGAGAGCTGAGAGCTGAGAGCTGAGAGCTGAGACTGGGAGCTGGGACTGAGAGCTGGGACTGGGACTGAGACTGATGGCTGATGGCTGATAGCCGATAGCTGATAGCTGATAGCCGATGGCTGACGGCTGACGTTGGTGCAGCCACAGTCACGGTCACGCTCACCGCCTCTGTTCCTGTCCCTGTCTCTGTGCTTGTGGCCGTCTCGTTCGACATCAGGCTGTGCATGCCTTGCGGCGCACTTTTCTTTCCGCCACCGATGATGTGCGGCGGTGGAAACGCTTCGCGGCGTCACGAAAAAAGATGCGCCGATGGGAAGGTCATGCACAGCCTGATTTCGAACCAACTCTTGAACGAAGCAACGGCAATCATTTCCGCGAGCGCACAGACCGCTCGTCGTGGCAATCGAACGACGCGATCGCGATTTGGGAAACCAAATTCGTCCGCGCTGAAATAGCGTGGTTGTCGATGTAGGATCCGGTTGTCGCGGTGGGAATGGCCGCCTTCGCCGCTTCGAGTCGGCGCACGGGTAACTACGAGGTGCGCGCGGCATTGAGCACGGCGGATCAGCGTGGCAGTACGTGAACGAAACGGACGCTTGAGCAGGGCTCAACGGGAAGCTGCACTCGCTGGGCGCGAGGCTGTTCGGGCTCATGCGACGCTGACGACGGTGACAGGGACACCGGGACCGGGACTGGGACGGTGACAGGGACACCGGGACCGGGACTGGGACCGTGACGGTGACAGGGACACTGGGACCGGGACGGTGACGGGGACACTGGGACCGGGACTGGGACTGGGACTGGCGCCGATGCAGTTGCCGTCGCCGATGCCGATGCCGGAGCGGTCGCCGGTGCCGGTGCGGTCGCCGATGCCGGTGCCGGTGCGGTCGCCGATGCCGGTGCGGTCGCCGATGCCGGTGCGGTGCGCCGATGCCGTTGCGGTTGCCGATGCCGGTGCAGCTACCGTCGGCAACCCGATGCCTTCGACGTAGCGCTGAAGGCCGATGGACGTTATTGATTGGTCAAGAGGTAGCCCCACACGACGGCGAGTTCAAGTGCGTAGCCTTAGGGGGGCGTGTGCGCTGGAAGGAAAATCGAAGCCGCGCGTTGCCCGCTTGCGTGCAAATCCTTCGGCGGCATTTAGCGCGATGCTGCTGAGCGCGCGCCGCGCTTGCGACGCAAGATCGCGATCGCGCCGCGCGATGATATCAAGCCAAGGGTCCAGCTGCGTGAGGATGCCCATAATCTGAGTCAAAAGCTGGTCGCGAAGTGGTGTGTCCATCATCCCCCGGCGCAGCTTGCGTGCCATCGCAGGCGCATCAACCACCGCGAATATCGGCGGTGGCGCGGAAGGTGCGCCGCAAGGCCATGCACACGCCACTTCGCGTGCGGCTGAAACAGCTGCATCAGCACCAGCCGCTGCATCGGCATCAGCACCAGCCGCTGCATCGGCATCAGGCACCAGCCACTGTTACAGCATCAGCACCAGCCGCTGCTACAGCATCAGCACCAGCCGCTGCTACAGCATCAGCCGCTGCATCGGTGACGGCGACCGTTGCGGCTGCCGTTGCGGTTGCGGCTGCCGTTGCGGTTGCGGCTGCCGTTGCGGTTGCGGCTGCCGTTGCGGTTGCGGCTGCCGTTGCAGTTGCAGTTGCCGTTGCCGTTGCAGTTGCAGTTGCCGTTGCGGCTGCCGTTGCAGTTGCCGTTGCGGATGCCGTTGCGGATGCCGTTGCCGACGCAGTTGCAGTTGCAGTTGCCGTCACAGTCACAGCTATCAGCTGACGGCAGTGCTCAGTCTCAGTCCCAGCTCCCAGTCTCGTCCCAGCTCCCGGCTCCCGTCAGTACCAGCTCCCAGCTTACAGGTTTCCAGCTCCCAGCTCTCCGACCTGACAGCTGAGAGCTGACAGCTGACAGCTGCTCTGACAGCTGACAGCTGCTGCATCTTCTTCTCTACAAAGCCCCGCAGATGCAAACGTGGCCATCTCGTTGCTGGTGGCAAGCGCGGCGCGAGAAGTTAAATGCAATTGCAGGAATCCGGTGCCTTCGCCGAGCCGCATCTCGAGCTCGAGCAGCGGCTTGAGCTTGAGGTGCGCAAGCGCCGCGACGATGCCAGGTTCCGTCGAGCGGTGGGACGCGACGCGAAGCGTTCAACGCCGGGGCGAAGGGCGTTTGCGACGAGGGATGCGGCGGACGCGATTACGCCGTCGATGACGACGGGAACGCGGGCGCTGACGCTGCCGATGACGAAGCCTGCCATCGCGAGGATTTCGAGGCCGCCAAGGGCGCGCGCAATCTCGAAGGGATCGCTTCGCCCTTGAATTCGCGCAAGGGCTTCGTCAATGACGTGATCTTCTTCGCAAGCTGCTCGTCGCTGACTCCCGAGCCCTTGCAGGTAACGGTGGCTGCAGTCTTGCCGGTGTACGCGGCAATGAGCGCCGCGGAGGGCGGTCATATCCCGATCCCGATCTCACCGATGCCGACGACTTCCACGCCAGCTGCTGCGCGATCGAGAGCAATCTTGACGCCGAGCTCGAGCGCCTGCTCGGCTTCTTCGACGGTCATGGCGTCTTCGACACGGAGGTTGCGCGTGCCGCGCCGGATCTTGTGAACCAGCGAAGGTAGGCGAGCTTTCGTGCTCGGCGTCGAGATCTTCCGGTCATCCCAACGTCGACGGCGAGGAGCTCGACGTCGAATTGACGAGAGAGAGGACGCACACGCCTGCGCCGCCGTTGACGACGTTTTGGAGAATGGCAGCCGTCAGGTGGGGAGGAAACGCGCTCACGTTGTCGGCGGCGACGCCGTGATCGGCAGCGAACACCGGGATAAAGGCGCGGGTTGGGGTCGCAATCGGAAATGCACCTCTGGCGCCAGCGTAAAACACCGCCAGTTCTTCGAGTCGTCCGAGGCTGCCCGGGGGCTTGGTCAGTTGGTTTTGATGGGCCAGGGCGCGTGCAACGGCGTCTTCGTCGAATCGAGGAATGGCGGGAAGCGAAAGGGTCATTGGACTTCTAGAAATCTTCACGGACACGAGGCGAAGGGGTGAAGGTTTGAGACACATCATGCAGCCTAGGGCTGCGAAGTAGATTTCCGAGGCGGCTGCGGCGAGGCGTTCGGTGGACCCATCCGGTAACATCTTGAAAGCGCCGGCCGAGTTCGTTCATGGCAACGAGGCCGAGACCGACCTCGTTACTTACCACGATCACTGGAACGGTTGCGTTCACGGCAGCCGCGACGAGCTCGTCGACGCGAGTGAGATTTCATCATCCATGCGCTCCTCGCCGAGGAGATTGGGATCGCAGAGCGTCCGACGGCGTCGATGAGGATAGCCGCTGATCCACTCACCGCGACGGTTTCGGGCACGGCGAGGGGACACTCGACGGTGCGAAAGGCGCGCAGCTCGCGCTCGCGCTGGTGACGCTCGATGCGCGTACGCATCTCGCCGTCGAGGGCTTGCGCAGTTGCGACGAAGGTACGACGAGGACCCAGGCTTTCCGCGAGGGCCAGGGCGAACCGACTGTTGCCCAATCGCGCACCACCGCCGACGAGGATGAGCTTTCCTTGTGACGCCTGGAAGGGCTTCCGTGTGCGAAGGCGCTCGCGCTCACGCGTCGGGGAGCGCCGTCTGGTCACGACGAGCAGCCGGCGGGGATGCGGCGCGAGCGTGGCGAGCTCCTTCGGCGGAATCCCACGAATCGATTGAGTCGAAAGGCTGGATCTTTTGGCGAGATACGTGTGCCTGCCGCTCCTTCGACGAGCGACGCAATCGAGCGCTCCTCGGTTCCGTCGCCCGTCGAGGAATCCACCAGATCCGTCCATGATGGCGTCGCGAGACGTTGCGCTTCGAGGTTTGGACGTCGACGATGGCGGCGTTCTGCCAGGTCACGCCGAGGTTGGCGCATGCCAGTTGAATGGCGCTCACGCCCGGCTCGACGCGACAGCGCCGCGGTCCAAAGCGGCGCACGGACGCCAGGTGATGTCCGACGTCCCGGGATCCCCCGAAACGAGTACGACGCAGGGTCGCGCCGGGATCGTCTCGATGCAATGAAGCAGGAGCTCGGTGATGGTGTAGTAGACGGTGCGCCCCTGCTCGAGGCAAATCGATCAATCAGGCGCTGCGTCCCGATCAAGAGTTGAGCTCTCGATGCACGCCGATGCCCGCATAGATAGTCTTCTGCCCAGGCCCGACCGACGGCAACGTGAGCTCGGGCGCTTCGGGGATTCAATCGGTAGCGTTCACGGTAGGACCTTCCTTTCGGTATGTGGCGTCAGGCGGCGAGCTTCTTCAAGAAGTAGACGAGTTGCTCCAGGGCGGCTCGGCAAGTGCAAGTGGACGTAGCGTCCGAGGACATTTCCTCGCTGGAGTCCTCGACCATCTTGGTGCCACGTCGGTATTCGACGTCGTAGACACGCTTCAATCTTGGGCGCGTGCCTCGTCGAGCTCGAGGCTCGAGTAGTGGAACTCGTGACCACGACAGCAATCTCCGGCGTTCCCCAGAGGCTCTCATCCAAGAGTGACCTCGGCGTATCCGCGAGCGAAGATGGGGCCGCCATCACGCTGCACCCGGGAGCACGCCCGACAACAATTGTCGTGCCCGTCCTCGTCGACCAACGTTTCTCCGAGGAGCATCAAGCCGCCACACTCGGCGTACACGGGGCATGGCGCCTACGAAAGCAGCAGCTCGAGGAAGGGGCCGTTTTAGAACGGGCGTGAAGCTCGGTCCTGCGCCGGGCGAGTAAGTGCGTCGGCGTCCGACGGAACACATCGATGACGAAGGGGCAGGCACTCGAGCCACACTCGACGCCGTGACGCTTCGTAGCCGTCTCGAAATCCGAATACGAGAGCCCAAACGCTTCGTCACGCGCCACCGCGAGACGGAGCGGGATCTTCGTGGTCGGATCTTCGCTCGGTCGCGAGAGCGCCATCGGGGTTTGCTCGCTGCGCGAGATGCGCGCTGCAAATCGAAGTGACGTTCCGCGGCGTCTGCAAGTGCATCGAGGGGTCGGATGTCCGTGACGACGAGGCCGAGATGTCTGGGTTGACTCGGAAACGCACCCTCGGGAATGGCCGCGACGAGGCGAGGAAGATTTGCCGACGCGAGTGCCTTACCCAACAGTTCACCGTGGGACGCATCCGACGCGGTTCGCGATGACGGCAGATACCGAGAGACCGCGCTGAATTGACGGTGAGACCCTGGACCGTCGCCGCAAAGCTACCACGGGCCATGGCGTGCGCATCGACGAGAACGACGTTCGCGTCGAGGAGCTGCGCCATCTCTGCCGTGGAGCCGTGGTTGCTCGTCGGATCAACCCCGTCGAAGAGCCCCATCACGCCTTCGACGATG
>JASGIX010000067.1:0-48867 GCA_049840955.1 Polyangiaceae bacterium
GAGCCTTTTGGCTTGGTTCATCGTGATGTCTCGCCTCAGAAGCATATTGGTCGGCTACGACGGCGTTGCCAAGGTCTTGGACTTCGGCGTTGCAAAAGTGGCCGGTCGCACCGCGGAAACGACTGGAATCGGCCACGCGCGAGGCAAGCCGCCGTACATGGCTCCCGAACAAGCGCTCGGTCACTCGCTTGACCGGCGCGCGGACATCTTTTCGCTCGGGATCGTCCTCTATCAGCTCGTAGCCGAGCGACATCCATTTCCGCGGCGAAAACGACATCGCTACGCTGCACAATATGATTTCCGATCGGCCAGTGGTTTCTCCACGCTCATGCGTTTCCGGAAATACCCGAGGGACTCGAGCGAATCATCCTGCGAGCGCTCGAGCGCGAAATCCGTCGCAGCGATTTCAATCAGCCCGCGAGATGGAACTTGCACTGGAGTCGTGCATCGAAGACGAGATTGGAAGGATTCGAAGCGAGGAGATCGGACAATTCGTCACGTCGTGTCTTGGAACGCGTGGAGCCGATTCCGCCAGATTTTCTTCGCGAAGCGATTCGTCGCGCCGATGTCGCGGAGGTGACCCAGGAGATCACGCGAGCTCCCCATCTGCGTCGCGACCCGGAACGATTCGGAACACCCAAAGAAAGTGGCAGTCGTTGGGCACCGCTTGCAGAACGCTCGTCTCCGATCGCTCGAGAGCGACGGTCGTCGCCAGACGCGTCCGACACCCCTAGGTCTAGCGGAGGAGACGGGCACGTTTCCAATCTGGAATTGGACCCCGACGCAACGCGCCTCGATTTGAACCTGATGGCGGAACCCGCTCGAACGGACTTCGATAGCCAGCTCGGAGAATCCGCTCATCGACGAACGTTCGTCGTGCGGCAGATTGGTTTCCCCAAACTCGACGTGCCCTGCTCCTCACGTTGCTTGCGGCCGTTTTTGGGGCCACTTTCGCATGGGTAAGTCAGACCGTGAATGACAGGCGTTGGCGGACGCCGCAGCTCGCAACATCAGACCTCATTTCTGTCGTAAGCTCAGCCGCGAGTCTGTCGACCGCTTTGCCAATCGAGTCTCCGGTGAAACAGCCCAGCGCTGAGGCTGTAACGCCCGACTCGTTGACAACGCCTTCAGCTGCGCCAAACGAAACCAAGCCGCAGCGCGACACGAAGCCTCGAACACTCCCACAACGAGGGGATGCGACGGCTCCCGCGTACACCTTGCCGCCCATTTCGAACCCGGGCTTTTAGCCCTCGACGCCTGCAAGAGTGTTCATGGAGTAATCTTGTGTGTAATCGGAGTGTTGAGGCTACCGCCCTCGAATCGGTCAGTCGTCTGAGGTGCTATTGAAGCTTGTGTGAGCGTTCATGGGCGTGCGATAGATGGAGTCCTGGTGCTTCGGGACACACTCATATACATCATGATGGGACTGCCTGCGCATCATCTCGATCACGAGGATAGTGATGCTCGGCTTGCTCGACTTTCGATCATCGGCGAAGCCGTCGCGGACGTTTCGGCGGCCGCAACCTGCTCGTCTGCGGACACCGCCAGCCAATGTCAGCGCATTTGGCCCGGAACATCACTCGAATTGGGCGTTCTGCTCGTCACCCAAGCGTATTCCGAGTCGCGCCTGGCGAAAAACGTTCACGAAGGCAATTGCAGACCATACGAATGCGATCCGGTCCGCATCGCCGGTACGGGCGAGATCCACCATCGCGCACGTTCGCTGTGGCAGATCCATCACATTCTTCCCATCGAGGAAGAGTGGGAGCGCATGTCCGGAGCGAATTTCGCTAGCACCCGAGCTGCGGCGTGGGCTGCAGCGAAATTGCTATCTCGAGGTTACCGCGCTTGCGGAACATTCGTCGGCGCAATCTCGAGATATGCGGGAGTAAATGGCTGCCACTGGTCTGAGGCCAAGCAACGTAGCAAACTTTTCGAACAGCTTCGGGCGCGAGCCTGGCGTCGCGAAAACGAGACGACGCGGGCGGAGCGGCAGGCAAGAGTGATGTAAGTGCAGTCACGCGAGGCGATGGAATGAAAACGCCGGGGCCGGGGGAGCGATTGGTGTCACTGGGTCGCGGAAGGACAAACACGCAGCGAGAACTCACCCAAGTCGGAAACCAGGTGGAGATGGGCCACGTCGCTGTTGTCAATGAACGGAAGAACGTGTCCGCTCGCGACGATGACGGATGGCAGAGACAGCCGCAGGGGGCAGTCCTCCTTCGAAAGCCGGCTCTTTGCCATCCCAGCAACGATGTTCGCCATCTCCCCAACGCCATCGCCAAGAATCGCATCGTCGACCTCGGATTCCTCCATGGCGAGCAACTGAGCGACCATCTTGGTAGCGGTCGTACGTGGAAAGGACAAAGCAACCTGTACTGGTGATTGCCCGGTGAGGCTGATGATTCCGGAAACGTCTGCGGATTGCGGGCCCTCGTGCGGCGCAATGCTGCATGCACTCTGGAGCATCGTAGAGACGAGCTCTGTCACGCCTTCGACGAACGGTTTCAGGTACTCCGTCTCCATGATTGCTCTTTCTCGCTACCCTGTATAGCGGCCACCCATTCGCGCGACACGTCCGCTTGTCGACTGACCGTTTCGAATAAGTTATGTGCCTGTTCGATGCGGAGTCCCAAGGCGTCCCATGTTGCATTGTCGAACTCGTCGGGGACGGTCGTTTCCGCCCGATTGACGCCTTGGCAACTACAGAGAAAATCTGCCACGTGAATGATCCGCGTCAGGAGGCGGTGCTCAGGACTCGCTTGCCAAGGTTGATGGTGGAATGCCACCGAGTCTCGCATGGCTTCCGGTAGATGCCAACGGCACGCAACGATGCCTCCGACTTCACCGTGATCAATGCCCCAGTTGGCAAGCTCGATCGCGACGACACTCTTCCCCGTTTCCGTGCGTAGTTCGTTCAATTTTGCGCACTGACTGGGAAAAGTGCGTGCCAACACCATTGCACCCAAATCATGCAACACGCCAGCTGTGAAGATGGCTTCTTTTACGTCACCTGGGATTGCGATCGAGGTGAACCGGCAGAGCTCCTGACCCATGAAAGCTACAGCCAGCGAGTGATTCCAAAATGCGCGCTGGTCGACGCCCTTTTGTGCCGGCCAACGTTGGACGAGCGCCGCGGTAAGTACCACGCGTCGTACTTGTCTGAGACCCAAGCGGACAATCGCTTGGCCTACGGTGGTTGCCTCGGAGCGCGCCGCGTGCGCGGCAGAGTTCGCAACGCGAAGAATCGAAGCGCAGAGAGCTGGGTCTCGGGAAAGAATCGTTGCGATTCGCGCGGGTGAAGGATCCGTCTTCGCGAGCTCCCTCTCGACTTCTGCGACGATCCCCGGATACGGCGGTAGCTGATCGGTATGCCACACGGCATCGAGGATTTGGTCTCGGGTGAGCTGAATCGAGGACATCGGTAGACTAGATCTCCAAGCCTCGACCCAGGCATTCCATCATGCGCAGCACCAGGTCCTGTTGCGCGAAAGGTTTGGTCAAGTAGTGGCTCGCACCTGTGCGTATTGCCTCGACTACAGCATGCTTTTCGCTCTCCGTCGTCACCATCATGACCGGAATGGGAGAATGGATGGGGTCCGACTTCAATGCTCGGAGCGTCTCGATTCCGTTCATCTCGGGCATGTTCCAGTCGAGCAGGATGAGCGCGACGCGTCCGCGATTTTGGGCGAGGACCTGAAGCGCTTCTCGACCGTTCGTTGCCTCGAGCGGCTTGTATCCCATCGCCTCGATCGCTCCCCGGATGAGTCTGAGCATCATACGAGAGTCGTCTACGGCCAAAACGTGATCCGCTGACAATTCGGTCATGGGGTTCCCCCGGTGTTGAGGCGGTAGAAGTAGGCTCGATCGATGCGTTCTATTCCGAGCCCGGTGCCGTGGTCTAGCAAGGTCTCTGCGGCTCCGAGTAGCAAAAGCCCGTTGGGGCGTAGGGACGCACACACGCGAGGCCAGAGCTTCTGCTTGAAGTCCGTGGCAAAGTAGATTGTCACATACCTCATGAGTACGAGGTCGAACGTTCCCAATTCTGCGAAAGAGTCTTGGAGGCTGTGGCGCTTGAACTGAACGCGGGAACGAATCTCGCTCGACAAAGTGCTCACATTGCCCGTTGTTCCGAAATAGCTTTGTCGGAAGGATTCGAAACCCACGTTGAAGCCGCGTCGCATGGAGATTGCATCGTATCTCCCCGACATGGCAAGCACGAGAGCAGGCGCAGAGACGTCCGTGGCCACGATCTGAAACAGTTCTGGCGAGACCCCCGGAACGCGTTGGTTCTTGCAGAAATCATCGATCAACATGGCAATGGAATACGGTTCCTGTCCCGTTGAGCAGCCCGCGGACCAAATGCGAACCGGCTCTCCCCGTTCTCGCGCTTGCTTGGCAAAGGCTGGAAGTACCTGTTGTCGAAGCGCTTCCCAGGGAGACTCGTCGCGAAACCAGAGCGTTTCGTGGGTCGTCACGGCATCGACGATGCGATCGCGGAGCGACGGATCGGTGTTGTTTCCGACCTTTCGATACAGTTCCATGAACGTCTCACAGCGGTATTCCGCGAGGATGCGCGCGAGCCGAGTCTCGAGAAGGTACTTCTTGTCTTCTCGCAGCGACAGGGAACAGTTCTTTTCCACCCATTGCTGAAAGAGAGCAAATTCGCTCGGGGACATCGTGGGCCCTTGAACCGACAGGGACATTCCCCTGATTGACATGGGGCCAATTGTCGAAACCGGGGGATCCTCGGTACGAAGGCGACGACTGGGGGGCTTAGGATTCTCCGTCACGTGACGCGCTGCGGTGCGGCAATCAGGGTTGCCGTTGCTCAACAAGTACGGCGATACCGTCCCGGCCGTAAGAACCGCTGGAAGATTTGTGCAGATGAGCGAGAGCTAGAGGGCTTCGTCGCTGGTGTCCCTTGCCATCGGCGACCGACGGTCGCATTGACTCGGACGTCTCGGGGACACTCGCTGTCTGGGTTGCGGTGCGTGAACGTGGAGGTGTGACGTTCCCCTTCGGAGCAGGGCCAAAGCTCGACAGTCAAGCTGAGCGCAGCTCGAGCAAGTGTCGGCCCTACGGGGGTTAATCGGCGTCAGTTCTCCGCCGTAGTTCGATCTTGGGTTGTCCATGAAGGAAGACGAACTCGAGATCCTGGAGGAATTCGTCCAAGAGAGCAGAGAGCACCTCTCCGCGATAGAACCCGACCTGCTCGAGATGGAACGACTCGGTTCGTCGACAGCTCAGGATATCGTAAACCGGGTATTTCGCGCAATTCACAGCACGAAAGGCGGAGCTGCGTTTCTTGCGTTCGAGTCTTTGAAAGACTTCAGCCACGTCATGGAAAACGTGCTGATGCTCATTCGGGACAAGAAACTCGAAATTGCACCCAATGTCATCGACGCATTGCTGCGTGGTGTCGACGTCCTTCGAAAGATGGTCGACGACGTTCGAACCAGCGATTCGGTCGACTGCGCGAGAGAACGAGCCGCGCTCGAAGCTCTGCTCGTGGCTCCGAAAGCTCCTGCAGTGGTCAGCGCGCCGTCGGTCGAAGCAGTCGCGGCACCCACGCAGGCAACGTCACCGTCGACGGTCGCAACTGTGGCTCCTGTCGCTTCAAGAGCAGAAGCACCGGCTGCGGCGCGCGGGCCATCGACCCGGGGCAGAAGTGGGGCAACCAACGAGGAAAGCGGAGTCGAAGACATCCGAGCTCGCGTCCGCGAAGCGGTAGCCCACGGCAAGCGCATCTATCGAATCGACGTGTCCGAGGAACTCGACCTCCAGCCGAAAAAGCAAAGTATCGAGCAGCTCGAAGCTACGTGTGCGGCGGTCGGCGAAGTGTTACAACGACGCAGCGAACGCAAAGGTGGAAGTTCGGGCACAAGCCTGGCGCAGCACAGGATCGTTCTCGCGACAGTGCTCGATAGGACCCTCGTAACCTCGACGCTCGGGCTGATAGACTCGCGAATCGAACCGCTCGAACGAGCAACCGTACTTTCGTCGGACGCGTTGACCGACGCTCTCGAACGAGCGAAGGCGTTTGAGTCCAAGGCAACGAAGGAAGGAATTGAGACGCAAGCAACCGAGCGCGTTGTCGATGGTGCCAACAGGCGTCCAGCTGTGCCCGAAGGGGAGTCGGCTCAATCCGGTTCGAGTCTTCAGCCGCGCGCGCCCGTTCAAGCGCGTGCGAACCAAGACGCGACGGGGAGCCCAGCAACGGACGCGCGGATTGCCGGGGCAACGTCGGAAAAGCCCAACATTGCGGCCGCACTCGCCAAAGTAGCGCAAGGCCCTGGAGCGGTCAGCGCCGGCAAGGATGGCGTGAGCGAAGCAGCGGAGACGCTCCGCGTTCGTGTCGAATTGTTGAACCAACTCATGGATTCGGCAAGTGAACTCGTTCTCGGCCGCAATCAGCTGTTGCGCGCTTTGAAAGAACAAGCCGACAAGTCTGCTGGTTTGGGAATCATTCTGCAGCACATCGATCGCGTGACGACGGATCTCCAAGAGGGGATCATGCAGACGCGCATGCAGCAGATTGGGTCGCTTTTTGGTCGGTTTGCTCGTGTAGCACGTGACTTGGGCAGGCAATTGGGCAAGAACGTAGAGCTGCGCTCGGAGGGAAACCACGTCGAGCTCGACAAGTCGATCATCGAAGCACTGGTCGATCCTTTGACGCATATCGTGCGCAATGCCGTCGATCACGCGATCGAAACTCCCGAGGAACGACGCAAACGCAAGAAACCAGAGGTAGGTCGTATCCTCCTCAGCGCGTCTCACGAGAGTGGACAAGTAAAAATCATCGTCGAGGACGATGGCAGGGGAATCGATCGCGCAAAGGTACTGCGCAAGGCCATCGAAAAGGGCATCATCGCTGCCGCAACGGCCGAAAAGATGACGGAACGTGACGTCGTTGGACTGTTGATGATGCCCGGGTTCTCGACCGCGGATCAGATAAGCGATGTTTCCGGTCGAGGCGTCGGTATGGACGTCGTGCGTACCAATGTCGAGTCGCTCGGCGGGCAGATCGAGATCGAATCGGAACTCGGCTTCGGCACATCGGTCCAGCTGCGCCTGCCATTGACGCTGGCAATCATACCGTCGCTCATCGTGGGAGCGAATCACGCGCGATTCGCGGTTCCGCAAGCCAGCATCGTGGAGCTAGTATGGGTGCGAGCCGACGACGAGCGCGAACGGATACAGAGTCTACATGGCGCGCTGACACTTCGATTGCGCGAACGTTTGCTCCCGCTCGTCAAGGTCGAGGACGTCCTTGGCGGAAAGAAGGCGGCCGCAGAGTCTTCTTCGATTCGCGACGGCGGCGATGTCGAGCGACGCGACCGTTACATACTCGTCTTGCGTACTGGCACGGAGCATTATGGGCTCATCGTTGACGAGCTCTTCGAATCCGAAGAGATCGTGGTGAAGCCCCTTCCTCACTTCCTCAAGGGGATCGATTGTTTCGCTGGGACCACCATTCTTGGCGACGGCACGGTGACCATGATTCTCGATCCGAGCGGGGTCGCGTCTCGTGCAGGATTGCGGTTTGCGTCGACGAGCGCCGCTGAGGCCGTTGTCGCGGAAGGTACGCGACGAAGTGCTGCAACCAAGAGGTCGGTAATCCTCTTTGCCGGCTCACCCGAGGACCAATACCTCGTACCTCAAGAGCAAGTTCTGAGGCTCGAACGCGTATCGAAGGCCGATCTGCGTCGTTCTGGTGGTCGCGATTACGTATGTTATCGAGGCGTGGGCTTACCGCTCGTGCGACTCGAATCATTCCTTCCCGTCACGGGTGTGCCGGACATTGCGGAGGAGGTCTATCTCCTCATACCCAGGATGGAGCCGGGGCGTGCCGTCGAGCCCACGGCAGGTATTCTGGTCTGGCGGATCCTCGACGCGATGGATCTCGAGTTGAGTCTACAGAATGCGCTGTTCGAAGGTCCGGGCGTCAAAGGTGCAACTCTCGTCGACGGCGTGTTGACGACGATGCTCGACCCGGTTCAGCTGGTCGTCTTTGCACATCCGAGATCGGAGCGTGCAGCGTGAGACAACTCGTTAGTTTTCGGGTTGGTCGGCAGCTTTTTGGAATCGAGATTCTGCTCGTGCGCGAGATTGACACTTGTCTGGATTGTACGCCGGTTCAATTGGCTCCGCCGTACATCGTCGGTCTGGCGAATCTGCGCGGTCAGATCGTGACCTTGTTCGATCTCGGTGAGCGTCTTGGACTCTCCAATCGTGCAGTTGGCGGTCCCACACACGATATCATGCTTCGGTCCACGACAGACCTTGCTCTCGTGCGCTCCCGCGTTCATCGCGACGATCTGTTTACGTGCGCAGATGCCGTGGGACTTCGAGTCGACGGCATCGGTGACATCGTGGAGGTAAACGACGGCGCCGTTGACCCCGTGCCGGCCAACGTGACTGGGCTCGAACGCAGATTCCTGAGTGGAGTCAGTTTGCTGGCTGATGAATTGTTACTCGTACTCGACTTGCGTCAGCTTCTGGATGCCAGATGAGTGTCAAGGTGCGCAAGGGTCGAGGTTGGACTTCGAACGGATGAAACGCGAAAAGAGGCAAATCGAATGTCGGCATCGATAGTTCCGGAAACCCCCAAAAGTACAGCGAGGAACAAGTATCGGGCTGCCTATGACGAAGTCTCCTGAGGCTCGTAGTCAGCGTTCGCAATGGCGTGCCAAATGCTCGGGCCGATTTTTCGTTGTGTTCGCCCGAAGGACCAAAAGCTGCTCGCAGCCATCAATGAGGTGTTGGACTGCTTACCGAGAGGCCCTCGTTCACATCGCCTGCTCGAGCAGGGCAATCGCTGTCCACCGTGCTTCGCTCGCTCGAAGAGGGGGTGTTCGACGTGAGGTACTCGGTCCAGACAGTCGGATTCATGACACCGAATTGGAACGTCGAATCGGTGAGTCGCTCGATCGCGCGCTTGATCGACTCCAGCGCAAGACGCTCGGTGCTCGACAAAATGGTGAAGGTGACCGAGATGCTGACCGTCCTCGGAACCACCGGACGAACGTCGCCGAGCATGCAATCGAAGCACACGCACGCGCACAGCGGCTCGCGCGGACTGCGGAACAGGGGGCGCTCGGCTCTCGAGAGCTGGCGAAGGCGTCGCACGACGTTCTCGAATTAGGTAGTGGTGTCGCCGCCGCGTCCGAGGAATTGAGTGCGAATGTTGCGAGCGTGAGCTCCACGACCACTTCATGTCCGCCCGAATCTGCGGCAATTCGCGTTCGCGAGCGATCAAGTCAGCGCGTCCGTCAACGCTGTGGCGGCTGCGGTCACCGAAATGTCGGCATCGCTGACCGAGGTTGCAACGAGCACGAGTCAGGCCGCGGAGATTGCCCATGACGCGTCACAGGGTGCGCAACGTGCTGCGGCTACCATGGACAATCTAGGGCGATCGGCGAAGGCGATCGGCAAGGTCGTCGAGATGATAAGAGTATTGCCTCACAGACGAATTTGTTGGCGCTCAACGCGACGATTGAAGCTGCGTCTGCGGGTGATGCGGGCAAGGGGTTTGCTGTGGTTGCCAACGAAGAATGCCAGCTGGCCAAGCAGACCGCTGCGGCGACCGAGGACATTCGCGAACGTGTCGAAGAGATGCAGGACAATACGAGTCAAGCCGTGCACGTCATTGAAGACATCGTGGGGCACATTGAACGTTTGAATAACATCTCTGGTGTCATTGCTGCTGCCGTCGAGGAACAAACTGCAACAACGAGTGAAATGGCACGTCACTTGGCGACTACGGCGCGCGGTGCAGAAGAAGTCACGACCGGTGTGCAAAAAATGTCAGGTGGCTCGGACGATGTCTCGAAGAACGTCATGGAGGCCATGTCCGGCGTCTCGGAGGTTGCCAACACCATTGGCGGTCTCGTCGACAGCGTGCGGCGCGTCAAAGGCGCGGCGACTGCTGCCGCCGCGTCTGCTGGCGAGATTGCCTCGGATGGAATGGTTCTCGATGATTTCACGAACCAGGTTGCTGCCGCTTCCGGGAGTTGTCGCAAGAAATCGACCGGTTGGAGCGTGGAGCGAACGACGTGACTTATTCGTTACGCGGACCGTGAGAGTGTCCAACACCAAGAAGGACTCATCGATGCGGGACCAGAACGAGCACAATTGAAGATGGCCGAGCAGTCTCTACGCGTTCTAGTGGTGGATGACACGGTTGTTTATCGACGTATCCTTCAGAACGTCGTTGCGGAGATTGCTGGGGCAGAGGTCATTGGAACCGCGGCCAACGGGCGGATTGCTCTTGATCGTTTGGAGCAGCTGGAAATCGATATCGTCCTTCTGGACGTGGAGATGCCTGAGCTCGGGGGGCTCGCCAGACACTCCGTGAGATTCGGCGTCGGTGGCCGACAATTGGCGTTGTTCTCTTGAGCGGCGCCGATTGGCACTCGGCGGACATGACCATGCGAGCATTGGAGCTTGGTGCTCTCGACTCCGTTCCGAAGGCGGAGACGGGAGACGTTCAGCGTAATCGAAAGCAACTCGTCGCACAGCTTTCTGGAGTTCTGCGCGGGTTTACCTTGGCTCGACAATTGAAAGTCGGAGAGCGGACGAGTCTGAGGCCGCGGTCGGCTCAGCCGTTGGGGGGGGACCGTAGTGTATCCAGCGGTTCGACGAGTGAGTCGTTCGTCGATTCGAAGTTCGAGCGACGCGGGATGCGTTCGCTCGAGCAAGGCCAGGGAGCGGCTTCAGTCGGCAAGGAAGCATCGTCTTCTCTCGTCGGGGGCGTCGTGTCGTTGGCGACGACCAAACCAGGGCGTTGCATCGACGCGCTACTCATCGGAAGCTCCACCGGCGGGCCACAAGCACTTGCCAAAGTGATTCCCGCGCTCCCCGCGGACTTGGGTATTCCGGTATTGGTCGTTCAACATATGCCACCGGTGTTCACTGCTTCTCTTGCGGAAAGCCTAAATCGCATATCGCGCGTATCAGTCGTTGAGGGCTCTGACGCACTCATCATATCGCCAGATACCGTTTACATTGCTCCTGGTGGGAGGCACATGTCGAATCAAGACGGAGAAAGGACGCGGCGAAAAGCGAATCGTTTTGAGCGATGACGCTCCAGTCAACAGCGTTCGTCCGTCGGTCGACGTGCTCTTTCTCTCTGCGGTACAGTGCTATGGGGAAATGTGTTATCGGTCATCCTCACTGGGATGGGTGAGGACGGATTGGAAGGGGTGCGCGCGCTCCATTCCTGCGGCGGGCTCACCTTGACGCAAAACGAAGCAAGCTGCGTCGTATACGGGATGCCGCGTGCGATCGAACAAGCGGGGTTGTCCGATGACAGTGTTCCTCTAGATGAACTATCGGGTCGGATAGCGTTTCTCGTTCGGCAATCGCTGAGACAGCGAGCAATGGCTCAACGTTGATGCTGAAGTCATTCGCGACCGGTGCGACGCTCGAGCGGGATTCTGTCGACGGGTCGACGCGTTCGGCGGGATTGAAACACCCCCGCATCTTTCGTCAGTCGAGCTCCGATCCGCGGAATCCATTCGAATCGTGACGGCTCAGTCGAAGCGGGCTGCCTCTCTCACGTAGGTATCGACCAGACTCTGATTGTCGAGGCGATTGACTTTCGATGTCCTGTGCCGTGCGTCGGTAGGGAACAAACGTAGCAGGTCGAGGTTTGCTCCATCCAGACACGAAGTGACTCCTTTGGGCAGCACCGGGAAGCGTGGCGGCAGAGGTGAAAGTGATGCAATGACGAAGCCCCAGTCGCCAAAGGAAGGCAGAAAGACGCGCAACGGCAAGGTGTCGAACACCCATCGATTCTATGGTCATCCGAATCGACCAAAAGCTCTCGTTGCTCGTTAGTGGCGAGGTCGACTGAACCACCAAGATTGCGTTCGGGCTGAGGAGTCGTTTGATGGAGCGGCTAGAAGGTCTGCGGAGAACAGCTTGCCCACTCCGAATGTCAGCGGTCAGGTATTTGGAAAATCGAGAATCAGCACGTCGTAAGTTTGTTGGTCATCGTTGACCCACAAAAAGGCGTCCTGATTGACGAGTTCAACACGAGGATCAGCAGACTGAAGCCGTTTCGGCGCACAAGTCGAGGATGGCTCGTGCCAGCTTCGTCATCGCCGAATCGAAATCAACCAGGGTCACCAATCTTACGCTGGACCATTTGAGGATTTCGCGTACTGCGAGCCCGTCACCGCCGCCACCGACGAGAAACCCGTTCCGGGTGCGGACTAAGTGCCATCGCCGTATGAACCAACGCCTCGTGATATCGACATTCGTCACGAGACGAGAACTGCAAGTGACCATTGAGGTAGAGTTCGTCCGCACCTTCTCGTTCGATTAACGAAATCCGCTGATAAGGTGTGTCGATAATGGTCGTCACCGGCCCGAGCAAACGAGACTCACCGTATGCGACGATACGCGGCGCGCAGCAGTAGACGCCACCAAGAAGCAAAACGGTTGCTATCGAGATGACTCTCGCTCGTGCCATGTGGCGATTCGCGTTCTCCTGCGGGTCGACGAGGAACCAAGTTGCCACGAGCCCAACGAAGGCATTCAGGATACCGCATACGATCGATGAGCGCGCTAGACCGAGCTTGGGAACGAGGAATAGCGAAAAACCGAGAGAACCAAGGAGGGCGCCCGCGTAGTCGTACGTCAGCGCTCGTGCCACCAGGTCTTTGAACGTCATTTGACGTTCGAGGATTCTCATCAACAGGGGCAGTTCGATTCCGACTAGCGTTCCAACCGTCGTGACGACGAGCAAGAGTAATAGCTCGAACGTCGCCCCGTATGAAAATGCGACGAACAGGATGGGCGCTGAGAGTCCGCCGACGAGCGCCGTCCCGAGCTCGACCTGCACGAACGATATTGCAAGCTTTCGGTCAATGAATCTGGAGAGGTACGCACCAAAGCCCAACGCCGACAAGTAGACGCCGATTACGATGAAGAACTGCCGGATTGAGTCGCCTCGTACGTAGCTCGCAACGGAAGCCATGCCGAGTTCGTAAACGAGCCCAGCGGTGGCAATGACGAGAACCATCGCCAAGAGCACTCGTGCACGAAGACGTGAGCCATCAGGCGGACTTGGTTGCAAGGCTGAGAGACTCTATCCGTGGATGGCGGCCGCTATGATGATGCCAAGACCTAGAAGGATGCTTCCGATGACTATCGCAAGAGCGGTATTCTGGTCTTCTTCGATTTCTTTGCGAAGGGAGAAGGGACAGACGAAACTAATGATGAGGAAGCCGAGGGCAAAGACGGCCATTCCGAGCAAGGAGTAGACGAAGGAGGCGACCAGGGGACGAATGAAGGACTCGGTCATCGGTTTTTCCTCGAGCTCAGTCGTTTCTATCACGACACCGCATTGCGTTGCACGACCTTGCAAAAGGTATCCGACCCAGTGTTCGTTTTTTTTCTTCGCGGCGCCGTAGCGTCTTTTGTCCACCGAGCGAAGCAGCGTGACCGCGACGTCGGCAATACGAGGCTTCCGCTGACTCGGACTACGTTGGCATCCGCGGCGCTTTTTGGGCTATTCCGGCGTCTTGGACGATGATACGAATGAGTTTGGAATGCTCGTTGTGCTCGGCCCAGGATTTGCGGGAACCGAACGTGAGTTGGTCACGTTAGCGGAGGAAACGGGACTTACCCCATACGATCTTCGTGCACGTCTCCGACCAGGAGCGTGGGGGGTACTTCGGGTGATAGCAGCGGACGAGCAAGCCGAAGGATTGATCCGTCGACTTCGGCAGCACGGGCTTCCTGCGTGTGGGATTCCGGTGACGATTGGACAAGATGTTGCTCGGCGTATCGTTTATTTGCGGAGGATTCGATTTTTGCGAGAAGCCGTGCTCTTGCGATTGGCTGAACGTGAAATGACGGTCCCCAATGGGGCTCTGCTCGTCATCGTGCGAGGGGAGGTGCACGTCGGTCGCACGACTCAAGCGTCTTCCCCGAGCGCGAGCGGAGTTTCCATTCGCCCCACGTCTGCGACGGTTGGCCTGCGCGCGTCTTCGACGGTTTCTGGCGACGTCTTTCGGGAGCCTCGCTCTCCCACGGAAATCGACGTGTTTGCCGCTGCGGATCTGCACTTTGCCACGGTTCCTTGGGTGGCTCGTATCGACGCCAGGGAACTCGATTTTCCGGAGGAGTACCTCGACATCCCGAACCTTGCCGAGCGTTTGGACCGATTTGTCGATGACTTGGCAAGACGCGCATCGATACGTGTAGACCGTTGCCTCCGAACGTCGAGCCTTGCCTCGCACACGGTGGGTTCGCCTCGAGCGGCAACGCCCTTGGCGAATGCGTCCGGGACGTCGCGGCGGAGTTTGGGTCCTTCGGATGATCATTTCGACGCCTACTCACGGCTCGTCGCGGAGGCAGAACGTCAGTTGGCCGGAGTCTGACGGTCCAGGAGGCCCCCTCTCGCGAACTCCGCCAGGAGTTGGGAAAAGCAATCCCCACGGTGCAAAGTGCGCGGACGGGGCCGATGAGGGGCCGTGTGCGCCAAGGTATGATGTTGGCCAACAGTGACTGATTCCACTGGGCTCGATGCTCTTGGATTGACTAAGATACTGGCGTTTGCGTGCGAGGCTTCAGTTGTTTCAAATGCAGGTTCGAAGGTACATCGCGCTCGGGAGCACGCTCATCTTCCTATGTGTCTCCGCGCGTGCAGCGGCTCAGTCTTCTGAGGAGCTCGATCGTGCACGCGGGCTTTTTCAGGAGGCGCTCTCCCTCGAAGTCGCTGGAGACTACCGCACTGCACTTGCAAAACTTCAGCAAGTCTCGAAAGTTCGCCTGACTCCCCAGGTTCGCTATCACCTGGCGCGCTGCAAGGAGTACCTGGGTCGACTGACTGAGGCGCTCGGGGACTATCGGGTAGCGGCCACGGAAGCGAGAACTTTGGGCTTGCCGGAGATTGAGGAGTTCGAGCGAGCACGTTCCGCGCTCGAGGCCAAGATTCCGAAAATTCTTCTCCACATTTCGGGTGCATCCGGTAAGACCGCGGTCGAACTCGATGGCGTTCGGCTGGGGCCCTCGGTGCTGGGAAGTCCGATTGCAGTCGATCCCGGTCCCCGCAAGAATCTCCGTGTTCGACGGGGAGTCGTTGGTCAGCTCTCTTGAGATCAATGCTTCCGAGGGGCAGACTTTGAACGTCAACGTGGAGGCCAATGCGCCAGCCCCAACGTCGCAACGCGAGGGCGTCCCCGTGGCGCAACGGGCTGTGGTCGAACCTCCGCGGACGTGGGCGTACGTTTCGACGGGACTCGGCGGAGTGGCCGTGGCGGCGTCTGCGATCCTTTTCGTGATTCGCGCGAAGGCGGTGGACGATTTGGAGCAGGCTTGTTCCGACGGTTGGTGCCCCGAGAAGATGAGGGCCACTTCGGATCGAGGTCGTTTCGCCTCTTGGGCGGCCCCAGTTAGCTTGGGGGTGGGCGTGGCAGCGCTCGGCGCGGCCGCTTGGGAGTTTTGGGGACGGAATCGGAGGGCCGCTCCGCAACCTGGCCGCAGCGGCGCCCGAGTCTACGTCCACGCAGGGCCTTCGACGATGGGATTGGGGCTTTCCAGTGAGTTCTAAGGTGAAGGAGATGCAAAGCCCAAGACGTTTCGGTTTCTTGGTGGGCCTGACACTCGTCACCTCGGGGTGGGCGTCGGCTTGTCATTTTCCGGATTACCAATTTGGTCGCGGTGGGGCTGGCGGGAATGCTGGAGCTGGCGGCACGACTGGGCGAGAGGAGTGCGGCAACGGGCAGGATGACGACGGAGACGGCTTCACGGATTGCGATGACGACGACTGCCGAGCGAGTGGATGGCGTTGCGTGAAAGCTTTTGGTGGGGATTGGCACGGCCCCGTAGCGTATTGGTCAGGCTCCGTTGCCGACACTCCGCCGAGTTGCGCTCAATCCGGCGGATATTCCGTTGCCACATACGAGTCGCTCGTATTTGAGCCGACGAGCGATGGACTGTCGTGCCCGACTTGCGAATGCAGAGGTGACGTTCGTGGCATCGATAAGAACGTTCACTTTCGATTGGAATATCCTGGCATGGGCACTTGTGCCTTCGGAGACCCAGCCCTTTGCGATATCCAATTGCACGAGGAATGTCAGAGAGTCGTTCTCGACAAGGCGACATTGACCCATCAGATTCGTGTCATCCCATTGCAAGAACGTGGAGTGTCCGTACCTGTTCATCATGCCGCTCAGAGTGAACGTGACGGGCGGCCAAAAGGAAGCCGTGTCGGTGGGGACGACAGGAGTCGGTCCGACCCATTCTTCGGTAGCGATGCTTTGTGAGCTTCCCAAGAAGGAGCTCACTTGTGCGGAGGACGACCTGGCTTGCGCAAAACGCCCGAGCGAGCCTTTTTCTCCCGAGATCTGCATCTACACGGAATCCTCTGACGCCACGTGTCCCGTTGGATGCGACGATTGAGAAGCCTAGGCTCTACCGATCCTTCGTGGACCGACGTACCTGCTCGACTTGCAAGTGTCCATGCACCTGGTCGAAGGACACCGGCACGGCCAGGATCGAGGACTACGCCGCAAATAGCACTTGTACTGGCGGTACCGTGGCCATCTCCACCGACAACAAGGCGTCAGGCTCGACGGCGTACTTGGATACTACCGAACAGACCGAGACGCGTTACTTCCAAACGACAATCACGCCCGACGGTGACGTTTCGTGCGCGGCGTCACCTGCAGTTACCGAGGGCAAGGTGGAAGGGGAGTCGCCAATCACCGTTTGTTGCACTGGTTCGTGAGGAAAGTCGAAGGTCTGAGGTGTTGCCGAGTCTCAGTCGTCGTGATTGTTTGACGTTACTGCTTGGGACGTCGCTCGGTATGGCAGCATGTCGCCACCGACCTCCACGGCCTGTTCCTGGGCGCGTCGTCGGGGGAGCGATGAAGCTCGGGCATCGCATTCGCGACATCGGCGAGCTGCCGGCGAGCGCCCCGACACGGCGAGTTGGCGTCGTGATCGTAGGTGCCGGAATCGCTGGACTATCAGCTGCGTGGCATTTACAGCGCCGTGGTCACGACGACTTCGTTCTCTTCGAATTGGAGGCTCGTGCTGGGGGGACCTGCACGTATGGCACCGATGGAGTGGTGCCGTATCCGTGGGCAGCGCATTACCTCCCGCTTCCAAGTCGGGATCACGTGTCGCTGTGTGAGCTGCTCGAAGAAGTCGGGGTCGTCGAGCGCTTGGCCGACGGAGCGTTGCGGGGCCGTGAGCAGGACCTGGTCCGAGATCCAGAAGAACGACTCTTCATTTCAGGAGAGTGGCGTGAAGGGCTGCTTCCTACTGCGACCATGGCGGAGTCGGATTTCGAGCAGTGGAGCCGCTTTCAGGCAATCGTCGCGAGATACGTCGGATTTCGAGATGCTCGCGGACGTCGAGCATTTGCTCTACCTGTCGCTCATTGCTCGGATGCCGCGGAAATAGCGGGCTTGGATCGGCTGAGCGCTTCGGATTGGCTGTCTCGTCAAGGAATCCACTCGAAATCTTTACGATGGTTTCTCGAATATGGTTGTCGAGATGACTACGGTACGTCCTTGGAAAGCACGAGCGCTTGGGCGTTGCTCTTCTATCATGCCGCTCGGGTTGCCGAGCCCGGCGGCGCGTCTGCGCCCTTTCTGACGTGGCCCGAGGGGAATGGTCGCATCGTTCGCTACCTGACGAAGTGCATCGGTGGTCGTCTCGAGGCGGACAGGCTCGTCGTGGACGTGGCTCAGGGTGAAAACGGTGCAAGGGTGACAGTCCTCGATGCTCGCACCAATCGTCTCGAAGTCATTGAGGCAAGTCAGGTCATCCTGGCAACGCCGACCTTCGTGACGAAGCACGTGGTGCGTCATTATCGGGAGCGAGCGCCGTCGTACTACGACGCGTTTTCCTATAGTCCTTGGCTGGTGGCCAATCTTCACCTCGACCGAAGGCTCGATTCGAAGGGTTATCCCCTCGCGTGGGATAACGTCATTTATGGCGGGGCATCGCTTGGGTACGTAGTAGCGACCCACCAAACGCTCGAAGACGACGGAAGGACTGTCCTGAGCTATTACCAACCGTTCGTCGACTCCGATCCGAAATACGCACGGCATCGGCTCGCTGTTGCTGACCAACCTTCTGCGTGGGACGCGGTCGTCGCCGAACTTGCGAACGCCCATCCAGATCTTGCGAGCAAAGTGACGCGAATGGATGTTTGGCATTGGGGGCACGCAATGGTGCGCCCGGTTCCGGGGCTCATTTTCGGGGACGCTCGGAGGCAAGCGCAAAGGGCCGATGGAGCGCTCCATTTTGCCCATACCGACTTGTCTGGGATGGCTCTATTGGACGAAGCGCATTTTCACGGTGTTCGTGCCGCTGACGAGGTATTGGCACGACTTCGCGCCGGATGATGCGACACGCGAACGTCGTTGGTAGGTGGGGCCGACGCCGCGCCATTGAGCAACGCGAATTCCGATAAGCGTCGACGCGTCGGGGATTCTGTGCCCAGGTCGGATTCGAAGTTCGCCCTCCTGATCCCGGATAAAGGTTATCGAATCGAGCAGAGAATCCATTGGAGCCATCTGAGCTCGCCCCCTTGCGATCTGGGGGCCCCAGTCATTCGATTCAGTTCGGTTCGGCGCGAGGGACTGCGGGGGCCGTTGCTGGGCCAAAGTGAGCGAAAGCCGTGAAGTCGTACGTGTGCGAGCCAGAACTCACCAACGGCGCACACTGAAGGTAAGGGCCGACGCCCTCCGCGATGTCGAACTGAAAGTTACCCCGACGTTTCGACTCCCGCGAGTCGCCGGAACCGCGGACCTTGCCGGCTCCGTATCACCGAAACCGCGGCAAGTCATACGCCGCGCCGAGGAGCTTAATCCTTCCTCGATCGGGCTTCCCGGTGAGGCTAAAGTCCGCGGGTTCCCATGCTTCGAAAGAACGAACGCGCACACGCGATACCGGACCTGGACCACTCTGGGAAGTCCAATGGCAATGACACTGGCGATTTCGACGTTCCCCAGCTTGGCTTTTGGGCAGCGATAACATCGCTTTCGACCGTGTTTTGGATCGTAGGTGGAATGGAGATGGTCGAGCGTCTCGCGTTCTACGGAGTAAAGACGGTTGCTGCCCTGTACGCCACGGACGCGCGAAGTCGCGGCGGTCTCGGGGTCTCGGCAAGTACACTGGGCGACATCTTCATGTTGTGGGCGCTAGTGCAATCGATCCTACCGGTATTCATCGGCGGAGTTGCGGACAGAATCGGGTACAAGCGCACCATCTTCATTTCAACGCTCGTCAAGATCACGAGCTATCTGATCATGGCAACTTGGCCAAGCTACGTCGGCTTCTTTTGTGGTGCGCTATTTTTGGCCACGGGCACGGCGATATTCAAACCGGGAATCCAGGGAACTCTCGTGCTTGCGACAACCCGGAACAACAGTTCTATGGCATGGGGGATCTTTTATCAGCTGGTGAACGTCGGCGGCTGGATTGGGCCACTCGTTGCGGCATTTCTACGGAGTCGGCTACACTGGCAAAGCGTCTTCTTTGCTTGTGCAGCGATCATTGCCGTCAATTTATTGCTTCTTCTGACCTATCGAGAACCCAAAAAAGCGATTGTGTCCGAGGAGAGTTCGGACCGCAGCCTTTGGGTCGACGCGTGGCAAGAGTTGAGAAAGCCTCACCTTTGGACGTACTTTGTCGTTTTTAGCGGTTTCTGGTTCATGTTCAACTCCCTCTTCGATGTGCTGCCGCTACACATCCGCGATTGGGTGGACACGAGAGAGCCCATCTCGCTCCTATTTGGAGCCCATGGCGTGCAAATGAAGTGCTTCGATTCCTTTTGGGGGTGGATCCAACGGGGAAGTTCATCCAGCCAGAGGGGATGCTGAACCTGAATGCAGGGCTCATCATGACCACCTGCTTCTTCTTCGCGTGGTTGAGCGGAAAGGTTCGGGCGACGACCAGTATGATCGTCGGGACGTTGCTTGCCAGTCTGGCAATGCTCCTCTCTGGGGCGAGTGTCCTTGGTACGACGAGTGTCATCGCCGTGTTCGTTTTCAGTGTCGGGGAAATGCTTTCAAGTCCGAAATTCAGCGAATATGTCGGTAACTTGGCACCGCCCCACAAGACGGCCATGTACCTCGGCTTTTCCCGAAATCCCACTTGCAGTAGGTTGGACGCTCGAGGGAAAGCTAGGCCCCATGCTATATGACCACTTCGCGTCGAAGGAACGGTTGTCGCGGCTCATGCTTTCGGACGTGGGATGGTCGAAGGAGCAACTCTCGCGGATCCCCGAAGGAGAAGCCTTTCGCCGACTCGTCGAGCACTTGGGCCAACCGGAAGGAAGCGTCACGAACGCGCTTCTGGCCACTCACGATGTTGGTCGGATCTGGTGGATTATGGGAGGCATCGGCTTGCTCTCTGCTGCGGGCATCCATTGGTACGCGCGACGGTGGCGAGCAGGAACGGGAGCGAGCCGCACCCAGTAATCGCTCTTTACGACTGGCGATGTGAAGGGCTGTCTGGTTTTGGACGCGCGGATATTGTGACTGGACTTTCAGCGATTTCAGTTCCGTCGCGTCTTTTTCGATTGGATGTAGTTGGGACTTCCTGAGCCCTCAAGAACTTACCGGTTTGGATTAGGGATTGTATCGGGTGCGCTGCTGATGAGGTGTGTCTTTGTAAGTATTTGAATCTAAAAACGATTGGCCATTGCTCGCCCGCGACGCGTTCGTCAGGACGTCTCTTGAACGCGGTCTCGTTTCTGCTTCGGGACCCCACGACACGAGGTGATTCGAGCATGATGGACGTAAGAAGCTGCTTCTCCGTCGGTTTGGCCGTGGTCCTCTTCTGCTGTTTGGCGTGTTCCGGAGAGGATGGCCATTCGGGGGCGGGCGCGGGGGGAAGCGGTGCTTCTGGTGGGTCCGGGCAATCCAGCGCTCGTGGCGGCTCGACCACCTCGAATTCGACGACGCTTCCTTCCGGTGGAAAACCCGCCGGCACCACCGGTGGAAGTACGGCCCGAAGCACGAGCGCTCCGTACGTGGAACCGAAGGAACAGGTCGATTTGAACGCAATTCCTACTTCCGTTCCATCGCTGGAACTGGAGGTGAATTCGACGGATCTCGCGAAGCTCGAGGCCGATCCATACGACGCTCCCGACGTCATCGGAGCACTCGTCCAAGGCAGCGAGCGTTTCGATCCGATCGACGTGAATTATCGCGGAGCGTATGCCTTGCAGACGCTCATGAAATCTGGGCGTTCCCAGCGAAATTGGAAGCTGAAGTTCGCGAAGGACCACAAGTACGAAGGTCGTCGCGAGTGGAACTTCAATTACGAGCCCCACGTTCGACAGAAGCTCGCCTACGATCTGATGCGCTTTGCAGGAGTCAAGGTGCCCTCGGCGATGCACGTTCGCTTGGCTGTCAATGGTGGGACACCGAGCGTCTATTTGCGATACGAAGATCCCGACAACAAGGATTTCCTATCCGACAAATTCGGGGACGATTCGGGCGACCTGTTCAAGGCCGCGTACGACGTGCCGAACGAGCCGCGCTATTTCGCCACTTTGGAATACTTGGGTGATAACGACGCCGACTACGAAATGCACTATCGGAAGATGACGAACAACGATGATCCGGTGAAGGCAACGGATTACTCCAGCCTGAGGGGGTTCTTGAAGGGGATCAACCAAACGAGTGACGGCGAGTTCGAGACATTCGTGCGTCAGAACTTCGATACGGAAAAGTTCATCGGTTATCTAGTGGTGGCGAACTTCATGTCCCATTGGGACAGCTATCCCCAACGTCCCAAGAACTTTTGGCTC
The DNA here is from genome assembly GCA_049840955.1 of Polyangiaceae bacterium. Taxonomy (GTDB): domain Bacteria; phylum Myxococcota_A; class Polyangia; order Polyangiales; family Polyangiaceae; genus FEN-1139. The sequence continues at coordinate 21,794 of JASGIX010000067.1, forward strand.
TACCAAATCCCTGCGTCGGGGAAGTGGGTGTTCATTCCGTGGGACATGGACGCGACGTTTCAGACGCAGAAATGGACACTCGAATCCGATGGGCACGGACGCGTCGATTTTCTACCAATTCGATGGATTCGAGGAGTATTCGGGGCGCCTACCCGAAGAAGGAACCGCTCGACCGCTCGTCACGAAGATGATGCGGATCCCCGCGTTTAGGAGTGCATACGTCGCTCGATATCGCAGCGCTATGGAGACCTTTCTCGAAGAGACCTATCTGACTTCGCGCGTGGATGCGCTCGCTGGTGTCATTGATGACTATGTCGGAATTGGTGAGAAGAAGGACTTCGACGGTGCACTCTCCGACATGAAGAGCTTCATTCATCAACGCACTGCAAATGTTAAGTCTGAGCTTGCCACGTTGCCGTGAGCACGTTGCCGCGAGCACGTTGCCGTGAGCACGTTGCCGTGAGCACGTTGCCGTGAGCACGTTGCCGTGAGCACGTTGCCGCGAGCACGTTGCCGCGAGCACGTTGCCGCGAGCACGTTGCCGTGAGCACGTTGCCGCGAGCACGTTGCCGCGAGCACGTTGCCGCGAGCACGTTGCCGTGAGCACGTTGCCGTGAGCACGTTGCCGCGAGCACGTTGCCGCGAGCACGTTGCCGCGAGCACGTTGCCGCGGCGCTGAACGTCTCGTGCGGCATTCACTTGTGCTGTCTCAACAGCGCGGCCGTCAAGGCCAAGCTACTGTCGTGAGGCTTCCGCAATTGGCGATGAATCCCAAGGCAGAAAGATCTCTGGCTCCTCCCCAGTTGGATGGGAGATCCACGGCCACGCTGGGCCACCAGCGCTGCAGCCAGCCACTCGCTCCGCTTCGGTGCAGCCAATGCGTAGGTGCACGTGGTCGTCGTGATTGGCGCTGTCCCTTGGTTGATGGAGGACCCGTTCCGCCTTGAGCACGATGTCTAGGGGTTCACCAATGCTGCGCGCATGATCGATGAGGTAGGCTTCGACGTCGCGGCTGACGAACATCCAGAGGACGTCGATTTCCGGATCTTCGAGCAACGCTCGGACGAGCAACCACTGACGCCGGATGTCGAGTGTGACGTAATTGCCTTCGGGCGTTCGCGCCAGGGTGTCGGCACCGAAATGGAGGAACCCGGGGCTCCGAATTGGTGTCCCCGTGAGCGTGGTGGTGTAAAAGAGCAGATCGACGTCTCGACCCGTGCGGTGAGACGCGTGTCCGCTCACTTTGCCGCCCCACTTGGCGGAGAGGTCTCCGACGACGAGCGGCGGGGAGTCCGTCGCTTCAGATTGGACTCGAGCTGCCGCGCGCGCAATTGCCGTGACGAGCGCACGTGTTCCGTAATTGCGCTCTCCGTATGGTCGATAACGTTGAAATCCCAAGCCTCGCACTGGGAGCTCGACGGGGTTGGTGAGAACGCCGTGATAGGGCAACCCCACCGAACCGCGCACCCCAGGGGCAAGTGGTGTGGGCGTTCCGAAGCATCCAATCAGCCCAAAGGCAATAAGCAAGGGAGCTCGCGCGCGTGTCTTGCCCGTATGGCGCGGTTTGGCCGCGTCTTTCGGAAGACTCACCACGTTGCGCCTCGCAGCCACGTGAGCAATTGAGCTTCGACGCGCTCGACGGCTTCGGCGCTGCGGTGTGCTTCTGCCAGCGCGACGGTTCCAGCTTGCATCTGGACGACGCCTCGAGAGACGAATGACTGAAGCGCATTTTGCACGATGGGTTTGCTCGTGGCCTCGCGACGCGTAATTTCCCCGGCAAAGTACATCTTTTGCCCGACGTGAAGTGCGCGCTTGAGAAAGTCTTTCTCGAGTAGAGAGCCTTCGAGCACGGTGGACAACGCGCGCGCGGCCACGCGATAGCCTTCGAGGTAATTGACCAACACGGCGCTCAGCATCGAGAGCCACTGGATCGTGGTGCTGCCTTGGCTTCCCGCCCCCTGACGTAAGCGTCCGTCGGATTCTCGTTGAAGGATCCCGAGTTCGACGAACTCCCCGAGCACCCTTTCGAAGAGTTCGCCGAGTCCGTCTCGCGGTGGCCAGCGAAATTCGAATTCGAGTTGCTCGGCGATATCGCGAAAACGTTGAGCCGTCTGCTCGATGGTCAAGCTCGGCCCCGATAAGGACAGCAGAGAGAGTGCCAACACCGATCTTGGCACGAAGAAGTGAATGATGATGTTCTTCGTCGTGTCGAGCGCGAGGCGCTTGTCGTCGGGAACCACGTAGAACACGCCCGGTCCTGCTGCTGGACGACTCCTCTTCGGCTCGGTGCCCGTCGCGTGGACGGCGACGAGCTCGCCGTCGCTGAACATCTGCAAGGCCTCGCGAATGGCTTCGGGGCGGAGATTGCCAGACGGGGTTGCCGTCGCTGCGGTGACCCTCGCGCAATCTCGATGCAGGAGGGTGAGCAAGCGCCCTGCTCGAGCCACGACGTCTTCGTGGGCAAGTCCCCGTTGGGAATGCGAAAGCAGTACGAGCGCCGTAAGAGCGCCTGGGGTGACCGCCGTGATGTTGTTGATCTCGTTCCATCACGCGACTTGCCAGTCGTGATACGACGGCGCGGCGCTTTGCGGGCTTGAGTGGCTCGGTCACGTCGACCCCGAGCTCTTCCTTCATCTTCTCGAGGGTGATGAGCTCGCCAAACTGAAGATTGATGCGACCGTAACGGTGGTTCAGCACACCCCGTGACTTGAGGAGGCCGACGGCGTTTTCCTTGGACTTCTCACCACCCGTCAGTTCGCGATGGTAGCTGTCCGTTTCGATGATGCGTTCGTAGCCGATGCTCACGGGAACGAAGAAGGTCTTTCGTTGGGATTCCGCAAGCGTCGCGTCGATAATCATACTGAGTAGACCGAGCTTGGGCGGCAAGAGCTTGCCTGTCCGGCTTCGTCCACCTTCGAGGTAGAGTTCGAGTGGGAAGCCATCTCGAATCAGGCGACGCACGTAGGCGTCCACGACTGCCGCATAGAGCCTGTCCCCCTTGAAAGACCGTCGAATGAAGAAGGCGCCACTTCGGCGAAACAAGGGCCCCATCGGGAAGAAATCGAGATTGTCGCCTGCCGCGATCATCGGAATCGGAAGCCCGAGTGATTGGAGCTGGTGTGAAATGGCGAGGTAGTCGACGTGGCTTTTGTGCGACGGGAGATAGATGAGCGTTCCCTCCCGCGTCGCCGCACGAAGACGTTCGATGTCTGCTGGATCCACGTCGATTCCGAAGTAGATCCGATTGAACAGGATCTGGACCAATTGTCCGAGCGCCCGCATCGTGTGATGATCGGGGGTTGCTTGGAGTTGTTCGAGCATCTCGAGGGTTCGTCGGCGCAGCTGACTCTGCTGCGCGGGATCCCCTTGAGAGAGATCGTCGATGAGCTCACGGACTCGGGGCGAACGCACGATATCCGCGCGGATCCGCTCCGGGGCTTTCACCGTAGGTCCGATCACGCTGCGTCGCTCGCGGCTGAATCTGCGCATGATGGCGTAGACGAGCCGGCGCACCAGTGCCTCTTCGGTGAGTCCGGCGTTGTGCGCGAGGAATTCGGCCAGATTGAGTGGATCAGCCGCGCAAAGGCGCACCGGGCCCACGGAAGCGAGCAGGTGGGCAACAGCCCAACTTGCGGTTGGTGACTCTGGCGGACCGAGGAGTAAATCGCGCGCTCGAACACCGTCGCGATCGGGTTGTTTGGTCCAGAAAAATAGCTCAGGCACGATGACGATGGGGCGATCGCTCTCGCGCTGCATGCGGAGCAGGGCGCGAACGAGTCGGTCGCCCTCCTTGAGTTCCGTCGAAAGCCAGCGAGCCCCAGAAGTTGCAAGTTCGACGACGTTTGCGCGACGCTTCAAAAAAAAGGCCGCCGACCCCCCGGAGCTCAGCGCGCGTTCCAAGTCCTTGCTACTGTCGTGGTTTCGCTTCGGGAAAAGTGCGTTCAGCCAACCCTTACCCATTGGATTTAGCACCCAAAGACCCAGATTGCTCACGAAGCGAATGCGTGGCAACGAGTGGAGCTTCGTGATGTGGTCGAGGGCGAGGAACTCGACGAAATTCAACGATTGGAGCACGTGAACCACGGTGGCGCGGTTCGAGAGCTCGCTTTGCATTCGGAGCCACGGCTTATCGACCTCGATGTTGGCGAAAAGCCGATCGAAGGCGACACGCAACAGGGGATTGGGCTCGTAGCCTGGAGGTGGGACGTTGGATCGCTTCGGCACGACGAACACCTGCTAGCAGGGCCTGATGCTTGGATTCAAGGCACGTTTGTCGAAGGAGCAGGACGTGGCAATCGGCTCAGGCGATGGTAGTGAGCACAACGATGTCGTTGCGAGCTTCGAGATGGATCCGAACCGTCGCTCAGTGCTCGAAATTCGGGCTGTTTGTGCTGATTTCGTCATGCTCGAAGAAGTCCGCGGATCGGGCCACGGGGTCGATTGCGGACGCGGGGCCGAGCGCGCGCGCTTCTGCTTCTGCCAACCCGGGTCCGGCGACGCCGAATGGACGGGCGAGCTGTCGAGCTCCCGGCAAAGGCGCTTCATTCACGTTGGGGAGTGGCGCTGGCGAGTCGGCATCGAACGAAGGTGAACCCGACAACGAGCAGGAATTGCCATTTTCCACGACACTCGGGAGCGCACTCGTCGCTCGGGGGCGATTCTGGGTAAGTGCCATCGACTACCGGCACAACCAGAGCCATGCGGTATTGGCTCGAATCGAACCGGGTGTCGATCGGGGCTCGGTCATCGATCTCGGACGTGTTTACGGTGACGCGGAGCCTCCACGCATTTTTGCCTTGGGCAATGCGCTGCTCATCGCCATGGCGGACGCTGACGCCGGCGGACGCACGGTCAAGGTGGGGCGTCTCGAGCTCGAAGGGGAGCGCAACTCCGTCGAGTGGATCGAGTCGATGGCGCAGGAGCACGACGACTCGTCCGTATTCGGCGTGAGCGCATCGGACCGTGTGGCGGTCGTTACCTGGGATGAGTTGGAGCGCAATTCACGGCGAGGCCGGGTGCGTTGGTCGACCGTGGCCTTCGGGGCAACGCGAACGCGCATCGCCCCGCTTGGCAAAGGCGCAGGTCCGGTTGGTGCGGCGGCAATCACGGCCTCGAAGGTTTGGTCCAGCGCGCCCGACGTGGACGCCGAGGCGCCGCAAATCGTCGCTCGTCAGGGGGGATTTTGGCTCGGATATCTCGCCGCCAAAGGGAAGGGGCCTTCAGCGCTCGTCGCGCGAGGCACAGGCGTAGCCAGTGGCGCGAGCAAAGCGGGTTCGGAAGCGAACCGAGAGGGAGACCGTTCGGCAGAGGAGACACCGGTGGTCGACCTCGGCTCACGAGGCGTCGAACTGCTTTCACTCGACACCGACGCAGGCATTTCTGGTCGGCCCATCGCGGTGACGGTACCTGGTGCTCATGTCGTCGCGTTCGAGCTCGAATCGATGGCAGACGGCGGCGCGCTCGTTGCTTATCGAGATGCGACGAGTGCACCTGGCGTCGAGGAGGTTGCGATTGAAGTCGCCCGGGTACGCCCCGACGGCGGCGTCTCTCGACTTCGGCTCGAAGACGAGCGAGTCGGTGCCGGCGCGCCACTACTCTTGGTATCGTCGCCACCGCGCCCCGAAGAACTCGTCTGGATCGGCGCCGCGGGTCGAGCCGGCGAGATGCAAATTGCAACCTACAACTTGGGCGCGGCGCAACTCGGTGTGCTCGTCGCTGACCCGTTGCTCGCTGGTGCCGAGCCACTGGCTCGTGATGGCGCGGCCCTTCTCGTTGCACGCACCCGGGGGCGGGTCGTCGAGTTCGAACGCCTCGAATGCGATTTTCGGGACCATCTGCCGTCCCTGAACGAGTCATGCCGAAGTAACGTTGCTGAACTCGGGAAATCCGCTGGAAACGTCCGTGCGGGGCCGCTGCGAGGCGCAGCATTCATCGTGGGCAGCGCGCGGATTCTGTTACGTTCCGACCCCAAGGGAGCCGCGAGGCAGGGAGCCGCCGGCGTTGGTCGACGCGTGCCATTCCGACACGGAATCGCGAGCGATGCCTGCTGCGACTATTGACGTCGGAGCCGGTCCCGTGGACCATTCGCGGGTCCGCTGCAGCGAGGAATGAGACCATGGCGAACGCGCTCGTACTTCTGGCACCCGGATTCGAGGAGATGGAAGCCGTCATTTGTATCGACGTTTTGCGTCGAGCTTCCGTGACCGTAACGACCGCCGCGCTCTCGGATTTGGCCGTCCAGGGGTCACGGGGAATCGTCGTGCATGCGGAGCAGTCGCTCGATGCGGTCAAGGACGGAGACTTCGACGTCGTCATTTTGCCGGGGGACAACCCGGTGCGACGCATTTGCGGGACGATGGGCGCGTTCGGCAATTGTTGCTCCGTCAGCACGACCGCGGTGGCATGATCGCCGCCATCTGCGCCGCTCCCATGGTGCTCGACGCAGCGGGATTGCTTGCGGGGCGCGCGGCAACCTCGTTTCCAGGCGTGCAGTTGTCGACCGCCAGCTATCGAACCGAGGCGGTCGTGGAAGACGGAAGCATAGTGACGAGCCGCGGTCCGGGAACGGCCTTCGAGTTTGCCCTCACGTTGGCGCGACGTCTCGTGGGCGAAGAGAAGGCCGGCAAGGTGCGCTCTGCACTGGTTCTTGCTTGAGTGTGTGTCAACGGCGGTTCGGGGCTTCACTCTGCGGCGCAAATTCAATCGCCAGGGAAGAAGCAGGCAACTTCGTGCCCCTTTTTTCCGAGAGGCAGTAGCTTGGGGATTTCGCGATTGCACTTTCCTCGCTCGGCACGGGAGCAACGAGGATGAAAGGCGCACCCCTCGGGTGGTGCGAGCGGGCTAGGAACGTCACCTTCCAACAAGACCCGTGTCTTGCGTCCACTCCCCGGTTCCGCGACGGGCGTGGCGCCGAGAAGTGCTCTCGTGTACGGGTGGAGTCGCGCCGTCGCGACCGCTTCGGAAGGTCCGACTTCCACGAGTCGTCCGAGGTACATGACGGCAATTCGCTGACTGATGAACCGCACGACCTCGAGATCGTGTGAAATGAACAGATAGCTTACGTGATGGCTCTGCTGGAGATCGAGCAGCAGATTGATGATTTGCGCCTGAATCGACACATCGAGGGCGCTCAAGGGCTCGTCACAGACGATGAACGACGGCTTCACCGCGAGGGCGCGAGCAATTCCGATCCGTTGACGTTGTCCTCCGCTGAATTCATGCGGGAAGCGGTCCAGTGCATCTCGTTTCAAGCCCACTTGGTCCAGCAAAGACGAAATGGCATGGCTCTCGTCCGACCGTGAGCGGTAAAGCCCATGAATGCGCATCGGTTCGGTCAAGGTCTGCCGAATCGTCATTCGTGGGTTGAGGGACGAGAAGGGATCCTGAAAGATGACCTGCATCCGTCGGCGCAAGGGGCGAAGTTCTTTTGCGGTGAGATGCGTGATGTCTCTGCCTTCGACGCGAATCGTTCCGCTCGTCGGCTCGATGAGACGCAAGAGCGTACGTCCCAGGGTGCTCTTTCCGCACCCGCTCTCGCCCACCAATCCGAGAGTCTCCCCTCGCGCCACCTGGAGGCTCACGTCCTCGACGGCGTGGACCGTTCGTCCGCTTCCAAAGAGCCCCTCGCCGACGGTGAACCTCCGGGTGATACCTTGCGCTTCGATGACGGGAATCGGCGTCGTATCGACCCGATCCGTCGGGGCCGACTGGTGCGTGGGCAGCGGAGCGTATTCGGCGTTGGAATCGGTCTCGCGAAGCATCAGTCGGTCTCCTCGATGAGAGGGAAATGACATCGCACGGCGCGTTCTTCGGACACAGCGATTAGCGCGGGCGGGTCTCGATCGCAGCGGACTGCGTTTTCGCCTTGCTCGCGACGGCGTGGACAGCGGTCGGCGAACCGACAGCCACTCGGCAGTTGGGCTAGGGAGGGAACGACGCCCTCGATCGTGGGAAGGCGCGTCGGAGGCGCGCTGCCGGCCGACCGCGCGAGTACGCGAGCGGGAACGCTGCCAAGTAATCCTGCACTATACGGGTGCATCGGGCGCCGATAGAGGTCTGCCACGGACGCCCGTTCGACGATCTGTCCGGCGTACATGACGGCCACTCGCTGCGCGAATTCCGCGACGATCCCCAAGTCGTGCGTGATGAAGAGAACACCCATCTTTCGACGCTCTTGCAGATTGGCCAAGAGCTCGAGGATCTGCGCTTGAACGGTGACGTCGAGTGCCGTCGTCGGCTCGTCGGCGATGAGGACTCGGGGATCACATGCCAGCGCCATGGCAATCATCACGCGTTGCCGCATGCCACCCGAGAGTTGGTGTGGGTAGTCCGAGTATCGTGATGAAGGTGCGGGGATTTGGACCAGATCGAGTAGCTCGACGGCGCGGGCCTTGGCCTGGTTGCGACTCATCTTTCGATGAAGACGGATGGCTTCCACCAGTTGAAACCCGATGGTGAAGACCGGGTTGAGGGAAGTCATGGGCTCTTGGAAAATCATCGCGATCCGATCACCGCGAATTGCCCTGAGTCGTGATTCCGGGAGCTTCAACAAATCGACGTCTTCGAAGAGTACCTCGCCGGCCTCGATCGCCGCTGGCGGGGTTGGCAAGAGTCGCAAAAGACTCAGGGCCGTGACACTCTTTCCACAGCCGCTTTCGCCAACGAGCGCGAGGGTCTCACCGGCCTCAATCGTAAAACTGACCTGATCGACAGCGACGACGCGTTTGCCGTGCGTGGAGAAGGTGGTAACCAGGTTGCGGACTTCGACGAGGTGATTTCCCATCGGGGCCCGGACGTTACCACGTGGCGGCCAAGGTGTGGCTCGGGTGCGCGATTGCCGACGAACGATCACAACCTCGGCTCCGTTTCTCGATGGCGGCTGTTAGGCCAGGGTGCGATCATTGGCAATTCTGCGCCATCCGCGGCTCGATGCTCGTCGAGGCGCGACGGTGGATTCGCTCGCGGTTCGTCGCGGGGGTGATAGGCTCGGTCGTGCCATGAGCCAACACAAGATCACCGTCGTCGACCTAGCTGCAAGAAAAGCCGAGGGTCCGAAGATCTGCGCCGTTACGGCTTACGACGCCACCATGGCGAAGCTACTCGACGCCGCGGGGGTCGACCTCCTGCTGATTGGGGATTCCTTGGGGATGGTCGTCCAGGGGCATTCGACGACGTTGCCCGTCACCGTCGACGACATCTGCTATCACGGTCGCGCGGTGGCTCGAACGCAGCCTCGAGCACATGTCTGTGGGGATCTTCCGTTCATGAGCTATCAGTCTTCGGTGGAACGAGCCGTGGATGCCGCGGGTCGTTTGCTCAAGGAAGGTGGCTGCGAATCCGTAAAGCTCGAGGGCGGCTCCATCTATGCCGACCGAGTTCGCGCGATGGTTCGTGCTGGCATTCCGGTCATGGGGCACCTCGGGCTGACTCCGCAATCCGTCCACGCGTTTGGCGGATTTCGTGTGCAAGCTCGCGACGAATCTGCGCAGACCGAGCTCTTGCGGGACGCCGTGGCCCTCGCTGAAGCGGGCGCGTACGCCATCGTGCTCGAGGGGATCCCAGCAGAATTGGCGACCCGCGTGACCCAGACGATTCCGATCCCGACCATCGGGATCGGAGCCGGTCCGGGCTGCGACGGTCAAGTCTTGGTCTGTTACGACCTGCTGGGGCTCGAGCTCGATTTGCGTCCCAAGTTCGTACGTCGCTTTGCCGAACTCGGCCAGGCGGCGATCACTGCAGCATCCGCCTACGTCCAGGACGTGCGTGCGGGCGTGTTTCCGGCGAGCGAGCATAGCTACACAGGTGAGAGTCCACCTCGACGACCGCAGCCGACCCTGCCCGATGGGTTTGGCCCCAATGCGCTTCGCGACGGTACCGACGCCCAATGAATCGGATAGGTGACATGAAACTAGTCCATGATCCTTCGGAATTCCGACGTGCATGTGATGCGCTTCGACGCGACAATCGCACAGTGGGGCTCGTCCCGACGATGGGCGCGCTGCATGCGGGACACGCGAGCTTGATGGCGGAGGCGCGGCGACGCGGTGCCTCGCCCTGCGTTACGATTCTTCGTCAACCCGACTCAGTTCGGACCGAACGAAGACTTCGGGAAGTACCCACGAACGCTCGAGAGCGATCTCGAAGTCTGTCGCGCCGAAGGTGTGGAAGTCGTGTTCGCTCCAGAGGTCGACGGGATGTATCCGAAGGGCGAAAGTACGCGTGTGAGCGTAGCAAAACTGACCGATGGCCTTTGCGGTAGGAGCCGACCTGGACATTTCGCACGGTGTGACCACCATCGTGGCGAAGCTTTTCGCTCTTGCGGGGCCCTGCCATGCGTTCTTCGGTCGCAAGGACTTTCAGCAGTTGAGAGTCATCCAGCGGATGACGGTCGATTCCATGCTACCCGTCGAAGTGATTGGATGCCCAATCGTTCGCGAGCCGGATGGTTTGGCCTTGTCGTCGCGGAACCGTTACCTTTCGGAGGACGAACGGGCTCGTGCTCTCGGCATCGTTCGGGGGCTGGCGCGGGCGGACCACGCATATCGCGGCGGCGAAAGGGATACCCGCAAGTTGGTGGAGCTCGTTCGAGGTTCGATTGGTGAGTCCTCACTACGCGAGGACTACGTTGAGTTGCGTTCGGCGACGGATTTGACCACACCCGACGGGGAACTGCTGCCTTCATCGACGGAATGGGCGCTTCTCGTGGCGGCATTCTGCGGCGCTACCCGACTCATCGACAATGTGATTCTCGGGGCCGATGTACTGCCGGTGACGGGAGTGAGTTCGTGAGCCAAAAGCGCGGTCGATTCATCGTGCTCGAAGGCACCGATGGCAGTGGAACGACCACTCAATGTCGCTTGCTGTGTCGACGACTGAGCGAAGCGGGCGTGGTTTGCGTGGAGACGCGTGAGCCGACGGATGGTCCCGTCGGTCGTCTCCTTCGTGCTGCTCTCGAGAAGCGTCTCGATGGTGGCTCGCTCGACTGGACGACGCTGGCACTACTCTTTGCCGCCGATCGAACCTGGCACGTCGACAACGAAATCCTTCCGGCGCTGCAACGGGGCCATTGGGTGGTTAGCGACAGATACACGCTGTCCAGCCTGATCTACCAAACGGCAACCGCTCCGGACCCCGACGCGGCTCGTGGATGGATCGAGCAAATCAATGCCCGCGCGCTCGTTCCTGACGTGACCATCGTGTTAGACGTGCCTGCCAGCGTGGCGGAGTCTCGTCGAGCCATTCGTGGAGGACCGGAAGAGCTTTTCGACAAGCAAGAGCTACAGCAACGATTGGCTCGGGCCTATCTCGAGGCCGAACGCTATGACTCCTCGCACATCGTCCATGTGGACGGCTCCGCGGCGCTCGAGGCCGTCGCAGCGGAGGTTCACGACGAGGTTACGTCACGATGGTGTGCAGGTGAGGGGGCTCGCTGAATTGCGTGATTCAGGCGTGCGCGTAGCTCCCGAGCGTCGTGAGGGAACTCGGGCGTCGACCTCCGCAATCATGACGTAAGCGCGAAGTACGCTCGTGGGAGACGCGTGCGATGGTAGCGAAGGCGTGCGCGTCGATCGACATCGAGTGAGAGCCGGGCCGTTGGCACCGGCATTCCTTTCGCCTGCATCAACGGACGGCGATTGCGGTTTTGACCAAGCCGCGCACGTTCGAGGTGTCGGCGGCGCGCGAGTTGGAGTGATGAAGATCGATGACGTCGAGGCAACCCATCGTTCTGTCGTCCTAGAACATTTGCAGTGCAGCTTGGCGATGGACGACGGACGTCGAGAGGACGTGCCGTCGTTGTCGGCATCACCATCGTGACATCAGCCCCCGTCTTACGTGCGTTCGTGGCCTACGTGTGCCCACAAATCGTATCGCCACCCTCCGTTGTCGAATCGCCCCAGATTTTGCAGTTTCGATCGATATCGTTGGATGCATCCCTTAATTTCACGGGCTTTTGGTCGTGAGCCGCAAGGCATCGGTTCAGGTACTTCTTCGTCCACCATGCGTCGTTCGTTGTGCCGCAGGCTCGAGTATTTTGCCGTGGATAGAGTTTTTCGTGAGCACGGTTTCCTTAGGCCAACGAGCAAATTGCGTGACTGAAACGTTGACACGGTTTGCTTTTTCGTCGCCAAATGACCCACAGGACAAATCAAAAAAGGATGTTAGATTCTGGAGTCGGGACTGCCACTACCGGTAACCCGACGTGCTTCGTCACTCGAAGCGCGGGCTCGGCATCCACGGCTCGGTCGATACACGAGGGCAATATGCGGAAAGCTCTTCTCACTCTTTTTACCGTAGGTCTCGTAGGTGCATTCCTCATCCCGTCTTGCGCAAAAGACGACAAAAGTGGCGATAAGAGCGGCGAGGAAGGCGGAACGTCCTCCGGTGGAGCGAGCAGTACCGCAAAAGGTGGCGCGAAGGCCAAGGGCGGAAGCACGTCGACAGGAGGGGTCTCTGCAGGTGGTGCGTCGACCACTGAGGTTGAAGCCTGTAAGGACCTCAACATCGTCAGTGACACTGGTGAAGCTTGCAATTCGACGAACATGTCTGCGGTTTATAGCGACATCCACATGCTCATCGTTCTCGACAAGTCGGGGAGCATCGATCAGTCGCCAGTGGGTTTCAACGGGAAGACCAAGTGGGCTGCAACCAAGGAAGCACTCACCGCCGCTCTTCAGAGCTCGAACGATCAAGTGCGATATGGTCTCGTCATGTACCCGTATTCCGAGGGGGAACCGATCCCCGCGGACTGCGGTCTTCGATGTTGCGAGTTGCCCACGGGAAGCGCTGCGGTGAACGTGCCAATCAAGGACGCAGCCGAATCGGTGCCGGCAATTCTGGATAAGCTGGAGAATACGAATCCGGGCGGCGGAACGCCAACGGCTTTGGCTCTCGCTGCCGCGTACGACTACTACATCAATGGACCGGGCGTGAACCTACCGGCGGGTGACAAGTACGTGATGCTCGCAACGGACGGCGGACCCAACTGCAGCGAAGGGATCACGTGCGAAAGTGCAACTTGCACCGCCGACATGGACAAGCAAGGATCCTGCGGAACGAAGACGATCAATTGCTGTGCGGAGAGTTTGGCGAGCAGCGGTGGAGGTCCAACGCTCTGCCTCGACGACCAAGGCGTGTTGGAGCAAATCAGGAACCTTCGCGACAAAGGCATCAAGACCTTCGTCGTAGGTATTCCGGGGACGGAGAACTACAAGACGTATCTGACCGCGTTCGCCGACGCAGGCGGAGCGCCCGATCCCAAGAATGAAACGCTCAAGTACTACGAGGTTTCGGCCGCGCAGGGTGTGGAAGGATTGACGCAGACGTTCAAGAGCATCACGGAGTCCCTCGTTCGAAGCTGCGACGTCAAGCTCGCCAATGCACCGGTGGATTCCGGCAAACTGAATGTCGCCGTCGAGTGCGAGTTGTTGCAACAGGGTGAGGGTGATGCGGTGAACTGGGTTTACAACGAGAACGCCGATGATCCGGTCATCACGATCAAGGGTGACACCTGCAATCGCATCGAAACCCAAGGGGTGACTCGAATCGATGTCATCGAGGGGTGCACGACGATCATCCTTCAGTAATGGCTAATCGCGGCCTTGCCTTCGACGGTGTGCTGACGGAGGGAGCTCCCGTTGCCACCATGGCGGGCCGCGGTTCTCTGGGACGACCGAGCGTTTCGAAACACATTTTATCGATGGAACGAGGGCATCATGATTAAAGTCGCGGTTCATTAGGTCCTGGATCACCCTAGGCCTGCTGCTGGGAGGTGTTGGAGGTTCGCTCAACGCTTGCTCGAAGTCGGACGATGGCAATGGTAATTCCGGCAGCGGAGCGAAGGGCGGCGACGAATCGGGCACTGGCGGCAGTCAGTCCGGCACCGCCGGTGCAAAGGCAACCGGTGGCAAGTCTGCGTCGGGGACGTCCACTTCGTCTTCGGGGGGCGCTGCGGGCTCCTCGTCGTATACGGGCTCCGGTAATGCACCCGCTTGTCAGGGGATCCCGACGACGCCAGAGGCAGTTGGGAGTGCCGAGGAGGCCTGCAACGGTGAGTCCCTCGAATCAGAGCCCTTCCCCGCGGACATGGTCATTTTGATGGATCGCTCCATCTCCAATAGCTATGCCGTTGGAACCGATTCGGCTGTGTCTGCCGCGCCCGACGGAACCTTGCGGCGATGGGACGTACTGACTGCCGGCATCGAATCCCTGGCAACCAGCGAAAACTCGGACAAAATTGGCGCGAGCGTGACGTTCTTCAGCTTGAACGGCGGTGCCGATGAGGCTACGAACTGCAACGCGCAGGCCTACGAGACTCCGGTTGTGCCCATGGCGATGTTGACCGAGAGCGGGAGCGCCATCGTCGAAGAAATGAAGAAGCTCACCCCAAGTGGGCTCACTCCCACGGAACCGGCGCTTCAAGGGGCGCTCCGGTATGCGATGTCGCTCAAGGTCAAGGATCCGACTCGCGAGAAGGTGGTTGTCTTGATCAGCGACGGGTTCCCGACCCTTTGTGCCAACCGTGCTCCTTCGGATGTGGCGAAGGTGATCGAAGAAGCGGCGAATGCACCCGTACCAGTCAAGACCTACGTGGTTGGCATTGGCTCACCCACGAAGATCACGAGCGGGAAGTTCAATCTCCAGAATTATGCCCGTTCGGGCAAGACAGGGAGCCCGATCCTCATCGATGAAGCCAAGACGGCTTCGGAGATTTCCGATTAGTTGACGACGGCGTTGCTCAATATTGGCTCGAGCCAGCTCGCCTGTGAGTACGTCGTCAAAGCCCCCTCAGCCGATGAACTCGTCGATCCAGACCGCTTCACCGTTACGTTCCAACCAGCGGTAGGGAACTTCCAGGAGATCCCGCGAGTGTCCAGTTTGGCCGCTTGCTCGAAGAGCGCAAATGGGGGCTGGTATTTCGACAACCCTGCGAGTCCCACGAAGGTGACCATGTGCCCCTGCACGTGTTCGAACTTTGGCGCAGGCGTCGTGAACATGGTCTACGGGTGCAAACCCAAGGTCGTGATTCAGTAGATCCTGCTTGGTGAGTCCATCGTCCGGACCGACTTGACGCTCGTGGCGAGCGCGGAACACGTGTGTGGCCAGAGCACTGCCACGGCTCAAGACGGCTCGGGCCCGGCGGGACCACCGAGTGGACACGCCTCGCGAATCGCCGGACGGGCACCGAAGAGTGTCCGTCCGGTCGCCTTTGGTCCTTTGCTGCCCTCGTTTGGCCTCGCGCGGCGAAAGTGCCTTGCGCTCGAGATTGCGAAGGTCACATAGTGGCCCGGTGAGTACCCGCGCTCCACTCTCGATTTTGCTTTTGGTCACCGCATGTTCTCCAGGGCAAGTGCTGTTGCCACGGGCGGCCGACACCAAAATCGAAGGACGGATCCCGACCCCATCGCGACCGTCGAACGTGCTCTACCGTGATGAAGTCGAATCTGCTGTCAAGGCAGGACTCAAGGCTTTCTTGTGGAAGGCAGAGGTTCGCGCACTGACGTTTGAGGACGATGCAAACGTTACCCGGTTCAACGGATATCTCATCGTCGCATTGCGCCCAGCGCTCGATTGGTTGCCCTTCGATTTCGCTCCGGGAGATGTGGTGACGCATATCAACGGGGTCTCCCTGGGACAGCATTACAACGCGATCCTGCCGCTATTCGAGAGTCTCGCGCAGGCCAGTCAGATTGACGTCACCCTGCGGCGGGATGGTGCCGAGCGTGTCGTTCGGGTGCGCATCGAGCCGCGGCCCGCCACACCGTGAGCAACGAGTAATTTGGTTTTCCGTGCTGCGTGGTGGGTAGAGGGAGCTCCGCGCTTTGGCAGTGCACGCAGGCGATTGCTCGCGTCGAGCTCAGTTCGGAACGGTCGGAGTTGCGCGACGTACTGGCGCGTCGTCGCGAGTCGCGGGCAGCGAGGGCACACCAGAACGTGTTCGGCTCGCCTTTGCCTAGTAGAGTACGACAGGCTGGGTGAGGCGCATGTCCATACGCACTTCTGCGCGATCGAGGGGCGGAACATTGAGCGGGCGTGAAGTGATGCGGTGCACGGTGAGGCGTCCTTCGCCCAGCTCGTTCGATTGCATACCGGTCAAAACGCCATGGCCCTTCTCGTCATCGAAGGCGCAGGACCAAGTCTTCTTCCCATAATTTCGCGGTGATCTCGACCCAAATTCGATCCCCTGAACGACCGGGATCCCAACGGAGATCGAGATTGGCAAGCGTGCTCACCCGGCTAATCTCACTGACTGGAGTCGAATCGAGACTTATACCGCGGGGAAACTCCGCGCTTTCCACCGCGACGTCGAACGCCATCACATTCGAGCTGCCCGTCGAAAATAGCCGAATTTCATGGCCTACGGGGCTGTCTGCCAGACGCTCACGTGTCGTGTAAAGCACGCCCGAGATGAAGTCGGTCACGGTCGGAAATGCTTGTCGGGTCAGCTTAATCGGACCTGCCGGGATGCGAAGTCCGAGATCACCGATGTCGAGCAACTCCGCGCGCTCGAAGCTCGACAATGCGGGGACGGAGTGGGACCGCATGTCGCTCAACTCGCACGTGCCCACGGGCGGCAGTTCCAGTCCGAGCCCCATGAGCTCCAACAAGCGGTTACTATTCACCGTCGGAGGAACCCGCAAAGCGCCGAAGGTGACGGAGGTTTCCACGCTTTCCGTTTTGTCGCCCGTGTCAGGACTCGTGATCCGCTGATCCACCCATAAGACGGCATGCGTGCGCATGCTTTCTTGAAAGTTCACCGGATCGCCGTTCGACGCAGAACAGGCAGCAACGGCCTGAGTGAAACAGGCAATCACACATATCTGCCACTCGCGCACGCTCACCCGTCCAGGGTACGCCTCGTTCACGGCGGCGGCAACTCAGCAGGGGTGAGAAGTCGTGTCCCGAAGCCGTTCCGCCATCCGAACCGTCACCGTCACACCGTTGCCATCTCGTTGCTGGAGCGAGACTTCGGTTCGTCCAGTCTGACTGCGCCGGCGTGCGCTGCCACCCGACTTGCGCTCGTGCGGCAGTTCAGCCGAGGTGGTGCGGCGTCGCAGCAGGTCGCCGCGGGCCTCCAATTCTTGGCCTCCCCCAAGGTGTCCCGCACCACGCCAAGAACGCGCCATGCGGGACTCGGGACCGAAGAATTCTCGACTCCGCGCCCTCTCAGGGGCTCCCTTTACGAGGACCTTACTTGCGGAACCGCGAAGGGAACGTGCCGCTGTCGGCCTTGGCCTTGAGATCGGCGTCGTCGGGATGAAGTCGAAGGGCTCGCTCGAGAAGACCGGCTTCCGCTTCGACATGCTTTGGATCGGGGAGACAGCACTCAACCGGGCAAACAGCCTGACAGGCTTCCTGCTCGTGGAACCCGACACATTCCGTGCAGAGTTCGGGATCGATGACGTAAGTGTCGTCGCCCTCAGAGATGGCCTCATTGGGGCATTCGGGTTCGCAGGCGCCGCAGTTGATGCAGTCGGACGTAATGTAGGTTGCCATGGCTGATCGCTCGATGCGGTAGGGACCCTCGTCCCCACCGCTGAAGGAGCGCATTTTAGGCGGTTCGGGCGTAGGTGTCAACCTCGGTCCGGTGCCCGAGTAGGCGATGTTCACACCCAGCCTTTTCTGGTCGGTTCGGCGTGGTAAGGTCGCGGCGATGCTTCAGCCCCCCAGAAAGTCCTGCCTTTACGGTCTCGTGCTTGCGTGGCTGGCCTTCGGTTGCCAAGCGAAGATCGGAGACAGCTGCACGCTCGGAACGGACTGTTCACAAACGGGCTCACGCACGTGCGACACGTCGCTACCAGGAGGGTATTGCACGATCTTCAATTGTGAGCCCGATTCCTGTCCTGACGGTGCAGCGTGTGTCGCGTTCGTCATCGCTCCTTCGACGTTGGCAGAATGTATTTCCGCGGAAGAGAACCGAGAGATTCGGACCTTCTGCTTGAAACGATGTTCTTCGGACGGCGACTGCCGAAACCAGTACGAATGCATCGACATGGCGGAGCCCAATAATCCCTGGGGAGCGGGCCTTGCCGACAAGAAGAACTCGAAGAGCAAGGTTTGCGCGGTGCCCTATTCCGCGCTCGCCGCAGTGGATGACGAGAACGCGAAAGCCTCTTACTGTACGGCTGGGGCATATACGGACAGCGGATACTACGATGTAACCGCGGATTCGGGCTCGGGCGGTGCCGGAGGCGCGACGTCGACAGTCGCAAGCAACGGTGGTGCGGGCGGTGCGACGTCGACAGACGCAACCAACGGTGGCGTTGGCGGACAGGGCTCGACTTCGTCGAGTGCTCAAGGGGGAGGCGCTGGCGGCTCGACTGCTGGAACGGTGACGACGTCTCCGTAAGCCCGAGCCGGACACGCGGTGACATGAGAGTCGGTAGGGGGCGTCGAAACGCTTCGTGGCCCCCTGAGTAGAGTGTCGAGCGAGACCCAGCCGACGTTGCAAAAGGAAGGAAGGGTGTGAAACCGTCCGTGCGAAGCTCAGCTGCCATACGTTTCGTCGGTGGTCGCCTCATGGGCGCGCTAGGTACGGTCGTTACCCTGTCGAGTTGCGTGTTCTTCGTGCTTCGACTTGTTCCTGGGGATCCGGCGGCGCTCGTACTCGGCGATGAGGCGTCTCCGCTGGCACGGCAAGTATTACGACAGAAGCTGGGACTCGACTTGCCCCTCTGGGCTCAATATTGGCGATTTTTGCGTGGTCTTTTCTCGTGGGACTTGGGGAACTCTCTGATGTACCCGGGCGAGGCGACGAGCCACGTCGTTGCGAGCGCGATTCGCCCCACCGCGGAACTCGCGATCCTCGCCGTGGCGATCGGCGCCATTCTTGGAATCCTCGCCGCCGAGTTGTCCGTCGGCCCGTTTTTCCCGCGCGCTCGGAGCTGGGTCTACGGTGGGGTTCTATTGGTTGCAGCGGTGCCTCTGCTCTCGTTTGCTCCCGTGCTGACTTGGGCCCTTGCCGTCGAGGCACGATTGGTGCCTTTGCCCGGAGATCCAGAGGCGAGGGTCGCAGGGCTGCTGTTCGCTGCGACCTTGTTGGGCTTGCCATTGGGTGCGCAGGTTGCACGTGTGGCGCGGGCTTCGTTGCTCGATCAAGCCTCGGCCAGATTCCTCGACGTAGCTGCTGCGAAAGGCGCAAGTCCATTTCGGATTTTGGTTTCTACATGCTTTGGCCGTGGCGGCTCCGCCGATCGCGATCGTGGTGGCGATGCAACTCGGAGCATTGCTGTCCGGTGCCGTCGTTCTCGAGCGCCTATTCGATCGTCCAGGCTTGGGGTCCTTGATGCTAAAGGCCTATTCTGCGCGGGATCTACCGGTGCTCGAGGCGTGTGTGTTCGTCGCGGGGGTATTGTTCGTACTCACGCAGACCCTTGCTGCCGCCGTCCAGGCGGCGGTGGATCCCCGTCGAGGCGAGGTGACGTCGAGTGACTAGGATTCGTCATGGCGGAGGAGGCGTGCACCTCTGGCTCTGGTTCGCTCCTTTGGTCCTGCTCACCGTGTCGGCAGGGACTCTGGCGCTGAGCAATCGAACCCCGGCGCGACTCGAACTGCCGAGAACCTTTGCGGGGCCTATGCCGTCACACCCTCTCGGCTTTGGTGAGGGCGGGCTCGACCTCGGCGCGTTTGCCGGTCACGCGTGCCTTCGAGTTCTCGTCCTTGCCTTGACCGTTGCGGGGGTGTCGTGTGCGATCGGTTCTTTCATCGGTGTCATTGCGGCGCAGCGCCGCAACATCGTCGAGCACGTCATCGTCCGAGCGTGCGATCTCGTGCAGGCATTCCCGTCGTTCTTGCTCGCGCTTGCCGTGCTATCGGCCGTCGCGGTTCCCGAGCGATGGCATTTGGCCATCGTTTTTTCACTTTTGGGATGGGCACCTTTCGCAAGGCTGACCCACGCCCTTGCGCGAGGCTTGTTCCGTTCGGAGTTCGTCCTTGCGGCTCGCGCATTCGGTGCGAGTCGCTTGCACGTAGGCTGGTTTCACGTGGTTCCCCATCTGGTTGGGCCGCTCGCCGTTCAAATGGGGGCATCCGCTGCGGGGGTCGTGCTGGGGGAGGCGTCGCTCGGCTTCATCGGACTCGGACCGAGTGATGGCATCAGTCTTGGCGCGCTGCTCGAGCAGGGGACGGCTGCCATGTTTCGGGAGCCACGCGTGCTTCTCGTGGCGTCGTCGACGATTGCGCTCACGAGCGGGGCACTTCAATTGGCAAGTGAGGGCCTTCGTGCCATTTTGATTCTCGAGTTATCGAGCGTGAAGGCGACGATGTTGTTCGCTTGGGTGGCCAGTGGTGGCGGTTCGCGAGAGTCGTCGTCGCGCAAGCAGGCGAACGGGCATTGTGCCAAGTATCGTTCCGGTGGACTTGCCTCGATTGGGCATCCCGACCATGCTTGGTCCACGACGTAACCCATGAAAAATAGCGGCATCATCGTGGACGAGGCGAGGGAGACGCAGAGCCGTCTCGAGAACCTTGCTCCTTCCGCGTCCAGTGCCGGCACTCGGGGCCAAAGCGAAGAGTGCGGCATTGGCTCTCGTGTGGAGGCTTGGTCTTGTTCGGTGTAGCTCCTCTTCCTCGGACCGTGGATGCTGCGTTACGTGACGCAGAGGCAAAGCGAGTCGACGTGCGTCGTTCGGCATTGAACGACTTGGTGCGGCATGTGGACGGGCCACGCCGTGATTCCGTTCTAGAAGCGCTCAGCAAACGTTTGAGTCAGGATCCAGACGTCGAGGTGCGGGCGTTCGCTGCACTTGCGTGTGCCGATGCTGGCGCGCGCGAGCTCTTACGTGACCTTTTCGGTGCGCTCGACGATCCCGCTCCGCGCGTCGTTCAGATGGCCCTTCTTGCGATTGGCGAGCTTGCGGCCGAAGTGAGCGACGGTGACTGGAACCAGCTCCTCGTGCTTTCGGGCTCCGAGCTTCCCGCGCTGCGATATCAAGCGCTGTCGACGCTCTTTCGTTTGCGCGCCGAGCAGACCATTCCAGATCTCCTCCAGGCCCTCGTCGATTCGGATGAAGAGATCCGCTGGCTAGCCTGGCATCTCCTCGATCAATGGCAGGCGCGAGTCGACCCGTCGAGCGCGCCATCACCGAGCGCCGTGGCTTCGGGCGGGTTTCGCATGGAGTCGGTATTGGAGGAGCCTGCACGCCTGCGCGCGCTGATTGCCTTGGCCGAGCGCGAGCCGCCGCGAATTCGTGCCGAAGCGTTGCTGCTTTTGCTGCGTTTGAAAGTCCCGCAAGGCGTCGCCCTGGTCCGTTCACTCGTCGACTCGTCGCAGCGTCTCGATCGCGATCAGTGTGCCGCTTTGATCGCCCGGCTCGGTGAGGAAGGCTATGAAGAGGGCATCCCTTGGCTCTCGCGCTTCTCCAAGCTGGGGTGGTTCGAGGGACCACTTGCCTGGATTTCGACGGTATCGTTGGCGCGACTCGGCGACAGCTCCGCTCGCAAGGCGATTATTTCGGAGCTCGACTCGCGGAGTGCGAATCGGCGATGTCGCGCTCTCGAGGCCGTTCGCGCTCTCAGAATTTCGGAGGCAGCATCGGTCGTGGAGCGCCTTGCGCGAACCGGGGCGCCGGGTCTCTCGGTGAGCGAGGCAGAAGCCGTTTTGAAAGAGCTTCGTGCTGCCGCGGACGGCTGCTGATCAATCCCGCGAGACGACTTTCATGGGGGCATTCGCCTCCAAATACGACCGCCTTGTGGCCGCGCCAATTGTCGGGTAGAGCCGTGACATGGCCGAATCGAAGTTTGATGTGATTGTGCTTGGTGGTGGTCCCGGCGGCTACGTTTGCGCAATTCGATTGGCGCAACTCGGGCTGCGGACCGCGTGTGTCGAGACGGAGCAAGTGGGTGGCGTTTGCTTGAATTGGGGCTGCATCCCGTCGAAGGCGCTCATCACCAACGCGCATCACTACACCAAAGCGCAACACTTGAACGAGCAGGGCATCAAGCTCTCGGACGTCACCGTGGACGTCGGCAAGATGCAGTCTTGGAAGGACGGGATCGTTCATCGACTGACCTCCGGTATCCGGGGGATTTTCAAGACGAACGGCGTCACCCTGATCGAGGGTTATGGGACACTGGTCGCAAAGGATACCATCGAGGTCAAGTCGAAGGACGGATCGGTTTCGACGGTATCGGCGTCCAAAGCCATCGTGCTGGCGACGGGATCGGCAACGATTGAAGTGCCCGGGTTCGAATTCGACCACAAGCAGGTCATCGGCGCGAGAGACGCCGTGAGTCTTCCCGCAATCCCGAAGCGGCTTCTCGTTATCGGGGGCGGCGTCATCGGTCTCGAACTCGGAATGGTTTACCAGTCCTTCGGAAGCGAACTCACCGTGGTCGAGCTCACGAACTCGCTCCTTCCGGGTGTCGATCCCGAGGCGGTGAAGCTCGTCGAGAAACGCATCGTGTCCCGAGGCGGCAAGGTACTGAAGGGCACGCGTGCCGAGGGATATAGCCGCAAGTCCGACGGCTCTCTCGAGGTGAAGCTCTCGACGGAGGGCAATTCCACCAAAGCGGACTGTGACGTCATTCTCGTCGCGGTCGGAATGCGTCCTCGGTCACGTGGTCTCGGTTTCGAAGCCGTGGGCGTACACGTCGACGAACGCGGGTTCGTGCGTACCAACGAGCGTTGCGAGACGAATGTGCCTGGAATCTACGCGATAGGTGATCTGAGCGGTGCGCCCATGCTGGCCCACAAGGCGTCGAAGGAAGGCGAGGTTTGTGCTGAGGTCATTGCTGGAAAGGCAGCGGCCAAGGACTGGGTTGCCATCCCCGGCGTCATCTTCACCGAGCCTGAGATTGGCACCGCGGGCATGACCGAAGATCAAGCCAAGGCGCAGGGCATCGAGTACCGCGTTGGGAAGTTCCCGTTCGTGGCTCTCGGTCGTGCAATGTCGCTCGGAGAAACCGACGGCTTCGTCAAAGTCGTCGCCGACAAGGCCACGTCACGCGTGCTCGGAGTTCACATCGTGGGCCCGAGCGCGAGCGATTTCATCAGCGAGGCGATGTTGGCTCTCGAAATGGGGGCGAGCGCGGAGGACTTGGCTTTGACGATGCATCCTCATCCGACCCTCGGTGAAGCGGTGAGCGAGGCCGGCGCAGCGGCACTCGGCCACGCGATCCACGTTCCGAATCGGAAGTAATTCCGGTTCTCACGATTTCGAGACGGCGCGGCCGTATCTCCTCTCGAGCGTGCTCGGAGGGAGGTGCGGCCGATGTCGTTCAGTACGACATCCAGTGTGCCCACTTCAGCATGATGGTGTCGACGTTCGGTGCGTTCCAGAGCCGAACCGCGTCTTGGTGCAGCTCGAGAGCCCCGAGGGCCTCGGAAGACCGCGCCTGCTCTCGTGACCACACGACGAACGCTGCCGAACCGGGACGGTACTCCCAACGCAAAACGGTGTTGGTTCGCGCTTGAGCGAACCAGAATTTCCGTGCGCCGGCATAGTCCACGTTCGAAAAGTGATCCTCGAAACGCTCCCGATTTCGGTGCCACGACTTCGGCAAAGTCCGTCCGTTGCCCTGCCGTGAAATAGGGCATCGTGTAGAATTGCAGGGATAGAATCCGTCGTGATTGCGAGATTCGCCCGCGCAGTCAAACTGATGGTGTCGCGTGGCATACGTGCGACGATCGCGTTTCCGCTCGCGGCTCGGTCGACGAAGGCCCACCCGTCGAGGTTATGCTGGTAATAGGGGCCCAAGCTGAGCTGGACGAAGGAAACGGGACGCACTCGAAGATTGAGCTGCCCGCCCACCCAGTAAGCGACGTTCCCATCGTTGCGCCCACCCCAAGTGGAGAGATTCGAGGGCGACGCTTCGCCTATCATTGGTGGTCACGCTGAGAGTCGCACTGTATTTCCCGGGAATTCGCATGGACGACCCGCCGCGAAGGACTCGTGGATCGAGGCGTTCGGTATCGCGCTGGACTTGGATTCTCGCGGTACTCGTGTTGGGTGCGACCCAATTTTACGGCAAAGTACGCGTATCGCGATGTCGGCTCGGCACCAAAGGTGAAGTTTGCCGACGCGTAGGCTTCGAAGGTCAAATTGCGATAGTTTCGGGTCGGAGAATCGATGATGTATTGCAGCGATGCGAAGGCGTTGATGTCGTCCGCTTTTTGGAGAAATCCAAGATCGTTGGGTTCGAAGCCGGGGCTAATCGCGGTTCCTCCCCAACTGGCTCGCCAGGGCACCCCCGTGTAGGTCGAGCCGATGACCGTCAGTCCGTACCCATTCAACGTGGTGCGATTGGGCTCGAGGGAGAGGTGCCGTGCATCGGGACGTTGAAAATAGTGAACGCTGTTCTCTTGAATCTGCTGAATCGCTGAAGCCGAGCCTTCGAGGTGACTCGCGAATGCCTTTGTCGTGAGTCGTACGCGCTTCTCGCGTCGTTCGAGATCCAGTCCGAACGTGGTTGCCGTCTTGACGAAGTAGGGGTCGAGTCGCGCGCCGAGGTCGCGCTCGACGGCGGTTAACGCTGCACCGACGTTGGTGCGCCCGCTGTCGAAGTTCTTCGTGGTTCGGGCTACGAAGTACTGCGTAGCTGGGGCAGCAGGTGCGGAACGTCGGTCTCCCGATTCTCGGACGACTGCCGACGATTCCTGGGTCAGCGCGTGGAGGAGGGCGAGGGTATACCCGGGATTGCGCCGCACCAGTAACTTGGTGGCGCCAAGGAGTGTAGACTGGGTGGGTAACGACACGACGTTCTCGCTGTCCACTCCTGGGACGGCGCGTGGTGGTTGACCGATCCTGCGAGTGTAAATAGCTTGTCGTTCGTGACGCCCTGTCGAAGCCCGAAATCGAGTAGCTCCACGCCGTCGAGGAAGAATGGTCGCCGCTCGGTCAGGAACGTCTCATAGACGGTGAGATTGAGCTCGCTCGGATCGGACTCGACCTGACCGAAGTCAGGGTGGAGTGTGGCTTGCAACTGGACATCTGGCGAGAACGCGAGCTTGACGTCGGTGCCAATTCGGTATGTCGGGCCTGCATGCCAGGGCAATCGATTGAGCGCGGTTGAAGCGTAGGGTAGCAACTCGACGTGTGTCGGGCTGGGCAGTCCTTGCAGACCTCGTAAAGGCAACATGTATCGAACCGGAAGCGTGGCCGCGCGCGGATAGGGGAAGAGTGTGCTCTGTTCACCCGTGCGTGCTTGATAGCGAATTATCTGAAATCGAAAGCGAGGCTCTCCGGTATAGGCGAGTTGGTGAAAGGGGATTCGAAACTCGGCGATCCACCCTCGGCCGTCGAGGGACACCTGTGCGTCCCAAACGGCGTTGAACGCAAGATCTTCGGTATTGCCATCGACCAAACGTGCATCTTGCTTGACGCCTGCGGCGTTGACACTGAAGCGGTAGGCAAACCGCTCGTCGTGATTGTCAGCCGCAAGGTAGACGTGTACCCAGTCCGATGTCACCGTCTCGTCCCGGCGCGTACGGCGACGAATGATTCCGCTCGGGCGATCGTCGAATGATTTCACGAGGACGTAGAGGGCGTCGTCGTCGTAGCCGACACGAACCTCCGTGGGTGAGCTCGGCTTGCCTTCGAGTGGTTCTCGTTGAGTGAAATCGCCGAGTGGCGCAGCGTTTTGCCACTCCGGATCCGCATCCACGCCATCGATCCGAACGTCACCGCTCAATCTCGAAACGGAGACTTCACGTTCGGCGCGTGCACGGTTTGCCGTGGATACGCCGACGAGGAGCGAAATCGCTCCGATACAAAGACGATGATGCCGCACGATAGGGGCTCGAGAATGGCTGCAGGCAGTGAGGCAGGCAAGGGACCCCGTGTTCTGGGTCTTGGGGCCGGTTTCCTCGGGTGGGGCTCGGATTGGCCGCATGTTGGCCAAGAAGAGCGCTCCTCGATGGGTCGCTCTGGTTTATAGTCGGTCGATTGCTCGTGACCCATTGATCGAGGAAGCGCAGGGGCGGCAGCACCAGGACCAACTTCGATGGGCAATGCGGTCGACGTAGATTCGGTTCGAAAGACCTTCACCATTGGTTCGCGATTTCCATTCGGTCGGCGCGGCCGCAAGATCGAGGCGTTGGGCGGCGTGACGCTCGGCATTCGCAACGGAGAGGTGTATGGGCTGGTTGGGCGTAACGGTTACGGCAAAACGACGCTCATCAAGTGCATCTGTTCGCTGCTCGAGCCGGACAGCGGCACGATCCATGTGTGTGGTCTACCTTCGACCGGTAGTTCGCACGAGGTTCGCAAGCGTGTCGGTTTCGTCAGTTCCGATGAACGTAGCTTCTACTGGCGGATCAGCGGTCAGACAGAGCGCCGCTTTTTTGGCCGACTTCACGGGCTGGACGAAGGGGAACTGGAGAAGCGGATCGACGCGTTGGCAAAGACCTTCGAGGTGACTGCCTTGCTCGAACGCCGCTTTCACGAATATTCAACGGGAAATCGTCAGCGCTTGGCGGTCGTGCGCGCGTTGCTCCACGATCCGAAGTTGCTCATCCTCGACGAGCCCACACGCAGCCTCAATCCCTTTGCCGCCGCAGCCCTGAGGGAGACCATTCGTGCATGGGTCGGAAACGTGAGGGAGCGAAGCGTGCTCATCACGAGTCATAATCTCGATGAGGTTGCGGAGCTTAGCTCACGTGTCGGGATCATGTGCCGAGGTAGAATCGCCGAGGAAGGGTCGATGCGCGAGCTGCGGAAATCGATTCGACAATCGAGAATCAATTCGAGTTTGGTTCTCGATGGCCGGAGGAGTCGCGCTCACGAATCCGCCCCAACTGACGACGGCGAGGACACCGTTTCAACCGGAGTGGATCCGGAACGGGGACAATTCGTTGAATTTCGGCGTCACCCCGAGGACGCGAGATTGGACTCGGTCCTTCGACATTTGGTCTCTCTCGGTGCTCGAATCCATGGCTTCGAGCGACGGGAGCTCTCGCTCCAAGACATCATCAATAGGTAGATCGACGCGAGGTGAAGGATGATGACGCTATTGCAATCCCTTGGCGCGTCGTCAGACGCGATGCCGCGATTGCGACGAGCTATCCCGCGGCTCTCGTCATGAGCATCCTAGGTGCTGTTCGGATTCTATCGTGTTTCCCTATTAACCTTAGCAATACG
>JASGIX010000068.1:0-32585 GCA_049840955.1 Polyangiaceae bacterium
AAGGTTAATAGGGAAACACGATGAATCCGAACAGCACCTGCGACGCTGCAGGTCGATGCGTCTTCGCACTTGGCGCAGGTTCCGCCACAGTCCACGTCGGTCTCCGAACCATTCTTCACACCGTCGCCACAGCTTGCACCGGATTCGGCGTTCACCCGAGAAATCCTTGAGCCACTGGTATACGCCGGTGCTCGACGCCGTATCCAATCAGGTGCCCAGTTGGCGAAGGAGATGCCGGCCTCGTTCGTGTACGCCAAGAGAGCGTTGATGCCGACCACGAGCTGACGGTTGTGACCCTGGCGGTAGAGCGGACCACCGGAGTCCCCGGGGCAAAGGCTGGCGGAGTTGGGATCATCCGCGATGCCCTGGGTCACGACGTAGGAAGCGGCCACTCCGGCCGAGCTATACACGAGCGGGTCGTAAGCGACGACGTTGTGGATCTTCAGACCGGGTGACGTGGACGGCCGGTTAGTGCCGTTGTCGCAGCCATAGCCGGTCATGACGACGCCATCTCCCGCGGCAACGGGCGTGTCGTCGATGGCCGCTTCCGGTACATCGGGCGTGTCCTCGTTCACGATGACGAGAGCGACGTCGGGCTTGTCAACCATGTCGCAGAGCCAAGTATTGCAACCGCAGTTCGGACACTCAGTCCAACCAGGGTGGATATGGGCCGATGCAACGGTGAGCGGACGAGTGTTGCTTCCGTCGTTGTTCGGGGTCATCCAAAGCGTGGTGAAGTTCTCTGGTACCGCGCGATTCGAGTCGTTGATGCAGTGAGCCGCGAGCGAGAAATGATGCGGGCCAAGCCTTCGTCGCCGTGCACATTCCCACCCAGACGGTCGCCTGGTACTCGTCGGCAGCAGCGGCATGTCCGCCAATCAGCGCGGACTCAGCGGTTTGCAGAGCCTCTTCTTCAGGAGCTCCCTGCGTCGATGCACAGGCCAAGAACGGCAACGCGAGTAAACAGGACCAAACCGACATGATATCGCTCTGGAAAGACGGGAAAGGGACGGCTCTCCCGTCGTGCGATGTTGGAGTCTCGACGAGCCCCCAACCTTCGCTCTCGATGCGATTTTCACGTCAGTGTCACGCGGTGCGGTCAGCTCACCGTTTCGACATCGGCCACCCGATCGCGCGACGGGCAGAGGCCCCCCGAATTGCCCAGCCCATTGGAAACGTCCCCGCAACCGCGAGTTTACACGCCAACTCGGAGTTTGCACTTCGGAGCATCACCGAGATTACACTCTTGGGGGTGTGCGACGGCGCGGCGCAAGCATTGGTAACGGTTCGTGTTGTCACGAATGCCACACGACTCTCGGATCTGGACATTCTTTTTCACTTGAATGAATCACGTCTGAAATCGTCTTCCGGATGCGTCGCAGGCGTGTCTTCGTCTCGACGGAGGGAGGCTCGACCTGCGTCGTGTGAACGGGTAGCAGCATTGAACGGAGGACGGTCATGAAGATCATTTCGAAGGGATTTGCGGCAATGTTGGCGACTTCGACGGCTCTTTTGCTCGCAGCGTGCGCCAGTGGCACGGACGAGACGGGAATCGAAACTCCCGACGAAGAGAAGGCGGCAGATGGCCCCGTCGAAGAGGTAGCGACGGCAAGCCAGGCACTGGCTGGCTCGTGGTACCTCACCTGTTACGACAATTACTACTACGTCAACTACGACTTGCTCTGCGCCACCTGCAGGAAGAAGAACGGCTCGTACAACCGCACCTGCTATAGCCCGGCCGCCAGCTGCAATACGATGACGAACTGCGACGGCAATCTCGTGTGTCGATCACGATGCTAGGCATTCGCTGACGTGACCATGAACCGCGACTGAGCCCGCTAGCAAACCAAACGGACTCAGTCGTTGAAACCGCGACTGAGCCCGCTGACACACCGCACGGGCTCGGTCGCGGTTTTCGCGCTCAGAGGGGCGACCGAGAGCGTAAGACTCGGGACCACCGGCCGAGTTTTGAGATTTCCAAAAGCCCTCGATTGGAGCTATCTTCGGCGCCCTGAGCCGGCGGCATGGGACATAAACCAGGGAGATTTCGGTACGCCAACAAGCACCTCGTCGTGCTCTCGGGAATATTGACGTCGCTTACGCTGGCGTCGTCTGCAGCAGCGAGCCAGTCCGCCAAGCTCGTCTATGCACGCGCACCGGACGCCGAAACCTGCGGCGAAGAAGCTGCCTTGCGCAAGGCCGTCGCTCATCGTCTCGGCTACGATCCCTTCGTCGCGAACGCAGAGAACACGGTGGTTGCCGAATTGCGCGGCGATGGTGAAGGATTGCGCGCCCGCATCTTCGTCATCGAGCGTGGAAATGCCGTCGGCGGCGCGCGCGAACTCGTCTCGCCGACGAAGCACTGCGACGAACTGATGCTCGCTACGGCACTCGCCATCAGCATTGCGATCGATCCGGAATCCATCGATCGCGTTGCCGAAGATCCCCCATCGCCCCCTCCGCCGGCTCCCTCGGAGCCGCCAAAGGAGTCGGCAGAGCCGCCCATCGTCCCCCGCGCGGCAACCTCGCCAACTCCGCCGCCCAAGACGCGCAACGAGAGCAGCGCGTGGTTCTGGCGGATCGGTATTGGCGGCTTCCTTGCGTCAGGGCCCAATCCGTCTCCTGCGCCTGGCGTGCATGGCGTATTCTCCGTCGAGCACGAACTCTGGTCTCTCGGCATCGAGCCGCGCTGGTGGGCACCGACGAATACGGATCGCCAAGCGAGCACCGGCGCAACGGCTTCCGTGTCTCTCGCGAGCGCAACCCTGTCGCCATGCCTGACCGCGCGGGCATTCTACGGATGCTACTTACTCGAGGTGGGCCGTCTGGTTGCCAAAGGCGAAGTGGATTCTCCGCGTCGCGACGTTTCCATGTGGCTCGGCCAGGGGCTGCGGTTCGCCTATCGATTCGGCAGCGCGAATGGGCTTGGCGCGACCGCGAAACTCGACGGGCTTTACGCAGTCACGCCTCGCGTTAGAATGAGCCTCAATGGCGAACAGGTCTACGAGACACCTCGCCTGGGAGGACGACTCGGCCTCGAGGTCAGTTACGGATTTTGAGCGCGACGCACTTTTTCGAGACGGATTGCGCGAGTGAACCCAAACGGACTGAAAGCGTGTCTCAAAGTGCCCTAGCAAGAACTCCGGGGTCGACTCCAATCGACTTTGGTGAAGTGTTCGAGCAACAGCTCGGATACGTGCTTCGCACCTTGCGGTTTCTGGGCGTGCGCGCGGCGGATCTCGAGGACGTCGCGCACGACGTCTTCATCCACGTCTATCGACACATCAACGATTACGATCCAACGAGGCCGCTCCGTCCGTGGCTCTACGCTTTCGCGTATCGCACCGCGCGGGATCATCGACAGCTCGCGAGGCACCGCGAAAGGGCCTTCGATCACGACGGACCAACCATTGATTCGAAACCGCACCCGGAGGCGCAGCTCATCCAACAGCAAAAGCAGGAGTTGGCTTTGCGCGCCCTCGGAAAATCTGGAACCTGACGAGCGCGGCGTCTTCGTCGCGACGATGCTCGACGAACTCTCGGCGCCAGAGATCGCAGAGGCCCTGGGGGTCCCCGTAAACACGGTGTACTCTCGTCTGCGTCGTGCCCGAAGCAAGTTCGAAGCGAACGTTCGCCGGATCCAATCGGGGGTGAAGCAACCATGAGCAAGGCGACCATGAGCTGTGCCAGCAACGCCGACGAACTGCTCGCGGCACTGCGAGAAATGCCCGATCCGAGCGAGCACGATATCGCCTTGAAGCACCGGCTGCAGTCGCGACTGGCGCTTTCCATTGGTGGTCTGTTGCCCGTGACTTCGTCGGGAAGCGAAACGCACTCTGTCCACCGAACAACGTCCCACTCGGGTTTCGGCGCGCACACCGATCCGAGTGCCCTCGCGACGCCCCGCGGCACGTCGCACACCGATCCGAGTGCCCTCGCGACGCCCCTTGGTAACGCCCTCACCAGCTCGGGGGTTCTCCGGGCGTCGAAGGACGCGTTGATCACCTGGCTGGTTCCCGTGTTCGTTGCCGGCGCAGCCGTCGGCGTAGCGGCCGATCGCTGGTACTTGAGGCACCACACCACGGTAATGCACTCCGCACGGCACCTCGAAATGTCTAGTACCCAGCAGCGACGTTTCGACTCGATCGGTTCATCGGCGAACCGGTCGAAGCCATCGCAAGATGCGCTCGAACCACTACGAGAACACGTGAACGAGCCCACCGCCACACGCGACGCTCCCACCGCCACACGCGACGCTCCCACCGCGACTTCGGGCGCGACTTCGGCGGAACCCATCGATAGTCTCACGACTGAACGGGAAATCCTCGACGCAGCGCGAACGGCCTTGGCTCGCGGCGAGCCCGAGAGCGGCATCACGGCGTTGAAGAAACACATTCGGCGCTTTCCGAGGGGCACCCTTTCCGAGGAGCGCGAAGCGTTATACGTTCGCATCCTTGTGGCGATGGGCGACGACGGTTCGGCAAAGGCACGAGCCGCCCGCTTCCGACGCCAATTCCCGAACAGCATATTCATGCCCGTTATCGAGCGTGCGCTGATGACGATTTCGAGACGGACTACCGAAGGTGAACCCAAACCCTAGGCATATGAAAGCTTACCGTGCAGGGAGTTGGGGTTCGAAAATCATGAATTGGAGGCTCGCCGGGCTGCTCCTCGCAGCAGCGAGCTGTGGAAGAAGCAACAACGCCGACTTGGGTAGTTCGCAGCGAGATCCTATCGGCTCTGGAGGTGCCACATCCGATTCGCAAAAGGACGCTAGCTTCATCTACGCCAATGGCGCGCCGGTCTTCGATACTACGCCACCCGACACGCCGTTCAAGCTCGTCAGAGGCGAGACACAGTGGAACGAGCTATGGGCACAAGGCGATCGAATCCATTGGGGAAGGGCGTTCAGCTCCTTCCGCTCCTGCAATGTGGACAATTGTGCATCGACCTTGCAGACCGTCGAAGATCCGAGCGGCAGTCGCGCCGCCGATGCCATCGAAAACCCCACAGAGGCGTGGCCCGACCGGTACCAGATCGAGGCTGGTGAGAATGGGACGCCAGACTCGCCTCTCGCCTACGAAGGAAAGAAGCTGACCTTCGACGAGGAGTTCGCCTACGCGGCAGCGGAAGACTATCTCGTGCGTTGCCGTACGAACGACTGTGACGCAACTCGACTCGTCATCCCCCTACGTTCACCGGTGGGTGCGCCTCTGACGTTCCGAGATACCCCCCAGGGCGCGTCTTCGTCGACGAACAGTACGTCTACGCGAGCAACCAACACGACGTCGTACGGCTCGCCAAAGCAGGCCCATTTTTGAACGCTCAGGGAGACTACGTCGAGTACGAACCATTGATTCATCGACAAAACGAGATTGCCGGAGTCGTTCTACGTGGAGACCGCTTGTACTGGCTCGACGTCGAGTCTTACCCGTGGGGCACGATTCTCTCTTGTCCCAAGTCCGGATGCGTCGGAGAGCCCGCGCGCCTCGCCACGGGATCTGGAACGACGACTGCCTTCGTCATCGACGGTCAAGATTCTTTACCTGTTGGAGGACGTGGCACGGCAAAGCACCAAAGGCCGCATCCTTCGCTGTTCCCTCGCCGACTGTTCCAGTCCAACCGTGCTCCTCGAGAGCGCCGATTTTCGGTCCACGATCTTGTTAGTGACGAATGACTGGCTCCTCTTCACCGCCTACGAGGGCGGATACGGCGGCATCGGCTACATCGGCGTCCTCCCGAAGTGACGCTTCCGCCAGTTGTCCACTCGTATTCGGTACGACGTCCAACACCGTGCTCTTCACCCTGGGCGAAAGAGCAAACGTTACCCCTCGACTTGGCGGATTCGTCGAAATCCGCTCACTCTCATCCGTTCCTCCGAGCCACTCTCACCAATTCCCATGAAACGCTTACACATTCCATTCCTCCTCACGCCTCTGCTCCCTTGCTTGCTTGCGCTGTCGGGTTGTACAACGAACGAGGCCGATCTCGGCCACACCGTCACGCTATCGTCGTCTCCGCCGCCCAAGGCAGCGTCATCGGCAACGCCCATCTGGAAGATAGTCGATCACGAACCGTTCCTCGGCGGTTTTGCGGTCGCGCACGACAAGCTCGCGTGGTTTTCGGGAAAGGGCGTCACCGAACGTCCGCAAGAAGCCGTCGAGGTCGTCTTTCGCAAGCACTGCGACGTGAACGACTGTGCCGGTTCTGCTTTTTCGGAGTCGAAGGCCGTGAGCCAGACAACGAGCTCGCAGTTGCCCTTTCCATACGAAGTCTTCACGGATGGTTCCCGCTTCTACTGGACCGAGCTAGAGGGCGATTCGAACGCCACCCCCAAGCTCGTCAGTTGCGACGTCGAAATGCCGAAACCGACGACAACGACGAATGATGTCTTCATCCCAAGTTTGGAAATGAATGGGGCCCTCTTCGGCTGCGACGCGAATGGACGGGTGCAGATGTGCACCGCATCGGATTGCGCAGCCACCATCGAGGACATCACACCGACTCCGCCGGTGAACGGTGACACGTCAACATCGCCGTGTCCGCAAGCGGCGTCGGACGGGTACCTGTACGCAGCAAGTACCTACGAAGTATTTCGCTATCGCGCAGATCCGGATGACAGAGCCGTGGAGCACATCGACACCGGACATACGGAAGACATGCTTCAGATTGCCACGAACGGAAAAGAGGTCTTCTGGATCGAATTCGTCTTGGGTACTCAGACGGGTGAGCTCAAATCTTGTCCGTCACCGATTGCACCGATGGACCACGAGTGCTCATGCGCGATATCAGCCGCACCAACGGACTCCTTGCGGACGAGCACAACGTTTACGTCCTCGAGATGCAACGTACGGGCGGGGATGATCCCGAGCACCCCGTCGTTCTACCCGGCGGAGATCGCCTCATTCGCGTACCAATTTCTGGCTCGGAGCAGCCCACTGTGCTCGTCGAAGCAATCGGCTTGATGGGCCCCATATCGATGACGGACAATCTCATCTACTTTGGTGGCGCATCTTCTCGCTACGACCGATACATCGCTGCCGTTCCGAAGTAACCCGTCGCCAGTATCCTTCCTTACAGCCACGACCACTTGCTTTGAGCGCATCCTCGCTGGCTTCGTTGTCGGCTCCGGTGCGTCCTCACGTGACAACCTACGCTCCGGGAGCATTTCCTCCGCATTTTTGCCTTCGCCTCGCCATCGAGGCGCGGTCTTCGCAAGTGATTCTTGCTGTAGTGTTTTTTTGGATCGCTTCACTTCCTTACTTCACCATTGAGAGCCATCGCGCCCATTACCGTGGGCTGCAACGAAGGCAGCAGGGCGCAGGGGCCCGCGATGGCCTCTCTCCTTTGAACCTTCGTCGAGCACTTCGTCGATCCGTTGCCGCGCCGCGAACTCCGTGGCCTCTCCGTCGCACAAGCCTCTCCGTCGTCTCTCCGTCTCATTGGACTCTCCGTCTCGACCTTGGGCGGAGCTTGCAACGCTAGTGCATCGTTACACCACGACAGCAAACCTTACATCGCCTCCACTTTCCGTGATCGGTCGCCAATGCTCCTGCATTACCCCCGACGGAACACAGCGAAGCCCCCGCAAGCGCATAGCCCGTATTGGCTGTGCCTGGCGGAGCTTTGCCTCAACGTGAACCGACAAACCGGAGAGGAACGAGCAATATGCTACGAAGCTACAAGCCTTGGGGACTCGGGATGGCGATGTTGGCAGCAATGGCCGGATGCGCCACGGATCCACAATCCGACGAAGAGTCGAGTGCTCTCGACGTCGCGCAGTCCGCGTTGACGACGCGGCTCGAGGCCGAGACACAGACTTGGAAAGCCTCCTCTGGCGACAGCACTAGCGCATCGTCATCGACCCTACGACTCAATGCGAACGCATCTGGAGACAGCTTCCAGTTTGCGACAAATGTGTCGAGCGGCACCTACGAGATTAAGGTCCGATTCTCGCAACGCAACATCTACGGCAACTACACCGTTTACGCGAACGGCGCCGCGATTGGCACCATTTCTGGCTACAGCTCGAGCACGAGCGACACCTGGACCACGGTTTCCCTCGGGACCAAAGCCTTGTCGGGCAGCGTCGTGTTCAACTTCGTCTCGACGGGGAAAAACGGTTCCGCAACGGACTTCGACGCCAAGCTCGACTACATCGAGCTCACGAGCACCAGCGCGGGCGCCGGTGGCGCGTCTTCCGGCGGCAGCTCCGCCAAGGGTGGTTCCACAGCGAAGGGTGGAAGCACGGCTTCTGGCGGCACGACAGCGAAGGGGGGAACCACGTCAAAGGGCGGCACCACCGCCGCCGGCGGCACGACGTCGAAGGGCGGCACCACCGCCGCTGGCGGCACGACGTCCACGGGCGGAAGCGGCAGCTGCACCGTCCCGACGCCTTCCTCCACTCCCGTCGGCTACGGCGCGTCCGTGACGGGCGGCGGCAATGCGACGCCGGTCGTCGTAAGCAGCCAAGCGGCTCTCGTTTCGGCTCTCGCGGCTTACAAGGGTGGCACGTCGGGCCTGGTCATCAAGTACACGGGCACCTTCGACTTCTCTGCCATCGCCGCCAACCCTTGTGCCCAGTTCACGAAGTCCGCACAGGTCGTGGACATCAAAGACATGTCCAATGTGACGATCATCGGCGCGCCAGGTTCGGCGATGAACTTCGGTCTTCACTTCTCGCGAGTGAACAACGTCATCATCCGCAACCTGACGATCGGCTATCTGCCTGGCAAGGCGGACGCGATTGGTATCGAGGGCAGCTCGACGAACTTCTGGGTCGATCACAACGAGCTCTTCAGCTCCATGGTCGAGTGCGACGGCGCGGGAAATCTCGAGTTCGACGGCCTCCTCGACATCAAGGACGGCTCGCACAACATGACGTTCTCGTACAACTACTTCCACGACCATCACAAGGTCGGCCTCATGGGCTCGAGCGACAGCGACACGAACGACTGGCGCGTCACCATGCACCACAACCGCTACGACAACATCGGCTCGCGTATTCCGCTACAACGCGGCGGCACGACGCACATCTACAACAACTACTACAACAAGATCAACGTCACCGGCCTCAACATCCGCATGGGCGGGATCTCGCTCATCGAGTCCAACTACTTCGAGAACAGCAAGAACCCCGTCACCTCGCGCGACAGCAGCGCGATTGGGTACTGGGATCTCCGAAACAACTACGTCGGCAGCGGCATCTCGTGGACGGACGGAGACGCACCCTTCGCCAACGCGACGAACTGGACGACCTCAAAGGCGTTCACGGCGTCTCTCGGTTACTCCTACAAGGCGGACTCCGCTTCTTGCGTAAAGACCATCGTGATGGCAACCGCAGGCGCGAAGCTCTGAGCGAACGCAAAGCTCTGAGCTGACACAATCCCGTTCGACAGCACATCGAGGGCGTTCCTGAAACCAGGGGCGCCCTCGAATGTCATTTGCGTCCGTGCACGCGATGCCGCGCCGTATACGATGCCGCCGCGCCGTATACGATGCCGCCGCGCCGTTTACGATGCCGCCGCGCCGTTTACGATGCCGCCGCGCCCTTTACGTTGCCGCCGCGCCGTTTACGATGCCGCCGCGCCGTTTACGATGCCGCCGCGCCGTTTACGATGCCGCCGCGCCGTTTACGATGCCGCCGCGCCCTTTACGATGCCGCCGCGCTCGTTCTTGCAACCGCCGCGTTCGTCCCTTCGAGCGCATCGTTCGATGAGTTTCTCGATGTGTGTTTCGCCGCCTCGGCGGAGCCAACGAAGCCGTTCGCGGCGGCGCGATAAATCATGGCATCTCACCACAACGCGGGTTCCAAGCCGCATTCACTGAATGTCATTCATGCACGCGCATTCATGATCGCACACATTCCAATCTCTTAATCAAAATCCCCATCGACAGCAGCAGTGCCGTGAGTCAGACTCCCGTTCGAGGGATACGCGGCGGGATCGACCGACCGCGACGCCAATCAGGGCGGTTTCGGAGCTTTGGAATGGCTCCGGAAAATACGCCTTCTCGCGCATCTGCGCATGCGGACTGAGCGAGAACGGTGAAGCATCGGGAGTACGTGGGCGAAGTGCCCCGACAACCCAAGAATCCGGCGTTTGGTGAGCTTTTGCATCACCTGAAACCCTGCGATTGAAGGTGAAAGGGCCTTGGAGAGGGCCGTCGAGAAGGCCGTCGAGAGGAGGAGATATGAAGAACACTTCTAAAGTGCGGGGGCGAGCATCAATCCGACCAATGACGAGAAACGCTCATACGGCAATTTACGCCAATCTCGCCTTCGGACTGGTCATGCTCATCGCGATCTTTTTGGGGCCAGCCTCATGTAACGGTTCGAGCAGTTGCGGCGGCGGTGGCAATGCTTACAGCTGCAAGGCTTGTCGTGACGACTGTGAAAAGGCGGGCATTCCGCGCTCCTCTCCAGAGTGCCACTGCGAAGGCTGTACCGAGCCCTGAATCGGAGCCTGAATCGGAGCCTGAATCGGAGCCTGAATCGGAGCCTGAATCGGAGCCTGAATCGGAGCCTGAATCGGAGCCTGAATCGGAGCCTGAATCGGAGATACTCACATGGTCGGTCTAGCCACACGTATTCTCATCGCGCGGCGAGTTGCAGATGAACTCCGGACGATTGCGGCCCCGGAGGCACTCATCATCGACGCTCACCCAAGCTGGTTTTACTTCGGCAGTCTTGGGCCAGCATTCGCGGACTTCGTTCCCTTCGAACCCGACAGCATGCCGGGGATCGCCGGGCGCGCTCCCTATTATGCCGTATGGAAACGCGTCCTCGAGATCGCGATGGGCAAGTCGGGCCAACCCGGCGTCGTTCCCGTGTTGCGTGTGTTCCGAGACTTCATCAACGAACTTTGGACGTTGATCCACACCAAAGACTTCGACGGCATGAAGCGCCTTCGGGATTCGGGAAGGCTCGATTTGGTGACGAAGGCATCGGCGGATCTCAACGTCGTCCTCTCCCGCTTCTCGGACCGTAAGGAGCTCGAAGCTCTCGGAAAAGCGATGGGCATTCAGAGCCGTCCTGGGATCTTGAACAGCGTTACAAAGCTCTCACCGAACCAATGGACCGGGCGGGAGTGGCTGCACTGGAAACGTCCGGGCGCATTCGCGCAGGCGCTTCGGCAACGCGCAGCGCAATCCCAGGATCCGCGATTCATCGCCTACGCACTCGGCTGGACGACTGCCTACTCGTCCCTCCTCTGCGGGAGTGGACCGATGAATTCTCTCGTGGGCGCGAGTTATCGCAATCAATGGTGGCGAAGTCGCTTCATTGGCAACTTCGTGGACACCTGGGTTTGGGGCTTCTACGACGCCAAAGCCAAAATGGTCGGGGACGCTCCCCACCCTCCCTATACGGAGTGGCGAGGGCTTTGTGACGCTAGCTTGCATAAACTCATCGAAGTCGCGGGACCGCTGAACGCGGAAGCGGTCTCGCGCAACGTCGTGGCAGAGCAGCCGCTGCCCTTTGCGTTACCGGAAGACTTCGTGAGCTTCTGGCTCGAGACGTGGCATTCCGTCTATGGAACGCCAAACGCGCCGCTCTTCACGCCAAACCGGATCCAGACGGGCTACACCATGCTGTGGCTGACGCTCTGGTTTCAAACCTCCGGCGAGGTAATTGGGTGTAACCCAGCGCCCGATCCGTCGCCGCCCGCGGCATGTGGTGAGGATCCTCAAACGCCGAACTGGACGGATCCCACGAAAGTGAATCCGCAAACGGGAAAGCCCTTCGAGGTTCCCCAGCCCACGGCAAAGCATGATCCCGACGTGGCCGAGATCGTCTCCGGTGCCGCCCTGACGCTCGCAGGGCTCGTCACATTCTTCATGGGCGGTTTCACCACGGGCGTGTTCGAGATGATCGAGGGAGTAAACAAAATCGTAGATGGAGTAAAGACTCTGAATTGGGACGAGCTCGAGTGTCACCTGTATTGGACGAACGTTTATCTCTACAACGGCCTCGACGCGCTCCATCGCCTCGCCGTATTCGGCGCAATTCAGCATCCGTACCCGCAGGAGCTTGCCTCGGACGACAAGTTCGTTGCCTTCGGTGATCGCTCGAAGCCGTACACCGCTGGCGCCTCGACGTGTAAGAGTCGGCGGCTCCCTGGAATGCACCTCCCGTGGGACGGCGCATTGAGCACCTGGACCGACTACCCTAGCAACGATCTCGAAGAGCCCATCTACGACGTCTGGCATCTCAACGAGCGCTGGCCTTCCGCGTTCGTCGACGACGCGGTGGCCAATCCCGCCACGGAAGATTCTACTGAGTCGCCCAGCGACTTGGCCCGGCGGAGTGAGTGGCTCCTTCGGACCGGCGGTCCCCGCGGCAATCTCGCTCATCCGAAAGAATCCGCCCCTCGTGGATTGGAATCTCGACGGCGATCGCGGGCGAGGTTGGCTCACCTGGGAACCCAAATCTCTCTACTCATGGCCCGTCGTAGCGGTTCCGGAAAGCTGAGAAGCAGCCATGCCGATTCATCTCTCGCCCCTTCGTGACCTGATACGACAACGCCGACGATTTCACGCCGACGACCAGTACGTGCAAGAGCCCACTCGTATGGGTTCGTGGTTGTGTATCCCTTTTGACAAGAACGACCTCGGCGCGCGAATGATCCCGACTGGCGTCGTCTTCTGGGAGTCGCCCAATATCTGGATCGAAGGCGGTGACGAGTTCGGCAATGCCGTCGCGGGACGCCCAACGCGGATCTTTGCGCGCATCACCAATTGCGCTTGGATCCCGTGCTTCCCGACCCGCATCAGCTTTGCCTTCTTCGATCCATCCCTTGGGATCCCCTGGAACGCGCCGCGTCTCATCGGCACGACTTACACATTGGTTCCAAGTTGGATCCTGGGCTCCGGTTCGCGCGTCGTCGAATGTCCGGTCGCATGGATCCCTCCGAACGGCACCACGCATTGTTGTTTGCTCGTGATGTGCTCATGCGCCACGACCAACGACGAGCCCGTCCAACCGTGGCTGCCCGTTTACGATCGTCACGTTGCACAACACAACGTCGGCGTCGTTGCAGCAAAGCCGGGAACGACCCTCTCCTATTCGCTGCAGACCGCGGTGCTATCGCCCTCGACGGCGAAGGTCACGTTGGCCGTCCACGCGTCCTTCACGGACGCACCGTCAGCCCGTGAGGCAATGGCTTCATCGCGCTTGGGTTTCGCGAGCACCCTGCGGGATTTGGACGAAACCGAAGACGAAGTTCAACGACGGATGCTGGCCCGACGTGTCGCGCTCGAGTACCCGCACGTCGCGAACACGCGCGCCGTCGCCCTCGATCCCGAGGAAGCACGACGGATCGTCCAAGTCGAGAAGCACCGCGAATCACGGCATTGGCGACAGGGCGCCGTGGTCTCTCCCCAAAGGCACCCGCGGGACGCCTTCTCCGAATTCACTCCCGTCCACGAGGTCGAAGAAGCGCGCTCCCTCGAGAGCTCGACCGTGCAGCTCACGCTTCGCGTGCCGGAAGAGACGCGGGGCCGCCGCTATTTCCTCCTTCGGGTGGCTCAATTCGAGAACGGCTTCGTCACCGGTGGGTACACGTTCATCGTCGATACCCAAGCCAAAGCAGCGTCGGTCCATCGCCGCTAGTTCGCGAGGGGTCGAAGCGGTGTGTCCGACCCACGCCGCCTCTCGGCGTGAGGCTGCTGTCGGTCGAGATCCCGATCCTCCTCGACGCCCCTTGACTGAACAAAGCTTCAGTCCCAAGAACCTCGCGTGCTCCGTCCCTTGGCCTCATCGAACCCGCACAACCGCTGGCGCGCCGCGGAAGTGGAATACAATCCAGGCGAGGCCCCGACGCAGCCCCTCGAGATCTTCGAGGACGAAGCGGCGAGCGTGCTCTCGGAGAACCAGAGCCCCGACATTCCCTACCGCTTCAGCGTCAATCCGTACCGCGGTTGCGCCCATGGCTGCGCTTATTGTTATGCCCGGCCCAGCCACGAATACTTGGGGTTCGGCAGTGGCACGGACTTCGAGCGCAAGCTGGTCGTCAAACGTCGCGCTCCGGAGCTGCTGCGGCAAGCCTTCGAGCGACGGAGTTGGATCGGCGACAGCATCATGTTCAGCGGGAACACGGATTGTTATCAGCCCCTCGAGGCGGAGCTCGGCCTCACGCGGCAGTGTCTCGAGGTGTGCGTCGAGTATCGCAATCCCGTGCACATCATTACGAAGAGCACGCTCATCGAACGGGACATCGAGCTCCTACAGCGCCTGCATCGCGAAGCCAACGTGGGCGTGTCCGTCTCGGTCACCTTCTGGGACAACGACGTTTCGCGCGCCATCGAACCCTATGCGCCCACGCCGGCGCGGCGCATCGAGACCATTCGACGCCTGAGCGACGCGGGCATTCCCGTCGGGGTCAACGTCGCGCCGCTCATTCCGGGTCTCTCCGATCGCGACATGGTGCCCATCTTGGAGGCAGCACGCGAGGCTGGCGCCGTGGACTCGATGACGCAATTGCTACGGCTCCCCGGCAGCGCCGCGGAGGTGTTCATCGAACGGGTGCGCACGCATCTGCCGCTTCAAGCGGACAAGATCATCAAGCGCGTTCGCGAAATGCGCGACGGCAAGCTGAACGAATCCACGCTTTCACACGCGAATGACCGGGCAAGGCACCTACGCCGCCACGCTGATGTCCGTGTACGAAGCGACCTTGCGCCGCTTGGACTTTCCGGGCTTCCCCGAAACACGAACGGACACGTTCCGTCGTCCCGCTCGCGAGAAGCCCCCGAATAAGCAGCTGAGCTTGTTCGAAGACGGCTAACGCTCAGCTCCGGCGCCGCTAAACCGCCGAGCTTGCACCATGGCGGCTATGCCGAGCAGGGCCGCGGAAATGCCGCAATCACCGACCGTCCTACGGGCGCTTGTCCCGAAGGTTGGTGCATGGGATACTCAATTTCGACCTCGAGAGCCGCGCCATGGAGAAGCAAACCCTAGCCCTACTCAACTCCGCGTTGGATGCGGTGCGTCGCGATCTGGCTCCTCGTGTAGAGGAGCTCGCCCAAAAGAGTACAGCGGGAACGCTCTCGCCAGAGGAGGTCGCCGAGTATAGCGAGATCGTTCGTCTGAACGACAACCTCTCTCTGCTCAAGCTCCAAGCCGAGGACTTGACAGCAATACGCGCGGCGTCGTGACTCTCTCCGCCGACCTTCGCGAAACTGTCCGGCGCCGCGCCGCGGGCGTCTGTGAGTATTGCCGCCTGCCCGACTACGCTTCGGTGCTACCTCACCAAATCGATCACATCATTGGACGGCAGCACCACGGCACGGACGATGTCGACAATCTGTGTCTTTGCTGCATCCGGTGCAACCTGAAGAAGGGACCGAATATAGCTTCGATCGATCCCAACACTGGTCTGGTAACCGCCCTCTACCACCCACGTCAGCATGTTTGGGGCCAGCACTTCCGGATCCTCGAAGCTCGAATCCTCGGCCTGACTGCGGAAGGTCGCACTTCCGTCGATCTTCTCGACATGAACGGCGAGGACCGCGTCCAGCTGCGTTATGCGTTGATTCGGCGAGGTTGGAGTCCTTGATTTGACGCATACTGACACCACTTCACGCGCACCATCGAACCCTATGCACCCACTCCGGCGCGGCAGAAAGCACCTTTCGTCGCCCCGGGCGCCCAGTTGTCGCCCCGCGGCGACAACTGAGCCTCTTCGACCGAACGCGATGAGTCCCGACGTGTGCGCGTTTCGCCGCCGGACTTCGCCGTACGGCGCGATGAGTCGCGACCTCTGCGCGCTTCGCCGTACGGCGCGACGAGTCGCGACCTCTGCGCGCTTCGCCGCCGGACTTCGCCGTACGGCGCGATGACGTTCGAGGCGTGGCTAATGCGGGAAATTGCATCGGGATTGACGATGTATTCCAGGCGGGCCACCCATGAATTCATCCCATGGAACCCCAATCTGCTTCATTGACCAGCGATGCGTTTCAACTCTTCCTCAAGGAGGCCCCGGCGCATGCCGAAGCGTGGATGACGGCGGTGCAGCGCTTGAGTGATGCAAACTCCCTCGACGAGAAAACCCGTGCCCTCGTCTACATCGGCATCTTGGCCGCCCTACGCCTCGAGAGCGGGTTACCCTTTCACGTCGCGCATGCGCAGCGACTCGGTGCCACGCGAAGTGACATCATTAGCGCTATCCTCACCGGTCTTCCCGCGGCGGGAATGGGGGTGCTCTCGGCGCTACCCGCCGCAATGCGCGGACTCGAGGTTTCGGGAGCCAACCCATGACGCCGAAGTCGCCCTCGCGCGCGCTCCCGAAGGCTCCCCCGAAATTGAACGCGGAATGGCACCGTGCCCATCGGATGCCAGAACGGGCCACGCTGAAGCAGCGCGTGGAATGGCACCGTGAACATCAAGTGAACTGCGCCTGTCGACCAACCCCGGCGAGCGTGCTTGCCGCCATGAATGATGCGCCGCCACCCACGAAGGCCAAGCGAAGCCGCACCGCTTAGCTGACTTTCCGCCTTCGCGATCGCCATCCGGAACATCGTCGCGCCCTCGCGCCGCGCCGCCCCGGTTATTTCCGTACTCTCACGGTCCACCGTCTGTCGTCCGCGCCGAGTCCTCGCTGTCCGCCAAGGCGTGACCGCGCCGTACTCTCACGGCCCGCCGTTGAGGGGCGGCTCGGTGCCTTCGCGGGAGGCGTAGTACGTCGCTTGCAGGCCGTTGCGATCTTGGGATTCGTTCGCCAAGAAGATGGAACCGGGCCAGTCTCTGAAGGCGACGAAGCCGAACTTCGAGAGCTCTTCCGCGGAATCGAGGGAGACTTCGATGCGACACAGGGTCGATCGGCAAGCGACGGAGCGAAGAGCGCCGCGGCTCGGCAGGCTACGCTGCACTAGGGCTTCCAATTGCCTCGATGCAGACGGGCTCCAGTTCGGATCGGGCGC
Organism: Polyangiaceae bacterium; assembly: GCA_049840955.1. Lineage (GTDB taxonomy): Bacteria > Myxococcota_A > Polyangia > Polyangiales > Polyangiaceae > FEN-1139. Next base: position 16,918 of record JASGIX010000068.1, read on the forward strand.
CTCTTCGTCGTAGGCAGAATTCACGAACTGGCGGGATTGCTCGACGCTGATCGAAGCCGTGGAAGGCGCATCTGGATCTTCGGCGCCTTGGGCTTCCGTCCCATGGCCCGCCGTCTTCGCGGAAGCGGCGGAAGGGTGAGCTTCGTCCGTGCTTCGAGCGTGAGCGACGAGGGATGCCAGTTGCTTCAACCGCGCAGTATCCGAGGCTTCGGTGACTTGTGTCTCGCGCAAACGCGCCACTTCTTCTTTGAGAGCATCGACTTCGCGCGCGGTGCGTTGCTCGTGTTTGAGGTAGAGTGCGCCGGCGCCCAGGAATAAGGCGACAGAGCCCGTGGCAATCGCTACGACCATTGAACGCATGGTGGCTCCAAAGTGGTGGAGCGACGGTTCATCGAAGCCCTGGCCCCTCCTCCATGCCCAGAGCTCCGATGAACCGCGCCCCGCCTCGTGAATACGCAAAGCTCTAGGCGCGAGCGCCTAGAGTGACATTGCTTTACGAACGGTTTCGCTCGTTATTGTCGGAATCGACCGACGGTACCTCACCAACTGAGTGATGGGGCTATTTTTCGGCGTCGCTCACGCGAGGGCGATCAGTACGCGCGGAAGTTCCCGATGACGCCACCGGGTTCCAATCCGCACCAGAATACCAACCCCATGTCGGCCCAGACGTAGCGTGAGCCCAAGTCCAAGGTTTGCCAGCTCTTGGGTCCCGCGGAGGTCCAAACCTGAGCGCCAACATGGGCGCCGTTGCCGACGCCGTTGATGGTGACGGTCTGGCACCAGCTGCTATTGCCGTAAATGGAAACGGACGTGGGGTGCCATGCGTTCTGCGTGACGTCGAGCGTCCCCGAAACTTCGACGGCATAGCTGCAGTTGTTCACGATGCCGCCGTAGCTGCTGCGCGACACGCACCCTTGCTGAGAGCCGAAGGACGTGTGCATGGCAACGCCCGGTCCTACCAAGGAAAAGGCGTCAGAAGACGCCGAAACAATCCCCAACGCAGCCAAAAGACTGCACGTCTTTGCGATAATCCCCTTCATGATTCCTCCCCGCGCGAGAGACTCACGCTTGCTGCGCGGATACCATGAACACTCACCTCGTCAATCGCGCGACGCGCGTTCATCGATACGACGCCCAGGGTTTCGATGGGTCTCCGTAATATCGTGACGCTAACTGCGAAGAGGAAACCGATCGACGCACTGCGTACTTACCTGAAATCTTTGAGATGCAGTTTGTCTATTCGGCGTGCACACGGCAGTAGTCGCACGCAGCTTACACTCCCTGAATTCGACTTCAGCGAACTTGAGCGTCGCGTTTCGTCGTCAATCACCGCTGGGTTTGCGCGCCCACACGCGTTTCGTGCCACGCAACGTAAGGCGACATCGCCCCGTCCGGCTTCTCACAGTCCGTTCAGGGGCGGCTCCGTGCCTTCGCGGGAGGCGTAGTACGTCGCCTGGAGTCCGTTGCGATCGTGGGTTTCATTCGCCAAAAAGATGGAACCGGGCCAGTCTCTGAAGGCGACGAGTCCGAAGGCCATCAGATCTTGCGAGGAAGCAAGGGAGATCTCGATGCGGCACAGGGTGGAGCGGCAAGCGACGGACCGCAGAGCGCCTTGACTCGGGAGACTGCGCTGCACCAACGCTTCCAATTGCCTCGAAGCGGGCAGGCTCCAGCTGGCATCCGGCGCTTCTTCTTCGTAAGCGGAGTCGACGAACTCGCGGGACTGCTCGGGGCTGACCGGTGGAGACGAGGGCACTTGCGGGCCATGCCCGTGTTGAGGCTCCGTTACAGATCCGTCGATCGTCGAAGGAACCGCGAGCGGCTGCAACTGCTGTGCGTTTCGAGCCTTCGCCGCCAACGCGACCATGTGTTTCAAGCGCGCCGCGTCAGAGTCCTCCGACAACTGTGTCTCCCTCAGCTGTGCGACTTCTGCTCTCAGCACTGCAAGCTCGCGCGTCGCGCGTCGCTCCTGTTTGACGTAAAGCGCGCCGAACCCCAAAAGAACGATGACGGATCCGGTAACAATCGCTAAAACCATCAACCGCATGGCAACTCCAGAGGTGGTGGAGCGACGATCCATCGGCTCGCTGAGCTCCTCCGTTCCGGAGGATCCGATGAACCGCGCTCCACCGTGATGATGATGCAAGGCTCGAGACACATGCCAAGAGCAAGCTTGCTAGACGAACGGCTTCGCTCGTTATCGTCGGTACGAGCCGACGCTGCCTCACTGTATCGGTTAGTAGTACGACTCACCGATCCTGTGGGGCTATTACAGCCAAGACCACTTGCTTTGAGCGCATCCTCGCTGGCTTCGTTGTCGGCTACGGTGCGTCCTCTCGTAGCAACCTACGCTCCGGGCGCTCCTCGCCCCCGTCTCGCCATCGAGGCGCGGTCTTCGCAAGTGACTCTTGCTGTAGTTCGGCGGGGTAGCGGTCAGTTCGCGTAGAAGGCGCCGATGACACCGCCCGGTTCGAGACCGCACCAGAACAAGAGCCCATAGCCCTCCCAGATGTAACGTGAGCCGGTATCTAACAAATGCCAGTCCTTTGGCCCCGCCGAGGTCCAGACTTGGGAACCCCATTGGCCGGCATTACCTACTCCGTTGAATGTGACGGTCATGCACCAGCTGTTGTTTCCAAAGACATTAACCGACGTGGGATGCCAAGCATTCGGAGATACGTCGAGCGTCCCCGAAACTTCGACGGCATAGCCGCAGTTGTTTACAATGCCGCCGTAACTATAACTATACCGCCCCAGGCACCCCTGCTGAGAACCGAAGGACGCGTTCATTGTTATGCCTGGCCCTGCGTAGGAAAAGGCGTCAGAAGACGCCGAGACGATTCCCAAAGCAGCCAACAGACTGCACATCTTAGCAATCATGCTCTTCATATTTACTCCCCGCGTGAGCGACTCACGCCTGAACAAGGATACCATTAATAGTTTACCCGTCAATCGCGCAACGTGTAGGTCTTCACATAAATCGCTAGCTCCCCTGTGAACCAATACTCTGCCTACGAACGAGAAACAGAAATAGGTAACACGTAACCAACGGTGGATTCTTAATATGCATTGGGTCTGTGCTGCACGAAAACAGCAACGCGGCGCACGTCAGTTCAGTTCGCTTAATTCGACTTCCTCCCGATTCAGCGTCGCGTCTCGCAGACGTTCACCACTGGGGCTACGTACCCACACGTGTTTCGTGCCGTGTAACGCGACTCGCGACGACATCACGCGGTCCGGCGCCGTGCGAAACGACGACGCGCGACGATCCCCCGCTCGCGACGGCGACGCAGCTCGCGACACGACGTTAGGTACCGCGCCACGCCGCTAGCAACGGCGACGCGGCTCGCGAAACGACGTTAGGTACCGCGCCACGCCGCTAGCAACGGCGACGCAGCTCGCAACACGACGTTAGGTACCGCGCCACGCCGCTAGCAACGGCGACGCAGCTCGCGAGTTACCACAGCCCTGGGATCAAGCGGTAACGCGTAACGCGCTGATAGTCTTCGTAACCCGGGAGCTCTGTCGCGAGGGTGCGATCTTCGAGGCGCGTGCGCAGGACAATGACGAGAACGGAGAGCAGCACGGGGACCGTGCTCCAGGCGGAGGTGAACAGGAGCGGCATGCCGACTGTGCCGATAATCATCCCGACGTAACCGGGATGCCGCACCCAGCGGTAGGGCCCCGTGGTGCAGACGGTGTGACCGCGATCGGTTTGGATGCGCACCACGGAGCTGAAGAAGCGGTTCTCCATGAGTGCGCGCAAGAAGAGCCCCATGCCGGACACGCTGAGGACCGTTCCCACGACGGACCAACCAAAAGCGATCTGCGGTTGAAAGTGGTAGCGCCCCGAATCGAGGCCCGCCACGACGAACGTGACGATGTTGAGCAAGAGCCCGACGCCGAGGAGCGACTTGTCCCAGCCCTTCGTCCCCTCACCTGGCTTCGAGCGCTCCCGCTCGACATCGGGAGCGCGCCGCAGGGCGAAGCGCGTGCAAACATTCATGAGGGCGCTGATCGCCGCGTAGAGCCAAGCCTGCCAGTAATCGAGGCGGCCTGCGCTGAGCAAGAGAATGAGCAAGAAGACGAGGGTGGCCACCATGCTCGAGATCAGCTGCTTCATGGGATGCGCGCTTTTTACTCCGGAGTTCCTTGTCGAGGTGTCCAAGAGGGGTGCTTGGGGGTCCAGCGGCTCAGCTACCGCTGGCGACTTTGCAGATCGCCCGCACTTGCTCGACGATGGATTCGATGACGGCGGGGCCTTCTCCCAGCTGCGGAACGATGGGAAGCCACAGATAACCACCGGATTCGACGAGCTGCGAATTGAGCGGTGAGTGTCGAAGGCGTTCACCGATCTGAACGAAGGGACCCGACTTCGCGTGGAACCTCAACCAGATGGGGGTCTGGTGGGATTCGAAGGGATCGCGGATCCCGATAGCGAAGTAGAAGTTCGGAAGTGTTGGCTTGCCATTGAGGAGGTAACGACGAAGGTATCTCCCTTTTGGAACGCGCGCGTGGCCGTCGTTTGCGTCGTTTGCGTCATCTGCGCCGACGGCGTTGGTGATCGAGTTCCCTTCGCGATCCTGCGCGGTCTTCGATGCGAGCGCCAAGGGATAGAGCCGCCCGTTTTCGCTCAAACGCCTCGACGCCTCGTCAACATAATCGCGAAATTGAGGTTCGCTGCCGCGCCAACGACGTAAGACGTCGTTACCTGCCAGCGACGCAATGTCAGTGCCGCTAAGAACTCGATACATCGCATCGAACTGCTCGAGATCCCCCGCAAGCTTGACGCAACCGGTTTTCCGAAAGAGCTCGATGACTCGCTCCCAGGACCAAACGCGACACGTGATGGCGTCGGGGAGCTCCGCCACCGCGAGTATCTCCTTTGCCGCCTTCAGCCGATATCGCGGAACGAGAACGAGCAGCACCCCCTCGCCGGACCGACGCTGCAGCTCGTTTGCGTCAGTCTCCACTTGGTCTCTAGTGAGAGAGGCACCGAACTTCGTCGTCATCTTGACGACGATTTTACCGCTCGCGTCGCGCCCCTCGAGCTCCGGTCGGGCTCGATTTGGCGCCCAGTTGTCGGCGCCCCACTGGAGCTTTGCACCCGATTTCTTGAGTCCCTTTGGCAAGACGAGACCGGCGAATGCTTTCCGAAGGGTGACGTCCTCGAGGAAGAACTTGAGGGATTGAGTGCAGAGACCTTCGCGCTGACGCGTAAAGGCATCGAACTTGGCCAAACGGTGGAGAAGACGTGGCATAGGGAGCTCGATTCGGTTCCGAGATGGTCGACGTACCAACCTCGATCTCGGCCCGTATCACGAGTGAAACGCGCCGCCAATCCGCATTTCCGTAGTCTCTCCCTCAATTGCCGTGCAACATGCAGCGGCGCGCGTCAATCAGCGGGGTTTACATGGGTCGAGGCTTTGGAAAGACGGATTTCGGACGGAAGGTGCTGCTGCTCGCGGTTCTGGCGGTGCTTACGTCCTTACTGCTCACGACGTTTTCCCTCCTTCACCAGCGGTTTCAACTCGCGCACACCCCTCATGACCTGCACTTGAAGGTTCCGAGTCCACTACCGCCGAATCCCTATTCGGCGGCGTCAAAGGTCATGACCTATGCTTCGTTCTTGGTACCCCTGGTGGCGGCCGTCGTGTTATCGGCGCGGTACTTTCGCGATTCCCAGGGCAGCTCGGGGCTTCGCCTTCTGAAAGCGATGGGGCTCACCGCGACGAGTGTGCCCCTGATGGCCCTTCAGTATCTCCCCTGGGGTATTCACGAGGTCCTTCGCTCGCCGGAGATCTTGCACACGGACGACGTGGATTTCCTCATGGCGTGGATCGCGCTCTACGCCGCGGTGCTCTTGCCGCTCTCACTGAGCTGCAACGCGGTGCTTTGGCTGACGGAGCGCTTCCGCGCCGCGCCTTCCAGCTAACGGCGCCGCCATCGAGTGCGCCCGAATCGACCGCCCCCCTCCGTGTTCGCGCGCGCTTCGTCGTGTACGCCGGAGCTGACTGCGTTCCCGCGCGCCGTTCACCGTTGGGCCCGGATTGACCGCGGGCCCCCTCGTGTTGCCGCTCGCCTAGAACGCGAAATTCGCACCCAATGCGGGTTGGAGGATGACGTGGGAGCCTACCGAGTCGCCGAAGGCGCCGAGGGCACGGAGATCGAGATCGAGGGTCATGAAGCGGCTCTTGTAGAGCTCGAGTCCCAGGGTGCCGCCGATGAGGGCTTGATCGCTGCCTTCGATGCGACCGTAGCCGCCGCGGATGCCGATGTAGGGATTGAACCAGCGGCGTTGACCGGCGCCGAGGAAGTCGGAATAGAACTCGCCGCCCAGGGTGAGGAGGGATTGTTCGAGGGCGCCATGGGGATGATCGGTGTTTTGGAGGCCGTCGAAGTCGATGCTGAAGTGGCGACTGAAGCGGAGGGAGATGCCGGCACCGAGGGCGGATTGGTTCGGGGCGCTGCCGCGCCAGTCCCAGCTGCTCACGGCGCGGAAGCCGGGATAGAACTTGGCTTCGGGGGTGACGACGGGCTCCACCCAGTCGCCTTTCGCGAAGAGCTCGACGTGAATGGTGGCGCGGGCGACGCGATTCTTCATCCAGCGCAGTTCGCCCTTGGTGCGCTCGATGTCGCTGCTGATGCGAGCGATGTGCTCCTCGATGCGCAGGGTTTCTTCGATGGTGTTCGCTCTGGCGAGGAGCTCTTGGTACCGAGTGAGGACCGCTTCGAGGGATTTCACGCGTAGGGTCGCGTCGAAGTACTCCTTGCCGATGTCGCGACTCGACAGCTGCCGAGAGCGCACGACACCCGCGGCTTCGAGCTTCGCGAGGAAGTCCATGGCACCCGTAGAGGCGACGCGAAGAACGAGTGCGGCGTGGGGACGCGCGCGACGCTCGTCTTCGAGGGATTCCGACAGGATTTCGGCCTTTGGCAGCCGTGATGAGGGCGTGGATGTCCCGAAGGGCGGCCGCGACGTCTTTGACCTCGACGGAGAGGTGAGCCTCGATGTCCATCATTGGAGCGGTTGGAGCGCTCGAGGCGGCGGATGCGATCGCTGCGTCGCCGTTTGTCGGGGTTGGACCAGGTGGGGTGCCTTCGACGGCGCCTGCCATGGCCAGGTTGGTGCCGGGAGGCGATTCAGAGGGGGCTTGCGGCGGGGCTTGTGGCAGGGCTTGTGCCGAGGCGGGGGCGGAGTCGGGGCTCTCTTCGGCGCGGATGGCGGATTGTGCGACGGCGGAGACATCCGCACGGGGCGCCATGGTGGATTCGGAGGCGGACTGGCCAGCGACGGCGGACGTCTTCATGCCTGCGCCGCAGGCGGAAGCGAGAAGAGCGAAGATGATGCAAGAGCCGATGGAACGATATCGTAAAGTCATGAGTCCTCCCTTGGCGCAGTCACGTCGATTGCGTTGAACCTCGGCACAACGCAGGAGAACGGACGGGCTTACACCTTCATTTCGAGATTGAGACGGATTCATTTTCAGGAGTTAGCGTGGCAAGTATCCGGTTTTGAGATCCGACATTTCGTCAATTGCAATCGACCTTCGCCGAAGCATAATGTCTGCAGGGTTGCGGTGCGCCCACGCCTTACGTGGGCGCGGTTGTCAGCCCAAGGAGGGTCGCGTCATGGCGAGTAAACACGTTGAGGTTAAGTCCTATCGTCTGTACTTCAGGCCAAGTCCGGCATCTGCCTGGGGGTTCCCGGGAGGGTTTACGGCACCGCAGTGCTACGGGTACTTGCTATTGGATTCCAAGACTTCGTCGGATGTCTACTTTCTTGCGATAGTGGACAACAGCATCCCGACACTGCCCGATCCGAAGACTGCGGCGACGAATCCGACGGCTTGGGTCGGCACCGCTGCAATCCGGCAGGAGAACCTGCCGGGCCTCATCGATCTGTTGCGGAACGAGAAGCCCATCTTCATGACGTTGTTCGATACCGTTCCCGTCGCGAACACCATTTCGACGGATGCCGAGCCCATTGGGGAGGGGCCAGATACGAGTGTTTAGCGCGGAGCTTCGGTACCGCGCCGTCGGTTGATGCTCCGCCCGAGTTGCGTCGCAAGCGCTGATCGTGCGGCGCGAGGTGCGGAGGGTGGAGCGACGGTGATCGCTTACGTGTGGAGCACGGAGTGCCATTGCGTGAGGCGCACTCCGTGCTCGTCTGTCTGCAGGGCAAGCGGCAAGGGCAAGCCGCTCGAGGACGCGATCTACTTCGCGTGAGCGACGTGGCCGGCTTGGAGCCAGGCAGCAAGCTCGTAGGTGCCGACGAGCTGGTGGGCGCTCAGGGCGGCGTGCATGGCAACCAGGGAGGCGGAGCGCACCTCTGCGGCGGCCTTCTCGAAATTCGTCGAGTGGGCTTCGCGCAGCTGTTCGGCAGCCGCCTCGAGCGCGTGAGCAGCACGCGTAAACACCGCCGATTGGTCGTAAAGATGCCGCCCCAACTCCGGCGACACGGGTCGAGGCGGTTCGGACGAGGGTTTCGTTTTGTCAGGCATGGGGACTCCAGGTTCGAGGTGCGTCGACCTTCAGGCATTCCGCCGGACGATAAAACCCTCATAGAAGATTTTCGACAGGTGACAGCTGAGACGTAGGAGGGGCGGACGGGAGGGACATCAAGAGAGCGGCCGCAGAATCGCGGAGATCTGCAACGCCAGGGGTCTCACCAGGCTCAAGGCGACGAACGCGTCAACATGACGGTGAACAACTACCAACCGATCGAACACGGCCAGCAGAACGCGACAATCAAGACCCTCGTTCGCATCGCACGGGCTCTAGGTGTCCCCGTGGCGACGTTCTGGCAGCCCACGGAGAAGAAGCGCGCCGGGCGGGGACGACCGGCGAAGGCGGAGATGTAGGGGGATGCGGCAAACGGGGACCGGGGGCGGACCGGATTTGCGGACAGCCGCCGTTGAGGAGACCCCCTGATCGTTTCGAATTCGAAACGTGAAGTGAGGAGCACTCGCGTCCGTCATCTACGATGAACGCCAGCTGTCGGTGGAGAGAGAGTTATTGTCGGTTCGGCGTGATTACGGCGCGAGGCGGACGGCGCTACCGGCAAGGGACGGACGGGAGATGCGGAAATGAGAGCGCCGCTTTACGGACGCTTGATGGTGCGCATTGAGACGGTCGGCAAACGCGAGAGACGGTGATCGGTAGGGCGCAAGAGATCGACGACAAGCAACACGTGCACGCTGATTGGCACGACTTCGCGCAGAAATACGTCGGCGACGAGCCTCTCGCAGATCGGCTGGCGAAGCGCCCGCTCCTGTTTGCCAGGATGAGTCGAGAGGCCTTGCACACCGTATCGAGGTGCCTGGCGTCAGTGATCCCCTACATCGGAGGCCGCCCGTCAGTAACCCCAGCAGTAGGCACCCAGCGTCTCGTTGTCCCGTTACGCTGCAGGGTACGCGTGCGTCTCACGCAAGCTTTATCCCGTTACGCTGCAGGGCACGCGTGCGTCTCACGCAAGCTTTATCCCGATACACTGCAGAACGACCTGCTGTCCCGCAGTGTAGGTCGGTTCATCCTGCAGAGCGCGGGTTCCCACCAAAGGCTGCATAATGGCACTTTCAGAAGCCGAATTTCGACTGTCTTACGCAGGAATATCCAGGTTATCTTGTTTCGGGTCAGGTAGAAGTTAGCCTGACCGCTGAGACGCCGAATCTCGAGATGCAGCTACTCGGCAACATAACGACATGAACGGCAGAAAGAGACATTGATGACCCATCAATACTTCTTGGAGTCTCGGGGCGATACGCCGAATTCGAGATGTCGTCTTGTTGCCGCTTACATTCTCAATACTTATTGGAACCAGGATTACTCTGTCAGTAAGTGGCGCAGGCTTCCGCCGTTCGTCATCGAGTGGGTAGACCGCGGCGTTCGGAAGGTCGGGCGTGTCGAGTACAACTCACTCGTGGCCGACATGCACAAGCGCGGCAGAGCAGACATGGTGAACTACGGGTTCCCGCTCTTGATGAGTCCGCTGTTTGACTCACCCGTCGATGTCGGCCAAGCCAACACCGTAGTTGGTTCCGATGGTGGCACGGTCAAGATTCAGCTGCCGATGGCGATGGGAGAGTCGTTTCCGCTGGTTCCCACCATTGATCGAGAGGGTTTTGCAATCGCGGACATGCAAACCCTGGTGGAATTGAATATCGCAGCGCTTTTCAGGAAGCTGGTCGCAACAAGCAATCTCGCGCCGAGTCCTCGTTCTGGTTGGCTAACAGACTTGCGACTCTTCATAAGCGAGTGCGTTACTGCCGTGGATATGATGCTACACAAAGTTCATCTTCTGGCGGAGTATCGCGCAAAAGATCTCGGTTGGAACTTCGATGCCGCGAAGATGGGGCAGCGTCACGCGGCGCGACTGGCTGACAAATTTCGATGGCTTTCACTTGTTTCCGGGCGTCCGTTTGCTCTACCACCGGAAACGAAACGTAACTTCTGGAAGCTGAAGAACCTCCGGAATCATCTCGCGCATTTTGATCCGCCATGTCTTGCCGCAACCCTTGCCGAAACATGCGAGTGGCTCAACCTTGTACGCGACGTCGCGGACGTCCTCTGGGCAATACGTAAACACCTTCGGCAACAGCTCAGTGAATCGACCATCGAGCTTTTGTTGCTTCCGCCGCTCGAATTCAAAGGGCTCACGCTCTTCGACAGAACGCCACCACCTCCGGAACCTACGATCGGTTATCACAGTGCCTCCTGGAGACATGTCGACAGTGACTAGTGGAAAGCGCTATTGAGCCATGCAGGCTAACTCGCGGTTGGATCCGACAAAGGCTGTCAGGCGACTGTCGCCGTCCTTCGCGCCTCAAGTGATGAAGCGTGCTATGAGGTTGGGCTGGCCTTTGCGGCTCAACCGCAAATCCGTTAGCCAGATAGAGGCGCTTCGCTGCACTACAATGGTCACATTCGTGCAGTCGCTCCTCCGAGTCTGGCCCCGTCGGCACTTCTTCCGGGCTCAAGCCACACAACTCCAGCAGACTCTCTCCATGCTTGCCACCGATACGAAGAATTGGCTCAGCTTGCTCGGAGTGTAAGATCAGACAAATCCATGGAACCCGAAATTGAGCATATTCAAAACATTGTACGTGAGCTACTGGAATGGGGGGTTCCCCGCGCCCTTCTTCTGGAACTACTCGGCAAACTCTCTACCACGATCAACCTGCACAACGGCACGCTTGAGGAGGTAGCGTTGGGGCATATTTACGAGCTTTTGAAGTGGCGCGAGCTGAAGAACGACAACGCATACAAGTCGCTCTATGGTGACCCTATCGACCCGAGAAATGTGGCGGACCTCTACTCGCTGATGAGTAAGGACGTTCTCGAAATCACCGCCGAGGGTCATAGGCAGAAGAGCCTGCCGCTCTTCAGAGTGGCCATCCAGGCAAAGTGGTCTACATCGAATGCTGCCCGAGCTGCCTACAAGAACGCGACATTTGCGATTGAACAGCTTTCCGGCGCACAGGGTGAAACACCTCCTCCCGGCACAGTACTGATCGCGGACGCCGTGCTAGCCAACCTTCCCAGCGAGAAGCGTCGTGCGCCCATAGATCTAAAACAGCAATTCGAGCAGTCTATTGCGACAAACTTTATGCAGAATCTTCCCCCGCTTCTCTTTGTCCACATCACCTACCCGCCGGGCGCAGAGGTCGATGAAGTAGAGACAATTATCTTCAGGTACGACAATGGAACGAGCTCCGGCCCCCCAAGGTACGTAAAGAACAATCGCTCAGACATAAAAGGAACCCCGGTCATTTTTCGGATGCTTCGCGCTGCTGTGGCGAGAAATGCAGCGCAAGCCAAAACCCAACTGAGTTCCCTCCTCTGAGGCCCCACCATAGCAGCACTTGCGCAACTTGGAGCGCCATTATGGGGCTATGCGTTGAACAGCGCAACAGTTACGTCCCGACGCCACGGTGACCACACCTACTATTCCAACCGCTTCCTGCAGCATTGCACGCATGACGCGTCATGGAAACTTGGGCACTGTGCACTCAGGAGTCTGGAGCAAGTTGGGGCCAGAAGTAGTGATGGACGCGAAACATGAGCTGGCTAACTCACAACTGAACTTGACGCGCGAAGCGCACGCAAGTTAGTTGTAAATACGTTGAACGGACGAGAAAATGACTAACTACAAATCTCCTCTCGCAGTTCGAGAATTGGACGCAGTGGTTCGGGACGGATTTCGTGCCGCCGATCTCGAATCTGATCGTATCCATCCAGACCTTGCGTTCGCGTCCGCCCGTCTTGCGTTACAAGCGTATGCCTGCACTGCCGAGGCAATTCATGGCGCACTTCATGTTACGGAACCAGGCAAGTCCGACGACGAGCAGAAAACGCGAGACTTCAATCTCGGCTCGCGGTACCGAGACGCTGCATTCGAAACCATTGTTCACTTTCAGCACTTCGCTGAGCTTGTAGTTAAGGACGCACTGCGCAGAGACCACGAACTCCTCGTAGTCATCACAGGTGATGAGCATGAAGCGCTTCACCGCCTTCTCCATGGAGAGACTGTCCAGAGCGACGCCGAGGGCAGATTCCAATCAATCGAAGCGTCGCTCGCACTTCGACGTCTATGTGCGTTACGGAAAGTCGGACGCATCGACCAGTCCTACGACTTCATCATTCAGAGTCGCCGATTTCTCGAGGCTCTCAACGGACTACGTAATCGGCTGTGGCACAGAGGTACGTTCACGCTGCGATTCGTGGCGCTCGACGAACTCGTCGGAAGATACGCTCTACCCTTCTTGCGCCAGGTGTGCGAACACTCGACCTACAAGCAGCGGGCGCATACCGTCACGCTCCGACCATTGTCGTGCGGCATAAAGCCGTTTGATGAGATCGAGGGTGAACTCGCAAAAGCTCAATGGTCTGTTCCAAAGGTCGCATTCTTGAAGGAACTTGCCCGCGCGGCATACGCCAACCCATTTGTTGACTCGCCGTGGTTCGAGGATGACAATGAAAGACTCCGCAAGCGAGCTGAACTTGCCGCCGCTCAGTTTCCTGAGCATTCAGTTGCAGAGGTAATTCGCTGCCCCGTATGCGGAGTCAACGCCTGTCCGGTCTATCTCACCTCAGGAAATCGTTGAGAACGAGAACGGCGACGAACGAAGTGTCAATCGGACATGGCTGGCTAAATGTGAAGCCTGCACTCTAGAACTACGCCATAGTTATGGGAATCCTAGTCAATATGGGTGGGCGTCAATTCCGGAACTTTGGAAGACCCTGTAGTCGTCTCACTTGCACATAAGCCAGCCGAGGTCGCAACTAGGTCCACTGCCGTTGGCAGACGAGAATAGGTAAACTTGGAAACAATTGTTGCACAGAATCTCGTTCGCAAGTTCGGAACGTGTCAACGCGAATGGGACAGCGGGTTAATGAGTTCTATGTAGAGAAAACTTGTTGCGGAGCCACGCCGGTGGGGACGTTGTGCGCGCCCGGAAGGTGGATGACCGGCGTGGTGCTCGGACGCGGAGCAGACGTCAGGATCGACGCCAGCTCCGCATCCCGAGCCACGAGGATGCGATCTGCGGCAATGACGGGTAGTTCGGGCTCAACGGGATTGATGGCAACGCTGTTGGGTGGCAGCCGAACGATGGGAGTGCCCCGAACGAAGCGTTCGGGGTGAGCGGCAAAGGCCGCTTGCAGGGCTTCCTGTCGCCGTGCAGCGACGAGTTCCACTCGTCCGTGGAAGACAGCTGCTGGCGTAAACCAATTGAGACCTTCGCGATGATGATAGTTGTTGTACCAGTCAGCGAATTCGCCAAACCACTGCCGTGCGTGGCGCACATCGCGGAACCGACCTGGATAATCCGGCTGGTACTTCGTGGTGTGGAAGAATGATTCTTGATGCGGGTTGTCGTTCGAGACTCGCGGTCGTGAATAACTTCGATTCACACCAAGCGTCGAGAGCAGTTCAGCGAATCCGTGCGCCGTCATCGGCGCGCCACGGTCTTGGTGGACAATCAATTGCCCAGGGTCGATGCGGTAGCGGCAGATAGCTTCCGCAAAGATTTGACGAGCGAGTGCGCTGTTTTCTCGTTCCGCGATCATCCAGGCAACGACGTAACGGCTGAATAGATCGAGGACGACGTAGAGGTTGATGTTAGCGGCGTCCTCAAGGCGCGGAAATTTGGCTTTGAGAAGCGCGGGATTCTGGGGGAGGATTCTGGCTCTCGGAAAGCGCGGGATCTTGGCGCGGGAAGTTGGCGAAGCGGTTGTTCGACCCAATTCGCCTCGCCAACTAGATTGAGTTCAGCCACATCCGGGTTGGCAGGCTGTCTTGGATCGTCGTGACTTGGTTTTCTCCGCCTTTCGCTCCTTGGCTTCTTTGAGGCGATAGCTTGCACCCTCAATTTCGATGATCTCTGCGCGGTGGATCAGCCTGTCCACCAAGGTGACGGTGCAAGCAGCGTGGGGAAAGACCTCGCTCCATTCGTTGAATGCCTTGTTGGTTGTGACCAAGATCGGCTTCTGTGCTTCGTAGCGACGAGTAACGACCTCGAATAGCAAATCAGCGTAACGAGCGGTGTACGAAAGGTATCCAACTTCATCAATGCAGAGAAGCTGGGGCGTAGCCCAGCGATGCATGCATCGAGAGAGGCCTGAGGGGCTGTCCTGTGCAGCTAGGTCAGCGAGCATGTCACTGGCAGTCGTGAATCGCACGGTGTGTCCTCGGACCAGCGCATGCTGTGCGATGTTCTTCAGAATCATGCTCTTGCCGACGCCATTGGGGCCAAGCAAGATGGCGTTCGCCGCTTCCTCGATGAAGGAAAGGCTGAAGAGTTCCTCGATGGCCTCGCGGTCGATCTTGGTTGGCCACGACCAATCGAAACGGTCCATTGGTTTGACGGTGCCGATCTTGGCGTTCCGGTGTCGACGGTCGAGACTGCGGCGCTTGCGCTCCGCTTCTTCGATATCCAGTAGCTGGCCAATCCAGGGTTGCTCGGCGACTTCCGGCCATCGAGATACGAGCCCGAAGAGGCCTAGTCTGTGCAGTCGTGCTTGAGGACCACTGGGGTCTTTGAATTCATTTTTCTTCGGAGCCATCTGTAATCCTGTTGAGTTGGTCGTAGGTTGAAAGGCTGTGGTTTTTGACAGTGACGCGGGCTGCCTTGTCGTTGGTTGAGATGCGAAGTGGCACCGGAGGTGGTAGTCCGCGTTCGGCTAAACGACGATCGAGCACTTGGCGGACAGTTCCAACGGTCGGCATGTCACGGGCAACCGCGTCCGCGATTGCCGCCTCGAGTTCGGAAGAGCCAACCTGATTGAGCAGGACCAAGAGACGCGCGACAATGCTACCGGGATTACCACCTCGCTCCGCAGCGAGACGGAGCAGCGTTGGCGATGATGGTGCCGCCGCAGTCAGTCGATCGGTCCCGCTGTGCTGCCGAGCTCGGCGCTTCTGTTCGACGAGTGCGCGCGTGTGTTCGGGATTGTCGATCCTCTGATCGCGATCCCAGCATCGTGGATGCGTCGCGACAGTCACCGTGCCGTCCAAGACGCGGACCGTTTGCAGGGAAGCGGCAACGACGAGGGTGCGACGGACATGGCTGTGTGGGACGGAGTAGTCGTTGAGGTCAAAGCGGACGTGAGGGGTCTTGCCGACTTCTACCGAAACCACTTCGTCCGAGGGGAATGGCTCATCGGGG
>JASGIX010000069.1:0-120500 GCA_049840955.1 Polyangiaceae bacterium
GAAACACGATAGAATCCGAACAGCACCTGTCGAAGTTCGCGCCGAGTCGGGGAGCTTCTCGACAAGCGACTACGACTACCTGAAGACGACGACTGGCCTCGATCAGTCCCTTGGTACGAGCTCGGCCGCGATCGAGACTGGTATGAATACCCTGGCGGGTTCAAGGACGTCGGTCGAGGGGACACCTTGGCGATGCGTCGCGCGGAGGCTCGCGCGAGCCGTCAGAGTTTTGCGACGGGACGTTCGGAGGACAGTCGCTTCGCGCCGAGCATGTGCTTCGCCTTCCCGCATTCGAGGCGACAATGAGCGCAAGTGGGTTCTCGTCGAGGAATCGAGCATCGGTGGAACGTGCGAACCGACGACAGCGCCGCAGGCGAAAAGTCGAGTTACGCCAATGCCTTCCGTTGTGTTCCGGATGCGCTCTTCTATCGTGAAGTGTGGCCCCAGAATCTCGCGAGCCGTGGAGGGGCCCCTCGGCGCCGTCGTAACGACTTAATGGCGGGGAGGAGATCATACTGATCGCAATGGTGAGGCGAAGGCACTCTTCTTCTGGGATCGCTTAAGCCCGAAGACGGATTTAGTCCTCGTGTTGGGTGCGCGTGATCCAGATCCCCATCGGGCGGCTCCTTGGCGATCGCGAGAAAAGACTGGGAGATCATGGTGCGGCACCTTTACGGAGATCGTCGAACCGTCCCATTCTCGTGGCGCGCCTGGACAATGCCGTCCACGAGGCTCCCTATGCCTATCCGGCTGCCGGCACGAGCATGGCGTGGAAGACCCTCGCGAGCCCCGGTGCCGCGAAGGTCAACGAGTTTTCCATGGAGGACTCCGGCGGCAAGCAGGGCTTCAACATGAACGCCGGCACGGACTACACACTGCACGTCAACAACAACATGACAGAGCAGGTGGCCGTAAACGAGTTCATCAGCGTGGATGTCGAGAATACGTCTGCCATCGTGGCCGATTCAGAAAGCCACGATCGGTGCGAATTCTCGGGACGGAGAAGGTCGCCGCAGACACGACCGTCAACGTCGCTGCAGATTTTTCGAACCCTGTCGATTGGAGCCGTCGAAACCGTGACGGTCTCGGGCAGCGTGGCCGAGAAGGTCGTGGGTACGGATTCAGAGACCGTCGGCGCGAGCTACATGGCTTTGGCGGGCATGAACGTGAGCCGGTCGTGCAAAGGCAATCAATCCCTCACCGTCGGCGGTGCGCTCATCACCGCAGCGGGCGTCGGGGTTGGCCTTGCCGTAGGCGGCGCCAAGACCGAGATGGTTGGTGGCGCAAAGATCGTCGCCGCGGGCGGCGGGATCTCCGAAGGAGTTCGCGGCAATGCCTCACTCACCGTCGGCGGCGTCATCATCAACGCGGCTGGCGGCGGATGCAGTCATTCGAGCAAGGGAGCGGCTAAGATCAGTGTTGGCGGCGTATCCCTGCTTGCGGGAGGGAAAACAATTGAGGTGCAAGCCAAGAGCATCACCATTACCGTCGGCGCCGCTGCCGCAATGCTTGGCGGCGGCGGGGATCATGGCGCTAACGGCGGGGAGCGCCTCTTTCGTTGGCATGGTGACAGTCAATGCCTCGGGGGCCTTGAAAGATCAAGGGCGCCCCCGAACCTACCGGGATGAAAGCCGAGGAGCGACAGAGCGTATGGCCTCCGACATGAAATCGCTTATCGAGCTGACAGTTGACGGCAAGACCCTGGACGTCGAGCGCGTCCGAGGGACGCTCGCCGTTAGCTCACTCTTTCGATTCGTCGCCGAAATCGTGCCCTCCTCGAAAGGGGTGGCCCACCTGACGGAACTCGTCGAAAAGGACTACGAGCTCTCGATCTCGTCTCAACTCGGCGAGGTACTTTGCTTGCATGGCATCGTTGCGGCTTGTGACGTGACTCAGGACGATAGCGCATGCGGGCAAGTGCTGGAGCTTCGCCCCAAGGCCTACAAGCGGGCGCTCCGGCGCAATCATCGTGTGTTTCAGGACTCCACGGTGCAAACCATCGTCGATGCCGTGCTCACGGGAGAGGACGGCGGCGTCGGGGACGTCAAGTGGTCCTTGGCCACGAGTGATCCCCTGCCGAAGCGCGCCTACACGGCTCAATACGGCGAGACGGATTGGGAGGTTCATCGAGCGGATTCCTCTCCGACGAGGGGCTTCATTCACTATTTCGCGCCGGGAACGGGCAGTACGACGCTCGTCATCTCCGGTGACTCCTGCTCTGCGCCGGAGGTCACCGACGACGCTCGCGTGGCGACTGCGCCACGACGTTGCCACGTCGCAGACGCGCACCGATCCGAATGCGCCAAACGCCGTCCTGATCCAGCCGCACTTTCGCCGGCGCATGACGACCGATCAGGTCCGTTTGCGCGACTACAATGCAAAAAAGCCAACCCTCAAACTGGACGTGACCCAAAAGTTCGAGTCGAGTTGGCGCGAGCATTACGATTTCCCGGGGCGATTCGACGCACTGGCTGCGGGTGAACGTCGGGCTCGACTCCTCGGTGAGGCGCTGCGGGCCAATCAGAGCGAGATCCTCGGACACACGAACTCCCCGCGCCTCGTACCGGGTCACCAATTCAAGCTCCTCGAGAACGACGAGGGGGAGGGAACAGGGTACTTCATCACCGATCTGACGGTGACGGCGCGTCGCGGCGAAGGAACGACTGAATCCGCGCGGCGATCGCGCAAATCTCGCCTTGGGCTCTCGCTCTTGGTGCGTGCGATCCCAGCCACGACACCGTACCGTCCGAAAGCGGTCGGGCCGCGTTTTGCCGCCGGGATTCAAACCGCAGTGAACGTGGGTCCGAAGGGGGACGAGATCTTCTCCGACGACAAGGGCTACGTGCGGACGCAATTCTATTGGGATCGAGAGGGCAAACGGAACGAAACCGCCAGCACCTTCATGCGCGTCGGTCAGTTTCCCCTCGCGGGTTCGATGATGCTCCCACGGATCGGTTGGGACCAAGTGGTTGGCTTTACTTCCGGTGACGTCGATTCCCCCGTCGTTCTCGGGCACCTCTACGACAGCGTTGCGAAGGTGCCGTACCCGCTTCCGGAGAACAAGACGCGCACGGCTTGGCAGACCGCGACGACGCCATCGAACGGCACCGCAAACGAGATCCGATTCGAGGACAAGGCCGGTTCGGAGGAGATTTTCCTCAATGCCTCTTATGACATGAGCTACGACGTCGGTAAGGACTCGAGCGTTACCGTTGGTGTCGATCAGAGTACGGACATCGGTGTCAATCAGACCGTGAAGGTCGGCTCGAATCAGTCACTCACCGTCGGTGGGAAGCAGGATGTCTCGATTGGCGCAGCGGAAACCTTGACGGTTTCCGGTGCTCGCACCTACAGCATCACGGGCAACGACAGCGAGACCGTGGGTGCGGTTCGAAGCGTGACGACCTCGGGTGGCGCAGCGATCGACGTCGACGGTGGCCGCAGTTTGACGGCGGGCGCGCTGATGATGACCGCCGCAACGATGGGTGTTTCGCGACAGGCGCTCGGCTCGGCGTCGGTTACCGTCGGTGGCGCTTGGATCTCCGCTGCAGTCGCAGGGATGGAGGTGGCTGCCGCAGGTGCGTCGAAGGAGCTCGTCGGCGGTGCGAAGATCGAGGCGGCAGGGAAGGCCGTTGCCTTGGCGGCGCAGGGCAAGTCCGCGCAAACCGTGGGTGGGGCGTTGATCAATGCGGCGGGTAAGGACGTCTCCGACGCGAGTGATGCCAACCTCGAGCTCAAGGTGGGCGGCGCGCTCGTCATGGCTGGGCCCAAGGTGCTCATCGAAGCCAAGAAGAAGCTGGTGATCAAGGTCGGCGGAACGACGCTGACGATCACCCCCAGTAAAATTCACCTGAAGTCTCCCTCGCTTGCCAGCCCTGGCGCGACGATTTCGAAGACGGGGAGCACCGTCAAGCACAATTGACGAGAAAACCTAGGGCCTCGTCGACCAACGGTGCCGTGGCGCTAAGATTGGGAGCCGAGCGCAGAACCGAGGAGCCTGTGACCATGAAAGCCAACGACGAAAGCCGCGCCGTGTTGCGTTCTTCCGCTGAAGCAGCCCCAGCGCAAGTGCTTCGGCTACCCTCGGTCCCTCGACCAACGCAAGAGCCCGCTCCCGCGCTGCCTGGGCTTGCGGCGGGGCAGGTCTTGGCCTTCGAGGTCGAGACGGGAGAGCTTGTCCTTCGCATGGGCACCCTGGAGCTTCCGGCGCGATTGCATTCGTCCGTGGAAGCGGTGGTCGTCAAGCGAGCGAAAGAACGCGGTGAACTCGTGATCGCTCAGCAGCACGGGAACGGCCTCGAAGTCATTGGGGTGCTTCGCACGTCGGCGACGCCTGGGCTCGACGTTGGGGATGACTACGTTATTGCCGCGCGTCGCGTCACGTTGCAGGCGGAGCACGAGATGTTGCTGACGACCGGTGCGGCGCGCATCGCCATTGCAGCGCTCGGTCGCATCGAGACGATTGCGAAGAACATTACCTCGCGCGCGTCGGCGATTCACAAGATCATCGGGCGCGCCATCCAACTCAACTAGCCGTAACTCGAATGGACGTTTCGAACAACACTGACGGAAAGTGCGAGACGGTCATTGCCGTCGACAAAGATGGTCGGCAGTACATGGTGCCGATCCTCAAGTACACCTTCGAGATCGGCTTGGACGGCAGCGCGCGTCTCGCCGAGGAGCCCGCCGGCATCGACATGGCGGACACCTATTACGGTGACGATCCAGCCAAGAGCAGCATTCGCCGCCCGTCACAGTTGTTCGAGTACAAGCCCGGTACGGACGTGATCGTGATTGCCGAAGCCCATCCCCCGAAGGGGCGGGACGTGACGCAAATGGACGTCATGCTGCGCGTGGGAGCGATTCGGAAGATCCTTCGCGTGTACGGCTTTCGGGTTGGCAATTGGGCACCTTTGGCGGCGTGAGCGCGGGGCCCGCGATGCCGATCCGAAAACCCATCGCATTGACGTACGAGAACGCTTGGGGCGGGCAGGACGTCTCGGAGCCGGAGACGCCCGTCGGGGAACCGCGCAACTTCGTGGGGCGAGGGATCGCGCGCGATCCGCGGATGCTCGTTGGGCAACCCGCGGCACAACTCGAGGATCCAGAGTTTCCGATCGGGGTGCGCGGCGCCAAACCTGCCGCCTTTGGGGCGATTCATCGGCACTGGCAGCCACGGATCTCCTTTGCCGGCACCTACGATAAAACCTGGGAAGAGACGCGCATGCCGCTCCTCCCAGCGGACTTCGATAGTCGCTTCCACGTCTGCGTACCCGAAGATCAGTGGTCGAGCTCGCCGCTGCGCAGTGACGAACCCATCGAGGTGCTCGGCGTGACTCCCGAGGGATTGTTCTCTTGTCAGCTGCCGCGCATCGCGCCCGGTTTCTCGAGCGTGATCTCGGGGCAACGCAAGGACTACCGGACTCACCTCGATACAATCCTCGTCGACGTGATGGCGCGACGGGTCG
The DNA here is from genome assembly GCA_049840955.1 of Polyangiaceae bacterium. GTDB lineage: Bacteria > Myxococcota_A > Polyangia > Polyangiales > Polyangiaceae > FEN-1139. The sequence continues at coordinate 5,469 of JASGIX010000069.1, forward strand.
AACTTACGTGGCGTGCCGCAATTCCGCTCCCCAAGAAGCTCGAGATGGTGCAGCGGATCAGCGTTGTCGAGAAGGAAGTCATTTCAGGGAGCGCGTGCGCGAGAAGCACGCAAATGGGAGGCGAGGGCTGAGCGCGAAGGCCGCTTGCTCGTCGTTGTTCCGAGGTGTAAAAGTCGGTGGTGCAGCCGCCGCTGAGACGCGCGGGGGTTGAGCGTGACGGGATTGCATCGGCGGGAGGACGGAGCAAGGGAGGGCAGGCGATGGGGACCGTGGTCGGGCCAATGGCGCCCGCCACGCCGTTGGAGGGGGAGCTGCTGGAGATAGCGCAGCAATGTGAACGGGACGTCGAAGCCCGTCTCGCTTCGAAGGGCAAAAGCGGAATGAGCTGCGCGCAGAGAGGAACGCTCAAGCACGCGTGCTGTGATGAAAAGGTGAAGGATTCCAAGCACAAGGACGTGCATTCGGATGCGAGCTTCGATGCAAAGACAGGCAATCCGGTCACGAAGAAGAACGACGGAAGCAATCCATTGCTTCCCAAGTCCGAATTTCCCGACATTCCACGCAAGCGGACGTCCTTTCTCAATTCAGCCGTTTTCCTCTCCCGCAGCAAAGGTAAGGCCCTTCGGCGCGCGACGATTGCCGGCTTCATGCGGGGCAAGTTCTTCCCCGATGTCGTGGTCGCTGCGGATCCGTCCAAACTTCCCGGGCCGGGCAATACGAAGGCGGTTTACGACTTCAAGATTTCCCATGTCCTTCCAATAAGACACCTCATTGGGGCAAAAACGGATTTCAACAGAAACAGATCATGTCGAAGCTGAAACCACAAACCAAGCCCAAGCTGATCTCTCCAGTGGGTATCTTTGGCTAGCGAATACCATGACCAATCCCTTGCCCCTCCGCGTGACCGTAAACGATTCTCAGGTGGTACTGCCCGATGGTCTCGTGTTCACGTTGTTCATTCCGGCGGGCCGCCGTCAAATCGCCACCGGAGTGCTTCGCATTTTGGATCAGTACTGGGCAATGCCCCAGGTGAATCCTCCGACTCAGGTCTTTCGTCGGGGCGAGGAGTACGAGCCATGCACGGCGAAGATCCTGGCGTCGGTGCGCCGCCGGTTGGAGAAGGGCACCCGTTCCCACTTCATGGTAACGCTTCGAGACGGAGAAGAGCCGGCATACCCAGCGTATCGGTTCGAATACTACGGCACCGAAGCGGAGCGTGACGCCAACGACGACAGCTACGTCGAGGTTTGGTTTCCGACGGGATTATCCCGAACGGATCGGCACGGCTGCATTCATCGACGCGCTCCGACGGATGGCCGAGGGGGTGCCGTTTGCGTCGGGTTATTGCAGTCTGGCACTCCATTCGAAAGCATGGCCAAGTAACGATGTCATTCGTCCCCTTGCGCTTCGCCATCCCGGTATCGACATCCCCGACAATGACTGTGCGTGTGACTTGGGGACCCAGATCCGCGGTGCCTACTGGTTGACCCTCCTGGGGCAGCCGGCACTGCTCGGATTGGGAAAGCTGCCCTCGGACGTGAAGGCTGAATTGGGCCCGGAAATCACGGTTCATGAATTGGCGAATGGCGTTCTCCTCCAAGCGGGGGAGCGCTCGGAGCCGGGCGACGTGGAGAGCGGCGACGTGCTTCCGCTCATTCGACGGGTTGCCAAGTACCTCGAGCCCATCCAACTCTACCAGCGGGTTGCTGTTCTTTTCGACGACCTGGCCCTGTGTAACGAGTGGGCTGAGGAGGCACTTGAAGTGAGACTTTCAAACGGATATCACTTGCCATTTGCCGTTCGTATACGCGCCGTGCCGGCTTCTGAACCACTGCGCATTGCCATCGAAACGTTGCACGAGGCAACGGAGGAGAATCGCGAGCAGCTCGAAGCTCAGGTTCAGATATGGCTTCAATGCGCGATGTTCGGAGCGCGCTCCGAACATCGCGCATTGAAGCCATATCTGAACCTGAGCTTCGAGCTGCTCGCGATTCTCCTCCGTTGCCTCGTGCAACGTTTCGATGGCAATGCGCAGTGGTTCAGCCGGCACGGCGCGTATACGAACGGCAAGGAAATGGCGAGTGGTATCCGTTTGAAAGTCTCACTTCAAGTGCCTCCTCAGCCACTAATTTTAGCACGGGCCGGGTGTCGAAAAGAACAGCAACCCGCTGGTAGAGTTGGATGGGCTCGAGGTACTTGGCAACCCGTCGAATGAGCGGAAGCTACATCGCCGGCTCTTCCACGTCACCGGCTCCGAGCGCTCCCCCGCTTGGAGGAGAACGCCATTCGCCAATTCATGAACCGTGATTTCTGGGCCCAATTCAGCCTTCACGTCCGAGGGCAGCTTTTCCGATCCAAGAAGCAGTGCCGGCTGCCCAGGAAGACCAGTAGGCACCACGATCTGGGTCCCCAAGTCACACGCACAGTCATTGTGGGGATGTCGATACCGGGATGGCGAAGCGCAAGGGGACGAATCAGGCATCATTACTTGGCCATGCTTTCAAATGGAGTTGCCAGACTGCAATAACCCGACGCAAACGGCCATCCGGAGCGCGTCGATGAATGCAGATCCGTTCGGATAATCCGTCGGAAACCAAACCTCGACGTAGCTGTCGTCGTTGGCGTCACGCTCCGCTCAGTCAGATCTCGAACCGATACACTGGTCATGCCGGCTCTTCTCCGTCTCGAGCTACCATGAAGTGGGAACAGATGCTTCTTCTCCAACCAGACACGCTTCCGCCGTGCCGTCGCTACTCCTCGCCCCGACGAAAGACCTGAGTCGGAGGATTCACCTGGGCCAGATCTGAAAATCCGAAATGCAAAGCACTCCGGTGGCGACCGAGTGGTGGCCCGCCAAATAAACAAGTGAACACGAGACCATCGGGCAGTACCACCTAGAAATCGTTTACGGTCACGCGGAGGGGGCCACTGGAGTTGGTCATGGTATTCGCTAGCCAAGGAGATCGGCTTGGGGCTTGGTTTGTGGTTTCAGCTTCGAAATCTGTTTTCTGTTGAAATGCGTTTTTGCCCCAATGAGGTGTCTTATTGGAAGGACATGGAAACTTGAAGTCGTAAACCGCCTTCGGGTATTGCCCGGCCCGGGAAGTTTGGACGGAATTCGCAGCGACCACGACATCGGGGAAGAACTTGCCCCGCATGAAGCCGGTAATCGTCGCGCGCCGAAGGGCCTTACCTTTGCTGCGGGAGAGGAAAACGGCTGAGATTGAGAAAGGACGTCCGCTTGCGTGGAATGTTCGGGAAATTCGGACTTGGGAAGCAATGGGAATTGCTTTCGTCGTTCTTCTTCGTGACCGGATTGCCTGTCTTTGCATCGAAGCTCGGCATCCGAATGCACGTCTTCTTGTGCTTGAGACAATTCTTCACCTTTTCATCACAGCACGCGTGCTTGAGCGTTCCTCTCTGCGCGCAGCTCATTCCGCTTTTGCCCTTCGAAGCGAGACGGGCTTCGACGTCCCGTTCACATTGCTGCGCTATCTCCAGCAGCTCCCCCTCCAAGAAGCGCGCGTGGCGGGCGCCATTGGCCCGACCACGGTCCCCATCGCCTGCCCTCCCTTGCTCCGTCCTTCCGCCGATCGGGATTCCCCGTCACGCTCAACCCCCGCGCGTCTCAGCGGCGGCTGCACCACCGGACTTTTACACCTCGGAACAACGACGAGCAAGCGGCCTTCGCGCTCAGCCCTCGCCTCCCATTTGCGTGCTTCTCGCGCACGCGCTCCCTAAATGAACTTCCTTCTCGACAACGCTGATCCGCTGCACCATCTCGAGCTTCTTGGGGAGCGGAATTGCGGCACGCCACGTAAGTTCGACCCGTCGCGCCATCACGTCGACGAGGATTGTATCGAGGTGAGTCCGGTAGTCCTTGCGTTGCCCCGAGATCACGCTCGAGAAACCGGGCGCGATGCGCGGCAGCTGACAAGAGAACAATCCCTCGGGAGTCACGCCGAGCACCTCGATGGGTTCGTCACTGCGCAGCGGCGAGCTCGACCACTGATCTTCGGGTACGCAGACGTGGAAGCGTTGATCGAAGTCTGCTGGGAGGAGCGGCATGCGCGTCTCTTCCCAGGTTTTCGATCGTAGGTGCCGGCAAAGGAGATCCGTGGCTGCCAGTGCCGATGAATCGCCCCAAAGGCGGCAGGTTTGGCGCCGCGCACCCCGATCGGAAACTCTGGATCCTCGAGTTGTGCCGCGGGTTGCCCAACGAGCATCCGGGGATCGCGCGCGATCCCTCGCCCCACGAAGTTGCGCGGTTCCCCGACGGGCGTCTCCGGCTCCGAGACGTCCTGCCCGCCCCAAGCGTTCTCGTACGTCAATGCGATGGGTTTTCGGATCGGCATCGCGGCCCCGCGCTCACGCCGCCAAAGGTGCCCAATTGCCAAACCCGAAAGCCGTTCACGCGAAGGATTTCCGAATTGCTCCCACGCGCAGCATGACGTCCATTTGCGTCACGTCCCGCCCCTTCGGGGGATGGGCTTCGGCAATCACGATCACGTCTGTACCGGGCTTGTACTCGAACAACTGTGACGGGCGGCGAATGCTGCTCTTCGCTGGATCGTCACCGTAATAGGTGTCCGCCATGTCGATGCCGGCGGGCTCCTCGGCGAGACGCGCGCTGCCGTCCAAGCCGATTTCGAAGGTGTACTTGAGGATCGGCACCATGTACTGCCAACCATCTTTGTCGACGGCAATGACCGTCTCGCACTTTCCGTCAGTGTTGTTCGAAACGTCCATTCGAGTTACGGCTAGTTGAGTTGGATGGCGCGCCCGATGATTCTGTGAATCGCCGACGCGCGCGAGGTAATGTTCTTCGCAATCGTCTCGATGCGACCGAGCGCTGCAATGGCGATGCGCGCCGCACCGGTCGTCAGCAACATCTCGTGCTCCGCCTGCAACGTGACGCGACGCGCGGCAATGACGACGTATCCCCAACGTCGAGCCCAGGCGTCGCCGACGTGCGAAGCACCCCAATGACTTCGAGGCCGTTCCCGTGCTGCTGAGCGATCACGAGTTCACCGCGTTCTTTCGCTCGCTTGACGACCACCGCTTCCACGGACGAATGCAATCGCGCCGGAAGCTCCAGGGTGCCCATGCGAAGGACAAGCTCTCCCGTCTCGACCTCGAAGGCCAAGACCTGCCCCGCCGCAAGCCCAGGCAGCGCGGGAGCGGGCTCTTGCGTTGGTCGAGGGACCGAGGGTAGCCGAAGCACTTGCGCTGGGGCTGCTTCAGCGGAAGAACGCGACACGGCGCGGCTTTCGTCGTTGGCTTTCATGGTCACAGGCTCCTCGGTTCTGCGCTCGGCTCCCAATCTTAGCGCCACGGCACCGTTGGTCGACGAGGCCCTAGGTTTTCTCGTCAATTGTGCTTGACGGTGCTCCCCGTCTTCGAAATCGTCGCGCCAGGGCTGGCAAGCGAGGGAGACTTCAGGTGAATTTTACTGGGGGTGATCGTCAGCGTCGTTCCGCCGACCTTGATCACCAGCTTCTTCTTGGCTTCGATGAGCACCTTGGGCCCAGCCATGACGAGCGCGCCGCCCACCTTGAGCTCGAGGTTGGCATCACTCGCGTCGGAGACGTCCTTACCCGCCGCATTGATCAACGCCCCACCCACGGTTTGCGCGGACTTGCCCTGCGCCGCCAAGGCAACGGCCTTCCCTGCCGCCTGGATCTTCGCACCGCCGACGAGCTCCTTCGACGCACCTGCGGCAGCCACCTCCATCCCTGCGACTGCAGCGGAGATCCAAGCGCCACCGACGGTAACCGACGCCGAGCCGAGCGCCTGTCGCGAAACACCCATCGTTGCGGCGGTCATCATCAGCGCGCCCGCCGTCAAACTGCGGCCACCGTCGACGTCGATCGCTGCGCCACCCGAGGTCGTCACGCTTCGAACCGCACCCACGGTCTCGCTGTCGTTGCCCGTGATGCTGTAGGTGCGAGCACCGGAAACCGTCAAGGTTTCCGCTGCGCCAATCGAGACATCCTGCTTCCCACCGACGGTGAGTGACTGATTCGAGCCGACCTTCACGGTCTGATTGACACCGATGTCCGTACTCTGATCGACACCAACGGTAACGCTCGAGTCCTTACCGACGTCGTAGCTCATGTCATAAGAGGCATTGAGGAAAATCTCCTCCGAACCGGCCTTGTCCTCGAATCGGATCTCGTTTGCGGTGCCGTTCGATGGCGTCGTCGCGGTCTGCCAAGCCGTGCGCGTCTTGTTCTCCGGAAGCGGGTACGGCACCTTCGCGACGCTGTCGTAGAGGTGCCCGAGAACGACGGGGGAATCGACGTCACCGGAAGTAAAGCCAACCACTTGGTCCCAACCGATCCGTGGGAGCATCATCGAACCCGCGAGGGGAAACTGACCGACGCGCATGAAGGTGCTGGCGGTTTCGTTCCGTTTGCCCTCTCGATCCCAATAGAATTGCGTCCGCACGTAGCCCTTGTCGTCGGAGAAGATCTCGTCCCCCTTCGGACCCACGTTCACTGCGGTTTGAATCCCGGCGGCAAAACGCGGCCCGACCGCTTTCGGACGGTACGGTGTCGTGGCTGGGATCGCACGCACCAAGAGCGAGAGCCCAAGGCGAGATTTGCGCGATCGCCGCGCGGATTCAGTCGTTCCTTCGCCGCGACGCGCCGTCACCGTCAGATCGGTGATGAAGTACCCTGTTCCCTCCCCCTCGTCGTTCTCGAGGAGCTTGAATTGGTGACCCGGTACGAGGCGCGGGGAGTTCGTGTGTCCGAGGATCTCGCTCTGATTGGCCCGCAGCGCCTCACCGAGGAGTCGAGCCCGACGTTCACCCGCAGCCGGTGCGTCGAATCGCCCCGGGAAATCGTAATGCTCGCGCCAACTCGACTCGAACTTTTGGGTCACGTCCAGTTTGAGGGTTGGCTTTTTTGCATTGTAGTCGCGCAAACGGACCTGATCGGTCGTCATGCGCCGGCGAAAGTGCGGCTGGATCAGGACGGCGTTTGGCGCGTTCGGATCGGTGCGCGTCTGCGACGTGGCAACGTCGTGGCGCAGTGACACGCGAGCGTCGTCGGTGACCTCCGGCGCAGAGCAGGAGTCACCGGAGATGACGAGCGTCGTACTGCCCGTTCCCGGCGCGAAATAGTAATGAAGCCCCTCGTCGGAGAGGATCCGCTCGATGAACTCCCAATCCGTCTCGCCGTATTGAGCCGTGTAGGCGCGCTTCGGCAGGGGATTACTCGTGGCCAAGGACCACTTGACGTCCCCGACGCCGCCGTCCTCTCCCGTGAGCACGGCATCGACGATGGTTTGCACGGTGGAGTCCTGAAACACACGATGATTGCGCCGGAGCGCCCGCTTGTAGGCCTTGGGGCGAAGCTCCAGCACTTGCCCGCATGCGCTATCGTCCTGAGTCACGTCACAAGCCGCAACGATGCCATGCAAGCAAAGTACCTCGCCGAGTTGAGACGAGATTGAGAGCTCGTAGTCCTTTTCGACGAGTTCCGTCAGGTGGGCCACCCCTTTCGAGGAGGGCACGATTTCGGCGACGAATCGAAAGAGTGAGCTAACGGCGAGCGTCCCTCGGACGCGCTCGACGTCCAGGGTCTTGCCGTCAACTGTCAGCTCGATAAGCGATTTCATGTCGGAGGCCATACGCTCTGTCGCTCCTCGGCTTTCATCCCGGTAGGTTCGGGGCGCCCTTGATCTTCAAGGCCCCCGAGGCATTGACTGTCACCATGCCAACGAAAGAGGCGCTCCCCGCCGTTAGCGCCATGATCCCGCCGCCGCCAAGCATTGCGGCAGCGGCGCCGACGGTAATGGTGATGCTCTTGGCTTGCACCTGGATTCGTTTCCCTCCCGCAAGCAGGGATACGCCGCCAACACTGATCTTAGCCGCTCCCTTGCTCGAATGACTGCATCCGCCGCCAGCCGCGTTGATGATGACGCCGCCGACGGTGAGTGAGGCATTGCCGCCAACTCCTTCGGAGATCCCGCCGCCCGCGGCGACGATCTTTGCGCCACCAACCATCTCGGTCTTGGCGCCGCCTACGGCAAGGCCAACCCCGACGCCCGCTGCGGTGATGAGCGCACCGCCGACGGTGAGGGATTGATTGCCTTTGCACGACCGGCTCACGTTCATGCCCGCCAAAGCCATGTAGCTCGCGCCGACGGTCTCTGAATCCGTACCCACGACCTTCTCGGCCACGCTGCCCGAGACCGTCACGGTTTCGACGGCTCCAATCGACAGGGTTCGATCCGCAGCGACGTTGACGGTCGTGTCTGCGGCGACCTTCTTCGTCCAAGTTGCACCGATCGTGGCTTTCTGATCGGCCACGATGGCAGACGTATTCTCGACATCCACGCTGATGGACTCGTTTACGGCCACCTGCTCTGTCATGTTGTTGTTGACGTGCAGTGTGTAGTCCGTGCCGGCGTTCATGTTGAAGCCCTGCTTGCCGCCGGAGTCCTCCATGGAAAACTCGTTGACCTTCGCGGCACCGGGGCTCGCGAGGGTCTTCCACGCCATGCTCGTGCCGGCAGCCGGATAGGCATAGGGAGCCTCGTGGACGGCATTGTCCAGGCGCGCCACGAGAATGGGACGGTTCGGATCTCCGTAAAGGTGCCGCACCATGATCTCCCAGTCTTTTCTCGCGATCGCCAAGGAGCCGCCGATGGGGATCTGGATCACGCGCACCCAACACGAGGACTGATCCGTCTTCGGGCTCAAGCGATCCCAGAAGAAGAGTGCCTTCGCCTCACCATTGCGATCGGTGTGGATCTCCTCCCCGCCGTTCGTCGTTACGACGGCGCCGAGGGGCCCCTCCACGGCTCGCGAGATTCGGGGCCACACTTCACGATAGAAGAGCGCATCCGGAACACAACGGAAGGCATTGGCGTAACTCGACTTTTCGCCTGCGGCGCTGTCGTCGGTTCGCACGTTCCACCGATGCTCGATTCTCGACGAGAACCCACTTGCGCTCATCGTCGCCTCGAATGCGGCTCAAGGCGAAGCACATGCTCGGCGCGAAGCGACTGTCCTCCGAACGTCCCGTCGCAAAACTCTGACGGCTCGCGCGAGCCTCCGCGCGACGCATCGCCAAGGTGTCCCCTCGACCGACGTCCTTGAACCCGCCAGGGTATTCATACCAGTCCATCGCGGCCGAGCTCGTACCAAGGGACTGATCGAGGCCAGTCGTCGTCTTCAGGTAGTCGTAGTCGCTCGTCGAGAAGCTCCCCGACTCGGCGCGAACTTCGACCTCGAAGTCCGTCACGCCGGCACCCTTGGCACCAGCCAAGAGCGGAATCGAGCCTAGATCGTTGTCGGCGAGATCCGATATCGAATCCGCGATGAGCACCGCGGCGTTTTCCATCCTTCCGCGTACAGACGTAATTGACGCCCTCTTCGCCGAGGATCCGTTGCAAGAACGCGAGATCGGTCTCGCGATACTGAATTACGTAATCTCGCGTCGGATCTTCGTCGATCTTCCAGTCGATCTCTCCCGCGGAAATCCCACAGGGCGAAAGCACCGTCTCGACGATCTTTCGGAGGGTCTTCTCGCGAAACATGCGAACGTCGGAACGATAGGTGAGCTGGGCCACGGGGTGAACGAGTTCCACCTCGCAGCGATGGGTTCGATCGCGTAACCCGATGTACCGCACGGCTTCGATCACGAGGGACCACTTCCGCACCACGCCACCGTGGGACGCCGTAAGCGTCGCGGGCTTGCCGATCAACTTCGCCTCGTCGAGCCGCGTCGTCGAATGGATCTGCACTTCCGCGCGAGTCGGTCGGGACAACGCCTCCGACAACGACGCGTTCGTGACGACTCGAAAATCGCTGGAGTTCGGATCGGAGGAGGCCGCGGGCAAGGCGCTGCACTCGAGGGTTACCTCGACCCCGCGCCCCGTGCTGTCTCCGCTATTTGATGCTTGAGCCATCGCCCACTCCACCTATTTGCTCGAAACCATCGGGGCCAACTCGGCGTTGGGCCCGGTTGCCTCGAGGATGATCTGTTTGGACTTGAGCACGGCCGCGCCGCCCTCCAAGGACACCACCGAGTCGCCCACCTTCAACTCGACGGAGGTTCCGGCAACTGCCAACGCCGCACCGACGGTGATCTTGAGATTGTTCTTGGCGGAGAGGTTGACGGCGCCCCCCGCAGCGGAGAGCATGACGCCGCCAACGGTGCGAGTGCTCTTTCCCGTCGCCGTAGTAGAGACGTCCTTTCCCGCTGCGTTGATGAATGCGCCGCCGACCAGGATCGTTCGCGCGCCGCCGGTGACCTCGGACTTCGACGCAGCGACGGCCTCGATTCTTGGCGCCGCCAATCATCGCCTTGTAGGAGCCTGCGACGGCCATTTCCGTCTCGAGAGCGGACGCCTCGAGGCACAAGCCGCCCACGGTTTCGCTGAGATTACCCGCCGTACTGACGTCGATGCTCTTCGGCGTCATCGTCATGTGCGTCGCGCCAATCGTCGCGTCACGATTGCCGTTGATGCCAAGGGCTGAATTCCCCGTGACCGTTTCCGTACGGACGGCCCCCACCGTCCAGGATTGATTACCGGTAACGGCGATGGAGTCGTTGGCGCCCACCTCTTCGACGCGCGCCACGCCGACGGACAGGGTTTGATTGGCTCCAACCGTCACACTCGAGTTGTTTGCGACGTGAACGTTCCTGTCGTTGGCGACGGCGACGTTCATGTCCTTCTGGGCGTGACTGCTGATGAGCTCGCCACCCGCACCGTCGTTGATGCGGATCTCGTTGTGCCCGCCACCACCGGGCGACGAGAACGACTGAAATGCCGTCACCGTCTTCTCGGCGGGAAGCGAGGCTGGTGGCGACTGCGCACCGTTGTAGAGCCTTCCGACGATGATGGGCTTGTCGGGATCCCCATCTTCGCACTCGACGACGACCTCCCAACCGCGACGAGGAATCGCCACCGAGCCGCTCGACTGCATCTGCGCGACGCGGACCGGGCCCGAGCTCTTGTCGTCCTGCTTGCCGTAAGTGTCCCAGAGGTACTGCACGGTGACGCAGCCGAACTCGTCACACTGGATCTCCTCGCCTCGGGTGGTCACCATGGCGAGCATGGGACCCTTCACGCGAGCCCGTGGGGTGCGTCGCTCGGGTCGATATGCCAAGTCCCCACGACGGGCGGAGAACTGCGTCTTCACGGAGGCGTGACCATCCTCGTGCCGCGCCCATTGATGATGCACGGCAACGGGCACCCAGGATTCCGGATCGGCAAAATCGAAGTCGACGGCGGGCACCCGGCTGCGTTGCCCACCGACGGGAGCCTCGAAGGCGAATTTGTGGCCCGGCGTCATGCTGAGGGCCTGCCCGACCCCCGACAACCCTTCCGCCATGGCTCGAAGTTCCTCGAGCCGCATGGACGCGTAGCGATCACCCAACCCCTTGTCCGAGAATCGCCCCGGATACTCGTAATATTCGAATCCCCGAGCCCGCTTCGTCCCGCGCCGTCGACTCCAAGATCTGATCGGCGTGTCGGTAGTTGCGATCGCGAAGCACGACCTTGCTCGGACGCATCCGTTTGAAGGGCGCAACGCTCTGAATGGATTCCCCTCGGGCTCCTCCCGAGGCCGAGAGGAGCGGCAGGGCTCCGCCGCTGTGCTTGGCAAACCCGCCCGGGGCATCGGCGAACACCATCTTCACCCCCGAAGCGTCGTGCTTGAAGTAGTAACAGATGCCATCTTCTTCGAGCAGGCGCGAGACGAAATCGAAGCTCGTCTCCTCGTACTGGGTGCAGACCTCCCGCAGGTCCTTGCCCGCCTGCTGGAAATCGAGAGCATCGACGGAAAGTCCGTTTGCGTCGAAGATCGTCTCGACGATCTTTGCCGTGGTCTGCTTGAGAAAGACCCGACTGTCACGCGCGTGCTTCAGCAACGCAAGAGGCGGAGCAACCTCGAAGGTGAGCCGCTGTATCGCACTCTCGGCCGACATGAGCTGCTCGCGCGCACGCACGATGATCCCCTGCACGTACCGAACCACCTGACCACCATAGGTGACCTCGAGCGTCGCCGGTTGATAGAGCAGCGTTTGCACGTCGAGGAGCGGTCGCTCTGCGCCCCAATCCGCGACGACGAGCAGCCGGTATGGACGCGAACAGGCTTCGCTCAAGGTGAGACGTTGGACCTCGAGGGAGGGACGCTCCGAGCCGTCTTGCGGCCCGACGAAGAACTCCACCTGATAATTGCTGCTGACCATCGGCTAATTTCCGTGAGCATCGGAGGAGTCGCGCCTCGCCATCGAGTGTCGCGACCGTGGTGGAAGGGATCCGTCTTCGACGTGACCCCAAGGACCGCGCGTCCGTTTCGAGACGTGATTACGAAGCCCCGACAAAGGCAAGGGTTCACGAGCCGCCGCAGATGCGCTCGGGCTCCGAACGGACGTCATGTTCCGTCCATCGTCATGGTCGAAGACGCGACACACAGGGCCCCAAGGAGAACCCACTCCCCGAGAAGGCCCGCGGCACCCGCGCATTTCAGCGCTGAGAGCGCGGTCCGCCCCTGCGATCCCGGGCATTGCGCCAGGTTCGACAGGTCATCGTTGGAACAGGCAACGCGCGGAGACGACATCCCAGAGCGAAACATACACCGAACCCCAGCCTCGACGGTCGCCGAAATCGACAGCAGCTTGGCCCTATGACCTATCGATGGGGTTATGGGCCAACCCCTCGGGTTGGCCCGGCAAAGCCGCGCCGCGTGACCTGCTCGGCGAGCCCACCCGCAAACACTCACGCACGCGGAGGTCCCAGCCCGAAGACACTCACGCCTGCTGAAAATCCCGCCTGCAAACACTCACTGATTCGGGTACGCGTCGCAACGGCAGCCGGCCTGCCTGCAAACACTCACTGATTCGGGTACGCGTCGACGGTCGCGTTCAGCTTCACGACGCGCGCGTCCAACCATTGTTTCAGCCGTGCGATCTCGACGGCGTAATCTTTACCGATGGGCCAACGTTGCTCATTCCGCTCCAGGGCGCCCGAGAGGGACGTGACGTAGTCCTCCATCAGCCCCCACGTGTTCGGAAGGAGCGTGGGGCTCAGGGCGCGCCAACGCGACTTGTACTCCGAGGCGAAGCGCGAATTCTTGAACAGGTTGACCCAAAATGATGACACGGTGCCGCTCCTTGCCGGATCCGAACCCATGACGAGATCTTGTGCCGCAAAGTAGTCGTGGCTCGTCATCATCTCCGTCCAATCGAAGTCGAACCCGCCATCGAAGTCCCACACTGGACCCAGTACGAACCGACCACCGACGTCCCGGTGTAGATACATGCTTCGCGGCGTGACCAGCTCGACGTTGTACGTCAACTCTTGGAGGATGAGGAAATCGATGAGCGATGCAAGGTCGAGCAGCTTCGACGCCGCGTCGTAATCGGCGCTCTTGATGGCAGCCTCGACCTTCGCGAAGTCCGCTTTGATCGCCTGAAGTTGTGCTGCCGTCTGGTTCTCCGGATATTTAACGCACACCGGCAGATCGAACACCTCCGAGGTGAAGTTGTCACCTGCCGTCGGAGCCGCCGCGGGGCCGTCATCCTCGTCGAGGGACAACAGGAGGCCACCGATGTCCGCGACCGCGATGCGGTTCGTGCCTTGCTCGAATCTGTTCCGTCAGTTGATAAAGCCCGATGTAGCTCCCGTTCAGGGTCACTTCGACGAACCGCGAGTGATTCGTGAAGGGCAATTGCATGAAGTCCGCCGCCGCGAAGGCGAAGGCGTTCATGAGGAACGTCGGATCTCGGTAGTTGGCCAAGAGCACCCAGTCCTTGTCCGCAGCAAGGCCGAGGATCTCGGACTTCTCGTTCAACTTGATCCGATAGGGTTTCTTGTCGTACCAAAGCCACGTCGAATTGCCGCGGCCACGAATGCTCGCTGCCCCTTCGTAGTTCGAGAAGCTCCCCTTGCCGTCGATCGAGACGTTGCAGCCGACGTACTCGTCGCGCGATGTGACTTCCGCGCCGCCAAGGACGTCGATTTTCATCGTCGGGACCTCGAATTTGCCAACCGAGGTCACGCCTCCCGCAGCCACGACGGCGCCACCGTTACCGCCCGAGCCGGTCTTGCCCGCTCCGCCACCAGCGCCGCCGAGTGCTGGAGCCTGACCGCCGGCGCCCGAAGGAACGGTGCCGGCCCCCTCCCCGCCGCGTGCATTCCCGGTCCCCCCAACCGTCCCCCCGGACGATCCGTCGCCTCCGCCGCAACCACCGACCACCAAGACGAAGAACGAAACTGCAACAGAAGCCGAGAGCGAAGAACGCGAGAGCATAGTCTGCCCCCATTGTCGCTCCGTCGAGGGCCGATCAGGCAAGCTTCGATTTGCAGCGCAATCGTTTCCCGCGTGACCGAGAGACGAAAGTTCCCCGGGACGGGGCTCGAGGGACGCGACGCACTCTATCGGCAGTCGGCCGGCGGCAGTCGGCAGTCGGCTTCCAGCTCTCGGCTGTCCGCTATCACGTCGTTGACGGCTGACCGCTGATTGCTGACCGCTGACCGCGAACGCGAACGCGAACGCGAACGCGAACGCGAACGCGAACGCGAACGCGAACGCGAACGCGAACGCGAACGCGAACGCGAACGCGAACGCGAACGCGAACGCGAAAAGTGTCCAACGCCGAACACTGTGTGTCCAGGTGAACACTCTGGGAATGGCTTCCCCGTGGGTACCCGCGGAGACAAGAGCACCCAAGACGCTAAATGCACGCGCACTTACGCCGATGTGCGAACGGCGCGCCTTCACGCAACCGCGCCGTGTTCGCACGATTCACGCTGGCACGCCACATGCTCTCGCTCGCTGAACGCGAAGTGCGAGCTCGAACTTCCGCGACATCGCCACGCAAGAAGAACCCCATGTCCTACCAAGCCAAGCGAGGACACCCCGTATGACTCATTCCAAGCTCACGATGATAGGTTCGGTCGCAGCCGGAACCATCGCTGCCATCGTCACCGTATCCGTCTTCGAACACCTTCGACGAGAGCCTCAACTCCAAAGTCGAGCGACGCCGGCGGTCGACCACCAACCCCAGAACACGGTGATTCGAGAGACCGCCTTCGAGAGGGCTTCGACCGATTCAGCGCAGTGGCAGTCACTCCAAGCAGAAGTGGCACGGTTGAAATCCGCCCTCGAAAAGCAGAATCCCGCCCAGCCTCAGCCCTCGGATCCAGAAGAGGAGACCAAACGCGTCGACGCGTTTTTCGTCGGGCTCGATCGGCGTCATCGTGAAGACCCCGTGGACCGCAGTTGGGCCCCGAGCGCCTCCGCCGCACTCGAGTCGGGCCTGCTCTCGCTTGCCGAGCGACATGGCTTTCTCCTCCGTTCGACCGAATGCAAGACAGTCTATTGTCGAGCATCCATCGAGTGGAAGGACTACGACTCTGCGAAAGCCGCCGGCGCCGTCTTGGTCGAGACAATCTTTCCCGGACTTCCGTGTGTCCAAAGTGCTCAGCTCAAGCCCCCGGTGGATCCACGGGCAGTCTACCCCACCAATCTCTACCTCGACTGCACGAGCCTGCGAGAAGGACTAGTCGAGGTGGCGTCCGCACCTGAAGAATCCAGAGGGAGAATACGATGAAAACGAAACCATCAGCATTGATCGCCGGAGTGACCGCGTTTGTCGGCACCCTTGCATTGTTCGTAACGACGGGTGACGTCTCGGCAGCCGAGAGTCGGTTCCATTCGTCGATATGCACCTATTATTCCGATGACGCTGGCAACACCTTCTACAATGGCATGTTCATTTACGTCACAGATAAGGGTAAGAACGTCTATTGCCCGGTACCATCCAGCTCGGCGGTTCCCCACGGCTCTGCGACTCAGCTGAACATCCATGGCTTCTCGTCGGTCTCCAACGCCTCGGTCAGTCGAGCTTGCGTCCATAGCGCGTGGAGCTCTGGCTCCGAATGTGGCACGCCGAAGTCCTGGACTCAGGCAGACGGTCTGGTTGCACGCTCCGTGGACGTGTCCAGTTGGAACGACCATATCGATTGGTTTCCATACCTATTGAACTACGTGCACGCTGAGGCGCAGCTCTACGGCTTTTGGTTTTCGACCTAGTGCGCCGGTTGGTTTCTTTACGTAACGAAACGCCAAACACAACGCGAGCTGAGCGCCCGCCCACGGTCCCGGCTTGCCTGGACCACCAGGCGGGCGCGACGTTCGAGTATGGTCCCGAGTTACTCCCGGGGGCCCCGTCGAGATGCACGGCCCGCAGCGACGCCTGCTACGATGCACTTCAAGCACGTCCCCCAAGCGGCAGACGATTCACACGCGCTTATGGGGCTCGTTTCTTGCTCGCCCGCGAAGATCGGCGACATCGAGCCCTCTCCTCTTGCACAGAGCATAGAGCGTCGTTCGCGATACGCCCAAAACCCTCGCAGCGGAAGACGCTACCCCTCCCGCCTTACGAAATGCCAAACGCAGATCGGCGTCGCTCCGCGAGTCCTCGACGTCGATGTCGCCGACCAGATCGGGCAGATCCACGGGCTCGATCCGCCTTCGCTCCGCCAGATTCGCGGAGCAGACGGCGTGCGTGATTGCGTAGCGCAATTGGCGAATATTTCCCTCCCATCGCGCCAATAGCAAGCGCTCCATGGCGTCCGCCGACGGCTGAAGGCCGGGCGCCAACTGTTCGAGCTGCGCCCGCACGAGCGGAACGATCTCCTCGCGACGCTCCCTCAAGGGCGGAACCTTGAGTGTGGCCCCTGCGATCCGATAGAGCAGATCGCTACGAAATTCACCAAGCTGACTCGCACTCCACAAGTTTCGACTCGTGGCCGCGATGAGGAACAGATTCACGTGCGCATCCGTCGAGGCACCGAGCGGGCGAAACTGCTGCAGCTCGAGTGCACGCAGCAGTTTTGCCTGAAGGTGTGGCGCGAGTTCGCCGATTTCGTCCAAGAACAGGACACCACCCGAGGCCTCCCGAAGTGCGCCTGGACGCGCCGTCGCGGCACCGGTGAACGCGCCACGCTCGTACCCGAAAAGTTCGCTCTCGAAAAGCGCGTCGGGGATCGCAGCAACGTTCAGGGCGACGAATGGGGCCCTAGCGTCTCGCGCCCGATGGATGACCCTCGCAACGATCTCTTTCCCAGTACCCGTCTCACCCTCTATCAACACGCTCTTGGTCAAACACGCCAATTGCTCGGCGCGTTGCCACAACTTGACCAGTTTTGCACCGCACCACAGAATCCCCTTCGAGCCCCAAGTCGGCACCCGCCATGCGTTGCACGGGAACCACCGGGTCATCTTGCTCCCCGTTCACGATACAGATGGCGTCACCGAAGCGAACCACGCTGCCCGAGCTCACCAAAGCCCGTCGCTCATCGACGGCGCTACCGTTCAGATACGTCTCGGTGCCGTCGACGTTTCGCAAGTAAAGGTGACCACGCAGCCGTTCGAACACCGCGTGCACGTTGGCGACACTCGGATGGTTCAATCGAATCCCTGTGCCTTCGCGCCCCACCGTGGCGCCCTCGGTCAACGACCATCCAAGACGAATGCCCCACTCGTTCAGCGGAAACACCTGCACCAGACCGAATTCACGAGACGGTTCCACGTCTCGCTCGAACCTCATGGCGTCTCTTATCGAGCCACCAATATCGGCTTCATCCATGCTTCCCTCCCTCTGCTGCCCCTGTTACAGCCAAGAACACTTGCTCCGAACGCGAACTCGATGCCCAATCGCCTACTGAATCATCGAAAGCGGTTCGTACGAACGTAGCTTTCATGCACACCTTGCTTTTCTGCAAACACTTCGTTCCGACGCCTCGCCGTGGAGGCGTGGTCTTCGCGAGTGAATCTGGCCGCAGTCTACCATTACACTCCTTCCTCGTTCCCAACATCTTTTGACGGATCCCAATTATGGTAGGCAATCGTCTCCACCAAGAGCCAACGAACCCCTACCTCGTCATTTCCATGAATTCGCTGAACACCACGTTCGAATTCCATACACTGGGGCGGTTACCCCATTTCGCGACTCGTGTTCGAGCACGCGCTCCGAGCTCACAGCTCACCTTCGAGGTACTCTCCTCCTTCGGAAAGCCCTGCACGCGAACCCTCGAGCATCCGGAATCCGAATCCAAGACGCGATAGGCAACTGCATCCAGTGAGCACATCGGAGCATCTTTCAACCCCACGACTCACACCGTCAATCGACCCAACCAACGGTGATCCCACATTCCCGACACGACGATTTGCGACCAAACCGCCTCGCGACGGTCGCCCTCCACATGGCGCCCCGCACCGATTCGTTGGCTCGCGGCGTGGTTCCAACGTCGCGACCGGCGCTGCGGGCGCGTTACGGCGATGGCTTGCCCTCGGGACGCGGACTTCGCAAATGACCATCCTACACCGTGCACCCGATTCATTGGTGGCTCGCGACGGTACCTCGCGACGACGGCTCGTGACGGTGCCTCGCGACGGTGCCTCGCGACGGTACCTCGCGACGGTGCCTCGCGACGGTGCCTCGCGACGGTACCTCGCGACGGTGCCTCGTGACGACGGCTCGCGAGCACTAACATCCATCGCAAGCGGAAGGCGACGGCACACTTGGCCCAAGGGCGCCGAGTCGCTCCCCAGGGGGCGCCAGGGGCTCGAGCCCGTGATAGCAGAACCTCGCCGCTCATGCGTTCACCCGAGGTTGCCGTTAACATCGGGTTGCCGCTCACCCGAAGCTGCGCGTTCACCACGGACGGATCATCGAATCGGCTGCGCGTCTGCGGGTGTGATTCTCGCAATCTCGTCCAGACGCAGGGGCCCGTGAGGGCGACGGCGCGCATCAATGAACCCCCAGTTCTCGATATCCGTGCGATACTGATGCGGCGCGAGATTGGGTCCACGGCAAATGCGCTCCGTGGGCGGCGCCTTGATACGGATCCTTCGTGTGAGCTCCTCACCAACCCAATCCGGCACGCACCGTTCCGTAGGATAAATGTAGTCAAAGAAGATGAGGTGCCCCAAGAGCATCGCATCATGCCCCTGACAACGTTTCAACAGTCGTTGCCAGTCCAAAGAGCTCCCGCACCGAAGCAACAGATGCGCAACGTCTGCTCCGTCGAATCGCTCGCGCTCCTGGACGGAACATCTACTCCACAGCATTTCCTCGACGGGAACGAACCTCACGACACGCCCGAAGAGCTCGGCCTCCGTCGAGTACTCGAACCACTCGTCGTCCACCTCCGTCAGACCATTCGCCGAGTTGTACAAGACATCGATGAATGCATCACCACCGGAGACCGCTCTCCCCAAAAAGTGCGGCCAAGGCCACTCGATTCGATGTCCGGCAGAACCCAACGTATCCAGAGCGAATCGACTCTCGCCAGGACGGACGAACAAGTCCAAGTCCTTCGTAGGCCGATGGATCCCTGCGTAATGCCGCATCGCATAGCCACCGCCGATCAGGTATTGCACCCCCGCGCGGTCCAACACCTGTAGCCCTTGTCGATAGAATTCCAGCGCCGGCCGCTCTCTGACTTCTGGTGAACAAGATTCGTCCATTTCGAGAATCCTTTTGGAGAGATGCGAAGTAACAGGAGGGCAGAGCACCCTCTTAGGACCCTTAGGCAACGATCAACGGAATGAGCAGCTCCTCGCGAGTCAGCCCACCGTGTTGTGCCACGTAGACGTGTTGTGGTGGCGGCCCCCGGCGAGACGCATAGTGGAGAATCACAGGACCCAAGGCAATTCCAACGTAGTCTCCGAAACGTCTCCGAGCAACTGCAGACATAGGTGCGGGGCCGAACAACCCGAGTTTTTCAGCTTCGCCGCTGTCGAGCAACGCAAAGCGTTCATCGAAGTGAGAGGCGAAGGCGGCAACGAACTCGTCCTTTCGTCCTTCGCGAACGTGAAATACGGGCATGCGACCATCTCCACTCGGGGGCGCGGAGAGAAGAGACGTCACGTAGTCTTCTCCCGTGATCGGCAAGTGGGCTTCACGCTTCACGCTGATGAGGCCGTGATCTGCGGTAATGACCAGACGAGCGTCCTTCGGCAAAGCTTCCGAAAGGCGCGAGAGCAGCTCGTCGAGTTCGAGCAACAGGACGTTGACTCTCTCGTCATTTAGCCCATGGTGATGGCAAACGGAATCCACGTCGGGAACGTAAAGATGAGTAAACGTTGCGCCCCGCGCGGCGCCCACGAACTCGATGATCTTCGTCGATGCGCCGACCCAATCCTCATAGGGAGCGAAAGCGGTGCCACCCCGCGCATATCTCGCGTACTCCGTGTCCGCGATGGCGGCAGGCAGCAGCGTAAGCTGCGTCGCACTCATCTCCGGATGAATCGCTGGGACGGGACAGACGACGCGCGCATCGAGGCCGTACTGCGTGATTGGCACTCCGGAGAATCGTTCTGCCATATGCAGCGTGGTCACGGTGAGCCCGCGTTCCGGAAGGTGAGTAAACCACCCCGTTACGGCGTGATGCGAAGGCCAATCACCGGTAGCAATACTCGTCAAGGCACATGCGGTCGTCGACGGTGAGGTTGCACGCAAATCCATCCTCAAGTTCGACCGCAGGAAATGAGCTCGGCGCCAGCCGCGCCATGAGGTTCATTCCCATGCCGTCCAAGAGAATGAAGATGACGTGCTGCGGGCTCCCCACGCAATCGAGTATTCGCTGCACTGGTCGTGACGCGGGCGCGAAACGCGACACTCCCGCCAACGTGGCGAGTGCGCGGGTCAAGTGAACGAGATCGGATTGTTCTGGATCTGAAGGAAGAATGACACCTCTAGCGAACGCGCTCGCGATCCGAGAATCCATATCTGACACGTTAGCTCACCGCCCGACGGTGCGCATCGCGAGCCAATCGCCTCGGGCGTACATACCGCGCGGACTCGCGCCCGCGATGGACGGATGCAGACCGCTCCGGGCCCCCGACGCAAGCGCCCTCGAGTCACGTCGACGACGGTCGAGCTCGATGTCAACGGTACCGCAGGCGCCCTCGAGTCACGTCGACGGCGTTCGAGCCCGACGGAGAGCCCCTCGGTGGCGCTCTTGCGTGAATGCCAGACTTCCTCGTGCGTCTGTCTCGCCAGTTGCGGCTTCTAGCATTCCTTTCTCAATGACCTGCGAATTCAAGCTACCACGGTGTAGCGCTACATCCCCGAACTTCGATTGAAGTCACAGGACTCGAGCCGAGTCCCATCCCAAACCGCGAAGAACGGCGCACGTGTATACGGCTCGCAGGCGCCGTTACCGTTCGCATAGGCGAGCGTATTCGAGAGGAAGCTCACATCGCACCCAGTCTCGAACTCGAAGCCGCAAATCCCAACGGGCTTTCGCACCCATTGAACGAGATCGAGGGCGCCGCCGGAATCGATTGCCAAATCGCAATAGGCCTTCGCCTCGATCCGTCCGACTAAATCTCCATCCATGAAGCATCGCGTTGCACATTGCTGCTGGATGCTCTCGAGCTCCAGAAACGTTCCTTCGATTTGTCCAGAGTAACGGCAATACTTCTGGGCCTTGTCGGAATCCGCCACTGGCTTGAGCTCCTCGAGCTCTGCGACCGAAATCATCGACGAACGCCTCCAGCTGGTCGCAGGCATCGTACTTGTTCCACGCCACCGCAACTCGATGTCGCCCCTTCTGCTCCCCTTGTGCGAAGGCCTTCCGATACTTATCAGGCAGGCACGGAGTAGGTAGGATCCTCGCAGAAGGCTCCTCCACTTTCTTGCCTTCAGTCACGCCGGTCAGTGGTTGGGACAACGGCAGGTCCCTCGCCACCATGAAATCCGCTCCCCTGTCCTGATCGAGCTCTTGGCAGCCCACGGCAAGAAACCCCACCATCAGAATCCGATTCAAATGTTGAAACGTCAACTTCGACTCCTTCACGATGTACTCCTTCGCTCCTAAACGCACCTTGTCATCAATCACGTCGATGCCGCGATGACGGCCCCTGCGCCAAGACGCTCAGCTGTCCCAAAGCCAAGACCTCTTACTTCGAATACGTTCTCGCAGACTCCGTTGTCGGCTCCTTTGTCGACGTCGCAGCAACCTCACGTAGCCAACACGACGAAGGGCGAGCATGACCTTTACATCGTCATCGCGGCGCAGTCTTTGCCAATGATTCTTGTTACCTTCGCCCCTCCAGGGCAGCGGAGCATTGCCACTGCCCTGAAGGGGCCATGTTTGAATCAGTTCCGCGATGACACGCAGCACTGGCGGCCGGCATTGGGCCACCCGCACGTCGCCTTGTGAGTACTCCTTCTAGACTGCGGGCCCGACGCGCCATGCAATTCGGATACATTGCGCCCCCTCGGATCGAAACGTCCCCTCAGAAGATCACCCGATTCCGTTTTGCACTACACGCACGAGCACAGCACACCACTGACCAACGCGCATCCTCGATTGCCTCACTTCCGACTACGATGCATCCCAGTCGCCAATTACGCCCCGGGCGCTACACGCCAGCACGTCAGCATCGAGGCGCGGTGTCGCTAGCAGTTCTGCTGCATGCCGAATTCCAGCGCGCACACTGCGTGTCACTCGAACGGATCGACTCAGGGCTGCTCTGGGATCGTATACGAGCAGTCGATATATACCGAGTGGTTGAATACGCTCGCAAACGTCGCAGTGGTGTAGGCTCGGCATTCCTCCGGCTGCAACAACGACGCTTGGCTCACGCCTTCCGCGTCCAGGAAGGCCGCTACCGCTGGCGAAAACGGATCGTCACCCGCTGTCGCGCCATAGCGATACGTGTCCTCGCAATACTGCTGGAAGCCATTTCCACACATCCCAGGGGATACCCGAATGAACCACGGGGCAACGTCCGTCAACCCGCCAAGCTCGATCGAGAGAGCGCAGTAAATTCCCGCCGAAATGCTACCCCAGTCTACGCCATCGAGCTGGCAACCTGGAACGGGATCGATCGTGTTCATCTTGCAAACGGTTCCGTCCAGGAGCCCTTGCACGCGACACTTCGTGTACTGGCTGTAGCCGGCCTGGTAGGCATTGGCCACGATCGTCGGAATGGTGGTCGTCACCTGGTGATTGAGGATGTCCCAGTTGTCCATGTTCTGCCCGACGGCGGGCGAACGCCAAATCTGGTCGACGAGTGCCGACCCCATGTACAAGCCAGCAGCGTACCCCGTCTTGTCTCGAGCACTCGAGCACTCGGGCGGCGGCGTCAAGTTGCAAGGTAGCGCCATTGCGGGAGAAGCCACCATTGCAAATCCGAGAGCAGAAACAGCCATCACGACATTGAGGTTCATTCGATTTCTCATGACTTTCTATCCCTTCTCAACACACTACGATCCCCCTGTGCCCATCCTCGACGGCAAACGAGCACTCGACGTGAAAGCAATGCACTCACGTCGGATGCAGCTGCGATAACTGCTGACCCATCTTGCAACGACGCAAGGTGGTATCCAAATCAACGAATGTTTACGAACGTACCAGCGAGGATTGAGCCGCATTCCCCGCGAATGAAAACGTTGATACCTGGCTTACGTGCAGCACCAGAACTTGCGCGAGCTCGACTCCGCCACAGTCCGTCCGGGGGCATCAACGCTACAGCTCTCTCGGCCACGACTACACCGCCTGCCCCGTCGACGCGTCTCCCTCGGGGTCCCTACATAGGCGCTTCGACGTCCATCGCTTGCTCGTACCGGAAGCTTCGTGGAATGCTGCACTCGCGTGCAACATCCACGAAGAGACCAGCGCCACCCCGCCGAACGTCGGGTGACACACGAGATTTCGAGAACATCTTACGACTTCGCTCGACTCACGGCATCCACGTAACGTTCTCTACAGCGGTGAGGGCTCGCGATTTCGATTCTCAACAGGTTCGACGAGCAGAGTTCGTGACCGCGCAACACATGACAACTAATGGCAGACCGTCTGGACCAAGGCAGTAACGGTCGACTGAGAAACACCGGAAACCACGCCTCGAATCTCGGCCTCGCACTGAGCCAACGTGCCCTTCAGGTCCAACGTACCGTACGGATAGGCAAAGATCGTTGGTACGGTATCCGGAGTGTAATAGCCTGGCTCCTTCCAATAGAACTCTTGAAACAGCGCGCCAGCGATTTCCCCGATCAAGCCGCGCGAGATGGCATCGAAGCCATACGCGCCCGAACAACCGTTGTATTCCTTGTCGATTGTATCGAGCCATCCCTCGTAACTCCCATTCAGCAGACACGCTTGACCTTCCGCTGTCGAACGCGCACCCATGTCAGCCAGGAATTCTGGCAACAGATCGAGCAAGATCTGCTCGTACTCCGTAGCGGCATCGCGATCGCAATGCGCGCGGTTGTACGATGCACCCGCGAGGTTCCTCACGACGTTATACCCGTAGTTCGCGGCATCCGTGCAGCTCTTGAACGGATCCGCGAGCGCAGCAGTCGACCAGGACAGCACGGCACCTAGCAAGCATCCAATGACGATTCTCATGGCAGTCATCCTTTCTCGTGGAGCAATCTCCGACAGTCAGTGACGGAAGGCCCTCGGCATCCTCGAGAACATCGCTTCGAGACCTTCCGAACTCGGTAGGAAAGCGACGCTGAACGATAGAAACAGCGGCCCCTACATCCCTACATTCAAATCCATCTACTTTACGCGCAACCTCACGGGTCATCTCCCGAGCTCCATGGCGATCTCACGTAGCCATTTCGGCTTTGGGTGATTCGTAAGTGCAACACCCGCCACGCATCCTCGACAGGTGCTCCTCGCCGCAGGTCGAACGTTATCCCTCCAACGACGCGCACCGTCGACTCAACACAAATGCCGCTTGCATCGAACTCAACTTCGCCCGCGATGACTTCGGTTTCGGCTTACACTTCCTCGACCCACGTCTCACGAAGTCCACGCGGGGACTCCTTAACCTCGGTTGTTCAACGCTCCGCGAGATTGGCTGAGACGACGCGACGAATAGGCATTACGGGTCTGGCGGCTCGTAGGCGCATTGAATCTCTCGTGTACCGTCCCAAACGTCGAAGAATGGCTTCTCAGTATAGGTCTTGCAGGCGACCAGATCCCCGGAAGTGTCCAAACCGGAATACGACAGACTCGTACCCACGAAGCTTGCGTCGCAGCACGTTTCGAAGGCAAAGCCGCACATGTAGACGGGTCGACGAATGAAGTCGTCCGGCTCGGCAAGACCGTCTAGCAGAATGGAAAGCTGACAGTATAGCTCGGCGGACAGCTCACCGATGACCTCGCCTTCTTGGCAACACATGCCGTCGCATGAGAGCCAAACGTCATCGAGCTGCTGGAACACTCCGTCGAGCAACCCCGTGTGTCTACAGATGGCGTAGGTCGATGCGCCGGTAAGCTTGTAGTTCTGAACGTTATTGACGACGATATCGGTAAACCGTTCCAGCTGGTCGCAATTGTTCACACTCAACCAAGCGCGCTGCACCAGACTCTTACCTTGGGCAACACCAGAAATGTATCCTCGCATGACGAAGTTACTTTCCTGGCAAGCAGGCGGAATCTCTTCTGCAAATGCAGCAGAGGTTCCAAGCGATAGGGTCAAAGCCAGCAATCCTATTGACGTCTTCATGGCCGTCATCTCCCGTTGGTTCAACAATGAATACCCTTTCAGTCACACCAGCGACTGTCGTCGTGGCGCCATATTGTATGGAACGTCCGCTCCACTCGAAACGAACGAGCAAGAAATGGATCACCCGATTTCGTCCCGATGCGGACGCATTCTCAATCCATTCGAAGCTCAACCAGCGCCGTAGGCCGATCGGGGGCTCGCTACCTTCTCCTGTCGAATTCATCGCTCGAGCTGACGTCAATCGAGCGAGCCCTCACCTCTGTCGGACGGCACCGTCTTCACGAGATAGCCTTCGCGAGATAGCCTTCGCGAGGCTTCGCTCGTTTCGGGCAGTGCTCGAAGGTCGCGGGCACGGTCCTAGATGCGACAGGGAGCGGACGCTCCAAGCGTAACTCGTCGCAGGAGTCGTACGCTCATTCGTTGCACTGAAGCGACCGACTTTGCCGCCATACGTCATAGTATGGTTGGGCCGTATACTCTCGACACTTGTCTTGAGTGAGATCGGTGAACGTTCCGGCGCAACAGCTCGAAAAGCCCTCGCACGTACAAACCGGTCTTGGTATGAAGTCCGCCGGGACGTCGAGCCCGCCCAAAAGCTGGGACAGCTGACAGTACACGCCTGCAGCCAACGCACCGATCACCTGACCTTCGATGCAGCAGAGCCCGCCGCAGGAGATCCATACCTCGTCGAGCTCTTCGTAAACGCCATCCAACATGCCAGAGTAGCGACAAATCGAATACGCGCTTGCGCCCTGCAGTAGATATGACTCGACGTTACTTCGGACGATATCCGAAAAGTAGTCCAGCCGACCGCAGTCATTGACGCTTTGCCACGCCCGCTGCACAAGACTCTTCCCCGCCGCTTTGCCGCTGCTGTACGCGCGTTGGGTCAGGTTGTTATTCAGACAGGCTGCCGGCACACTGACTACCTCGGCAGCAGCGACGCTCGCGACCGACAAGGTCAAGAGCCCCAATACCGTACTGACAATTGCTTTCATCGTTCCCTCCCTTCGACCGAAAAGCGTAGTCTATCGACAGTATCGACCCAATCCTCCTCGTCTCCCAATATCCTCGACCGAGTGGGACAACGGATTGGAAAGCGCACAGCGGCGCCGTTCCGCATAATCTACATACGCGACGCTTTCGTTCTTCTGCTTCGAACGCAGCCATCTACGTCTCGACTAAACCTCGCCAACTCGCTAACAAATGCGACGAATCTCATCCGATGCCGCCACAGGAATGGCGGCGCCCTCGAAGCCCATTCGCAAGAGCAAAGCGACTTCACCGATTCACTCGAGTTGTCCCCTCGGGGGTTCAACCGCGTCGACTCTTCTGGACGTCCTCGTCCGCACTACATCTTCGACGCACCGAGCCTGCGAGGATTGCCACGCAACGCCACGCGAAACGTCGTGCCGTTCAGCGCGAACTTCTCCATTGGCTCCCTGAACTCCCTGATCCATGGCAATTCATTTACGCTACTGAAACGAGTACAATTCGAATGATTCAGAACGGCTTACCAGCCCGCGAAAATTCCGAACAAGTGCAAGCGAGTACAAGCGACGCATCAACGCTACCCGCGACTTCCTTCAGCCGAACCACTCGCGCACGTGAGCATCTAGCGTCTGACGGAAGGCACTATACACCACGCACCAAAACACGCCAAGCACATTGTGAAGGAAATTTATCTTTCACAGGCGATGTCTCCACACACATTGAGTTGTCTCAACCTAGCCAACAGTATTCATCGCAACTAGCCCATTTACCGAAGCAAGTCTCCTCGTTTCGGGAAGCCGCACGACTTTCTCTTTCATATTTCATCAACCTGATCTAGAGCGCCCCTTCGACGTTGCCAGGTGCCGATGCATGACATTCGGCGCCGCCATCGAGACGCTGACTTCGCAAGTGGTCCTTACTGTGCGCAGACACAACTGACGCGCTGGGATCGTTTCAACCGACCTCGCGCGCCAGCTGCCGGCGCCGAGCCCCCCGCCAAGGGCTCTCGTAATCCCATCAACGAGTCTTTTCCCAGGATTCGCAGTAGGGTGTATCGAGGAGCAGGAGCGTTCGTCCACCCTCGTCGAATCGATTCCAAAAGTCCGCCGTTCTCGCTCTACGGATCGCTGCAGGGACGAACGCCAATACGATTGACGTTGGTGGGAAGACGTCCATCCAGCTCGCGCCGGCAACGTCGTAAGCTACTATTTTCAACGTTGCCCCTACTCCAGCAAGACGACATTGCACCTTACGCGAATGCGACGAAACGATGCAGCAGTCTACGGCACCACGTGCACCGTCGTCACCTGACTCATCGCCTTGCCGTGCTGCGTACACTGATGATTGCCCGCGTAACGCACCGCCTCTACCGAATACGTTGCATTGTCATCCTTCGCAGTCAGGGGCGGCGTCGTGTAGGAATTCGAACCAAAGGTTCCGTCGTCGACGTTCACACCGTTGCGCTTCCATACGTAAAAACTCGCACTGGGATCGGTTGCCACGCTCAGGGTCAGCGTCGCACCTACGGGCACGGTGACATCTCGCGGCAGATCCAACGTGAAAACGGGCGGTGGCAGTTGATTGACGAGGGTGGCCGAGGCACTGGTCATTTCACCGAGCGGACTCGACACGATGGCGCGATATTGGGCACAGAACATGTAAAAGTCCCCCGTCACGACCTGCAGGGAAGCTCCAGCCGCCCCGGGGATATCGACCCACGCGTCATCGCCTTGGTGCTCGTACTTGGTTTGCCAACGATACGTCAACCCCGCACCGACGAGGTGCGTGCTGAACGTGACCGGAGTTCCTATCACTGCTTGGGCTCTCTCGGGCACGACGGCAGCAGCAATGGCAAATGTATCGTCCCAACTCGTCAATGTGATTCTGATACCGCCCTAGGAGCGGATACTTCACGTTGAACGTTGGCTGTGGCTCGGGCTGCGGGCTCCCCAACGTGTTCTCGAGCCCGACTCCGTTGAACTGTGGCGCATAGAACGCGTGCCAGGCTCCCCAAGCATCCGCCACGTTGGTCTCGGTCAACGAGCAGTTGTCGCCACTAGTCGTCATCCAATCACTTTCGACGTCGTACGTCAAAGCCACGCGAGCGTAGCCAAGCGGCTTGAGACGCGTCTTTGAGTTGACGTCCCAGCCCGTAGCATTGCAGCGCAAGTACAAGTAATGCCCATCGGAGAGCGCCGATGCCGCTGCTTCGACAGACGATGGCGTCGACACCCCTGCGTCCGCGCAGGCGAAAGCCATCAAAGAAGCTAGGACAATTGGGGCAGATTTAGTTCTCATTGCCTATTCCTCCATATTGAGCCGGTCACACCGTCAAAGGGCGGAGACGACCAACCAAACCTCTCGTGCAGTGAACCTCACCTTGGAAGCTGGCTTCGATGGTCCAGGCTTGCGCGCTTCGCCGACTTCTCCCAGAAAGCACTTCGGCGCGACTCTTGTCACGCAGCTCATTGACCGAAGCGCACACATTGGCTACACGCACGCGGAAGTCGCAGCACATGACGCGCACGCAAACTGCGTCACGTGAGTTCCGTTCATGTCATCACTCACCTTAGAGTCACGCCATTCGCAAATCTTCGCTCAATCGACAATCGCGTCAAGATTAATTCAATGCTTCGCACGAGGGGAACGACGCCCAATACGCAGCGTGAGCTACCGACGCTGCACGAAGAGAGTCGTGGGTCGTTCCCGCATCGACAGCGGAAACACCTGACATGGCGACCACGGTCACGCGCCGACGCTCGCAACGAATTTCCGTGGACGAAAGAGAAAGCGGGGCAACGCCCTTATGCGATACAATGAGGGACGCCGCTGATGGCCAAGACATTCCACGGTGCACCACCACGGCTGCATCGATTCAGAAGACGACAGCCGCGCATGCAGCGAAACCGGACAGGATGGGCTGAGGCGGCGGGTCTCGGCTCCGAAAACACGAAATTGACGCGCCCGCCGTCGAACGTCCACCCCACCTGAACGACAGGAGTCAAGGCGTGCATTTTCGATCGCGCGGTCCCTTTGCGCGACGTCGACTTTCGCAGAGCGACCTCCAACAAGAGACGCATCGAATCCGTTCGCTTGCCTGCGTTTTCTAGCGCGTTCGCGTTTACCTGGTTACGACCGGTGCCACTTACGGTTACCGTCCGTCGATCGCAAGCCGAAGGCGCGAACCTCCGTTCGCCCCAATGGCTACGAGAGATCATATGCTGCAGCCGATCACGTCGTCCACATGGATGCTTTCGAACGAGCAGTCTGGGGTTGCTCGCGATACACTTACCGCGCTCGAGTATTCGCGGCACGCGATCTCGCTCACGTCCCATCATGCTCTGAGCTAGACCACCTTGGGTGAACGACGTCGGTGTCTTTTTCGCTCGACGAGCCAGCCTGGTCATCAACAATTGAACCTTGAGCCATCGTAATGATTGCTCCAAAGTGGCTCCTCCCATCCGGGCGCAGCCGAAGGCGAGCCGCGGATCGGGGAGGAGCAAGGCACGGGAGCGAGGCGCCCGTGCCGGTGGTGGGCAGCCCAAACCCAAATTGGTCTACATGACAAAACGCAACGTATTCGGACGTCGCGTGCCCTTCACGCCACTCGGGTCTTCATGGATACCGAACTAACCTCGCCCGTGAACCGCGAATCGCATTGCCGTCGCGAATCGCATTGCCGTCGCGAATCGCATTGCCGTCGCGAATCGCATTGCCGTCGCGAATCGCATTGCCGTCGCGAATCGCATTGCCGTCGCGAATCGCATTGCCGTCGCGAATCGCATTGCCGTCGCGAATCGCATTGCCGTCGCAAATCGCATTGCCGTCGCGAATCGCATTGCCGTCGCGAATCGCATTACCGTCGCGAGGCAACGGATTCCATGCGAGGCGGGAATGAGTAACTGAGCGATTCTTATCCGCCGAAGCCACCTACGAGGAGCGCCTCGTACTTGCATCGGATACCTGAATGGGGCTCGCGCTTGAGGGGGGCGTTCAATCGACGGGGGCGCGATCACGATGCCCATCGAGACTGGCACGGGTGGTGTTCCGCTCTGGCGTGGCGTCCCCAGACAGCCCTTCTCCGCAAATTGCGAACACGTCTGGCATGTTCACTCGTCATTTCATGAACAGCATGCCAGAAACGACGGTGGCGCTCGGAGCCGTTACCGTCGTAACGGCTCTCCGAAGCGACTCTCTCTTGAATTGAGCGGAACCTCACGACTCCGATTCCTTTAGCAAAAACACGACGCGCACTGACTTACCATCACCCGCGTCGACGAGCGCCGACTGCGATACGGGGAGAGCCGTCCCAAGCCTGTGTATCAGCAGCGGAAGGGCGTGTTCGGAACCGTCGGCTCCGGGAGCGCTGGGTTCGTTCAGCTCCAGGCGACAGGATTGTGCACGACATTCCATGCTTCGCAACGAAGTCCGCAGGCTGGGCTCCGACGCAAGCTCGCGTTCGATGAGCTGCGACGTATCTCGCGCCCAACTCGGATCGACGCGCTCGCGCTTGAACTTCTCCTCCACTTGCGCCATGTGCTCCTGCCACTTGAGGCGAGACTCCTCCTCTGAATCCTCGATCTGCTCCGGCGACGGCGCCGCGTCTCGCGCTGCTTCCCGCGCTTCTCGCGACGCGAGGCGACCTCTGAGATTGGACACCTCTGCCGTTAGCTCGGCCAATTGAGCCGCGACCAGCGTCGATCGCTCCACGCTTTCCCGAGATGGACCGTCGCCAGTCGTCGTCTCGACGGTACTCCTCGCAGCCGGAGGAGTTTCTTCGGACGTCCTTCGATGACTGACGATCCAGAGCATCGCAACGGCACCCAGTGTCCCGACTGCAACCAATATCGACCTCGCTCGTGTCATCGCATCCTCCCATACGTGGTTACGACTTTGGGTCCTATCGTCTGCGAGCTGCCGGAAGTCGGCATCGGGATCTCGAGCTCCAGATGCCGACTACCCGCAGCTACGCTCTTACGGCGAAACCTGGAAGGTGCGCACGTAGTTCGCGCTACTCGGCAACAGCGTGCAATAGGCAGCATACGCCGCCGTCGACGGGGCTTCTAGCGTGGTAAACGTTGCGGTCGAGTTGACGAAGTATCCGGAAACCCCCGTGGTGCAGGCCGTCTTCCCAGTGACACCGCCACCAGATTGAACGGCGTAGATGGTGCAGCAGTTGTTGTTGGCAATGTTGTTGCTGTAACCGGCCCAGGTTACCGTTTGATTGCCCGCTGCGTGCGGATTGCGCGGAACGCTGGCGAAAGTATACCGGGTAAACGCCGACACGTTGCGCACCCCCGTCGTGGATCGCGAGAGATCGACCTGATCCGCTCCATTTACCGTCATCAACGTTCCTTGGGCTGACGTGTTGATTTGCACCGCACTCGCGACGGACACGAGAGAGATCGCCGCAATGACACCACTCACGATGGATACCGTTTTCATATGACTTCCCTCCTGGTATGTTGACGAGCCCCCAAATGACGTCGCCGCCCATTCCTGGATATCCCCTCCCCAAATGGCCGACGCCGACGCTCCGGTAACTCGGAATGGAAAGAGCTATCTTAATCCACCGCCACGAACCATCCTCAATTCGTCGAGAATGCACCTTCGAAACTCTCCGCGAGAAGGAAGGTGCATTCACCTCGACGAATGGTCAGGCGCGATGAGCACCGTAAACTCGAACGGATAGCGCAGTCCGAACGCGACGGTCACAAAGTCATGCCACGTGCCTCGGCCGTCGGGCGCGAAGCAATTCCGGCGCGGAAGGATCGATCCATCGCGGCTTCGAGACGATAACCCTGTCCTCGTACGTTGGCGATCGTCCAACCCACTTGGCGAAGCTTACTCCGGAGCGTCGAAATGTGTTCGTAGATGAGCTTCGCATCGGCCTGCTTACGTCCCCAAATCTCGCGCACGATCGTTTCCATGGGCACGATCGTCCCAGAATGGCTCGTCAGCACGCGCAGCAATCGCTGCTCGAAACGCGTCAACTCACGGTCCATGACGTCGAACAGTCGACCTCGCCCGTGATACGCCGTACAACGCTCGACCCGCGCCAAAGCGCTCCTCACCTTGGCCTCAACCACGGTGATTTCGGCGCTAATCGAGAAGCAATCATCGGCACCGGCTTGATATGCCAATACGGCGCTCACTCCGAGTTCGCCATTCGCGTACGCGAGGATCGAGCAATAGTATTCCTGGCTGGAACGTGCTTGTGCAATTGCCCGGAGCCCTTGTGTCGTGTCTGGTTCGAGAGCAACGAGGACTAATGCATACTGTTCCTCCATTCCTTCGTCCAAGCTTGACGATCGTTCGATCCTCACGCCGGGAAGACGCGCGGACAGGTTGCTGGTGAAGCATGAGTCGTTATCTACGATGAGCACTGAATGGGTCATACGGCTCCCCTCCGGAAGGCGACGCTACACGTGCGATAAGAAATGATCTAGTAGCTAACTTCGTAGAGGACAGACCTCAGTCGTGGCCTCAGAACCATTTCACACTATTTATCGACACATACGACGGATTCACAAGGGACCAACGACACGGGACCTGTACGAATGGACACACAATGATGATTGCCGCCGGCGCTCGCCAATTCTGTGCTATCCGCAGGCCCGTCGAACGGATGACCAGGTGCATTTTTGCCCCGGATTCAGGCTGAACCCATCCTTCATTCAGCGACGCCCCGCCCTGCGACGCCCCGCCCCAAAGGCTGGCGCAAGACTTTTTCTACCGGTCATCCATAGAGGAATGGGAGCAAGCGTTCGCCGCTAGCTCCCATTCCGTCATCCACGTCGAATCAGTTACCGGTCAATGCATCGATGACCGAAGTGTACGTGGCCTTCTTCTTGTAACTTCCATCCCAAA
Organism: Polyangiaceae bacterium; assembly: GCA_049840955.1. Taxonomy (GTDB): domain Bacteria; phylum Myxococcota_A; class Polyangia; order Polyangiales; family Polyangiaceae; genus FEN-1139. The sequence continues at coordinate 38,839 of JASGIX010000069.1, forward strand.
GCAACGGTTGCGGTGACCGACCAGAGCACCCAGCCTCGGAAAAGCTGTTTAGCCAAGAGTTTGCGTCGGATATCCCCCAAAACGTAATTGCGGTGCACTTCGGTTGCGACACGCAAGCCGCAACGATGTCGTGGTACGTCTTTGCCATGGAGTCAGACGTGTAGCCGTCGCATCCATTCACGTCCATCTCGCTAATCATGATCTGAAGCCCAAGAGCCGCGAGGCGATCGATGTTCTGTTTGACTTCGGCAGCGGTGGGCGTGTCGTTCGGTGTCCCGATATGAGTTTGAATCCCGACGCCATCAATCGGAATGTTCCGCTCCTTCATGCTCTTTACCATTTCGTAGACGGCGTTCGACTTGTCGTTCATTCCTTCGGTGCTGTAGTCGTTGTAGAAGAGCAATGCATTGGGATCGGCTGCTCGCGCTGCGACGAAGGCTTCATCAATGTACGACTTGCCGAGCTTCGACATGAAGACGGAGTTGCGCAACGTGGCAGTGCCGTCTCCCTTCTTGCTGGGGGTGTCCCAGGCCTCGTTCACGACGTCCCAAGCGTAGATCTTGCCCTTGAAGTTGTTCATGACCGTCTTGATGTGATTGGTCATGACGGTGCGCACGTCGCTCGCGGTGGAAAGACTGCTGACCCAGCCAGGCAGTTGACTATGCCAGACCAACGTGTGCCCCTTCACCTTCATACCGTTTTGCGTTGCATAATTGACGATGGTATTTCCAGGGCCGAAATTGAACTGGCCACGCGACGCCTCGACGGTATCCCACTTCATTTCGTTCTCTGGTGTGACGAAATTGTGCTCTTTCGCAGCAGTGGTGTAGTTCGAGTTGTTGAGCATGCTTTGGGCCAAAGCAGCTCCAATCAGCTTACCGTTGCAAGCACCGGCTTCTTTCAGTGAGGCGGGTCGCGTGCAGACCTTCACGGTGCTCGTCGCCGTCGTCCCGCCCTTGGCGATCGAGCCGCCCGCGCTCGTTGCCGTCCCAGCCGTCGTCGTTCCGCCGCTCGACGAAATGCCGCCGGTCGTGCCGCTCGCCCCACCAACACTCGATGCGGTGCCACCAGAGGACGCTTGTCCACCACTTGCGGCGCCGCCTGCTGCGGAACGGCCACCGACACTGGACGATGGAGCGCCTCCGCTCACACCGACCTTTCCGCCGATTCCGCTCGAATGAAAGGCGCCGCCCGCACCCACTGCACCACCGATACCTGGAGCGGCTCCGCCAGCACTCACCGCGAAAGTGCCGCCAACGTTCGTCTGCGTACCAGTCGTCGCGTCATCGGATCCGTCACACCCCGACACCATGACGCAAGTAAGTCCCACGCTCGCAATCCAATGCTTCGTCCTCAAGTTGGCCTCCATGGCGCAAGGCGCCGAGGAGAACTATACGGTGAAGAGGTGAACCTGTCCGTCGAAGCGCGACGTGTTTTCGAGGATCATTTCGGAACAGAAATGCGAGCATGTTCTGCTCGAACGGATGTGCTTTGCGTCACGACGACGTGACCTGACGATATTCGAGTTGGCGTCAACGATGTGGACGTCGAGTCGCCAAGCCCGATGGCTCCAACGAAGACGCAATGCGTAGAAATTTCGAGTAGCCCCGTTTCGGAATCGCGCTTCGAGCCTCCGATCTCTGGAAATGACCGCGCAAAGCTGCCCGGCGGCAATGGGATTGTGCGTTCGCGGCGCCGTACGTTGCCGTTTGCATTTCGGACTCGGATCGTAAATCGAGAGATCTGCCGCACGCACGAGCACGCAAGCGAGAGCGAGCGCATGCTCGTGTTCGACGGTCCGTACGCGCGACTCGGTATTCTCTGACTTTCAGACCAACCTCGGCGTGTGCCACGACGAGCAGGCAAAAAAGGAAGCGCGAAGTGAGCCTCACATCGAGGACCCCGATGGTAAGAGACGACTGTTTTGTCTGTCCGGCGTGCGAAAGTAACGTTGCGCCAACTACGTCGAGAGCGTGCTGCGCTGGGACGGGACAGCTTCGCCCGCGTGTCGATGACCGTGATGTCCAATATTCGCGAGACCTCATGAGCGCCCCCATTCGACACGTATTGACCGAATCATACGACGGCGCTTCGTGAATACACGACGCGACTTTGGTATCGAACGCTCGTCGCTGCGCGATGGTAAGCCCGAGGCTCTCGACGACCTCGACGGCGAATCGATGTGCATCAATCGCGACGCACCTCGGGTGTCGACATTGGCCGACACGGTTCGCAACTCGAGCTCGGATACCGCCGATGGACGAGTTCTCCTTGGTCCGCTTCGTCATCGATACGCGAGGGGCACATCGAGAGCCGGGCCGCTTCGTCATCGATACGCGAGGGGCACATCGAGAGCCGGGCCGCTTCGTCATCGATACGCGAGGGGCACATCGAGAGCCGGGCCGCTCCCAGCCGTTCGATATCGACGAGCCCCCTCGACGTGGTGCATTGCGGCCGCTCTCGTCGAAGCCCGAGTGCCCCGAGGGCACGAGCTCGCCGCGGAGGGAAAGGTAGGTGGGACGCTGCCCTTGACACCCTGAACTAAAACGTTTTAGTCTATGCCGCGTCTCGCATGCTCGGCGACCGACTGCGGTCCCGAGTCAAGTCACCATTCAGGGTCGTGCGCCAAAGGGCAGCACACCGAGCCCTGACTCCGCAGCCTCCAGCCCCTTCGCCTGACGGGGCGTAAATTTGCTGCACCGAAGGCGTCCTATTGCAACGGTCGACACGGCCGTCCATCTGTACGAGCAACGGCACCGGAAGTGCGCTCCTTCACCCAAACACAGAGACCTGCCATGAAGAACTACCGAGCCATATTTACCCTTTCGCTTCTCGCCTTCGTTGCGTCATCGGCGGCTATTGGCTGCAGCTCCGACAAGGACAAGGTCGTTGGCGAAGAAGGCGGCGCAGGACAGGGCGGCGCAGGACAGGGCGGCGCAGGACAGGGCGGCGCGGCACAAGGAGGCGACGCGAGTGGCGGGAAGGGCAATGGAGGCGACGGCGCCGGAACAGGCGGCGCTGGCGGCACGGCAATGGGTGGCGCGCCAGTGACGCTTCCTCCGGACACTTCAGTGCCCCCACAACCTTGGGACATCACCGGCGTCATCGGCTCAGGACAGAGTCTTGCCGTGGGTGCCCAGGGCAAGCCCGTCATCTCGACGAGTCAACCCTATCAAAACCTCAAGCTCTCGACCGGCACCTTGCCGTGGCCCGTCGATCCCGCAAATGACACATTGGCGCTCGTGCCCCTGACCGAGCCAGTGGGGCGTCAATCGACGGCGTATCCGAGTTCGTGGCCCACCAATATCGATGGCGAGACCGCTCACACTTCCATGGCAAGCCAGGTCACGGCAATGGTGCAGACGGCCAATGGCGGCAATTACGTCGGGCTCCATGGAGAATTCGGTGAGAGCGGACAATGCTTGACCTACCTCGTCAAGGACGCCGTGCAGAGTGGTGTGAATGGTCGAGCTTATGCCGCAACCTTGGTGGAGACCCAAGCGGTCACCCGACTCGCAAAAGCCTCGGGAAAGACCTACGGCGTCGGTGCGATGATCATGACCCACGGCGAGTGTGACGCCAGCAACAAGTCGTACGAAGAGCAACTCTATAAGCTCCTCAACGACTACAATACCGATATCGCATCAATCACTGGTCAAACACAGCGTTTCCCAATGATCATCTCACAGCAGAATTCCATTGGCGCATACTCCTCCGGAGCGCAAGCCCAGTGGATCATCGGCGTGCACCATCCCGAAGACGTCGTGTGCTCGGGACCGAAGTACCACCTCCCCTACGCTGCCGATGGTGTTCACTTGACCGCGGAAGGCTACCGGCGCTTGGGAGAAAAATACGGTCAGGTGTATTACGAGCGTGTCGTTCAGATGCGCAATTGGCAACCGCTGCAACCCACGCAGGTCGAACGCGATGGGCAAACGCTCATCGTCCACTTCCACGTGCCCGTTCCTCCATTGACGTGGGAAACCGCCTTCCCGGCTCCCAATGCCGACGCCGAAGCATGGAAGAGCGGCAAAGGCTTCGAGGTTCAAGCGCCGGGGAAGCGCATCACGATCAGCTCTGTCGAGATCGCCGGAGACACAGTGCGAATCTCCTGCGCAGATCCCCTTCCGGCCACCGGCGTCAAGGTTGGATACGCCATGCTCGGCAACGCGACGGCGATGAAGACGGACTCGTTCTCTGGAACGACACACTGGGGCCTGCTCAGAGATTCCGATCCGTTCGTCGGGAGCGTCACGGGCAAGGCCCAACCCAACTACGCCGTCGCCTTCTTCATGGACGTACCCTGAGCGCCAGCACGGAGCCTTGATGCCTCGGACGAAGCGCCACGACCCATGCGTGGCGCTTCTCTCGTTCGGATTCACGGCAAGGGTCGTGCCTTGAGAATTCTAGTGGCAACGATGGTCTTGCCCGACTCGAAGCAAACCTGCTCCAAATGATTGGTGAGGCGCTTCACTGCACCGAGGCCACACCCGATCCCGCCGCGACCAAGGCAGCCATCGGGACCAATCATCCCATTTCGAGACCATCCATCCTGCAAGACGACGGCGAGTTCGAGAGCTGGACCGCCGTCGGTGGCATGAATTGCTATCGTGGCCCGACCGTTCGCTGCAACTCCCGCACGAACCTCCATCCGCCCTTCCCCAACGTGCCTCAGAATGTTGCGCGCCAATTCCGAGGCAACGATTTCGAGCTCGGCGCACTCTCTGCGGTCGGCCCCCGCAGCTTTCGCCAGACGACGAACCAATCCGCGCACGTGATAGACGTCCGCATCATGCACGATGGCACACGCACTATGAGCCGAGCCGTCCATCAGCTGACAATTCCCGAGCCACGGAAATTTGGCGAGATCGGCTCATTCATCGTCCCTAGACCCTCCCGATTCATCAGCGGCGACGCACCTCGCCTGGGGCCAAGTACTTTCGGGCAGTGATTTCCGTTCCAGTGGGTCCCGTGACCACCACGAAGCTATCCATCAGCTGACGTGTGCCCGCGAGGCCCTTTCCCATGCCAGTTGGTGACACGTAGCTTCCGGCCAAAATGTCGTCCAAATGCGGAATTCCGCCGCCCGTGTCCTTTGCGACGATGGAAATCCCAGGACGCGGAACATCCACGCTCGCCAGCATCATGGTTCCACCTGGCGTGTACTGAACGATGTTGCGTGCCAATTCCGAGATTGCCGTGGCGACCCGAGTCTGCCCGGTAACGGAAAAACCCAGGTCGCGGCAGATGTCTCTACCGATGTTACGAGCCGTCACGATATCGATCTCGGCCTGGATCGAAACCACATGCTGCCGCTCCTGAGCGGACGATGGGTTACGAGTCTTGAGCAAAGCTGCAATCTGCTCGACGCAAGTCTTTCGACCTTCCACGGAATCGACATACAGCCGCAAGCCTTTCTCCAGCTGGAGCAAGAGGCGTTCGGCATCGCCGTTGCGCAGTTTCGACAAGACGACGTTGCTCATTTTCGTGCAATGGATCATGACCGAGCGCGCCATGATCTCTCCGACATGCACACCGAGCACGCGGAGGAGCTTCTGTTCCAGCTCGTCGTCGCCGGCGATGGAAGCTACGACTGGCTCCTCCGAATTGCGGACCTGCATCGACGTTCGATCGGGCTCTGCGTGCGCCGCGCGTAAAATCCCGCTCGGACGTCGCTCGAACTCGCCACTCGACTTACGTTCGTACTTCAGGCTCACACGGATTGCTCCCTTTCCGCTCTGCGTGCGCGAAGCAATTCGAGCCCATGCTCGAGGCACAGTGAGCTCATTGCGGTGCGTTGCATGACACCCATTTCTCCGCCAGTGTCATTGCGACCGCTGGGGACATCCCGACGATGACTGTCTCGACCCCCATCAGACACCCCATTTGGGCGATGTCCTGAATGGTCCGTGAGATGTAGCTATCCATCAGCTGCATCCCCGACACGTCGATCAGTAAACCGTACGCATCCGTGCGCTCGATTGCCGAACCAATATCGTCCTTCAGCGAGGCAACCAAGCTATCACTGAGCTCGATCTGGATGGAAACGATGAGACATCCGTAGAGCTTGATGATGGGAATACGTGATTCGTCGGCGATCATATCTTGATCCCTGGTCGCTCACCTACGTTCGATTCCATGTGTTTTAGGCACTCGCGAAGACCATCACGTAAGGTGCGTAGGGTCTTGATCGAGGATAGATCGACGCCGATTGCAACGAGCGTCTGCGCCACAGCTGGGCGAATGCCGGTCAACATACAGGTGGCGCCGAGCAGCTGCGCAGCTTGAATCACTTTGACGAAGTGGTCCGCGGTCTTTGTGTCCACGACCTCGACGCCAGTGATGTCGAGCACCACGTAGCGGCTTTGCCTCTCGCTAATCTCCTCGAGCAGACGTTCCATGATGCTCGCGCTCCGAGCGGTGTCGACGACACCGATGACAGGTAGCGCGAGTACGCCATCCCAGAGCTGAAGCACCGGCGTGGAAAGCTCTTGAATGGCTTCCTGTTGCCGGGTAATGAGCTCGTTTTGCTCCATGACGCGCTGCACTTGTTCCTCGAGCTCGCGCGAACGACGATTGAGATCGTCGTTGAGTTGCTTGAGGTCCGTGGCCTGACGCTGTTGCCTACGGACCAGCTGAGCCATGTCGTCAATCATCATGTTGACGCGCACGGACAAGACTCCAAGCCAGTCCATTTCCTCCGGCATTTGCACGGCGACTGAAATCGCCCGTAGCAACGCTATCGATGACACCAAGGAGATTGTCGTAGCGACGAGCATCCTCCGAAGTATTCAGATTGACTCCGTGTACTTCGGTCATTGTGCCTCCCACGAGATTTGAAAGAGGTCGGTCTTGTCACCGCGAGAACGCGCTTTGCGCTTCTCGATCCGCACGTCGTTGCCGTTCGCAACGCGAACCGCACCTTCGAGCAGACCTTCGACGAAGTACTCGCCAGAATAGTCGGTAGTCTCCAACTCGGCGTATCCATCCCGCAGGTTCAATATGGTCCACGACCCGATATCTGGGCCGCGATTGTTTCGCTCGAACGCCTGAGTAATGAATTGCAGCACTTTCACCGGAGTGAGGGGCTCGAGGTCCGTCAAGAACGTGCTCTTCCCGGCATACATGATCGAACGACCAATCATCCTCACCTTGTCCTGACTCTTTGCCTCGACGCTGCGAATGAAGTCGAGATAGAGCTCGGAAGGGATCCAATCCGACGGCTTGATCTTCGATAGCATTTGTCGTCGCTCGTCGTCCAGTGCCCCGCCCACCATCGACACCGCCATCAGTAGATTGGCACCCAGCGTTTCGTTCTGCGCCATGATTACTCTCCTCTGATTACCGTCCAAGCGAATCGGCTGCGATACTGGCACTGCACGTTCATAGGCTTGCGGCCTGCTCGAAAGTCATACCTTTCGTGCGTGCACGCACCGTCACCGTCCTAGATGTTGGAGCGACACCGAGGTCGTCCTACACTTCGGAATCTCCGCTCGCACCTCCGTAAGCGACCTGATGCGGCGGATCTTAATCGCCTCCGGGCACATCCACCGAGAAACCGATCTATGACGTGTAAGGCGCACTGAAATGTCGTCCATCGCAATGCAGGACGATGCACGTGGCATCGTCTTCATGTTTCCCGTAACGCTCCAAAACGAGTGAAGGCCACTCACTGTGCGGGCTGTCCGAGAAGTCACTCAGCTTCAGGCGACCAGAGACTCCGTCCGAGAAGAGCACGATGACGTCTCCCAGCGAGACGCGGAAATGGTGTTCTAGGAGGTTTGGCAATCGGGCTCCTACGATCCCCGATCGACTCGTCACGCTGATATGTCGCGATGTCGTACGCACGTCGATGTTACCGACGCCGACGTAGGAGCCGATTCCAGATTCTTCGTCGATGCGCATGAGTGCAGCGGCCGCACCTCGCGTACCCTGCACGGCCGCTGCACCGCGTTTCATGAGCATGTCGAGTGGCTCGGTCGCGTGCTGTTGAACCGCGCCGCAAAAACCCTTTGCCGCTGCCAATGCGGCAGATCCGTGTCCAAGTCCATCCGCAAGCGCAACGAGCGTGGTGCCGCCATGGACGATTGCATAGTCGTCTCCGCAGGTGGACTCACCCCTGGCGGGTCGTTTCGTAGCCCACCATTTCATGTCCGCCTCGGCTTTTCCTCGCGTTGAAGTGTTTCGAACATCGTGAGCAGACCTACGGTCGCTCCAGGGCAAACCATTAGAACTCCCACGGCTCTGCTCCGCCGTCCGACAGGATGAGGGGCTGGTGTGCCATTTCCTCGGCGGGGGCTCTTCGTGACGCCCCCCTTCTCGCGACATGTTCGTCGATGGGTCCCACTGCGCTCGTGTACGATGACACCGCGAACGATACGAGCATTGCACTCTTGGTACCGCGGCCGTCAGGGATCCGGACCCGAGAGTGAGAGGCGTGCGATGAACCCGTCGAAACGAGGCTCCAAACGACCCGTTCGTGATCGAGGTTCGAAATTGCCCCCGCGATCGGGCCTGTCGTCGGCGCGAGACGAAGCGACGCGAGACGGCGCGGAGCGACGTAAATCTCCGACCTCAACGGAAGCGAATCGCGCGATTCTGCTAGCTCGACAGGGACTGGGCGTCGAGCGGCTCCCATCCGACCCATGCGCTCTCGCGAATGAAACGCGCTAGCGGGAGGAGTGATCCGCTCGACGACGAGAAGCGCGCTCGCGCATACGCGCTTCTCTGCGCTCGAGCTCCCGGGCAGCACAGGCCAAGGTCTGTGTCGCAACGAACCGACGCCTAGGTTTCCATCAACCAACCAGCGTCACTATTGACGCATTGCCCCGTCAGGTTCCGTGCTTCCTCGGACAGTAGAAACATGGCCAAACCGGCTACGTCGTCCACAGTGGCGATTCGCCTCAGCGGGAAGCCCCGCATCAGCTCGGCTTGGAGCGCTGGCATGTCCATTCCCAGGGACTGAGCCACTTTGGGAAAACCGATTTCGGTCATGGTGGTCTGCACCGGGCCCGGACATACGCTATTGACGCGAATGGTGGGCGCGTTCTCCAGAGCCAGCGTCCGTGTCAGAGAGTTCAGGGCTGCCTTGGAAGCACAGTACGCCCCCATGGCCGGCAAGGACTTCTTTCCAAGAGACGAAGAGACAATCACGATTGCCCCGCCAGTTGCCGACATACGACGGACGGCCTCGCGACAGCAGAGAAACGTGCCACGAACGTTGACGGCCATGACTTCGTCGAATTCGTCGACAGCGAGATCGCGCAGGAGTCGCAGACCGGAATAGACCCCCGCATTGCAGACGACTCGCTTTGGAACGATTCCTTCCGCATCGAGTCGCGAAAAAAGTTTCTCGAATCGAATCCGCCGAGCGAGCATCGTAGGGGATTTGAATCGACTTTACCCCAAGGGACTCGACTTTCTTGGCTGCGGAACGTAGCTCCTCTTCCTCCAGCGAGGCGAGCACCACGTTGTCCCCGTGACTCGCCAAGCGAAGCGCGATTGCCTCCCCAATTCCCCGACCACTTCCCGTCACCAGCGACCATTCTTCTTTTCCCACTGCTCTACTCCTCACTTCTTCGGCGAAGCTCGTCAACGCAAGGTTGCGACCTTCTGAATCAAGAGCTTTCGAGTGATCCGCTGCACCTCCGGCTCCGGAGTCGCTGCGATCCGCGCCAAGGTCTCGACACTTTGCGCCTCGCCGGTCGTCATTGCAGCGATGAGAGAAGGTGGCGCCCCCTCCTTCTCCAGCACCGATGAAACACGCTCGCGATTAGCCAACAGTTCGACACGCAAGTCCGCCTTGAATGTCGCAGGGATCTCGCCTTCGAAGGACTCGAGAATCGTCTTCCCACGGATAATAGGCAAATAGCTGTGGCTCGGCCGCAAACTTGTCTCGATAAACCCAGCGATACGCCTCGAACCCCGCTACGACGCCTTCCCCAATCGCCTTGGCGACGCAGGCGGGCATGCCTGTGGCGTCACCTGCAGCGAAGAGTCCGGGAATGCTCGTCCGCCCGCAGCGATCGACGACGATGAAGCCACGCTCGTCGAGTTCGAGCCCAGCGGCAACGACCGTTCGAGAAGGCCGAGCCTCGAGCGACAGGAAGTCCATGACGAGCAGATCCACGTTCTCGAGGCACTCGAGTTCGCCCGATGGGCGACGTATCCAAACCATCGAGAGGCGACGGTGGCCCTCGAGACGCTCGAATCGACCCAACGAAGGGCGCGCACGCTTCCTCCAAGGGCTCCCCGTCAATTGGCTCTACGACGAATTGGAAGATGCGATCGTCCCGACGTGCCGCCTCGAGGAGGGGGCGAAGCCGGAGCACCTGTGGACTTCCGACGAAAACGACGTGCCGATACTCGGAATCCGTTGCGTAGCGGCTCAAGGTCTTCAGCACGTGGTCGACGCCCATGCTGAGCCCAGTAACCCCGCGCCCCCAAAATTCCGCTTCACGAGTCAACGTCCGCATTCCACACGCAAGCACCACCGTGCGGCAACTGACAGAATCGCCGCCCGCAAGCCGAAGACGGAATTCTCGCGTCGGCTCGCGAACGACTTCAGTGACGCGCTTTCTTTCGTGAGGGATCTCGAGCTCTCGCACATCCGAGAGGAGCCGCTCGAGAATGACCTCCGACGTCATCTGGAACCCGAGTCCAGTAAGGACGGTGCTCCCCATCGCCGCCAGCCCTCCGAGCTCCGCCGGGTCGACGATGAGGACCTTGCAAGGCACGCAGTGATGTCGCTTGAGCCAACGCGTACGCACGGCGGCAGCAATTCCGGCGGGTCCGCCCCCGATCACACACACGTCGTAATCGGCGCTCACGTGAGTAACCCCATAATACCGCCGCTTTCCCGGAGACGCACCAGGAACGGCGGCAGTGGCTGGAGCTCGACACGCAAGCCATGCTCGCTTGCGAGAACGAAGTCGCGCAAATCGATCCTCAACCGGTCCCCTCGAGCCACGTCGCCGACGCTCTGCGCGTCCTTCGGACTGAGGCATGCAATTCCCAGATTCATACAGGTTCGGAAAAAGATGCGAGCAAAACTCGTGGCGACGATGGCGGTGATGCCGTTCAGTACGAGCGTGCGGACGACGACCTCGCGACTCGAACCACACCCGAAATTGCGTCCCGCTACGATGATGTCGCCAGGCTGCACCCAAGCTGACGCCGATGGGTCGAACTTAGCCAAGAATCCCCGGCGCACGGTCTCCTCGTCGAGCCCAAAATACTCTGGTGGGTGCAAGATATCGGTACTCACGTCGTCTCCGAGCGGCAACGCGCGTCCTTCTAGGATGTTGGGATTCAACATGGCGCCTCCTCGTGAAGCCGTGAATGCAGGCGGCCAGACAAGGCGGAAAGAACGGTGGTTCGCGTACTCGCCAGGTAGGTCTGCGAGTTCCAATCGCCCATCCTTCCCCGGTAATTGCGCGTCGATGTCGACACGCAGACATCGGTCGGACCAAGAACGCCTTTGTCGATCCCGCCACACGGACCACAGCTTGGAGAACAAACGACGGCGCCGGCACGCACCAAGGTTTCGATCCACCCGCGACTCAGGGCAATCTCATGAATTCGTCGGGAAGCCGGAATGACGACGAGCCGAACGTCATCGTGAACCTGACGACCGTGAAGGAGACGAGCCGCAAGCTCCAAATCCGACTCTCTTCCTCCGGCGCATGAACCGATGAATGCCGTCGTAATCGGAACACTCCCGATGGCGTTCACGGGAACCGTATTCGCAGGCGACCACGGACGAGCGACGGTCGGTCGCAGATCCCCGAGGTCCATGATCAAGGTCCGTTCGTATTTGGCGTCGAGACCCGGTTTCGGCATCCAATTGGGAGCCACCCCATCCCGTTTCAGACAGTACTCGATGGTGATCTCGTCAGGAACGAAGAGGCCGAACTTTGCCCCCGCTTCGACGGTCAGATTCGCGATGGCGCAACGGTCATCCATCGAGAGACCATCCGTGGTGTCGTCGAACAATTCGACCGAGCGATACTGTGCCCCGTCTTCGCCGAGTAGTCCGACCAGAGCGATCGCGATGTCTCGCCCCGACACGTGTTCCGAGGGTGAACCTTTCAAGACGACTCGAATCGTAGCCGGTCGACGCAACCATGTCGTTCCCGTCGCCAGGGCAAAGAGCACGTCGGTCGATCCCATCCCCGTAGCGCAGGACGATACAGCACCGCCCGTGACGGTATGGCTATCCGCGCCGACGATGAGACTACCGGGTATGCACAGCGAGCTTTCCACGAGGAGTTGATGGCAAATCCCGCGATCACGCTCGACCGAAACCCCTTGCGCCTGAGCAAAACGACGAAATCTTTGGGCGATCGCGGCTCGATCCGCAGTCGCTGGCGGCGAAAAGTGGTCGAGAGCGAAGAGCACGCGGTTGGGATCGAATACCGTGAGCTTGCGTTGCTCGAAGCGATCCGCCAGTAGGGCGATCGTCGCATCGTGACCGAGAACTGCATCGAGCTTGACCATGACGAATTCGTCGCCAGATCGCCCCTCCGTCAAATGCGCATCGATTACGACGTCACTCAGCGTCCCACTCATACTGCCTCGCGTTCGCAGTTGAGTTGCAGGTGTACCAGCTCGAGAAGCCGTTCCACCGAGACCCCTCCGAGCACTCGACGGCGAAATCCCTCCATGATGTCGTACATCTCCGACAGATCGGAGCGATCGCAGATCTCTCGACAGCTCTTCAATACCGTAAGTGCCGAGCCCACCGTGCGTTCGTCACTTGGCAGTCCAGCCGAATCGAGCAATGCACGAATCTGGGCGGCTCCCGAGTGCTTTCCCAAGACGAGCTCCATGCACGCATCCGTCCAATCAGGAGGCAGCGCATGATAGGACGAGGGTTCTTTGAGAATGGCGTCGACGTGGATCCCAGATTCGTGTCGATAGACGTTCATTCCCGTGACTGGCTTGAGCGGACTCGTGTGTATGCCGGTCAATCTCTCGACGTCGCGAGCGATGTTTGGCAATTCCTTCGGGTTGACCCCGTGCTGCCGCTTGAGCAGGTGAGAGAGCGCCGCGAGCACCTCCGCGAGATCGGCATTTCCAGCGCGCTCGCCGATGCCGTTCACCGTTGCAGTGAAACTATTCGCGCCAGCTTGGAGTGCTGCGACGGTGTTCGCCGTGGCCATTCCGAAATCATTGTGACAATGCACGGCCAGTACGATCGACGGAGCGACGGACCTGATCAACCGGACGTGATTGGACATCTGATCTGGGGTGGCAGTCCCCATCGAGTCGCAGAGCACGAGCCGTTCGATCGGCATGGCCTCTGCCATGCGAGTCAAGTGCAGCACGTAATTCGGGTCGGCCTGTGTGACGTCGCCGAAAACGATACTGACCTCGAGCCCCTTGGATATGGCGTATTGCGTCGACTCGACGAAACGTTCCCGCAGCCCGACGCGATTGAGATTCAACGTGCGCTGCAGCTGCAAGTCGCTCACCGGCGCGAAGAGGAAGACTCCGTCTGCCTGTGCCTCGACAGCAGCATCGATGTCGCGCGCTACCAAGCGAGAGGTCGCGCCGATCTTGGCGCGAAGGCCGCGAGCGCGCATTTGGCGCAGTGCCTCGATCTCGTCCGTTCCTGAAGCGGGAAAGCCCGCGTCGAGCACGTCTACGCCCATCGCAGACAGCCGAGCTGCAAGCTCAACCTTTTGCTCGACCGTCAGCCAGACTCCGGGAGCCTGCTCTCCGTCGCGCAACGTACAGTCGACGACTTCCACTCGACCATTTTCGTCGAGCGGCCGTGATTTTACCCATTTCGCTGAAACTTGCGGATAGATCATGCGGTCCTCGCTGAATGCGTGTGGAGTCCCTCGATGTCGCACCAACGCACGAGATCGGCCACGCAGGCACGGCCGTCGTGACGCCAGATCAATGTCGGAGAGGCCCCATGTCCTGGCGGACTCACCCGACACGCGCCAAGCCTAGCCAACTCCTCTGCAAGTCCCGAAAACTCGTGATCGGCCGCCCCTAGCACCACGTTCTGAAGGTGCTCGGCATGAACCTCGAGCTTTCCGACGCAGGCTCGTGCGCTTTCGCTGGGGACCAACACGATGAACCGATCACCGCCCGTAGTTGCAGGGGGAACGTTGGCGCTCCGAACCACGGTATACGACAGTCGTTGCCCCGACCAAACGCGCCCCGTGCCTGCCGCTTCTTCCCAACTTGCGGCAACACGCCTGGCCGCGAGAGAACTCGCTTCGTACGCGCTGTGCAGCCCCTTTGGACAGACGCATTCGAATCCGTTCGAGTTCGAGTGCAAGCGCGTTACCGAGACAATCCACGGAAAAGTCGTCGCCCTCCACCATGAATACCTTGGGAGCGATGCAGGCGTGCTGGTCGAAGGAGCAAATGTCACGCGCCAATCGTTCGACCACCCTAGGCGCTCCCTCCTCTTCGAGATAGGCACGGGTGATCACTCCGCCGGAAAACTTGTGCCCGTGGACAATGACGCGCTGTTCCGGCTTCAGAAAGCGCCGAATCGACTCCACGGCTTGGGAGCTACCGAACACGATAACGACGTCGGCTTCTCGAAAAGCGTTGTGAAACGCTTCGCTATCGGACGATTCCCAGTACGTCGCCGTGGCACAATCCGCGATTTCGGCGTCCACCTCCGCGAGGGCGCGAAGAAATCTCGCAGCAAACGTGGGTTCCCCTCGGGCCACCTTGAGCATGATGGGTGACTTGACCAGCAGCGAACGCGCAATGGGAAGCATGGCGAGACCAGGAACGTTCCCCGTTGCGACCGCGGCAACGAGGTTCGGACCGAACGCCCGCGTGAGCCCCCCCAAATCCTTGTCTGAGCGGAATTCGTCGAGAACGAGTGGATCTCCCAAGTCGCGACGAAGCACGGACCACAATTCCGACGTGCGGTAGTTATTCATCTCGATGTCGAGACTGCGATGAACCGTTTCTTCCGATAAGCCAGTCGCGCTCCGGATAGCGTCCACTGCCTCGAGTCGATGTCGACTGTCGCGACAGCGAAAGGGCTCCGTCGCCGCACCGATTGCATGTACGATCCGACGAATCGGCATGTCCTTCAATCGAACGCCTGCGGCTTTGAGCCCGTCGGCCAGAGACTGCCAGCCTTCGGTACACGGCAATGCACAGTCCCAACGCGCACTAGGTAATGGTAGACGGTTCAATGGATCATTGGCGGCAGAAACCTCCACCTGACGAGTCCATTGAGTCTCTGTCCACGACGGGAACCACGAAATCAGGTTCATGACGCCTCCTCTGCCAGAGATTCGATATGCAACGCACATCCACGGGTCGGGGAACCCAGGGCGCGACCGAGAATGGTGGCCCCGACCGGTGTCCCTCGTGCGATGTCGTCGGACAGAACGAAGCTCGGTCGGTCCACGATTGCCAAGTCGGTTATTTCGAGAAGCCCGATACCATTGGTCGTCGGCATCAAGGACTCGGGCTCACGTACGGTCGGCCATGCCCAGTCCGCCGGACCCTTGATTCGCGCGTTGGGAGTGCCGTCGCTCTCTACGGGAGAGTCATAGAGCTGACTTACCAGCTCCGTCATCCCGAACAGGTTGATGCATCGCAACGAACCGAAGGTTTGCCCAACGAGCTCCAAGTACTGCTTTCCCGTCAACGCGCGGGCGCGATTCTTGAGACCGCCGGCGTCGAGCAGGGTCGTCCCTTCTGGAAGGTCGAAGCGTAATTTTCTCTCGGCGATCGCGTCACACGCGTTGACGACGCCGAAAGTGCTGCCCATGAGCAAAATTGGAACGTTCTCGGCCAAGGCCCGCGACACCAGCACTTCCAATCGATTCACGTCGAATCGGAATCCGTCGAAAGCCGTCCCGCTCAGATGAGGAACCCCCAATTCCTTGGCGATGAGCTCCATTCCATAGGCCATGATCACGTCCGGCACCGTTTCCGAAGCAGGGATGATACGAATGCACGCGAGCGAGTGAGCGTCGCGATTGGACGAGAGGTGCCGACGTGCCTGTCGAAGAATTGCGGCATCGAGCAGGGCCATGCCGTCGGGAGAGTACGCGGCAATGCCGCGAGTCGTCCCGCTCGTCCCACTCGTTCTGAAAACCCGAACCGGTTCGACCTCGGGGAAATTGTACAGAGAACTGCCTCGAAATGCGCTGGTCGGTATTCCAATTCCCCGACGTGAGCCGCGCCAGTATCTCCCGACCGATTCGTGTTGGCGCTCCGCCAATTCGAGCTGCCGCTCGATCACGCTGCTACGCAACTCGGTCGCGCCCGCGATGAGCGCAGCGATATCTTCGATGAGCTTGCGCACGAACCCGTCACGAATTCCGAGCCGACGACAAGCACCTCCTGTCAACGACAACGTAACCTCCCAGATGGCATGAACAGCACGAACGACCGGGTCGTCGAGCTTGAAACATCAACACCGCACTACGATTGCTAGATACCGAAGGGGTTCAATTACGTCAACGCAAATGGCGCGGTGTAAGACCGATGAAATATCCCGATGGAGTCCTTCACTCGATATGCGGATCAGTACGGCGAGCGCTGTTTCGACATAACGATCACCGCGAAGAATTTATCCATCACCTCTTAAAGAAGTCGGAGCTCCACGTCTGTGCTCCACGCGATGCGTTCATCGGTCCACATCGACGGTTGACGCGCGACGTTCAGGCGAATGAACGATGCAATTTGACCCAATTTACGGCCAATCGTGATGCATGGGCGTCAACCGAATGACGGAGCACCTGCCGACGTCGAGACGTCTACTGACCGAGAGAAGATGTTCACGTCGACATCACCTCGAGGCAGCAAGAAGGCACACCGGAGTACATGGACGCTTCGCTTTATCGTCATCGCCACTCGACGAATTGCGTGCGCGAAACGGGACGCAACTCCTTTGGAGAAACGATACCCACACTGTTAAAGACGCCTTCAAACCGAAATCGAGGCGAATTGACACGCGCAAACCCTGCAGAACGTCCCGAAACGCATGCGGGGCATCCCGTCGATTGGCGCAGAAGCTTCGCTCAATGAACGACCTGACTGTGTCAATTCGCCACGGCAACCTGGAAAACCACTCATTCTGGAGAACCGTTCATTCTCGGCGCTCGATTTCGGTGCTGGAACGGACCTGGGCGAACGGGCATGGATCGCGACGAATCGAAAGAGGCGATGGCGGAGTTCGTCTCAGCCAACTGAGAATCGCGCAGTCACGACGA
Organism: Polyangiaceae bacterium; assembly: GCA_049840955.1. GTDB lineage: Bacteria > Myxococcota_A > Polyangia > Polyangiales > Polyangiaceae > FEN-1139. Next base: position 56,052 of record JASGIX010000069.1, read on the forward strand.
AGTGCGAAATGGCCACTGGTTCCAGATCTGATGGGAGGTCGAAGACCAAGCGGAAGGGCGTAAATTTCCGCAGAAGTTGGCCTAACTTGGCCCAAGGTTCAGCAAAATTGCGGATCCCGTGACTGGGGCGTCAACGAAACGACAATTGAGCTAGAGTTGCCCATCCCAGCTCTGCCACGCAGGACCTGACGAACCAAGGAAGACGTCATGAGTTCCGGGAATCCTGGACGATCCGAACTAGCTCATGGGCAAACGGCGAAGCCGCAGGCTGAGGTTCTGGAAGCGTCTACCGCGCGAGCGGAGGATTCCGCTCGCGACACGTCCATGCCCGTGTCCGTTCTGTCACTCATCCCCGATCCGGTAATGAGATTGTCCCCGGCGGGACAGGTGCTTCATGCCAATCGAGCGGCACTCGCCTACCTCGGCGTTCAGCACGAGCACGTCGCGGGACGAATGATCGACGAGCTTGGCCTCGAACCTGCCGTAGTCGAGTTTTGGCGGAGCGCATTGGCGAGCGTTCGCGACTCGCAAGTGGAGCACGTCTTCGAACAGCACGTAGGACAACCACCAGAGGAGCGACTCTTTCGCGTCAGGGTGATACCCGAACTCGCCTCGAACGAACTGCGCGCACTCGTGGTCATCGGTCGCGACGTCACGCACCTGCGAGACGTCGATGCCGCAAGTCTGCCGGGCAGAAGGAGCTCCGGAGCTACTGGCGAGCACCGTCTCACGACCGAGAGCCTCTCGAGCGTCGTCGGCGGATTCTTCGCCGTCGACTTGAACTTTCGTTGCCAGTTCGTCAACGAGCGTGGCGCGCGGTTGCTACGACGTCACGAGAACCAATTGCCTGGTGTGAACGTGTTCGATGCGTGGCCCGAGGCGCGCGGGACGCGCTTTGCTACCGAACTCATCCGTGTGCTGCAGCACCATGTCGGCGCCCATTTCGAGCTCGACTGCCCACATGTCGGCGCGACGCTCGAGTTTCGCCTATGTCCGACGGCCGACGGCGTCTTCGTCTTTTTCTCTGATACGTCGGAGCGAAAGCAGGTCCATCAAGCGCTCGCCGAAAGCGAGGCGAAGTTCCGAGCCGTCTTCGAGCAGGCTGCCGTCGGTATCGCGCGTGTGGGTCTGGACGGTCGATTTCGAGAGGTCAATGACCGATTCGCGGCCATCACCGGCTACACCCCAGAAGAGCTGGTCGAGCGGAGCTTCCAAGAGATCACTTGGCCTGAGGATCTGAGCAAGGATCTCGAACTAGCACGGCAGTTGGAACGAGGAGCGCTATCGACCTATTCGATAGAAAAGCGATATATACGCAAAGACGGCAACGTCATTTGGGTCAACCTCACCCGCTCGGTGATGAGCAACTCGGCAGGAGTTCCGAGCCTCATTACGGTCATCGAAGACATAACGCAGCGAAAGCGGACCGAAGAGGCACTACACACTCAGAATGCCGTTCTCTCTGGGATTGCTAGGATACTCCGAGAAGCACTGACGAGTACCACCGAAGAAGCGCTGCTCGCGAGCTGCATTCAAATCGGAATGCAAATCACGGGAAGCACGATTGGCTGCTTCCAAAGTCGCGAACGTGACGAGGTCCACGTCGTGTCGCGGTCCACGAATACGGTGGACGGGGAGGCGCATTTCACGCAGCGAACCGTGCCACCGTCGATGCTGACCGTCGAACACACGACGCAGCACGAATTACTTCGATGGCTCGCGACGCTCACGGACGCTTCCAATGGTCGAACGTTCATAGCCGTGCCCATTCAACATGGGAATCAATTGGCTGGAATGCTCGGCTTCGGTGGGCGTCGCGATGGCTATGGCACGGACCATCTGGAAGCCGCAATGGCACTCGCTCCCGCGATTGCTAGAGCCGTCCTCAGTACGAGAAGCGAAGCAGAACTCAAACGCGCAAACGAACGACTCGCTGAGTCCGCCAGACGAAAAAACGACTTCATCGGTGTCCTCTCTCACGAACTGCGCAATCCATTGGCGCCCATCTCGAATAGCCTGTACATCCTGAAACACTCCGGAACGGATTTCGAACGAGCTCACCGTGCACATGCGGTACTCGAGCGACAGATAGGGCAGCTCGCGAGATTGGTCGACGATCTTCTCGACGTCACCCGAATCGGTAAAAACAAGATCCAACTTCGACGCGAACCGCTGGATCTGGCGAAGCTATTACGGGGTACCGTCGACGATCATCGAGCGAGCTTCGAGCTGTCCGGGATAGCGCTCGAATTCATCGCCCCCGAAGAGCCACTCGTCGTCGACGGCGACCCCAACCGCCTCGCGCAAATCGTCGGCAATCTCCTCCAAAATGCCGTCAAGTTCACCGAACGTGGAGGCTGCACGCGCCTCGAGCTGTTCGAGGAGAACGAGGGTATTTTCGCGACGATCCGGATCCGCGACACGGGTATGGGAATGCCCGCGGAGGTGCTTTCCCACCTATTCGAGCCGTTCGTTCAAGCGGATATGACCCTGGAGCGGACGCGGAGTGGGCTCGGACTTGGTCTCGCGCTGGTCAAAGGATTGGTCGAGTTGCATGGCGGAACCATAGAAGCATCGAGCGAAGGCCCCGGTCGAGGCTCGGAATTCGTGGTGCGCTTACCCATCGTTCCCGAGAAGCTACGTCGTCGCGACGACAATACCGAATGCAAGAACCCCGGTACGGTGAGGCGCATTCTAGTTGTCGAGGACAATGTCGATGCAGCGCAGTCCTTGCGTGAGCTCCTCGAACTGTTGGGACATGAGGTCGAGGTCCGACATTCCGGACCGCAAGGCGTCGCCGCCGCTCGCACCTTCCAACCGCACCTCGTCTTGTGTGATATCGGACTTCCGGGCATGGACGGCTACGAAGTGGCACGAGCAATTCGCAGTGAACCCACGCTCTCTCGTCTGCATCTCGTCGCACTGAGTGGCTACGCCCGACCTCAAGATCTGACGATGGCCATCGGCGCCGGATTCGATCGGCATCTGTCCAAGCCTCCGTGCGTCGAGGCCATCCTCGAGATACTCGCAATGCTTTGAGTGCTGAACGATTCGGAGTGGGACCGAGATCTTCCGCCCGGCGCCGAGGTGCAATCCCGCTGATTGCACCTTTCTGCCGCAGAGCGTAGCGGAAATGCGCACACTCACCCGCTCTCGATGGCGAGCGCATGAAGATCGTTGGGGCTTCAGCACAAGAGGCAGCGGTCCGGGTTTTGCAAGGAGCGGCCCTTCGAAGCCACGCCCAAGGGAGGGTACATGCCGAGCACGATGCCACGAGACCCTGCTCTCGACAGCACGTTTACGCTGTTGAGACAGGGCTACGAATTTCTGTCGAACAAGCGACGACAGCTGAACGCGGATGTTTTCGAAACGCGCTTACTTGGACAATCCGTCATCGCCATGAGCGGTCGTGAGGCGACCGCGCTATTTACGATCCAACGCGATTCGAGAGAAGCGGAGCCGCACCGATACGGATGCAGAAGACGTTGACGGGAGAGGGCGGCGTGCAAGGCCTCGACGGGCTCGAGCACAAGCAGCGCAAGGCCATTTTCATGCGCCTGATGAGCGAGCCGCGGATCCAGAATCTCGTCTCCATGGCGAGTGCGGAGTGGCAATCGGCCATCTACCGCTGGCAACAACGTGATCGTGTCGTCTTTCATGATGCCGTGCAGGAGATCTTGTGTCGCACGATCTGTCTGTGGGCTGGCGTTCCCCTCCCAGAAGCCGAGGTGCACGAGCGTACTGTCACCTTAGTTGATATGTTCGATGGAGCGGGTGCATTGGGACCACGACATTGGGCAGCGCGCCGGGCACGCAAGGAGGCAGAACGCTGGATCACGGGCCTCGTCGATCGTGTTCGTGCGGGTGAGCTCGCAACCAACGCGGACACCGCCCTCCACGCATTCTCTTTGGCTAGAGACGCGGATGGGAACCTACTCGACCCGCGGATTGCTGCCGTCGAGATCTTGAACATTCTGCGGCCTACCGTGGCCATTTCGGTGTACGTGACGTTCTCCGCGCTAGCGCTACATGAGCATCCCGAATATCAGGAGCGGCTTCGCCGAGGCGACCCGGAACTCTTGGACGCTTTCGTGCAGGAAGTACGACGGTTTTACCCGTTCTTTCCGTTCATGGTGGCAAAGGTCAAGGAGAGCTTCGAGTGGAACGGCATCCTCTTTCCACAGGGCCGTCGGACGATGCTCGACATCTACGGAACCAATCACGACGCGCGACTCTTCGAGAACCCCTATCGCTTCCGCCCGGAACGCTTCTGCGGCAAAGCAATCGATCCTTACGGATTCATTCCACAAGGCGGCGGCGGATATCATGAGCACCATCGCTGTGCAGGTGAGTGGCTCACCCTTGCGTTGATGCGAGTATCGGTCGAAACGTTGGTCCGCGACGTCATCTACCGAGTTCCGACTCAAGATCTCCGCGTGGACTTGAGTCGTATCCCAGCATTGCCGCATAGCCACTTCGTCATCGAACACGTTCGGTTCTCACCGAAGGAGAGTGGTTCCGACTCGAAGGACTCCGATGGTCTCGTCGAGATAGAGCCGCCCCTGCGAACCGCAACTTCGAATGACTCGGTAACCCCCTTCGAAAGTGCCCCATAAGCCACTCGCGGTCCACGAGTCGGAACGCGCCAATGGGTGCAAGCCCAACGACACCGTATCGGCTCCGGGCCATCGTCCTTCGACGTGGCACTGGAGCCCGTCTGCGCTCACGCGGCCCGTCTGCGCTCACGCGGCCCGTCTGCGCTCACGCGGCCCGTCTGCGCTCACGCGGCCCGTCTGCGCTCACGCGGCCCGTCTGCGCTCACGCGGCCCGTCTGCGCTCACGCCAACGAAACATCCGCGACCGACAGCTGTCCGCGTCGCCTATTGCGAGGGCGTCGAGCGCCACGGCACGACGTATTTGCGTTGGTAGCCGTGGGTGCGATTCTCGATGGTGATAGTCAAGCTGCCATCGGCGCTATAGGTGTACGTCTCGACGACTTCACCGCTTCCACCACCATTTCCCGCGGCTCACCGGGATTTGGCTCAAGTCCTCGACGGTCGCAAGCGACGGATCGTAGGGGAAGTAGAGGTTGACCCAAGGAGTCGAGATCGCCCGCAGGCTGACCATGTTCATCGAGATCCGTGCACTCGATGAATCTGAGGTGTCCCACGGGATGCACCGGCCAATAGCTGCGCTGCACCACCAGGGGAGCATCCTCCGGGGCGCGGGTGTCCTTGAGCAGAATTGGATCGAACACCTTGGCGCGACCGTGCTCGCCTTCGCGCCACACGCCGAAGTTTCGGGTCACGCTTTCCCGCACGAGATTCCAGAGTCCGGATTTGCCGCGATGGCGAGACCAACCGCCGTGGCCGCGTGAGGCTGCGGCGCGAGCTGGATTTTGCGCTTGTGGAGCCGGCGCAGGGTCCTTCCGACGGGAGGAAAGGCCGTCGCGCCTCCAACCAAGTAGATTGCGCCGAGCTCGCGAGGGTTGCTCACGTCGATGTCGAACGCAGACAAGCTCGCAAATACCCGTTCGAGCATCTCGATCGTGCGATTGATGAGCGGCTGGCAGCGCTCGTAAACCTCGTTGACGTCGAGAACGACGGGCTCCTCGTCGGGAAACACCTGCGCCAAATCGACGAGCAATCGTCGACTCGCCGAGCCAAGCCCTTCCTTGGCTTCTCGACAGACCTCGAGCAGCCGCGAACGCGTGGACAGGTCGAGGTGCTCGCTCTCGATCGACGTTCCTCTTTGTCGCGCCGCCGCGAGGGCAAGGTCGAGAATGATCTCGTCGAAGTCGTCTCCGCCAAGGGCGCCGAGACCTTCCGACTTCAAGAGCTCGAAGCGGCGATCGACGAGTGAAACCGCGGAGGAATCGAAGGTGCCGCCTCCGAGAATCGTAGACCACGACGTAACGCTTCGGCGACCGCCGTCCGACCACACCGAGGTTCTCGTTGGCAAATTCGATGGCCGCAGCAGTGGGTTCGTTCAACAACCCGATGACGTGAAATTCGGCGCGATTGAAGGCCTCGACGGTCAGATAACGCTGCCCCGTGCTCGCATTCGCGGGGACCGCGACCATGGCTTCGAGTGGCTCTTCGGCGTCGAGCAGCAGGTTGCTCCGCTCGACGAGCATTCGGCGGACGTACCTTAGATAGTCGGTGACGAGTTCGAGAGCGACGCGCTGCTCGTCGAGACCGGGCACGGGATCGTCCGGTGAGAGACGCCCAACCACGCGCTTGATCGAACGCAAGGTCTTCCCCGAAATCTCGCTGCCCGAAGCGCCCCAACCAAACTCGAAGGTCCCATCATGGGTCAGGGCGATCCCAGGCAGATAGTCGACGTATCCCTTCGGCGTATCGAAGAGCGCCACGGGATAGCGGCCTTTCACGCAGGCAGCTACCACGGTGCGAGTGGTGCCGAAGTCGATTCCGAGACGCATTGAATCTCCCTAAGGGTCAGGGTTACGCCATTTTGCGCCAGCCCTGCACCGGAAGCCAAGCCCTCGTTTCACCGCCGCGTCGGCGTGCCTGCCGGTTCCGTCGATGTCGAAACGCGTTGGTAGCTCAACCCATAGCCATAAGGATAGAGCGGCTCGTAGTTCGGATCCCCGAAGTTGATCGGGATCTGCGACATGTCTTTGGGCCAGCTATGCCCCAACTTCCCCGTCGGAGCGGCGTCGCCGAAGATCACGTCCGCGACGCCTTGGCCTTCCGTGCCCGGGAGCCAAGCGGCAAGAATACTGTCCGCTTTTTGTTGGGCTTCACCCAGTAATAACGGCCGCCCCGAGATCAGCACCAAAACCACCTTTGACCCCGAGGCCTTCGCGGTGTCGATCGCGGCGCGGTCCTCACTATCGAGCTCGAGGGACTTTCGATCCCCATTGCCCTCGGCGTAGGGACGCTCACCAACGACGACAATTACCACGTCTGCACCGTCTGCTCCCTTGGCGTCGCGAGAATAGGTCACCTTGGTTGCGGGCGTGACAGTGGACTCGATCGCACGTCGGATCGTGGTGCCAGTCGTGACCGGACCGCTATTTCCCTGCCAATCGATCGTCCACCCGCCGCATTGATTGCCGAGATCGTCGGCGCTCTTGCCGGCGAGGTGTACGTGTCGAATCGTCTTCGAGAGCGGCAGGAGCTCCCCCTTGTTCTCGAGGAGAACCAGCGACTTTTGCACGGCCTCACGTGCAATCTCCCGATGCTCGCGCGAACCCACGACGTCGAGCCCCGGCCGTGACCGCGACGCATCGAACAAACCAAGCTCGCATTTGACCGTGAGGATCCGCCGCACGGCGTCGTCGATACGCGCCTGCGGGACTCGATCGGGCACGAGACTCATCAGGGTGCTCTGATATCCCTGATACGTGGTCGACCCCATCACCATATCGACGCCAGCGTTGATCGCCTGCTCCACTTGCGTCTTGAAATCCCCCTTGAGCTGCTCGACCGCAGCCCAATCCGAGACGAGAAATCCTTGAAAGCCCATTTCGCCTTTGAGCACATCGGTCAAAAGTTCGCGGTGGGCATGCATCTTCGTCCCATTGATGCTGCTGAAGGACACCATGATGCTGCCGACCCCTGTGGCAATTGCAGATTCGTATTGCTTCAGATGTAGCGCAAGGAGTTGGTCGGCCGTGACGATCGTGTTTCCTTGATCCTTGCCGCGAAAGGTGCCGCCATCGCCGACGAAGTGTTTGGCGCAAGCCAAAATGCCGTCTGCCGTCGACCCCAGTCGTTCACCCTGCAACCCGCGAACGGCAGCCACCCCGAGGGATTCCGCGAGCTCGGGTGTTTCACCAAAGGCCTCGTACGTTCGTCCCCATCGCTCGTCACGCGCAGCGGCGAACACCGGTGCGAAGGTCCAATCGATCCCAGTCGCGCGGGTCTCTCGTGCCGTCGCCTTTGCGACACGTTCGACGAGGCTCGCATCGCGGGACGCGCCAAGACCGATGTTGTGCGGAAAGATCGTTGCGCCTCGGACGTTGTTGTGGCCGTGCACCGCATCCACGCCGTAAAGCAGTGGGATCCCGAGGCGCGTCTCTTTGGATTTCGCGACGAACCCCTGGACCATGGTCAGCCACGCACTCGGTTCGTTTTTCGGCGGCCAAGAACCACCTCCACTGAGTAACGATCCGAGGAAGCGCGTCTTGACCTCCTCGATATTGGCCAATCGACCCCGATCGGGTTGAGTCATTTGTCCGACTTTTTCCGCGAGGGTCATTTGCCCGATCAACGTTTGCACGCGCTCGACGCACGGAGGAGAGCCCCATGGAACGCGATTGTCCGAACGAGACGGTGCAACCCAACGAACGACCTCGGGAGGAGTCGGTTCCACGTTTTGCTCGGCGCTCGCTGCGGCCTCCCCGCTGCCCGCCGCTGGCCGAATCGGGTAACGCGGTCGCCCTCGACACCCCGCAAGAGCCAAACCGACACACCCCAGGGCAATCGTCCGCCGATATCCGAGCATATCCGCCCGGTAACAGCTCCCGGCCAGGATGTCGAGCCCCCTCACGGAGCGATGCGTCGACTGATACTCCGTTTCGAAATCGCCAATCCATTTGCCACTTCGGACCGGGATTGGGTAATGCTGGACCCATGGGCAGCCGCATCTACCAATCCCCTCGACGTCCCTCTTCGCACCTCGGCTTCGTCGCCGCTCTCGGCGTCGTTTCCGCGTGCAACCTGACGAAGAAGGAAGAGCCTGCGCCTGCAACGACCACGCCTCCGGTCGTTCCCGCTGCACCGGTGTTCAACGTGACGCCGACGACCACGCCAACGCCGGCACCGGCGGCGGCCAACCCGGATCCGAATCCTTCACGAGCAGCAGAGGCCGTGAAAGGAAAAACGAGCGTGACGGGCACAGGTGGAACGACCGCGAAAGGGACGAGCGCCACCTCGACGGGGGGAACCACGAGCACGAAAACGACGGCTGCCCAAGGGGGAAGCACGTCGAAAGCGGCCACCACCGCGCTCCCACTCCCCACCGTCGACATGGCGTGCATCAACGCCTGCGCAACCAAGGCGCAAGCCTGCATCGCCGCCGCCGGGCTCGACGGAACGAAGCTAGCTGCTTGTCAGTCCGTCGTGACCACGTGCCAGAGCGATTGCAAAGCCAAGTGAGCTAGGTGCGGCCGCTCGACGCCACGTCGCAGGCGTCGCGGGCGTCGCGGCCGCTCGACGCCACGTCGCAGGCGTCGCGGGCGTCGCGGCCGCTCGACGCCACGTCGCGGGCGTCGCGGGCGTCGCGGCCGCTCGACGCCACGTCGCGGGCGTCGCGGCCGCTTCTCGTACCCGTGGGTGCCAATGCGAAGCGCGACTTCAGCCGAGCGCTTCGCACTGTTGCGTTCCCCTTGCCGCCTTTAGGACGATCGTGAACACATCAATGGCGGCTGTCCCGTCGCGTCCACGACATCGCGCCAAAGCGGACCTTCCGGATCGACGGCGTTCCTGCGACCAACGGCGAGTTCCATCGGCACGTGGACGTACCGGCTATTGACCAAGCCGAGAAGGCACTCGGTACGACCGCTCATTGCAGCATGCACGGCATTGGAACCAAGACGCGCGCAGTAGATCGAGTCGCTCGGAATGGCAGCTGCACTTCGGATGATGTAGCTCGGATCGATGTACTTGAGGTTTACTTCGCGACCGCGTTGCTTGAAGTAAGCCGCGATGGCCGACTTGAGGAATGCCCCAACGTCCGCGAGCTTCTTGTTACCGGAAGCGTCGGTCGCTTGGGATTTTTCGAGCAACGACTGGCCCGCGCCCTCGGCCGCTAGAATGACCGCGTGGTGACGCGCGTCGAGCCGCTTCTCGAGGTGAGCGAGCAATCCATTCTCGCCGTCCAACTCGAAAGGCACCTCGGGGATCAGCACGAAGTTCACATCGTTTTGCGCCAGAGCGGTGCTCGCGGCAATGAACCCAGACTCGCGTCCCATGACCTTCACGAGGCCAATCCCGTCGACGGCATCCCGCGCTTCGATGTGAGCCGCCGCTACGGCGTGGCACGCCTCGGCGACAGCCGTCTCGAAGCCAAAAGAACGCTCGACGAAGCTGAGATCGTTGTCGATGGTCTTTGGGATCCCAATCACGGAGATGGCAAGGCCTCGACTCTGCACTTCTCTTGCAATGGCGAGAGCACCCTTCTGAGTCCCGTCCCCACCGATGGTGAAGAGCACGTTGATCCCTCTCGCGACGAGGGTATCGACCATGAGCTTCGTGTTCTCACCGCCACCCCGCGACGACCCGAGCATCGTTCCCCCGACTCGGTGGATGTCGCGCACGACGTCGGGGGTAAGCTCCACGGGAGTCACCCGTTCGATGTCGTATAGACCGCGATAGCCGTAACGCAGCCCAGTGATCTTGCGGACACCGTACCGGTACCAGAGGGTCATCACTACGGCGCGAAGAACGTCGTTGAGACCGGGACACAAGCCACCCGCCGTCAAAACCGCGGCATGTACGGACTGCGGCTCGAAGAACAGAAGCTCGCGCGGGCCCGCTTTCTCGAGCATTGCGGTTCGCTGCACGAGCCACCCTGCCCCGTCCTTTTCTCCCGTCGCACGAGCGGCCTCGTCACCACCAGCCTTCGTTCCGTCGTATTCGATGTCGTAGATGACCCGCTGATCGTCGGTGACGTAGTTGGCCTGATAGTCGTCGTAGCGCTTCGAGAGATGCAAGGGAGACGGAATGCTCGCCGTACCCAACCGTCGCACCGTAAAATCGAGATGATCCTCCGACATATGCGCTCTCCTTAGCCCGTGCTCAGCGAATCGCTGCAAGTTTCGGAAGGTTAGGACAATCCCCGCAATAACGCGACGACTCTCGACAAGAGCACCGAGCCGACCGAATCGGAACGAACCCTTGCGCACCCGGACATGCGCGAAGACGCTCGACGAGAGCACCGAGCCGACCGAATCGGAACGAACCCTTGCGCACCCGGACATGCGCGAAGACGCTCGACGAGAGCACCGAGCCGACCGAATCGGAACGAACCCCTGCGCACCCGGACATGCGCGACGACTCCGGCTCGAGAGCGACTTTCGAGCGAACGACTCGGCAGCTGCTGCTTGCGTCTTACTTCGAGGCGAGGATGGGATTCGAACCCACGTATAACGGTTTTGCAAACCGCTGCCTGACCACTTGGCTACCTCGCCAGACCGTTTCTGGCACCTTCGGGAGCGAGGCAAGGACGTTACCCCTATCTCCGTGAAAGCGGGCGGGAAGGTGACACGACTTTTTCGCCGTGGCAAGGCTTCGCCGCGTCTTTGCTCGCCGCGCCCGATCGCCCCCGCGAGTTCGTCGCGAGCACACACGGTATTTCGGCGCGTTTCCGCCGGGGCGATGCGAGGCGCGCTTGCGGTCGGACGGGTGCTGCTTGCGGTCGGATGGGTGCTCCTTACCGACTGACGCGCGCAGAAGCGAAGCGTGCGACTGCCGCCCTTGGCCAGGCCCTCGCAAGTGAATGGCTCATCGCTCGCGGGCCCGCTCAGTTCTCTTCTTCTTCGAGAAAGCTGAGGATGACCTCATCGAGCGTCTGCCGCCCCTCTGCCGAATCACCGAAAATGGATTGGCTCCTCGGATCGAGGACTTCCTTCTGCACTGCTGCCGGTCGCGACTGAGAAGCGCGAGGCGGCCGCTCGGACGGTCGAGCCGACGGGAGCGGCGCTGCGGGTGGGAGATATTCGACAGGGGTTGGATCGTCCACGACGCGCGACCGACGGAGGGCGGGCGGAGCCGAACTTCGGCCACGGCGCGGTCGGGTGGATTCCGTTGCTGCTGGGGGCGCATCGTTGGGTCGCACGCTCTTCGACGTTCCTCGAGGAGGAGAAGCGCCCGGTTCCGCGCCCCGAGCGGCGGCGGGTGCTTCTGCTGAGCCCGACAGTTTGGCAGCGAGTGCATCGGGACCGAGGCTCTGCGGTTCGATGGAGATGGGCATGGGCGTGATCGTCGCATCGGGTGGAGTACCGACGATGCGATTGATCGCGTCGTCGAATTCACCCGCGCGAAGCGAGAGAAACATGGCCTTGTGCTGCTCCTTCATCATGCGCCGCACGACCTCGGCCATGTCTGCAGCATCGAGCACTTCGTTGTACTGCGTGCGCGTCGACTTGACGATGCGACCACCGTCGACGAACAGGTGAGTCACGATCCGCGTATATTCAATGCCCGAATCCTCCGTCTGGATATGAAAGGTCCTGCCCCTGTAGCGGACGTTGTTGTTGTAGCCGAGCAGTGGTGGCGGGAACTTGGTCACAGACTTCTGCTTCTCAGTGAATCACTCAATGGTACCACGACCCATATCCTACTTCGCCCCCAAGCGTTACGACTACCCACTCAAGGAGTCGGCCCGCTGGTGCGTCGCACTCTTCATGACGCACACGGTTGCCCACCGCCATGAACACCAACGCACCGCATCGAGCTTTTTGCTGCATCAGCGCCCAGCCTCGTCGAGGCGGCGCATCCCTTCCAGCAGCAGAGCTTCGGGATTCGACTGTATGAGCTGTTGGGGAGCAACGAAAGTCGGATCGAGGGCAAACTCTCCTTCCGAGAGCCGCAGCATTGCGTAGAACGCCTCCTCACCGCGCAACGTCGACCACAATGCGTTGAAGACGTTGCCCCCGACGAAGTGCAGCTCGCCAGTGTCGGTGCCGGAGCGGATTCGCAGACGACCGGTCTTTCGACCGTGCCAGAGGATCTGGACGATTTCCGGCAACCCCATTTCCGACAAAGCCCCGGAGACTCCGCGACTTCCAGTCTTCACGGAATGGCGTTCGAGGATCTGCTTCACCTTGGCGACGAACAAGTCTGCACTCACCGGTTTGGTCAGGTAGTCCGCAACCCCCAGTTCGAACGCGCGTTGCGCGTCGGCTCGTCCAGCCCGATTGGTCACCACGATCCAAGGCAGTTGCTTGCCCCATCCGTGTTTTCGCGCCTCCGCGATCAAGGCGAATCCGTCGCCGGCTTCGAGATTCAGCTCGCTGATACACACGGAGATCTCTCCCGACGCGAGCACCTTCAGGGCTTGTTCGGCGGAACGTGCCTGCCGCACCTCGAACCCCTGCTCGAGCAATCGCAATTCGAGCACCGTCGTATCCTCGGGATCCGAGTCCACGATCAACACCTGGTGACGATTGGCGAGCAATCGCGCTTTGAGGTCTTCGCCCGTGACGATGATCCGAAAGAGGTCGACCAAGTTCGGATCGAAGATCGATCCCGCATAGCGCTTGAGCACCTCGCAAGCCTTTGCGGGTGTCAGTGTTTGCCGGAACGGATTGCGTGTGTTCTGCGTGAGATCGGCGTACGTGTCGCAAATCGCGAGCACACGTGCCGTCAAGGGAATGTCTTTGCCGCGAATGCCATTCGGGAGCCCCTTGCCGTCGACGCGCTCGTACATCATTTCCATGCCGTGCTCGACGTCCCGCGGTAACACCACGGACTCGAGCAACCGCGCCGGAGAAGACCGCAACTTCGTAGCGGTCGTCCGATGTGCTTCGTATTCGGCGACGTTCAGCGCCGTGAGATGGTAACTCCCCATCTTACCCAGGTCGTGCACGTATCCCGTGAGCACGAAGCACTGTCGATCGAATTCGGAGACACCAATGCGTTCGACGAGACGTCGCATCAGCCGCCCCACGGTGGCACTGTGCCCACGGAGCTCCGCACGCGTGTTTTCGAGTAGGGTCACGAGCACGTTGACCGTCTCGAGATACCCGTTCATCTGCACACCGTGTGCGGCGAGAAACTGACGATCGCCCGGACGCTTCTCGAGGTCCGCCGACGAAAGGACGCGCTCCTTCACGACCGACTCCCGCGCGAGGGAATCCGCCATCGTCTCTTCGGAGACGAGATTGCGTTCGAACACGTTGAGCATCGTCGTGAACTGCTCGTGCGCGGTCCGATCCAGTGCAGCGAACGCGTGAATGTCTCCGCCGTAAGCGCGTGCGATCGCCGCCCGAACGGCGCGAGGACGCCCCACGAAGGTCACGACGGCGCGCACCTTCGTCACGAGTTGAAGCTCGCGTTGCATCTCGAGGTCGTCCGGATCCGCAGTCACGACGGAGAGCGTGTTCGTGGTCGCGTCGAACAAAACAGGAAAGACGGAACGCTGCTCGGCAAACTTGTGTGGGATCTTGTCGAGCGTGGCGCGATCGATCTCGGCCTTGGCGAGCTTGTCCGTCGAGACGAACCGGGTCTTGTGCTCGCTGGCGATGAACTTGAGGAGCTTGCCCTCGTCGAGCGCGTTGATCTCGAGGAGAGCCTCCTCGACCCGCTCCCCGAGGCTCTGAACCAGGCTGAGCGCCCCCTCGCGTTGAGCGGCCGTGATCAGCCCCGCTTGGACGAGCTTGTCGAGCAGACGAGGGTTGCCAGTCGGGTGCATCGGCGAATCCCGATTGTCGCGGACAATTGACTTCATCCGCAATCGGCGCGATGAATGGGCTCGTTTTCCTAGGGAGACGCGTTCCAGGTCCTCCGGTCGCCCGAATAGGGCTTCGGACCGAGTTATCGGCCCGAACTTCGAAGTGCGGCAAATTCTTGCCATTTTTCGACAACCGGCGGGCCATCCATGGACATGCCTTGACGGAGGATGCCCGAGAGGCTAGTAAACGCGCCCCTTCCGGCTGGCCCAGAACCGGGCCGCGAGGATCATGTGATGCGCACGTTCGTAGCCAAGCCAGAGATCGCGCAAGACACCCGCAAGTGGTGGATCATTGACGCCAACAATCAGCCTCTCGGTCGCATTGCGAGTCGAGTGGCCGTGCTGCTTCGCGGCAAGCACAAGACCACCTTCACTCCCCACGTCGACACGGGGGACTTCGTGATCGTCATCAACGCCAGTCGAGTGCGCCTCACCGGCAACAAGGCGTCCGCGAAGAAGTACTATCGACACAGCGGCTATCCCGGTGGAATCACCACGACGTCCTTCGAAGACATCGTGGTCAAGCACCCGGAATTGCCGATTACGAAGGCCGTGAAAGGCATGCTGCCGAAGAACGTTCTCGGCCGCGAGCTCATCACGAAGCTCAAAGTCTACGGGACGCAGAACCACCCGCACCAGGCCCAAAAGCCCGAGCTGATTGCGCTCTAATTCGTCCCAGGGAAACGAAACGATGACTGAATCGACCTCGACGTACGCAACCGGCAAGCGCAAGACGGCCGTGGCCCGAGTCCGAGTTGCCCCTGGCACCGGCTCCATCTCGGTCAACAAGAAGCCCGCAGACGAATACTTCGAGCGTGAGACCTCACGCATGATCCTGAGGCAATCCCTCGAGCTCGTCGAAGTGACTGACAAGTACGACGTCTCCGCCACCGTCATGGGTGGCGGCAAGAGCGCTCAAGCGGAAGCCATTCGACATGGCATCGCTCGCGCCCTGTCGTCGTTGGATCTCGAGCTTCGTCGCGCACTCAAGCGCGCGGGTTACATCACCCGTGACGCCCGCGAGAAGGAACGTAAGAAGCCCGGTCGTCCCGGCGCTCGCAAGCGGTTCCAGTTCTCCAAGCGCTAAAGTTGAGTCGTGCCCGTCTCTCGGCTCACCTCGTGGGCGAAGACGGCTCCTCACGCGGTGGCTTGCGCAGACGCCGGCATGGATCGTTTCCGTGCCGGCGTTCGTTAGTTTCCGTTTTGTAGCGATAGCGGAGCGCTTTTGGCTAAAAGTAGCGGTTTTCGTTTACGCAGCGACTTCCAACCGAAGGGCGATCAGCCACGAGCCATCGAGGCCCTCTGCAAGGGTCTCGAAGCGGGAGTCGCGCAGCAGACGCTCCTCGGCATTACCGGAAGCGGTAAGACCTTCACCGTTGCCAACGTCATTCAAGCCGTACAGCGGCCGACGTTGATCATTGCGCCGAACAAGACCTTGGCGGCGCAGCTCTACGGTGAAATGCGGGATCTGTTCCCGGACAACGCGGTTGCGTACTTCGTCAGCTACTACGACTACTACCAACCCGAAGCGTACATTCCCAACACGGACACCTTCATCGAGAAGGATGCGATCATCAACGACCAGATCGATCGCATGCGCCACGCCGCAACCCAGGCGCTACTGTCGCGCAGCGACGTCATCATCGTCGCCAGCGTCTCGTGCATTTACGGCATCGGTTCGGCCGAGAGCTACCAGGGGCTGCTCATCGAGCTCAAGAAGGGCGAAGAGTTCCCGCGGGATGTCCTCTTGCGCCAATTGGTCGATATCCAGTACGAGCGCAACGACGTCGATTTCCACCGCGGCACGTTCCGCGTGCGCGGCGACGTCGTGGAGATCTTCCCGGTCTACGAGGAGAGCACGGCCATCCGCGTCGAGTTCTTCGGCGACGAGATCGACGGGATCCACGTCGTCGATCCCCTGCGCGGACGGATTCTGAGCTCCATCGACCAGTGCTCGATTTTCCCGGGCTCCCACTACGTCACGCCCAAGCAGCAGCTCAACATCGCCATCGAGCGCATCCGTGACGAGCTGCGCGATCGGCTCGAGTTCTACGACAAGGAAGGCCGCTTCCTCGAGAAACAGCGCCTCGCCCAGCGCACCTCTTACGATCTCGAGATGCTCGAGCAGATGGGGTTCGTGCAGGGTATCGAGAACTATTCACGGCATCTGTCGTCGCGCAATGCCGGGGATCCCCCGCCGACCCTGGTGGACTACTTCCCCGAAGACTTCCTGCTCATCATCGACGAGTCGCACCAAACCGTCGCCCAGATCGGCGCGATGTACCGCGGGGATCGCTCGCGCAAGGAGACACTCGTCGACTTCGGCTTCCGTCTTCCGAGTGCGCTCGACAACCGCCCCCTGCGTTTCGAAGAATTCGAGCGCTACATGAAGCGCGTGATCTTCGTCTCCGCCACACCGGGCGATTACGAGATGGCGAAGAGCGGCGAACACGTCGTCGAGCAGCTGATCCGCCCGACGGGTTTGATGGATCCCGAGATCATCGTGCGCCCCGTGACGGGACAGGTCGACGATCTCCTCGGTGAAATCCGGGGCCGCATCGCGAGAGAGGAGCGCGTCCTCGTCACGACGCTCACCAAGCGAATGGCCGAGGATCTGACGGAGTATTACGCCGAGCTCGGGATCCGCGTCCGCTACCTCCACTCGGACGTAGAAACCCTCGATCGCATCGAGTTGCTCCGTGCCTTGCGCGCGGGTGAATACGACGTCCTCGTCGGCATCAACCTCCTGCGCGAAGGGTTGGATTCCCCGAGGTGAGCTTGGTCGCCATCTTGGATGCGGACAAAGAGGGCTTCTTGCGTAGCCCGCGCTCCCTGATCCAAACCATCGGACGCGCCGCACGAAACGCCCGCGGTCAGGTGATCATGTACGCCGACCGCGTGACCGCGGCGATGGATTTCCGCGATCAGCGAAACCGCACGCAGACGCGAGATCCAACGCAAGTACAACGAAGAACACGGCATCACGCCGGCGACGATCAAGCGCGCCATCCTCGAGATGAGCCCCGCGTCGGGAACGAACGACTACTACGCGGTCTCGAAGAGCGCGGGTTCCGAGTCGGGTGGAACGAGCAAAGCCCGCAACGCCGACAAGGGCGCGGCAAAGTCGCCGGAAGCGACTCCTACCGAGGACAACCTCCTCGAACGCATCGAAGCCCTAAGGCAACAGATGTTCGTTGCCGCGGAGAATCTGCAATTCGAAACGGCAGCTCGTTTGCGCGACGAAATCCGTCGCTTGAAGGAAGGTTTGCCGCCCGAGGAAGCCGAGGCGGTCCTACCGAGCGCGCCGAAAGCGGTAGCGAGCGGCAAAGCCAAGCGGTCCGTTCCCCCGAAGGCACGCGGGAAGCGCTCGCGCTGAGCGCGCGGCGAGACCCTTCGATGGTTTCGTCTCCATCAACGCCCTGAGCGCGCGGCGATGAATCGCGAACCACCCACAATCGGAACGGCGCCGCAGCCGCGGACCTAACGGTTCTGACAGAAGCTGTTGACCTGACTGACGAGGACGTCTTCTTTCGAGACGACTTCGCCAAACTGCTCATGGGCCTTCATGGCCGCTTCGAGATCCTTGGCGTCGAGAGCGTCCGCAACGACGCGGGCGAGACGCGCCGCCTCGAGCACCATCCGATGATAATCCGAGCGCAGATTGGCGAGCTCTCGGGTCGAATACTGCCCCGCCGAGGTCTTCGCCGCGAGCGCGTCGTAGAGCGAGGCCAATTGCCGCATGTCCGCGGAAGTGACGTTGCGTGATGGGTCCTGCGCTCGCGTCACTCGGTCGATCTCGGCAAGTTTACTGTTGACCGAGATGACGAAATTCCGACACTCCTCGCCGCGCAAATCACGACACCCCGCAAGCGCGAACGGCGCGCACGAAGCGACCAACGCCACCCAGAACCAGGCGCGAAACGCGCACTTCGGTGGGCGAGACGATGGGTGAACAAGGGATCCCGTGGACTTGACGCAGAACCTTGGCACCGCCTAGCCCTAACCCGATTTCGCGTTCTCCGCAATCTCGTTTGGTTTTTTGGCCGATGCGGCGTGATGACACCGGGACGCGCACGACCGCTGCGCGCCCTCGAACGGGTACACGCGACCGTCGCCACGGCGCCGAACTTTGCACCCGCAGTGACACGCGACCGTCGCCACGGCGCCGAACCTTGCGCTCGCAGTGACACGCGACCGTCGCCACGGCGCCGAACCTTGCGCTCGCAGTGACACGCGACCGTCGCCACGGCGCCGAACCTTGCGCCAGCCAACGAGTGCGGCGGCGCACGTCCGAATAGGCAGCAACCCGGGCTACCCACGGGTCGATACGCGAGTATAACCCATGCGCATGCTAAGTTACCTGCGGATCCGGGGCCTCGCCCTCCTCGACGACGTTACCATCGAGCTCGATCCGGGTCTCAACGTCCTTACGGGCGAGACCGGAGCCGGCAAGTCGATCATCGTCGACGCCTTGACGTTGTTGCGCGGTTCGCGGGTGCGCTCGGACATCGTGCGCACGGGCAAAGACTCTGCCGTCGTGGACGCCGAATTCGAGCTCGACTCGGAACTGAAGACGCGGGTCGTTTCGCACCTTGCCGAACATGGCGTCGCGGAGAGTGAAGAGGGCGACGACATCGTCATACAGCGCACGGTGGCTCGCACGGGGCGCGGACGGACGTTCATCAATGCGCAGCTGACCACCCTCGACGTTTTGTCGGGGCTCGGCGAATTGCTCGTCGACATCTGCAGCCAACACGAACACCACTCGCTGACGCAGGTCGCGCGTCACATCGAGCTTCTCGACGGGTTCATTGGACCGAGCCTCCCCCTCGAGCGATACGCGTCGGCATACGCGGCCTATCGAGAGCTCTTGGCTGAACGAGAGCGCTTGGCCACGAAGGCGAAAGCTGCGGCCGAGCATCGCGAGTTTCTTCGATTCCAACTCGACGAATTGGAGCGCGTCGCGCCGAAGCCCGGCGAATTCGAGGCACTCGACAAGAAGCTCGAGATCTTACGCAATGCACAGCGGTGGGCGGAGCTCGGGCGGGACGCCGAGCAATGGCTCTACGAAGCCGACGACAGCGTCGTGGAACGGCTCGGTCGACTGAGGGATCGCGCGCGGAGGGGTGCCGAGCAATCGCCGCGGCTCTCCGAGTTCGCCGACCAACTCGAGGCAGCCCAGGTCGCGTGTGACGAAGCACTCCGCATCATCCAACGATTCCTCGCGGAACTCGAGGTGGAACCGGGTGCCCTCGAACAAGCCGAAGAGCGGTTTTACGAGCTCTCGAGCCTGAGAAGGAAGCACGGGGCTTCTGCCGAAGACTTGCCGGCGAGGCTCGAACGCCTCCGAGCGGAACTCGAAGAGCTCGAGAACGCGGATCGAAATCTCGCCAAACTCGACGAGAAGCTCGCGGTCGCCAAGCGAAGCGCCCTTGGTTTGGCGGAAGAACTCCGCGAGAAACGCCGAGTGGCCTGTCGAAAGCTCGCAACGGCACTTCAGAAAGAACTCGCGAGCCTGCACATGCCGCTCGCGCGCTTCGAAGCAACGCTCGAGCCCCTAGCAGAAGACCAACTCGGGCCTCGCGGTTTGGATCGCGTCGAGTTCCTCCTCTCGGCCAATCCCGGCGAGGACATGGCGCCGCTCACGCGTGTCGCATCGGGTGGCGAGCTTTCGCGTGTCCTACTCGCAGTGCGTGGGGTGCTGAGCGGGGCCGGCGGGGTTGCCACCTACGTCTTCGACGAAGTGGATGCCGGCGTCGGGGGTGCCGTGGCGGTGTCCATCGGACAACGGCTCGCCAACGCCGCAGAGCGAAGCCAAGTCCTCTGCATCACTCACTTGCCGCAAATTGCGGCTTACGCGAAGGCGCACTTTCACGTCGAGAAGCAGGTCGAGGGTGACCGAACCATCACCCTGGTGCGGCGTCTGTCCGACGAAGAACGCATCGACGAGCTCGCTCGGATGTTGGGCGGCGCGCGCATCACGGAGAGCGCCCGAGAACACGCCCGTCAGCTCATCGAAGACGCCCGCGGCGTCAAGCATGCGAAGGACGTCAAGGGAAGCGCCGCCGGGAACGCGGTGCAGAAAGTCGCATCCGTCGGAGCGACGAAAGCCACGACCAAGCGCAACACGAAGAACGGCTGAGGCTCCCTACCCGTCGAATTTGCGCCGTGTGACGCAAGCTCGCGCGCTTCCGTGATCACTCGCCGGCTTCCGTGATCACTCGCCGGCTTCCGCGACCAAACGTTCGAGACGCGAATAGGGAAGCAATCCCGAGGTCACGCTCGCAATCTTTCCACTCTTGTCGATGACGACGAGCGTCGGCAAACCACGAACCCCGAAACCACGCCCCACCTGTTCTTCCTCGTCCAAAGCGATGGCATAGGAGATCGAGCGAGTGCGCAAGTGCTCGCGCACGACTTCGGCGCGCTCTCCCTCGTTGATGCCGACCACGACCAGATCGTCACGATGAACCTGCGCCAAACGCTCGAGGACCTTGGCTTGTTCGATACACGGGCCGCACCACGTCGCCCAAAAGTCCAAGACCACGGTCTTTCCGCGGAGTGCCGCGAGGGACACACGATCACCGTTCGCACCCGCCGCACCCTTCGAGTCGACGAGTGGCAATGTGAAGTCGGCAGCCACCGTTTGCGCGCGGCCCGCTCGCGGACCAATGCGAGGCAGGATGAGTAAGCCGAAGAGACCGCTCGTGACCAAAATGAGCACGAGCAGTACCCACGCTTGCTTCGGTGCGGTCGTCGGCTTGAGCTTTCCAGGCGTTTCGGGTGCGGGCATGGGCTAAATTCTCGAGCTTTGGGTTTGACTCAAGGGATCGCGACGGCTGTCACTTTGGTCCTTGAGAGCGACGTCGGAAAGCAACTTCGCGGCCGCAGTGCCTGGGCGAGGCAAGCGAATGCGCAATCTGGCGCCACCTTGGGGGCTACCGGATACGTCGATGGTTCCGCCATGTTCAATAATGATCTTCTTCACGATGGCAAGACCGAGCCCGGTCCCCGTGCCTTTCGTCGTGACGTAGGGATCGAACACGACGGGCCGAAGGTCCTCGGGGATCCCGGGACCATCATCGTCCACGTCGAGGACCCAAGACGACTCGTCCGTCGCGCTCAGGGTGACCGTAACCGCTCCGTGCTCACGGCCCGCGCCGAGGATCGCTTGCGTCGCGTTGCGCACCAGATTCACGACGACGCGCTTGAACATGTGTGAGTCGAAATAGGCGGGACACGAGCGCTCGGGAGTGACCACCGTGACCTTTACGGCGGGTTCGGGTGCACTCTCCGCGCCCATGACGAGCTCCGGCGTCGAGTCATCCATCGAGGCATCGTCCTCGTCGAGCAGGCGAATGACGCGCTCTTGTTTACGCAGGAATGCCGCTAGATCGCTCAACTTGAGACTGGCTTGGGGCATGCGTGCGAAATTGGAGAACTCGCTGACCAGGTGACGCAAGGTCTCGACTTCGTCTTCGACGATCTGGAGCGTTTCGTCGACCAATCGTCGATAACCCGGGTTGCCCTCGGGGCACCGTCGATGCACCTCTTGCACCGCGAGCTGAATCGGCGTGAGCGGGTTCTTGATTCGTGAGCCAAGCGGCGCGCCATTTCCTGCCACGCGCCGATGCGCTTCAGGTACTCGATGCGCGCGCGGCTCGATTCGATCTCCGCGACCATGCGATTGAACGCGCGGGCGAGGTCGGCAATTTCGTCGTGTCCTTGGGCGGGCACGCGCGTCGCGAGATCGCCCGCGCCCACTCGCTGAATTGCCGCGGCCATCGCGGCCAAACGAACCGTCGGACCGCGTGCGAGCCAGAGTCCGACGGTCGAAGCGATGAGCACCGTAAAAGCCAAGAGAACGGCAAACGCCTCGACGTAGGTCTTTTCGTCCTGGAACCGTCGTTTCTCGATCTTTCGATACGTCTCGACGAATTGCCCCATGCCCTCGAGCTCGTCCAGACGCGCACGAGACGTGACGAAGACGGCCCGCAACATGGGTCCCTCGTCACCTTCCGCCGAGAGTGCTCGTTCGATCTCGAGCTTCTTCTCGAGAGCTTCGTCGACGGGACGACCGCGATTGACCTGGGCTACCACGTCGCCATGCGGATCGACGACGCTCAAGCTGACGAGCCCCGGGAACGCGGGCAGCTGCGCGAGCAATTCCTTACGCAGTCCGCCGTAGTCCGCTCGTGCGGCGAGGTCGCGAATGGCTTGCCGGTTGGCAATCGCGTCTGTCGCGTACCGCATCGACTGCTTGATCGTGTTGGCGAGCTCTTGATAGAGCCCCAAACTCTGATCGAGACGCGTACCAATCTCCGGGACGAAGAATCGCTCGGCGGCGTTGCGAACCATGCTTCGAGCAACGACGATGGCCACGAGCAACGGCAAGATTGCCATTGCTGCTGTCGCTAGCGCGAGTCGCCATCGGATCCGCCCGAGTAGGGCCATGGTCCGCATGTTGCGACGCCCTCGGCCCAAGGTCAAATCTTGAAAATCCGATCGCGGACGGGGGAACCTTGGACGCACATGCCCGCGACACCCGAAGCGCTGCTCGAGTTCCTGAATCGAGCGAAAACCCCGTATCACGCCGCCGAAACCGTCGCCGGACGCTTGCGCGAGGCAGGCTACGTCGAGCTCGCCGAGCGCGAGCCCTGGTCCCTCGAGCCCGGAATGCGGGCATACGTGCTTCGCGCAGGCGCCAGCGTGGTCGCCTTCGAAGTGGGCACGAAGCCGCCGAGCGAGGCAGGGTTCCTCGTCATCGGCGCACATACGGATTCCCCGAACCTTCGACTCAAGCCCAATTTCGAACTGCGTGGGAACCGACTCTTCGGCGTTTCCGTGGAGCCCTACGGTGGCCTCCTCCTCCACAGCTGGCTCGATCGCCCCCTCGGGCTCGCTGGACGCGTCGTGACGACGACGGGCGAAACCGTTCTCGTGTCCATCGACCGAGCCCTCTTGACCTTGCCGTCACTCGCCATCCACTTGCAACGCGACGTCAATCAGCAAGGGTTGGTGCTCAATCCGCAACAACATCTCCGCCCGCTCTTGGGTCTCGACGCGGACGGTGCGGCCCCTCACCCCTTACGTGAACTGGTCACCTCGACGCTCAACGAAGCCATCGGGCAACAGCTCGGTTCCAGTGCAACCATCAGCGCGTTCGATTTGCGTCTGTTCGACGTGACCACGGCAGCATTCGTAGGCCAAAATGACGCCTTCGTGGCAAGTGGTCGTCTGGACAACCTCGTGAGCGCCCATGTGGGGCTCGAGGCGCTCCTCGACGTTCATCCCGCGATCGAGTCGACGCGAGTCTTCGTCGTCTACGATCACGAAGAGGTCGGCAGCCGTTCCTATGGGGGCGCGCAATCGACCTTGCTCGGCGACGTGCTCGGTCGCGTCGCCCAAAGACTGGCACCGTCGGATCCCGAGGCCATATTCCGCGCGATGGCGGCCTCGTTGTTGCTTTCCGCGGACATGGCTCATGCGCTCCACCCGAATTACGCCGACAAGCACGACGACTTGAACCGTCCTTTACTTGGCTCGGGTCCAGTGTTGAAGACGAACGCCGGTCAGTCCTACGCCACGGACGCCGTGAGCGCCGCGGCCATCGCCGCCGCGGCAAAGCGAGCCGAGCTCGAACTCCAGAGGTTCGTCACCCGCAGCGACTTGCCCTGTGGAAGCACCATCGGGCCCCTAGCCGCGGCACGACAAGGGATCCGAACCGTGGACGTCGGCAATCCCATGCTCGGAATGCATTCGTGTCGCGAGCTCTGCGCGGCTTCGGACGTGCCCCTCTACGGCCGTCTGATGACGGAGTGGTATAGAACGACCATCGAGCATCGGTCCCGCTCGTAACCGCGGGTCACAGACAAGAACCGCCGCATTTCCGGCATGATCACGAACAAAACCAAGTACGCGCTCAAGGCCCTTCATCGGCTCGCTACGTTGCCGCAGGACGAACCCATCTTGATTGCCGAGCTCGCGGAGCTCGAGCAGATCCCACGGAAGTTCCTCGAACTCATTTTGGTCGAGTTGAAGCAGCACGGGATCCTGAAGAGCCGCAAGGGACGCGGCGGCGGGTACAGCCTGGCGAAGGCGCCCAAGGACATTTCCCTTGCGGACGTACTGCGCATTACCGATGGTCCCCTCGCACCCGTTCCGTGCTTGAGCAAAACCGGCTACGAGCGCTGCGGCGAATGTCAGGACGAGGTGAGCTGCGCCGTTCGTCTCGGTTTCAAGGATCCCTACGGCGAGTACGTTCGCAGTCTGGAAAACACGACGCTCGCCGACATGGTTGAGCGCGTGTCGACCTCGAAGGAAACACGCGCTCCCGTCCTCAGGTACTCGATTTGACGCGGTACTCGGCTTCGACGTCGAACCAGATGCGGCGCTGACAATTGGCGCTACCGATCGTGCCTGCGCACTGGTGACTGCCGCTCAGGCTCGGCAGTCGTTGGCGCAAAGCGGCCAAAATCTCGGTGGATACGTCGTGTCCCCCGTCGCTGCAGTGCGGATCGCTACACGGAAGCAGGAAAACCGCAGGGGCACTCTCGACGACGATGCGTCGAACGTACTTCGGCGTCGCGGTGGCACTTCGCTCTTCGACGGCGATCTTCAGCCCCACGAGCTCGGGAAACAGTGCCGCGATGCGGGGCGACTCGTCCTCGAGACGACGGCGTTCTTTGGCACAGATGGCGGCGTTGCTGGGCTTTCTCGAATACATATCGGTTCCGTGCGCGCCCCGCAGTTGCGTGACGAAGAAACGGCATAGCGCGAGCCACCCCGTCGCGCGAGGGAGCTCGTCGCCCGGGGCCAAGGTTCTCGTGAATTGTGCACCTCGGTCGATCGCTTTGGGGCAACGGCTGCGAGGCCGCTCGCCCGTCCGCGCGGTGCGTGCCCCACCGTGGGTTCGGTAACACGAGCACGCGGCCCCGAGTTGCACGTCATATTCTCAGGATTTCAGTCTGCCTCGCCGTGAAACTCAGCCAGAAACGCGAGCTCATCCAGGCCATCATTGCCCAAATCGACGAAGAACTCGTCGCGATGACTCGGATCGCGAAAGAGGCCGCAGAAGCGGCGTCGCACGAAGAGAATCGAGCCGAAGGCAACAAGGACATGCGCTCGACGGAGGCGTCGTACATCGCGCGCGGACAAGCGGAACGAGCACTCGAACTCGAGCGACACCGCACGCGATTGGCCGCCCTCGATCTCAAGGAGTTGTCTCCCGACTCGACCATCGAGACCAGCGCCGTCATCGAGGTGATGCACGAGGGCAAGCGGCAGACGTACCTCATGTTGCCCGTGGCGGGCGGGCGACGAGCTGCCGTGAGCGGCGTCATGGTCTCGACCATCACCCCGACGAGTCCCCTCGGAAGCGCTCTGCTCGGCTTGGGCGAAGGTGACGAAGCCGAGGTCGTAGCCCCGGGGCGCAACAAGATTCTACGAAGTGGTCAAAGTCGGCTGACCCAGCGAGGGCGCCACGAATACCCAGACATTATTCATCAATTTCAATTGTTTAGCTTAAAATGAGCACGACGGCTTGCGTCCCGTGGGACGGGGGTCTAGACATCACCCTAGTTTTCCGATAGGCAATACTGCACCGAGTGCCGAACCAGAAGCGACTTCATCTTCGTGACACTCGGGCGTAAGGCCTCGAGCCATCCAACCGAGAGATCCCCATGACCGAAAGCCGTGTCCTTCGTCCCGAAACGCAACTGCTTCACGCTGGGCAAGAGCCCGACCCAACTACGGGCGCGCGCGCGGTGCCCATCTATCAAACGACCTCGTACCAGTTCAAAAACAGCGAGCATGCCGCCAACCTCTTTGCCCTCAAGGAGTTCGGCAACATTTACACGCGGTTGATGAATCCCACGACGGACGTATTCGAGAAGCGCATGGCGGCACTCGACGGAGGCGTGGGTGCCCTCGGCGTCGCGAGTGGGCAAAGCGCCATCACCTTGGCGCTCTTGAACATCGCGCAGGCGGGCGACGAGAT
Organism: Polyangiaceae bacterium; assembly: GCA_049840955.1. Lineage (GTDB taxonomy): Bacteria > Myxococcota_A > Polyangia > Polyangiales > Polyangiaceae > FEN-1139. The sequence goes on from JASGIX010000069.1 coordinate 82,471, forward strand.
CGTCTCGACGGACAACCTCTACGGCGGAACCTATAACCTCCTCCGTCACACGTTCTCGCGCTTGGGGATCAAGGTCACCTTCGTGAAATCCGGCGATCCAGCAGCGGTTGCCAAAGCGATTACGCCGAAGACCAAGGCCGTCTATTCCGAGTCCGTCGGCAACCCGAAGCTCGACGTCGCCGATCTCGAGGCGCTTGCCAAGGTCGCCCATGATGCAGGCATTCCCCTGGTGCTCGACAACACCGTGACGCCGTATCTCCTTCGCCCGATCGAGCACGGTGTCGACATCGTCGTCTGATTCGGCAACCAAGTTCATCGGTGGACACGGAACGTCCATCGGCGGCGTCATCGTCGATTCGGGCAAGTTCGACTGGACGAATGGGAAGTTCCCGCTGATTGCCGAGCCCGATCCGAGCTACCACGGTATCAATTTCGTCGAGGCGCTCAAGCCGATTGGCAACATCGCCTACATCATCAAAGCGCGCGTCACGCTGCTCCGCGATCTCGGGCCCGCCGTTTCGCCCTTCAACTCCTTCCTCTTTCTCCAGGGGCTCGAAACGTTGCACCTTCGTATGGCGCGACACTCGGAGAGTGCCCTTGCCGTTGCACGTCATCTCGCCAAGCACCCGAAGGTCGCTTGGGTGAATTACCCAGGACTCGAATCGAGTCCCGAGTACGCTCGCGCCCAGAAGTACTTGAAGAAGGGCGCAGGCTCGATCCTCGGATTCGGCATCAAAGGTGGCGCCCCAGCCGGTGCGAAGTTCATCGACTCGCTCAAGCTCATTTCCCACTTGGCCAACATTGGTGACGCCAAGACCTTGGCCATTCACCCCGCGACGACGACCCACCAGCAGCTCAGCGAAGAAGAGCAGTTGGCGACTGGCGTCACTCCGGACTACGTGCGTTTGAGCATCGGGCTCGAGGATTCTGGAAGACATTCTGTACGACCTCGATCAAGCGCTCGCACAGACGTGAGCTTGCGAATACGAGCGCGACGACGACCGGTGCGCGAGCGCCGGCCGCGTCGTCGCGCTCGGTGCGTCGCGCGTTGCACTTCGTAAGTCGCGCTTCGTGAGTCGCGCGTTGCACTTCGTGAGTCGCGCGTTGCACTTCGTGAGTCGCGCGTTGCACTTCGTAAGTCGCGCTTCGTGAGTCGCGCTTCGTGAGTCGCGCTTCGTGAGTCGCGCTTCGTGAGTCGCGCTTCGTGAGTCGCGCTGCGGCGAGCGCCGCTAAGTCTCATTCCCCATTCGACGCGTGCAGATGTTGAGCTTCTTCGCCCGCAGTCGGTTCGGGATCGAAGGCGTCCCCATCGGAGGTCTCGATGCGTTCCTCGATCGTCAACAATTGATCGAGCAGTCCGTCGGGCGTCTCCGGGGTTCCGACCACTTCGGAGATGCCACGTTCGGTAATGATCGATTGCGCGTATTTGGCTGCTGCGCGTGCAGCCTGCTGGAACGTCTCGGTCACGCCCCGCGACTCCGAAGCCACAGCGGGAAGGACGGGCACCTCCGCCTTCCACCTCAAGTGCGAGAGAAACTGCTCCGGGGGCAACGCTCCCGGTAAATCCTGCTTGTTTGCCTGGATCAAGTAAGGCGCGGGACTGTGCCGCTCACGCAGGTATCGCTGAAGGAGCAGCAAGCGTTGGCGATTGTTGTCGAGATGGTGCGGACGACTGTCGCACACGAAAACCACCGCATCTGCGGACTTGAGGAGCGGTCGCCGCCGATACGAGCGCGTTTCCTGCCCCGTGACGGAGAGGATCTGCACGCGCAGCGGGAGTTTGCCCTTGGTGGCCACGTCGACCTCGAGCCAATCGAAGAACATCGTGCGCCCCTTGAGAGCCCCCGGGGTATAGAGCTCGGTCCGCTTGCTCACCGGAAACAGGCGACACAACTGCTGCACGTTGGTGGTCTTCCCAGCAGTGCCTGGACCATCGTAGACGACTCGAACCACCAGGCGACGCGTCAAAGGATCGTAGATCGGCATGGGAGTGCTTGGGACGGGTGAAAGGTCACAGGCGACGCGAGCCGAGCCTTCCATGTTCGACGTCGGCGCGCCAGCGGTGACGCAGTAGGGGTCATGGGAGATGGATCGAGGCGCGACCTCCGAGTCTAAGTGCGTCTTCGCGCACCGGATCCCGAAAGGTGGACGAACACCGTCTTGACGGCCCAGCCAGCGCGCGCTAATGAATTCCCTACTGAATCGATAGGGTTATCGTAGAATAGAACGGCCCCCGCAGGACCGGCCAACCGCATCACCGAGAAAACCCAATGAAACTCCAACAGTTCTTCGCAGCTTTGCTTCTCGTGGCGGGGCTGGTTTTGGCCGCCGCGGTGACGGGCTGCGCGAACAACGGAAGTTCGTCCGCGGGAGGCGAGGTCCAACTCATGAACGTCTCCTTCGACGCGTCGCGGCCCTTCTATGCGGCGTACAACGAATATTTCTCGGCTCGCTACAACCGCGAGCACGGGGTGCGGCTGACGGTCAGGCAGACGCATGGTGGCAGTGGCAAGCAAGCGCGGGCCGTCATCGATGGCCTGCAGGCTGACGTGGTGACCCTCGCGCTCGCAGCAGACGTAGACGCTCTGCACACCCACGGCGGGCTCGTCGATGCCAACTGGAGCACCCGCTTTCCAAACGGTGCGGCACCAGTGACCTCCACCATCGTTCTTTTGGTGCGAAAGGGCAATCCCAAGGGTATTCGAGATTTCTCGGATCTCGCGCGGTCCGATCTGAGCATCGTTACCGCCAACCCAAAGACCTCCGGTGGAGCACGCCTCGCGTACCTGGCGCTGTGGGCTTACGCGCAAAAGTCGCCCGGCGGTACGCCGGAAAGCGCGAGGACGTTCGTCGCGAACGTCTACTCCCACGTCCCGGTCATGGATTCCGGGGCTCGTGCCGCCCTCACGACCTTTCTCGAGCGCGGCCTCGGAGACGTCTTACTGTCCTGGGAAAACGAGGCGCTCTTCGCGGCTGAAGAGCTCGCGAAGGATCGCGTCGAGATCGTCACTCCGTCTGCGAGCATTCTCGCGGAACCCCCGGTTGCCGTGGTGAATCGCGTCGCAGAGAAGCGAAAAACTCAGTCGGTGGCGCAGGCCTACCTCGATGGCCTGTGGTCTCGCGAAGCCCAGGAGCTCGCAGCCAAACACCACTTCCGCCCTCGCGATCCGGAAGTCCTCGAACGGCATCGTGCGCATTTTCCGAAGCTCACGCTCTACTCGGTCGACGAGGTGTTCGGAAGCTTGGCACAAGCTCAAAAGCTCCACTTCGCCGAGGGCGGAGTCTTCGACCAGCTCATCGCCAAACACTGACGACGTTCCTTCGCTCATTCATCGACTGCCCATGAAACGCAACGGCATTCTCCCCGGTTTCGGACTCACTCTCGGGTACACCGTCACGTACCTGAGTCTCATCGTCCTTTTGCCTTTGACTGCATTGCTCGTCAAAGCGATGGGGATAGCTCCGAGCAAGTTCCTCGCCATCGTCACGGAACCCCGTGTCCTTTCCGCCTTTCGCTTGAGCTTCGAAACGTCCCTCTTGGCCGCCGCGATCAACGCCGTGATGGGAACCCTCATCGCTTGGGTGCTCGTGCGGCATCCCCTCCCCTTGCGCTCCCTCGTGGACGCGCTCATCGATCTGCCCTTTGCCTTGCCCACTGCCGTGGCTGGCATAGCGCTCACGGCACTGACCGCCCGAGATGGCTTCGTCACGTCACTCATCGGAACGAGACTCGCGTTTACCGAGAGTGGGATTGTCATTGCACTCGCGTTCATCGGCTTGCCCTTCGTCGTTCGTTCGGTGCAGCCCGCCGTCGAAAGCATCCCGGAACACCTCGAAGAGGCAGCCGAGTTGCTCGGAGCCAGCCGGAGACAAACCTTCCTCCGCGTGCTTCTCCCCCGCCTTTGGCCCGCAATGCTGACGGGATTTGCCGTCGCGTTCGCGCGAGGGCTCGGTGAGTACGGGTCGGTGGTGTTCATCTCCGGCAACATGCCGCACAAGACGGAAATCGTGCCGCTGCTCATCGTATCGAGGCTCGAACAATATGATTACGAGGCGGCAGCGACGATCGCGATGCTGTTGCTCTCGCTCTCCTTCGTCTCGCTCTTTTCGATCAATCTCCTGCAGAAGCGCCTCACCCCGAGGGCGAGCTGAACCGTGGCCCATTCGACGACACACACCCTGCGCACCCGCGTCAGATCGCGCACCAAGAGTCCGTTTACTCACGTGCTCACCGCCATTGCGCTCGCTTACCTTGGTCTGCTCGTCATCGGGCCGTTGGCGGTCGTCTTCGCGTCGGCATTTCGCAATGGCGTCGTACCTTACCTCGAGGCATTGACGCACCCCGACGCTCGCTCCGCGATGGGGCTGACCGTCGCAACTGCGCTCGTCGTCGTGCCGATCAATCTCGTATTTGGCGTCGTCGCAGCCTGGCTCCTTTCGAAATACGAATTCCGCTACAAGACATTGCTACTGACGCTGATCGATCTTCCCTTCAGTGTGTCGCCCGTCGTCTCGGGGCTCGTCTTCGTGCTCCTCTTCGGCCGCAGCGGCTGGTTCGGTCCACTCGTCGAACGTTTCTCCGTACGCATCATCTTCGCGTGGCCCGGGATCGTGCTCGCAACCTGCTTCGTCACTTTCCCCATCATCGTCAGGGAGCTCTTGTCTCTGATGCAATCCCAAGGAAACGCCGAGGAAGAAGCGGCGCTATCCTTGGGCGCCGGCGGCTTCTCCATTTTCTTCAAGGTGACGCTTCCCAAGATCCGTTGGGCGCTCGTCTACGGTGTCGTGCTGTGCAACGCGCGTGCAATGGGCGAATTCGGCGCGGTTTCGGTCGTGTCCGGTCACATCCGCGGCGAGACGAACACGTTACCTTTGCACGTCGAGGTTCTCTACGACGAATACCAGTTCGTCGGGGCCTTTGCCGCGGCTTCGGTCCTTACACTCCTCGGGCTCCTCACCTTGGGAACGAAAAAGGCGCTGGAGTGGAGGGGCACGCGAAAACCGAAACCGTCGACACCACAAACCGACACCATCGTGCTCTCGGAGGCCACCTCATGAGCGTCTGCGTTAGAAATGTCACGAAATCATTCGGCGAAGCTCAGGCTCCAGCCGTTCGCGACGTGAGCTTCCTCGCGCCGGAGGGCAAGATCACGGCGCTGCTCGGACCATCGGGTTCCGGCAAGAGCACGCTTCTTCGCATCGTCGCCGGGCTCGAGTCGGCGGACCGCGGCCAGGTCGAGATTGCCGGACGCGACGCGACCTTCGTTCCACCTCGCGATCGTCAAATTGGGCTCGTGTTCCAGAACTACGCGTTGTTCGAGAACATGAGCGTTGCCAAGAACATCGCCTTCGGGCTCGAGGTTCGTAAGGCGAAGGCTTCGGAAATCGATTGACGAGTCCGAGAGTTGCTCGCGCTGATCCAACTCGAAAACTATGCCGATCGCCTCCCCACTCAATTGTCCGGTGGCCAGAAGCAACGGGTTGCACTGGCGCGCGCGCTAGCCCCCGAACCCAAGGTGTTGCTTCTCGACGAACCCTTCGGGGCCCTCGACACGCGAGTGCGCGTCGAACTCCGCAAGTGGCTCCACCGATTCCACGAGCACACTCACGTAACCACCGTGCTCGTGACCCACGATCAAGAAGAGGCGCTAGAACTCTCCGATCACGTGGTCATCCTGAAGGATGGCGCCGTGGAGCAAGCAGGCTCTGCGCACGAGCTCTACGATCACCCCAAATCGCCCTTCGTGGCTTCGTTCCTCGGCGGAGCGAGCGTCGTGCCGGCACGTTTGCTCCGCGGCGCATCGCCGGGCGAAAGCAGCTCCGACGTCGACTCGGCTCGAATGGCCTGTGTACGTCCTCACGACGTGCGGATCATTCGCGAAACGAGGAGTCACGAACATTCCGCTGCAGGTCTCATCCAACGACTGGTCCGCGTGGGCGGCTACGCCAAGCTCACCCTAGAGCTCGACGATGGCAGCACCCTCGAAGCGGAGATCGCGCACGAAGAGGCGGAACAACTCGGACTGCGCAAGGGTGAGCGGGTCGGATTCGACTTCGCACGCACCTGCCTCTTCTTCGAGGATTACGCGATTCTAGCGAAATGCGGGGGGACCGCCGCGAGCCTCGGGTTTTGCGCCCGACGCAGTATCCAGATTGACGAGCTCGGGTGGGTGAGTGCTCGGGTTACGACAACCGAGTCCACACCCACACGCCCAAGGCGAGGAGCGAGAGCGTCAGGAAGAGAACCCAGCCGAGAGCGCGTCTCGAAGACGCCATCGGAAGCGACTGCACTTCGTCAGAGTCGTCGGATCGCTCGACGGATTGACGAAAGACTACCTCCGCCGAGTCACCGAGCGCGAACCGCTCGATCTCGCGTCGCGCTACCCATAGCCGTAGCAGCACGGTCAGAAGAAACGCCGTCCCTACGACGCCAAAACCAACCAAAGTCCGAGTCGTGCGGCGTGCTGCACGCTCTCGATCCACTTGCCGAGCACGGAGCATTCCGTCCATGAGCAGCGTCTCGCGAAAGAGAACCGTCTGCCGAGGCTCCTCGGATCCATCGTCCAAAGCCCAGCCGATGGATAGTGGACCGTCGAGGGACGGTTCACGCCCCAGCACGACGAAACGTTCGTCTCCTCGTGGGGCACCGAAGGCACCCATCGAAGCGCCACAATCCGCACCGTCGTCACACCGCAGCTCCACGCGCCCTCGCGCCCACAATGCGCGAGCCGAAACGATGGCGTAGTGGAGATGCGTCAGCGGAACCAAGCTACGGATCCGTATCGAATCTCCATCGCTTTCCGCCCAAAACCCCTGCTGATCGATCGGGATCTGAGCAAAGGACTCCTCCCCGGACGAACGTGCGCGAAGCCGCGCCGACGCGACCAGATCCGTCGGAACGACGGGCAGAACGAATCGCCCCCGCGAGTCGACGGCACTGGCGCGAAGACTCGAACTGCGCTCCGCGCGAAACCCCTCGAGCTCGAGCTCCACATCGGCGGGAAGAGCGCGCTGCTCTCCCACGAATGCGTCGACGACGAGCAGAGTCTTGCGCCCGAGCACGAATCTCCCATCACGACTCGCGACGCGAAATCTCGAGGTGCCAGTTCCTCGCGCCGTCATCCACGCGGGACGGTACGTCAGGCGCTTGCTCATTGCGCCATGTTCGAATGCGACGACATCATCGAAGAGGCACTGACCTTCTAGGACGATGGTGATCCGGAGCGGTGGCAGCAATCCTCGTTCGAACTGGACGATTCCGTTCGAGTCCTCGTCGAGCTTGACCCAACGCTCTCGGACGCGTCCCGCCCCGTCGCGCACCCGCACGAGGAGCGAGCTTCCTTCGACGCCAGGTGACAACGGGTCCAAGCGGCCCGCGGTCAATCGAAGGACCAAGTCCGCGCCCTCCCCGATCTCTCGAACACCCCAAACGCGAACCCACGACGTAGTGGGTGGCGTCGAGGTCAGGTGGAGCCCGAGCGCAATCGCTGAAACGAGTAGCACGGCGAAGGACGCCCAAAAGACCCAAGGTCCCCCGAGGGCTGGTGCGGATCGCCGCTTGAAGATGGCCGAGAAACGACTACGAATAGGGCCTCGCTTGCGGTACTTTAGCGCGATAGCTCGCGCGAAAGGGAATAGTCCGATGACAGAGGCATCCCCAAAGGCAGAATCGAAGTCCCTAGCCGATCCGACGACCAGTGGAAAGCGCAAGCCTGGACTCTTGGAGCGACGCTATGAGCGGGCCTTCACCAAGCCCGATTTCGTCATCCTTGGCGCTTGGCTTGTCGCTTCGGCATGCGCAGGAGCGGTGACCTACGCAAGCTTTGGCTCGGCAGAACCCATGGAGTACCGAAATCTGGTGCTCGGACTCGGGGTTGCAGCTTTGGCCGTTGCCCTGTACCGATACGTGAATACTGCAGCGACCGTGCTCGTCGGTGACGCGGGTGTAGCGCTCGAGCGGGGCGGCGAGGTGGACCGCCTGCTCTGGTGGGAAATCTCCACGATTCGTCTCGAAGAGGGAGTTTTGGTTTTGCGCGGCGCGCACACGAACCTACGCGTGGATCCAAGTCAATACGCGCAAGCAGCGCAAGCGATCCTTCGAGAAGCACGCGAGCGCCTCCCTTCCGTAATCGATGTGTCCGACCAACTCGTCGATACCCTACCCAAACCGCTCAAGTCGACGAAGGAGCCCGCTGCCGAGCCTGTCCGTTCGCTCCAGATCGCCGGCAAACGCTGCGCCGTCTCGAAGAACGTGATTAGCGTCGAACGGGACGCCCGGTTGTGTCCGAAGTGCGCCACGGTCTATCACCGCGAGCGCCTGCCGAAGACCTGCATGACGTGCAATGCCGAGCTCGGCAGTCGCGCCGTCGCCCCCTGAGGGACGTGAGTTCACCGTGGCCTGAGAGTCACGTCGTCGCTAAGGCGATGCACCGGTGAGTCACGTCGTCACTAAGGCGATGCACCGGCGCCGTCGAGGACGGTCACCTTGCCCCCTTGGATCTCGAGGACCGTGGGTGCCCGATTGCCGTAGTACGAGGACAGCCCCACGTCGATACGAGCGACCTTGCCCCCGCATGCGAAACTAATACCGTGCTTCTGCGGCGTGTGACCGACGACCAGACGAGTGGCAGAGAGTCGCTTCAGGACCACGTCCAAGGCGGTACAGCTCGCTTCGGACACGTCATCACCGTAGTCGCGGATCCAGAACGGAGAATCGTCACCGGACAGGGCTTGGGGCAAGGCAGCATCGCCCTTCATCCATGCCGCGATTTCGGCGTTCATTCGATCGATACCGTAATCGACGTGCGATGGCCTGACGCCACCATGTGCAAACACCGTGTCGTTGACGATGAGCACGACAGGGAATTGGCTCAGGCGTTTTGCCCAACTTCCGCCGGGCAAAAACGCCATCATTCGTCCCCGAGCGCGCTCGGGAACCGAAGCGAGCGCAGGAGGCACGGGAGACGTCAGTTCCGCGGCGAAATCCGAGAAACCACTCGCAGAAACGTATCGGAGATTCCCCCCGACGTTCATGACTTCGTGGTTGCCATTGAGACGCAAGAGCTCGCCCCCTAAAGCGTGTGCACGTTCCGCGACCTTGTTGAGCCACTCGAGGAGCGCGCGCTCTTCGTCGCCACGATCCAAGACGTCGCCCGTTTGTACGACGACACTGTTGCCACCGATCCATTTTCTGGTTGCATCGAGCACCTTGGCCAGCTTGAAAGCACCGATGGCAGCCTTGAGATCACCGTGGAGATCTCCGACGGCAACGATGCGACCGGGCACCTTCCGGCGCGCGGCTACGACGGGGGAAGCTGCGGTTTCCGTCCCAACCGCGGACGCCTTCGCCGATACGATCGACATCACGGGCGGCTGCGTCTCTTTCGCGGGAGGGGGGGCGCCTCTCGATGGCATGCGCCGACTCCCATCGAACCAGTCAAGAGCAACCCAATCGATATCGCAAAACGAGTCTTCACTCGGAAAGCCTAGTCGCAGAGCTACGCGACAGCCAGTACGGCGCAGATTTCCCGGCAAATGCCGCGACAATCTCGCAGGCAAAGCCGCGACGGGAGGGTTCTGACCAGAATGCCCCCGCTTCGTGCAGCTCACGAGAGACGCCCGTAAACGTGGGTTCGCCTGTCGCACTCGCTTTAGACATCGACGCGCGTAAACGCGCCGCTCTTCAACGCTCGCGGGTTCGCTCGGCGCCGAAAATTGCACGCGCTTTCAACGCTCGCGGGTTCGCTCGGCGCCGAAAATTGCACGTGCTTTCAACGCTCGCGGGTTCGCTCGGCGCCGAAAATTGCACGTGCTTTCAGCGCTCGCGGGTTCGCTCGGCGCGCTCCATCGTACTGGTCGGACATGCCTCGTGCCTCACCCCCGATGGCGACGGACGCCGTACTCTCCCGACGCCCCGAGCGCGGACCCGGCGACGTTCATCTGCGTACTTCATTGTCGTCCAACTCGCTGAATCCGACGCAAGCGGTACGATGTTTTCGTCGGAGATGGACTCACGGCAGACGAGCCGCAAAAAGGGATTAGTTTCGAAGCACACGGTCGAGTTTCATTGCGCCTTATTTCCAGGTCATTTTCCACGGTTTCGGAGTTGACCCTGAGCCTTCACACGTGGGATGGCGTTACTCATTCACTCAAGGAACCGTGTCGACGAACCGGTCGTTTACCCGAAAGGACCTGCGAATGAAACCCTTGATGCCACGCCGCTATTGCACCATGGCCCTCGTTGCCTCGTTGTTCGGTTGCGCGTCGAACGACGCGCACGAAAACGGCTCCGTCGTCGAGTCTGCCGTGCTTTCGAGTGATGGTGTGCTCGATGCTACGCTGTCCACCAACTCGTGGGGCGCGGGTTACTGCACCAACGTCACGCTCACGAACAAGGGAAGTTCGACGATCTCGAGTTGGAAAGTGACCGTGAACCTCAACGGCGCGACGCTCAGCAACAGCTGGAGCGCCACGTACACGACGAGCGGCGGATTGCTCACGATCACCCCTCTGGATTGGAATAAGTCACTCGGGGTCAACGCATCGACGACCTTGGGCTTCTGCGCCAACGGATCGGCGACGCCCGTCGTCGATACGGTGAACCAAACGGGAGGCTCCGGGGGCTCCGGAGGAACGGGAGGGACTTCGTCCGTTGGCGGTAGTACCGCGCGCGGCGGCTCTTCGGCACTCGGAGGAACGACCGCGCGCGGCGGTTCTTCGTCCCTCGGCGGTACCACGGCTCGCGGCGGCACCTCGTCCGTTGGCGGCACCACGTCAACGGGAGGCACAGCGGGCTCCGCGGGAACCCCCGTGCTCACCGGTCAGGGCACGCTGACGAGCAACTACGCATCGGCAGCCGTTGGACGTGACGGACGCAATTACGTCGTACAAAACAATGTCTGGGGCGGCAGCGGGACTCAGACCGTATCGTACAAGGGCACCACCTTCGAGGTCACGCAGCAGACGGGCTCGAACGCTGGTAACGGCGCACCGGTTTCCTACCCGTCGGTGTTCATCGGTTCGAACTACAACCGCACCACTGCCGGCAGTAACCTACCGAAGCTCGTCAGCAGCATCGCTAGCGTGCAAACGAGCTGGACGAACAACGCAGGCGGACCATCTGGGACCTACAACGCGGCCTACGACGTGTGGTTCAGCACTTCCGCGAGCGGTGATTCAGGTGCCCCGAGCGGCGGTTACCTCATGGTGTGGTACTTCAATCCCTCGGGAGCGCAACCGATTGGGAGTGTCGTCGCGACGGCGGCGGTTGCTGGCAAGCAGGTCCAAGTCTGGTTCGGATACAATGGCAGCACGCCTTGCGTCTCCTATGTCATCGTCGGAAACACCCAGTCGTTCACCTACGATCTGAATCTCTTCATCAAGGACGCGGTGCAACGCGGCTACGTGAAGAGCAATTGGTACCTGACCAACGTATTCGCTGGCTTCGAGATCTGGAACGGTGGCGCCGGCCTCCGCACCACCGATTTCTACGCCATCGTGAACTGAAGAGTCGATAGTGACCCCGGGGCCCCCGAGTGAGCCCTGCCGAGTGCACGGAATCCCAATGCGGGCTCCGTGCACTTCGTCTATTGGGCACGCGACTCGAAGGACGATTCTAGTCTTCGACGAAGATGGCGTGCACATCCACGCTCGGACGGCAGCCCGTCGCATCGGCGACGAGGCGGCGCACCAGTCGGCGGATTTCCTCCTCGACCGACCGACGTCTTCGAACCCATTGGGGAACCGAGCGCGCGAGTTCGAGGGAGATTGAGCGGATGACGCTCGGATGCTCTGCGCTCCCCGGCACGCCCCATAGGGAAACGGACGGTGGCACGAGAAGTCGGCCATCCTCGCCAATGACGACGGACACATTGGCCATTCCTTGTCGACCGAGTTCGATGCGCTCGTCGAGCGCCAAGGCTTCGAGCGGACGACCGCCGACGTCGATGGGGATGCGTCCCGTTGGGACCCCCTCTGCCGCGTGAAGCGTCCCCGAGGACAATCGCAAGCACGCGCCGTTCTCGACGATGCGAATGGAGTTGCAGCCGACCATTCGCGCAAGCTCCGCGTGCTTGCTCAGGTGGTGAAGCGTGCCGTGCACGGGAACGAAGGCTTTCGGACGTACAAGCTCCAGCATGTGCTGCTGCTCGGCCCGACTCGCATGTCCGCTCACGTGGACGTCCGGATCGGTATGTCGCGTGTGGACGATGGCACCGAGCCGCATCAAATCGCACACGACCTCATGAACCGGGCGTTCGTTGCCGGGGATCACGCGACTCGAAAACACCACCGTGTCGCCTCGGTCGAGCTCTACCCAGCGGTGGTTGCCCTTCGCCAATCGATACATCGACGAATTGCGCTCGGCTTGAGTGCCCCCCACGAGCACCATGACGCGATCCTTCGGGTAGTCGCGAAGCTGTTCGACTGGAATCAGTAGATCACTCGGCCACGAAAGGCGACCGATGTCGTGTCCGACTTGGACCTGAGTCGTCAGACTTCGCCCGAGCAGACAGAGCTTGCGGTCGAGCCGTTGAGCGAGTGCACCAAGGGTGGCCAACCGCTGCACGTTGCTCGCGAACAGCGCGATGAACAGGCGTTCCCGCGCGGTGCGAGCCAAGCGTTCGAGAGCGAGACTCACGAGTCGCTCCGATCCCATGCGATCGGGGACGTCGATGTTCGTGCTGTCGCTCAGGAGCAGATCGACTCCCTCGTCCCCGATTTCCATGAGCCGTTGCTCGTTGGTGGGCTCACCATAGGGCGGATCCGGATCGAAGTCGAAGTCGCCCGTATGAATCACCGTGCCTGCGCTCGAACGAATCGCCAGCGCGGAAGCTTCCACGATCGAGTGCGCCACGCGGATCGGTTCCACCTCGAATGGTCCGATGGGATATCGCCCACCTGCAACGGCCATCCGCAGATCGACTCGAATCCACGTCGAAACCCTGCTCGGACATGCGCCGACGAACGAGCCCACCAGCATGACTTGGGCCGTACACCGGAACCGTCATCCTGCCGAGTAGATAGGATACGGCACCGATGTGGTCCTCGTGGCCATGAGTGAGAAAGACCCCCTTCACTCGGTCGCCCTGCTGCTCCAAATATCGAAAGTCGGGACGAATTACGTCGATCCCATGGTCATCGGTGGGAAAGGACGTCCCGCAGTCGACGATGAGCACCCCCTCAGGGTGCTCGAGCGCCATGCAGTTCATTCCAATTTCCCCGAGTCCACCGAGGGGAACGATTTGAGGTCAGATGGGCTCATATCACTCGCCAAAGGACAGGGTTCAAAGCTGTAGCTTGGTCGTGACCGCGAAGCCACAGCCGCCTGGAGAAAAGCACGGACGCGGCGTGGTCCACTGGCCGATCCCTCCACCGACGATCGTCGGCAAGACCTGCAGCTCGATGCTAGATCGAGGCAAATCGGGCTCGAGACCACAATGGACGTTCCGCTATGCCCGCGCTAGGAGCTCCAGCATCATGAGCCAAGTTCGCGTCGTTACCCCGGAAGAGGCCAAGGCGTTGCTCGACGAGGGCTATGTGTACCTCGACGTTCGCAGTGAACCCGAGTTCGAAGCGGGACATCCGCCCAAGGCCATCAACGTGCCGCTCCAACACGCAGCCGCAGGTGGAATGGTTCCCAACGACGACTTCCTCGCCGTCGTCGAGGCCAATCTCGCCAAGGATGCTCGGGTCGTCATCGGTTGCAAGGCGGGTGGACGCTCGAGACGCGCAGCAGAGATCCTGAGCGCCGCGGGGTACGAAAATCTGTCGATCTCTCGGCCGGTTGGGACGGCAAGCGCGACGCGTTCGGACGTTTGATCCCCGGTTGGAGTCGACAGGGACTTCCCGTCGAGACCGGTCTCCCCGAAGACCGGAAGTATTCGACGCTGGCGGCGAAGAAGGCCTAAAGGGATTGAGGGCTCGCTGCAACCCGGGCTCTCACAACCAACGCCACCGCTTCCAAAACACGAGCCACCCCACCGTCGACAGTGCCGCCATGAACAGGATCACCCAAAACGCCCAGGAGTGGCCAGACAGGGGAACTGGCACGTTCATACTGAAGGCGCTCACGACGAAAGTGGGCACCATGATCGCGATCGTGAGCATGTTGAGCGTCTTCATGAGCACGTTGAGATTGTTGCTCACGATGGACGCTCGAGCGTCCATCAGACTGGCGAGAATGCTCGAGTAGATCTCGGCTTGTTTGTAGCACTGCGTATTCTCGATACTGAGATCGTCGAGCCACTCCGGACCATCGGGCCCGAGCTCGAGGCGAGCGGCATTGTTGCGTAGACGCTCGATGAGGCCGCCATTCGAGCTAATCGAGCTCAGGTAATACACCAAGCTCTTTTGCAGGATGAACATGTAGATCAGGTACTTGTTCTCGAGTGAGGCGTTGACCTTGGCCTCGAGTTCGTCGGTCGCCAAATTGATCACACGCAAGTGTTCGAGATAGTGCGAAACCGCGCGGGAGATCAAACGCAAGACCAAGTTTCGCAGCGATGTGACGCGCGAGAACAACTTGCCGTCAAAGGATGGCGCTTCCTTTGCCTGCACCAACACGAGTCGTTCCTTGAAGAGAAACAGACCCGTGGAAGCCACGCGAAACATGAAGCGACCTTCCTCTTGGTAACTCGAGGGACGCTTATAGATGAGAACCGCGTGATCCTGTTCCCACTCGAGACGTGCCAGTTCGTCGGGATCGAGCGCCGACACCAACGTGTGCTCGTCGAGGCCGAATTCATCGACGAGTTGACGCTTCTCGGCCTCGTTCGGATCCACGTAAACCCAAACCGGCGCCGGTCCCTCGCCCGTATCGACCACTTTGCCCTGATTGAGCCAGTATTTCTCGAGCATTCGACCAGCGTCTCGGCGTAGCTGCGGTTGACGTGCTCTCTCGCTTCTATCACAGCCCAGCAGGCGCCGATCAAGATTTCCCGTCACCGAGAGTTTGGAGCCTCATTCCCATAGCTTGAAGCCAAGTCGCGTGACGAAGTACAGCCTCCGTCGGGCATATTCGTGGCCCGACTGGCCCCCGCCCAAGGGGATGACCGCTCTGCCCCCACCTGGACGTACACCACGTCGTTCCTCGGAGAGTGACGGTCAGCCATCGTCGAGCTCCCGACGCGCCTGCCCTCGCCATTGCTCGACGAACGACCTACGCGGTAGCTGTGAGGTGCGACGCGACGGACAGGCTCGCCTGCCGTCGTCATTGCCCGGCAGACGGTGGAAGGCGGAGCTCGTAATTCTCGATGGTCTGCACCGAGACTCGTGCGGAGGCGGCGTTGACCTCGAGAACGTGGCCACCACGGGTGCGATCCGCGGAGACGAAGTGAAAGTGATACCCTGGCGCGTTGACCGCGCCGAAGTAGGGCGGAAAGCGAAACCCGACGAAGGTCCCCTCGACGTCCGTCAGCTCGAAGACGGCCTGGCTCTTCAACACCTCCGACAAGGGCGGATATGGCACGCTTTGCTTACGTGGCGCACGGATCTTGAGGGTCTTGAATCGTCCTTGGACTTCGATTGCGCAGATCGTGTTCTGATCGGGGATCGACGTCGTGAGGAAGGACTGGAGCGCGGCATAATCCGCGAGCGGCGTCGTAGCCGAGAAGGAGCGTTCCTTTCGGAATCGAGTGAGGGTCGCAAACGGAACGATCTCCTTCGGTCCGGCGACACGTAACGCTCCGTTGGCGGGCGCTTGATACATGATTCCGTCGAGGAGAATCATTTCCGCCATCCAATCCCTCGAACGTGCCGATTCCGAAATTGGCGAGGCGATGAACCTCCGCGACCGTTGTCGTTCCGTCGTATCCCCCTTGGTTGAGGCGCTCCAAAGGGGCGATCTGAACGATGGTGTCGCGCCTCACTTGGGCGCGCGGTTCGACGCTCGACGCACGCTCTTGCTGCGAAACTGCACCTGCGCGCGCGGAACTCGCGCTTCCGCTGGTGGGCGCAACCACGACGCCTGCGCGCGCCGAACTGAGGCTCGCGAGCGAGAGTGCCCCCGCGACGACGAAAGAGACCACGGTGAAAGTCGAACCGAATCGCTTGAATCTCGACGACATGTTTTCGTATCCCGGATTTGCGGCGCCGATCGACCCCGAGGTTCGAGTCTCGATCGCGAAGCCCCGACCCGTGAGCTCGACGCCAGCTACGGGACGTTACCACGACGCACAGACAACAAGATTCGAAGGCGTCGAATCTCGAGGTGTCACGAGG
The DNA here is from genome assembly GCA_049840955.1 of Polyangiaceae bacterium. Taxonomy (GTDB): domain Bacteria; phylum Myxococcota_A; class Polyangia; order Polyangiales; family Polyangiaceae; genus FEN-1139. The sequence goes on from JASGIX010000069.1 coordinate 98,689, forward strand.
AAAATCACGCCCATTCGGGGGCTATTCGACTGCTCCCGTGGCCCCGGACCGTCAGAGCTCAATCGTGTCGCGGAAGGAAGGCGCGACGACGGGGCACCCGAGGCGACTCCGGATCTCGTCGGCGAAGCGCTCCGTCACGTTGCTGCCGCCGTGCACGACGGCCACACGCCTGGGACCTCCCGGCATTCGACCGAGCCAGTCGATGAGCTCGTTTCGGTCGGCATGGCCCGAGAAACCATGGATCTGGCAGACCTCGAGACCGACGTCCCAAAGCTGCCCGAAGAGCCGCACCGTCGTTTCACCATCGAGCAATTGGCGACCGAGAGTACCCGTTGCCTGGTATCCCACGAAGAGAAGCGTATTTTCCGGACTGGACAGGTGACGCGAGAGGTGATGCTTGATGCGCCCACCGTTACACATTCCGGAACCGGCAATGATGATCGCAGGTCCCGGCAAATCGTTGATGCGCTTCGAATCGTCACGCGACGAACAGAGCCGCAGCTCCGGCAACGAGAACGGGCTGTCGCCCATCGCGAGGCGCTCACGCGACGCGCTGTCGAGCGCCTCTGGATGGTGACGAAATACGTTCAGAAGACTGACCGCCATCGGGCTGTCGAGAAAGATGGGGATGCTCACCATGCGCCCACCACGCCGCAGCCGCTGCAAGTGAAATAGGAGCTCCTGCGCGCGCTCCACCGCAAAACAGGGGATGAGCAACTTACCGCGGCGCTTCGCGGTGCGACGCACGACGTGCTCGAGCTGCGTCGTCACGTCCTCCGAATCATCGTGAACGCGATCGCCATAGGTCGACTCCACGACAACCAGGTCCGCCTCTGGAGGATTCCCACGGGTTTGGCATGAGCGGCCGATCCTTGCGCCCCAGATCGCCGGAAAAGAGCACACGTTTTCTGCTCTCTTCGTGTTCGACGAGTATCATGCTGGCACCGAGGATGTGTCCCGACGGGTAAAACGTCGCTGTGATTCCGGGAGACACGAGGACTCGCTCGCCGAAATCATGCCCTCGAAGTGCGTGCTTCGTGGCTTCGACGTCCTCCTCATCGTAAAGCGGTTCGATGGGGAACATCGACGTGCGCCCCTCGCGCTGGTGCCGCTTGCGCTTCCAAGCGACGTCTTCTGCTTGTAGCTTCGCGGCGTCGAAGAGCACGAGCGGAGCGACCTCTGCCGTCGCCTTCGAGCAATGAACGAGTCCGCGATATCCCGAGCGCACGAGACGCGGCAACCACCCCGAGTGATTGATGTGAGCGTGCGTGAGCAAGATGGACTCGAGCTCGCTCGGCTCGACATCGAAGGGTTCCCAGTTGTGCGACGCATTCTGTCGCTCCTGGTACAAGCCCGCGTCGACGAGCACCCGCTGTCCAAAAACGTCGAGGAGGTGACGTGACCCAGTTACGTTTCTCGCGGCACCGAGGAAGGATACGGAAACCGGCATGGTCGAGGCCTCATTCGGGCACACGAGGCAACAAAAGTCCAATCATCTCGACGAATTGAATGGGCCAAGGTGGGCCGATGCGCGACACCGGCCCCTGACCTCACAGCGCCGTCACCCGTCGCTATGCGAAAGGTGAACCTCGGCCCGAGGTGGCGGATCGGCGAGCGCTTCCGCACCAAGGAGGTCCGAGATGATGGAACGAGCCGCAGTCTTGCCGGCGCCCATGGCCAAAATGACCGTCGCAGCGCCAGTCACGACGTCACCACCGGCATACACCCGCTCCTTGGTGGTACGGCCATCGGCATCGCCGGCGATGATCGTCCCCCATCGAGACACGCCGATGTCGGGGGTCGTGTCCTGAATCAGAGGGTTCGGCTTGTTCCCAATCGCAATGATGACGACGTCACAGGCGATTTCGAACTCGCTACCGGCAACGACGACCGGACGTCGCCGTCCAGAAGAGTCCGGCTCACCGAGCTCCATGCGTACACACTTGAGCGCGCGAACGAATCCGCGGTCGTCTGCAAGAATCTCCACCGGATTGCAGAGGAGCTCGAATCGGATCCGCTCCTGTTCGGCGTGGTGGATCTCCGCCGAGCGTGCGGGCATCTCCTCGCGGCCGCGACGATAGACGATGATGGACTCCTTGGCGCCCATGCGCAGCGCCGTCCGCGCAGAATCCATGGCTACGTTTCCGCCACCCACGGTGACGACGCGCTCGCCGCGAAGGAGCGGCGTCGTCGAACCGGAACGGTACGCTTTCATGAGATTGCTACGCGTCAGGTATTCGTTGGCGCTATAGACGCCAATCGAGTTCTCCCCGGGAATGGCCATGAACGTCGGTAGGCCGGCGCCCGTGCCGATGAAGACGGCATCGAAGCCCTCTTCTTCGAGCAACTCGTCGATGGTCGCGGTACGACCCACGACGAAGTTTTTCTCGAGCTTCACGCCCAAGGCGAGCAAGGACTCGATCTCGCTCTGCACGATGTCCTTCGGAAGGCGAAACTCCGGGATCCCGTAGACGAGAACACCGCCAGCTTCGTGGAGTGCCTCGAACACGGTCACGTCGAAACCCCACTTCACGAGCTCCCCTGCGACGGTAAGCCCCGCCGGACCGCTGCCGACGACGGCAACGCGCTTGCCATTCGGTGGTTTCTTCGCAGGCAGCTGCGCGGTTCCGTGCGAGCGTTCCCAGTCCGCCGCGAAGCGCTCCAGGTTTCCAATCGCAACGGGGATCGCCTTCTTGGCCAAGATACAGTGCTTCTCGCACTGATCCTCTTGCGGACACACGCGACCGCAGATCGCGGGAAGCGCGTTGGTTTCCTTCAATTTGCGAGCAGCGTCGGCAAATTGTCCCTTCGCGATGAGCGCGACGAACTCCGGGATCGCGATTTGCACCGGGCATCCGTTGCGGCAATCCGCCTTTTTACACTGCAGACAACGCGTCGCTTCCTCGATCGCGAGCGCCTCCGTGTATCCGAAGGGCACCTCTTCGAAGTTGGAGCGTCGTACCTCCGGACTTTGCTCCGGCATGTCGGTTCTCGGACGAAGTTTCCCCTTCTTCGGGGTCTCGGGCTGGCTCATGAACTTACCTCGGCCATCTGCTTCAGGCGACAATGATGCTCGTCGAGCTGCTTTCGTTCGAACTCACGATAGCTGCCCAATCGTTTCGCAAGCTCTGCCCAATCGACGCCGCCGGCATCGAACTCGGGCCCGTCGACACACGCGAACTGCGTCTTGCCGTTCACGGTGACGCGACACCCTCCACACATTCCCGTGCCGTCGACCATGATTGGATTGAGCGATGCCATGGTCTTGATCCCCGCGGCAACGAGCACTTCACTCGACGCCCGCATCATCGGCACCGGTCCGATCACGACGGCGAAGTCGAAAGTTGGCCCTTCACCGAGTAGCTTTCGAATTACGTCCGTAACGAAGCCTTTTTGGCCCGCGCTACCGTCGTCCGTCGCAACGTGAACGGCATGACTGAAGGAACGCATTTCCGCTTCGAGCATGAGGAGCTCCTGCGACCTCGCACCGATGACGGTCGTCACTTCGTTGCCAGCTTCGGCGAGCGAGCGAGCAATGGGATGCAAAGGAGCAACCCCGACACCTCCCCCGACACACATCACTCTGCCAAAGCGCTCGATGTGCGTCGGGCGCCCGAGGGGGCCCACGAAGTCGGCGACGCTGTCTCCCTCCGACAACTCGGCGAGGGCCGTCGTGCCTTGTCCGACGATCTGGAAAATGATCTCGACCCAGCCCCCCTCGGCATGGGCATGGGCGATGGTGAGCGGAAGACGTTCATCCTTCGCAGTAGGCCGCACCATGATGAACTGCCCGGCCTTGCGCTTGCGCGCGATGCGGGGCGCTTCGATGCGAAGCCGAACGATGGAGGGTGAAAGCAATTCACGTTTGATGATGCGTGCCATATGGGCAATTCTCACGGAGCGCAGGGCGCCCCCGATGGAGAGTGCGGCGCGCATCTCAGCCTGGAAATGGCCGACAGTTCAAGACAATTATGGGCGGTTGCCCAAGGATTGTCGTCGACGCCGCAACGCAAGATCAGGGAAACCCCGATGACCGAAACAGGGCTGGATGGTAGCACCTTCGCCGGCAAAGGTCTTTTTTGATTTGATCGGCGTGGTCACGGCGACGAAATTGCGCGGCCAAACGTGAGTCGACGGCGTACTCATGGCGAGCCCACGTCGAGCCCACGTCGAGCCGAGGCCGACGAAATACGCAGCTCGGGCCAAGGCGAGCCGGAGTTGCACCTCACGGCGACGAAACTGGGCGACCCAACGTGAGCCGGACTCGCAACTCGCTGTCACGGAATTGCGCGACCCGACGTGAGCCGGCGGCGCAGCTCGCCACCACGGAATTGCGCGACCCGACGTGAGCCGGCGGCGCAGCTCGCCACCACGGAATTGCGCGACCCGACGTGAGCCAGCGACGCACCTCGCCACCACGGAGTTGCGCGACCCGACGTGAGCCAGCGACGCAGCTCACGGCGACGAAATTGCGCGGCAACCGGACTGGATTGCCGACGTGCTCTCGCGACGGCATTGCGCTTTGCCGCCGCGTCGGGCAACCCCGAACGACCGGACAGCGGTGGATCTGCGCGGTTTTGGCGAGACGACGAAATCCTACCGCGGGACAAGGTGACGCACCTCGTCTCCCGCGGCACCTTCGCGCCCCGAGATGGCATCGCTCCTCCCCGATCGACTTCCCGTGTGGTTGCTCGCGCTCACTTTACTCGACTCCGCATGCGGCGGTCGAGATGCGCTGGATCTCCCGTCCGCACCTGAGCAGGCCGGGAGCTCCGCTCGCGATCCCTCTCGGATCGACGGCGAAGGTGGATGGTCGAGCACACGAGAGCACACGAGCACAGGCGGACGGCAACGCACCTTCGCGAGCACGGAACGAGACGAGTCAGGAGGGACGACGAACTCGTCCTCGCACGAACGAGAGACGATTCGAGGAGGCGCGTCGACGCAAGGTGGAACTCATTCGAATCTGGGCGGTTTCACTTCTCGAGATGATAGCTTCGTCGCTGGAGCAACGTCAATCGAAGGTGGTTCGTCCAGCCGCGGAGGAACCACGGCGCGCTCCAGTACGACCCCCATCGGCGGCACGGGAGGCAAAGCATCCTGCGGCCAAGGCTTCATGCTGATCGCGCAAACGCCCATCTCGGGCCCCGACCGACCCTATCATGCTCATCTCGACGACTTCGACCGGGACGGGATTCTGGATCTGGCCGTATCCGCACAACCGAGCTCGACGGTTCGAACCTACCGTGGCCGTGGCGATGCCCAATTCGACCTGCGGCAAGAATTCACCGCCCCCGACTTCGCCGCCATCGTCGATTCCACCGACCTCGATGGCGATGGGCACCCCGAACTCTTCGCATCGACCCACGACTCGACGCAACTGCACGTGTGGAACAATCTCGGTGACGGAACATTCGTTCCCGCGTTGGAGTACGCACTCGCACAATCGCCGTATGCCATCGTCCATGGCGATTTGAATCACGATGGCCTGATGGACATCGTCGTCGGACACGACACTTTCGCAGGCTCGTACGAGATCGGATTGGGAACGAGCTCGGGCGTCGTCCAATTCCAAGCCGCGGAAGGTCTCGGAGCGCGGGTCTGCGGGCTCGCCCTCGCCGATCTCGACGGCGACGAAACGCTCGATCTCGTGACTGCCAACCTTGCGTCGATGAGCATCTCCGTGCTCGCTGGAAGCGGCACGGGTTCCTTCGAGCGGCGACCAGAATACTCGATTCAGCGCGGCGGGCCTGTCGACGTCAAAACGGGCGACTTCGATCGCGACGGTCGGATGGACCTGGTCGTTGCCGATTGGCAACACAACGCGGTCTTCGTGTTGCTCGGGGACGGCAAGGGCGCGTTCTCGTCATCGACGAGGTACGACGTCGGCGCCGATCCTCGTTCGGTTGTCGTCGACGACTTCGACGGCAACGGCGCGCTCGACATCGCTGCGGGCGCATTCGGTCGCCCTGCACTTACGCTGCTCCTTGGACGAGGCGACGGTACTTTCGATACCAAGAACTTCGAGTTCGCAACGGGGGTCTACTTCATCACGAGCGGCGATCTCAACTCCGATGGTCGACCCGACCTCGTCTTGGTCGAGCCAAACGCCAATCAACTCCAAATCCTGCTCAACCTCTGCCCGTAGAACCGGTCGTCACCGGCATCCCACGACTGGGAAATACGTCACGTTCGACCGTTGTCTCACGCTGGCGTAGGCGAAGGTTCCATTGACCTTGGGTGGCCTCGCAAAAGGGATACCGAGGTACCGAACGGTAAACGCGTCCATGTGACGCCGACTCGGGGTGAGTGCGAGGCCATCATCGACCGAATCGGGGCTTCGGTGAAATCCCAGCGGCTCCAAGCGACGCTGCGCGCTGCACTCCGATTGAAATCCCTCGTAGGTGCGGGCAGGCGACCATGCGGAAACACGCAGGAGCCGCCTCGGAGCCAAGGCGAGCGGCGGCAAGCGAAGGCGAAAGCGCGCGTCTTCCCTTGCCCATCCTCGCTATGCATTTTTCTGAGCCACTTTTGGGAATCGATCTTTGCGACATAAACCCGTGAGGGGCGCGAGTGAGTCGAACGATTGTGGAGGACGAAGCGCAGAAATGGGCTAGAAGTGAATATCGATGGACAGCGAGAACTCCGGCACTCAGGGTGCGATGCGTGCCAAGGATCCCAGAAACACGCTCAATCGCGAAGCAAACCCGCGGGTTCGTATTGCCCCCGCTCGAGAAATCGCAGGAGGCGCAGGTACGCGGCAACGCTTGGTGTCGCTCGTGGCAGTCCTCCTACCGCTCGTCGCCGCGAACTGCGCGTCCGAATATTACGTCGATCCGCGAGATGCGCAGGGCGGCGCGACGCAAGGGGGATCGGCCGCTTCGACCACGGCACCGGTGGGAGGCACCGGCGCGACGAGCGTGCCCATGGGCGGAACCACAGCAACCAGTGGAGCGGGTGGAACCGGCGAAACCTCGAGCTCCGCAGTGGGTGGAGCCACCGGAGCAGGTGATTCGACGAATGCTGCGGGTGCGACTTCACTTGGCGGAACCGCTTCACTTGGTGGGACGGCATCCACCGGTGGCACTTCCTCCCTGGGTGGCACATCTTCCGTGGGAGGAGCCTCTTCGCTAGGCGGAACGTCCTCGAACACGTCGGGAACCGCGAGTACCGGCGGAACCGCGAGTACCGGCGGAACCGCGAGTACCGGCGGAACCGCGAGTACCGGCGGAACCGCGAGTACCGGCGGAACCGCGAGTACCGGCGGAACCCAATCGGGTGGAGCGGGTGGAACGACGAATCCCTATTGCTCCACGTACACGAGCCTTGGAACGCTGACGTCCAGTCCTCGCTCGAGTCAGGCGGTTCCTTCGGCACAGACTTGTTTCCGGTTCACGGTGTCGTCCTCCACGGCAGTCCTCCAAGGGATGCAGATGAGCAATTGCGACACTCGAACGGTGTCGATCAACGGCACGGCATCCGGATGTTCGCCGGGGTCGAGCTGCCAGGCTGGCTTCAGTATCAGTCGCGCAGCCGATGGGTACTGGTACATGAACTTCACCGCGGGCACGAGTACGATTTGCACCGCAAGCTGGTGGTGGAACTGAATGCGCCCGAGATTCGGCGTTCATCGGATTCACGGTTCCAACCAAACGCGTGTTCTTCGCGCATCGAAGGCCTAACGTTCGTGCGACGCGACGCGTGCGCTTCGCGTGCCGAATGCCCACGGTTCATTCGACGCGACGCGTGCGCTTGGCGCGCCAGCACTCGTGTTGTCCGACCAACTTGCGGAGCACACGAAGAACACGCAAAGGATGCGCGTTCTCCGTCATCAGGCGCTCCGAACGCCCACGGACCGCCCCTCGGACATGCCATGAACCGACGTAACCCCACGGCAGCCCCTGCGCAGCGCCGGACGCATCGTTCGCCCCTATTTCAAATCCGAGTCGGCAGGTCGCGCAGGTTGCGCAGGTCGCGCCAGTCACGCGTAAAGGAACGGTTCGGCATTGGTCTGTCTAGTGTGGGAAATCCCACGGAGTGAAAGCGCGCGATGACGTGCTCGCGTCATGCGAGTGCATCCCAACTTGAATCACTGTGTCCGCCGGCAGGCAATCGAACGCGCCGTCGCTTCCGTCGTGAGATCGAACCCAACGCGGTTCGCGCTTCACGACCTTTGCAATTCGCGCTTCACGACCTTTGCGGTTCGCGCTTCACGACCTTTGCGGTTCGCGCTTCACGACCTTTGCGGTTCGCGCTTCACGACCTTTGCGGTTCGCGCTTCACGACCTTTGCGGTTCGCGCTTCACGACGCAGCGATCGTCCTCGATGGAGCTCCGCCCCCGAACGCTGTGCTGCGCTCGCCTCCACCTTCGCGTCGCTGCGCTCGCCTCACCCAACAATCGCCGCAGCCAACGAACGGAGACGTTTCCGCTCCAGGCACCTAACGTGGGAAATCCCACGTCTCCACGACACGAGTTTGACGTTCGAAGTGTCTCGACAGGGCGCGCATCGCGCTCGTCTCGACAGGGCGCGCATCGCGCTCGTCTCGACAGGGCGCGCATCGCGCTCGCAAGGGTCGCACGCAGCCGATTGTCGTCCCTTCAATCGAGACGAGCCCGACGTGAAATAGCCTCGTAAAATGCGGCTACGAGCGTGCAATTCCCGATCACCCCCTTACGTGCTTCCATGCCTGCAACGTTTGGAGAGTCGAACCGAGGCCAACGCATTCGGCTCGATGACATTCGAGATTGAAGCGTCGTCTTCACTCGTCATCTCGACGTCGACAAGGTGGACAGCCATGCACTGAGGTTCCCCAAGCGAGGCGATCACCGTCACTTGCCCGCGACTCTGCCCTTCTGGACGCTGCGCGCGCACACAGGACCCCTCACAAATCACACACAAACAACCGAACCCGTGCATATTTCCGCTGTTTTTCGGCCAATTTCAAGACCATTACGGTCTAATGACCTGTCCAAGCAATCGTAGATTCATCCTCTCAGCGACTAAAGCGGCCCAAATCGCGACGAAAACGGCTGCGTGCAATTGACTCGAGTCGTTCACGAATCTATAGTGAATGGACGCGGGTTCGTGGAACGCTTTTGCACGAGCCGACTGCATCGTTCGCGTCTCGAAGTTTAGGGATCCCCTCAGGAGCAAGCCAGATTCGGACAGGTGAACGCTCACCGATTCGAATCGAACAGCAACAGGCCTGAAACATCGAGCAACCGTCGCTGCAATTGGTCTCACGACAAGGGCCACATCTACGGATCAGAGCGCACTTTCGACGAATCCCCCTCCAGAGAAGAATCGAGCTCGAGAGCGAACGGTAGTCCCCGGGCGCTCACTTGCTCAGAAAGGATGCAACATGGGCCCCGGTCTTACGTTTTTCGAGATGCTCATGCTGGTTTGCTTTGGCATCTCGTGGCCCTTCGCAATCGCCAAGACGCTGCGAACCAAGTCGGTAACGGGCGCGAGTGGAACGTTCTACGTCCTCATCCTCGTCGGGTACATTTCCGGTATCGTTCACAAGGTGCAGAATAATCTCAATTTCGTCGTGATCTTCTACGCGCTCAACGCGTTCATGGTCGCAATGCAATTGACGCTGCTCTCCGTTTATCGGAATCGGAAACCGGGCGACAGCACGCCACCGCTTGGGATCACGGATACGGGCCGACTCGGATAATGAGGGCCAAACGTATACCTCGCGTCACATGCTGCATGGGCAGACGTGTCCGTGGCGACACGGGCGCACCCCACGTCGGACTAGCCCATCGATCACTTCGATCGAATGGCTCTTCGCACAGCGGCTTCGTCGCGATATGGAGCCGTCACGAACGAGCAACTCACTTCTTGTGAGGCTCGACCAACCCGACCGTGATCTCGGGCCGATTCGAGTCGACCGTTACCTTACGCGTCACGTACCCCTTTCGAGAGGCCTCGAGGTAGAGCTTCTTGCCTTTGGGTACGTCGACGTAGAAGGGTGGGCCCGGCACGGCGACCCCTCGATAGGTGAGCTTGGAGTCAGAGGGGCTCAACTTGACGAGCACGCGGACGAGATCGTTCGCGCTCGGCTCGCCAGAAGCGCCCGAGTTGGAAGCAGTCGAGGCAGCGGCAGCCCCTGAGTCTGGCTGCGGCTCCCGTGTCGCCGGTGGATTCTGCGATGCTGGCGTTGCTTTCGCGTCGCGCACGGTTGCTTCGGACGTAGACGACGGTTCCGCACCGGCGCGTATCGTCGAAGCGGGCTCCGTGTCCTTCGGAAGCGAAACACTGGGCTCACCCTGTGCTGCCACAGGGGCACCACGACGCCCCGCGTACACCACGACGCCCAAACCCAACAAGATCACGGCTGCGAACGCAGACAGCAACCGGCTCCGCCCTCGGCCCACTCTCGGCGCGCCCTCCGAAGCATCGAGATCGGCGGAGGCGCTCTTCGGAGCGCCTTCACTCCGCATGTCCACTGCCGGAGTCGCATTGCGCGGCTCGACTGGCGAAGGGTTCGACACCAGAACCGGAGGAATCGAGCTTCGTCTGCGTGACCGCAGAGGAACTGTCGCACGGCGGAGCAATCTCGGCTTGGACGGCATTGGCGTCACTCGGGAGCTTTGCGGCAGAAGGCATCTCGAGCGGCAGCGTCGTCTGGTGGAGATCCTCCGCGAGCTTGAAGGGCTCCGGTCGCAGCGGTGCATCGGTGCGAACCTGCGACGGGTGATTGACGACGTCCGGATCACCCCACACTGGCGCGCTTTGATCCGCGTCTCCCGAATGGATGACCATCGGTGGGGGAAGCTTCGAACTGTCACGCAACGTGGGCTTGAAGCTCGCCGGTGCAGGACGAATGCTCGATCGGCGCCCCGATGCTTGGCCTCCGTTGCCGAGGACTGCGAGAAGCACTCGGCGGAGCACTCTGATGCACCTGAGCCGAATCGGGTCGACTGGGTAGCGGCTCGGAAGACGGCCCCGCTGTGGTCGACGCTGGTGACTCGCTCGGAGTTCGGCCCTTCGCGGGATCTTCGGTGGCTGCGTTGTCGCCCATCGGGAAAAGGAAATGTGGTTTTGGGATCGCTACGAGCCCGTCGACTCTCGTTCAAAGCTCGCGACAAGAGCCTTAGCCAATCTCGCTCGCAACGCAAGGACTAGCCCATCCGGCATGACGAACCGGATTGAGAACGCACACTTATACGACAGGTTTCCGCGAACGCTGGACGACCTTGGGTCGCGCGGGACATTCGCTACCGATGGTCACTCGGCGAAGGTGCCATCGCTCGGCGATAGTCCTGCGCGTTTTGTTCGATCATCTTGAGATCCCGAGACGCGCGCTCCGCCTCTGCCGCGAGCGCGGCAGTAAACAAAGTGAGACCCCAGATCCCGTTCTCGCGCTTTCGAAAGGCGTAACGCGTCCCCCGCACGGTAACGACCGTAGCCCGTTCACCGCTGGTCTCGACCTTCGCGATGCCGGACACGTCGCGTCGCAAACGATCCGAACCAGCCTCGCTCGCGTGCGTAGATTCCGAAGACGTCCGCACCGTCGGGTGCTTCCGCGTACGCCCTGAAGGGTTCGACGGTCTTGGCGCGTTCCGCCTCGGGAAAGTCCGACATGACCCGGGAAAGAGCCCGCTTCCGCATGTCGAGTATGGTGTAACAAGCGTGCTGGGCCCGTGTTTCCGTGTAAGCAAAGGCCATCTCTGGCTTGCCGCGGTTCACCGCGATCACGACGCGCAGGTAGGCCCCCTCCGGTGTTCGATCGCTCGGAAAGCGTAACCACGAATAGCCTGCATAAAGCAGGGGGAACAGGACCAGGAGACCAACGCACAGAGCGATCCACCGACGACGCGACACGCCGGAGGCCATACCACGCCCGAGCAGAGACGCCGCGAACCGGCCGGCACTCCAAATTTGCACTCGTTCGTCGATTCCGCTAGGGCGGTGGCCGTGTGGTTCGGTCAGCGTGTCACCGTCGTCATCCCTTGTTTTCGTGAGGCGGCCCTCGTCGGGCGCACGCTCCGCGGCATTCCTCCTTGGGTCGACCACGTCTGCGCCGTCGACGACGGCAGTGAGGATGGTACTGCGGAGGCCGTTCTCGGTGTCGCGGATCCTCGCGTGGAACTGATTCGCCACGAGCAGAACCTCGGAGTTGGCGCAGCCATCGCGACGGGATATCGACACGCCCTCGCTCGCAACGCCGATTTGCTCGTGGTCATGGCGGGAGACAACCAGATGGACCCGACGGACCTTCCCGCACTCCTCGCACCCTTGGTCCACGGCGACGTTGACTACGCCAAGGGCAATCGATTTCGCCATGCCGAACGCCTCCGGATGCCGGCGATTCGACGACTCGGCGGATTGGTGTTGTCATGGGCAACACGACGCTGCACGGGCCTCGACGTCAGCGACTCCCAATGTGGCTACACCGCGTTGCGCGCCTCTGCCGCACGCGAGCTCCCGCTCGAGGAGCTCTGGCCGCGTTTCGGATATCCCAACGATCTGCTGGGTATGTTGGCCGCCCGTGGTTACGTCATAAGCGATGTCACGGTGCGTCCCGTCTATGCCGACGAACGAAGTGGGATCCGCTTTTGGCACCTCCTCGTCGTGCTCTGGGTCATCCTGCGTCGATACGCGATCGAACGATGGGGCGTCGCACGCCTCCACTCAGCGAGCACGCAGCATGCCGAATAAGGCCGATCTCGAGAACCCTGGCTACACGCCGTCGCGAGCCGACCTCGAGGAAGTGCTCTCGTGGCTGCTCGAGTCCGACGAAACGACGAGCAAACTCGCCGAACGTGCCCTCTTTCGCGCCGGGCTCCCCGCCGCGAAGGCTGCCATCGCGATGCGCCCCGCCGGAAACGGCGTCGGAAGGATCCGCATCTATCGCCTCGTCGGCCGCATCGCGCAAAACCAACCCGATCGAGCGCTCCTCGACGCGCTCGTCGAAGGTCTCGCCGACGAAGCGAAGGAGGTGCAGCGCTCGGCGATCGTCGCGTTGGGCAAGTTGCCCCGAGCGAGCCTACAGGGGCTCCCCTTCGAGACGCGGTTGCTCGAGATGCTCGTCGATGCGCAAGGGCCAGAACGACGAGCGCTGATCGAAGCCCTGGGTAAGGTCGGCGGAGCCGACGCCGACGACGCACTTGCGAAGCTCGATCCCGATACCGACTTCGAGCGTCAGCTCCTCGAAAAGGCGCGGCTCTGTTTGATGCGGCAACTCGAACGGGTCAGCGATACCGATCGAGTGAACTTCGACGTGGCACTCGAGGATCGCTTCACGTTGTCCCTCGGGTTTCGCCGCGGCCTCGGCCGCATCGTCACGGAACAATTGCGACCAGAGCTGCGCGCAGAACTCGATGGACCGACGCGCGCGCGGGTGCGCCACTTCCGCGGCCCCTTGTCGGCTTGCTTTCGCTCTCGTTCGCTGCTCGGTCCCGCCATCGAATTGCCGATCGAACGCGCCGACGATGACAGTGAGCAGATCGACCGTATCCTCGACGTCTTGACTTGTGAGCAAGTCGTACGTTTGCTCGAGCGCTTGAGCTCGACGCGACCACGACTTCGTTTCAGCTTGAGCGGCGAAGGCCACCGTCGCGCCTTCCTCTGGGCGCTCTCGGAGCGCCTCCACAACGTGACGACGCGTCTCTCTGCGAATCCGCGCGGCGCGCTGTGGGAGGTGAAGATCGAACTCACCGAATCCCGCTCGCATCTTCCTCGAACCCAATCGCTACGACGACCCACGCTTCACCTATCGCACAGCAGAGATAAGCGGCGCGTCACACCCGACGATCGCAGCGGCACTGGCCCACGTCTTGGGTGTCCGAGAGGACGACGTCATTTGGGATCCCTTCGTCGGTAGTGGACTCGAGCTTATCGAGCGAGGACGACTCGGACCGTACGCGGAGCTCATCGGAACGGACACCAATCCTTCGTCCCTCGACGCGGCGCAGCTCAACGTGCAAAGGGCCAAGCTCCCCGGTGTGCGCTTGATGAGCCTCGACGCCCGTTCCCCATTTCCAAAGCGCATCACGGGGATCGTGACCAATCCGCCCCTCGGGGCGCGACACGTTCGAGACGGTCGCTTGGGCGAGTTGCTACTCGATTTTCTCACCAACGCCCGCCAATGCTTGGCGCCCGGTGGACGACTGGTTTGGCTATCGCCCATGCCAGCGCGTACGGCTGAACACGCAAAGACGCTCGGCTTTGCCGTCGAACGCGGCGGTGTGGTCGACGTGTCTGGTTTGACGCCGGAATTGCAGGTCTTTCGGGTTCCGCGAACGGTCCGCTCGCAATGGCGATCGTAGGTTACAAGTCGCGCCCGCGGATGCGATCGTGGACCACCCCCGAACCACCGCCACCGCGAAAGAGTCGCTTTCTCTCGTTGGCACTCGTGGCTTGGCTTGCAGCGCTCGCGCTCGCTTTTCGTTGGGTGTGGCCAGTGGGATACTCGCCGTTCGAAGACACGGAGTCGGCCGCACCAGAAGCTATCGATGAATCACCACGAGTGACACGCACGACGGTGATGGATGCTGCCGCTTCGAACGAAGCGATATCGGGCAGCCTTTCGACCGCGAGGGAAGCCACCGAGGACACGAACGGCTCTGCCGCTCGTGAAGACGCCGCGACTTCGCCCGCTTCGAGCTCCCGCGCCGCCGTGCCTCGCACGGTGACGGAACTTCCCGAGTGCGAAGCGTTCCTCGGGGAAGCCAAAGCCGCAGGTTACGGGCGGCTCCCGACGCACATCGGACTGTCCCCGCTCGATGCGTTCGTGGGCTCGACGCAATGGACCAAGCCATGCTTGGGACGCCGGCGACGCACGGTCGAACTTTGCGCGGCGATACGCGACGGAAGCCTCGTCGGTTTGACACTTCACGCAAAGCCAGTCGACCTCACCCTGGAAGAATGCCTGCGAGAGGCCGCGTTGAAGTTGACGTTTCGGAGCGAGCCCGAGGTGCGGATCTATCGCGCCGTGCTCAACCTTTGAGCGTACTTAGCACCCGAAACGTAACGCGCATCGACCGACGTAAGACGTCGTGAATCGCTCGCTGCGAATCGACCGACGCAAAACGTCGTCAATCGTTCGCTGCGAATCGACCGACGTAGAACGTCGTCAATCGTTCGCCGCGAATCGACGCTCGACGTGCGCGTCACCGCAATCGTCGGACTTGCGTTACGTAAGCCACGCTCTGCCCCGTCCCCAGAATCCCGAAGACCTTCCATCTTCTCTTGAAGGGGAGCCGGTAACTCGCGCCGTTCGACGTTGAAGGTGCCCGTATCGAGCATCTCTTCGATGAAGGGAAGCCCTGGAGCGTAGACTAGACGACCGCCCGGCACGAGAGCGTGCAGCAGCTCCATGTACTTGCGAGCATACTCGTAAGCGCGTTCACCCGAATGCCAGTGGTGATGGAGGAAGTGCAGCGAGAAGGCCAGATGGGACACGACGGTCCCGAGGCTGCTCGGCTCGAAACGCACGTCGAACCAATCCTTGGCGAGCACGAAGGGGCCTTCGCCCAATCAATCGAGCCCCGTCGCAGCAATGCCCTTCGCGCGGAGCAATGTCACGAGCTCGGCTCGCTGACCACACCCGAGATCCACGACGGGTTCGAGAAGCTTGCCCTCCGTCAACCCGAGAAGCTGCAGCTGCAGCTCCGCGGAATACTCGGCACCTCGACCGAGCCCGCGCGTGCCGCCAAGCGCGCGAAACACTCGCGCCAATCGCTCGACGTAGAAATAGAGGACCGTGTTCGCGACGAGGGCGAAGTCTTCTACGGACTCCGTTCGCTCGAGCGCCGAGGCAAGGCCGAGAAACAACCGACGATGGGCCCTCAGAAACCGCCGAGTCTCGAGGGGCTCGAGTTCGAAGAATTGGTTCTCCTCGTATGCCCAGCGGATGAAGCGCGCGGAGACGAAGCGAAAACCTGCGTCGGGACCGCTCGTGAGAGCACGCAGAAACGGCATCGACCGTTCCCTGAGTCCGAAGAGAAACTCGACGAGCGCGTCCGTTTCCCCCGTCTCGCGCCTGGCCCAGGCAGCCCAATCGTACACCTCGTTCGACACGAGACGACCGAACAGCGGCTCGATGTAGCCGTTCAACTGACGCAACTCGGAGATCGGAAAGTAGCGGTTCCACGGGAGCCCGATGTGTAGCGCAGCCGATCGTCGGTTCCCACTCCCAACGCGACTCGGCACGGCCGATACGACCGTGCCGAGGATTGGGAGCTCCCCGAATGGGGACTCGGATCGAGCTCACCCGAAGGCCGTCAGCTGAACGGGCCCGTCGGGTCTGCCAACGGACTCAGAGCCCGACGAGCTCGGTGAGACGCTGCTTCGTGGTCAGGCCTACGGACTGCGCGGCGCGCTCACCGTTCTTGAAGACCATGACCGTGGGGACACCGCGGACCCCATATTTCCCGGCGGTAACGGGGGAATCGTCGATGTCGACCTTACCCACCTTGACCTTGCCATTCATGTCGTCGGCGATCTGGTCGATGATGGGCGCAAGCGCCTTACACGGGCCGCACCACGTGGCCGTGAAATCGACGAGCACGGGAACGTCCGACTTTAGGACTTCCTGGTCGAAATTCAGATCGTTGAACACGCGAACATTCGCAGATGCCATCAGGGGATCCTTCGCTTTCGGGGCCAAACATAACTCCCCACCCTGGACCAGCCAATCCCCGCTCCATCCAAATCTTTGGTGCGCCGTACCTCCGGCCGAAATCGCAAAACCTGAAGAGCGGTCACTCCCTCGATTTTCGGGGGAACATGCTACGGAGGGCCCGTGCGCCGAAGCACCCCCTCCGTACATGAGCCGAACGACAGCACTCCAGAGAACCCCTGGGGTGCCGATTGGACCCCTCACGGGGTGATCGATGCCCTCGAACCCCTCGCCCTCGAGCGACGTTCGGAGAAGCTTCGCGGCGTGATATCGCAGCGGATCGAAGCCGTGACCGTCGTCATGGACGCGCCGCATGATCCGCACAACGGAGCCGCAATCCTGCGAAGCTGTGAGGCCTTCGGGGTTCAAACGGTGCACGTCGTCGAACGGATCGAACCGTTCCTGATCTCTCGCAAGGTCTCGAAGGGTACGGAACAGTGGCTCGATTTGATCCGTCACTCGACGCCTCAAAGTGCCATCGAACACCTGTCCCGAGACGGCTATCGATTGGTGGTCGCCCATCCCGCAGGAGAGCTCGAGCCGGAGGGACTGGCTTCTCTCGATCGCATTGCGTTGGTCATGGGTAACGAGTCCGACGGCGTTTGCGCGGAACTAACCGCCGCGGCGGCGCTGAGCGTGCGGGTCCCGATGCGCGGATTCGTCGAAAGCCTCAACGTCAGCGTCACATCGGCACTCTTGCTCGCCGCCGCCACACGCGGGCGCATGGGCGATCTCAGCGAGGAGAGGCGCACGTTCCTTTACGCCCGTGCCCTCTATTTGAGCGTGCCGCGCTCGGGCGCCGTCCTCGAGAATTTCGATGCCACGCTGAGCGTGCCGCCGTCAATTCGCTCGAAACGGGTTCGCTCGAAACGGGTTCGCTCGAAACGGGTTCGCTCGAAACGGGTTCGCTCGAAACGGGTTCGCTCGAAACGGATTCGCGGGTGTGACGTCGGTTCACGGAAACGCGAAGCTCTTCTTCACCGCGACGGACGCACCGACGAAGGGAGAAACACGCGCCTCTTGGAAGGCGCGCAACACGCATCCGGAGCGCACCCCTTCACCGTCGAGATTCAGTAGGCTCGCGCCTTGCACGAATCCCGAAGGTGCAAACGTCACTTGCACGGCGCCCGAGAGAGCTCCGTCGGCGCAGCTTCGTGCGCGCCCCGCAGCGCTCGCGAGCACGCGCCGCGCCTGGGCGGGATCGAACGCGCCCTCCGAGGCCGCAGTGGACGTGGACGGCGCCGAAGGTTTGCTGCTCGAGCCACTCGAATTGCCAGCGGGTCGCGTCGGGGAGGACGCAAGAGTGAGCGCCTCCGCTTGAACGGCGCGAGCATCTTGCGTCGAGTTCGAAGATGTCGCCGTCACGGAAGCGAATGAAGACCGCCCCCCACCCTTGAGAGCGCCGCGTGCACCCACGAGCGGTAGATCTTCGACCTTTGCCGCATCCGAGCCGGATTCCGATGCAGCCGACAGTCTGGAACCTCTGCTGCTCGAGGCGTGATTGCCACTGGACGACCGAGACGAAAGCAGGATCGCTCGATCGTTGCCATTCCCCGTCAACGGCGGGCTCGCGTTCGAACATCGTCGCACTCGCCGTGCCTTCGGGAGCGCCGCGCAAAATGAACGAGGCTGCCGTCGCAACGGAGATGCCGGCGGCGAGCCAAATGGCGCGTTCCAAATTGACGAGCCCAGCCCCGGGAACGCCCCACGCTGCCGCAGGTTTCACGGATACCGCGCGCGGCATCAGGGTTTCCCCGTTACCGGGCTTCGCCGCAGCCGTTTTTGGTTGTGGCGGCGCGATGACGGGCTCAACGAATGACGGCACGCGAGCAGGTCGCGGAAAATCTGGAACGGACTGAACGCGCAGACTCGACGAATCCGTCGCGGGTGCGGCGCTTGCGGCGCGCGCGACCACATGAGAACGACGTCGAGGCACGCGCCGGTGCCGGAAATGAAGACGGCGCCATTCCCTTCGAACCTACGGGAGGCGGAAGCACCGATGTCAGCTTCTGCGTTCGAGCAGGTGGCGGCACCGACGCCCGTTGCGTTACCGCAGCAGGTGGCGGCACCGATGCCCGTTGCGGTACCGCAGCAGGTGGCGGCACCGATGCCCGTTGCGGTACCGCAGCAGGTGGCGGCACCGATGCCCGCTGCGGAAGCACGGAGCTCCGATCGGCTCGATCCAGAGCTGGGGGCAACGCCGAGGTGTTGCGCGGCACCGCGTCGATGCGCGGCGGCGGACGAGAGGATTGGGGTGACAGCGGCGGCGCCGGGATCGTCGAAGATCCCACTGCCGGACGCGGATGGGGCATGTGCCAAAACTTGCCGGCGCGCGCAGGAGCCGCAGACACGATCGAGCCCGCGCGACGAGGCGGCGGCAACGGAATGCGATCTTCACTGGATGGCACGACCAGAGCCGGTGGCGGCTGCGAGTTGGACAGCAAATCGCGAGTCTTGCGATCCTGCGCCGTCCGAATGGCTTCTCGGAGTTCGGGAACGGTCAGCAGTGGGACCCAACTCTCCATGCCGTCCGACCACGCGAGCACGTTGTGCGGCGTGAGGTCACGTACCCAAAGATCGGCAAGGCAGTCCTTGCGCAGCTCCAATCGCAAGTAGAACTTTTCTTTGACGTGACTGTGAACCGGAACCGGTTCGTAACGCGCCTGAATGCGCGCCTGTGAGTCTTCGGTGAGAGCCAGAGGCAACGACGAAATCCGCGGTTGGGTTGGTGGACCCGAGTCGATTTCGTCGTCCAAATCCGCGTCGTCGAAATCGACGGACGGGGACCGCCGTTGTCACTCCCGTCGGCTTGACTCCCGAAGTCACGCCCGACATGGCACGCGAACTGTCCGCATTGCTACGGTCGCGCCCCGATGACACTCCGTCGAATCGCGATCGCGAAAAAGAGTGACCCTCGAAGACTTCGGGTTCTGCAAAGGGTTCGTCGAGCGCGCCAGGAACGATCGTCGAGCGGGGACGGTGCGACGTTTCCTGCACTTTTCCCGCCGCTTCTCCGACGAAGCGTTCCCGGCTCTTGCCACCCTCTCGTTGATGGATGTCGGAACGTTGCTCCATGAAACGACGAACCTCGCTCCGCTAGCTCGCGGGGGCTCCCGCAACCTGTATGCTTCGAACGGAACCCGTGCAGCGCTCGGGGAGTATAGCGCTCCCGCGAAGAATGCTAGACGCTCCGCCGGGTTTTTCTCGTCGAAAGTGCCCTCGATGCGAGCTCGCGTTCCGCATAATCCACTCGTAGTTCAACAGTGAACACATCACTCATTCGCGACGCCAAGTCCGTTGCGAGAGGCAAATTACGTCCAGTCCTCCGCGCATCGCGTTGCGCCCCCCTCCGAGCAGAGCGCTACATAGGCTGGTCGACGGACCCGGGAACTGCTAAAAAAGGCGCCTCGCGTGAGATGGATAATGAGAAGCGTCCTGATGGGTCGCCTTGCGTTGTACTTCGCCATCGGGAACGCTCCCGCGTGGGCCGCGCCGTCGGCGACGGACACGGGGAGCGACGCGGGTGCCGAATCGCCCGAGGAAATCCTGCGGAAAAAGGGCATTCGACGGAGACGAATACCGCCCGTGTGGACGAACCCGCCAAGGACCTCGCGCGCCTGCCGATTCGGATCCGATGGGACGGGGCTGACGCTTGTCGCCCGGAAGCCGACGTTGCGAACCACCTACGTCGACTGCTGGGAGGAGCCGGCGAGGCTCGCATCACGGATCTCGACGTCAGAATCGCAATCACGCCCGTGCCCTCGGGTTTGGACATCGTCATCGATGCCGATGCTCCCGACGTCGAGTTCGACGAGCACTCGAGGTTGCCAGTTGCAGGCCGATCTCGCTGAAGCCGTGGCCCTCGTCCCTTTCGGTGTGGCTCTCCGAGCGCGCCGTTCCCGCGGCGCCACAAACATCGATGGAAGACGTCAGCGGAACCGTGACTCTTCCGCCACAAGGAATCCACCGGGCTCCCGCCCCAGTGACGGTGGCGAGCAGCTCGTCGCAGCATGCCCCGAGGTACCAGGTGCGCTTCGCCCCGAGTCGATGACATGAGCATTTGCACGCAAGGAGAGCTGGGAGGAACCCTCGCCTTTGGTGTCCTGCCGGAGTCGAACCCGAGGAGCATTCGCGGGTATTCACCACCCCGAAGCAATGCTGGGCTTCGCTGGACCATCTACCGCGGACTCTGGTTCGAACAAGTCACCCACCTCGTGCAGCACACACCGCGCGCGCTCGGAGGTCGCTTCGGTCTGCTTGGCGCTGAAGCTTCGCATCACCCGCGCAATCCCGCTCACCACCGAATTTGCAATCGAGACCTTCACGTGGTCGATGCTCGGTCGGATGCGAGCGGAGGGAGTCGGCGCTGATGAAGATCACGGTCAGCTTCGGGGACTTCGGTGCCGTTGGACTCGGCACCGCCGCAGTGATTCGCCGCGGCAGAGTGCAGGTTGGCCTCGATGGCTCCCTCGGCACCCCCTTGGGTCGCCCGCGGTACCTCGTCGATGAAACCGTGTATTTCGGCCACCTCCGCTCCTCAAGCTCGTTGGAATTCGGGCCGGCATCGGCTTTTTGTGATGGATTGCGGCCCGCGTCGGGAATGCTACGGGCGTGCTCCTGCAATGGTCCGCGCCCGTCCTCGGCTTTCGACCAGAGAACCGCTGGCACCGCGACGGACGTCGCGGCCCGAGACGCGCGTGTCTCGGAGGAGCGACCAACGCCATGGGCTCGAGCCGGGGATATCCGGCACGCGCGATGTCGCAATTGCACGCCGACGAAGCGCAAACACCGCCACGACGCCACGACCGCTGACCTGCGCGGGGTTCGAAGCGACGGACGGTTCGCTCCCTCACGACGGCGTGCAATCGCGCCCCCTGACCTTCGACGCGAGATTTGTCGCCGAACACTTCGACTTCGTGTGGCGAAGTCTGGTTCGCTTGGGGGTCACGCGGATTGAGAACATCGACGACGCAGCTCACGACGTGTTCTTGATCGCTACATCGGCGATTCGCCGACTTCGACGGGCAGGGCAGCGTCGAGGGCTGGCTCTTCGCCATCTCGCGACGAGTCGCGACGGCACTATCATCGGGCACATGCCCGGCAGCAGCGCACCGTTCCCCTCGCGGAGGAGGAATCCGTCGACGACTCGGTATCGAGGACGGGAACGGCTCCCAAA
>JASGIX010000070.1:0-58652 GCA_049840955.1 Polyangiaceae bacterium
CAGACGGATTTTAGGGTGACCTCCTGGCTCGGGGTTTGCGGTTTTGGGGGGCCTGCGCTAGGTCGCCCAGCGCCAATATGACAAGCTCCGTCGATACCTTTGCATGTCGCCGTCCTCCTGTCGGTCGGGGGCCGGACCCTCGACTATTTCAGCCTGCCTGCCTTCGCCGAGAAGTCGAAGTTCGACGTCTCGCGATTACCGGTGTCGCTTCGGATTCTTCTCGAGAATCTGTTGCGAAACGAGGACGGCAAAGCTGTCACTGCGAAGGATATCGAGGCTTTGGCGGGATGGCAGGCCACGCGGGAACCCGATAGCGAGATCGCGTTCTACCCAGCGCGTGTCGTTCTCCAGGACTTTACCGGGGTTCCAGCGGTCGTCGATCTTGCTGCCATGCGCGACGCCATCGCGGAGCTTGGCGGGGATCGAAACCGAATCAATCCGCTGTTTCCGTCGGAGCTCGTGGTGGACCATTCCGTTCAGGTCGATCACTTCGGAACCACCGATGCTCTCGTTCGAAATGTGTCGCGGGAATACGTACGCAACGGGGAGCGTTACATGCTGCTGCGCTGGGCTCAACGCGCCTATGCGAATTTCAAGGTCGTGCCGCCTTCGACTGGCATCGTTCACCAGGTCAACATCGAGTACTTGGCGCGTGTCGCATTCGAGAAGGACGGCGTCGTTCGTATCCCGATACCTTGGTTGGGACGGATAGCCACACGACGATGGTCAATGGTTTGGGCGTGCTCGGTTGGGGGCGTGGGTGGCATCGAGGCCGAGGCAGCGATGCTCGGGCAGCCCATCAATCTGCTAATCCCCCAAGTCGTCGGCGTGCGCCTCACCGGGGCACTTCCCGCGGGAGCCACCGCAACGGATATTGGTGCTCACCATAACGAAGATGCTTCGCGACGAAGGGGTCGTTGGCAAATTCGTAGAATTCTTCGGGGATGGTCTGGCTCACCTGCCGCTCGCTGATCGCGCGACGATTGCCAACATGGGACCCGAATTCGGCTCGACTTGCGCCATATTCCCCATTGACGAAGAGACGCTGACTTACTTGAAGATGACGGGACGAAGCGAAGAAAGCGTTGCTCTCGTCGAAGCTTACGCGAAGGCCCAAGGGCTCTTCCGCGTGAATGGTGCTCCCGAGCCCGTGTACTCGAAGGTGCTCGAACTCGATCTCGGGACGATCGTCGCCACCATTGCCGGTCCGCGACGTCCTCACAACCGCGTCGCGTTGAAGGATGCGAAGTCGAGCTGGAACGCGGTTCTTCCTCAGCTACTTGCCGCGACGAAGTCGAAGACCGCACCAGACGCTCCGCCTCCGAGTCCGGATGCTCATGTCGACGTCAATTGGGACGGCAAGAGCTTCACTTTGAAGCACGGCTCAGTCGTCATTGCCGCGATCACATCCTGCACGAATACGTCGAATCCACAGGTAATGATGGCAGCGGGGCTCCTGGCTCGCAACGCCGCGGCCAAGGGCCTGGCCTCTCGCCCTTGGGTCAAAACTAGTCTGGCACCCGGTTCCCGCGTAGTCACCGGCTACCTGCAGAAGTCGGGACTCCTTGCCTCGCTCGAAGCCTTGGGTTTTCACGTCGTAGGCTACGGTTGCACCACGTGTATCGGAAACAGCGGTCCCTTGCCGGAGCCAATTAGCCAGGGGATACGTGATGGGAGACTCGTTGCCGCGAGCGTCCTTTCTGGCAACCGCAACTTCGAAGGCCGGATCAGCCCCGACGTTCGCGCCAATTTCCTTGCGAGCCCACCGCTCGTCGTGGCTTACGCAATCGCCGGGCGCATGGATATCGACTTCGAGGTCGAGCCATTGGGTGTCGATCGCGACGGAAAGCCAGTGTTTTTGCGCGACGTGTGGCCGAGTCCAGAGCAGGTTCGTAAATTCGTATCGGAGAACGTGGATGCGGCCTTGTTTGGAAGCGTCTACGCCAAGGGGCTCGAAGGCGACGACGCTTGGCGCGGAATCCCGATCCCCGAAGGCGCTCGCTTCGTGTGGGACACGAAGAGCACCTACGTTCGACGGCCGAGTTTCTTCGAAAACGTTTCTCTCGATCCCGCGCCTTGTGAGGACATCGTAAATGCGCGTCCCTTGGCTTTACTTGGCGACTTCGTGACGACCGATCACATTTCTCCGGCGGGCAACATCGCGAAGGATTCGCCAGCAGCGCGCTATCTCGTCGAGAACGGAGTTTCCCCGAAGGACTTCAATTCCTACGGCGCGCGCCGTGGTAACCACGAAGTGATGATGCGCGGAACATTCGCCAACGTACGCTTGAAGAACCTCATGGTTCCAGGCTCGGAAGGTGGCATTACGCGTCATGTCCCGAGCGGCGAGGTGCAGAGTATCTACGACGCTGCGATGCGTTACAAGGCAGAGGGTACGGCACTCGTCATCGTTGCCGGCAAGGAGTACGGGTCCGGCTCCTCACGTGACTGGGCAGCGAAGGGCACGTTCTTGCTCGGAGTCCGCGCCGTGATAGCCGAGTCTTTCGAGCGAATTCACCGCAGCAATTTGATTGGGATGGGGATTTTGCCGCTGCAATTCTCGGCAGGCCAGAGTCGCGAGAGCCTGGGGCTCACGGGCGACGAGGTTTTCACGATCCGAGGAGTTGCCGACGGTCTCGTGCCCGGCAAATTGCTTACGGTTCAATACGAGCGCGATGGCAAGCAGCACTCGTTCCAGGTCAAGACGAGAATCGATACCCTCGTCGAAGTGGACTACTACAGGCACGGCGGGATCCTGAATTTCGTCCTTCGCCAATTGGTCGGCAAGACCAACTGAGTGTTGCCGTTGGCTCGTTTACGGCGGTCCGTTGGTCGCCGTAAACGAGTCCTGGGCCAAGATATCGATCGGAGCGCGTGGCAGCGACGGAGCTGCTACTTGCATCGACGAGTCGTGGTGGCGTAGCTGTCAGGCGGCTCGTAATGCCGGGGCAGCTACGCGGCGCCGGGCAGTTACGCGGCGCCGGGCAGCTACGCGGCGCCGGGCAGTTACGCGGCGCCGGGCAGTTACGCGGCGCCGTAAGTCGTTGCGGCGGAGCTCCTCTTTTGCATCGGCTGGTCGCGGCGGTGTCGGTGACGGAGTTCACCCGATATTTGCGATTTCCGCGACGTTGGCCAGGTCAGCGACTCGTTCTGGCGAAGCCGGGCGATGCAGGCGAGGGGCGGGCGGAGCATCGCTGGTCAATGCGCCAAGCGAGAACGTAGCAGCGTGTACGCTTTGGCTAACGCTCGATCGGCTGCGTTGGATGGATCGCTCGGTAGGTGCGTCAGGGGGATTCGTTCCGGCGAAACGAATTGCTCCTTGGGCGCGTCATTCGGGGTGAGCTCGTGCTCGGGGGAGTCGTTGATGGAGCCTGGTTCGGCTGTCGTCTGGTGCGTCACTGCGCCACGGGCCCGGGCTTCGTCCGTTGTCTCTTCGGTGCCCTCGGTTTGCAGATGACCGTCGAGATCCGCCTCGCGGATCTTGACGATGTTCGGTTGTGCCTCGACGAGAATGTCCGGAGTAAGTCCACGGGCTTGGATCGCGTGTCCGTTCGGCGTGAAGTAGCGCAGGGTCGTGAGCAGGAGCCCGGATCCATCCGGCAGCTCGATGATGTTCTGAACGCTACCTTTGCCGAACGTGGGCTCGCCCACCAACGTCGCACGGCCGTGATCTCTCAGTGCACCCGCGACGATTTCTGCGGAACTCGCCGTTGACGCGTTGACCAAAACCAAAAGCGGGATTTTTTCCAGTAGATCACCATCGTGCGACGAAACCACCTCGACGACTTTGCCTCGATGGCGAGCCGAATAGATGACGCCATTGCCGAGGAATTCATCGGCGATGGCAACGGCTTCGGAAACGAGACCGCCAGGATTGCTACGTAGATCGAGCAGGAGACCGCGCACTCGGCTCGTTTTGCCGAGATCTGCCAGGACGTCGAGAAGCTCTTGGTAACAGCCTTCCTGAAAGGCTTTGAGCCGCACGTAGGCGACCGCTCCGTCGAGCATTCGACCTTCGACACTTGGGACGACGACGATCGCACGTGTCACGTCGAGTGAAATGGGTTCCGCTCGTCCGTCTCTACGAATCGTGAGTTTCACGACGGTGCCTGCCGTGCCGCGCATTCGCTTCACCATGACGTCTGCCCGTACCCCGGTAACGGGTACACCGTCGATGGCGACGATCCGATCGCCTGGCAGGATACCAGCCCGTTCTGCGGGCGAGCTGGGCATCGTCGAAATGACGGTAACCTGGTCGTTTCGAAAGTCGACTTCGACGCCAATCCCAGCGAATTGGCCCTGGGTGTCTTCGAGGAACTGCGCGAACTGCGCGGGCGTTAGGTACGCCGAATGTGGATCGAGTTCGGCGACCATTCCTCCGGTGGCGCCGTCCACCAGTCGGGCGCGTTCGATGGGATCGACATAGTCCTGCTCGATGCGCACGAGGACGTCGGCGATTCGACGCACCACGTCGTAAGGGTCCACTTCGGCCAACGCCGGACGCGGCCAGTTCAGCGCGAAACTACCGAAAGCCAACGAGATCCATCGACGGTGCCGAGTGAAATGGTGGATGGTTCGCGACATTCGAGGGAAAGTCATGAGAGGGAATTCGAAGGTGCCAAGGAGTGGTCGTTGCGCCTTCCTTTTGTCCTCGTGCGCGCGTCCGAGCAACAAAACCTTGGAGGACTTGTTGCTTCCGTTCCCGAGCCCAAGACGGGGAGGTCCGCTCGTAACGTGCGAATATGTTGAAGATTCGAGGAACGCTTGGGAGGACTCACCGTTGCGAGAACGGCGGCCGTTAGGCCGATTTTTCGTGATCGCGTCATAGGATTGATCCCGACGGTGATGTGGTGATATCAAGGAATGAGTTCCCATTTTAGCGCCGTTGGCGCACCCTAAACGACCAGAGGTTGCTCGCGTGGCGGATAGTGGACCCAATACAAAAGGCGGCAGTGACAAGCGCAAGCAGAGCCTCTACTTCCCAGAGGCAATGCTTCAAGAGATCAAGGACGAGGCTGCGCGGCTAGACCGCTCTCTCTCCTGGGTCGTTCAGCGCGCCTGGAAGCTGGCAAGGCTCGAGGTTAAGAAAATTCCGAGTGTCAATGACATTGCGGATGACGAGGAGGCCGACGGCGGCTGAGTCGCTGTCGGGGAGGGAATAGCGGTTGGCGGAGCGGCTCGATAGTGAGCTCTTGGGGCATTTACTTGCTTTAGTTGCTCACGATTTGCGCAATCCGCTTTCCGCTTTGCACAGCAATATTGGATATTTAGCTGGGCTTCCCCAAGGCACGGATCCCGAGAGTCGTGAGGCTCTCGACGATGCGAGCCTATCCTGCGAATGCCTCGTGGTGATCATCGACAATCTCGATGTCGTTGCTCGCCATCTCATCGGAAAAGGCGCAGTTCCCATGATGCGCTTTTCCGTTGCTGCCGTGGTGTCCGAAGCGCTTTCGCGCTGCGAACGAATCGCGGCAAGCCACCGCTGCAAGCTGGCGCTCTCTCAGGCGAGCGCTTCGCTTGCAGTTCAAGTCAAGTCGAATCGGGACTTCATGGCGAGGGCCCTCGTCAACCTGCTGCTAAACTCGATTCAGCATGCAGGTGGTTCCACGATCGACGTGGACGTGTCCATGGGCAATCGGGGCGAAGTCACGATCACCGTTACGGACAGCGGGTCCCCGCTTGGTCCCGAGGATCGTGAGCGCTCCTTCTTGGCTGCCGGACAGCTTGCTGCGAAGACCAATGGCAACGGCCGTTATGGTCGAGGTCTGGGCCTCTTCGTGGCAAGGCTTTCGGCCGAGGCTGCGGGGGCGAAAGTGTCTGCAACCACGGTGGGCCAAAAGAACCGATTCTCGCTCGTCTTCCCGCCAGAAGGCGTTTGAGTCGGGCCAATTAACGTCGTCTGCTCTCACGCGATGGTTGGTGGTTCGATTGTTATCGGTTTCGGCGCGCAGATTGCGGTAATTCGAAGCTGAGAAGACGCCCGCTTCGGGCCCAGCGATTTGGACGCATGGGCGTTGCCGTGCGCGCGAAATCAGGCGGCTATTCGTCGACTGGTGAGGTCTCCACTAGAGTCACTCTGCGTGGCTTAAGGTTGGACAATCGCCACGGCATCCGGTTCGCGATGTAGGATCTTGCCAGTCTCGCCTGGACACCGCCAACAGCTACTGAAGAAAAGTCGTGGTCGGATCGACTCGTGGTACGCGAAGGCGATCGGACCCGGCTCGTTTCTCATGACGAAGCTCGCGGCAAGGCGATACTGGTCGTCCCGGATGACATGATACGCAAGCACGACGGACGTGTCCTTGCCACTCCGGCCTGTAACGAGGAGATAGCGGGTTCCTGCGACGGGGCTCCATAGCAATGGCGCGACGGTAAATCGCAAGCCTTGGCGATCGCCGGGGCCTCGGGCGACCACGGTATCGGCTGCGTCGGGCTCTCGAAAGAACGTAAAATCCTTCGCCCACATGCGAATGGTCGGGTCCGCTTCCATGAGCTTCGCCGTGCGTGCCGGATCGAGCTTGGCACGCTCGAACACGGCTAGCTGATGTGGTTCTTCGACACGAGCCGCATTGGGCGGACCGTGGCAACATCGAAACCCGAGGTCAATCGCTCGTTCGCCCTCGGCAACCACCTCGCGTCCGGCGCAACGATGAGCGCTTTTGGGTGCGTCCGCACTTGCTCCGCGCACTGCGGCGCCTCGTGACGCGCCCGTTCCAGCTGCCAGGACATCACTCGCCGTGTACTCGCGAATGGTGATGCCCATCGAGAGCACGTCGAATGCGGACGCGCACTCGTTCGGGTGCTTGGCGCACGTCGGTTCGAACCGGGCGCCGGTAGAATAGTCGTCGCTTTGGGGCCCTTTACAGGCGCGTTCCCACTCGAGCTCCGTGCAGAGGCGAGCTCCGCGTTCCGCACACTTCGCCATCGCTTCCGCGCGTGTCACCTGAGTCAGGGGCGGAAGGTTGGGATCGTTTGGAAACGGCAGTCGAATCGATTTGGAACCCGCCAAGTTCGACGGTTCCAATCAATTGCTCGATTTGCGGCTTTCGTCCTTCAGTGCCGGGCACGCTCCCAGCGTCGAAAGCACCGGTGGGGATTTCGACCCGTTCACCCGCGAGTGGAAGGTGTTTCGGTTTCACCCCCGCAGGCTTCGCTTCCGCTTCCCGCTTTGCCGGCGCATCACCGCGCGTCGCCGATTGGTCTGCACGACTGCAGCCGAGCAGCGCGGCGATGACGAGTGGTGCAACCAACGTGCAGCGAGGTTTCACGGGACCGCAGCTTACGGCGCGGTCGTTCGCCTGCAAGTCGGCAAGACGAAGTTCGGGTCTGCACTCGCACTCGGACGACGCGGCTGATATGGTCCGCGCGCGAGCGCCACAATGAAAGAAACGAAAGACAACGGTTCCCAACCCAAAACGGCGGGGTTCCGCGTCGGTCCAGGCATGTTCGTCGAACTCACGTACGAGGTTCGCGACGCAGACGGTGAAGCCGTAGGTGCTGGTGACGAGCGGTTGGGCTGCGTTTTCGGTATGGGGCAGCTCTTGCCCAAAGTGGAGCAGACCGTCGACGGCTTGGCCGAGGGCGACGTCCGCACCGTCAAGTTGCCCGCGCGTGATGCGTATGGCCCGCGGGATCCCGAGGCGTTACTCGAGGTGGAACGGGGTGAGTTTCCGGGCGATGTCACCGTCGGAGACTACTTCGAGGTCGAAAACGCAGACGAGGGAGTTCTCGTCCTCCGTGTGCTCGAAGTGACGGACGAAGCGGTGCTGGTCGATCTCAATCACCCCCTGGCAGGTCAGGATCTCGACGTGACCGTACGAATCATCTCCGTGAGACCGGCCACCCAGGAGGAGAGTGATCAAGCCATGCGCGCCGGAATCGAGGGGGAAGACCCATCTTCGGATGGATTGATCGCACCGGAGAGCTTGCTTCGGGGGCCGAAGCGGCGCTAAGACGAGCGGCCCGAGTGACTACTCGGTCTTCGGAGAAGTTCATGCGAGATCCAGAGATTTTCAAGTTCGATGTCCGAGTTCGTGAACGAATGCTCAAGTCCGGGCGCCTCTCGAGCGACGAACTGGCAACACAACTGGAGTCCCTGTCCGACGTCGAGGAGAACGCAATCGCGCTCGAACTCGACCAGCCGGCGCTTGGTCGGGCCGACGGCGCCAGCCTCAATCGCCCGAGCATCGCGCCACCGACGCTTTCCACGGCCGATCGGGATCCAGAAGCAACCGTTGGGTCGAATTCGTGAGTGACTCTGCGCGCGAATCCGGGGCGGGCACGGGTACCGGTGACGGTATTCCTGGGATCAATTTCGCGACATTCGTGATTTCGCTCAGCCACTCCGCGTACATGCATCTTGGCGATGCGCCCAATCCGATCGATGGGCGCGTCGAGAAGAACCTCGCAATGGCGCGCCAGACCATTGACCTTCTGACGCTCCTCGAAGAGAAGACGCAAGGTAACCTCACGGGGGAAGAGGAGCGAGTTCTCGAGCAAGCGCTCTACGAGCTGCGCCTTCGTTACGTCGAGGTTGCCGAGCAGTCGCGTTAGCGGTGGTGGAGAGTGGCGGCGCGTGAGCCGCCACTGCTCGAGCGGGCGCATTCGTCTTGGTTCCGTTGGGTTGGGGAGGTCGCGCGGTGGGAGAACGTAAGAGTGCGGGTGACCGCACTCTTATCTTGTCGTTCTTCGCGTTGGGTGGGGAATGGGCCGTTGGTTGCCCGGGGCGCGGAGCGGCGTAGCGACCTCCGTTGCGACATCGATGGCGCAGCGATGCAGCAAGCGCCGTCGGCCGGAATGCGAATGGAAAGCGCCTGCTCGGGCACGGCTCGCTCACTCCGCAAGCTGCGCCGAGCGCAATCATGCGAGTTTGCTGAAATCGTGCGACGTCATCAGCCGATGGTTTATCACCTGGCATTGTCGCTCGTGCGCAACGAGAGCGATGCCCGAGACATCGTGCAAGAGGCCTTTCTGCGCGTATACCGAAGTTTGGACGCCTTTGAAGGCGACTCGGCATTCCATACGTGGCTCTACCGAATCGTCCACAATCTGGCCATCGATCTGTTGCGCAAGCCGCACCGCGGCCGAATCGTATTCGAGCAATTCGAAACGTTCGGGACGATGAGTGCTGCGTCGACCGTGAATGGACCATCCGTACGTCTTCCGGATGACGAAGTGTGGCGGAAAGAGTTGGCTGCGCGCGTGCGCCTCGCGCTCGAGTCTCTATCGAACACTCATCGCGAGGTGATCGTGCTGCGCGAATTACGCGGTATGAGCTACGGCGAAATGGCGGCTCACATGGGGTGCGCGAAAGGAACCATCATGAGTCGGCTATTTCACGCGCGGCGACGCCTGAAGCACTCGCTACAGGCACTCTACGACGAGACATTCGATATCGAGGGAGCGTGGAAGTCACGTGACTGTCACGGGAAAGCTGCTGTCACGAGGGAGTGAGGCGGAGTGCTTTGGAGCTCCACAAAGAAGACCGTTCCCTTTGGATTTGGACTCTCGATGCGGATTCTTCCGCCGTGATCCCGCAAGATTTCGCTTACGATCGACAAACCGAGACCGGTACCGCCCTCCATGCTCCTCGTCGTGAAGAATGGATCGAACACGCGAGAAAGGTCCGACGGGGGAATTCCCATTCCGTCGTCCGAAACG
This sequence comes from Polyangiaceae bacterium, assembly GCA_049840955.1. Lineage (GTDB taxonomy): Bacteria > Myxococcota_A > Polyangia > Polyangiales > Polyangiaceae > FEN-1139. Next base: position 9,661 of record JASGIX010000070.1, read on the forward strand.
CACACCAAGACGAATCCTACATCCTTCGAGTTACAACAGCGCACGCGGAGCTCTCCTCCACCAGGACGAGCGGCCTGAGCTGCGTTCGTGAAGAGGTTGACGAACAGCTGCGTCAGCCGACCGGGATTGCCGCGAACCGTTGCACCGACTGAATCGAACGTTAGTGTCGTCGTCACTCCCGCACGTACGAGCTCGTGATTGCTGAGCACGAGCGCCTTGCGCAAGATCGGTGCGATGTCGACATCGACCATTCGTGACTCTCCTGGACGGGCATATTCCACGAGACTTCGGGTGTGCTCGAACGCACTCTCTGCCGCTTCACGGATCCGCAGTAACCTCTCCCGGTCCAAACCGCAGGCGTCGGCCTTTGGTTGGACACGACAGAGGTAGTCCGTGTACGAGAGAATTGCGGTGAGGGGATTGTTCAGGTCGTGGAGGATACCGGCAATGGCCTGACCATACCGTGCGAGTTTGTCGAGTTGTAGCGCGCGTTCGAACAGCTTCTGGAGCCGCTCTTGCCGGTCTTGGAGTATTTGCTCCGCGCGTCCACGCTGGATGCAGTGGGAAAGGAGCCGAACCACTCGACCGCCAAGCTCCTGCGCTTTCGTGGAATCGAAGGCTGGATTCGGTGTCCGCGGGGCGAGAACGAGTCGCAGCAAATAGGGACCATCTTCGATGATCCATTCGCATTCCCTCGGTGTGGCCGAGTTCGCACACCGCAGTGAGATCATCGATGCTTTGTCGTCCTCGAGCTCCCGCGTCTCGATAGCCCCCTCGAGTGAGAGTGTCACGACGTAGTTTGGGAGCGCGGCGGCCAACGTCGAGCGTGCCAATGCAAGAGCTCGATCTGCATCGTTTTCTGTGGCCAATTCCAGTGCCAAATCCAGCATTCGGCATTCCGGGGGCGCATCGGTCGAGCCGTCGAGCGAAAAGCTACGGCTTTCTGGACACGAGGTCGATGCCGCTTGAGCGTGGGCACTTCGGTGCGAGCGCGAGTTACCCGTGCTGGTTTGGCTCATAGGTGTTCGTCCTTTTGCTCGAGTCGGGACTCGCCTTCTCGAGATCGAGGATTTGTGCTCCCCCGACGTATGCTTTGGTTTCGTAACGCGTAATGCGCCCGATTCTGCGGACTATTTCTGCCATCCGCTCCGCCTCTCCGATGATGACGTTGGCGGCGTTGGCCAATGGAGAATCGAGCGGGAGGTTTCGCTTGAGAAGCTCACTGTAGCCGATGACACTCGTGAGGGGTTGATTGAGCTCGTGAGCCGTTGCACCCGCGAGGTCGGCGACGAACGACTGCTTTTCCCGCTCTCTTAGCTCATGTTCAGCGGCCTTGAGACTCTTTTCCATGCACAGTCGTTCCCGTAAGTCGGTAAGCACTCCGACGACTCCTGCGGGAACTCCCTCTTCGATGATGAACGCTGCAGAGAGCGATGCCGGGATCAGCTGGCCTCCTCGCGCAAGGATATCCAAGCGAAAATCCTCGAGGCGCCCCCATTCATTCTGTCGTCGTGACGCGAGTTGGCGGAGGATTGCTCGAGGAGTTCCTTCCGGAAACAGTGCGGTCACGTTGAGGGTTCCGACGACGACCGACTGCTCGTAGTCGAATATGCGGCTCGCCGCGCGATTGAATAGCAGCACATTACCCACTCGATCCGTTGAGATAATCGCATCGGCGGAGCTATCGATGACACGTTCGAGAAATTCCTTCGTTTGACGAAGGGCAACGGCCGTATGTCGTTCACTCGTGACGTCCCTGAGACTCAGCAGGGTAGCGTCGTCCTCGTGAAGCACACTATTGGCGTTGACACTGAGGACGAGGAGCTTACCTTCCTTGGTCTGGGTCACCATGTCCGTGCCCCTCGCATGTGGAGAATCCGACACGGTTCGGCCGCGACGTTCCAAACGCTCTCGTTCAATCGGAAACAGCAAGGTGTCCAGTTTGCGTCCCCGAAGTTCCGACGCGCTGAATCCAGTTATCTCGTGAGTTCTCGGGTTGGTGAAAAGGACCGTGCCGCAGCCGTCGACCACCATCATTCCATCCGCGGCACTCTCGAAGAAGTCGGCGTAGCGTTGGAAGTGGCGTAATCGTTCCTCGGCCGCAACCCGGGCAGTCGCGTTGGCGACGGTCGCATCCTTGAGGGATTGTAGGACGCGAGCACTCGAGAAAGCGATTGCTGTCGCGTTCGCCACGGTTCGCAGGAGTGACGAGGCTTCGGCATCCAATCGTAGCTCGCGGCGGGAACGCAAAAATATCGCTCCTTGGACGCTCCGATCGTGACAGATGGGCACGAGAACACTGGCGGTGAAGGGGAGCTGGGCGGCCTTGGGATGGTGCGTAAAAAGGGCACATTGGGGGACGTTCTCGATGACGAGCGTTTCGGCAGTTGCGAGGACGTGGCGCAGCTCCGGATAGTCGTCGAGGGCGATGGGGCGATCGCGGAGCGCTACATCGTCGCTGGATACCACGACGTGGGCCTTTTCTCCCGAGTCTCCGATGAGGACGATGCTACACCGATCGACACTCAGACATTCGGCGAGACGACCCACGGTGTCGGAGAAGAGCCGAACGGATTCCTGGCGACGACGCGAGTTTCTGCGTGAGTTCGACTGCCAGTTGAGCGTAACGCTCACGGCGACCGAGCCGTTCCACGTAGTCGCGCATACGAAGTTGCCCGGTGAGACGCGCAACCAGTTCTGTCGGTCGAAACGGCTTATGGACGTAGTCGTCCGCTCCTTCGGCGAAGATGCGCCGAATCTCGTCATCTGAGTCGAGCGCGGTCAGGACCACCACTGGAACGTCGGCGAGAGCGGAATGGGCGCGAATGTGCTTCAACACCGAATACCCGTCCGTTCCGGGCATGATCAGATCCAACAGGATGAGGCATGGCTGCGAGTGCTCGAGCCACTTCAAGGCCGCTTCGCCGTCGGGCACTGGGGCAGGAACGAGTCCGGCTGCCGTCAACGTGTGCACGAGCACGTGTCGACTCACTGCATCGTCATCAACGACTAGGACTGGGCGCACCTTGGCAGACGAGCCTAGAGGAGCTGAATCGAAGTTGCAATTCGGACTGTCGATGCGCGCGTGTTGTCTTACCTCGTGTGTGACTGGCGCCCGCAGTGGGAGACGAACGGACGTCTACCCGAAGACACGCCATCGCAATTCCGAGACGCGCGAGTTCTCGTTGGAACGTGCGACTCGACTGCAATGTCTCGTTCTTTTTCAAAGAAGCTGCGATATATTCATGCGATGGCGCCGCAATCAGAGCGCAGGGATTCGCAGTCGTTGCTCGAAGAGGCACGCCCAGTCGGGACAGCCGTGGACGAGGGTCATTGCTTCCGGCATGGCGCGATGGCGCCGCAGAAAGCGCGGGTCGTCGTTGCTCGAGAGCAATCCTTCGTCATTCGAGATCCCGAGGAGACCAATACCGGCTCGTGTGCAGAACCGAAACGAAGCGATTCGATTCCGGGTGAGATGAAGGGTCGACTTGGGGGGCGCATGATCGAATCGGCACCTCGATCGCCTGTTGCGGAGGAGGTGACGGCTGTGACCAAGTTCGCGCGTGCCGGGGTGGGACGCGTGGTTCTGAGAGGGCTCGCATTCGTCGAGAACCATCGCCCCTTGGTCATGCTGGTGAGTCTCGGATTGTTGTTCTTTTTGGCTTCGCTGGCTCTGATTTCGCGACGTTGGTAAGTCGCCCATGTCCGGACGTGCGCCGCGAACCCTGGGCGCGGTTCGTTCGCTCAATCGTCCACGCAGTCGTTCGGCGCCGCAAGCTGTGTAAATCCTGCGGCCGCTAGTTCTGGCTGTAGCTTCTTCGCGTCTCCCACAATCACGAATAGCATTCGCTCCGGCGTCAATCGCTCGGATTCGGTTGCCACGTCGTCCGCCGACACCATCGAGACTGCATGCGGATAATTCGTGTAGTAGTCGACGGGAAGATCGTGGACGAATAGCTGCTCGGTATCGGCGAGGACGTGATGACCGTTTTCGAGATGTGCCCCTAGGGTTTGCACGAGGTCGGCTCGAGAGCGCGAAAGTTCGTCCCCCGAAATGGGCTTACTCGGATGGCGCCCCCGAATCGCGGAGAGCTCGCTCAGGATTTCTCGCATCGCAGGAGCAGTCACGTCGGTGGCTACACTGGTCGACACGGCAAAAAGCCCGAAATCCTTCGCCGCAACAGTCATGGTGCGGGCGCCATAGGTGTAGGCATGTTCCTCTCGTAAGTTCTGATTGATCCGGGAGGTAAAGAGTCCCCCGAGCAAATTGTCCAAGTGCTCACGTGCAATGAACCCTTCGGTCATTCGTCGAGGGAACTGTTGTACCGCGAAGATGGCACTCTGGACGCTTTCGGGTCGGTCGAGGACGTATACGGCTTTGCCCTCTGGAAGCGCGGCAACGGTCGGAACATTTCGACTGGCAGGCGTCTTGGTCTTCCAGCTACCGAAGATTCGCTCGGCTTGGACGATTGCCGTTTCTGCTTGCACTGGTCCGACGACGAATATCGCCGTAGTTTTTGGCGTGACCCAGTGCTCGTGCCAATTGCGCGGATCGCTTGGCTTCAGTTTGGAAATGGATGAGGGACAACCCCCAACTGGATTTCCGAGATCGGGACCAAAGAGCAAGCGCAGCCCCACCAACGAAGCCAGTCGAGTTGGGTTCTGGCGTTCCGCACGGAGTTCGTCGAGTTTTCGTTGCCGAAGTCGCTCGAAGTCGCCGGTGTCGAATGCCGGTTCGGTGAGGGACTCCTTCAGCAACGTGAGCCCGTCGGTGAGGTTGTCGGGTAGGGTGTCGATCGACAAGCGGACGAAGTCTCGATTGGCATCCCCAACGAGCGTCGAACCCAACGATTCCGCAAGTTCGGACAGGGCGCGATGATTGTGTCGCTTCGTTGCCTCGGCCATGAGCGCTGCGGTCATCGAAGCGAGCCCGCTCGCCATAGCGGACTCTCCCGAAGCCCCGTGGTCGACTACGACGCTCAAGTTCAGAGGGCCGCCCTGACGCTCCACGACGTAGATTCGCAACCCGTTACGAAGTTGGGTCAGTTTCGGAACAGGGTAGGAGAAGTCGCTTGGCGGGCGAGCCTCAGGTTGGACCGAACGCCAAGCGGCTGGATCGCGCACTTCGGTTTTCCGAGGACCGGTGAGCCCTTTGGCGTGTTGCGTGGATGGTGGCGCTGCTGGTCTGCCGGCACAGGCCATTGCCAGCGCGCCGAGCGCGACTGGGGTCACGATGAGGCGACGAAAGCACCGATCGTTGGGATTGCGGGCATGGGGAGTGTTCACGGCTGTTTCTCCGCGGATGCTTTGGGCCGAGTGACGACGGTGATTCGGTGATCGGGGGCGAGATAGGTTTTCACGGCGCGCACGACGTCTTCACTCGTGACGTGAGCAAGCCGCGCTTGCCAAGTCGCAATCGCGGCCGGGTCATTGAGATAGTGGTCGAAGCGCTGTAGCGAGCCTGCTCGACCGCTTTCGCCGCCAGGGCCATTCAGTAGCTCGAGATCGCTTGCGTTTTCTAGCTCGAGTCGTCGCTTGGCGCGGTTCATCTCAGCATCCGTCGGAGGAGAGGAGACGATCTGGTCGAGTGCTGCCGCAAGGCGCATTTCAAGCGTTTCGATAGGCGTGCTTTGGGTCGCTAGGGCATCGATAGAGACGAGACTTCCGAGCTCATTTGCGTCGATTTCGGCTTCGACGTCGACAGCGACTCTCTCTTCCACGACCAATCGTCGGTAGAGACGAGTTGCTTTGCCATCAGCGAGCAGCGTGGCAAGAACGGTGAGCGCAGCGTGCCCATCCTGATAGGCTGGCGGCGCGACCCACGCGAATGCAACTTTCGCGACACCGACGGGTTCGTCGACGACGATTCTGCTCGCGTTCGGCACCGTGAACCTTGGCGGCTTCGCGTCCGAGGGTTTCGGTATCGTTCGCAGTGGGCCGAAATATTTCTCGATCAAGGCTTTCGCAGCGGCAGTATCGAAGTCTCCAGCGAGACAGAGTGTCGCGTTGCTTGGGGCGTAATAACGCTCGGCGAAGTCATGGACATCGGTGAGCGTTGCGGCCGAAAGATCCTTCATCGAGCCAATGATGGCACCGTGATACGGGTGGCCTTCTGGAAAGGCGGTGTCGAGGAGTGCTAGCGCGCTCGGGCCATACGGAGCATTTTCGTAGCTCTGCCTGCGCTCGTTCTTCACCACGTCCCGCTGGACGTCCAGGCGCTCCTGCGTGATCGTCTCGCGCAAGAAGCCCATGCGATCGCTCTCGATCCAGAGCAAAAGTTCGAGGTGCTGGCTCGGGACCGTCTCGAAGTAGTTCGTCCGATCCCAACTCGTGGTGCCGTTGGAGTTGGTCGCTCCGACTCCCTCGAGAAGGCGATTCGAAGTTGGGGCCAACGTACTTCGAGCCTTCGAACATGAGATGCTCGAAGAGGTGGGCGAAGCCAGAACGCCCCTTTGGCTCGTTTACCGGGCCAACATCGTACCAAATGTTGACCGCGACGAGCGGCAGGCTCCGGTCTTCGTGAAGGATGACCGTGAGGCCATTCGCCAGTCCATATTTCTCGAAGGGAACCTTGCGTGCCGTGGGAGCAGGAGTCGATTGGGCGGAGGATGGTGCAGCGGGGCTTCCCACGTCCGTCGCAGGCTTGGATGGTGACGGCGGCGCTCCAACGCTGAGGTGACTGCAAAGAACCAGGGCCGATGCCGTACGCCACGACCAACGCGACGCAATCGGCGTTCGAACGAACGTCATGGCGCGAAGATTACTTGGCTCACGGGAGAATGCAGCAAGGAGTTGGCTGCATTGGGATCGCTTGCGGGTCGGCGGCAAGTCGTGTTACGCGCTGAGAGCAAGGACGTACGCACTCGAGGAGGGTCAAATGTCGCAACAGAATCCAGGGCAACCCGGTGGCCAGGGCGGCGCACCGTACGGAGCTGGGCCGGGGGCCCCGGCTGGTTATGGACCGGCAGGCGGCTTTGGTGGCGGTGTTGGGCCTGGACCAGGCGGGTACCCTTATCCAGGTGGCGCGTACCCGGGTGGCCCAATGCAGGGTCCTCCCGGGGGGGCGGGGAAAAAGAAGCAGCTGTGGATTGCCGCGGGGATTGGTTGCGGCGTGGTGGTTCTTCTGGGGATTCGGGGGCATTATTGCTGCGCTGCTTTGGCTTAGAAACCGTAGCAACGACTTCGTGAGCGACGTGGAACGTCAGTTGGGGAACGCTTCGGCAGCCGTGGCTGCGGCGAGTGCGCAGACGCACGGCGGCGCAAGTGCCACTGTCGAACTCACTGGGGATTGCAAGGTGGCTTATGCTTGTTGTCGAGCCATCGCGAGCAAGTCGACCGGAAACCAGGCCGCCGTGCAGGCTTGTGAGGTTTTCAAAATGGCTGGATACCCGCAGCCGAGCTGTGCGGCCGCGTTGACGGGCTATCGTCAGGTCGCAAAAGCGGTGGGCGTGTCCTGCGAATAGTCCGCACGTGCAGGCGGTCGAAGGAGCCGTTCTCGAGTCGGAGGCGGAAACTGCTTGCGAAGTGCCAATCGCCCGCGGTATCGGACGACTAGTCTGTAGCGCCGGGCTCGAATCCCCCGGTGTCCGTCGTGAAGGAGCTCTCCTTTGACCCGTTCCAGCATACTTAGGCTCGCCCTACCGTTCGTTGGTGCTCTCTGTTTCGTCGTGGCTTGTGGTCCACGTATGAAACCCGTCGAATACGAGGAGCCGTCCAATGACTTGTCCTCGAACAACGTCGACGACGCGTCGGGAACCAGCAGTGCCAATGCTTCCACCAAGACCGCGAGTTCCGGCGAAGCGGAAGAGACTAGCGCGAAGCCTCAAGTCGGCGGGGCTTGCAAAGAGAAGAAGTGCGGTGACACGTGCAGCGAATGTCCCCCTGGAGACGAGAGCTGCATGGAGATCCTCGTGCTCAAGCAATGCAACGCCAAGGGTGAATGTGTGCCCGCGAAGGTCGAATGCTCGGCGAGCGACAAGAACGGCTCGTCGAAGGACGACAAAAAATCGAAGAAGTGAGCTCGAGGATTCGATGGGCAGTCGGGCACGCCTCGACCGCCCAACGCAATCGTGAACTGCGGCAGGACGATGCGGGGAGATGCGGGTGAGCGCAGCAATCGAAAGTGGCCCCGCCCGCTCGGAGCTGCCGCAGGAGCACGGGTCACCTTTTGCATTGGACGAGTTCGGGCTCGACCTGGGAAGTCAGGACGAGGCTCCTGCTGCCGCATCTGACCGGTGGGGCGCGGTGAGGAGTTCGATTCGAGCCGCAACGATCGACTAAGAACACGTCCATTCCGGCTCGGTGCGCCGCTTTGACGCCCATGAGTCCGTCCTCGACGACCAAGCACCGTTCTGGCTGTCGACCCAAGCGTTGAGCAGCCAGGAGAAAGACGTCGGGCCACGGTTTTCCGTGCTCCACGTCCGTTGCCGTGACCACGACGTCGAACCAATCCGCGATCTGAGCGATTCGCAACGCGTGAAGTACTGCCTCTTGGCGGCTCCCCGAGGCCACCCCAAGTGGACAGCGGCCGCGCAGCGTACGCGCGAATTCGGTCACGAAGACGATGGGGCGGATGTCATCTTGTCGCTTTGCGTAGGCGGCGCGCTGCGCCAAAGCGACAGCATCGGGGTCCAGACTGCAACCGAACTCTCGGTTCAGCTCGATGACAGTGCGTTCCAAAGTCATGCCCGCTCTCGATACGAAGCGGTCCCATGGAAAGTCGAATGGGGCGGAATGGAGAGAAAAGGCCTCCTTCCACGCGTCGTGGTGAATCGGCATCGTATCGACGAGGGTGCCGTCACAATCGAAGATGACCGCGTTGTATTGGGAGGCGTCGAACTCGAGCATCGTGAAGGAACGTCGAGAATGAGTGGAATTCTGACCCGGAGGAACGACAGCCGTTGAGCAATCGATGTGGTCCGTTGTGCGTAGTTCAGTGTCTCGTTGTCCAGGGGCCATAGCGGCACTTTTGTCGATCGAAAGAATCGCAGGTGAAATCGCAAGCACCGGCGCGAGGTGTGGTATGACTGTTCGCTGATGACGTCGGGAGAGCGTCTCCGTTCCTTAGCGCGGCCGAAATGCCTATTTCTGCTTTTGGTCGCGTTCGGGATCAATTCCTGCGACGTTTACACTCCAGATTTGCGTGCGTCGTCATCTTCCGCTCCGCCTTCCACGAATGGTGGTGCGGCTGGGGCGAGTGATAGCACTTCTGCAGCGACTGAGATTGGCGGGACGGGCACTGTCGTTGTCCCCTCTTCGATGGGCGGGCGGTACGCAACCGAAACGTCGGTTGGTGGTGCCACCCAAGTATCGGGAGCAACGGCTGGTGCAGGAGGCATCACGAGTGGCGTCTCTTCTGACAGTTCCACCGTGGGCGGCGCGACGGCAGCCGTCGAAACCGGCATACCCGTTGGCGGCGCTGGCGCCGGCACAGGCGGAATTGGCACGTCCGGCGGCAGCGCTGGCGCGGGCGGAATCGGAGCCGGTGGAGTCAGTTCGACCAGCACGTCCTGTTCCGCGACGTTGATCGATGATTTGGAGGACGGGGATGCGGCCATTTACACGTGCGGCGATCGTTGCGGCAACTGGTTCGTCTATGCGCAATTTCCGCAGTACTCGATGATCGACCCCCCGGTGGGTTCACCCTTCGTTCCCGCGATCGTCAGCCGTTCCATTGGCGGGGTGGTGAAGCCCACCAATCGTGCCGCATCGTTCGTACGACCCGACGCCGATGGTGGTGGAGTCAGTGGAATGGGGCTCGTGCTGAAGGCGCCTGGCGGCGTGCAGGGCACTGTCGATTCTTCGGCCTACAGCGCGGTGCGTTTCTGGTACAGGACCGAGGGGCCTGGCGTTACGACCACGGAAGTCTTCTTCCAAGTGCTCTTGCCTGAAACCGTCGCGTACGGAATGGGTGCGGGCACCTGCGTGAACAACTGCAACGACCACTTTTCCTACCCACTGCCTCCCGCCGCGGAATGGACTTCCATCGACGTGCCTCTGCGGAACCGAACGGCTGCCGAATCCGGTGTCGCCCAACGTGGCTTCACGAGCAGCTTGTCGAATTTCCAAAAGCAGCGGGTGATTGGGATGCAGTTCAACGTTGACGCCGCTGCCGGGGCATTCAAGTTGCACGTCGATGACCTGATGCTCGTTCCATGAACTCCGCGGCGCCAGACCGACGGGTAAGCCTTCCTTGTAGCTTGACTTTCGCCCCCGATCGGAGGCAGTCTAGGTACCGTTGACCGGTCTGTCAGTCGCACCCAGTCAACTTGCCGCATACTAGGGATCACGTTGGTCGACGATTCCTCAAAGTCCAATCGCCTCTCGGAGCAGGGGAGTCTGCGTCCGGCAAGCTCGTCGTCGGAGCGCGGTGACCCCATGCCGACGGATCCTTCGGCTGTATTGAAACTCTTCGACGAGCGGCTCAGGTTGGGTGGCTCAGGGATTTCTTCTGCGGAGCCCGACGCCGCCATCGAATCACCAGTGTCGAGCTCGAAGCGGCAGCAGGTGGTCTCCTTCGACGCGTTGGATCTCACTCCCATGCCATCCACCATCGAACAGGCGATCGAGGAGGGGCGGGGGCGAGTGCGCAACTCCGACGGAAGCGTCGAACGCATGACGCCGACGCCACCAGAACCGCTTTCGTATCGACGTATCGCGGCGGCACGGCAGCGGGAAGCATTGGCCTTGCCGGAGTGCAAGAGCGACTCTGCAACGACGGCGGAAGAGCGCACGACCCAACGTGCATTGTCGTACCATCCGCCGCGCCATCCGCCCGAGTCTCAAGCGCCTCCTCCGCCCGAGACGTCGATTAGCGTCGCGAAAGAGTACGATCCTCACGCGCCGACCAAACCTAGGGTGCGTCGTGCGTCGACTTTGCCACCTCCCCCGGCGCTGTTCGGATTGGATCGGATGCTCGTGTGGGGGATGGTGCTCGGCGGTCTGTTTGTCGCGGCCGTAATCGTGCTGGTCAATAAGTTGGCTCCGTCTGGGGGAGCGACGGCTCGCGAGGGGGTGTCAGGGGGGCAGGTGCTTCAATTACCTCCATCGGATCTTCCAACTGCAGCCCCGAGTGCCGAGAAATCGACGGTTGCCGCGATGGGCGGGGCTTCGGGACACACCGTGACCACCTCCGACGGTCGCCCCCGTCGTGCATCGTCGCGTGACACGGCGCAACGACGCAATGTCGTGGGACCGAAGCGCACGCCTTCGTCGGCAGTTCCAGAGCTTTGGATTGAGTAGGCAAGATTTCATAGGGGGGCGATGAAATGGCTCCCGGGTCGCGACATGCTCTTGGCGTGCTGTGCTGAGGCACGGCCCGGCGATCTACCATCCCCGAAATCCAACGGGACAGGAGTACACGTACGCGGAATCGCGGCGCCTCGAAAGCACGTGGCTTCATGGGCAGCGTCCGCGTGCGAGCGACCTTGGCCAGACGGTAGCAGGCGCGTTTATTGCGCATGTATTTCGAGATTCGGCGATTGACCGAACCGATCCGTAAGGGCTAGGTTTCCTGGCAAGGTCGACGCCGAAGCAACCTGCCCACCGCACGATCCGATGGATGGTCCAGAGGCAAGATTGAGGGGTCAGGCAGAACGGTCCAAGATCGAGTCTAGGCTCGCGTGAATACGGCAACCGAAACGAATCTAACTCAGCAAGCCGGTGAGCTCGGTCCAGGTCACGTGCTCGACCGCTACGAGTTGCTGCTGCCAGTTGCCTCGGGTGGCATGGCTATGGTCTGGGCGGCGCGCCTGAAGGGAACTCGCGGGTTCCAGAAGATCGTCGCCATCAAGACGATGCTCCCGAAGCTCAGCGAGGACGAGCAGTTCGAGCAGATGTTCCTCGACGAGGCGTCCCTCGCTTCGGAGATCCATCATCCCCACGTCGTCGAAATCCACGACTTGGGTGAACAGCAAGGCGTTCTGTTCCTCGTCATGGAGTGGATTGACGGTGTTCCGCTCAATCAACTCATGAAGGCTTCGCGTGCGGAAGGCGGTGTGCCAATACCCATTGCCGTTCGCATCGCGATGCAGGCATGTGCCGGCCTACATGCGGCACATGAATTACGCAATAGTGCGGGAAAGCTCGTCGGCTTGGTGCATCGCGACGTGTCTCCGCAGAATATCCTCGTCACTTACGAGGGTGTCGCGAAGGTCGTCGACTTCGGTGTCGCCAAAGCGACGGCACTCGGCGGCGGCGCCACGGTTGCAGGGCAGATCAAGGGCAAGGTCGCCTACATGGCACCCGAGCAGATCAAGGGCGGTAGCATCGATCGTCGTGTCGATCTGTTTGCTCTCGGGATCGTGCTCTACGCGCTCACTACGGGCAAGCACCCGTTCCGCCGGGAATCGGAAGCAGCGACGATGTACAACATCTGCGCGCCGCAACCGGTCATGCCGCCGCGCAAGGTCAATCCTGCGTACCCTCCGGAAGTCGAACGCATCGTCGTGAAGGCGCTCGCGAAGGAGCCGGAGAAACGTTACCAAACGGCAAACGAGATGCTTCGGGATCTCGATCAACTGCCGTCACACTTGCGTGCCAGCACGGATGAAGAGGTTGCGGTTTTCGTCCGGAAGCTCTTCGGTGCCAAGCGTGACGAACGTCAGGCTGCTTTGGCGGAAGCTCTCGCTCGCGCGGACGAAGTTGCGAAGTCGAGATTGACCTCACCCGGATTCATGATGGATCCGGTTCGTCAATCCGTTCATTCGACCGTGAGCGTCGTTACCGGCACGGGGACGCTCCAAGCCGGTGAGATGTCTGGTTTGGGAACGGGCGTGGTGACGTCCGCAGGCATCGTGTCTGCTCGTCGTCGACTCGTCATCTTGGCGTCTGCGGCCGCCGCCGTATTGCTCATTGCCGCTGTTGCTCTGTCGGTCTCGTTGCGGAGTCCTGCGCCGGCACGGGCCGCCACGGAGCCTTCTCTGCCTACCACCAGTAATGGCGTCGCTCCTGCCGCTGCTTCTCAATCCGCGGCCATGCCGACGGGTTCGACAACGGCCGAGCCGGCGAAAGCGACAGCTGCGACGTCCGAATCGGGGCCTGCCGCGGTTGCAACAGCGGCGCCCGTAGAGCCGGTCGTGCAGCCCAGAACGCGAACGAATTCGACGTCGGTGTCACGCGCGATCCCCACCGCCACTGCCGCACCGGTCGTACCAAAAACGCCGGGAACATCGGCTGCGAAGTGGAAACACGATCCCGGGTTCTGAAGCCCGGTGCACCAGGCCCGACTTTCGTGTGGCCCGCTTCAACGGAAAGTAAGCGGGCCACGCCGTGAATCAAGGCCACCGCGCCACGTCGTTGGACGTGGCGCGAGCGAAGCTAGTCTTCAGAAGGTCGCATGGACGGATACGCCGGCGAGGTTGGCTCCGGGAGCTTCCGGCGCGAAGAACCATCGAGCATTCTGGGCCGGCTTCGGTGCTTTGGGCTCGGTCAGAATCAACACACCTGCGGTTCCGAGCGCGACCACGCCAGCGACGAGACTGACCTGCGTGATCGTCGCGTAGAGCCGCATTCGCTGATTCATCTTGAGCGCCCGATCGACGTCGTTCTGGGAAATGTTGTCCGTCTTCGGATCGCAGACGTGATCGTTGCCGCAGAGATCGAGCAACTCAGCGTCCTTCTTTCGCTGGAGAACGTAGAAGATCCCGGAGTTGACCAACGCGGCAGCCCCGACACCGCCGATGACGTACGGAATGACTCGAGAGTGCTTCGTTGGCTCACCCGTCACGGGTTGTCCGGAACCGGTCGTGCTCGTGGTGACGCCTTCGTCGATGGGGAGCTTCTCCAGGGAGATGCTGATCTTCTCGACTTGCTTCTCGGGCACGTCGATGGTCGTGTTGAACCCCTTGTAACCGGGTGCCTTGGCCGTGATGTCGTGAGGTCCCGGATCGATCGGCACCTCGACGCCGATGGAACTCGCCCCAAGCGAGACACCGTCGAGTTCGATCGTTGCCGCTTGCGCACCCTCTCCACGATCGATGACGAGTTTCGGGATCCTGGCGCGAAGCGCGCTGGCGCGATCCTCGACCTCTTTCTGAAACTCGGGTCCGAGTGCCTCTGCTTCTGCGAGCGCGAGTTCATATCCGCCGAGGGCGGCTACGAGCTTTCCGAGTTTCTCCTCGCAAAGTGCGATGTGATAGCGCACCTGTGGTGTCATTCGGACCTGCGCAACCTCGCGGAACGCCTGAAGTGCACCGGCGTAATTGCCAGCTTGTTCGAGTTCCGTTGCTTGCATGAACTTCGCCCGCGCCTTCGAGAGATCTTCGCTCTCGGAGCTTCCGGCGAAAGCAGAGGACGAGGCCGCGAGCAGAAGTACGATGGCCAACCAGCCGGAGCGCGCAAAGTGGAGGGTGGGCATACGATGAAAAGCTTACACGGTTTCAGGACAAAACCATTCGATTTATTCGAGGATTTCTCAGATGCTGCCCACCACCGCCGACCTGTGCGCTAAGGCGCGCAGGTCGGCTTGCTTCGTCCAATCCGCTCTTGAGACGCCAGGTGCAGCATGCGGACGGGCGAAGACTGCGAGGACTCACCTCGCCAAAGTTTGGGCTCGCGATGGTGCGATTTTCAGGCGCCAACCTGCGGCATTGCCGCCCAGGACGCTGCGAGTTGGCCCTCGTCGAAGTCGACGTCGGTGAGCTTGCCCGCGAAATAATCGGTGTAAGCTGCCATGTCGAAATGGCCGTGACCGGAGAGATTGAAGAGGATGCTGCGGCTGGTCCCCTCTTCCTTGCAGAGGAGAGCTTCGTCGATGGCGGCGCGGATCGCGTGGGTCGACTCGGGCGCGGGAACGATGCCTTCCGCGGTTGCGAATTGCACTCCCGCGGCGAAGCAGGCAAGTTGCGGATAGGCGCGAGCTTCCAGGAGTCCGAGGGCGCGTGCGTGGCTGACCATGGGCGCCATCCCGTGATATCTGAGGCCTCCTGCGTGTAGCCCTGGCGGCACGAAGGATGCCCCGAGGGTGTACATCTTCACGAGGGGAGTGAGTTGCTCGGTGTCCCCGAAGTCATAGGCGTACTTGCCCTTGGTGAGGGACGGGCAGGAACTGGGTTCGACCGCGATGGCGCGGATCTTCTTTCCACCACGCAGCTGTTCACCGAGGAACGGAAATACGATTCCGGCTAGGTTACTCCCACCGCCGGCGCAGCCGATAACGATGTCCGGGTAGTCATCTGCAAGCTTCATCTGTTCGATGGCTTCGAGGCCCACGACGCTCTGGTGCAAACAGACGTGATTGAGCACGCTCCCGAGCGCGTAGTTCGTGTCGGCATTGGTTGCCGCGACTTCGACGGCCTCACTGATTGCCATCCCAAGGCTGCCCGTCGTGTTCGGATTTTCCGCGAGCATCTTACGCCCAGCAACGGTCTCGGTGCTCGGACTCGCAATGCACGTTGCGCCGTAGGATTGCATCAGGGCGCGGCGATAGGGCTTCTGCTCGTAGCTCACCCGCACCATGAACACCTTGATCTCGAGCCCGAAGATGGCACCCGCGAAGGCCAGGGAAGAGCCCCACTGTCCAGCGCCGGTTTCCGTCGAGATCTTCTTGATGCCCGCTTCTTTGTTGTAGAACGCCTGCGGCACCGCCGTATTCGGTTTGTGGCTTCCCGAGGGGCTCACTCCTTCGTACTTGTAGTAAATGCGTGCGGGGGTATCGAGGAGCCGCTCGAGCCTCCTTGCGCGAAAGAGCGGAGCGGGTCGCCACTGTCGATAGATGTCACGGACCGGCTTCGGGATCTCGATGTATCGCTCCGCCGACATCTCTTGCTCGATGAGCGACATCGGAAAGATGGCGCTCAGATCTTCGGGCCCGAGGGGCTTACCCGTCGCGGGATGCAGAGGCGGAGGCAGCGGGGTCGGAAAGTCCGCGAGCAGGTTGTACCAAGCCTTCGGAAGGCGCGACTCATCGAGCAGGTATTTGACGGTTTCGGTCATGACTATTGCTGGGGGCCAGGGCTAACGTCCCCGGACCATGCCAAACCGGGCGTACCCTGTCTAGGAGATGCGCACTCCGGGCCGTCGTTACGACGAACCGACAAAACTCCATCCGAATTCCTCGCCGCTGGCATTCACGGACCGCCCGTCCTGGGCTAATGTCCCCTCATCCGATGGGATTGCACGAAGTCCTCCTCAGAACTCCGGCGTTGGCAGGGATCAGCCCGGCTTTGCTCGATGAGCTCGTGTCTGCTGCCGAGGTCCGCTCGCTCGAGCGAGGCGCGTACCTTTGGCACGCCGGCGATGCGGCTGAGGCCTTGACCGTGATTCGGACCGGGCTCGTCAAGGTAGTCAAGACCGGCGCCGGAGGAAAGCGATCCATTTGTGGTCTGTTCGGCGCGCCGGACACCGTGGGCGATGCCGCTTTGTGGCGGCGGATCCCGTATCCAGCGGACGCGATTGTCGTCACGTCGACTGGAAGTTTCGTCGATATCCCGAGGCACGCGATCGAGCCCGTCCTCGAACGCGCGCCTCAGCTCAATCGCTCGTGTGCGGAAGCCGTTCAGAACAAGCTGAGCGCGTTGCTCGAGAAAATAGACGTGCTTTCCGCGGGCGCGGTCGAAGCACGCCTGGGAACATTACTGCTCAACCTTTACGACCGATTCGGTGACGAACTGGAAGACGAGACTCGGTTCATTCCCGTCGTCTTGTCTCGACAGGAGCTTGCGGATTCTCGTGTCCACGTCCTTCGAGACGGCGATTCGAGTCATGACTCGGTGGGAGCGAGAGGGTGTCGTCGAAACGAATCCTCACGGCTTCGTTTTGCGCGATGTCGCGCAGCTCGAACGCGTGTCCGGTCGCGAACCGACGACCGTAGCCTCGCCGTCCAGCCCGCGTCGCTGAGGTGCGTCGCGGGGGTCTTGGTTCCGTGATGCTGCTGGCAAATCGGCGACGGTGCGGTCACGTCGCGCGCGTCATTACGACAAAGACGCTCACATGCGGAGACGCGTTTCCTCGTCGTATCAACGGCGCCTCGATTCGAACGCGCCGGGCGCGACGTCTTCTCGATTCGAACGCGCCGGGCGGGACGTCTTCTCGATTCGAACGCACCGGGCGGGACGTCTTCTCGATTCGAACGCACCGGGCGCGACGTCTTTCTCGATTCGAGAACTCGAGTGGCGACGGCGCGAGTCCCCCTCGACGGCATGCGCTCCCTGCGTGGAGACAGGGAGCGCGCATCGGCCGCGATCAATACGAAAGACCGAACCCGTAGGTGAACTGAGGCGGATCGCTCGAGTAGTCCGCATCGCCGACGTTGATTGGAATTTGCGCCATGGACTTGGGCCAACTGTGACTGAGCCTGCCCGTCGGAGCGTAGTCCCCGAAGAGCACGTCGGAGACGCCATTGCCTTCGGTACCCGGCAACCAGGCCGCTAGCCACGCGCCCGCTTTGGGCAATAGATCCGTAACGATGAGTGGGCGGCCAGAAACGATGACAACGACGGTCGGTAGGTTCAACGCGGTGACGTTGTTGATGGCGGTGACGTCCGTCGGCGACACGCTCCCCAGGGACAGATTCGTTCTATCTCCTTCGCCTTCGGCGTAAGGATCCTCGCCGACCACGACGATCGCGTGCGTGAATCCGGTCGCCGTCGGCGTGCCATCGGCGCTGAAGGTGACGTTGTTTGCGCCTGCCGCATCTCGTATACCTTGGAGGATCGTGGTGACTTGGGTGTCGCCGGGCTCGGGATTTTCCCCACCGGCGCCTTTGGTGCCGATGCCCATCCAATCGATGGTCCAGCCGCCGCACTGTTTTGCTTTGTTGTCTGCGGCGGAGCCAGCAACGAGCAACTTGGACGTTTTCGACAAAGGCAGAACGCCCTCGTTCTTGAGGAGCACGAGAGACTCTCGCACGGCGCGACGTGCGACGGCGCGGTGTTCGTCGCTTCCGATTTGCGCCGTCAACGATGGATCGACGGTCCAGGTGTAGTCAGAATCGAGTAGACCCAGTTCACACTTGATCTGCAGGATACGCGTGACTGCATCGTCGATGCGACTTACGGGGATCTGAGCCGTGCCCGTCTGTGCGGGCGCTTCGGAGATGTACTTCGCGACCTGCGCTGGGTCGTTGGGCTCCATGATCATGTCCAAGCCGGCATTGATCGCCGTCGCAAGGGCGGCTCGGGTTGGCGCCGGCATGAACCCAGACTCTCGACCGAGTTGTTGTACTGCAGCCCAGTCTGAGATCAGGAAGCCTCGAAAGCCCATCGTGCCCTTCAACGTATCGGTCAAAAGTCGCTGGTTTGCAGACATCTTCGTTCCTTGGAAGCTCGAGAAGGAAACCATGATGCTGCCGACGCCTGCATTGATTGCGGGCTGATACTGATCGATCGCGTTCGCCTTGAAGGAGTCAGCATCGAGTAGACTGTTGCCTTGATCGACACCGTTGTTGGTCGCGCCATCGCCAGCGAAATGCTTGGCACAGGCGAGTACGGAATTCGGCGCTCGGAGGCTTTTGCCTTGCAATCCTCGAATCAGTGCAACGCCGAGTTCTGCCGCCAGTTCGGGGGTCTCGGCGTAAGTCTCGTAGGTGCGTCCCCACCGCTCGTCGCGCCCCGCGGCGACGACGGGCGCGAACGTCCAGTGAATGCCGGTACCGCGGACTTCTTCGGCGGTAATTCGGCCAATCTCTTCGACGAGGTCCGCGTTGCGAGTGCAGCCGAGACCGATGTTGTGCGGGAAAATCACGGCGCCCGTAACGTTGTTGTGGCCATGAACCGCGTCGATTCCGTACAAAATCGGAGTCCCCATGGAGACGCCCTGGCTGACGTAACCTTGGACGTGTGAAACCCATGCGCTCACCGTATCTCCGGAGCTCGGATCCGAGCCGCCACCGCTCAGGATCGATCCGAGTTTGTAGGTATTCACGGCGGCTGTCGTGGCGTTTGCACTATCGCCTTGGACCATTTGACCAGCCTTCTCGGCCAACGTCATCGAAGCCAATCGGGTCTTGACCGCATCGACGCAGGCTTCCGACGGCGTCCAAGGGTCCGGAGTTGCGGGAAACACGAAGGTCGACGTCGTGGGTCCGCCCGACGTACCACCACTCGCACCTCCTGCGTTTCCGCCCGTCGAGTTGCCGTTCGTGGAAGCGCCTTTGCCCCCGCTGTTTGCAGTCTCCTCTGCAGCTCCGCCGTTTCCACCCTTAGCATTGGCTCGGTCGTTTGCTCCCGAATCACCATCGCCGCAAGCGGTGAGGGCGATGAAGATAAAAGCTAGGGAAAGCGGCTGAGAATGATGGCGGAATGGTCTCTGCATTGGTGTGCCTTACGAAGCGCAGAAGTGCGTGCGTGCGCGAATGACGTCTCGTCGAGGTCGGCGCATGAGGACGTTCGAACTCGAATTCTTGCGCGTGGTTCGAGCGGTCGAGACGCGCTCGTTCGAGCATAGCGTGCATCGAGGCGGATTGAGAGCATCCGACGCTCGACGCCGCATCGCAATCTGCTTCCGGTGGCGTTTCGTCCGAGTCGCATGGTTTTTTGATTCTCGATTTCCGAAGCCGTTTCAAGACTGCGTTCGATGGAAGAATGTGCGAGTGCGAGCGACTCACACGAGGGGAGCCAATCCTGACTCGAGTCGCGCATCCCCCCCTCCGGTGAGTGCACGTCCCGATGCGTCCGTGCGTCGTTCCTTCGGGTGGGGTGCACGGCGCCTGTGGTAGGACAAATCGAGCCGGACGCTCTGGCTCCCGAGGGGGGACCCGACTTAGGTTTCCCCTACGCGAGCGATCTCCGGACAGAATCGAGATTGGACCTTGGGTCAGTGATTGGAATGACCGTAATGCGAATGGACCAAATGCTCGGAAATCTGCCCCTGGTCGCATGTTGGCACGCAAAGGACTTTGCCTGCCCAGGAAAACGGAGTCACGAGTAAACGTAGGCCATGGAGTTTCCGGAGCGCCGCCACCCTGGCGAGTCAGTATGAAGGACAGTCGAAGCATCGTGGCGACCATCGTGCAAAGTTCCGTCGTGGAACTCTTCCGAGGGTTCGGCTTGGCCGTGGCGCCGTTGCCTTCGAATGCGACTCCAGAGTCGTCTCAGGGTCATTTGTCGGCTTCGATCGGATACTCGAGCAAGGCCATGACCGGCATCTTGAGCCTGCTCGTTCCTCAATCCCTTCTCGACCAGGTGAAGGTCACCGAGTCCATGCCCACCAAGTCGTCGGACTTGACGCGAGAGTTCAGCAATCAGCTGCTTGGTCGCATCAAGAATCGATTGCTCACCTACCAAGTCGACTTGCGTGTGGGGATCCCGTCCAGCATGCCGCAGGGGCCGCCATCGGTCCGACGTGAAGGCAAGTACGAGTCTCTCGAGTTTACCTTTCAGTCACTTCGTGGGCTCGTATACGTCGCGCTGAGAGGCACAATTGATTATTCGTCGATTGCTTATGCTGGAGGCCGTGAGGCAGCATCCGAGGGTGACATCATCTTGTTCTGATGGCGCAGTGATTTGCGTTGGTGCGAAACAGACGCGAACTGCCGCAGTTCAATGATGGCAAAGCCGTCCGCGGTCCGAGCGAATGCGACGTGCTGCGTCGGGGCCTGACGACGGCGAGCGTCGTCCGCGATCCGAGCGAATGCGACGTGCTGCGTCGGGGCCTGACGACGGCGAGTGTCGTCCGCGGTCCGAGCGAATGCGACGTGCTGCGTCGGGGCCCAGTCACGGTAAGTGACGTCGCCCCGCTTGTCAGCGACACGCTATGTCTGGCTTTGGGAACGACCTCGTTGCGATGCGTTGGGATTCCGGGCTGGCATCGGCTGCGGGGCTGGCGTCGTCCAGACAGCGTTGATCGGCCCATTTCTGAGCTCCGACGTTGCGAGGTCGGATACTGACTGCTAAAACGCCCTCTTTCCGAAGGCGCTCGCTTTTAGGGACTCGCTTTTGGGCAACGAGCCGTTCGCTTGGCGGTGAACGGGTCTTCGTCCGCGGAGTGCAAGCCAGTTTAAGCGTCGCCCGCTTCGTTCGATGCCGTCACTTGCCGCGATTCGGCGGGAAGGGCTCGTCTCGAAAGCGCGACCCTCCCGGAGTCGGACCGGGCACGAGAACAGCAAAAAATGAGCAACTCCTCGCCGGACGTAGCCCCCCGTGGTGAAGCGTCCCAATCGTCCCATTTCAGTCGCAAGCGCTTCGAAGCCGAAGCAGTGTCTCTCCCGCCCATGCCCGAGACGTCGAGCTGTGGATTCTCCAATTTCGGATTCGGCCATCCCTTGCTGCGCGCTCTCGCCGAGTTGGGCCACGAAGAGCCCACCCCCATTCAACGCAAAGCGATGGGTCCTGCCCTGTCCGGGCGAGACGTATTGGGCTGCGCGCAGACCGGAACCGGTAAGACGGCAGCATTCACGTTGCCGCTGCTTCAACGACTCTGTGCCGAGCCGGTAAGCGAATCAGGGAAGTCGGGGTCCAACGGACGCGCGCCGATCCGTGCCCTCGTCCTTGCTCCAACACGGGAGCTTGCATCCCAAATCGACGAAAGCCTCTCTCAATACGGTCAATTCTGTCGTTTCAAACATGCAAAGGTCTTCGGCGGAGTGGGGCTAGAAGGCCAAGTCCGCACTCTGCGTCGTGGCGTCGACGTTCTGGTGGCGACGCCGGGGCGTCTCGAAGACCTCATGAAGTCGGACGTCGTTGATCTGTCGTCCATCGAGATGCTCGTGCTCGACGAAGTCGATCGGATGCTCGATCAGGGTTTCTTGCCAGCAGTCACGCGAATCACGAACCGCACCCCGAGGACGCGGCAGACCCTATTGTTTTCGGCGACGATGCCCGATCCCTTGCGGCAACTGGCGCGATCGCTCATGCGCGATCCCATCGAAGTTGCCGCAGACGTGGTCGCGTCGACGCCAGTCACCATCGAGCAGGTCGTTTACAACGTTCCTGCCCAATATAAGCGGACGATGCTCGAACACCTGGTAATCGAACATCAAATGACGCGGGCCCTAGTATTTACCCGCACGAAGCACGGCGCCGATCGGGTTGCGCGTCATCTCAAGGCCGCAGGCATTGGCGCGGAAGCATTGCATGGCGGTAAGACTCAATCCGTTCGAGAACGATCCCTGGCTGCGTTCCGGAGCGGTGAAATCAAGGTATTGGTTGCCACTGATCTTGCAGCCCGAGGGATTCACGTCGACGGGATCTCCCACGTCATCAATTTCGATCTACCGCTCGATGCAGAGAATTACGTTCATCGCATCGGTCGAACGGCTCGTGCGGGCGAGTCAGGTGTCGCGTTCTCACTCTGCAGCCCCGAAGAGCGCGACGTGCTTCGTCGTGTCGAGAAGCTCATTCGGCGGCGGCTCGACACCGCCGACCCGCCGGATCTCTTCGCTCGCACGGCTCGGCCGCCCATGCCGACCTCGACGAGCAACGTCGGAGCGCCGCCGAGTGCGTCGAGGAACGATGGAAAACGCGGATTGAGCTCCACCTACGGACATCGGGGCGGCGTCGATGCTCGCGAGCAACGCGAGGCCGTTCACGCCGTTGACGGGGCGACACGCGAGCGAGCGTCGGGCTTCCCGGACACGGCCCGTCTCGTGGTCGCGCGCCGGAGCATGCCAGTCACGGGGCGGCACACGAGAGAGCACCCGGCAATACCGGGAACGGCTCGTCTCGAGGGCACTCCCGCGAGAGCTTCCAGCGAAACGCTCTCGAGTCGGGGCGACGTGAGTCGGGCTCCGCGTCGCGTGCCCCATCGGGGGCCCGCGTTCCTGCGTCGAACGATGGTGCTCGTGGAAACAGTGGCGCGCGGTCGGACCAGGGAAGGTCGGACCAGGGAAGGTCGGACCAGGGAAGGTCGGACCAGGGAAGGTCGGAGCGTCCGGGCCAAGGCCACGGAAACCGACGCTTCAGAGGACACGCAAACACACGAACGTCGAGAGGCTGAAGAGTACGTGTGACACGAGCGGAACGATGAGTCCTCCGCTCAGGAGCCGCGCTGCGGTCCAGATTGCGCCCAGTCCAAGCCCAATCGCGACGAGCAACGAGGAACCACTGCCGAGCAGTGGCAACGTGTAGAGCAGCGAGGACGTGACGACGATGAGTATCGATCGGCGCGTCCTCCATGCCGCATCGGAACGTCGTTTCGAGCGTGGGGACGTGCTGCGAGCGAGTGCACCGATGCCGAGGGCGTCGGAGTGCGTCGAACGCGCGAGGGGAAGCCGACGTTCGAGCCACGTCGTTACCACGCCGCGAAAGACAAATTCTTCGGTAAGCACGACGAGCAGGAGAATTGGACTCGCCCAGATCGGACCGGGTGGGGTGTCCAGCAAGCCATAGAGTCTGACGAGCTCCGCGCGAACGGGGGGGATGGAGAGGAGCAGCTCTCGCGCCGTGAGCTGCGTGACAGCCGCAAGGACGACGCCGAGAAGAACGCCGTACGCGAGCTGCTGCCGCCAACGCTGCCAAAGTGGGCGCGCTTGCTTACGCGCGATCCACATCCCGGAAATCAGGCCTACGACCACGGCGATCCCGTTGCCTATCCAGAGTCCCGACGGAAGCTCGATGTGCCAAGCGAGCGCCATCGCGACGGACGTGAGGCCGTAGCAGACGAGTACGCCAGCGTTTTCGGCGCGCGACGCTTGCGGTTGGGTCATGGCTCGACACCGAGCCGCTCGAGCCAATCCAGCGTTTTGTCCCGGATCCGACGGCTCGTCTCGACCGAAGGTGATTGCGCCGCCGCTTCATCGGCAAAGGCGTCCGCCATCGCCTCTCGAACGCTGCGCAAGGTTGGTTGCGATAACTCCGACCAAAAGGAGCGTCCCTCGGGCACGAGCTCCGCATTGAGGCCCGCAACCAACTCGTGCGACACCTTTGCGTCGACGCGTGAGAGAAAAGCAAGCCCGACTGCCGCGAGCTCGGGACCGATGTGCGCGAGTCGCGCGTCGAGTAGTCGCGTCCCGAATGCCGCACACAAGAGCTCGATCAGCGCTCGGTGTGAGAGCGTTTCGGGGCCGGGCAATTGAAGAACGGCCGACGTCTCGAGCGGAATGCGAAGTCCAACGGCGAGGGCGGCAGCGACGTCGCAAATGGCGACGGGGCAGGATTCGTGATCGAGCCAAGAGGGAAGGGATAGGACGGGTGAGCGGAGCACCACGTCGCGAACGAGCGTGAAGCTTTGACTCTGGTGTCCGATGATCATCGCCGCCGCGAGTTCGAGGGTCTTCGTCGGTCCCTCGCGGAGAACTCGCCCCGTCGTGAGGCGACTCTCCAGGTGTTTGCTCCGCGGACCGTGGGGGGCTACTCCTCCGAGGTAAAGAATTCGCTCGAGACGAGCCTCGTTGGCTGCGCATAGGAATGCGCGAGCGGCGCTGGCTTCGCGTTCCGGATAGTCGGAGCCGGTTCCGAGTCCGTGATAGAGGTAGATCGCGGCGTGCGTTCCCTCCATGGCCGTGCGCACCGAGGCGGGAGAGCCGATGTCGCAATGCACGAAGTGGACGTTGGGATACCGGCTCCGGGCGAGTGCCGGCGTCCTCGAGGTGGCTCGCACGGCGTATCCTGCCGCTTCGAGCGCAATCGCAGCGTGTCGGCCGACGAACCCGGTTGCCCCGGTGAGAAGGATGGTCTTGGCGGTCAAGCGACGTACGCCCTCGGAACGTACTCCTTTTTGCCACGTCCCGAGAGGCTGTCGAACGAACCGAGGCTCGGGGCACCACGCTCCGCTCCTCGACACTGGCCACTGCTGGAGGAGCCGGGGCGAATCCTTTTTGCGGCTCGAGGGCTCCATATCTACGTGGTCGACACCGGATACGGGATCGGTGCCGAAGGAGCGAAACGACATGGCAACCGTCAACGTGACTCAAACATCGTTCAAGCAGACCGTGGAGAAGGGCCTCGTGCTCGTCGACTTCTGGGCGCCCTGGTGCGGACCATGTCGGATGTTCGGGCCCATCTTCGAGCGGGTGAGCGACAAACATCCAGAAGCGACGTTTGCGAAAATCAACACCGAGAACGAGCCCGGGATTGCTCAGGCTTTCGAAATCAGTTCGATCCCGACGTTGATGGTGATTCGCGACGGAGTCCTTCTACTCAAACAGCCGGGGATGCTTCCAGAGGCGGCGCTCGAGAGTCTGATCGATCAAGCGATGAAGCTCGACATGGATGAAGTGCGCAAACACTCGGTTCCGAGTCGTTCCGATGCCTCTTGAGCGCAGCGTTGGAGAGCGAAAGCCCATGAGACTTTTGATGTTCGTCGCGGGCGGGGCCATCGTCGGATTCCTCTACTACCGCCTCGTTGGTTGCCGCAGCGGCGCGTGCCCTATCACTTCGAATCCCTACATTTCCACGCTTTATGGTGCGGTGATGGGACTCTTGCTCGGTCGAGGTTGAGTGCTCGGTTTCGCGTGCGACGAGCGCTCTTCCTGTTCACCGAGTTGTGCCCAGAGGAGTACGACCAGGCAGAACAATGCCAACGCAAAACCCAAGTGGACGATTTGCATCGGAGCCGGGGCGCGTAGCCAGACGTTTAGCGTGCCCGCTGCAACTTGGACAGCGGTGACCGCGGCGATGCTCGTCGACAAGCGTCGCGTTTCGGCTGATTGCGAAGGGTCGAGGCGCACTCCCAAGGCGAGCCGAATGGTGAGTCCAGATACGAGCAGCGCGACGGCAGGATGGACGATGCGCATCCGCTCGAGAAAATGAGCACGGGTTCCTTGATCGAGGAAGAGCCGCTCGCTCACGCCCAATCGGGCATCTGGCGGGAACAGCGTGTCCCCGAGAGCCGTCACGGCACCGAGCATCGACGTGACGAGGAGCCCGCCCAACAGCACTTGGCACCATTTCGATTCCGACGCGCGAAAGAGCGTCGAGATGGACACGGGATGTGTCGCCGCCCTCGCCGCCAGAACCAAGCTCGCCATGAGTAGCGACGCGTTCGCGAGGTGCACGGGGACCATGAACGCGCGCGCGACCGAGCGATCGCCGACGACCAGGCCATAGAGCACGAGTACCGCGCCGATCAGTGACTCGACCACGATGAACAGGATGGCCCAGGTGGCCCAGCGTCTGGCCGCGTGACCTCGAGGGAGCTGACGAGCGAACACTACGCCAAGGGCCACCACGCCGAGGAAGCTCAACCCCGACGTGACTCGGTGGAACAGTTCGATCGCTGTCTCGAGCCGTCGCGGGAGGTGAAACACCTCGCCTTGACACGTAGGCCAATGGACCCCGCAACCCGCGCCCGATCCAGTCACCCTGACCACGGCTCCAAATAGAATCACCGCACCGACGAACCAGACCAGGAGCCAGGCCAAGCGTGCGAGGCGACGGTTCGCGTCGGGCAGAGGATGAGCAGGGTCGTGAGGAGTCATGGCCGTAGCATCGGCTAGGATTGTCCGACGGCAAGCCCCATTCGACCGTTGCCACTGGGGAAGTTTGTTCTCAACGGGGTCGTAGGCTGTCAGGAATGACCAACCAGGGTGAGCTGTTCGCGATCCTGCTTTCCGCGCTCCTTCCCGAGATCCGGGATGCGGCATCGCGATGGCCCATTCCGCGCGTCACCGACACGCATGGGGACTGCGCGGCGGCGACTTCCGTCGCATGCTGTCGGGAATCGGCTGCTCGCCTTCGTGTGGCCTCGTATCTGAACGAAGGCCCCGCTTGACATGACCAGGTTGGTGCTGGGTGCCGCGGCGCCCGGCGAACGAGAGATGCAGGTACCGGTCTTTCGGTGCTCGCTCCTCGGGCATTCGGTTCGCTCCGGTTTCGGCGTTTTCGTGACGGTGAGCAAACCGATTTGGAGCTCTAGTTGGTGCCGAGTGACTTCGGCGGAGGCGGATTGGTGACGGCAGGTCGCTGCGTCAGACAACGCTCGACGTTGGCTACGACTGCCGGCGACGTACCCGCGGGGAGCTTCGGCGGCCCCATGACTCGCGTCAGAATTCGATGGGGGCTCGGCCAACCATCGGAACCGAAGCTCAGCCACACGAATAGCGCTCGGCCCTTGATGTTCTCGAAGGGGGCCCCGCCGCCGAGCCCGTGATTCCAAGCCCTCGAATCGCTGCTGTTGTTGCGATTGTCGCCCATGACCCAGACCTCGCCGGGCGCAACGTGATACGGGCCTTGCTCTTGCTCGATCAGGTGGTTGTCCTCGTACACCGTGAGGTACGAATAATCCCCGAGGAATTCGACGAAGAGCTCGCCGTGCTTCAAGACCCCCGGACCCTCTTCGAAGTCGTATTGGCCTGCGGAGCAACTCGGCACGGGCCACCCGTTGATGATGGGGTGGCCGCTGTGAACCTCGAGAGTGTCGCCCGGAAGGGCAATGACGCGTTTGATGTAATCCTGACGAGGGACGGGATTGGGATTGGGGTATTCGAAGACCATCACGTCGCCCCGCTTTGGCGGAAGGCCGTTCCAGAGGCGGCGCTTCGTCATGGGGATGGGAGGGCCGTAACTGAGCTTGTTCACGAAGATGTGGTCTTGCAGCTGCAGCGTCGGCAGCATCGATCCGCTGGGGATCTTGAACGCTTCGACGACGAATGCCCGCAGGAGCAACGCCACGGCGACCGCGATGAGAATGGATTCCGCGTACTCACGAACATCGCTCTTTTGCCAGCGTTGTAGATGTCGAACGACCGACCGTGACGCCGCGTCGTAAGCCTCACGGAAGTGCTCGGTGTCGAAGGGTTCGCTCGCCAGGCTTCGCTCGAGGTCCGAGACGACTCGGTTCAACTCCGTCCTCGTTGCCGAGCCCAGCTCCTTTTCGAGTGCTCTGCGATGCTTGCGCATGAGCCGACGTGCGTCCGACGTGAGCTGTTGAGCTTGTTCGTACTCGGTCCGAAGTTCGCGGGGCAGACTCGACGGACCGGCGTATCCGACCAGATCCGCGAGGGGGAGCTTATCCCGAACCGAGTAGATGAGCATCTCGAACAACGTGAAGAACACGATGATCGCCGGCACCGGCTGGTCGGCGACGATCTCCTTCAACCGAAGCAGGGCCGAGGCTTGGTCGGGATCCTTCGAGCTCAACCAAACGACCACGAGGAGCGCGAGTGCCCCCGGAATGAGGCCGAACCAAAAGGAATAGAAGCCGTAACGGAGGACTGCGTTTTTCGACACGGTAAGGATTCCGAGGGGGTCAGTCTGTTGGGCCCTTCTACTCTCGGCTGAAGCGCGGGGCAACAGACGGTCGCTGGGCGGACCCATATGGGGGTCGTCTTCGGCTGCGCGTGCGAGTCGATTCAGGGCGCGTCGCCCAACTGCACGACGTAATCGACCTTGACCGCGCGGTCGTCGCCCTGGGCGGTGGCCGGGGTGGAGCGTCCGAGGCTGCCCGTGTTGTCGAAGAGCAAATCGTAACTTCCTGGCGGCAGGGAGACGGTGCGCTGCCAGAGATTGCCGTAGAGAATCGAGTCCTCCAGGTAAGGAGGCTGGCTCAGTGTGACCGCTCCAGGTTGCGAAACGTACCGAGCGAGCAACTGTGTCCCTTCGAGTTTCGATACGAGGAAAACGTCGACTGCGGCCGCGCCATCGATGCTTGCAGTGATCGTAAGGGCCTGACTCCTCCGAGGTGACCTCGAAGCCGCTCAACAGATCCTGTTGCCCAGAATGGATCTCCGTTCGGTCGTTCGCCAGCGTTTGCTTGGTCGATTGGACCACGAAGGGCTTGAACGGCGATTGACCGACTGCGATGACGCCCAACCCGTATTCGGTCTCACCCCGGTCGTCTCTGCGGATGACCGTGAAGCCTCGCTCGAGCTGAGCGGAGAGGATTTGCTTGCCTATTCGGTTCGGATCGACGCGGGCGAGCGCCATGGCTCCCTGGGCCTGCGTGGATTCGACCATTTTGGTTTGGTAGGTCGTCGCTTGGATGTTGCGCGGACGAAAATAGACGTAGAGCGATTCGTCTTCTGCGAGTTGGAAGTCGGTTGCGTACTCGACGAGGGAGACGACCTCGAATCCGATGCGGCCAGTCACGTTCGTCCACGCGTACCCTTGGCCGGTGAAGCGCAACATGAGTGACTTGCGCTGCTCGTCGTCGATGACTTCGCTCTGGCAATCCGTGGCGAAGAAGCGACCCATCACCGGGTGTTCGTCGCTCAGCTTGAGTGCGATCCCTCGCTTCTTCATCTCGCTGCAAAAGCTCTCGAGGCCGAATTTCAAGAGGTCGAAGCGCAACGAGCGATTCTTCGGATCGTTGACGATCCCTTTACCGACCAGCGTGAGACTCTGGGTGCCGAGCGTTTCCGTTTTGGTGCATCCGGCGACGCAAACGAGGGCGCCAAGGATCAGGCAGGCGAATCGCATGGCGGGAGCATAGCCTCACTCGCCCCGAAACGGGGAAGCGGAGCGCGCCGACGTTCCCCTGTCCGTCCGGGCTTCCCACCGCTCGGGGTTGCTTCGGAGGGCAACCTCGGCGGTCGTCACCTTCGTCGCACCAGTGCAGTCCACCGCCGGGGAGCGTCCTGGCCGAGGAAATGGGTTCCCTCGCCTTCCGGTCAGCGCCGTTCCCACGGCGAACCGACCAGCAGCATCTCCCACGGAATCGAGGCTTGGCGCAAAGGAATCGGGCAGAACGCGCTCGATTTTACCCTCGACTCGGGTTGGCTCGGATTGACAGACCGGAAATCGAGGATCATCGTCGGCCCACCACATGGGTCACTGTGCAGTCCTAGGAGCCGGAGCTTGGGGTACCGCCCTGGCTCGAGTCATGGCCGAACGCAACCCGAAGGTCACGCTGTGGACCTGGCAGCGAGAGCACGCCTCGCGCATGCAGGCTGAACGCGAGAATCGGGAGTTCTTTCCGGGATTCAACCTGCCTGCAGTCGTCGTTCCCACAGCCAGTCTCGAAGAAGCGCTGGTCGGGGCCGATCTGGTAGTGCTTGCGCTGCCCTCACACGTGATGCGCGCCAACCTGGCCGCCGCGCGAACCCACTTTGCCCGTGACGCGATCATCGCGAACGCAACCAAGGGGATCGAAAACGGCTCGTTACGATTGATGACGGAGGTCATCCTCGAAGAACTCGGCAGTGAGCGGACTCCCTTCGTGACCGTGCTCTCCGGACCGAGCTTCGCCAAAGAAGTCGGTCTGCAAATGCCGACCAATATCGTGCTGGCAGCGAGCGATCGGACCGTGGGAGAAGCGGCCCAGCAACGACTGGCTACGGAGCGCTTCCGCGTCTACACGAGCGACGATCTCGTCGGTGTTCAGCTCGGAGGGGCACTGAAGAACGTGATCGCCATCGCTGCTGGTGCGTGCGATGGCCTCGGTTTCGGTCACAACTCCCGTGCGGCGCTCATCACGCGGGGAATTGCCGAGATCACTCGGCTTGCGGTGCGCGCCGGGGCCAATCCACTGACGCTCTCTGGCCTTGCCGGAATGGGTGATTTGATCCTGACCTGTACCGGGGAACTCAGTCGAAATCGCACGGTTGGATTCGAGCTTGGGCGCGGGGCCGAACTCGAGCAGGTGCTCTCCGGACTCGGGCACGTCGCGGAGGGCGTGACGACAGCGAAGAGCGCCTATGACTACGCGACGCGCCTCGGGGTAGAAATGCCGATCACGACAGAGGTCTATCGCGTCCTCTTCGAGAAAAAGCCCACGCTCGTTGCAGTGAAGGATCTCGTCGGCCGCCCGTTGCGGCGCGAACTCGACTGATTCGACGGCGCGCCCAGGTCCAAGCACGTTCGGCATGCCATGGGCGTCAAATCGACGGATTCCTCGGGTGCACGGACGGACGCGCGTCTTCGGCGCACCGAGCACGGGTCCCTTAGCCATTCGTCCCGCATACCGCTCGCTTGGGGGCTCGGTGTGATTCTCCCGCGCGCCGAACGCGCCGAACGCGCCGAACGCGCCGAACGCGCCGAACGCGCCGAACGCGCCGAACGCGCCGAAGGAAAGCGGACGTGCCGCGTTCGCTTCGGTTGATCGTCGACAGCTCGACGCTTTCGCGCGATAAGGATTGCCGATGCGCTCCACGAAGCTCCTTGGTGTTTGGTTTGGTCTGTCCGTCGCGGCCACGGTCCATCTCGAGGCACGAGCCCAAATGGCACCTCAGGCTCAGACCTATCCGGCACAACCCGGCTATCAACAACCGAACGTCCAAGGACAATCGACGCCGGGCTCGTCCTACCCGGCGTCCACCTATCCGAACCAAGTGGCACCCCAGGCAGGCGGGTATTCGACGGCTCAACCGGGATACTCGACGGCTCAACCGGGATACTCGACGGCTCAACCGGGATACTCGACGGCTCAACCGGGATACTCGACGGCTCAACCGGGATACTCGACGGCTCAACCGGGATACTCGACGGGGTACTCCTCGGGTACCACCATGCCCTCGACTGCGAGCACGAGCAGCCGCCGAAGCCGCAGCGCCGAAGAAATGGGAGCGCTCTACGTCACTTCGGCCGCATATGGCGTAGGTCTCGGGATTTGGGCATCCACGGAGATGAAGCTCTCCGATCCGGGTATCTTCCTTTTGGCTCCGATAGCACTCGGAGTTGCGGCGCCGATTGGCGCGTTCGCCCTCGATCGACCCACCATGAAGCGCGGTCAGCCGATGGCCATCACGGCGGGCCTGCTCTTGGGCGCCGGCGAGGGGCTCGGGATTTGGGGAACCCAGCGCGTGCGAGCAAACGAGTCGAATGCTTGGGGCTTCCGAGGACTCGCGAGGGCGGCTGCGCTCGGATTGACCGTGGGTGGGGTTGCTGGCTACTTTGCTGGCGAGTTCCTTCAGCCCCCGCCGACGACGAGCACCCTTGCGCTGAGCGGCGCTATCTGGGGCACGTCGATCGGATCGATGTTCGGGTACGGCTCGACCAATGGCAGTTGGGGCCAGGCCAACGACGGAACGTCGGTGGGCGGCTTGGTGGGATACAACGTTGGCATGGTCGCTGCTGGGGGGCTCGGCGCGCTGCTCGTGCCGACGGAGACGCAAATTGCGTGGATGTGGGGCGGCGCCGGGATTGGCGCTGCTGCGTCACTTCCCGTGTTTCTTTTGTATGCCGGTGAAGGTGGGCCACCCGCCCGACGCGGCTTCATCTTCATGGGCACGGCAACCACGCTCGGGCTCATCGCCGGCGGCGTTTTCAGCAGTGGCTCGTCGCGCGGACTTGGCCGCGCCGAAGACACGTCGGCCGTCGCCCAAACGAGAACCCCGCGTTTTGGCACGGTTCACGCCGTGATCCCGACGATTGCACCGGATCAGATAGGTCTTCAGGTAGTCGGTTCTCTCGAGTAAGTCTGCTAGGCTGACGCCGACTCATGGCAACTCTCCGATATTATCCACCGAATCGCGATTCGGTGCTCTACGCGATCCATAAGCCCATGACGACCATTGGGCGCGAGTTGAGCAACGACGTTCACCTTTCGGAATCGGACGTTGCAGAGCATCACGCTCGAGATCCTATTCGATGGGCGGGATTTTCAGCTGGAGGAGCTCGACAAGCGCGGCGAGATCCTCATCAATGGCAAGAAGAAGCGGCGCGCGAGACTGGTTCATGGCGATCGAATCCAGCTCGGGTCGTCGCAGCTCGGGTTCAGTATCTTCAGCGAAGTGTCTCGCAACGATGGCGGGAGCGGGGAGGGTGCCGACGGCGAAAGGTCCAGCCGCGACGGCGACGTAGCCGGCGTTCGGCGACTGCAATCCTTCAGCGAAAAGCTGATGACGAGTCGTTCCGTCGACGAACTCCTCGAGGCGCTTCTCGACGACGTGATCGAGATCACTGGCGCCGGTCGAGGGGTGGTCTTGCTCGTCGATCCGTCGGAGGGCGAACCCGGGCAACCGAGGGTTCGTGCGGCGCGCAACGTCAAGCGCGAAGCCCTGGTGGACGCGTCGGGTGCTCTGAGTGACAGCATCGTTCGCCAGGTCATCGAGACTCGCCGTCCAATCATCGTGAGCGATGCCTTGTCCGATACGACCTTTGGCAAAAGTGAGAGCGTGATTGCGTTGAAACTCTCCAGCGTGATGTGCGTTCCGCTTCTCAGCCAGGGGGACGTGATCGGCGCTCTCTACGTTGGAAACGACCAGATCAAATCCCTGTTCAATCGCAAGCAGCTCGATCTGTTGACGATCCTCGCGGCACAAGCGTCGCTCATCCTGCAGAACGCGATGCTCGTGAGCGCGTTGCGTGCCGACAAGGAGAAGCTCAGTGCGGAGCTATCGCAGAAGCACTTCGGGGAGATCATCGGCGCGTGTCCGTCGATGATGGAAGTGTTTCGTAAGCTGCAACGTGTGGCCACGACGGACATCAGCGTGCTCATCACGGGGGAAACGGGCACGGGCAAGGAATTGATTGCTCGAGAGCTTCACCGCTCGAGCCATCGGGCAAAGGGGCCGTTCGTCACCGTCAACTGCGGAGCCATCCCCGAGAACCTGATGGAGAGCGAGATGTTCGGGCACGTGAAGGGAGCCTTCACTGGCGCGATCGCGAGTCGACCAGGTAAGTTCCAGCAGGCGGACACGGGTACGTTATTTCTGGATGAGGTGGGAGAACTCACGCCACAGCTCCAGGTCAAACTACTTCGAGCGATTCAGGAGCGCACCGTGTACCGCGTCGGGGATAGTCGTCCCGAAAAGTGCGACATTCGTATCGTTGCAGCGACGAATCGCAACCTCGAGGAAATGATCAAAACCGGCGAGTTTCGCGAGGACCTGTATTACCGCCTGAACGTCGTCAACTTGTGGCTCCCGCCCTTGCGCGATCGCGGCGATGATTTGCTCATCATCGCGAAATCCTTGCTCGCAAAGCATGCCGAGGAGCTCAAGAGTCAGGTGCGAGGGTTCTCGCCGCAAGCGCTCGCGGCGATTCGTAAGTATCCGTGGCCGGGGAACGTGCGGCAGCTCGAAAACCGGCTGAAGAAAGCCCTGGTACTGTGTGAACGTACCCTGCTCGGCCCCGAGGATTTGGACCTCGGGGGGCAGGAAACGCAGACGATCGTCCCGCTCGAGAAGGCCAAAGAGGAGTTTCAGCGCAAGTACGTCCTCGAGGTGCTCGAACGAAATAACGGCAATCGAACCCAGACGGCTCGCGATCTCGGTGTGGATCCGCGAACCATCTTCAGGTACCTCGAGCGCGAATCCCAAGCTGCCCCGAGTCCCTCGACAGGAAGTGATTCCCGCTCGGACGAATAGTCCACGCATCACATCCGATCGTCCCAATGACCACGGGTCCGTAGCGACCATCCGTCCTGGTCACCCGCTGGATTTGCCTCTTTTCGGCGCTAGGCCGATGCGGTAATGGTTTCTGCTGTCATCTCAGGCGTCGGCACGTGCCACGGGGAATCGAGGCCAGCGGGTATGCCATTGCTCATCGAGAATAGTTCTGGTCCGAATTATTGGGTCGGCAGCTACGGACCACTCATCGTGATGTTTTGGTTGCGGGACATCAACCCCCTCGTCTGTCGTCGCTTGCAGGATTTCGCCCGTCAGGTGAGCGATAGGCAACGAGCACAGCGCACCGCCGTTCTCTCGATTTCACTGCCGGGAACCCAAGCCCCGAGCGCCGAAGCTCGGGCCGCCTTGGCCGAGCTCATCAAAGATACCGATCGCTGCGTGACTCGCGTCGCCGTGGTGCGCGAGGGGCAGGGATTCGTCTCTTCCGTCGTTGCGAGCGTCATCGTCGGGATTCAAATGCTCTCGCGGGCACAGTCAGGGCACAAGCCGTTTCCCTCCGCAGAAGAGGCGCTGCGATGGGTTACGGCGGAGCTCGTCGAATTCCGTGCTGGCGAGATTCCGACTGAATGACGCACTCGCCGCGGTCGAGCAGCAGCGAAAGAGCCTGCAGACTCGGTACCGCTCGGCCTCTTAGGCACGCTCGACCCGTCGCTTCTCGACGTCTGTCGACGGTCAGTGGGTCTGTCCGACGAGCCACGCGAACCCCGGGACGAGCACTTCGTCTGGTGTGGCGCCGCCCTGTTTCAGACTGGAGGAGCCGCTATCGGTCGTGTCGAGACAGAAGCCATGATCCCCGAAGACGGCAACCAGGGTTCGTGGCGCCAGGCGCGCGAAGGCGGAAGAGAGCGCGTCGCTGATCTCGATGGCAAGCTGGTCGAGTCGTTGAGCGACGGGGCCACCAGGCTCACCGAGACGGGCTTCGACGAGGTCGAGCTTCAGGAGTTCCCGACTGCCGGCGCGCACTCGCCGCAGGGTAGATGCCTGACGCCCGCGCGCGACGAGGACGGGCGTCTCCGAATGGATATCGCCGTTCTTGAGGCCTTCGGCACCTCGAGCGATGAGCTCGAGCTGCTGGGCGGTCGTGGAGGGCAGTGCACTCCAAAGCAGGAACCGATCCGTCAGAGTCGCTTGTTGTCCCATGGCGCAGACGAGATGGTTCTCGACGCGCGCGCCAACGTCGAAGCGCATCCCGTCCACGAGGACGAGCTGCACGCTCCGCGCGCCATGTAGTCGCGCCAAGCGTTGGGCAGCTTCGGGGATGTCGAGGACCATCATCGGTCGACGTCCGCGCATTCGCATGGCGTCGAAGGCTTCTGAGTAGCTGCGGGCGAAGCTCGTCGACCAACTCTCGAGTACCGCACCCGCTTCGGGCCCTGCAATCCCGCGGTGATACGCGTCGTTCAGCGGGACGTATGCGTTGATGAACAATTGTTCGATGGCATTGAGCGGTTTGGGTCCGCGAGCGGCGTCGAGTTTCTGCATCCAATGTCGCCAGGCATTCGGTGCCTCGACGTTGAGAGGACGGGTGGGATGGTATGGACTGTGCGCAATCGGCGTTTCCGGCGCGGCCATCGAGGTGAGTGAATTCGCCGTCGTCGTTGTGCAATCCGTTTGGATTGCCGCTGTCGTATTCGGTGCGCGCTCGAATCGGGCGCGTGCTCGAGGGAGATCCCCAAGCGCTTCCGTGTCGACACCGGCGGATTCTGCGTCGGCTGGGGCTGATGTAGCCGTACGATGGTCCGCGGGTTGCTCGCGTCCCGGAGCCGCGGCGCCGTCGGTCGTATCAGGCAATCCTTCACTCTCGAGTACTGCCCGTTCCGCCCCGTGCCCATCGTCGACCAGGGACGTGTCGGAAGCTTCGGAGGATGGCTCCTCTTCAGCGAGTTCGCGAGGAGAAAGCTCCGTCGCGAACGTGTCCCGAGCTGGCTCGGCGAACGTGTCCTGGGCTGGCTCGGCGAACGTGTCCTGGGCTGGCTCGGCGAACGTGTCCTGAGCTGGCTCGGTGAACGTGTCCTGAGCTGGCTCGGTGAACGAGGGAAAGGGGCAGGGCTCTTCCATGAGCTCCGCGCGTTCGTCAGCCGTCGTTGCCACGTCGGACCGACACAAAGCTTGCGAAGACGCATCGGTGTCGTCCAAGGCCGATGCATCACAGCACGTCATCGCGAGCGCCGAGAGACACTCCGCATCAGCGGAACCGCTGGGCGGAAGGGTGGGCGAGCGGTGCAAGTCAATCTCCTCGTCCGCTTCACCGAGACTCACTTCCTTCGTTGATTCGACAGCATCGTCGTCCGGCGGGGCCGATGGACTGCTCTTGCTGTCGACCCACTCGGCGACGACCTGGCGCGAGCCTCCCAACTCCGACGCGCGTGAACTTCGCAGCGCTTCCGCGAGGGTCACCGGTTCGAGGTACACCCCCAACATGCAATCGCTGACGTCGAGGTAGAGACGTACGGGGAAGGTCCGCGTGCATCCCATCCACCAACGCAACGTGGCGCTGTCGTCGGCATCGAGAGCACCGATGCGACTCGTGATGCCTTCGAGGCTCGGTAGGGCGAGCATCAGCCCGGGGGCGCCCAGAAGTCGGGCTCGGTAGAGTTGGTCGCGTAGGGAGCCTTCGAGAATCGGTCGACGCCCCGACGCCCGGCGGACAAGCCCCTCGGAGTTCGAGCACGCGTTCGACTGCTTCTTCGAGGAGCCAAGCCAACCGACCGCGGATTGCGGCACGGAATTCTGGAACCTCTACGACCAGATAGCCCTCGCGCTCGCAGCGCAGCAGGATCGACTTTACTTCGCCCGAGCGGACGAACCGCGCCTCGCCAGCGGGGAGCTCGGGCTCGGATTCGAGCAGGGCTTCTACCGTCATGGGCGAAGGGAATGCCTGAAATCCAAGTTTTGGCCCAATTCCCGGAGAACCCGCCCAAAGGCCGGTGTTTTTGGACGCTTGGCGCTCCCGCTCGGCGCCTCATAGTTGCGCGACGGACATGACACCGACCACCGACGATTTGCGCATCGAAGCCCTTAGGCCGCTCATTCCCCCCGCCATTCTCATCGAGGAAATCCCCGTCGACGAAGCGGCGGCGAGCTGCGTGGCGGGATCCCGTCGGGTCATTTCCGAGATCGTCGGCGGGCGGAGCGAGCGGCTGCTCGTCATCGTGGGTCCGTGTTCGATTCACGATCCCGCTGCAGCTCTCGATTATGCCCATCGACTCGAGCGGATCGCGCGTGAGCTCGTGGATGACCTCTTCGTGGTCCTTCGGGGGTACTTCGAGAAGCCGCGGACGACGGTCGGGTGGAAGGGGCTCATCAATGATCCGGGCCTCGACGGGAGTTTTCGCATCAACGAAGGTCTACGGCTTTCACGTGGCTTTCTTCGAGACGTGACGGCCATCGGCCTGCCCATCGCCACGGAGTTTTTGGATCCGATCTCACCGCAGTTCGTTGCCGATTTCGTGTCCTGGGGCGCGATCGGTGCTCGCACGACGGAAAGCCAAGTCCATCGCGAACTGGCGAGCGGCCTCTCGATGCCCGTCGGTTTCAAGAATGCGACGACGGGTGATCTTCAGGTGGCAATCGACGCAATCCGATCGGCGCGCTCGCCTCATCATTTCCTTTCCGTGACGAAGCAGGGCCTCGCCGCGATCGTGGCGACGCGCGGTAATGACTCCTGTCACGTCATTTTGCGGGGGGGATCCCAGGGGCCGAATTACGACGAAGCCTGCGTGCGCGATGCTCGGGCGCGGTTGGCACAGGCAGAATTGCCGGAGCGAGTGATGATCGATTGTAGTCATGCCAATAGCCGCCGCGATCCCGCACGCCAACCCATCGTCGCGGAAGCCGTGGCAGAACAAATCGAAGGGGGCGAGGCGGCAATCTTCGGTGTCATGCTCGAAAGCTTCATCGAATCCGGCAACCAACCCATAGCTCCGAGGGAATGTTTGCGATACGGGCAGAGCATCACCGATGCCTGCCTTTCCTTCGACGACACGGTTCCCGTGCTTCGCCGGTTGGCTAGGGCGTCGCGCAAACGTCGGGAGTCGCGCGCGGCTGTGCAATGAACCGCAGGTAGGTCCTTCGTCGGCGCGTCGTGCACGGCGGCGGGCTTACACGTCGGCGCGTCGTGCACGGCTCACGGCGGCGGGGCGTAGCTGCGCGAACGTCGCTGTGCGCGGTGACGCAGTGCTTCTCGGACGGCAGCGATGAGTCGTTCCGGACTCAAGGGTTTCGACAAAAAGTGCGCCTGAGTGGCCTCAGCGAACCGATCCAGCGTCAACTGATCGAAGGCGCCAGACATGGCAAGGACGGAAAGTCCCGGATGGTTCTGCTTCGCGCGGACGGCGAATTCGCACGCGTCGACTCTGGGGAGCTGCGGCGACATCAACAAGAGATCGATGGTGCGACTCTTGGCCTCGAGTTCGAAGTAGGCCTCTCCGGCGTTAGCCGCTTCGATGACTTTGTAGCCATGGAGCTCGAGGATGCGTCGAGCCACGCGCCGCACCGATTCGTCGCAATCGACGAGCAGAATGGTCTCGTTACCGTGAGAAATCGGTCCCGAAATGACCGCCGCCGTAGCGTACGGATCCGACTTTCGTGCGCCCGTGCAGTGAGGAAGAAAGACGTGAAACGTCGTGCCTTGTCCCAATGTCGACTCGAGCTCGATGGTGCCCCCACTCTGTTTGACGAAGCCATAGAGCATGGCAAGTCCGAGCCCGGTTCCTTGTGCTGGACCTTTGGTCGTGAAAAACGGCTCGAAGACGCGTTCGCGAGTAGCGGGATCGATCCCGTGACCCGTGTCACTCACGGAGATACGAACGGCAGGGCCCAGGATCGCCTTCTGCGCAAGGAGCCCGTCCGGTCCGCTTAGGAACGTCGACGCCGGGATCCCTCGGGCAGCCTTCGTTTGCCGCCCGTCGTCAGTCGATACTTCGTTGAGGAGTCGTGTCGAAATCCGAAGTTGTCCTCCGCGGGGCATCGCA
Source organism: Polyangiaceae bacterium (assembly GCA_049840955.1). Taxonomy (GTDB): domain Bacteria; phylum Myxococcota_A; class Polyangia; order Polyangiales; family Polyangiaceae; genus FEN-1139. Next base: position 48,736 of record JASGIX010000070.1, read on the forward strand.
TCTCGCGAATTCGTGGCAAGGTTGATGATGGCCTGCTCGAGCTGGCTCGAGTCCACCCAAGCGGCGACGACCTTCGGATCCAGATCGAGATGCAGCTGAATGTCATTGCCCAGGATTCGGGAGAGGATCCGCGAGAGTTCCCTGAGGACGTCGTTGATGGACACCCGTTCGGGGGATAGGGGCTGCCGGCTGGCGAAGGCAAGCAAGTAACGTGTCAGTCGAGAGGCCCTTCCTGCGGCGATGAGGGCCTGTTCCAGATCGTCTCGCGCTTCGGGTGCGTCACCGAGCCCATCTCGTGCAATCGTCGTAAACCCGTTGATCGCCGAAAGCATGTTGTTGAAGTCGTGGGCGATTCCGGTCGCCATTCGTCCGATGGACTCCAGACGTTGCGCGCGTGCCAATTGCGCCTCGAGTCGCTTCTCCGCAGAGACGTCGCGAACGTAGATGGCAATGCCGTCGCCGACGGGTACGACCTGGAGCTGAATCCAATCCGCGTCGATTTGTTCGGCTTGGTTTCGCAGCGTGATTTGGTAGGGCTCGTGACATTCCGCGACCTCTGCAAAGCGGTCGAGGAGTGCCGTGGTTCGAAACATCGGCACCACCTGTCCGATGGGACGCCCGACGAGTGCCGACCGGTCACGCGAAAGCAGCTCGCAGGCCCGTCGATTGACGTCCATGATGACGAAGTCCGAGATGGCTTCCGACTCCGTACGCAGCGGGGAGAGAAATGCAAGTGCATCGCGACTGGCTTCTGCTGCAGCTTGGTATCGTTGCTCGGCGTCACGCAGGGAGGCAGTCGTCCTCACTCGATGGGTGACGTCGAAGACGACGCCGACGACGCGGTAGCTTCGATGAATCGTTCGCTCGAGTGGCGTCGCGCGAAGTCGAATCCAGCGAAGCTCGCAAGCTGGCGAGATGACACGGTACAAAAGATCGATAGGTTTGCACTCCCGAACGGCGGCTTCGAGGGCCTGCTTCACGTAAGTCCGATCGGCGGGGTGGATGCAGTTCGTCAGTACGTCCGGGTCTTCGGCTGCGTGCTCGTGACGAAGGCCGTGAATGGCCAGCGCTTCCGGCGAATACCGCGTGGTCCAGCCTTCGTCGGGCAGCAACTCCCAGGTGCCCATGGGAACCTCGCTCTGCACGGCGTCGAAGGACGACACCAGCCCGGCGATTTGCGTCGCCATGCTTTGTCTCGTGTCGGCGTCCAGGATCGCCAAGTGCAGAAGCTGCGCCTCCCCGGTTTGGGTGACCAATCGGGAAATCTCGAGTTCGACTTGAACGAGACCTTGAGTGGCCGTCAACAAGCGACATCGCTCGCGCACCACGCTCGACTCCCTCAAGCATTTTTCGAGTCGGAGCAGGTCCTCTTCGCTCCACGAAGGCACGACGAGTCGTCGTAGTTGAGCGCCGAGTAGCCCACCCGCGGCGGAGCCATGAAGCAGCAGAAAACCCTCACTCACCGAGTGAACGATGGGCCCTGTTTCCGAAAAGTCTGCTGTCGCGAGCAGGAATGCTCCCTTCGTCGACGGCTCTACCGAATCCACCTCCGAGTATGCCCGAGCGTCCATCAAAAGTGCGTATCGTCCCGAGTCGTGCATCCAGTCGAACCTTTCGAATTCAGCGACCGAGCGGGATTCTTTTCATCGCCGTCTTCGCGAGAACTGTCAAGAACCGATGATTGCGAATCACTCGATCACCAGAACCACACGTCGGGACACCTGCTCACGTGTCCGAGAAACCATTCTTCGTGCCATCGCGCTTCCGCGCACGTGCGACGTGTGGATTGCGCGTTACGCATTACAGGGTTTTTCTCTTGGAACGTGGCGATGTGACACAGCAGAAGCGAGCGACGTCAGTGGTCGTCGCCGTGGCCAATGTCTCGCCTAGCGTCCGAGAGCTCGCTGCAGCTTGATGCGCAAAGACGGCGGCGAGATGGTGACCCTGGTCTCGCTCGCAGCGAGGGAGTGAAGCAGGGGCAAGTCCATCGCCACGAGGTGTCCGATCGCGATGCGACGGACGATGAAGTCGGCAATCTCCTCGAGCGACATGCGACCCTCACAAAGCCTCGTCCGGAGTTCGAGGGCCTGGCTGAGGAGCCCCTGGTGATTCGTTGCGTGTAATCTGCGGTCGTGGTCGCCGCATCCGAGCTCTTCGAGCACGGTTTCTTCCGATTGGAAATGCGCAGTCAACTCACTGACCAGCGCGTCGAATCGTTCGAGAACGATCGAGGAGGGAGCTTCACGATCGAGAAGGATGATTTCGTTGGCCAACCGAAATAACTCTGCGTGTTCAGCGTCCACCTTGGGTTGCCCCGTCACGAACTGTTCGCCCCAAACGAGAACGAACTGAGCGCTATCCCGTTGGGTTTCTTGGTGGGCACAGACGCGATTTCTGCCGAGGCCTTTTGCTTGGTAGAGGAAACGATCGGCGCGGGAGACCCAGTGCTTCGCTCGTTCTCCTGGCAACAGCTGAGCGACGCCGACGCTGATGGTCACTGTCCCTACGACATCGAAAGGGGTCTCTGCGACGACGCGACGGAGCTTCTCTGCCAATACCTGGGCGCCAGCCAGGGGCGTACACGGAGCTACGACGGCAAATTCTTCTCCGCCCCAACGAGCAATCGAATCGGTGTCGCGCAATTGGCTCGTCACTCGTCTCGTGATGTCGACGAGCACGCTGTCACCAATGACGTGCCCGAAAGTGTCGTTGATGCGCTTGAAGTGATCGACATCGAAAAGCGCGACCGACACGGGGATGCGATATCGCTTGCCTCGAGCGGCTTCGAGTTCGATTTGTTGCTCGAAGTGTCGACGATTGCCGACTCCCGTCAGTCGATCGAGGGATACGAGTTGCTCCAGCTCGGTTTGGGCGAGTTCCGCATCGGCCAGTTGCCGATAGAGCTTGCGGGCGAACTGGACCATCGCGTCCTCGACGGAGCGCAACGGGCCGCCGTCAGCGGGGTGCCGACCGAATTCGGCAGCCTCGCGCGTCATCGTGCGTATTTTCGTCTCCAGGCGGCGGATTGCCGCGCGCGTGCGCAGGTGTTGGAGGCCGAGCAGGACTCCGAATAAAAGCACGATGCCCAGACATCCCAATTCGTGCAAGGCGAGTCCGCTTGGACTCCCCGCCGGGAGCGGCAAGTGTGCAATGGGAGCCCTCATGACATCCGAACCGGTTCGACGCCGGGTCTCGGAGAGAAACGACCCTCGGCGGCCATCGGCTAATGGAGGCCACGGATCCAGTGAAGAAGTGGTGGGGCGATGTAGGCCGAAAGGGGCTCGCGTGCCAGATGGACAATTCTCGGACGGTGGGGATTTAGTGGGAGATCCCATGGTGTTGCGAGGAATGGGACCGCACACGTGCCGGGGCGACGAAGCCAAGGCGCGCGGCTGGCGCGCGGTTGGAACGCGTCACGAGGAACGAGGCCGTTTTGGTGCCAGGGCGACCGAGCCATGGCACGCGTCGCGCGCGGGCTTGGTTGCCGACGCTTTGGGAATGCGCGCGTGACGGACGACTTCGCGATTGAGCGGTTGGCGCGGTGGCACGGACGAAGCTCGTGCCCGGGGCCCAACAAATGGCTCGGCGCCGGGGAAAACGCACGTCTGAAGGGCTCAGCCGGTGGTGCGGTAGAGGAGGGAATGCAAACGTGAAGGGCGCCTTCGTGCCTGCGCGGTCGGCGCGGTCGCGCAAGAAATGCTCGTGCGGAGGGGCGCGCCGTGCATTCGTGGTCGTGCACGGCGACCTGGCAGATTGGGTTTGGCAAGTGTCGTAGTCGACGCCCGTCTCGGAGCGGGAAATTGCTAAATTTGGCTGAAATGACGCGGGAAATCGACCTCTGGACGCGACGCAATCTCGCTGCAAGGGGGGCTTGGTTCCGGATGGGACGACCGCAGCCTGCGACGTTCTCGACGATGCAATGCGCGTTTTCGCTAGCATTCCAACCGAATCGGTGGTTTCACTCGGAGACCGTCCCCCGCGTGGGAGTACTAAAACATGGCAAAACCAAAGACGAAGAAGCTGACCAAGGGTGCGTTGATTCAGACCATTCTCGACGGAATGGACGAGGGTTGGGCTCGCAAAGACGTCAAGCGAGTGCTCGACTCGCTGACGGAGATTGGGCATCGCGAGCTGAAGAAGCGTGGTGAGTTCGTGCTCCCCGGCTTTGCGAAGTTCGTCGTCGTCAAGAAGCCCGCCCGCCCTGCCCGCGAGGGGATCAATCCGTTCACGAAGGAGCCGACCACCTTTGCTGCCAAGCCAGCAAGCAAGGCCGTGAAGGCTCGTCCGGTCAAGGCGCTCAAAGACGCGATCGTCTAAGGGCACTCGCCGTACGCTTCCTGCCGGGGCAGCTCGATGGTCCAAAGACGTTGAGCTGCTCACGCGTGGAGCCGAACAGCGAGTTCCTTACGTGTTCGCGTGTGTCTTGTAAGGGGAACGCACGAGGTGCGACGGTAACGGGCGGATAGGGGCGCCACGTCGCTTTGCTCGGAGGAGGGGGTGATCGGCGCCACGTGCGTCCTCTTCGTTGCGCTTTGCTGCTACGGCTGCGACCGCGCGAGCACCTTCGAATTGGGACGAGTCTCCGAAAAGACACGTTCGATGCTGCGTTGCGATCGGACGCGCAATATCGACTGCCCATTCTGGCGACACTTCGAGCCCTGGCCACTTACGTTGAGACGCCTCCTCGATGGCATCGTCGTTGGCTGCGGTGAGTGTCGCGAGGCAACCCATGCTTCGGTTGCTCGTCGTCGTTACCATCGAGCGCGAGTTTCGTAAGTGATTCTCGTCGCCGGCAATCCTGGACGAACTCAGGGCGACTCGAGGCGCGCGCCCGCCATTGCAATGCATCGACATCGACATCGACACGTTCAATTGGATTTTCGGCGCTGGGAGATAGCGCGTGATACGCGAGGCCTCGGCGGAGGGGCGAGCACCAGAGCGACACGCGACAATGTTGGCGCCGCCGTCGGAGGTCAAAGCGCGACAACGTTGGCGCCGCCGTCGGAGGTCAACGCGCGACAACGTTGGCGCCGCCGTCGGAGGTCAAAGCGCGACAACGTTGGCGCCGCCGTCGGAGCACGAGCGTACCGTTTTGCGGGCACCGCCCGGATCTGCATCGCAGATTCCGTACTCCGTCGCCTTGATCCGGATCACCAGAGTTCCACGTTCCGTCTGTGCGGCTAAAGCTGGCGCATTCGTCGAAATTGCGTTGAAATTCTGACTTCCTCGCCATTTTCGCAGATGTATCTGCTTCTGCTCGACATGGAGATTCGTTCACGCGACGCGGGATCTCGAGCTCCGCACTTCGCTGCGGAATAGGCGTGCTCGAGAGCGAAGCGGTTCCCTACGTTTACTCGAGTTCGTTCCAGAACGCTTGACGTACGCGTGCAATCCAGCTTATCTGCTTTTCGAAGTCGCCCCCGAGCCCGACGTACCCGGCCGCGCCGTGTATCGCCCAACCCAACCGCCAAAAGGTGCCGTCGAGGGTGCGTTGCTATGACGCTCGGGGGCCGCTTCTCTTCACGCGCCAATTCGCTCGACGAGTCTGTGGGACGGGTTGAGCGTTTCGTCGGGCTAATCCGTGTCGTGGTGTCGAATCAAATTGGCTGTGTTGATGGTCGTAGCTCAGCGATTAGTTGACGAACAACGGCGCACTCGAGAGTTTGCTATCGCAATTGCCGAGCGAAGTAACTCGTGGTGTTCGAAATCGATGGGAGCTTCGCCGCACGTTTGGGGCAGAATGGGCAAGATGCCGCATCTTGATCCAGTGAGTCACGAGAGCGGCAAACGGATGACCGATGGGGACACGCGGCCACGGTAGCCACTGCGGCAAGCGCGTTGGCAATGTCGTCCGCTCGCGCTGCGCTTTCTGTGTAGTCGAGAACAGATTCAATCACGTTGCCCGGAAATTGGGCGATGTACAAGACTGCGCGCCTGCGGTTTGCTTCGTGCCATACGAAGTGCACGGCGCATGTCCACCGCTCTCGGGCGATTCCGATGCCTCCGTATATGCAAAAATACGGCGATTGGGCGCGATTTTCATTCCTGCTTAACGCCGTCGTGCCGACGTGAATCGACGGAGTTCGGTTTGGGTGGCACTGATATCGAGTCGATGTAAGTCGCTCTCGAGTTTCTTGCTCCCGAGCAAATCGGTCGGCATGGGAATGTCGTTACCAGCAAGGATGCTCCGAGCTCTCAGCTTTAGCTCGCCTTACAGGTAAAGAAATGCGGCGCTCGAGACTCCGAGCGTGGCGCGCGAGTAACCAAAGACGGCCAAGTTGGATTCAACACAACTCGGTTGGACCGAAGTAATGGGGCTACGAAGTTGGTAAGTGACGACGCTTCCCCGAAGAGCCGATTGTCAGTGTGACCCGGGTCCCCTTGCGATGAACGCCACGGACCTGCCGAAACGCGTCTAGAGTGCCACTACGACACGACGGACGTCAAACGCGAGATGGTGTCGGAAACCGACGAAACGAGAGCGAGGTCCCGACTCGCTTCGTTGAGCATTCCGTGGCTCGCAGATTCTCGTGGCTCATGAGACCGCTCGTTGTCGCTACCTGATTCAGTCCTAGATACCCAATCGGTCGCCGGGTGGTGTCTGCGAACCGCAATTCACGAGCGCCGCCACGGACGAGATGGCGGTTTACGCCGGCGCCGACGATGTCGTATAAATCCCGCTCTATGGAGCCCCAACAATCGATCGGTAAACGAATGCAGACCGGTGTTCCTGGGCTCGACTCGATCTTGGGGGGCGGGCTTATCCCAGAAGCGCTTTACCTCGTCAAAGGGGCGCCCGGCACGGGAAAGACCACGATTGGTCTACAATTCTTGCTCGAAGGCGCCAAGTGCGGCGAGAAAGGGCTTTATCTCGGGCTCTCCGAAACGCCGGGGCAACTGGGTGCGCTCGCCAAGTCCTTCGGCTTTTCACTCAGCGGCATCGAGGTTCACGACATGAGGCGTCGCGGACGCACGGAGGAAATGCGCGCGGCTTACACCGTCTTTACCCCCGCGGAGGTCGAACTGGAGGAAATCGGTCGGGAGATTTTGGAACAGATCGATCGCGTGAGGCCAGCGCGATTGGTCCTCGACTCCTTATCGGAGATCCGCCTTCTAGTCGATGATCCATTTCGCTATCGGCGTGAAGTTTTGACCCTGAGTGACCAAATCACGCAGCGTGGGTGCACGGGATTGCTGATCGACGTCGATGCTGACGGAGACCAGGGCGTGGTGGCGGAGACGCTCGTGAGTGGTGTGTTCCACCTGGGGCAGCTCTCGCCGGAGTATGGCGGCGAGCGCCGGCGCATCCGAGTCCGAAAGCTGCGGGCGTCGGCGAGTGTCGGTGGCTATCACGACATGGTCATCGGTTCTGGTGGGGTAACGGTGTACCCCAGGTTGGTTGCGTCGAGTCATCGGGCGCGGCACTCGAGTGCGGAGGTGCAAAGTGGGATTACAGAGCTCGACACTCTGCTCGGTGGTGGGATCGATCGAGGTACGAGCACGATCTTCATGGGACCCGCGGGCACCGGCAAGTCGACGATAGCCGCACAATTCGTCGCGCGAGCGGCGTCGCGAGGTGAGAAGTTCATCGTTCTTTGCTTCGACGAGAGTCCGACGAATCTTCAGATCAGAACCTCGGGTTTGGGAATACCGCTCCGGAAATACGTCGACGAGGGATTCGTTCAGACTATCGCTATCGATCCAGCGGAATTTAGCCCAGGGGAGCTTGCTCACAAGCTGCGTGGCTACGTCGATGATGGATACGGCATCGTCGTTATCGACAGCCTGAACGGCTATCTCAGCGCCATGCCGGCGGAGCGCTTCCTTGTAGCGCACTTGCACGAGCTGCTCTCCTATCTTTCCGAAAAGGGAGTCGCAACGCTGATGACCCTTGCGCAATATGGTTTCTTCGGTGGCGGTCAAACCCCTGTCGACGTCAGCTACGTGGCGGACACGGTAATGCTGTTTCGCTATTTCGAAGTCGAGGGTGAGGTGAGGCAAGCTTTGTCCGTAATAAAGAAGCGCACGGGACCGCATGAACGCACGATTCGCGAACTCCAGTTTGGTCCGGACGGCATAAGGATTGGCGCGCCACTTGACGGATTTCCGCGGGGTGCTTGCTGGACAGGTGCGAGCCACGCGGCGTACGCAGTTGCGGGGGAAGCGTGAGCATCAGAGGTGATTCGTCGCCGGATTCGAGTGCTGATCCTGACTCCAACGGGTAGGGACGCCGAGATGGTGGAGGAGCGTCTCCTCCGGGACGGCTTAGCTTGTGAACGTTGTGGCGATTGGGAAGCGCTAATTGCAGCATTGAAGACGGATGCTGGCGCCGCGCTGATTGCCCAAGAAGCCATCGAGACGAGTCAGGTCGCGTCGCTGCTCGATGCCTTGGACGCACAGGCGCCATGGTCGGATCTACCAATCCTTCTCTTGACGATTGAACGCTCGAAACTCGCGGCTCGCGGAGCTCCCCCGTTGAGCCTTCTGAGCCGAGCCAATGTGATGCTGCTACAGCGACCCATTCCATTGAACTTGTTTCTCAGCGCCGTGCGTTCAGCGGTGCGCGCTCGACTGCGCCAGTATCAGATGCGTGATCTCTACATCGAGCTCTCACGTGCGGTGCAGTTGAGTGAGACCTTTGCGGCGATACTCGGTCATGATCTCAGAACCCCTCTCGGGGCGATCCGAATGTCCGCGGAACTCATCGCGCGGAGCTCGGACGGACCTGCGTCTCGGCCTGCAGAGCGGATCCTGAGTTCTGCCGATCGGATGACACGCATGATTGCGCAGCTACTCGATTTCGCGTGTATTCGACAGGGGCGGGGGATCCGAATGCACATCGTTCGCTCGGATCTCGGCGACATCGTCCATTCGGTACTACTCGAAATCGGCGCTGCAAATCCTGAACGCGCGGTTCGAACTCCGACAATCGGGGGATATTGAAGGGCGTTGGGACCCAGATCGCCTGGGGCAAGTGATGTCGAATTTGGTTGGTAACGCCGTTCAGCACGGCTCTGTGTCGAGTCCTATCTTCATTGATTTGCGACGGTACCGAAGGGAATGTGGTTCGACTATGTGTGGGCAACGTCGGTACCATTTCCGAAGGTGCAATTCCGACGATTTTCGAACCATTCAAAAGACCAGCTACTTCGAAGGTGCTCGAGAGTGGCCTCGGCCTCGGTCTATTCATCGCGAGAGAGCTCGTGCGCGCCCACGGCGGTGACGTGGCAGTCCGTGTAGCCAATGGAATGACCATATTCGAAGTGGAACTCCCGCGACAGGCGTCTCTCGGCGTAACTGGACGCCTCGGCGGAACCGTAGAAGCGACAGGGTGAGCGATGGTTGCCGTCGTGTTCGATAGGGGCCATTGATGCAGCGCGGTGAGCGATATGCGTGACGCGTGTGCGAACGATACGAATGGGCGACTGGCGCGCGGTGCGGTGAATGTCAAAGGATACGAATGGGCGACTGGCGCGCGGTGCGGTGAATGTCAAAGGATACGAATGGGCGACTGGCGCGCGGTGCGGTGAATGTCAAAGGATACGAATGGGCGACTGGCGCGCGGTGCGTTGCCCCGATGCCGATGAAGTGTGGGCAACCATCGAGCAGTGGGACGGACGCGAGCGATGCGTTGAACGACCTTTCGCTCCGGGGCGTAGTGTGAGCAACCATCGAGCGACGCGGGACGGACTCGAGCAGTGGGGCGGACTCGAGCAGTGGGGCGGACTCGAGCGATGCGGGGCGGACTCGAGTAGTGGGACGGGCTCAAGCGATGCGGGGCGGACTCGAGCGTGCGGGGCGGACGCGAGCGATGCGTTGAACGAGTTTTCGCTCCGGGGCGAAGTGTGAGCAACCATCGACCAGTGGGGCGGACGCGAGCGTGCGGGGCGGACTCGAGCGATGCGTTGAACGAGTCT
>JASGIX010000071.1:0-92975 GCA_049840955.1 Polyangiaceae bacterium
GTATTGCTAAGGTTAAGTACAGGGGAAACACGATAGAATCCGAACAGCACCTATCGCTGATTGCCGCGGCGACCCGGTCGGAAACCACGGGCGCCTTGAAGGTGATCCTGTCAAAGGGGGGCAGAGGAGTCGAGGCTTCCGCTCTTGCCGTGACGGTCGGCGGCGCCGTCATCAACATCGTCAAGGGCGATCGCAACGTATCGGGAGGCGCGATGCTGGCGGACACGGTTGCCGGTGCACAAATCGTCAAGGCCAAGAACGTGACCTTCACGGCCCAAGCCTCATTGAGCATCGTCATGGGTGGTTCCGTCATCACGATGACGCCAGCCTCCGTCACATTTGCTGGCGTCAGCATCAAGGTCGACAGCGGTGCCATCGATCTCGGCGCCGATGATCATGAACAACTAGGCGGAACCATGATGCAGTTCGAAGCAACGCTGACCACCTCCCTGTTCGTCACGAGCGACGTGTCGATGTTCACGATCACGCAGACGTTGGGCATTCCGCAGACGGCCGTCGTCGAATTCGTCACCACGAAAGGTGCGACCCTCGATGAAATTGTCGGAAGTCCCGCGCAACTTGCCTATAGCTACAACGGTGGGACCGAGACGTTCTTCGCCGGGATCATCGAGTCGATCGAGCTCGTCAGCCACGGCAGCCATCAAAAGGGGTTCGAGTGCAACATTGGCTTTCGGGCGCGGATCGTGTCGCGACTCGGTTCTGCTCGCAGAGAGCGTCAATAGTCGGATCTTCCAGAACAAGACCGTCAAAGACATCGTGACGGAAGTCCTTACCGATCACGGGTTCGTGAGCTCGGAACTCACGTTCAGCCTGTTCGGAAATCATCCGACCTGGGAGTACGTCGTTCAATATCAAGAGACGTCGCTCAACTTCATCTCACGACTACTCGAGCGCGAGGGGATCTATTTTTACGCCGCGTGCGAAGGTGAGGGCCAGGAGGAGAAGTTCTACTTTTCGGACGACTCGACGGTGGCGAAATCGGTGCCGAGCCCAAGCGAGCTCGTCGTGCGCAATTGGTCGACGCGACACGAGGAAGAGTCGGGTGTCTACGGTTTCGAGCGACATCACCGAGTGACCTACGGGAAGGCCGTGCTGACGGACTACGACTATCACGCGCCGAAGAAGAAGCTTTCGGTCACCGCGGTGAGTCCGGAGAACACGACCCTCGAGCTCCGCCACTTCCCGGGCGACTTCGTCGAGCTCGACACCGGCAAGGCGCTGGCACAGATCCGGCTCGATGCGGAGCGCACCGAGTTCTGCAGCTATACGATTACGGCTTCGTGCCCCAACTTGTCTGCGGGCCGTCAAGTGACGGTCCTCGTGGGGGACAAGACTCACGAGCTCTTCCTTTATTCCGTCGTTCAGCGCTACGTGGTGCACGCCGATGACGGCTCGTCGCCGCGACCTTGGGACTTCGAGGTCGAGGCGGAGGCCGTCCCTTTGCTTCAGCATTATCGCGTGCCTCTGATTCATCCGAAGCCCGTCATGGATGGCCCGCAGACGGCCGTCGTCATGGCCCCCGACGGCTCCCCGCCGGAAGAGATCCACACCGACGAGCTGGCTCGTTGCCGGGTGCGGTTTCATTGGGATCGCGCCGGGATCGACAACGACAAAGCGTCCTGTTGGATGCGCGTCTCGCAGTTGCAGACCTCGGGCTCGATGGCGCTTCCCCGAGTAGGCTGGGAGGTCATCGTCGATTTCGTCAACGGTGATCCCGATTGCCCCATGGTGACTGGGTTGCTCTATACCGGCACGCACATGCCGCCCTATGCCTTGCCCGAGGGGGCGACACGCACGGCGATTCGCAGCAATAGCTCGCCGGGAGGCGGCGGGGTCAACGAGATCCGCTTCGAAGACAAGGCTGGCGCAGAAGAGATCATGATTGGCTCGCAGTACAATATGAGCATCGTCACTGCGAACAATCGGAGCAAGGTCGTCACCAAGGACGAGACGCTCGTCGTCGGCAACAACGCGCAAACGCAGATCGGCGCCAATGATACGATTACCGTCGGAAATGGCGCAAAGATCCAGATCGGCGCAAATCAAGACGTCACTGTGGGAGTGGCGCGAACCATGGAAGTCAACGCGGTTTCGGGCCTCACCGTGGCTGGTAACGCAACGACTTCCGTTGGCGGTATGCAGTTCGAGATGAATGGCAGTCCCTTGGCGGGGCTCATTGCTGCGGTCTCGGCGAAGGCAGCCGCAGTGGCTGCTGCCAAGGCGGAGCAAGCCATCGCGGAGATCCAGGGCGCCGTGCAAGGCAAGATCGATCAAGTGATGGCGCCCATCAACAAGCTGACCGCGCAGGCGGATAAGCTTGGGGGAGCTGTGACGGCGCTCGGTGCCGGAGACTTTTCGATGGCAGGTTCCCTTGCCGGCGGCGTCGGAGGCTTGGCCTCGGCCGGGCTCGGTGGCTCCTCGGGAGGGCTGGCCGCATTGGGAAGCGCCGGAGGCGGCGATCGAGCCGGCGTCATCGCTGGAACGAACGCCATCACTGGCAAGCTAACGGACGCTTTGGGTGGAGTGACGGCGAAGGCCACGTCGGCCGTGTCGGACGCGATCGAGGGTTTCCAGGGTGCAAGCGGAAGCGGTGGCGGTGACAAGTCGATGGCCAACCGCGGCGGTCCCGCAGCAGATCTTGCTGGTTTCTCTGAGTCCGACGCAGCGACGGGCCCCGGTCATGCGCAATACACCGTGACCGGCAGCCATTCCGAGACGACCGGCGCCGCGCATATCCTTGCTGCTGTGGGCGGCGTCAATCTGAACGTCACCGGATCGATGACGCAGACCGTTGGCGCAGCTCTGGTGGAGCTGGTGAAGGGCGATCACGCGGAGAGCGTGGAAGGCGTGAAGAGCGAGACGCAGATTGGGCTCATCGTCGCCACCAAAGGTGACGAGAGCGAGAACGCTTCGGGCTCGCTCGCGTATACGGTGGGCGGCGCCATCATCGAAAAGGTCAACGGCAGCATGGCAATGTCGGGTGGTGCTGGCGCGACGTTCTTGGGCGCCCTGCACAAGATTCGATGCGTCGTCGAAGATTACGCTGACTTGCGGGGCGAGCAGTATCGTCATCGACGGCAGCGGCATCGTCGTTACGAGCGCCATGGTCAATTTCATGGGCGGAGTGATGGAGATCTCGAAGCCTAGCAATTTCGGCTAATTCTCGACAGCTTCCGCTTTTGGCTCTAGGGTCTGACTCGCAACAACGGATAACGCGCGATGGGTGCAGTAACGGCGTGCAAGATGGATGTGGTGACCACGAAATCGGGTCATCAGGTCACGGGAATGGCCGTCAGCGTTTGCTTGACGCCGGGACCTGCGCCGCCTGGGCCGCTGCCCATTCCTTATCCGACGATGGCAACGACGGCGGAGGGTCTCATGTGCACACCGATGCGCACGAAGATCGAAGGCTCCTCGGTCTTGAACGTCGGTGGCGTGGTCAAGACGTGTCACGGCAACGAGCCCGGCTCGCTGAAGGAGGTCGTCAGCTTCAACACCTCCGGCGGCACATTCCCGATCATGGGTGCGCCCATCGTGCTCATCGAGCGCGGCATGACAGCGATCACGAACAGCCCCGGCATGATGAACGGCCTCTTCGTCGGCGCCGATGTCTCTGCCGCAGCAAGCGCACCCGGCGGTCCCGACGCGGCGGGTGGCGGTGACGCGCCGGCACCTCCCGTTCCTCCCGCGCCTCCTGCGCCCGCGCCTCCGAAAGCTGGTGGTGGCGGTGCTGGCGGCGGCGGTGGCGGTGGCGGTGGCGGTGGCGGCGGCGGCGGCGGCGGCGGCGGCGGCGGCGGCGGCGGTGGAAAGGGTAAGGGCAAAGGCAAAGGCAAGAAGCCCGGCAAATCCTCGGGAGCGAAAGAGAAGGATACCTGCCAAGGTGGTCATCCCGTCGACTTGGTTTCGGGCGCGGTCGTCGACAAGGCGACAGATTCGTCATTGCCCGGACCGATCCCGTTCGTGTTCGAGCGGTTCTATTCATCGGAACGTAGCGACGACGAAGCGGCCACACTGGGGCCCGGATGGGCACATGGTCTCGAGCAATCCCTCGAGATCGAGAGCGATGTCATCACGCTCCGCGAGGGCGAGGGGCGCAGTGTTTACTTCGCGAAAGTCGCTGAAGGAGAGAGCACCTACCATCGTCGCGAGCGCCTCTGGCTGACTCGTCCGACTGCGGGCGAATACCGCGTGCGCAGCGTCGACACGCGTGAGTCGCGCCTGTTTACGGTCGTCAACGGCAAGGCCAAGCTGCGACGTACGGAGGACGAATTCGGCAACGGCATCGACTTCGTCTATCGCGGCGAACAGCTCACCGAGATTGTCGACTCGGCGGGTCGTCACGTGGCCGTGGAATGGAATCGCGGACGCATCGCAGCGATGTCCGTCAAAGGCGGTCCGAGCTTCCGTTATGATTATGACGAGCAGGGTCGGCTCGTCGCGGTGACGGATCCTTGCGGAAGTCGAGACACCTTCGAGTATGACGAGCGAAACCGCATGGTGGCGACGACCACGAAGGGTGGCGTTCGCTTCATCTACGAATACAGCAACGATGATCGCTGCATTCTCACGACGGGACCCGACAAGCTCTTCTACGCCGCGATCAACTACGATCTCGAGAACCAGCTCACGTACTTGTCCGGCACGGAGCCGCGCATCTATCGCTGGAACGATCTCGGTATGGCCGAGCGAGAGATGCTTCCCGACGGGACGCTCCTCGAAGAGGTCGCGTACGACGAGGATGGCAATCTCCTTACGAAGACCGACGGCAGCGGCGCCCGCAGTAATTACTTCTACGACTATCGCGGCAACGTGCGCGAGTCGACCGATCCGAACGGCAACAAGGAGCAGTTCCAGTACGACGCAGATGATCGCTTGGTGCGCGTCACCCACGCCGACGGACGAACGACAGAATATGGATACGGCCCGCGCGGGGAGCTCGCGAGCGTCAAATATCCCACGGGGCTGAGCTATCGGTTCTTGCACGACGCACGCGGACACCTGGTTTGCGTCGACGGCCCCGAGGGTCGCCTCGTTACCTACGAATACGACGAAGCGCACAACCTCGTCGGTGAGACGGACCAACGCGGGTTCACGAGTCGCTATCGCTACGACGCGATGGGTCGCCCCATCGAGGCCGTCGACACGTTGGGTCGCGTCACCCAAGTTCAATACGACGCGATGGGCCGTCGCACAGCGATGGTGCTGCCCGATGGCACGACGCGGCAATACAGTTACGACGCCGCCGGGCGTCTGAATGCTGCTACGGACGGTGCCGGGCAGACAACGCGCCTGCAGCATTCGGGGATCAATGGGCTCGCGCGGATCACTCTGCCCGATCAGCGAGTTTATCAGTTCGTCAGCAATGCGGAGGAGAAGCTCCTCGCGGTGATCAATCCCGAGGGGGAGACGCATTCCTACGAGCGTGACCTAGCGGGGCGCGTCGTCGCTGAGCATACCTTCGATCAGCGGCACCTGCTCTATCGGCATGACACTGCCGGTCGCGTCGCTCAGATCCAATACCCCGACGGATCTTGGAAGTACTTCGAATATGACCCTTCAGGTCAGCTGATTGCGGACAAAACCGCCGACAGCGAGGTCAAATACCAGCGAGACGTGTTGGGTCGCCTGACTCGGGCGCAGCTCATCGTACCGGGCACGGGTGAAGTCACCGAGAATATCCTCGAGCGCGACGAGCACGGCAGGGTGCTCTCGGAATCCCAACAGGGTCGTCGCATCAGTTATGTCCGCGACGCTTACGGTCGCGTCGTCGAGCGCATCTTGCCGACGGGCTCGCGCACGCGTTACGCGTATGACGCAACCGGCGAGCTGAAGCATCTCGAACACGACGGCTACGCGCTCGACTTCGAGCATGACGTTGCTGGCAGAGAGACGGCTCGCAAAACGCGTGCAGGGCTCTCGTTAGAGCACAACTACGACGCGCTCGACAGGCTCGTGGAGCGTCGGGTCGCGGTTGATCCCAATGCAGCCATGCGGGCGTTGGGAGCACCGGCGACGTCCGCGACGCGCCTCGCGTCTCAACGCCGTTGGCACTACGACGCCAACGGTCGCGTCACGCAGATGGATGTCGCTCTGTGGGGCAGCACGAGCTACAGGTACGATCCGGCAGGGCGACTCTTGGAGGCCAAGGGCCATCAGCTCCACGAGATCTTCAGTCACGATCTTGCGGATGAAATCACGGGTTTCATCACGCAGCTCAACCCGAACCAGGGTGGAATCGCGACGGAAGAGCGCGCCGTATACGGCGATGGTGGTCGACTGTTGCGCAAGGGCAACACCGAGTACCACTATGATCGAAAGGGTAGGCGCGTTGGCAAGGTGCGCACCCTGTCCGACGGCACTCAGCAGGGCACCTTCTACGACTGGGACACACGCGACAGGCTTCGCAAGCTCACGCGCTCGACCGGCTTCAGCATCGAGTACGAGTATGACGCCTTTGGGCGGCGTATCAAAAAGACAAAGTACGATCCGCAGCGCACCGCTCCCGTCACGACGCTTTATACCTGGGACGGCGAGGTGCTCGCGGCAGAGATCGACACGGAGCAGGGACCAAGGACGTTCGTCCATGAACCCGGCACCTTCGAGCCGATGCTGCAGCAGCAAAACGGCGAGGTATTTCTCTGCGTCAACGACCATCTCGGAATGCCGAAGGACTTGGTGGCTGGCGACGGCGCTGTCGCTTGGAGTGCGACGCATTCGGCGTACGGACGCGTGGTTGCGACGTATGCGGACGACGCAGCGCGCTCACGTTACGGCACCGCTATCAACAGCCCCTTCCGCCTCCTAGGGCAAGTCGCTGACGACGACGCGGAGTTGTGCTTCACGCGCTACCGGTGTTTCGATCCCGAGATTGGCTCGTGGATTTCGTCGGATCCGCTCGAGGTAGCAGGTGGGCTCAATCTTTACGGATTTGACGGCGCGCCGACGGATGTTGTCGATCCGTTGGGGTTGGCGGTTGACAATAAGCCACACGGAGCATCGGCTCGTCGTGTTCAACCTGGTGGTGCAGGACCCAAAGCATCCCTCGAGAGGCGTGGAACAGCACCCGAGACAGCAGCTGACCTTGACGCGCAGGCGAAGAGGGCTGAGGCTGCAGGTTTCCCGCACGGTGTCTCCGTGACATCTAGGGCAAAAAATGAGTCTATGGGAATAGGACCGGACAAAGTTTCATCCGCGACGCGAGAGGAGTTCGAAGCGGCTGGCTTCCCAGTGCATTCGACACCTGGAATTGGAAAGAAAGGGGATCCGGACCATCACACCGTAGAATTACCCGATCCTGTAACCCCTGCCGATGCCGACAGGTTCAATGCAGTACTTGGGAGATGACTGATGGAATCACCTGCACGCATTGTGGAAATCCCGGCTGAACACTGGCGGGTATCAAGGCTGGTTGCGTTCGACTGGTACGATGGTCCAGTAAGCGGGATTTGTGTGCTCTCGCTTCCGGCCGTATGCTGTTACTTCGAAATGGTAGGCGATCAATGGTGGCGAGGTGCGCAGGGCTCGCGACTCTATCGACTGCAGGTCGTTCCGGACGACTCCTTGTCCAAGTTACTTGCGGTACTAGGGGATTCGCCTGAACCGAATCAAAAGTGTTGGTGCCCTCCAAAGCCGCCGAACAGTGCCACGAATGAACTGGTCGATACCGTCTTGGCCGGAATCCAGGCGCGCGGCGAGCAAAGGTGGATAGTCGTGCGGTCTCCAGATATGATCGAAATTGCAGACGTTTGGCTGATGGTGGATGCGTAAGAGAGCGACACCTTGACGAAAGGTATACTATAGCTCGAACTGCAGTTCGGTTCGGAACAAGCGACCGTGATGTTGGAACGGCAAGACACCATGGGAGTCCTGGCGCTGCTTGTTTTCGAAGGGCTGCGCGATTCGAATTTGGCCCGTATGAAGAGCACAACGTTTTGTTCGCGATACACGTTCTCGATCGGACGCAGTTGTCGGCCGAGACGTACGAAGCATCAGACGAGCTCACCAGAGGTGCAATGCGTGCGGGACCTTTTATCTCGGGTTGGAACCGTCAGTTGGGATAGGATGACGGGGTAATCGCTGCAAATGTTGGTATGGAAGGCTAGTTCTACTGTCAGAGACATGGGGCATGTACGTACCGCGAAGCTGCTGAGCAGGCTGTTTGAGGTGACGTGACTTTGATGGCGTAGCGGACAACGAGGTAACCAGTGGGCGAGGTACTTCGCGATCGCGAGTCGAATCGTGACGAAGGAGTCGGCAAAGTGACGTTCAGGCCGCGGTCATGCACGAATAGTACCGCAATGCGAATGGCGCGACGCATACAGAGAAACCGGACTTGGCTTCGCCACATTTGGCTGCTCACGTCTTTACTCTTCGCATGCATTTATCCGCTCCCTGCATTCGGCTCCGACCATCTTCTCCTGCGGCTATCCCTTGATGTCATCGCGCGCTCTCACGACGCCATCCACCTCCCCCACGCGCGCGCAATTCGCGAAGCGAATGAGCACGCGTTTGCCGGGGAGGTCGCGCCGCCGCAGGCGAACTCGAGTGAACCGGACGTGCGCTCGCGCTCCCACGCATCGCCGAGGATGGCGCGAGTGGGGGCAGGCAAATACGAGTACGACGCCTTTGGGCGGCGTATCAAAAAGACGAAGTACGATCCGCAGCGCACAGCTCCTGTCACGACGCTCTACACCTGGGACGGCGAGGTGCTCGCGGCAGAGATCGACACGGAGGAAGGTCCGCGCAATTTCGTGCACGCGCCCGGCACCTTCGAGCCGATGCTGCAGCAGCAAAACGGCGAGGTGTTCCTCTGCGTCAACGACCATCTCGGAATGCCGAAGGACTTGGTCGCTGGCGACGGCGCTGTCGCTTGGAGTGCGACGCATTCGGCGTATGGACGCGTAGTTGCGACTTACGCCGACGAGACGTCGCGGGCACGTTACGGCACCGCTATCAACAGCCCCTTCCGACTCCTAGGGCAAGTCGCTGACGACGACGCAGAGCTGTGCTTCACGAGGTATCGATGTTTCGATCCCGAGATTGGCTCGTGGATTTCGTCGGATCCCCTCGAGATTGAGGGTGGGCTCAATCTTTACGGGTTCGACGGCGCGCCGACGGATGTTGTCGATCCGTTGGGGTTGGCGACGCAGGGAGGTGGGTGCGGAGGAACGTCCAATACCATCCACCATCCTTCCAAGCGAGCGGCACGTCGTGCGGCCGAACGCGATGCCGGAATGGGAAGACACGGCGGACGAAGGCGACTTCCTGATCAGGAACTGCATCCAGGCTCACAGGCGCCGCAAGGACCGCGTGGCGTGCGCACCGAAACAGAGAGTACGGATACCGGTAGGGTAGTCCACCACGATCCTTACGGGAACAACTTCCCTGACGACCCATCTCAGACGGTGGGGCCCCACTATGGCGTGGAAGGACCTGGTATCGACGGAACAATTCACCACACCTATCCCTCGGAGCACGATCCGAGAACAAATCGATGACGTACTCAGTCGAACTGCAAGTTGAAGAGCCAGTCCGCGCCAATCCCAACATTGACGCTGTGGATGAGGATTCCTTACGCATAACTCTTTCGGATTTCTCAGTGGAAGGCGTGTCTCGATACTCTTTCCTTTGGCCTCAGCGCAGCGAGGTCTTTGCGAGTCAGTGTATTGACGCACTAGACGCCATCTCCGAAGTAAGTCCGAAACCAGCAAAATGCGTTTCTGGTTGGATGCACGACATTGACGGGGTTCTCCGGATGCGTCACAAGGTTCTCATCTCCAATCTCAAAAAGTTAGACTGGATTGTTGCTGCAGAGCGTGACTTGGGAATTGCCTTGAAGTTGGCGAATCGAGGAACGTTACGGTCTCTGATTGAGCCGTTGCTAATGCCTGGAATTGGGTGGTTTCTTGCTTTTGGAGATTGGTGCGAGCCGCAAGTGCTGACGCTGCCACCGTTTCTCGCAACGATGAAGTCCTTCTGTTGTAATCGGCGGCTGGCGCCCAGCCGCCGCTTTCTCGAGGGACTCGCCGACAGAAGTGGAGCCGTTGCTTACGTTAACTCAAGTGATGATAGGCGGCCGAGCGTCGTGGTCGCTACGAGCAAACGCATGGACAATGAAGCGCTGAAGCTTGTCGATACGTGGAACGCTACGATGCCGAATGGCCAGTGATATCGCCAGCAATGTTTCCGGTTCAAGAGCGGTCGCCTCGTGAGACGAGCGACATATAGCCCCAAGTCGCCCAATCCAAAGAGATGCGAACACGAAGTGCGTGCGATGAACCACCCGCAGCGCAACTGGATCTGGCTTCGTCACCTTTCGCTGGTCACGAGCTTACTTGTCGCGTGCCTCGTGCCGCGCCCCGCGAAGGGATCCGCCGACCTTCTACTTCTGCCCTACTTCGGCGGAGTCGCGCGCTCTTACGACGCCCTCCACCTCCCCCACGCGCGCGCAATTCGCGAAGCGAATGAGCACGCGTTTGCCGGGGAGGTCGCGCCGCCGCAGGCGAACTCGAGCGCACGCGTTGTCGTCTCGCGCTCCCACGCATCGCCGAGGATGGCGCGAGTGGGGGCAGGCAAATATGAGTACGACGCCTTTGGGCGGCGTATCAAAAAGACAAAGTACGATCCGCAGCGCACAGCTCCCGTCACGACGCTCTACACCTGGGACGGCGAGGTGCTCGCGGCAGAGATCGACACGGAGGAAGGTCCGCGCAATTTCGTGCACGCGCCCGGCACCTTCGAGCCGATGCTGCAACAGCAAAACGGCGAGGTGTTCCTCTGCGTCAACGACCATCTCGGAATGCCGAAGGACTTGGTGGCTGGCGACGGCGCTGTCGCTTGGAGTGCGACGCATTCGGCGTACGGACGCGTGGTTGCGACGTATGCGGACGACGCAGCGCGCTCACGTTACGGCACCGCGATCAACAGCCCCTTCCGACTATTGGGGCAAGTCGCTGATGACGACGCAGAGCTGTGCTTCACGAGGTATCGATGTTTCGATCCCGAGATTGGCTCGTGGATTTCGTCGGATCCGCTCGAGGTAGCAGGTGGGCTCAATCTTTACGGGTTTGACGGCGCGCCGACGGATGTTGTCGATCCGTTGGGGTTGGCGACGGGTGGAGGAAATCCGCATGGGCCCGTCTACAAAACAGACAAGGAGGCTGAGGCCGCGGCCAGCAAGCTTGGCTTCAAGAAGATCAAGGAAAAGTCACACGGACAGGCAGTGTTTTCTGACGGCAAGAGATTCATTTCGCGTGACGTTGACGGTCACAACGGGGGCGCATGGAAGATGGCGAAAAGCGCGAGAGCTCTCGGATCGAAAAGCACCCGCTCCGGCACATACGACGCCAACCTAAATCGGATTGGAGACTAAGGTGACCGGTTTCAGAGTAACGAAGTACGCCCCGGCCTTTCGCTCACCGGACGGCGCATATTGTCGGTCGGAGTGGACGAGCGCAACCGACGTCGGTCGGAACTTCGATGGGACCACTCTCGCGTGCGCTGACTACCTTAATGTCGAGGCTGACTATGTCGAAGCAGTCCACCGGTTCATGGCAGCCCTACGAATTACCACGCTTCGGGTGGTTGACCTTGAGGTGAACGACAACAGTGACGTGCTACCGACTGCGCTCGTAGCCGAGACGAAGCTGTGGACTTCAACGGTGTCTGAGGGGGAGGTGGTGAGTGCAGTACGTCTGGACCAGGTGATCCGTCTTGCACTTAGGGAAGCAATCTGGTGCCGTCTCGAGGGGGTGTCAGGTTTCTACGTGCATTTCGGATACGACTACTACATGTACGTAGGCGCCGAATCCTCAGAACTAGCTCCGCCGTTGCTGCCACGGGGAATCTACGCGGAACCGTTCGAGTCGCCGTACAGAAAGGAATCCTCCGGCACAACTAGCCCAATGGAGCTCGAGTGAATAGGCGAGTCGCTACGGTGATTTCGGGGCATCGGGTGATGAGTTTATCCCGCGTTATCAAACACGAATGCGACGAAATCAAGTTGCCGCATTTGCGTCGCACTCGAATCGGTGGACTCATGCTGTTGACGAGTTCTGTCGTTGCAAAGGCCAATGTTGCGAGTAAGTGTGACGTCAGACGCTGGCGCGACCAGCTGACAAGAAAACGTCACGGTGCTTCAACTTTCACTATCGGCGGCTAAACCGCATGATGCCCGTGGCGCGACACATACAGAGAAACCGGACTTGGCTTCGCAACCTTTGGCTGCTGACGTCTTTGCTCTTCGCATGCATTTATCTGCGCCCTGCGCTCGGAGCCGTCGCACTTCTAGTGCCACTAACCCTTGACGTCACCGCGTGCTCGATCGACGTCCACCACCTCCCCCACGCGCGCGCAATTCGCGAAGCGAATGAGCACGCGTTTGCCGGGGAGGTCGCGCCGCCGCAGGCGAACTCGAGCGCACGCGTTGTCGTCTCGCGCTCCCACGCATCGCCGAGGATGGCGCGAGTGGGGGCAGGCAAATACGAGTACGACGCCTTCGGGCGGCGTATCAAAAAGACGAAGTACGATCCGCAGCGCACAGCTCCTGTCACGACGCTCTACACCTGGGACGGCGAGGTGCTCGCGGCAGAGATCGACACGGAGGAAGGCCCGCGCAATTTCGTGCACGTGCCCGGCACCTTCGAGCCGATGCTGCAGCAGCAAAACGGCGAGGTGTTCCTCTGCGTCAACGACCATCTCGGAATGCCGAAGGACTTGGTCGCGGGTGACGGCGCAGTTGCTTGGAGCGCGACGCATTCGGCTTACGGACGCGTAGTCGCGACGTATGTCGATGAGACGGCGCGCTCACGCTACGGCACCGCGATCAACAGCCCCTTCCGCCTCCTAGGGCAAGTCGCCGACGACGACGCGGAGTTGTGCTTCACGCGCTACCGGTGTTTCGATCCCGAGATTGGCTCGTGGATTTCGTCGGATCCGCTCGAGGTAGCAGGTGGGCTCAATCTTTACGGATTTGACGGCGCGCCGACGGATGTCGTCGATCCGTTGGGGTTGGCGGGGAATAAGCACGAGAAAGATGAGGACAAAAGCGACCAGATCCACGAAGGTAAGCAAGGAAAGCACGTACCAGGACACAACAACTTTCAGCCGGGGAAAAGTGAGCTAACCCATCCAAATCCACAGGCACTTCTGGATAAGGGCAAGGGAACCGGCATTAAGCATGGCCCAGACAAGGAGGTTGTCGATTTTGGAGAAGAAATCGGCGTGCATGTGGCTCAGGACGGAACGCGAACACCAACAAGCCGAGGGACAATCCATAGCAGCAAGAAGGGCTCACATATCGTTCCAGCATCTCCGACGCCGAAGATTGGTGGGGGCACATGAGCATCGAGCGATTTAGGAAGACTTTCGAGGAGTGGCGCAATTGGTGCCAGACCGCAGACAGGTCGGACGACGGTTGGGCTTCAGATTTCCCGGAGTGGCACGAGCTAGTTAGTGAAGCAAAACTGGCGATGTTGGACTCCGATTTTGATTCGGAGACTCTGGCGATGCTCGAAGAGTGCTGGGCGGGCGCCGAGGAGTCTGAAGAACTTCTCGACTTCGCCACGGAGCGAGTTACGGAGTGCTGGACCGCATTGACAGCGCTAGCTGCGTCGAGAATTGCGCAATGCCGATGGCAGGTGTACGTTGCTGTGGCGGCAGCAGGGGGTAAGGCGGAGGCCATTTTGCGCCGTGGGACAGAGGATCCAGACAACTATGCTAGACGACGTGCGGTACTGGCGCTCGCTAGTATTGGTCCACGAGACGCAGGGACTATGGCCGTCCAGTTAATGCGAGAATCAGATCCGTATATGCGGATGGCAGCCATCGAAATGGCGTGGGCGTCGAATTCTGTAGAACTGGTCCGACAAGTCGTCAGCGAGCTTCGTGTCGATTCAGTTGAGTGCGTTCGGTTGGCTGCCGAAAGGAACCAGCGAAGGCTGGAGTGCAGCGGGTCCTGAGAGCGAGGCTCATTGAAATCCCGTCGGAGACGGACGGGCGATTCCAGATTCGTAGATCCGGATGAACCCGAATGCTCCTCGCTGAAGTGCCGTCGCTCCAGGGAATGAGGAGGTGCCTCGACGCCCTAGGCGCACTCGAGTTCGCACGTCGTCGTCACGAGCTCGCGCGCATTGCCGAGGATGGCGCGAGTGGGGGCAGGCAAACATTGGGGCATGCCGAAGGACTTGGTTGCGAGCGACGGAGCTGTCGCTTGGAGCGCGACGCATTCCGCGTACGGGCATGTCGTCGCAACGTTTGCGGAGGATTTCGAACCCCGTCCGCTTCTGACCGTTGTCATCGCCGCTACGGTTCTTCTCCCGCCTTACGGCGACGGAAGTGCCGGCGCTTGCCGTCGAAACGAAGCTCGCGACAACGCAGCTTCGTTCACGCTAGCCCCTAACTCACCGAATTGCTTCATGTAGCCCGGCTACTGATTGCCTGTGTGTTGCAGGCAATACTCCGATGAGCGTCATTGCAGCCAACAGTCGTCGCCACGTCGCCCAAACAACCACCCCTCACAAATGTCTTCTTCTTGATTGCCTGTCCGCCCGCACCGCGGTAGAGTCGCGACGTCCCAGGGATTGGGTAAGTCGAGTCAGAGCAAGCGCGACCACGCGCGAAGCTCAGCCCAACCCGGCATTCACAACGGAGGTATTCAATCTAACTCAGTCAATTCATTCGCTTGTGAAGACCGCGCCTCAATGGCGAGGCACCGGCGAGGAGCGCCCGAAGCGTACTTGGGTACGAGAGGACGCACCGCAGCCGGCAACGAAGCCAGTGAGGATGCGCTCGAAGCAATTCATTCGCTTGCGAAGACCGCGCCTCAATGGCGAGGCGCCGGCGAGGAGCGCCCGAAGCGTACTTGGGTACGAGAGGACGCACCGCAGCCGGCAACGAAGCCAGTGAGGATGCGCTCGAAGCAAGCACCAAATAAGCGGAGTCCGCACTGTTACTAGCAGCCGGACCCCGGACCACGGAAGGATTATTTCCAATGGCCATAATCAATGTACCAGAATCACTGGTAAGTTCGTACCCTTTTGTCTCTCGTCTCATCGCGCCGTCCCCAATCATTGGGTTAATGCGGCGTGGTAACGCTCCCCTCGGCTATTCGCCCAATAGAGCCATTTTGCCGAGTATTCGGCAAAAACACCGCTCCCTCGATCGCCGACAGCACAGTGGCGAAGCTCGCCAACGCGGGGTGCGGCCATGACTATCCGTTATCTCTACATCGAAGATGCGATGCCTCGGGGTGACGTCATGCGCGTCATGGGTGCGTTGTACGACCACGCGCGGCAACTCACGGATGTCGGTTCCATCGTCGCAGATTTCCAAGTCTCTGCGAGTGATGGAGTGGAGATGCTCCGACAAACCGCAACGGGGATCCGTTCGAACGCCGTACAAACAACATTGCTCGCAAACCAGCTCTCGGAGCTGGCAGGAAGGCTCGACACTGTAGCGAGCTTCTTGGAGAGTGACCAACACCTCGACGATGAAGAAGATGTAACGGACGTCACGAACCGACAAGACGAATAGGCACGATTCATCTCAATTGATGGGTGATAACTCGGCGAGGGCAGACCGGGGTTGGGCCGGTCTGCCTTCGTCGAGAGCCGTTCGCAACGGCGCGATCATTGCGATGCGGTGTGCGCGCAGGTTTTGTACAGCGCTACTGGCAGTTGCGCAACGACGGCGTCGCAAATCTGCGGTGGAGAAGCCACCCCGGGTCGCACCCAAAGTCACTGGTCGGGTACGATAACCGTTTTATGTGACTTCGGACTCTTGGACTAGAATAGCGACGTTAATGTCCGCCAGCATCTTGAATGCCCGTAAGCTCATCGAAGAGCTGCAGCGCAACCCGCCGAGTGCAGATGCTCTGGCGGTGCTTGTTGATGAAATCGCGAGAGGCGAGGGGAGCCGATTGTTTCGTTCTATCTTTGACGCTATCGCATCGGGAACGGCCGATGAAGTGGCGCCGTATGAGGCGGCACTCCGCTTTCTCGACCACCTTGCGGCGGCTAGTCCGGGCAGTGCAGGATATCTCATGGGGCGTCTCTATTCCGCAGCTTCCAGGAAGAAGTTGCATCACTTGTGCGACGGCATCCACCTTCGCCTATGCGAGTGCGATAGTGCAGAAGCGGCGGACGCCCTAACGAGACTGGCTGATGAAGGGGGGGCAAGAAGCGCTGTCTCGAATGGGCCTGTCAAATTCGACGGAGTGGAACACTCGAGCGGAACTGGGAAGAAGACCTTTGACCCTTCGGCGCCATGAATGGCCCAGTCCGAGCACGTTTCAGGCGTGTCGGCCGCGTATTCAGTTGCATGGACTGCCGCAAACGAAGCATTTCGTTGCGGATCGTCGTTCCCGCGGTTGCCAAGGACGCATCGCCCGCGTGGACCCCGCCTGGCTTTTCGTGCTAACCATCGCGCGTGGTAGCGAGCCGAGGTAAGGCAACGAGGGCGGTTTTGGTCTGCTCGGCGCGACTACGGCTATCACAGGGGATGCAACGGTAATCGATGGCGAACACGGCTCCAGTCCCGAACATACGACCCGCCATGAATCCCGGAATGTGCGTCGCAGGCGGCGGCGGCAACGCGGGTGGCGGTGGTCCTGGCAGCGGCGGCGCGGGCAGTGCCAACGAAGGCGCAGCAACGGGCAAGGGCAATCAGAATCCGGAGGACGGCAGTAAATCCGGCGCAGATTGCGGCGCGGGCGGCAATGGCGGCTGCACGGGTTGTTCGTCGCAGATCGCGAAGGGAGATCCTGTCGACGTGGCCACGGGCGAGGTGTTTACCTTGCCAGTCACCGATCTGAAGCTGCCGGGCTACTTCGAGTTCGAGCTGATCCGTTCCTATAGCTCACGGGACAGAACACTGGATCGCGGAATGGGCTTCGGTTGGGCTCATTCCCTCGATTGGGAGATCCAGCGCGACGGCGATCGATTGTACGTGACGAGTGGCGAGGGCCATCGCGAAGACTTCATCGCGCCGGAGCTCGGCAAATCGACGGAGGACGGTCCCTGGGTCATTACGACGGTCAGAGCCGGCTACGTGCTCCGCGCGGGCAATGAGTTGTTGTACCACTTCGCCGCGGACGAGGCCGACAGCGAACGCTTCCGATTGATGCGGGTGCAGCACCCAAGTCGCGGTGAGCTCGGTCTGTTCTACGCGCAGGGCCAGCTCATCACTGTCGTCGATAGTGTCGGGCGCACCATCAACTTTGCGCGAGATCGCAAGGGGCGACTCACGTCCATTGATGTTCCGCCTCCCGAAGGCAAGACGCGCATCTTCGCGCGCTTCCGCTACGACGAAGAGGGCAACCTTGCGGAGGTGCTGGACGCGGACAATCACAGTACCACGTACGCTTACGATGCCGATCATCGGTTGATTCAATATCGCTACGCGACGGGTCTCTCGTTTCACTTTCGCTACGACCGTGAAGGTCGCTGTATCGAAACCTGGGGCGACTATCCCGGCGGACAAGATCCAGCCCTGTCAACCAAGGCGCCCGAGTACCTCGCTGATAACGAAACGAAAGCGAGGGGGATTTATCACCTCAAGCTCGACTTTGGTCCCGAGGGCTATCGCGAGGTCATCGATTCGGTGCGTGTGCAGCGCTTCTTCACGAACGAGCTCGGCCTCGTCGACAAGGGCGTCGATGCGTACGGCAACACCACCGAACGCACCTACGATGAGAGCGGCAATGTCACGGCAGTGACGGATCGCATTGGCGCTACGACGACCTACGTCTACGACGAGCACGGCAACGTCATCCTCGAGCGCGACGCGGAAGGTCACACCTATCGCTTCGAATACGACGAAGACGACCATCTCACCAAGATAACCGATCCGGCTGGAAACAGCATCAAGGAAGCCTACACGCCTGCAGGGGAGCTCGAATATCTCGAGGACTTGCGCGGCGGGATGATCTTCAATCACCTGGGCGAGCGGGGGCTCGTGCTCGGACGGGTGACGCAAAACGGCGGGCGCACGGACTTTCAGTACGACGCTCATGCCAACTGCGTGTGGCGGCGCGAGCCCAATGGCAGCGAGTGGCGCTTCTCTTACGATTGGTGGGGCAATCAGCTCGAAGAACATGCGCCAACGGGGCTCGTCACGAAGTTTCAGTATGCTGATTCGGGCAAGCTGGTGCGCACCGAGGACTCTCTCGGTAACGAGGAGCGCTGGGAATACGACGGCATGGGCAACTGCACCGCCCATCAAGCTTCCGACCGCCTGTGGACGCGTTATGTCTTTGGCGGCTTTCGTTGGCTGTGTCTGACGGCGCATCCCGACGGGACGTCCTTCGAGACGAAGTACACGCGTGAAGGTTGGGCCGTCGAGTACAAGAACGAGCGCGGGGAGCAATACGACGTTGCTCACGACCCGAACGCGCTGCCCGACAAAGAGACCACCTACGATGGTCGTACCATCCGCGCCGGCTACGACGCGATGTCGCGGCTGAGCTGGATCGAAGAAGGCAGTGCTCGAGCGGACTACGAACGGAGCCCCCTCGGACTCGTTCTCGCGAAGACAACGAAGGACGGCGAACAGCACTTCGACTACGACGTGTGCGGCAAGCTGGTCGCGGCCAAAAACGGCCCCATCAGCTTCGATTGGGAGCGCGACAAGGGCGGTGCCCTCGTCGGCGAAGGGCTTACCATTGGCGACGCGAAGTATCGGCTCACCTACGGTCTCGATCTCGCGGGGCAATGCATCAAGGTGCAAGATCCCGAAGGGCAAACGCTCGAGTACGTTCGCGATGCCAACGGGCGCGTGAAGTCGATCAGCTCCAAGGGTTACCCCATCCTCGCGATTGAGCGCAGTCCCGAAGGCACGGCGCAGAAGCTGACGCTGCCTGGCAATGCGGCCATCGTCGATGAGCTCGATCCCCTCGAGCGCGTGAAACGTCGCGAGCTCGTGACGCGGCTCGACGAGCGTTATCTTCAGGGCCCCGATTGGATCGGCAAGAGCAATCAGGGCACTTTTCGTGCGTATCAGTGGGACGCGATGGACCAGCTGGTGCAGGAAACCAGCGCCGAAACCGCGACGACTTACGAGTATGATTCCAGGCAGTTCCTCAAGGCCAAACGCGTCAGCGGTCCCGCTGGCACGATTGGCACGGAGATCTTTCGCCCCGACGAAATGGGGCGTCCCTACGAGTCCCGCGACGACGGCGGTCCTGGCCGCATCTACGGCCCCGGAGGTTTGTTAGAGCGTCGCGGCAACTTCAGTTACGAGTACGACAGCCGTCACCGCATGACGGCGAAGCGTGAGCGTCTCGACGACGGCGCGGAGCTCGTGTGGCACTACGAGTGGGACGACTGGGACATGTTGTCCGCCGTCACGACTCCGAAGGGTCTACGCGCGGAGTACGACTACGACGCCTTTGCCCGCCGCATGCAGAAGCGCGTTTTACGTCTCGAGACGGAAGGCGAAAAAGCGGGCCAGTACAAACTACTGTGGCGCACCGATTACGTCTGGGCGAAGTGCAGCTTATTGCAGGAGATCGACTACGACGCCGCCGGCACTCGTACGCGGACGCGAAGTTACTTGTACGAAGAGATTGGCGACGTCATCGCCCTCGGACATCGCGACAACGACGGCGAGTGGCGGTACTACTTCAGCGATCACAACGGCACCCCGGAGCTCATCGTCGACGCTCGCGGTCAGGTCCTAGGTCGCCTGCAAAAGACAGCCTACGGGCGCACGACCTTCGTCAGTGGCTCCAAAGAGAGCACGCAGCTCCGCTTCCCGGGGCAATACGAAGATCCCGAAACGGGCCTGCATTACAACCGGTACCGCTATTACGATCCCGACACGGGGCGGTACCTGAGCCCCGATCCCATCGGCTACGACGGCGGGCATGATTTGTTCGGATATGGGCCGAACCCGATCGGGTTTTATGATCCGATGGGGTGGGCAAAGCGGGGACGAAAATCTGGCTCCGCAGGGAAGTCGGGCGGCAAAGGGATCAAGTCCGGTGCCCATGACCACACGCCAGACGAACTCAAAGCGAACGACAAGAGCCCCCTCGACCGCAAGGCTTCGTCCGGAAGCGATGACGCGTTCGAGGCTGCGGAATCTGAACCGGATGGCGCGTATCCGGCGTGCCCGAATTGCGGAAAGGGAGCGAATCACGGGCGGAAGTCCAAGAAAAAGTCTAGGAAGCAGAAGAAAGCGGAGAAGCGAGCGGAAAGAATCAGAGCGGATGCGGCGCGACCTGGGAACTCACCAAGGCAACGTAATGCGCGCGAAAAGGTTGTTCGGGACTTCTACAAAAAGCACGGATTCACCGAGTCCCACGTCAACGATGCCTTGGGTGTCGGCCCCACTGGTGTTGCCAATACTCATCCCGGCGGATACGGCATTGACTTGAGTAAGCCAGTGCAGGTGAAACAGATTCCACCACCGCCCGTGGTAGAGCAGTGGGTCTCAAGCAATCACGGCAACCCTGGCAACTATTTCGACGCAAAGGGTGGGCAGACTCCAGACGAATTGGGAATCAACGGAGCAAACCGTCATTCGAGGAAATTTGCGCCTGATCCAAATAAGCCAGCTGAGGTGCTTGAGTCCGGGAACGGCCCTGTGAAGGACTCGTGGACGAGAGATCCAAGTGGGAAGCCGTATCCCGCGACGAACACCAAAGGCGGTGGAACGCAGACAACCGTTGGGGATAGCGACATTGCCAATTTCAAGTGCGCAACGTGCGGCGGATCGGCTTATAAGCCGCCGCGAGGTACATGCAGCTGTTGACGGAGGACCACAACAATGCCAGAAATTGCAAGCTACACAGAGTTCCATCTACGTTTGCGCAGCGCTATTGCCGCTTTGAAAGCTTATGAAGAGCGGTACCCAGAGGAGCTGCCCCTGAACGGATTGCGCCGTCAGCTTGAAGCTCTAGACGAATGGTCTGCGGGAGGAAAACCTCCAACTGTCGAGCAGAAGAACCAACTCAACTTCGGATTGCTTGCCAGTTATCATTTGGCACCCATCGATCGCGAGCTTGAGAACGAGCTGCACGAACTTTCCGACTACGTACGGTTCTGGCGCGCAAATCAGCGTTAATCTTCTTTTGCCGAAGGCGATGAGCGAGTTCTCCGAGGACCGCGTAAATTCAGCAGGGACGCAGCCACTGAGCGATGGTTTTGAGTAGCTCGATGTCAGGGGGACAGTAGTCTTCTGTCAGAAGTAGTTCTTCTCGCGTTGTTCCTAGAACGGAGAAATAGTAATCGGTATAGTTTTCGCGATAGCAGTAGGACGCTCGGGTGAAGACGAGCATCGTGCCGGCAGGGTAGACTTTGTCGCGGTGAACAATCGGCGTGAGTACCTCATACTGGCGACCAGGTTCGAGGCTCTTGGCCGTCAGCGGCACTTGCGGGTCTCGACTGACGGGCACCTTTGTTGGTTGGTGAGTTGGCTTTGAGGAGACGGCGCCCTCGTTGGCAAGCTCAGCACGAACGGCTGCCAATAGAAGAGGAACTTTGGCGTTGTAGTCCTCAATGCTCGCAACGAGCGTCTTGTGCGAGCGGCTTTCGATCGAGACACCTTCACGTGATTCTGAACACGTCACCCAAGTGCGAACGTTTCCATGGGAAGCGCGCGAGATTTGGCAGGACGGATACGCAAACGTTGGCGTTTCCTCGGTGTATTGCAGTTGCCCTGCACCTGCTTCCTTTTTGAGCATGGACAAGAGGTTCGGGACGACGCTGTGGAGCGAAAATGGGCGACCGCGAAACGAATTGCGTCCCCGCAGCGCATCGCGAGCACGCTCGATCACTGTCGGAATGGCTTGTTCCAGTTCGTAGATGGTCGTCAGCATGGTGACCCGTGGCGGAGCACTGGCCACCACGTCGGGGCAACTGACCCGTACTCCGGTGGATGTCTCGCGAAACTCCAAGAAGTGACTCCATGAGGTTTGAGCAGATCCGGTGATCTCGACATATGCACCGCCGCCGTCTTCGCTGCCTTCAGCCATTGGAAGTATCTCGCTGCGCCACGTTCCGTCCTCGTAACATACACCGTCGGTTAACGCATCGAGGCAGCGAAAGGCTGCTGCCAGTGAATGAGCACGGCAATCATTAGTCGACGATTGCGCCTTCACAGATTCGGCAACGGCGAGCGCGAACGATTGTACGTTCGATGGACTGTCGAGCTGAATCATGCAGATCTGTTGACCACGATCAGTCGAGCGAACGACGTATCCCCTTTCATGAGTACCAATGCGAGAGATCGAACCAACCGAATAGGGAAAAGGCGAAACGGTCGATACGAGCGAAATCTGATCCTGCCAATCAGTGGGACAGGCCGGGTACTCGCGAAGCGCTAGCTTTGTGCCCGTGCATTCCTGTACGACACTGCTCACGATGGTTGCCGTGACGCGGGTAAGATCGATATTCGCACTGGACATGAGAGAAGCCTTCTTGCGTCGGCGATGTTACGGCCATGGAGTGCGTGAATCAATAGCCAGGAAGGATACCTGACGTTTCAGTCATCAACCCGAATCAGGAATCGCTCGAACGCCCATATGCAGACCGCTGCGATAAATACTACGGTGGAACGCCATGATTGACCCCTTTCAGCATATCGACAGCATCTTTGCGTTGCGATCCGTCGACGTCGCGACGGTCAATAGAACGCTTGGCGTCCAACTGACGAAGGAAAGAGAGAACCCATACTGGGTATTCTATGAAGCTGCTGCCAACGACCAGTTCGAGCGGCTGAACTTCAATCTTTCGAGAGACGGGATCAGATGGTTACTGGCTTGGGACTACCGGTCTGACGTCGCACCTTATGAACATGACGTTGACTTGAAGCGCTTTGGGGTAGTCAAGGACATCCAGATGAATCCTGGAATTATGCCCGAAGGGACCGTGACGTATGAGTTCCAGAGAGCGAACATCAAGGTGCTAGTTGAGATTCTAGCAACCTCGCGCCGTTTGAAGGGTGCTGCTTTACACAAAGAATTGGGCGACGCGCAGCCGGGGTATTTGTAGTCACGGGCGTCCTCCTGTCCCGCACAGCCGAAATCACCTCCTAAATGGGACTTCGGACTAACTTGTCTGGCGTCAGTTTCAACTGGCCTGACTCTACGTCTGTCCGTCGCTCCGTTACGGTCGATTCGATGGGGTTCATGTTTGTCACCGGGGCGCTGGAGCGGACCGCTTCCACTGAGATGGCATTCGTGGATTTGGGACAGGTAACGTTCTGCTTTCGTGCAACTTCCTCCAGTCGCTTGATGACCGTCTTCCTTCCACATTCTCTCGCCGCATCGAGCGCCGTCCGGCCCTCGTCATTCTGTCGAGTGAGATTTGCCCCCCGATACAACAAGAGCTCCAGGAGTTCGAGGTCACCGTTCGCGGCTGCGTGAAATAGCGCCGTTTGGCCGTGGTCGTCCGTTGCGTCAATGGGGACGCCCGCCTTGAGTAGGGTTTGGACGCCTGGAGTGTATCCGGCTTCCGCGGCCATCAAGAGAAAGCGGCATCGTTCGGCAACGTCGATGCCTGGCTGCTGGCTCAGGAGACTCACACAGGCGAAGGAAGGTGCACGACAGGCCGCATCGAACGCGTCCCGACGTTCGCTTTCCGAGATATTGCCGTGATTCAATGCCTCGCGCGCCGCGCGTTCATCGTCCTTCTTGCATGCGGAAAGCAAAGAGCCCGGTGGAAGGGGGGATTGGCGCTGAACGACGGAGGGGGCATGAGCTGCGGCCGCGTGCGTTGGATTGCCGCGTTCGAGCGCTCGAGTGAGCCTGGTGGCGACGACCTCGTGATGCCTGGATTGCGCAAATGCGAGTGCGTCATTCCCAGTTGTCATCTTCAATGTAGGATCTGCGCCGCGTGCCAAGAGTAGATCGACCAGTTTGATATCACCGCCCCAGACGGCGTGGATCAACGCGGTCTGGCCATATCGATCCGTTGCGTTGACGGGGATGCCCTCGTCGAGGAGCGCCTGAACCCCCGACGTGAATCCTTCAGTCGCTGCATGGCGCAGAAAGTCACCCAGCTCTTCTTCGTCGACACCGGGGAGCCCGGCAAGTAGCAGCATGCAGCCGATGGAATGTGCCTGGCACGCGAACTCGAACGCTTGCCTGCGCACCATTGCCGGCGCAATCCCCTCATTTAGGGCGACACGCAAACCTTCGACGTCACAGGTCTTGCATGCAATGAAGATCGATTGCGGCGACGGTTTCGTTGTCGATTCAAACTTGGCAAAGAGCGCATCGCGTGCCTTTGGATCGACTTCGGGTTTGTCCCAAGCGAGCACTTTCTGGTTCTCGTCATAGAAGAACCAACCATGTAGACCGTCGTAGAAGCTATAGGCGTGTCGCCAGTAGACCAATCGCTGCCCCTTGACGAAGTTGTC
Source organism: Polyangiaceae bacterium (assembly GCA_049840955.1). GTDB lineage: Bacteria > Myxococcota_A > Polyangia > Polyangiales > Polyangiaceae > FEN-1139. Next base: position 24,382 of record JASGIX010000071.1, read on the forward strand.
TCGCAGCGCGGCTTCGTCCCGCAGGACCACGTAGGTCGCTCCGGGTTTGAACAGAGTTTCAGGATCCGACGCCATGCGCTAAGCGTAAATGGTTCGTTCGTCCACGTCGAGGTAAGCGACGGGACTTATCCGTGCATTGCCGCTTTCATCTCAGGTCGTCGTCGCGCCGCAACAAACAAAAAAAGCCTGAATGCTCAGCGGATCCTTCGCGTCGCCCGATCCCAAGAGCCCGGTGCGCGACCGGAATCTTTGATGAGCGTTTGCCATTGGGTGATCGCGCGGCCTTGTGCAGTGACCCAATCTTCCGGGTCGAGAGGTATGTAGCGGCCGGTGCGAACGACGAGCTCGACCACGAGGGCCCGGCGCTCCGCGGGGGTGTAACGACCGGTGTCGAGCTCTTCGAGGCTGACGAGGGGCGTATACGGAACGCCGCGCCGAATGCGTTGGTCGGGATGGAAGCGCGGAGCGATGGGTTCCCAGTGACGGCGCCAGCGATCGAAATCCGTACTGGGACGTTCGAGCAAATCGGAGGAGGCTTCGGCTGGTTCGTCTTGGGGGATGCTGACACGACCAGCAAGGGATTTCGGGGGAGGCTCGCCGAGATCGGGTTCGGGGATCTCGGGCTCTTCCAATTTCTCGGGTCGGATCTCCGCAACTTCGTAAAAGCCCGCGGCAGTGAGGCGCTCGAGACCGTAGGCGGCGGCGACGCGGACTGGTTCGTCCTGCGAAGTGCCGAGGACGTAGATCAACATCTGCACCGCGTCGTAGCAACCTGCCCAAGACAGAGCGGTGACGAAGGGTGCCGTCGGGGCGTTGCGGACGCGCTCGAGCAGATCGCGAGCAATGCGCGGCGTTGCTATGATGCCGAGTAACCACGCGGCATAGAGCGCGTTTGCGCCATCGGCGTGGCGATAGAAGAAGGACTCGCCATAAGGATGGTCGCCAATGGCAACGGCGGTTGCGACGCCCTTGAATAGAGCAACGTCCTCCGGGTTCTCCTCGCAACGCGCCATGCCGCGCTCGAGCAATTCGGCAAGGCGCGGATCATCTTGTCGAGCAAAATGGGGAAGCGCAGCCGCCATGACCTGGGGCTCGTCGAGACACAGCGCGTGAAGCTCGTCTTGCGTGAGCTCTTGGCGATAACCGAGAACCTCGACGGCGACGCGTCGTAGTGACGCAATCGGCGAAGCCAGCATCGCGCGGCAACGTGGCACGACCCAAGGGTGAGGCACGATTCGAAGAGCGCTGATGAACGCCGTGGTGAAGGCGGGATCAGTCAGGCGTTCGCGTGCATAATAGCGCTCGGCGACGGCGAGGGTGTCGCGTCCGTCGACACATCCCGCCACCAAAGTGAGTGCGAACAGGCGGGCTGGATCCTTGATCTTGGCATCGAGAGTGAGCGCTTCGAGCTCGGCCAACCCAGGGGTTCCCAAGGAGACAAGGGCGTCGAGATTCTCGAGGAGGCGCCGTTCGAAGCTGATACAGCTGCGCCATGGATCACCCAAGAGGGGCGTACGGTGTAGCCCGAGCATCGAAATCTCTTCGAAGGTGTCGCGAGCTCGCTCGCGGCGGAATTCCTCCGTTGTAAGCGGAGGTAAAGGATCGGCGATGAAGCCCTCGAGTCGTTGCGGCGGTGGGGGCACCATCTGTGCCGGTGCTTCCGCTTTGGGTCTCGGTCCGAGCTTGCTTTTGGCGTCCGCGGACATGCTGGCGGCAGTTTCGCGCAGCTCTTTGAAGTCCTTGGGTTTGGGTCGGGGCTGGGTTGCGCTTACGATGTCCGTGGCGGGCGCAGGAGCGAACGCCATCTTCGGAAGGATGGTCTCGCGCTCGATTCGGTGCAGCCGCAGGTCGTCGAGGGAGGCTTTCATTGGAGTGGGCGGGACGACGCCAGACCAATGGATACCGCTCAGCGTCGGACGAGCCGACTCGGCGGCTGCGAGTGCCGACTTGCAGCTCTGGACGCCTGCGACGAAGTGCGGATCGTCTCCCTGGGCGTTGAGTCTCGCTTCGAGCTCTCCGAGTGATGCGGACAAGGCATTCAACGCGTCCAGGGGATCGACCGATAGGGAAAGTAGCGCGTACAAGTGCTGATAAGACTCACGCAGCTTTTCCCCGATCGGCGTCAGATCCGTCGGTGGCTCGAGTAGGTCCGTGAGCCATCCGAGGATGTCCTCGAGATGACCGTGAACTTGCTCGAGGGTGAGCCACCAGTTGGGTACACGCTGTGGATTGGGAGCGACGGGTGCGTTCATCAGCAATGCCTCGAACGGTGTAGTTCTTCCGGCATGCCGGCGGCAAGGGAGAAAATCGGAGGGAACCGAGAGCAGGCCTCGCGCTTTCGACTCCAAGGGACCGGGAAAATACGGTTATCGTTGCGCTGGCCCCGACGCGGGCTAGGACTTCGGACGGCATGTCGAAACGGATTCGGGATCAGAAGGAGGCACCACCTATGCCCCTCGGGAAAGCTGCCATCGACGATGGTCGGGAGTCGGTCTCCACGACGACGGTGACGCCGGACCAGGGTGTCGAGCAGGTCCTGGCTCAACTCGAAACGAAGATCGATTTCGTAGCGACGACCGCAACCGCGAAGCGAGACGAGCCGCTAGGGCAGGGGCTTTCCGTCGGGTGGGTGACGAGCTGGGCAGGTGAGGAGTCGGTCTCCGTCACGATGCTCGACGGAAAAATGACTCGCGCCAAGCTCCTCCCGCAGTTGGAGCGGGCCGTTTTGGAAGAGGCCATCGTCGATGGGCAATTGGTGCTTCTCGCAAGCCACGGGGGAAAGTTGACGGTCATGGGTTCCATTTGCACGCGCAAGCCCAAGACGCTGAAGCTCGAGGCAGAGCACGTAGAGCTGACTGCGGCAAAGAGCGTCCTCTTGAAGGCTGGTCGGGCAGCGCTCGAGCTGCGCCAAGATGGCAATGTGGAACTCGTTGGCAGTCGGATCAGTGCCGTATCGCGCGGGCTCTTCCGGATCGTTGGTCGAATGCTGCGTCTGAACTGAAGCTTGCCGGAGTAACGCCCATGGATTCTCCTCCAATCGACAACCAAACCAGTTTTGCCGCCCACCCCCAGGTGCTTCTTGGCAAGCGCGGTGAACAGTTGGCTGTTGCCATCAAGGCGACCTATGAGTTTTCCGAGAGCAGCGGGCGCCTCGAGCTGGCGCCGAAGGAGCGACGGCGTGGGATCCGTCTTGCAGACTTACCTTGGGGGAAACCCGAATCCACCAGCATCAAGTACCCATGCGATCTCGCGCTCGTGAAGCCGGGAACGGACGTCGTTGTTGTCGCAAAGGGTTATCCTCCAACGGACGGCGAACCGTTGAAATCCTTCAACGTCTTCGTCAAGGTGGGCGAGTTGTCCTCCGGGTTGGTCGTTCATGGGCCTCGGATTCGGGATACGAAAGGTTCGGGAATTGCGGCTGCCGTCGCGGCGACGCCCATCGAGTTGCGTTACGAATTCGCCTGGGGTGGCCGCGACGCGTCCAATCCCGACAAGTTGGTGGAAGACACGCGCAATCCGGTCGGTCTCGGTGTCGTCAGTGATCCGCGACGCTTGACCGATGCGTTTGCGCCATCCATCGAGTTCGCGGATTCTCCCGTCAAAAACGCCGCCAATCGACCGGAACCTGCGGGTTTTGGCGTCGTTGCCAGGAGTTGGCTGCCGCGCCGCAAATACATGGGCACCTACGACAAGGCGTGGAAGGACAATCGGGCCCCCCTGCTACCGGACGACGAAGACGATAGGTTCTACTGCTTCGCGTCGCGCGGTCTTCATGCGGACAGCCCTCTTTACGGTTTCGAGGAAGTCGGTTTGCTGAACCTGTTGCCCGAGGGACGAGCGGCACGGTTCTGGCTGCCTGGCGTCGGCGTCGACGTCGAATTCCGAATGAAGCATCGCGATCCCGAGAAGCAGCGTCCCCATTTGGACACCGTGATCATCGACACGTTGGGGGTCGAAGCCGGTCTACCTCTCACGGTCGAATTGATTTGGCACGCCAGCACCAAGGCCCCGCGCAAGATGCTCGATTCCAAGACCGTCATCAGGAAGATCCGATTGTCATGAAGACCCTGGCCGTCATCGCTGGGATCGGTGCGCAAACGCCCTTGGGGCTCAGCGCCAGGGAAACGGCTTTCATGTATCGCACTGGGTTGCCTGCCATGCGTGAGGCGCCGCTCAAGAACGAGGAAGGCGAGGCCACGACCTTTTGTACCGTCAACACCCTCAACGTCCACGCTCTTGCGGCCGAACGTGCGCTGACGTTGGGGATCGAGGCACTCCACGAGTGCACGCAGGCGCAGAGGGAAGCGCTCGGCGCCATGCGCCTAAATGTATTCTGCTGCGTAGACGAATACATGGCACGTGTCGTCGAAGAGGGGGCGACCTTGGCTCAGACCTTAGCCAACGAAGTGAAGGCGGAGCTGCGTCGGTGGTTCGGAAAACGATTGGATGTCACGCTGCACGCCGCAGGTGCTGGCGGCTTTGGTGCGTTGCTGCCTTCGGCTTTGGAGCAATTGCAGCAGGGTGAAACGGATGCTGTTTTGATCGGCGGGCTTCATTCGGATTATCACCCTCAGCGCATCGCGGGATTGATCGAAAGCGGGCGGCTCTTCTCTCGCGAACACTTGGACGCTGTGTTGCCTGGTGAAGGCGCGGCTTTGGTGCTCTTGACGACGTTTTACCTCGCCCGCCAGATGAAGTGGCCCGTCTACGGCAGTATTCATGCAATCGGCGCGGCCTTCGAGCGCGCGACACCCGACAATGACGAAGGCGCTTACGAGGCTGCGGGCATGACCGTGGCGCTCCGTTCCGCGATGCAAGAGGCCCGGAGCGAGCAGTGTGACGTTGGGTGGCAACTTCAAGATATTGGCTTCGAGGGGCATCGCATTGCGGAATGGCAGACGATATCCCTTCGTACCCACGACTATTGGTGCGAGCCGAATCGGTCGGACTCGTTGCCGCAGCGGATGGGCCATCTCGGCGGTGCGACTCTGCCGGTTCAACTGGTCATCGCGGCGGAGGCATGGCTTCGCGGTTGGGCGCCCCATGAACGGGTCGTCTGCCTTTCGGGGAGTGATTCGGGGGCGCGGACGGCGCTGTTGGCATCCAGCCAAGGCACGACGTCGAGCGGATAGTCCCGCAGCGGTCGTCGACCTGGGTGCGCAATCGGTGGTCAAAGCTCGGACGCCGAGGGCTAGTGCAGACCGGTGATGCTGCGTGTTGGTGGTGGCTGTGACCGTCGGTCATGCCCTCGTTGCTGAGTTCTCGTGTGTGATGCTTCTATGCTGAGCCGAGTGCACCTCGATTTTGAGCACGTCGACCCTGAGTTGAGGATGATGGTGTTGCGCAAAAGCTGCGTCGTAGTGGTTTTCTGGGGTGGAGACCCAGCATGTGCCGGGCTTCCGTGTCACCTTGCGCGCGCCCTCGCTCGAAGGAACGCCGCACATGACAACGCACTCGATAAAACCTGCAAATCCCGCTGTCGTTGGCCTCGCTGGTTTCGGTCTGACGACACTGATGCTCCAATTCCACAACGTGGGTTGGGCTGGCAACGGCCCCGTGATCTGGTTGGGCTTGGTGTTTGGTGGCTTGGCTCAAATGCTTGCTGGTTTTCAGGAGCAGAAATGGGCAACAACTTCGGCTACAGCGCGTTCGTGAGTTACGGCGCGTTTTGGATCGCTCTGTGCCTCATGCTGCTCGGCAATCACTTCGGTGTGTTCAAGGCCAATACTCAGGACATCGGCTGGTTCTTGGTCGCATGGACGCTTTATACGGTGATCATGTTCGTTGGTGCGCTCCGCATTCACGGCGCCATGGCGTTCACGTTCTTCACCCTGCTCATCGGATTCGTTTTGCTCGATCTGGGACACTTTGGGTATCCCGTCTGCAACAAGATCGCAGGCTTCGAACTGATGATTTGCGCGTTTTCTGCTTGGTACATGATGGCCGGGATCATTCTCAATGAGCTATACGGGCGCCCCTTGCTGCCCATGGGGAAGCCTTGGGTTTCGGCAAAGCCGGCAACCGTGACGGAAGCTCCAGTCAAGGTCGCCGCTTAGGCCTTCTCTCCCCCATCGTCGTATGCCGCGCGCGGATGGCTTCGCGATGTCGAAGTCAGCCTGAAGTCACGAAGAGCCGACACGTCCCTTCTGGGTGGATCGGTCCGCGCAGCAACTTGCAACTGCCGCACCCTGCCGAGCTGCTTCGAACCCAGTACTGGCAGGCTCGGCAGTTGCGTGTTTCGTTCGCGGTGTGTTCGACGTACCCTGCGCGCCGTCGCGCTTCGAGTTCGAAAGGGTCGAGCTCTGCGTCATCGTCGCAGGTGACCGGTTGCTTTTTGCAACCGAGCATCCACGCGCCGGCAGCAATCGAACCGATGATGAAGTCGCGCCGAGTGCGCACTTGGGTTGCCATCAACGTTCCCCGAATTTCCTGGGTGGGCGAGAGGTAAGTTCATCCCAGAGTGCACGCAGCTCCACGTCGTCGAAGTTTTTCGTCAAGTCGATGGCCATGAACGGATCGAGAACTCTGCCGTCCTTGCGCACGCCGGTCTTCATGAGGCGGGTGAAGTCCTCGAAGGTGTAGGCCCGGATCCCGGTTTCGTGCATCGTGATGTTGGCTGGTGTGGGTAGGCTCGGTGGTGCTCCTGGAATTGGGCCGCCACTGAGATGCTCCCCGTGACAGCCCGTGCACAGACGGACAACGTACCGTCCGTAGTTGCGATTGGGTTCCACGGCGCGCGGCTTGTCCGGAGGCAGGTTCTTGACGTGTCTTGCGACGTCCCAGACGAACTTGCCTTGCCTGTCGAGCACCTTTCCGAGCACACCCACTTCCGTTGCTCCGCTCCCTTTGTCGGAAGATGGCGCGGATTTGAGATAGGAAACGAGTGTGGTCAGGTCGTCGTCAGGAAGCCACGAGAAGTCCTGAACCGGCATCATGCGGACAGAGCGTCCGTCCTTCTTGACGCCGAATCGGATCAATCTGACAAGGTCGGTGTCCGAATACACAGCACCTATCCCACCCGCCGTTATGTTCGGACCCGCGATGGTGCCGACCGGGCCGAGGGATACTCGTCGGCCACCAGCCAAGTCGGATCCGTGACAATCTCGGGAGGCGCAACCTGCAACGGATTGAGCGAGGTGTTTCCCACGCGAGATGACCGCGGGATCCGTGCTTGCCGTGATCTTCGGTAGCTCCGGTGCGTATTCGACGGCCATGCTCGCGTCGTAGTCGCGGATCTGTCGATAGGCATAGCCCGCAACGCCGATGAGCGCGAGCGCCAAGCCACCACCGATCCCAATGAACGTGCGTTTGATAACAGTCTTCATTCAAACGCGCGAGTTTTCCGTAAGTGATGGCCGCTCCGCAAGTTGATTTCCACGTGAAGCTCGCGCAAGGAAACGCACGGCGACGAGTTGTGGGGGGGCCGTCGCCTCACGCGTTACTCGAAACGACGTAGAATGCTCGTATCAGTGGGATAACCCATGGGCCACACGGAACGATGCAATGGGGATCCCTCTCGCCATCCACGCGCAACCCTAGTGCATCGAGCCCTTTGGAGCGCGTGCGACAGATGTCGTTCCCCTCGATGTGCCGAGCGCATCTTCGCTGTGGTCCTCAGGTGACCTCGATTCGTCGTTCTTCCTCGGCGCCTCGAGTGTGCTGCTCGCTTCGACTGCGGCTCGCTCTTGAACGCGATCAAATCGGAAGACGCCTTCGAGCGAGACTCATCGAACCAGAGATCCAGATTCTTGTCTGTGCGTCGTAACTTCGTCGTGAGCACGCGACGGCGATGGCGTTGGGACTTCGTCGTGAGCACGCGACGGCGATGGCGTTGGGACTTCGTCGTGAGCACGCGACGGCGATGGCGTTGGGACTTCGTCGTGAGCACGCGACGGCGATGGCGTTGGGACTTCGTCGTGAGCACGCGACGGCGATGGCGTTGGGACTTCGTTGAGCTTTCCGTGCTCGGGTTCGTCGTTTGGTTGGTGTGTGCGTTTGTAGGTTCGATTGCGGGATTCTCCCAATTCCCCCGTCGAGCACGACCGTGGAGGCTACGGACATCTACGCTCCGGTCGTTGGTGTCGACATGCGAGTTCCTGGATCGACGCTACCCCCACCGCGCACATCTGCTGCATCTGCCGAAACGGTCGAGATGGCGTGGTCTCTGGGACGGAAGGCGACGCTGTTCGTCGTTGCTGGTGTAGCGGCGATGGCTCTACTCGTGACCCTCCTTGCTCGTCTAGTGGTTCTTCGTCAATTCCAACGACTCGAAATCGCACAGACGGCGCAGCGCACTCGCGATGCAAAGGACGTCGTTGAGCAGATGATGCTCGAGTACGCCGAACGAGGGAAGGATTGGTACAATTGGGACGACCTGCTGCACTTCCTCGAGGATGGCAACCAGGCGTTCATCGACAGCAGCTTGGGGTGCGGACCGCTTGCGGCGGCCGGCTGGAACCTCTACCTGGTTCGTCGCGCCGACGGCACAGACGTCGTTCGTTTCAGCTGCGACGCCGCGGGGCAGGCGGCTCCGATGCCCTCGGAATTGGACGCGTGGTTGACGACGGATTCTCCTCATGAAGGATGCACGAGTGAATGGGCCGCCCGTTTACGGAATTGGCATCCTGAATGGGAAGCCGTACTTGCTTGCATCGGCGGCCATCAAGAGCACTGCTGGTACTCCGGGCAAGGTTGCCGGTCGCATGATCACCGGGAAGCACATCAACGATGCTTGGGTACATCGACTCGCCAAGTTCACGCGCCTCGACGTACGACTGACCACGACTGTCGGCTCATCCGGATCACGAGAGCAGCCCCAGGTGAGCATCGAATCGGACAAATTCATCCGAGGTACCGTCGTCCTCGACGATCTCAGGAAGCGTCCCGTCATCACCCTCGATATCCGACAGGAGCGCAACCTCGTCACCTACGGGGAAAAGATCCTGCGGTCGTCATTGCTCGCGATTTCTTTCGGGGGATTGCTGCTCGTCCTCGCAACGTTGCGGGGCATGAAGACGGCAGTACTCAAGCCAATTCACTCCATTCTCGACGCGATGCGTCTCCTCGAATCGGGCCGGCACGTCGACGCGAAGGTCTCGTCCAAGGACGAACTCGGCGCCTTGGCGGGCGGATTCAATCGAATGGCGCGAGCCATCTTCGATCGCGAGGAGCGTTTGGCCGATGCGCTCTCGGAGGTGCGCCTGGTGTTGGATTCGACCGGAGACGCGCTGCTTGGTTGCTCGTTGCAGGGGCACCTCGTCGGAACACCTTCCCGCGCCGCACTCGAGTGGTTCGGAGCGATCGACTCACGTTCCATCCCAGACTACCTCTTCGCCGACGCGCCGACGGTAGCGGCCACATTCCGCTTGGGGCTAGACGATCTCGCGGCGGATCTGATGCCGTACGAGCTCGTCATCGACCAAATGCCGAAGCGGATTTCCGCGAGCGGGAGCGACGTACGCAATCGAGTATCGACGGATCGAAAAGAACGGCGCACTCGATTCGCTTCTCCTCTTGATTACTGACATCACGGCGCGTCTCGAAGCCGAGCGCGCCGAACGCGAGGCACGCGAGCTCCAAGCGATCATTGGCAACATCTTGCGTGATCCCTTCGACTTCGAACACTTTTTACAGGAAAGCGAGGCAATCCTCGTCGAGCTGTTGGACCGCCGTCAGGAGGACGAAAAGAAGCGCTTGCTGCACACCCTCAAAGGAAACACAGCGGTCTTCGGATTCATCGGCTTCTCCGAGGAATGCCACACCTTGGAGGATGCCGTCGCCGAGGACGACTGCGCGCTCGATCGGGATGCCATCCAGCGGCTGCGGGCAAGCTGGGAAGCGTCCATTGCTCGAGTGCTGCGTTATGCACCCACCTCTGACAGCCCCCGAATCGTCCTTCCCGTCGACGAGTACAAGACGTTTCTGGACCTCATCGAGGGTCACGTGGACCACTCTCGCCTCGGGGAGGAAGCCAGACGGTGGATCCTCCAACCCGCAAGTCGTCTATTTGCTCGCCTCGTCGAACAAGGAAAGCGACTTGCCAAGCGTCAGGGGAAAGAAATCGACGTTCAGATCATCGACCATGGTATTCGCCTCGCGCCAGAGCCGATGCGAAAACTCGTGAGCGCCCTATCCCATGCCCTTCGCAACTCCATCGATCATGGGATTGAGCTGCCGGAAGAACGCCGCCAACTCGGTAAGGTGCTGCCGGCGCGAATCAGTGTTGATGTGACTTCCTCGGGAGACCGACTCACCATCGCATTTCGGGATGACGGTCGTGGCATCGATTGGGAGCGAATTCGCCAGAGGGCGACCGAACGAGGCCTTCACGCGGGTTCGGAGAGCGAACTTGCCGAAGTCCTCTTCACCGACGGGTTCTCGACCCGGGATGCCGTGACGACGACATCTGGTCGCGGCGTTGGACTGTCCGCTTTGCGCGAGGTCGCACGCAGCCTCGGCGGAGACGCAACGATTCGAGCGAACGCGGATGGCGTTGGCGCCGAGGTGCTCTGCAATGTCTCCATGCTGGAGGTCACGAAGGTGAGTCTCGCGCAAATCGCGAGCACCCCCACCATTCGACCCCTCGCGAGATTGGCAAAAGCCGTCTAGTTGGCGCACCCTCACGCAGGGCTGCCGGAGTCAAGAGCCGAAGCCGTGGGGATGCGGAGATCCGACGTCTTGGCGACGCCATCGTTTGCGCGCCGAATCGACCCATTCAAGGGTCTGGCACGGCACTTGCTGATGGCTCGCGAGAATGGGAAGGCTCAGGCGTTCGACCTCGATCAAAAGTCTGCGACGGTGCACCACGTCCGTCGTCGGATTCGGATTTTCCCGCGGACTCTATCGGAGCCTTCGTTTTTTGCCTGAGGGGACGAGCCTTGTCGGCCCCTGTCTCCCAGCAGCACTCCTGTCGTCCTTTTGCCACAGGGGAACGCGCGTCGCTGCGAGTTGATGCTTACCCGTTGAAGTGACCTCTTGCTTGAATGGAGATGACGATGAAATCACCATTGATCCAAAACCTAGGTTCCCTTCTGTGCGCACTCCCGCTAGCTCTCGGATGTGCCGGTGAAAGCAGCGCGGAAACGAAAGATTTGGTGCGCTCCGATGACCCGTCGGTGACGACGAGCTGGCAGTCGAAGATGAAGTCCTACCGTGTCACGTACCAGGACGAGGCAGCCGTCGTCGCGAGTCTGAAGCTCGATCCATCGACGCGCACCGAGACCGAGCCGGAAATCAATCGCGTCGCCTACACCACGGACAACGGCGTCGTCGATATCTGGTACGACGACGGCGTAGATAGGCCGTTTCACGGCGTCCATTTCAAGCGTAATAGCGATTTTCGGGAACCCTCCTGGTCGAACTCGAGTGAACTACGGACGAAGTGGGAGCGAGGCGCGCGCATTGCCTCCGAATACATCCAGCAGCTGACTCAGCTCACGCCGGTGGTTTTGGTCGACGCGGGTACGGACGAGAACTACGCGGACGCATTGACCGACGGATACGACTTCATTCTGACGATCGACGGGTGGCCCGTTTGGGTCGACGACTTACGCGTTCGCGTCGACGACCATGGGATCTACTCGTTCGACACCGACGAGTTGCCCTATGACGCAACGGAGAACGGTACCATCGACTGCCATACACAAGCGGAGGTTTTGAGCCTGCTTGCGCAAAAGAACGCAACGCTCGCGTCGACATTCGTCGACCCGCCCATTTTCTACGGATTCATGACCGATACGGCAACGCTCTCTCCATTCGTCTTTGCCATGGGATCGGGCGAAGAGGCGAGAAGCTTCGTGGTGCCTCTCGATCGCGCGAACACCGCGTGGTGACATTCGTCGGAGGGCAAGTGAGGATCCGTTCATAGCCGGTGTACGCGATGGCCGCTCGCCCTCCAACGCAAGATCTGTCGGTAGGCGTGGTCGTGTTCGCGCCTTTGGTTTCGGCAGGAAGAGCTGGCTGGTTCCGCTCCGAAAGGTCGTGGCTTTGCGTCGTGTGCGTTCGAGGGTAGTCGGAGAACACGTATATTCCGCTAGAAATCGCGGGGACGGAAGACGTTGCGGCCGATTGTCGGGAAGAGTGCTAAAAAAGCGACGTTCTCGGCGATGACTCTCGACGATGACTCTTGACGGGACCAATGACCATGAAACGTCGCACTTACTTCGTAGGCACCATTGCACTCGGTTTGCTCGCACCCTTCGTAACGACCCACTGCTCGACCAATGACGGTGGAGGGCTCCACTCGAGTCCCGGCACGGGTGGTTCGAGCAGTCAAGGAACTGGCGGCAGCGGCTTCATCACCGTCAACGGCGGTTCCACGTCGTCGACGGGGATCTTCGTCAATACGGAGCCAACGTGCGAAAAGTGTTCCGACTTCCCCTCTGAACCCATCGTCGAAGCAGGCGCAGAAGGCGGGCCATCGAAGTTCGGTGGCTCGGCTTCCGGCTCAGGTCCTTGCATCATCGAGCCCGAACCGGGCAGCATGTTTCCTCGCAATTGGCTGCGTCCGCGCATCAACGTTCAGGGCAGTAGTTCGACGGGGCTATTTCAGATCCGTTTCCACGCGGATCGTGAAGTCAACGATCTGGTCGTTTACACGACGAAATTGCCGTGGGCGATGCCGAAGGATCTCTGGAAGGCGCTGGCCACCAACGTCATGGAAGAGGACGTCACTGTAACGCTTCGAACGGCCTCTGGCGGCGGTTTCACAGAAAGCACCACGAAATTCCGCATTGCTCCCGTCGAGGCGGGCGGCAGCATCGTGTTCTGGCACGCGACGAGCGTCACTCCGGGCCCGGACACGTCGGCTCTCTTTGGATTCGCCCCTGGCGACGAAGGCGTAATCTCCGCGCTGACGCCGCCGCAGGTGCAGACCAAAATGTACGGCTCGTCGGGAACGATCAAGCAAGCGGAATTCGGTTCGACGGCAGGCTCCGCACGTTGTGTCGGTTGCCACACGTCAACGCCAGACGGTGCGGCCGTCGCGATCACGGATCATTGGCCCTGGAATATCGCGCTCGCATCCGTGGAACCTGGGAAAACCGGTGAAACGCCAAGCTACGTATCGCAGGCGGGGCGCATGATGGCGCAATCGCCATGGCAAGGGGTGACCACCTTTTCCCTCGCGGATTGGAACACGGGAGCAAGGCGCTACGTGACGAGTTTCGCGCCCCGAAAAATGGACGCGAGCCCTCAGTATTCCTGGGCGTTTTGGCCCGGCGAAGCGACGAACGCCGTTACGGGATTGGACGACCTCATTTGGGTCGACCTGGCTGGTTCAGGAACGGTTCCAGAGACCAATGGCTCGGATATCGGTGCTGCACTCGTCAACTTGAAGGGCACGCTGTGGGACATCATTCCGCGAACGGGAGATCCTCGCGGCGCCGTCACGCCGGATTGGAGTCACGACGGCAGCAAGATCGCGTACACGTCGACGGACGCCACTAGCGACGGTCGCGTCGGTCGCGGTCCCAACGGCGCGAAAGATCCGACCGTGTGCGACATCTACACGGTGCCTTTCTCTGGCGGCAAGGGAGGGAACGCGGCTCCAGTTCCTGGAGCAAGCGATGCAACTGCTGCCGAGTATTACCCGGATTTCTCGTCGGACGACAAGTACATCGCCTTCAATCGCCTTCCGGCTACGGGCGGCGACATCTATTATCGCGCCGAAGCGGAGCTCTACATCATTCCTTCGAGTGGCGGCACACCAACGCGTTTGGCCGCCAACGATCCTGCGACCTGCACCTCACTCGCGGGTAATGCAGTGCGAAACAGCTGGGCGAAGTGGTCGCCCGTGGTTCGCGAATCGAAGGGCAACAAGTATTACTTCCTGACGTTCTCCTCATCGCGGTACACGACGACGTTGCTTCCGAGTGGCGCGACTACCGTTCCTGCCTCGGAACTCTACCTGACCACGGTCAAGGTGGACTCCGCCGGCCAAATCACGACCTATCCCGGCATTTACCTTTGGAATCAGAACAGCCTGGTCACGACGGATTCTTCCGGTAAAGCATCCGTTGCCACGGTGCCTGGTCTCAACGTGACTCCGGCGTGGGACGAGTTCGTCATTCCGCCAGTTCCGGAGATCATCATTCAGTAAGCTCAGGTTTGCGCGAAGCGAAGCTCACTGCCAAAGCCCAACACGGCGAATGGCAGTGCTTCGGCCGCGAGCTCCGAATTTTTCTGGATGCTGCCTCCACCCGTCAGCGCTTCGCGCTGCCGACCTCCTCCAACGCCATGCTCGGTCGCTGGGCGACCTGCGCATGGCGGGAAGGAGGTGGAGATCACGATGAGGGCCGCTACGACGACAGTGGCGACATTCGATGCAGCGCAATCGACGCCGCTGATGTCGCGCTCGCAGCATGCTTCGCCAACGTAGGACTGCCGATGATCGAGTCTTCGACTGGGGAGACCCTACGGATTGAGCTGACAGATCTCGGGATCGGCCAGCGCCCAACTGGGGCCAAGCATGGCAACGTAGTCGCGCCACACGAGTGTGCCCGTGACGACGACTCGTTGACCCAGGACCGGGATGTTGCAACACATCTGCGAGCGATCGCCGGAGCATAGAATGCCTTCGAGCGGCAGGTAGCCATTCGAGTCGGCCACGACGACGGGGCCATGCGCTTCGATGCAGCAATAATCGTCGCCGAAACCACCGCCACGCTTGACGTCGGGGGTGATCCCATCGGCCTCGTACGGGCCGCACTGGATGGCATCTTGGTCCGAGACGACGTCACTCATGCCAAGCGTTCCTGACAGCGCGAGGGAGGTATCTTTCAACTCTTCCGCCCGCTTGAATACGTCAGAGAGCCGGAGCGGCTTGAGCCCTTCCCGGCACGCGGGCAGCGGAGGCGCAGACTTCGTGCAATTGCGATGGTTCTGGCAGCTCGTGTGGAACCTTCCTTTGCCCTGCCAGGCTACGATGGGATCGGACTTCGGAATGGCGAATTCAATGGACACGGATCTTGCGCTGGAGTTCGTATAGCCATGGCCCCAGCAAAGGACTTCGCCGGCAGTGTTCAAGGCGCACGCGCTCGGTTCGTCACCTAACCCGAGTTGAATCGACGACAGCCCGGGCTGAAAGGGTGTTACGGCACCGAAGCAATGATACTTGACCTTGAGTGAGCCATCCTCGTTGTGGGTGTTTACGTCTTGGTCGCCGATACAAATCCCACGGGAACTCGCGGAGGCTTCGTCACCAAAGAATCGACTCGAGCCCACTCGAACGGGTTTGTTCGCGCACTTTGCATTCGGAGCCGCGACGGGACCCGACTTCGTTGGCCACGACGTAAACAACTCTTTCGGACATTCCTCGGCCGTACCAAAGAAGCCGTCGCGACTCGCTCCGAGACATTCAAGCTTGTCGTTCCAACGTCTACATGCGAACAAGTCACCGACGATGCTACTGCCAAGGTTCGGGCGATCATCGAATTCGCGCAACGTTGCCTCGTCGACGCCTGCGCACGGAATGACCGTACCACCAACCCTGCAGAGCTTGACGACGGACTGGGGAGCTGCGGGGTTCCAGCACCAACTGCTGGAGCATCCGTGCCAAGCCCCGTGGGACACCGGTTGCCCATCGACGAGCGAATCACCACCATGGGTCGAGACGACCCATGTCATATTCGGATTGACGCTCTTCGGATCGGGTTTGCGCCACGTGCGGTCGAGGGACATGAATTCAGGCGCCCGCCAGCACCGATAATCGTATCCCACTTCTCGTGTGCAGATGCGGTCCGGGCCTGCGCCGAGGGATCGGTCGTCCAACCACGGAACATGCTCGGCTTTGATTGTGGCTACTTGCGTTCCCGGCGGCGACGCCTGCCAACAATAGGTGGAATCATCGTGCAGCTGAGCGCAACCCCAGCCATCCCCGAGGTAGAGGTGGACGACGAGAACTGGCTTCGCCTTCGCACGGTAAGTGGTTCGTTTTGCCAATACTGGGCGAAAACGGCGGTTCAGCTGCTCCAGACCGGAAGCGCGTTCGCGTCGAAGGTCATCTTCCGTTGGCCCCTTCTTTTCTTCGAAGATGCCGCACATCTTCGCAAGTGCACGGCTGCGTTGCTCTGGCGTGAGCTGATCGAGTTGCGCCTTGATTTGCTCGCACGGGGCATTCTCGATTGCGACTACGGCAGTGGACTCTTGCGATGACGACGCCGCGACGGTGGGGGGAAGTCGAGGCGCGCCCGTTGCGTTCGTCCCTTCGTGAGGAGGTATCGCTGTCGACGAAGAAGCTAGCGGTGACGTGCTCGAAGCAAGTGGTTTTGGCTGCAAGCTGCAGCATAGGCACATACTGATGATGCTTGCCACCGCTCCCCGAAACAGCAGGCGCCCATAGGCCGTCGTCATAGGAAAAGACCTCCAAGTTAGCCTCTGGTCTTATCATAATCCTGCGACTGCCTGCATCCTTCATGGCCTCAACGGCCGATTTTGCCGTCGGCGCGCGCCGAGCCATGATTGACGCGCGACACGGGTGCGATTTCCTCGGTTCTGCAGGGAATATCGGCAGGTACGTTCCCCGTTGGCGCTCCAAACTATCTTGCGAAGTCCAGGAGTTAGTCGAGGCATGCGATTCTCCCTCAGACCGCATGCCTCCAGGGCTGGCGCAACCACCCGATATGGCGTTCCCTTTCGAACCTGTTGGTAACCTCACGCGGTTGGACACGCGGTTCCGCCGTAAACATCCTTTGGCTTCGGCGGTCGTCGGGAGATATGGTCCCTCCTCGACGGACCTGGACGGCACCTGCCTACGGTCGGTCCAGCGATGAGCGCTACCAACTTTCACGTAGGCGGGCTTACTGATCGCCGATACCGTACTTTGCGTTGTAAGACCACTGCCAGTTCTGACCGTTCGCGCCCCGCCATGCCTGCCAATTGCCGCTATTGAGGCGTTTGCGAATATAAAAGCCCGTGGGTATGCCCTCTTCTGGTGAGGCCTCGATGGAGATGGGCATGCAGCTGCCGCTCGAGTTGTCACACTCGAAATTCCGAAGATTCAGGCAGTACGGGTTTCCATTCGGTTGCATCGTCACGCAAACGTAGCCGGAGTTCGCGCTTGGAGTGACGCCGCTGTCCCAAATGCTGTAGGGCAATTGCCAAGCGAGTACCATCTGTTGCTCGGTCATTGGTCGAGTCGTTCCGGCAACGAGCGGTGTCGACTCTCGAACGTAGTTGACTTCACGATAGACGTCCCAGAGATGCCCGTAGTTCGTGCCGCCGGAGAAGACCGCTTGATCGGCCTGCGCCACGCTTTCGTCCGTGTACTCTTCTCCCTCAGTCGCGCAACCGACGAGTGACACGGAGCCAAGCACGATGATAGTAAGGATATTGCGAATTGACATGTCAGCGGTTCCTCTCGAATATCGAGAAATGAGGGAAGAGGCGTTTGGGGACTGCTCTCGCACGTGGCCGGCGGTCGCCCCTGACGTGCAGATGGGGCGGACGCTCGATGTCGATTGTCGATTGCTCTCGGTCGGCGTGAGGTGCTCGAGTTACCCTTTACGAATTCCCTACGACAATCAGCATGCTTTCGCCCAATGAGAGCATGCCTGGAGGCTCGTTGAGCGGCCTCATTGGTTAATTGGGATAGCGAGACCGTTTGATCAGATCGACGAAAGAAGTGTGAGCATTGGAGCCTCGACATATTTGCGAGGAGCGAAGCTGCTTCGATGTAGTGCCTTTCGCCTTGCGCTCAGCTCGAACCATGCGAGATTCCCCTCGTAGCCACGACGATGACCCATCGCTTCGCAGCATTACGGCAGGAGTCACTTGCGAAGAGCGCGCCTAGACGGCGAGGCGAAGACGATGCGCATCCGGAGCATGGCTCGGTCGGGGAGGCCGCTCTGCGATCGACGACGAACCTAGGGAGGGCGCGCGCCACGCGCGTGGTTTTGGTCGTTGGAGTGACGATTCTCTTTTCCGTGACGCGCGGTGTTGCGGCTCAGGAGGGCTCGAGGGATTCGGCAAGAGCCGACGAGCTCTTCCTGCAGGGGCGAGCGCTGATGCGGGACGGCCGACAGGCAGAAGCTTGTCCGAAATTTGCCGAGAGCCAACGGTTGGACCCGTCGGTTGGCACTGAGATCAATCTTGCGGTCTGTCTGGAAGAAACGGGCAAGACAGGGAGTGCGTGGCGAGCGTATCGACACGCCCAAGTGGAAGCGCGGCGAGTGGGGCAGGCGGAGCGAGCTGACGCCATAGCCGATCGCCTGGCAGTGTTGGAAAGGCGCTTGTCGAGATTGCGGGTCGACTTGGCGGACGTTCCAGCACCGTTTTTGGTTCGGATCGACGGAGCTGTCGTCGAACGTGGCGATGCGTCCGTTGGGGTGCCTGTCGATCCGGGTGGCCACGTGGTTTCGGTTGAAGAAGGCCAGTCGGAAGTCTTCCGCGAACGGGTTCAAGTCAGCGAGGACGCACGACTGGTGACCGTGCGAGCCTCCCTTGCGACAGACGTGCCCTTGTCACGGCCGACGAGCGTGACCCGAGTGTCGAAGCAAAAGCAGGAGGTCGCTCGTTCCACTGAGGACGCCGAGTCGGGACGTCGAGAACGGTCGTCCGCGGTTCCGTGGCGTACCGTGGGCGCAGCAACGGCGGGTGTGGGTGTGCTGGTGGGCGGCGTTGCCGCTGGTTTTGCGCTCGTGGCGCACGGAAAGTATCGGGATGCACTTGCCACTTGTGGCAATCGACCGGAATGCTCGAGTGCTTCAGGTCTTTCCGAGCGCCGCGAGGCAGATTCGATGGGATTAGCAGCCACCGGCTGCATGCTCGGTGCGGCGACGTTGATCCTATCGGGTGGGATAATATACTTTGCCGCTCCGGCAGAAGAGCGCATCGGTTTCGCGATTCTGCCAACGCCGACGGGGTTCTCGACGGGCTTTCGCGCAAAGTTCTGAAAGGCGACAAAGAGTGGGCATCGACAATCCAATTCGATCCCTGGTCGAGACGTACTACGACCAGGTTGTCAAGACGGCGAAGCAGTTCGGTGCATCCCCTTCGGATGCCGAGGACGTAGCACAGAAGGTGTTCATTCTGGCCTCGCGCAAGCTCGACGTGATTGCCGTTGGGAGCGAGTGGTCGTTCCTTTATGGCGTGACCATCCGAGTCGTAGGCGACTTGCGACGCTCCGCGGTCGTTCGGCGCGAAGTCGTTCACGAGGAAATCGACGTGAGTCAAACCGGTCCGGCGTTGGACTCCATCGTGGATGAGTATCATGCGCATGCGGTGCTCGATTGACTCATCCAACACATGCCCGAGGAATTGCGTGCAGTCTTCGCGCTTTACGAGCTCGAGGAAGTCACCATGGCCAAGATTGCACAATTGCTAGATATTCCTCCCGGTACCGTCGCCTCTCGGTTGAGACGGGCGCGGGAGTGGTTCACCCGAGCGGTGTCCGAGCTGAGAGCTCCGCCCTCGCTGTGAAGGTTTTCGTTCGGGTGATGTCTGGACCGTCCGAGACTACGTTCGCATGAACCAACGCTGCACCGAAGAGGACCTACCCATCGGCATAGGTGACGTCGTTGATGGAAAATATTCGCTGCTGCGGGTCGTCGGACGAGGCGGCATGGGGCTCGTGTTCGAGGCGCAACACCTCGGCTTCGGTCAGTCCGTTGCGATCAAGTTCCTGCTGCCGAAGTACGCAGCAAATGGCACGGTCAGGTTGCGTTTCCTCCACGAGGCTCGCGCGCTTTGTCGTCTGCGTGGTGAGAACGTGGCACGAGTGCTCGATACGGATGAACTGCCGGAGGGACTGCCGTACATCGTAATGGAGTTTCTGCACGGTAGTTCCATTGCCGACCACTTGGCGCGGTGTGGGCCACTCGAGATCCAAGAGGCCGTCGACGTGGTTCTGCAGGCTGCCGTTGGTGTCGCAGAAGCTCACGCTCTCGGAATCATCGATCGCGACCTCAAGCCAGCGAATCTATTCCTGACGCTCGGCAGTGATCGGCTCCCGTTGGTGAAGGTACTCGATTTTGGGATCTCGAAGGTGCTCGACGATGAGGACGAGCGCAATGCCCCGAGTGATTCGGTACTGGGCTCACCCCAATACATGTCTCCCGAACAGATGCTCGCTCCAGCTCGAGTCGACACCCGTACCGATATCTGGTCGCTGGGCGTCATTCTCTTCGAGTTGTTGGCGGGTAGGCTTCCATTTCCCGGTCGAACACTACTCGTGTTGTTTACAGAAAGCTTGGCACCTCCAGACCTGACGGCCATTCGTGCCGAGGTATCGCCGAAGCTTGCCTCCGTCGTCGCCCGATGCCTTGCTCGTCAGAGGTCGGAACGGTTCGATTCCGTTGCTTTGCTGGCCCGAGCTCTGCTGCCGTTCGGATCGAGTCGTTCGGCGGCATGGGTGGAGCGCATCGAGCGCATCACCGGTGAATCGAGTGAGCGGACTCTTGCCGTGTCGGTGCCCGATAGAGCGACTTCGCCTGACAATGGGGCGAGTACCGGTGTGACGCGCAACGGGAAATTCGGCTCGATGATGCGAGCCAACCCTCTGACTCTGGCCGTATTGATCGTCGTGGTGACGGGGCTGGTTGGAGTTGGATGGCGACGACTCCTTTCGGGAAGTGTGCCAGTTCGTTCTAGTGCAGCGCTTCGCTCGTCCGTGCCCTCGAGTGTGCTTGCTGCGACACCGCGAACTTCCTCGACCCAAATGGTTTCGTTCGACGAACGCAGCTCGGCTCCCGGAGAGCATATCGGTTCTTCCGACGTGATCGCGTCTTGCGCACGATTGGGTCCAGTGACGGCCCCGCGTCTCCCAGGTAGAGAGCGTTCGAGGCAGGTTCGTCGACGGGACGTCGATCGCGCCCAAGGACCATCGTTGCCGACTATGGCAAGCGCCGAAGCCGTCCGCGACGAGGCCATGCCAACGGCACCGATTGCGCCAACGCGGATGTCTACCTCGTCCGGCTCCGATCCCTTGCAGCTCGATAGTCGTCATTAGCCGATCTCTCGAAGGATAATTGGGGCGGCATCGGCATCTGATCAAATCTCGATCCTTTTCTGTCCCCGTCGAGTAGAGCGCTCCAATTGCCTTGCACGGAGTTCGGTTTTTGTCAGAGTACCGCGGCGATGGCTATCCGACGGGTGTTCTGTGTCGCGTCGACGGCAGTGTTGGGCATGACCAGCTTGCAGAGCTGCGTCGGAACCGTCGAAGGTTGGTCCGAGTTTACGGACTGCAGCGCTGCTCGGTGTTCCGGGGAAAGAGTGGAGCCGCATCGAGTGCCAACACACATCAGGGTTCGGCGGGGCAGGGCGGGGGAACTGGTGGGGTGAGTGGAGCGTTCTCGGCGAGCGTCGGCGCGGGCGGGCAGATAGGAGAGATGGGGGGAGCGAGTGGAGCTGGTGGATTCGGTCTTCGCAAACGGCGCTTCAGGCGGACCCAGCGCCGGCGGACCCAGTGCCGGCGGTACCGCGAACTCCGGCGGAGCCGCTAGTGCACTCACGTCGGTTCCCGCCGCGGGAGCAGGTCCGGACCCGGAACCCGCGAAGTGCCCGTATCGAGCGCTCGCGGCCAATCGTCGTCGAACGCTCACCGCAGGTCGCCATTTCTCGTGCGGGATTCATGACGCGCAGTTGGGTTGTTGGGGAGTCAATGCCGAACTCCAACTCGGATCCGCGCAGGGGTACCAGCTGGGTTCGAAGTATCCCACTTTCGTCGACTTGTTGACGAATCGACCGTCGGTTCCGGAGGTGTTTTTTCCGATTCAAAGTCGCCGCCGGCACGTATCACGCGTGTGCTCGTTCGTCGGAGGGCGCTGTCGTGTGTTGGGGGAGCAGCAAACCGAGCGGCGCCGCAGGCGATGATGGCTATCCGCTCTTTTCACTTCCTGTTCGTGTCCATTTTGCGGAAGGGACCATCGGTGAACCTCTCGAACTCGCGGCAGGCGCTGCGCACACCTGTGCACGTTGGCGAACTGACGGAGAGGTTTGGTGTTGGGGCGACAACTCGCATGGCCAACTCGGCCTCGATCCAAGTGACGTGGCGCCAGCCTATTCATCTCGACCAACCAAGGTCACATTGACCTGGGCCGAACATGGTTCTACGCAAATTACCGCGGGCGGCGACCATACCTGTGCCTTGCGTACGGACGGGAGGGTTTGGTGTTGGGGGCGCAATGACGAACGTCAACTCGGACGTAGCACGAACGCCGATCTGTCGAAGTTCGAGCCCGTAGCCTTTCCGGCCTTTGCCCAAGGGATCGTCCAGATCACCGCGGGCTACGATCACTCTTGCGCTTTGGACCAAGCAGGAAAGGTATTCTGCTGGGGCGCCAACGGCAAACGACAGCTCGGAGTAGATTCTGAGAGTCTACCGAGGAGTGCATTCCCAGTCGCTGTGGAACTCCCGCTCCCGGCCATCGACGTTCGAGCCGGAGCCTCGCATAGCTGCGTTATCTTGTCAGACGCTAAGGTGTGGTGTTGGGGATCGAACGGCAATGGTCTCCTCGGTACGACCGATATGAAGGCAACTGGCCCTCTGCAGGTTCCCCTTTTGGGCAATCCACGGATCAGTGAACTTGCCGTGGCAAGTACCCATACCTGCGTGCGGCGCGAGGACTGCGCCGTGCAATGTTGGGGCGGAGAGGGCTTCGAGCTCGGCGATACGAGTCTCTCGAGCGCGAAAACGCTGCCGTGAGATCCCGATACTGAAGTGCAGGAGCGGCCCCGCCAATGACGACGACCCGCTGCCCACGGTTTGCCGATGGGAACCGCTCTCCCCGTCGGTGGTGTTACTCTATGGGATTTGCGCGTAAGTGAGCGAGTGTCTCCACGGCTACCACGTCCGGCTGCTCGTCGACGATGAAGTGACCGCCCGTGGGTCTCACGAGGCGATAGGCGCCCGTCATCAGTGGAGCGGTATCCTTCAACGCGCGTTCTCCGAGATCTCTACTGCCGTGGAGGAGCAGCGTGGGCACGCTCACTGTCCACACGTCGAATTCCTCGAAGACTCGCTTGTGGCCTCGCGACGCACGGTACCAGTTCAGCGCTGCTGTCATGGCGCCGGGTTCGAGCATGTGTGCGACGGTTTTCGATCTCTGAACGGCGGACTTCGCCGTCCACATCCGATTCATCTGTTCCGCCGTCCAATAGGCTTCGCCCTTGCCCTCGGTCATCCAGGTATCGAGCATCGAAAGATAGCCCGCCATGGCCTGGTCTTCGTACACGGACCGCGCCCAGACCTGATAGTGCGGGATGGATATTGCAGTAAAGGATGCAATTCGAGAAGGATCCTTTTCGAGCATCAGCCAGCCCACGTTCGCGCCCCAGTCATGGCCGATCACGTGAAACCGATCGCCCAGTTCGCTCGCGATGGCAAATGCGTCCGCAACGAGCTCTTCGTAACGGTAGGCGGCTACCTCGGTCGGGCGAGCACCAGGGCTGTAACCACGCTGGTCGGGTGCGAGACAGTGATAACCGTTGGCAGCCAATACGGGCATCAACACGGACCACTCCAGGGACGTATCCGGGAAGCCATGGAGCAGCAGGACGGGCTCGCCAGTTGATGGAAGCTCTAGCGCATCGAAGGTGTATCCTCTTGTCTGGATCTTGCGCGTTCGAATTCCTTCGCCGCCTTGCGCTGCGCTGCCGCCTTGCGCCGTGCTGCCGCCTTGCGCTACGCTGCCGCCTTGAATGCCAGAGCCGATGGCGGTTCCGCTGCTTGCGCGTGCTCCGCCTGCACCAGCAACCCCGCCGGTACTCGCGTCGCCGCCGGAGCTTCCGATCGAACCGCTGCTCGATGTCGAGCCCCAAGCGATGGTGTTGCTCGAACCCGATCGACCGCCAGCAGCGTTACCCGACTCGGGCGCTCCGCCCGCTTCGGCGGAGCCAACTGAATTGGACCCACACGCGGATCCAACTGCCATGAGCGCCAATGCGAAGACGGACAGAAGGGTAGAGTTCATGGACACGGCAATCGCCTATGATTCCCGCGTACGTCGCTCTTGATCACGACGAACCACCTCAAAACGCATGCCTCTCGGGCGTGAGAGTGCCAGCCCGATTGCAGCAAGCGTTTCGTCTCTGAACGTACCGAGAATCCGCGGCCACGCTCGTCGTGACCGCGGATTTCATCTCTGTGAACGGGTACTCAGCCCGCGGGACGTGGAACGTAGGTTCGGACCCAGGCAGAGAACGCACTCGCGGCGATCTCTCGGTTATAGGTGACGATACCGCTGGATGACGACACGGTGCCCGCCTTCAGTATGCCCGCGATGTTGATGCCGCTCGTGCTGTTGACGTCTGCGCCCTTGATGCACGGACCACCGGAGTCGCCGGGCGCGAGGGCTTGACTTACGCCATTGGGCACTTTCAACTGGAAGTACCGAGTTGCGTTGTCGGCGCTATCGGACTTCACCGTGAAGTCTCCCCATCGCAAGGTTCCGAATCCAGTGAACTCGTCTTTGGTATAGGTGCCGTCGCCGTTGCTGTCGACCCAAGCGTTGTTTCCATACCCGAAGCAACGAACGCTCGTCCCTACGAGATCCGTTGGTGTCAGGTTGGTGAAGTACACGCTGTTTGAGCTGGTCATCGCAGACTTCAATTCGATGAGGGCCGTGTCGAGAGTGCCATCCGGATGGATGTAGACGTTCTTGGCGTAAACCGTGGTGCCACCGCGGATCACGCGTACCTTACTGACGTCGACTGGCTTCGGAAAGCAGTGAGACGCCGTAAGGACCCAAGCGCTGCTGCCCACGTTCGCATTCCCCAAAAGCGTGCCGCTGCAACCACCACCTGCGGTCGCAACTCGCACGAAAAGCGCTTCATACGGATGCAGAGCGGCGTTCGATGAATAACCGTTGATGACGGGTTGTTCGGTAACGTCGACGCTTCGATCTTCAGGATCGCTAGCGTCCACGTCGTCCACCGATGCACAAGCGGCAAAGGTCGGGGCGATGCAAAGAACGGAAAAAAGGCGCACCAATGAGCCAATTCGATAGGTCGAATTCATTTCAATCCTCCTCCTAAACGCGACTTAAGTATGCGTCGCGAAAAGTAGCCTAACTACCGGTGCCGTGACGGTCAACTGCAGTGTCAATGTCTGAAATAGCGTGAAATGCGAGTGATGCGTCGTTGAGTCACGCGAGCTGACGCAGCAGTCAGAGTGCCGACGAGGGTGATCTGAGGACTCTTTTCACACGATGTGGAAATCGATGTTGAGCGGTCTCCGTCGTGAGCGAATGGTTCGAGTCGTGAGCGAGTCGCTTCGCCTCGAAGTCACGAATGATCCCAACGAGCCACGACTGGATCGACCGAGGTGCTCCGTCGAATACGGCTTCGCGCGAGATGTTCTGAACACTGACTGAGCGCACGTCATGCCGACGCTGAAGACGTTGAGTCACCCGAACGGAGTGCAGGCAGTATCCCCCAACTCGGTCCGCGAACACGGATGGCTCGGCGTGAAGTCGATGTTGCGGCGCCGAAGGGGTTCGCTAGAGCGCCAATCGGTTTGATTGTCGTCACGAAAACGCCGAAACCGAAGCGAGCCGAGCGCCCGAGGAGCGAGCACCGGAAGACGACTAGCGGTCATCTGAGGAGCATGGCGACGAGGCCGCTCGGCGCAGCGAGAGGATCGGGGTTTGCAGTAGGCAATTCAAACCGATTGGCGCTCCAGTCCAGGCTTCGGATCGCCTTCGGACCCATCCAGGCGACGGCTTCACGGTTGGTACCAAGTCATTGGTCGAGCTGCTTCTTCAGGGACTTGACGGTACCTATGAACTTGCGTTCCCGTCGCTTTATGAAATCGGGAGCGGATTCGTATTCGCGCAAGGCAATCTCGAGAAACGACCTTGCGTCGTCGATGCATCCCATATCGACCAGATGTTCTGCGAGGGCCAAGTAGTGTTTGACGCGAGGGCTCTGTCGCACGAGCCTCTCGAGCTCTGCGCGTGCCTCTTCGTTTCGGCTGAGTTGTCTGAGTGTATCGGCCAGTTCGAGTGTTGACACGTAGTCATCATGGGCCGGATTCCGTTCGAGCAACTGCTCGAAGCGTTCCAGGGCCGCCTCGAGGCGACCGAGAGCCTTCAGCGTCATCGCTGCACCATAGAGAGCCCGGAAATCCCCGGGGTACGTCTTCAACACGGCTTCGAAGTGCTCGAACGCTTCCGTTCGTAAGCCGGCGTCGTACAGGCCTTCGGCAAGGCGAAGGCGATTCTCAGCGCTTGGAGTGGTCTTTACTGCGTAGGTCAACGCTTCGAGAGAATTCGGTCGGTAGAATCGGAGCCCACCGAGTCGCTTGCGCAGTTCAGGGAACTTGTTGACGATGAAATAAGCCCAGTCGCCGAGGGGAATGAAGGCAATGATGAAGTACCAGTAGTTGTCAACGCGACGACGCATGGCATCGACCAACATCCAAAGCTTGAAGGCTGCGGCAAGATAGAAGATGACCATGAAATCTAGTCCGGTGAGGACCTCAGATACCTGCGTTTCAACCTGTCGTCAACGCGCGGTCGGGCGTCGCCATCGCACCGATGTCGACCGAGACGGCGGTCGAGTCACTCGACGAATCCGCGGGCGAGAGCCGATGCAATGCGCATGGTGCCGCGGTCGAGAGCCGATGCAACGCATGGTGCCGCGGTCGAGAGCCGATGCAATGCGCACGGTGCCGCGGACGTGCTGCGTCTTCCGATTGCCATCGACGCCCGTACAGCCCACTCGATACGGGCAGTTACAACCGAATTGCGACTTTCATGTCCGTCAATTCGATTGGATAGCGAAGAGTCTTGACGTTTCCTGCGGGGTGACGCTCAACTAGTCCACATCGTCGGGAACGGGCAGCAATGACGCGTGGCTACCGAACGCTCGAGGTGGTGAGAGCTTCGTCATGGGCACCATCGGGGCGCGTCCAAAGTGAGCACGAATCCCGTCACTCAAGTCGAATGGGCCCAAGAGGAGTAAAACCATGAACTTCGGAATTGCGATTCGAGTCGTCATGCTCGTCTTCCTTGCATCGGTTCCAGCGTTGGCTGCGCAGCGCGGGACCTTTGAGGCGACGCGTTCTTGCCCCCTCTATCAATCGATGCGTAAGCACACCAATCCGGGCAATCATCGGACCCAGAAGAACGGCACGTACGAGATATTCGAAGCGGTTCCGTCCTTCGAGGAGCCGGATTGGGTCCGCGTGCGCGTTCCGAACGTCGAGGATTTGCGGTGGGTGGATACGCATTGTGGCGTCGTAAAGAAGAGTCAGACAAAACCGCAGGTTCCGACGGAACCGTCTGGGAAGTCTTGTCATCAGGCGAATACGTACGATTCACACGTGCTTGCCGTGAGCTGGCAGGCAGGATTTTGCGCGTCGAAACCAGGTAAGCCCGAGTGCGAACACCTGGCGGACGAAACCTACGCCAGTACCCACTTTACATTGCACGGGCTATGGCCGAACAAGGACGCCTGCGGAACGAAGTATGATTTCTGCGGCAAGGTTCAAAAGGAAGCGTCAACCATGTGCCAATTTCCTGAGGTGACGCTATCTCCAGAAGTCGAAGCCGCGCTTGCCATGGTCATGCCATCGGAGAAGTACCACTCGTGTTTGGAACGTCACGAGTGGTGGAAGCACGGCACCTGTCGCGACGCCACGCCCAATGCCTACTATACGCTCGCGACCGCGCTCGTGAAGATGCTGAACGAGTCGACCTTCGTCAACGACTTCGTTATGAAGAATATTGGCCACAACGTCTACAAGGCGAACTTCAATGCGGCTTTCGACAAGGCGTTTGGCGCAGGAGCGAGCAACCACGTCTTGTTGCGATGCTATCAATCGACGCTCACCGAGCTCCAGATTAACTTGCCCAAGGTCGTCGATGCGACCCAGAAGATTGAAACGCTCATCCAAGCCGGTCCAGAGGAGACGCAAGAGGACTCTTGTGGTGAGAGCTTCTTCGTCTTGAAGCCGAAGCGGTACCAGTGAGGGCCACGACCCGTCGGCGTGAATCGTTGGTGGGAATCGTTCGAGAAATTCGCGCGTCACCTGCGCGCTCCTCCCATCCGCGCGGAGCGCAGGGCGCGAGGCGCGGATTTGGGAGGAGCAAGCTGACGCGAGCGAAGCGAGCGGAAGCGGTGGTGGGCAGGCAAATAAAAGGCGTCGAACGCAAGGCGTTTGCATCCAACCGCGTCAGCCCTGGATGCGTGTGATCGCCTCAACGGGCCTCGGGACGGAATACCCGTACCAGGAGGACCGTAGGTTCGGCAGTGGAGGCGGGCGCGCGATCGGTCGGGATCGTGGTCGGCAAAAATCCAGGTCGGCAGAAACCCCGGCAACGTTTGCAGCTGAGGAGAGCCTTTCGCCTCGCGTTGGGTACGCTTGAGGGAGCGGGCGGTTCCTCCACGAGCCACGCCTCGTTTCGAGCTTCGCAAATACCTGAGCCAGCGGCGTCTCGGCCTACGACCTTCAAACCATCATGGAGTCGCCCACGATGGTTTCGGTCACTCGCTTGCTCGTCAATCCTGCTTCCACCCGACTACGCTTTCCTCAACCCCGTTCTCGGTTGGATCCTGGCTGTTGCGCTTTTTGGACTTGGAACCGGCTGCAGCGGCTCGTCCGACGGCAATTCGCCCGATCCCTCGTCCTCGTCCGCTGGCGGACAGACATCGAGCAGTCTGGCTCCGAGCGGCGGTGCGGCTTCTGGCAACTCCTCTTCGGCAGGAAATGCATCCACGGCAGGAAGTTCGGCTCGAGGTGGATCAAGCGCTGCCGAGACCGAGGCCGCCGGTGGTACGACCGCGTCCGGGGGGAGCACTTCGACGGACAGTTCGAGTTCTGCGGGAGGGATGGCTGCCGTAGGAGGAACGTCGGCCAGCGGCGGCGGCAACGCGACGGGTGGGACCTCTTCGAGCGGCGGAGCCGCTTCGTCGGGCGGAGTTACTTCGTCGGGGGGGACTTCGGCAGGTGGAGCTGGCTTCTGCGGCTTGCCAGCAGCCACTTCCACGCCACTTGCGTTTCCAGGTGCTCAAGGCTTCGGCAAGAATGCGACAGGCGCGCGCGCGGGCAGCGTTTATCACGTCACCAACCTCAACGACTCGGGCGCAGGCTCCTTCCGTGATGCCGTGAGCGCCTCGAACCGCTTCGTCGTATTCGACGTGGGAGGATACATCCAGCTCAAAACGGCGGTTTCCGCAAAGAGCAACATCACGATTGCGGGGCAGACGGCTCCCGGTGGGGGGATCGGATTTCGCGGAGGTGAAATTTCCTTTGCCAAGCAATCGAACGTCATCGTTCGATACATTCGCATCCGCCCCGGCAGTGAAACCGCAAGTTCGACGGACGACGCACTCAGTCTCTACCTGGCGCACAACGTCATTCTCGATCATTCCTCCTTCGAGTTTGCTCCTTGGAACAACATCGACGGCGTGAGCGACGATTGGCAGAACTATCCCGTCACCGACATCACGTTCCAAGACTCACTGATCGCCGATCCGACGGGGCAACAGTTTGGCTCCCACTGCGAATCCGTATCGAGCCAGTGGTCGTGGTATCGCAACATCTTCGCGAACTCGCACAATCGAAACCCGCTCGCCAAAGTCAATACCGTCTTCGTCAACAATCTCCTTTACAACTATTCCGCGGGCTATACGACGCACACGAGTACGAACTTCAAGCACGATATCGTCAACAACTACTTCGTCTTCGGCCCTGCATCGACCGGCACCGACAACACGTGGTTCCAAGTCGACAAGAACCAATCCATTTACTTCGCAGGCAACCTGAAAGACACGAACCTCAACGGTAGTCTGGACGGCTCGACGACGACGCCTTATTGGTATCAGGGTGAGGGAACGGTACTGTCGAGCGCATGGTCCAAGGAGACCACGGCCGTGGCGCCGCTCTCGGCTGCATCTGCTGCTCGCGTCACGATGTCCCTTGCGGGTCCGCTGCCACGCAATCCGATGGATGCGTTGATCATCAGCCAGGTCATGACGCTCGGCAAGGGAACGGCGGGAACTGGCGCCAATACGACGGGACCGAGCGGCGCGCTATATACGTCTCAAGCGCAAACCGGACTTGCCAACGACGGCTACGGAACGATTGCATCGGGCACGCGTCTCACGGACACGGACAACGACGGCATGCCGGACGTTTGGGAGCGAGCGAACGGTACCAATCCCGCGAGCAACGACGCAATGACCAAGGCGGCCGACGGCTACGCGTACATCGAGCAATACGTCAACTGGCTCGCTGGACCTCATGCGATGACGACGACGGGCAAAGCCGTCGACGTCGATTTGGCGGCCTACGCCACCGGATTTAGCACGGTTTCTCCAACGTACGCCGTTTCGTCGGCGCGAAACGGCATAGCTACACTTCAATCGGACAAGCACACGGCGAGGCTTACTCCGACGACGGGATGCCACGGCCTCTCGTCCTTCGACTTTACGGTCACCGGTAGCGACGGAACGTCCTACGCGAATCGCGTCGTCGTTCTCGTCACGCCGTGACGTCGACTCCGTGGTGACAGGTGGGGACGACGACGTTTGCTGCGGATCTTCGTCGTCCTCGTCACACCCTGAGGTTGACCTATCGGTGACGGGCGAGGACGACGTTTACTGCGAATCGCGTCGTCCGCTTTACGGACGCGCAACCCCGGGGATCCAGGAATAGGAGAAGGCTTCACCTTCCACGACGAATCTGCCTTCGAGCCTTCCCGTTGCTGCCGATGAGCCACCGATCGTGAGCTCGAACTCGCCAGGCTCCACGACGCGCTGCTCGAAGGCGTTGACCAAGGAGAGCTGGTCATAGGCAATGCTGAAGTGAACCGTCGTGCATTCACCTAAGCGCAAGGGGACGCGAGCGAACGCGACGAGACTTCGGTCGACCCAAGTCACCGACGTGACCAGATCGCTGAGATAGACTTGCACGATCTCAACACCGTCGCGGCTCCCGATGTTCGCGACCTGAAGCTCGAGCTCCACCGACTGCCCGCGCTTTACCATCGGCGTCAGGATGCGAAGGTTACTGTACTCGAACGTCGTGTAGGAGAGGCCGTGTCCGAAGGGGAAGAGGGGCTCCTGCGTTAAATCTGCGTAGGTGTCGCCATGCTGGCCGCGGATCTGGCCATAGAATATCGGTTGCTGCCCCACGTGGCGCGGGTAGCTGATGGTGAGCTTCCCCGAGGGGTTTTGATCTCCGAACAGGATCTCGGCCAGTGCCGTTCCGCCGAGCATTCCCGGGTTGAAGCACTCGATGATTGCATTGGCCGAAAGCGCCGCGGGAGGCAAAACTTGCGGCTTGCTCGCGACGAGGACAAGGATGAAGGGTTTACCCGAGGCGGCAATACTCTCGATGAGTTCGACTTGTCCATTCTGGAGCTCGAGGGTGGCCGTGCTGCGCGTTTCGCCGATGTAGGGGAGGGAATCGCCAACGACGACTACCGTGAGCTCGGCCTGTTCGGCATTGTCGACGACTTCGCAATTCCCAGCGCGAGCTCGGATCCCGTCGAGAATCGTCACGGTGCATTCGCGCGGTTGTTGGCCGAATCGAGCCGGATACTGGGACGACCCCAAGGACCAGTCTCCCAGCTGCGCCAGGCAGTTGTCTGCATTGGGTCCGAGGACAGCGATGGAGCCATATCGATCTGCCGCAAGTGGCAGTAGGCCATCGTTCTTGAGTAGTACGATCGACTCTCGTGCGGCACGCAAAGCGATTGCTCGGTGTGCTTCGCAACCGATGACGGATTGGGCGGCAGGGGCACTCGGGCGTCGCGGATTCTCGAAGAGGCCCATGGCGAACTTCAACGCCAAGATCCGTCGGACGACTTCGTCGATTTCCCTTTCTTCTAGCAGCCCGCGCCTGACTGCTTCCTGCGCGGCTTCGAAGAAGCTCGGTGTGGCCATGACGAGGTCGTTGCCGCAACGAACGGCTATCACCGCGGCTTCGACCATGCTCGGTGCGATGCGCTGCTCGTAATGCAGGCGGGCGACGTTGTCCCAGTCCGTCACCAAGATCCCCCGAAATCCCCACTCCTCCTTCAAGACCTGTCGCAATAACCAGTGGTTCGCCGTGCTCGGAAGTCCGTCCATCGACTGATAGCCGGTCATGAACGTCATGCAGCCCTGCCGAGCTGCACGCTCGAAGGGTGGCAAGAAGAAGCTCCTCAACTTGCGGCGCGAAATGTCCGCCTCTGACGCGTCGCGACCGCCCTGGGTTTCGGAATATCCCGCATAATGCTTCGCGCACGCGAGTACGGCGGTGGGGTCGTTCAAGCCGTCTCCCTGGTAGCCTCGAATCATGGCGGCACCGAGCTCGGCAATCACGTAGGGATCTTCTCCGAAGGTCTCGCCCGTCCTACCCCAGCGTTGATCGCGCGTGAGGCAGAGCACCGGCGAGAAGGTCCAGTGTGCCCCCGTCAGCGCCATCTCTCGAGCGGTGATGCGCGCCACCTGCTCGAGTAGCTCGATGTCCCAGGATGCAGCCAACGCAAGTTGGGTTGGAAAGATCGTTGCTCCAGCGTGGAAAGAATGACCGTGAATGCCGTCCTCGCCGATCAGTAGCGGTATGCCGAGCCGAGTCCTTTCTGCTGCATCCATCGCTGCTTCTAGGGGTTCGTTCAAGATGTGAAGCAGCGAGCCGGGTTGATACTTCTCGATGGTCTCGACCGGATCGATCTGACCGTTGAGCTGCATCATCTGCCCGATCTTTTCTGGCAGCGTCATACGGGAGAGGAGATCGCTCACGCGGACTTCGATTGGGAGTTCTGGATCTCGATAGGGCAATGGGGTCGGCATGCTGGCAGCTGCTTTTAGCAGCGAGTCGTCGCGAACGTTAGCGCCGACGGTTACGCATCCTCCGCCACACGTCAATTCGGCTCGATCGACGCACTCCCGAATACCCGATACTCAGGGGCAGAGGGGGGCGCATCGGGTGCCGACGCAAGTGGGCGGCCCCGGAGTGGCCACCTTGCAGCTGGTGCGGTGGTGACGTTGATGCATCGACCAGTGTCGCCTGCAGGCCGTGAACGAGATCCCTGTCGAGCCGCCAGCTGAGGAGCTCCGCCAAAAACACTCATGTTCGTGACCGCTCCCCAACACGTTCGCGCAACTGCGAAGCATCAGACCGCGTGTGGAGCGTGTCGACGTCGACGGCTCGTCCTTATTCGTGCCGGCAGATACGCTGCAGTCTTCAGCGCGTCTGCTCGGAGGGTCCCTCGGTTGCCATCAAGGCAACATTCGTCGTTCTGCAGCGATGACGACTCTCATGAGAGCGAAGGCAGTCTATTGGCGTTACGTCGACGTTGAGGTAGAAGTGCGCGATGCGGAGGATCATTCGACTCGTTTGCCTTGTGAGAGCGGTGTCTCTTCTCACATTTGCGTGGCAAGTCAGTTCTGCGGAAGGCGCTCCGGCCACTCCTGCGCCGGACCTCGGAGGGGGTCAATCGGTGAACGTCCAGCCGACAGCGACTTCTGCCGTCAACGACGCGATGGACGAGTCGGAGAGCCCGTCGAGACCGTGGACGACCGGATGCGAACTCTTGATTCGGGCCAACACGACGCGGCCTGCTGGGACCTTCGCGTTTCGTCCCGCTTTGAAGCGGTCGGTTGCCCTAGCCGTGGCAGATGAAGCGTGGTCACGCGCAGCAGACTACGATGCTCCGCGTCCGAGCGACCCGGAAGCTACCTCGATAGAAGAGGTGGCAACTTCGGCAGAACTCGTCCAGCTGCTGAGCTTTCCGTCGGATCAGATCCGCCTCGACGCCCTGACGGCACTCCTACAGCGACCCGACTCGGTTCCGTCTCCAATGCTGCTCGGGATGCTAGTGGCCAAGGGATCGGCGGTCGGACGAGCAGGCTGCGTGATTTCCACTGACACGTTGGGTGCGCAGGTGAGCAACGAACTCATGGGGCGAGCGGAGGATCGTCGCCTGGAACCGCTGGTTCGCTCACTCGTTCTGGAGCCTGGCTTTCAACGTGTGCGTAGCTGCTCGAGTTGGGCGGCATGGTTCCTTCGGGCGCAGGGCGCCGTCGAACGGCAGGGGCAAGAGCGCCGCGAAAGGATCAGCGAACGGGAAGCGCGACTCGAGATTGAGGTGTCGGAAGCGCTGCAGCGGCAACGCGACGAGCGCAGCGAGCGACAGGCCACGGATGACTCTCGTGCGATGATCTGGGACAGCGAGAAGTGGACGTACAACGCGCACGTAGAGGGGGTATGTCGAGATAGCCCGCAACCGCCGAGTCAACCGTCCAGTTGGGCAAGATGGGAGGGCTCGCGGATAGGTCTTCCCGCTCAATACAGGAATCCTTGGGTTACGGGGTGTCGACTGGTTCAGGACGCGCCATCGAAATATCCCTGTTCACCCAAGGTGACGGGGCTCTCGCTGAGAACACTGGGCTATCTTCACCAGAATCCTCGCGTACCACAGTCATTCGGAATTCCTGTTGAATGCTAGGTCCGCGAGCTTGCTCGACGAGTTTCTCGAACACGTGTTCGATCGCGAACATCGCGAGGAGGTGCACAAGCTGCTCTTCCACTATGCACCTGTCGTTCGCTTCTACGTGGCCCGAAGGGCCCTTCGTGAAGAGGACCAGGAAATGAACGAGTGGGCGATGCCTGCGCTACGCGATGGTACTATTTTTAGATTTCGTCGCGATTGCATCCACGCAGCGCCGACCATTGGTACCGCACTGGTGGATACGATGCTCAAGTCGGGCGACATGGGCACATTCGTTCGTGCTGCCTTGTCGCGAGAGCGCTTCTGGGAAGACGTCGGAACTTGCACCAGTTGGATTGAGTGTCGAATGGCTGGGGACCGTTGCAAAATCGAGTCGAGTGACGTGTCATTTGTAACGCTTTAGCAATATTGAAGGGATCCATTGCTAAAGTGGTGGCCTTTCTTGGCTTACATGGACATCGATGCGCTGTATCCCAAGACGGTGATGTACTCGTGACGTTGGAGGTCGGATATGGGTTCGCTTGCGGCTAGAGGTGTTGCGGTTGCTTGGCTGTTGTTCGGGTGCGGGGCTGTGCGAGGTAACGCACCGCATGCTACGGAGAAAGTCGCAACCAAGAGCGAGGGGCACGCTCGGAAGGTCGAGACGGAGAACGAGCCCGCCGAAGAAGAACCGCTGGCGTCTCGCGAATCACCAACGGCGCGACCGATTGTCCTCCCAGCGAGTTTTGCTGAACCTTGGGTAATAGGGTGTGGCGAGGCGGCGAAGTCTCACGAGCTTCGCTCGACGCGGGGCCATGTTCTGAGAACCGCTTTGCGCCGGTCGGTGGAATTGGTCCACGAGCGAGAGCAGCTGAACGCGCAAGGACGGTACGATGTTCCCGTTCCAAACGAGGCTGGCGCTCGATCCATTGCCGAGGAGGCGACAACGCCCGAGCTCAACCAACTACTCGAGCATCCTGAAGCGCAAATTCGGTTCGAGGCATTGAGTGGCTTGGTGGCGAGGGAAGCACAGCTTCAGCCTCATTTGGTCGTTGGTTTGCTCGCTGAGGATGTGCCTGTCACCACCTTTCTCGGGGGTCAGTCGAAGACTCTTCCTTTGGGTGATCTCGTGGCGGAGGTGCTGATATCGAATCTGCACAATCCACATGTCAAGATGGTGCTTCGAGCAATCCTACGTCACCCACAGTTTCAGACGTTGAGGACCTGTTCTCGCTGGAATCGTTGGATTGAGTTCGCGGAAGCCGAGGTGGATGCCGCAGACAACTTGGTCTGGTCGAGACGCGAAGCGGAGGAGGAGCGGCTTGGGATCACTCCCTCGGATGCCGCGCTCGAGCAACGCAACGATCAGTTGGCATTGAGGTCGGGCGGCGAACTTCTGGCACGCGTCTGGGACGACGAGAGCTTGGTGTATCGGATGCAAGTCACCGGCAAGTGTACGAGCTTGAGAGTAGGGGCAGCGGAAGGCCGTACCAAACCATGGCTACCGGGACGTCAACCGCCCAAATGGAGAAGATGGGTCGGGGGAGCAGAGCCGGTATCCCAGTCACTGCTCCCACCTGGATACACTGGCTGCCGAATGATTCAACGGATCTCGTCTGGGCGCCTGAGTACGGCCCAGCTCACCCACATTGCTCCGCAAACGGCATTGTGGCTGGACGAAGTGCTCACGTTACGCGCAGGTGGGGAGCTGCCGTTGACCGAGGAAACCGAAGGTGTGCTCGAAAGGTTCCTTGGGTATCTCTTTGATGGGGAGAACCGAGCGGACGCGAATCAACTACTGAACCACGTGGATCCGATCGTCCGGTTCTTCGTTGCTCGTCGCGCTTTGGAACAGGACGATCCAGAGGTCGTCGAGCTAGCGCTACCGTTGCTCCGCGATGGCGAGACGTTTAGAGTCCGACGCGACTGCGTGCGTGCAACCGTCACCGTCGGGACTGCGTTGGTCGATCATTTCTTGCGCCCAGGCAATAGATACTATCCCGTGGTCGATGCCTTGGTGCGCGCCGGCATCGTCAGAGAGCTCGAAACTTGTACCAGGTGGATGACGTGTAACGGTGACGGAGACAAATGCGCCTATCGAACAGAGTCCCTGTCTTTTGTCTCGCTTTGATATGATGTTGAAAGGCGTACCTCCGCCATGTCCGGCAGCGGTCGATTGGGGCGAGTGCGGCACCCCGAAGCGTTCACTTCGCGCGTGGTTTCCTCTCAGTACTCGTCTGCTTTGCGATGCTTCGAGCCACCCGGGTCGGGAGGTCATCGGACGGCCGCAGCATTCTTTCGGCGCGACGTTTGTGCGATGCCTGACCTCTGCCGGTAGTTCGTGGAGGCCATGACAGCGGGCGCGCTCGCGCAAAGTATCCTCAGCGGAGAACTCCTCATCGGGAAACGTCAGACGAGGCGTGTCGGCGCTCGCATCTCGCCACGAAGTCTGCATTCAGGCACCTTCGCCTTGAGGCATGAGCGATGAAGTCCGAGCAGGCGGGATCTTGCCGAGTGGCAAAGCGACCACACCGTGAATCAAGGGCACGTTTGGCACGTCTCGAGCCGCGGCGGTACAGGAATATTCGCTGAAATCCTCGGGTTCGGGCGCTGGCACGTCACGTGCTGATTCCAGAGCAATGGGCCGTACCGTTCTGCGCAAAGTCTGTATGTCGATTGCTTTCGTGGGGTGGATTGCGGGGATCGCAGCGCCGGCACAGGCGCAGACGGCCACGAAGAACCATCTCTATCTCATGGTGCCCCTCTTGTCGGGCTATGGGTTCGAAAGGCGGGACCCGTTGCCGAAGGATCCGCTGGTGGACGAACGAACCGACTCCTTCCAGGCGATGGGGCTTGGGATCGGTTACGGTCGCGAGCTCCTACCGTACCTTCGTGGTGAAGCCTACGGCGCCGTCATCATGGGTGCCAAAGGGCCACGCGGTTTGTTGGGAATGCGCCTCGGCCCGCAGTTGGCCGTGTTGGACACGCGGGGCGAAGATCAAAAGGGTATGCTGCTCCGGTTCGTCGGTCTTGGTGGGCTCGCCTACCGAAGTAAGTTGTACGCTTGGGTGCATGAGAGCGACTTTCTCGGCCAAGAGAGCTTGGCTTTGACCGCAATGCCTGCGCTCGAGGGCACGTACTTTTCGTCGCCCACCTTCGGTTGGACGCTACGAGCAAAGACGGAGGTGTCCTACGTCGTGGCGCAAATGGGTTCCGGCATTTGGGACGACAGCGGTGTCCATATCTGGGACGCGTATCGGTGGGGGCTGACTGCAGGGCTCGATCTGGGTGTGACCTTCTGAGTCCATCAGCGCCACCCGCAGGTAGAATCAAGCCGTCGTTGGTGCTCCGAGATCATGCAGATCAGCCAACCCTCTCGCGCGTACGGTCAATCGGGTCATCCTCCGTAGGCGTCTACGGAGGAAGTAAACCGATTGCCGTCACTTCCACGCTGCTCGAGGCGGAGGCAGCCGCTCGATGGGATGGTGCCGCGACCAGAGGCCGAGCATGAAGAAGGTCAGCACCGAAGCGGCAATCATGAGGAAAAAGAGCTTTGGCGCCCGGCCAAAGAGGAAGCCTGAAGCAAGCCCGAACGCCAGGAGCATCAGGGCAATTGCTCCGTACATCGTCATCGAGTCGTCAAGAAGTCGGATCCAGCTTGCGGTTGCTTGGTTGTAGATCTCGAGGGCCAAGCCACTGCACATGACCAGCACCGATGCAATGCAGGTCTTTCTCCTTGGAGGATGTCGACGCACAAGTTTACGGAAGGGGGTGTCTGTCACGGTACAAACGGGCACTTCGTGGACTTCCGACGATATCAGTTCCTATCGATTGTGCTGGTTTCTTTTTGCAGATAGTGCGAGCTTGCCAGCTCGATTCGTACAACCGCAGGTCTCGTCGCGTGGTTTCGATGACTGCGCCGCCCTTCGGATCAAGCCGGCGTCGGCGCCGCGTGCGTCTTCGTGGCGAGCGACGGTCGATTCCTCTGAGCTTGCTGCGGGCGGCCAGCGTGTGCGCGCCGCACAGGACAAAAGCAATGCCCGGCGGAGCTGAGGGATGGCGAGAGCTTCACATCAACGTTTCGACAATCATTCGAGCTTTCGCCTAACCCCGTTTTTGGGCATCATGCCGAGCCGTGTCGAGGGTGGGCGTTCTACTGATTGTCGGGTGGCTGAGTGGCTGTGGTGGCCGATCGGTGCTGGAGGCGAGCGACGATGGTGTAGTCGAGCAGACGGCAGGCAACGCGGGCGAGCGTAGCCAAGGGGGAAGCCGTTGGACGACTTCCGCTCAATCAACGGGCGGCATTGCGGCTGGTGGATTTCGTCAGAGCGTCGTCGGGTCGGCCGCCGGAGGGGCCAGTGGAGGAACGCGCTCGAATGCTGGCACGGTCAGTGGCGGTATTGGGGGAATGATCGGCGTGGGCGGTGAAAGCTCGGCGACGAGCGTTGGCGATCCGCATTGGGATCCCGAGGGCGATGTCTCTCTCGGGACGATCGATCTACTCGAAGCCCACGTGTATTACGATGGCGCGTCACTCGTTGCGGAGATCCGATTCGCTGACGAGCCGCTGGCAAACCGTGGCTGGATAGATGTCGGTGTGATGACTCTCGCAGAGGACAGGGCACGATACGCGGGGCTCTTCGTCGAGAACGACGCGGGGGAATTTCGCGTTCGGTGGCTCAACGAGGAATCGTCGCTGTCCTTCGATTCTTGTACGGCGGTTGCGATCAACGCCGACACTGGGTGGTTGGTCGTAAGACTACCCGTCGTCACGATGCCCGCGGGTATCGCGTCGTCGTTCTCGATTCACGCCGATTCATCGGATGCGAGTCGTGGAGACGAGCTAAAATCATCGGCGATCCCTCTCGAGATTGGACCGGCTCCCGATCGGGCCGCGACGCCCATCTGCGGCTCGTGGCAGAGCACACGCAAGAGCACCGTGCGTTTCAGAGAGGTATCGCTCGGGCAGACCTTTGGGTGCGGTCTCGATCTGGCCGGAAATGCCTTGTGCTGGGGCACGGCGGTGGCAATGGCGGCGCTCGGCACGGCTCCCGTCGGGCCATTCAAGCAAATTGCCGTGAGCGATGAAGGGTACGACCACCGGATCTATGCCTGCGGTCTTCGCTTCTCCGGAGCGCTTCAGTGCTGGGGACAAGACCCGCCAGAACGAGCAATCACCTATCTTCGAATCGGAGAGCCCTTTGGCTGCGGCGAGGTCGATCCGAACAACGTCTACTGCATCGGCGAGACACTGTTCACGTCGTCTGACGAAACTCTCGTGGCGTTCTCCGGCAACGCAAGTGCGCTGTGCGTCCTCGCCGAATCCGGAACCATCCGCTGCATGGAGTCCATCGCGGTGCCCGCGGGTAGCGACTACGTTGCCGTTGAACTCGCCTCCGAAGTCGAGGCGTGCGGCTTACATCGAGATGGCAAACTCGAATGTGGGCAATGGCATGCGCCACCCCTCGTCTTGTCGCAGATGGACGGCCCAAGTCCGATCCCAGATCGCCGGCTCAACCTCGGTTGCGGGCTCTCGCCGCTCGGTCGTGTTCAGTGTTGGGGGCAGGGCGGCCTGGTTGCTCCGAGCATTCCCGGAGTATTCAAGCGGATCGAGGTGAGTGTGACCGGTGAGGGTCTCTGCGCCCTGCGATTCGACGACACCCTCGAGTGTTGGCATTACGACATCGGCGGTGGTGATCACGTGCCGGAGACGTCACCGCCGTAGCAACGAGGGAAGGGAGTCGCTCGAGTTCAATCGGCAATCCGTCCCAATCATGGTCATGACGACGTACCAGAGCCGATGTGCGCGGGTGTGCCTTGTGCGCTGCCGACCTGGGTCATTGACGACTCGTCTCGACACGAGTATCGATGAGCCACGATGGACAGTTTTTCGAAGGAGCGGCCCACTCGACCTCGGTGCGACGGACCAGGACGATTGCAGTTGGCTCCCACGACGAAGGTCGCGCGCGGGGCCTGTACGGTGATGGCTGCCGCTCTGCTGTTCGCTGTTGCATGCGGCAGTTCCGACAAGGAACCCGATGTACAGGCTCGCGGAGGCAGAACTGCCCGAGGTGGCGCAAGTGCGGTAGGTGGTACACCCGCGCAAGGCGGCAATACGGCGACAGATCCAGAGCGCGGCGGCTCGGTGAGCTCGGGAGGCACCAGCGCAGGTGCATCTGGCGGCTCCACGGCGGTCGAGACGCATCTGGGTGGAAGTACCGCGGGAGGTTCTTCTGGTGGAACGGCAGGAGGTACGCCCGAAGGCGGGAGCGGAGGCGCGTCAATCACGACGCAAGCGGGCTCGACTTCTGGCGGCACTTCCGGTGCGTCCTCCGTCGCGGTTGGAGGCTCGGGTGGCACCGGCGGCACGGGCGTTTGCATTGCACCGAGCAAGCCGGCAGGCACGGGCGAGGTGCTTTCCTTCGACGTGGCACGCGACTACGCCACCATGGCAAACTACGTCGGTCTTCCCTTCGATTTGGGAGACCTCGATCACGACGGGTACCTCGACGTCGTGATGGCGCTGACGAACAACGGGCGCATCGCCGTGTTACGCGGCACGTCGGACGGTGCCTTCGGGACGGCCACCGAGATCACGATCTCAGGGGTGAACAATGCATGGCTCGAGGATTTCGACGCGGACGGGGATCTCGGATCTGCTCGGATTCCAGAGTAACCTCTCGCAGAATCGGGCGCTCGTGGCTCTCGGTAATGGCGACGGCACTTTTGGAGCTCCAACGCCGATCTTCGATTTGTCGAGTCACGGCAATGCTCAATTCTATGACTTGGTAGGGGACTCGAGCATCGATCTGACGGTTGGGCATTACTCGAACCAAATTCAGCTTTACGAGGGGGACGGACTCGGCGGATTTACCCTGGCGTCGACCTTGACGTCCAGCGCGACGATTCGCGACTACATCGTGGCCGATCTGGATGGTGACAAGTACGACGACATGGTGGTTGCCTCCACGATTGGAACGTCGACGCAGCAATTGGAGATCGCCTGGGGCCTTGGCTCGGGCAAATTCAGCGCCTTCAGCAAGTTCGACCTGTCCACGTTGATCGGACAAACCGCGAAGCCGCCCACCGATCTCCTCGCTGGCGATCTCAACCAAGATCAGATCCAAGATCTCGTGATCGTCGACGCGCTCGGAGTCAATCTCCTTTTGGGCAGCGCCGATCGGGCGCTGGTGTTCCGCAAGCGCATTGCGCCCTTCGACAGCGTTTCGGGGGCAGCCTTGGCGGATCTCGATGGCGACGGGCATCTCGATCTCGCTCTGAGTAACTACACGAGCGGACTCTTGACCCTCTACTACGGGTTCGGGAGTGGCAGCTTCTCGGACCCCTTCGAGTACAGCAGCGGCAGCATGGGCAGTGCCATTCGGACGGGCGATATCGACGCGGACGGTGACATCGACCTGGTGCTTTCCTCGGGCTCGATGACCGTCGTTCGCAATCTCGGCGCGAGACATTGGCAGGCAGCTCCGGTGATCCGTCGTGGGACGTCGCCGACCTTGGTGCGCCTTGCCGATCTGAATCATGACGCTCGTCTGGATCTCCTCTCCGTCGAAGGAACGAATCTTCTGGTTTCACTAGGAGATGGCACCGGCAAGTTCTCTTCTGCCACGACGTACGCCGTCGGGGAGAAGCTCGTCGACATCGAGTTCCTCAACGCCAACGTCGACGGTCACTTGGACGTGGC
Source organism: Polyangiaceae bacterium (assembly GCA_049840955.1). Classification (GTDB taxonomy): domain Bacteria; phylum Myxococcota_A; class Polyangia; order Polyangiales; family Polyangiaceae; genus FEN-1139. The sequence goes on from JASGIX010000071.1 coordinate 66,442, forward strand.
CTTTACCACGAACAAAAATCGATCTCGGGATCATGTACGGGGACGGCAACGGCGCGCTCACCCTCAGTACTATGATCGATTCAGGGCCGAGCCTAGCCGTCGGTGACGTGGACGAAGACGGCCAGAGTGAATTGCTCACGGCCAATTACAGCACCTTATTCGTGCACGAAGTCTTCGGGACCAGTACTTGGACCACCAAAACTGCGTACGTGCGCCCGACCGTAGGCTCCAATTATCCCAGTTTCTCCAATCTGTCCTTGTTCGATCTCAACCGCGACAACCACCTGGATGCGGTGCTCTCTGGCTACGATACCAAGGACGTCACGTTGCTACGCGGCGCGGGCGACGGAAGCTTCGTTCTCGACCGTATCCTGAGCGCGACCTACGGCGTCTACCAAACGGTGGCAGGGGACTTCACCGGTGATTGTCGGCCCGATCTGATGGCCGCGCAGTTCACGGCGTCTGGCTCCTTGTTGTTCTTCTCGGGACTAGAGAATGCCGAATGGTCCTCGGCGAGCACACTCTCGGCAAACTACGGCTGCGACTTGAGCAGCGCCGATCTGGATAGCGACGGGTGGCTCGATGCGACATTGGTTCACTGGGGTCTGAGCGTCTGTCAGCTCGAGCTGAACCGTGGCGGCGGCAATTTCGAGCGCAAATCCTTCAACTGCAACTCGGTCGAGCACCATGCCATAGGCGATCTGAATGGAGACGGGCGTCCCGACATCGTCCTGTCGCACACCTCGCCTCAGTACCTGAGCATCGTCATGAATACGTCCAAACCCTGATTCGTGCGACGCCCTTCGCGCGAGCCGCCTCGCCGTGATAGCATCAGGCGATGACGACTCGCGCGAGCATCGAAGCCTTCGTCGGAACCAAGCACTTGGCGTTGATCGGAGCCTCTCGAACGAAGGGGAAGTTCGGCAACACGCTGTTGCGCGAACTCCGCAAAAAGGGCTACATGCTCAAGGTGATTCACCCAGACGCCGAGGCCATCGAGGGCGAGCCGTGCTTGCGTAGCTTGAAAGAGGTTGCCGGCACGATCGACTGTGCACTCATCGTCACGTCAAAGCAGCACGTTCCAGATCTGTTGCGACAGGCTGAAGCGGCCGGGATCAAACAGGTGTGGTTGCAACAGGGCGCGGAATCTCCGGAAGCGCTCGTCGTCGGCAAAGAGCTGGGGCTCGACGTCATTGCTGGCCAATGTATTCTCATGCACGCGGCGCCCACGGGAGCCCACGCGTTTCATCGATGTCTCGTGAAGCTATTCGGTCGTTTGCCAAGCTAGTGGCTACGGGTGTCGTCGGGTTTTTGCAGCACTCGTTCGCTTGGCTCTCCTACCGAAGCGAGTGATTGTTTTGCCTTGGGCCCGTGACTCTCTGGTTCCCGCACAACCATTCACGCCTTACCAAGGGGCTTGGGTGGCCGTACTCTTCTGATATGTACCGATCCTTTGTTTGTGCCGTGGCAGTGACGACTCTCGGGATGGCTGCCCAAGCCTACGCCGGAACGCTGTCGGTTGGACCCGGTAAGACCTACTCTGCCCCTTGCGCGGCATTTGCCGCTGCGACTGACGGTGATACCATCGAGGTCGACAGCGGTGGCAACTACGCGGGGGACGTTTGCGCGCTGACAAAAAACAAAATCACCATTCGCGGAGTCGGGGCCACCCGTGCTCGGATCGACGCAGCTGGTAAGAATGCCCAAGGGAAGGCCATCTGGGTGGTGCAAGGGGCGGACACCGTCATCGAAAACATCGAGTTTTCGGGTGCAACGGTGCCGGACGAAAACGGCGCTGGGATCCGACAAGAGGGAAAGAACCTCACGGTGCGCAATTGCGTCTTCCGCGACAACCAAGATGGGATCTTGGCGGGGGACGTTGCAGGAAGCGAGATCCTGATTGAGCACTGCGAGTTCGATCACAACGGCGCCGGCGACGGATATTCGCACAATCTCTATATCAACCACGTCGCGAAGTTGACGTTTCGGTACAACTACTCGCACCGTGCCGTGATTGGTCACCTTTTGAAGTCACGCGCCGCGGAAAACCACATTTTGTACAATCGTTTTTCGGACGAGGCGGATGGCACCGCGAGCTACGAAATCGACTGCCCCAATGGTGGCAAGACGTACGTCGTCGGCAATATTATCGAGCAGAACACGCTCACGGACAATCCGGCGATGCTCGCCTACCTGGAGGAGGGTAGTCACGCGAGCAATCCTTCTTCCGAGCTCTTCGTAGTCAACAACACCTTCGTGAACCATCTGGGTAAGGGCACGTTCATCATGGTCGGAGCCGCTGCGACCACGCCGGTGGTGGTGCAAAATAACGTGTTCTACGGCGGAGGAACGCCCTGTTCGCAGGCCTCTGCAAAGCTCGTGACGAATCTCGAAGGCGGCGCGGGTTGCTTCATCGATGACGCTGCCTTCGACTACCGACTAAAAGCAGGTTCGGCTTGTGTCGACGCAGGTAGTGATCCAGGAAATGGCGGAGGCTCATCGCTTGTGGCAACGGAGCAGTACGTGCACCCCTCGTCCAACGAGGCTCGCCCGGTGTCGGCCAAGCCTGACGTTGGGGCCTTCGAGTATTCGGATGGAGCAGCAGCTGGTGGGAGCAGTTCCTCGTCGTCTAACGGTGGCACCTCGAGCTCAACCACTTCGTCGTCGAGCGGTGGCACCTCGAGCTCGACAACTCCTTCGACGAGCGCCGGCTCGGGTGGCGCGCCGAGCACGGAAGGAGCTGAATCGCAAACCGACGAAGGCTGCGGTTGTCGCACGGCGAACGTCGCCGCTCGCGACGGACTTGCCAAAGTGCTCCTTTTGCTCAGTGCGGTTGTACTCGCGATCGGTCGGAGGCGCAGCGGTCATCGTGGCCGTAACCACTAGTTCCAACGGCGCCCTCTCGCTACGAAGCTGGAAGAGCGAGCTTCAGTAGGCCGCTTTGTACCTCGTCGTGACGGGTAGGAATCAAAGTAAGCCGGTTCCGCATCCGCCGGTGCCATGACCTCGGCGGATGCGGCTGCGAACTTGTCGAACACGGGTCGCGCGTCGATGGGCGACGCGCGACTCGGAGACGGCGCTGCTACCCGCCGCTCCCTGCCGCTTCGCCATCGAGGCGAGGTCCTCTCAATTCATTCTGGCTGAATGTGGCATGTTCAACCGCTCTGTCGCCTCGCTCGTTCCAGCACCTCGTTCTCGTCTGGTGGGCTCGGGGGGTGATGCGAAAGGCACATCGACGTTGCGACCTTGATTGGCTTTGGATGCGCCGCTGTCGACAGATAGAACGTTCCTTGTGCGAGTCGACCAACATCACTGCCAGCCGACCCCTTCTCCTGTAGGAGTTGTTGGGCGGCATCGATCGCAGCCGGAGAGTTTTGCTTGCCGAGGAGCAGCGTCGAACAGTTCGCCACGATTTGATGGTCGATACTCTTCGGGGCCTGAGTGGCAAACAGCAGCCCTAGGCCGTATTTTCGAGCCTGAGCCGCGAGACGTAAGACGTTGTTCTCGGCAAGCAACGCTCTTGCCCGACGGTACGAAGTCTTTCGCCTCGTCGATGACGAGTAAGCCGAGTAGCGCCCCGTTTTTTGCTGGGTTCTTCTTGATCCAGGTAAAGAGGGTCATTGCAAGCTGGTTGATGAACTTCTGCTGTGAGTCTTGACCCGGCAAACCAACCAGGTTGATGACCGAAATTCGTACCTTCCCGGGAGTACTCGAGCGCAGTAACTGCTCGGGATCGAGCGGTTCACCCGATCCGCCGAGGAGCGGATCCGTTCGAATCGCAGAGAGCAGCAGTTCCGACAGCTCCTTGGCGATCTTCTCGCCGTCCTTGTACCCGTCAGTCACGTCCTCCGGCGGTTCGCGTAACAGCTCGATCAGGCCCTGGACGGAACCACCACCGCGCTCTGCGTAGCGTCCGAGCGCTGACGCTAGGATCGCCTGGCTCTTCTTGTCCTTTGCACCTTTGCCGGGTGCAACCAAAGGCTCGAGGCTGGAGCGCGCCATGGCCACTGCGGCGTTTAGCTGATCGCGCGCCTCGTCGTCACGTGCCCCACCGGAAAACGCCGAAAATCTGGGATCGGATTGAACGAAAGCGCCCTACCGCTGGCGCGTCCAGGTGTCCAGACCACCACTTCCGCCATGGCATGGTACCGCGATGCCTTTGCGGCATCCTCATCGCTGAAGCTTTGTGGTCGCTCCGGCCACGGATCTCCTAGGCGAGAGAGATCATTGGCGCCATCGATGACGATGCTTGGCACGCCGCACAACGCCGCTTCCTCGAGCAACCGCTTGAGAAACACGGTCTTGCCCGACCCCGAACCGGCAAACACGCACACGTGTTGCGACAAGGAGGGGAGCGGAACAGTAACCGTCTGCTCCGGTGAGCCGGAGACGAGTTGTCGGCCAATCGCAAGCTTTCCGTCAGTGTCAACGGTCGTTGTGACATCGGGGTTCGACGTTGCGACAGGCGTCTCTCGCGGTCGTTCACGCGCGAGGTCCGCTTGCGCGGCGGGCACTGGACCCAAACCCTCGAACAGCCAGCTCGTCATCGCACCAAAACTCGACGTCTTCGAAACGGGACGTTCGACACGGAGCCACTCCTCGAATTGAGGTGGCTCCTCGGCGTAGAGTTGCGAGAGCGCCCAGAGCAGACCAAGGTCGTCGTCCGAGGGATCGAGCAGCCGCCCGCCTCGAATCGATGAACTGCTTCACCAACTCCTGCGTAGCTGCCCCTGACGGAGCGACTCCGCGACGCAGGATCGTCAGCTTTCGGAAGCCGATGGCGTGATCGATTCCCGAGGCCGTGATGGCCGCCTTGAGTCGAGCCTGAAACGCTCGGTAGTTCGATTGCTGCAGGAACCGGAAGGAATGATGTCGCTCGCGCTCACCTTGGTTCGTGAGCGTCAAACAGATGCGCGCGTGTAACGGGTCGTAGTTGCCCGTCCCCAAGAACTCCTTCTCGACTTTGCCGTTCACGTCGCTGGGAAGTTTGTTTTCCACGAGCAGTGCGTTGCAGGCAGCTTCGACGACCGAATCGAGCACTTGCTCCGACTCATCCGCGAGAAGTGCCTTGACGTCGGCCGCTCGCCTTAGTTCTTCGAACCTCTCGGTGATGGCCGTTTTCCAGCCCGGCACCGGAATCGTCGGGCGCAGGCTGTCCGGACCCAATGACGTTTCCTCGACGCGCCCCGCTTTCTTGCAGCGCTGCCGATGTGCGTCACAGGCCTTCAAGATCTCACGCGGCGTGTTGGCTCGGTGCGCCTCGAAGAATGCGTCAGTGAAGGGATAAGCCGCATAGGGTGGCACGAAGCCAGCCTCCTCGTACGCCTTTGCGAGTCTGCTCGAAATGAGTCGCTTTGCCGCGTCCGGCGGGTTCACCGCGTCGAGATGTAGGGGCGATTCGTAACGATCCACCATGCTCACGGTGCTACGTTCGCCCAAGATGCTCCACGTCGCCTGGAGCGTAGAGACGACCGTCAGTGTTCGTTGCGTTACGTCGCGCAGGGCAATCAAACCACCGGAGATCCCCTGAATGATGGAAAGGGACGTCTGTTGCTGTGCGGCGGGCTCCTCCGCTGCCACGCTACTTGCGAGATTGTGTTCGGCGACGATGGCATCGAGTTGATCCAGCGCCATCACGGTGGGCGCTTCGAGAGACAGTAACCAGGAGAGACCTCTAACGATGCGTTGCGGTGCGCGTTGGGCGTCGCGAAAGCCGTGATGCTCCTTTTCGTCGTCGTCGATGCCGATCCCCTGGAGCCACTTGTAGCCCAGGTCGTTGATTTCTGCATGATCGCAGGCAAATAGGACGAGTGCCCGTAGCACGTCCCCGTGCTCCTGCGCCTTGTCACGATATTCGTTGCGAACCGCCTGAATCACCTCATTGCAGGTGTTGATGAGGCCCGGCGGACGCTGTGCAGGGATCGAGTCCGCACGTTTCACTTTAGCTCCGAAACGCTTGAGGAGCCCCGCAAGCCAGTTGTCGAGTTGCCTTCGGCCCTGGTGACCCGGTTGCTGTAAGGAACGCAGGTAGCCGAGTAAGACGGTGTCCCAGAAATTGTGAACGTCCGTCATGTCCACGAGCACGAAGAACATGCCCGCGTCCAATGCGCGACGCCGCAGCACACCCAAGAGATGAGTCTTGCCGGCTCCAGCAGCCCCGAGAAGCGGCACCCCTAAGGGCGAGAACTCAGTCCGTGAATGACGGAGCGTATCGATGCGCTCCTCGAGCTCCGATCTCGCTTCCTTCTGGAGTTCGGAAATGTCCGCAGCATTGTCGCTCCAGATTTGGTCCACGTGCGCCGCCCAATCGAAATCGACTCGGCGCAATGCGGCGATGGCATCCTGCATGTTCATTCCTTCCAATACAACAAATGACGCGGCTCTCCACCCACGGATAGGGCCGCGCGCTCGTCGTCTGTCGTCACGGCAGCGCAGTTGTCGTCGCGGTAGAGCGCAATTCGCCCCGCGGCGTGCAAGCGTGCCAGTTCTGCGTCGACCGCTGAACGCGGCACTTCTTTCAGTTGCGCACGAAGTTGGGTCAAACGGATGGCCGTGCCAGGTTTCCGGGCGAAGAGTTCGCGACACGCTCGTTCGACCCGCTCTTTGACCAGCGACTGCTCCTCGACCGCTACCGCGTCCTGGGCGTCACGCTCCTTCTTCGGTGCGATGGTTTCGGAGAACAATTCGCCGAGCGAGATCTCTCTCGCCTGCAAGAATGGGATCAATCGGCGGAGGAGTCCCTCGAGAGCAGTGGCGCCAATTGCGGAGTTCGACTTCAGTAATTCGACGTGGTTGTCGCTCGACGCCCAGGCCCAAGCCGTGTCCGTCAGAACGAGCCTTGCGCCGCGCTTCTGCTTGTCGAGCTCGAGGAAGCCAACTCGCAGTAGTTCGGCGCGTTCGGCTGGCTTGAGCTCTGGTTTCGCTTTGCTCTGCATGGGGCTGCGCTCTTCCTCGGTCGTGGCCGTGAGCATTCGCCAGAGCAAAAGTGCCTGTTTGGGGTTAGGTCGAAAGTTCATGTCTCCCTATTTTCTGGCTCGTCCGTACGTCGATCAGGTTGCGCAGTTTTGCCATGACGAGGGCGATATCACTGAAGACGTCTTCGTTCGTCAGCCGGAGCGTCCAATAGCCAGCAGCCAACAGTCGGTAATCGCGATCCCGATCCTCGCGGTACTTCCGAGCTGCGCGATGCTCATTGCCATCGACTTCGACGACGATGCGATGCTCCTCGCAGAGAAGATCCACGCGAAATGGTTGGTTTTGAAATGCGATGACGCGCTGATTGAAACGAAAGAGCTTCGACAGGGACGCGTCTTGCATCAAACAGTCGTACAGTCGTTGCTCGGCGCGGCTAGCCGGGTGCGGCTGTCCAATCGTGGGTTCGACGAGGATCCTCGGGCCAATCTCGGGTAGCGGAAGCTCGTCCGGATCCGAAAACTCGGACGTTTCCCACGAGACGGGCTCGTAACCGACGACATCGAGCTCCGGCTTTCCGCGCCAAGGCTCTGGAACGACGAGAATGACCGCCACGCTCGCGTGTGACGCCAGCCATTCGGCTGCCCGTGCCAATGCGTGGATTCTGGTCGGAGGGGCCACCGGATCCGAAACCAAGAGCAACACCAAGGGCCCCTTGGGATCGAGCGCCAACGCCAGTTGGCGCAATTGTTCGGCAGCAGATACCTGGCGCACGACGGGTGCACCCCCTGCTCGACAGGCGTTCCAGGCTTTTCTGAACCAGGCGGCAGACACGGTTCTAGCGACGCTCCTGGCATCTTCCAGACGGAGCTCGACCTCGGCATTGGGCCAACGCTCTCGATTGAACCGCTCTTCGACGCTGCAATACCAATGTGGCCAAAGATCCTTGGCCGCAGCAGCCATCGCATCGACAATCTCGTCGAGCTCCTTGTCGAGCGGGGGCGCCGCATTCCAATGTAGGCTCACGATCGTCGGAGGCGATGTTCTCGCACTCACCTCACTTACGATCTCACGGCGCACCGACACCGCATCCGATGTGAACACCGTCAGAACGCGTTCACGCTTGGCGCGTTGAACGACTCGAGCTGCGGGGTCAAGTGACACGGCGGAATCCTCGCTGATAGGTCCATTCTCTTGCAATGCCTGTGAGGTGAAATTCGATCAATATCGAACAACAACGAGCACTTAGGAGCGACTGGCGCGACGCGGGTACTCGCCCCATTCGCGCCACGGCGGACACATGACGCAAACCTCGGTGTGCCGAAGAACCGAATCGCTCGCCGCCAAGGTGTAATCACATGGGCACCAGCCGTGTCTCCCGGATGTTACCCAACGGAGAGCCATCACGGAGTACGACGAATTCCAGCCGTGAACGCCTCGTCGCGGTCGCTTGCGGCACTCGCGCCCAAGGCGACGATGGCACCGGTATCCGTCGCGCAGAAGCGGGGCCGGCGGCGAGGTGTTCTCTCGGAATTGTTTGTTTTGCCGTCGCGGGAACGTCGCGGTCCGTTTGCACGACGTAAAAACCATCCAGCGCTTGCAGAAACCCCCGACAAAGGTTCGGCATTGCTACGTCCGACGCAAGGACGCCCGTCGACCACGGCGAGACCAGTGCAGGTGGGACGCCACGCAACGTCCGTTGCGCAGCATCATTCACCCCGTTCGTGGTGGAAGTCCTTGGGGTTCGGCTCCGAAGCGCGTCCTGCAATTGATTCACGGCGAATCGGATGGGGGGGCGATTCGCACGCGTGCGCACGAGGTGATCCGTCGTGAAACACCTCCTGTGCGGTGGTTCAGTATGAAACACCTCGTGCGTCGAGGTTCAGCCGGGGCCTACTTGCATGTCGTCGCGTCGAGCGTTGCCGCCTTCGTCGACGGGACGGGCAGGCCATAGGAGCGAGCCAGCTGTTTGTAAGCGGCCATATTCGCGTTGGTCGTGTAGGTATTGTTCTTCAAGTCGAAGAGAACGCGGTCGCCGTACGCCGTGGGCTCCCAAAGGAAGGTGCCGCGACCCATTCCGGTCGCGAAGCCCCGCATGACGGAATTGACGAGATCGCGTCGACTATCGGTGTACTCGCAACTCAGTACGGGCAGCTTGTACTTGTTGATGACGTAGCCGAACTCTTGCCGCCAGTCATCGCCATTGTTCGTCGTGCCGTAGGTCGAGCCGCAAATCCCGTCCACGTCGATTTTCGGCGACTTTCCTAGATAGGAATCCACCCAAGCTTCGAAGCCGCCGTCGGGTCGTGGCCGGCCGTGTTGCGCCCAAATCGTGATCTTCGGATCGGTTTCCCGTACTGCACGGATCCCTAGACGTCGCAACACCGGGCTATCGAAGCGCCTCGGGCGGTGTTCTCTTTGGCGGTCCACCGGTCTGCCCCACTAAGTGAGGCCCTACCGAAGGCGACGAGCCGCGCTCGCATCACCGCGGCTCTCGGATGCTGCCTCCACCCGTCGCCGCTACGCGTGCGCCGACCTCGGATGCTGCCTCCACCCGTCGCGTGCGTCGACCTCGGATGCTGCCTCCACCCGTCGCCGCTACGCGTGCGCCGACCTCCTCCAACATCGTGCTCGGTCGCTTGCTGCGACCTGCGCGCGACGTGAAGGCGGGATATCATCTTTCGTGGCGACACCGTCCGGATCCTCGGCGGTCCGCCTGAACGCCTCGATGTAGGCCGTCTGTGGCTCCGACGCGCAAATCCAATTCAATTCTGCACGCAGGCTGACGAGATCCTCCGGAGTTGGTTTGCTGCCGACCGTAATCTCGATGTCGTTGCCGCTGGAGCTGATGGACACTTCCAATTCGCTCTTAGGGCCGGATTGGGAGTACTTCACGGCGTTCTCCAGGGCCTCCTGAATGATGAGTTGCGCGCGTTCCGTGACTTCCCGAGCGCCAAAGGTCGTCTGAAAAAGGAACGCCCCAAGTTCCTTATCGCATCTATGTAGGCCCAAGCGGTTTGAACCCGCACTTCGATCCTGTTTTCGGCGTTGGGACCTAAGGTTCCGAATGAGTTGGGGTCTTCGGTCATCCCTTGGCCTTGCCGAATGAATGTCCACGGAGCGTCACTCGATGAAGTGCCGGCGTTCGGAGGACTTCCTAATGGCCTCGACCGACGCACCTCTGGTGGTCGGCGAGCCAAGAGCACCGACCGGTTTGATTGCCTACTACGAACGCCCAGCCGCTCGCTGCGCCGAGCGGCCTCGTCGCTGTGGTCCTGACTAGATCTGTAGGAGCCTCGGCGGCCCTCACTCCATGGTCATATTATGTGAGCGGTGCGATTGAGTGGGGGGCGTGCTCGGCAGCGTCCGGGGTTTGTTGGTCGCAATATCACGATGGGTCCACACGAACAAATGTCACGTAAGTTTGCGCGCTGGGCCACTGTCAGAGCATAAATTCCCGTTTCGTTACAGTGGCATCGGTGGCCCACGAGTTCGGCGAGCTTTCGCTCGCGGCAAGTAATCTCAGCAACCAAGTCGAATCGCGTCGTGTGGCGACCGAAGGTCTATCCCGAGCTCAGGCTCTAAGCTGCCATGAGGGGTTGCCTGCCACGAGCAACCACAGTTTCTAGAACGCCATAGGGCCTATTTCAAAGGCGCAGAAGTCAGGCTCACTGCCTGACTTTTGCGAGTGCCGACCAACTCGGTCTCAGCGCTCTCGCGGCATTGACGTCGCACTGGGTGAAGGAAAGCCATGCCGAAGTATCAAACCAACCTGTCCATCGAATTTTCGTTGCTCGCAATCGTAACTCTCGCCGCTGGATGTGCCGGGGAGCCATCCCTTTCGAGCGATGGTGCCAACATGGGATCGGAGGACATAGACGTTGCCTCGAGCGCGTTGACCACACCAACCGATCCGAACTTCTCGCTTCAGTGGTCGATGAACAACCAAGCGCAAACCGTGCCAACCGAGGACATGAGCGGCGACATCGTCAACGTCAAGGCCGTCAAAGGCGTCGATGTCAATGCGCGCGCAGCATGGGACATCAGCCAGGGCACGGACTCCGTACTCGTCGGTATTATCGAGCAGGGAGATACGGATATCACCCACCAGGACCTCGCAGCGAATATCCTGCCGTGCACCGACTCATCGGGCTGCGATTTCGTGAACAGAGACGGCATGAATCTCCCAAGCAATCATGCGACTCATATTGCCGGGATCATTGCTGCGGTTTCGGGCAATTCGAAGGGGATCTCGGGATTGGCCCCCAAGGTAAAGCTCGTGCCCATGGTTGCCAATGCGAATGATCCGACGTCGTTCGTGGAGGCAATCAATTACGCCAAAGGCAAGGGGGTCAAGGTCATCAACGTCAGTCAAGGAGGCGCCGACTACGATAACGACACCGTCAGGACGGCCATTGCCAATTCAGGTATCCTGTTCGTGTGCTCGGCCGGAAATAACGCAACCGTAAAGTACAACTATCCCTCGTCGTATCCCCTCTCGAACGTCATTGCGGTAGCGAACGTCGATCCGACGGGTGAGGTGGCACCAAAGAGCAACTACGGCGAAGCGCACGTGCATATTGGCGCTCCTGGAAAGGGGATCTACAGCACGCTCGCCGGCAACGGCTACGGCTACATGGATGGCACTTCCATGGCTGCGCCTCACGTGGTGGCAGTCGCTGCGCTTCTGTGGAGCAAGTATCCGACGCTCACTGTCGACGACGTGCGTAACCGGCTGTTCCGAACGGGCATGAGGATGAAGAGTCTCTCGGGCGTGGCCCAATCGGGCGCAATGGTCGATGCGTTCGCCGCGTTGAAGGACGTTGGTCCCGTCGCTCCGACTGCTACCGCACTTGCGACTGCGATTACTCTCACCTGGCCAGCCGTGGCGGGCGCCACCAAGTACGAAGTGGAAAAGGACGGCAGTGTCGTCAGCGCTGGAACGGCGCTCATGTATACGCATAGCGGTCTGACCGCGGGCACCGGCCACGTCTACCGGGTGCGCGCAACGGTGAGTGGAACCGTTGGCGAGTGGAGCTATCGAGTATTCAGGAAGGCTGTCGTGGAGCCAACCGAGGAGACATACGTTCTCGAAAGCGCTCACCCTTATACAAACAATCTCTCGCAATCCTTCACGATTAGCAAGCGCAACGCCAAGCAGCTCCGCGCGCATTTTTCCAAACTCGAATTGGCCCCCGATGATCAATTGCAGTACTCACTCGCGACGGGCGACGACACCTATCTCACCGAGAACTATTCGAGCGGGTTCTGGACCCACTGGACCAACGGGCTCTTCAGCTTCTACTTCGATTCCGACGGAGCGAACACTGCCTACGGATTCAAGGTCGATAAGATCGAATACGTGACTGGGGTCCCGAATCAACCGGAATCGCCTTATCGATTCGATGTCGCGTCCGGCAAGATCACGGTAGGGTTCTCCTGTACTGCCGGATCGGTGACCTCGAACCTGTGGCGTGCCACCAGCTCAGGCGGGACTTATTCCAAGATCGTAGGCGTGGACGCGAGTGCATGGAGCTACGACGACACGGCGGTTACGAAAGGAAAGACCTACTACTACAAGTTGTCGTGCAGCAACGACCTCGGTGAATCCGCCAAGTCGAACTACGTGGGGATTGTGGCGCCGTAGCGGCAGTGCGGACGCAACCTTCCTCGGCATTGTTCATGTTGTAGACCCCACGCTGCGTGAGCACCGTGGCGGCAAGCGGGCACGGTGCGCTAATCGAACTTGCCGCAGCCGATCGGTTCGGTCGCAACGACCACGTCATCGTAATAAATCGTCTGTTCATTCGAGACCGTGAGCCCCTTGGCTTCGAGCTCAGCGCGCTTGTTGGCCGTGGTATTTCGCTCGTAGTACGCGTCGAGGAAGAGCCCCTTGAATTGCACGTCGGGACTCGAACGGAAGTCGAAGCCTTCGAATGGGCTTGGCTCCGTGCAGGCCGAGAAGCTACAGCCGTCGGTGTGGAAGCTATCGCGCAACCAGGTTCCGTCGGGATACCCGGGGCGGTAGTCGCCCACCGTGCGGCCATTGATGGAAAATGCGAGCGCACCATCCGAACTCCCGACGCGGTTGGCCTTTGCCATGATCTCGACGCAAAACCACGTGTCTCGAGGAAACGGTCGTTGGTTCGGTGGGCGAAAGTTGTTGCCGTAGAAATACGTAGTCCCCTGATCTCCAGCGCATCCGGGGGTAGTGCTTCCGTCGTTGCAACGTCCTGATCGCATCTTGTACCAATACACGTAGAAGTTGAATACATCGTCGGTGTTGGCGTCGAAATCGAACCAAAAGCCCTGATCCCCGGGCGGCACCGTATTAGCAAGCCCACTCGAGGAATATGCTTCGGTTCCGGCGGCCATTCTCACCCAATGGTGCGGCGTGGGTGAGATGCCCTGGAAGCGTGCATAGAACCGCCAGTAGACGGTGTCGACGCGTTTGCCGAAGGTCAGCTTGGTCGAGGCGGAGATGTACTCTTGCGCTTGCAGTTGAGCTTCGGTGACCGTGGAGCGCAAATAGCGAGTTCCCGAATGGGCAAATGCGGTACCGGTCTCGAGGAACAGGTTCGCGGTGTCTCGGCTCGGAGCATCCCACTTTCCCCAACCTTGCTCGAAGTCGTCGTGGAATAGCACAGCAGAATCGGTCGCAAGGCTCGCGTCATTCGGATAGCGCTCGCTCAATGTTGCTACGGTCCCGCTCGAGGCACTCGACGTCGAGGCGCCTCCAGTCGGGTCCGTCCGGCTCGATGTGGCCCCCCCTAAGGCACTGCGATTCGAAACTCCGCCAGCCCCAGCCATGCCTGCGGACGCGTTCTCGTTCGATGCGTCGGTCTTCGCACTCGCACAACCAGACAGGATCACCGTCAACGTCAAAGCCGCGTGCCATCGAGCTGCCATCGCTTCATCAGAGGTTGAAAGCGGGCCTGCGTAAATCGAGAAATCGCGTGGACGCGGTGCCTACGGCACAAAGGTGCGCCGTCCATCCGGAAACGGTCGGGCGGCGAAGGGCGTTCCTATGACGTTGGAAAGTATAGGTATGCCGTTCGCCGTACGTGTCCCGCCCGGACCTCGGCCGCTCAGGTCTTCGCGTACCAGGCCTTTACTCGTGCGTCGTCTCGCACCGCATCGTGAAGCCGATTGAGCTTCGGGGCATTGGCAAATATCGTCGGCGGGATGTAATCGACTTTGCCGCCGTTGAACCATCGGACCGCCATGTGCAGCTTGATGTCCACCACGTTCAATTGCCTTCCAGCCACGAAGGGGCCCTCGCCGATGTGCTTCTCGGCTCCCGCGGCCCACTGCGGCAGGTAGCTCTCCACCAATGCTTCCCGGGCTTTCTTCTTCGCGCCTTCATCCGCAATGCGAATCGTGGGGCTGACTGCGGCTCGCAGATCTTCAACGTGCGCCATCAAGGCTTCATGTTGTGCCGCCTCGAACGGATCCGTTGGGTGTAACCCGTGTTTGCGCCCGACGAAGACGAGGATGGCATTGGATTGTGCCAAAGCTGGCTTACCCGGAATTTCGAGCACGGGAACGGACCCAAATGGCATGGTCGGTTTGATTTGTGGCCAATCTTGACGTTGGATGCGGACATCCTCGAAATCGATGCCGGAAATGTGAAGCGCGAGCCGGCATTCTTCGCCCCGGCTCACGGGAGCATCGAAGTAGTGTAGTCTTGGTTTTGCCATCGCCGGACCCGTAGGGCCCGACGCATGGGGCGTCCAGGGCGTTCGCGACAAATCGACCCGGTGGTGTTAGGATCCCCGATAAATCTTGAATCAGCACGCCAACCTAACCAGCCGCGCTGCCGTCCTCGCAACGTGCTTTCTCGTGGGCTGTACTCCCTCCGGACCCGCGTCACGCGGGAACGCGGAGCTACCAACCCGGTTCGAAGCTGCTCGAGCCCGCGTGGGGACGACGAAAGCCGAGCCTCCGCTGACGAAAGCCGAGCCCCCGCTGACGAAAGCCGAGCCTCCGCTGACGAAAGCCGAGCCCCCGCTGACGAAAGCCGAGCCTCCGCTGACGAAAGCCGAGCCTCCGCTGACGATTGCTGAGGTCGCAGGGGTGCGCGAAACGTCTTGCGACCTCGATCCAATCCCAAGAGAAGCTCCGGGAGGCGCTGCCATTACCTTCCGAGACTTCACGTTGGCACTCGCTCAATTGCTGGATCACTTGGATACAACGAATCTCCATGAGGCGTTCCAGCAGTTTGCCCGGTCTCGCAATTTGGATCCGGATACACCAGGCCTGGCGAGGGATTACATGCGCCTGCGGATCTTGTTCGAAGCAGTTCGTGACGGCGGCTATTGGCGCTTGCGTTGGGACATCACCAATCGCGAACCTTCAGCGACGCTCATCTGGCGTGCCTGGCAACGAGAGCCCGTGGACGAAACCTTTGGCCACGCATGGGCCACAGCCGAATGTGACGAGCTCAGTTCACTCTATTCGTTGTTGGCACGTCGGATCGGGGTCGACAGAGTGGGGCTCTTCTACCCGACGTGGAATCACACGATCGCGGCTTGGGCGATAAAGTCTGACTCAAAGCAGCGCCAGCACCTGGTGCTCATTCCAACGACGCAGATCTTCCTGCATTGCGAGGATTCATTCGATACCTCGGGTTTCAAGACCCAGCTTTCGAACATCGAACCTTATCCGCGTTGGGACATTCGGGATACCTCGCTGCTGCCCGCAGACACGGCCAGTTTCCTTCTCCAGCAGGTTCGAATCTACGCGCCGGCTTCACCGGATCTCCAAGCATTACTCAGAGCCCGGCGTGCAATCCAGCTCAAGTCCAGTATGGGCAATTGTACCGAGTTTCGCATGCAACTGGGGGAACGCTTGAAGGGAAGGCTCACCTGTGCCGACCGGCGTGCGCTGCATCACTTTGCCTCGAGCGAGCTCAAACGGGAGCACTCGTCGGACGACGAACTCCTCGAGTTTCTCTCCTCTTCCGCAAAAGAGCTCAGCGATTAGCGCCTTCCTCATTCCCGGTCGCGGGCGGACAAGTCGCGGGCGGACAAGTCGCGGGCGGACAAGTCGCGGGCGGACAAGTCGCGGGCGGACAAGTCGCGGGCGGACAAGTCGCGGGCGGACAAGTCGCGGGCGGACAGGTCGCGGGCGGACAGGACGCACTTGCAGGCGCTGCATAGAGTCTGTTCGGTGAGCCACCGTGAGGATCATCTCGAGCGCCAATCGTTGCTCTATCCTCTGGCGATGACACACCGTTCGACGCATCGTAAACGGAAGGCCCTCGAGTCGCGGGTTCATTCCAACTTCAAGACAGACACGGGATCGCTCGTGCGACTGACCAAGAGCACTGCGTCCCAATCCTCGACGTAGACCAATCGACCAAAGGTGCCACCATACGCCGCATTGTCGGGCCTTCCGGTGTCGGTCGCGGCAAAGAGTGGGGGGGTAGCCGTATTGGCCAATACCCCGTACTTCCACGGGGCGGTCAATTCTTGTCCCGTGGCGGGCGGCGTCAACGTGATGATGCTGCCGGGATTCGTACCGCCGTTCCAAAGATAGAGGCGACTGCGCTTGCGATCGTAGGTCAGGCCGTACTGTCCGAGAACGCTGTTTTGGGGTGATGGGGCATTCTCGACCATGACGGCCGTTGGCTTTTGGATCCCTTCGTTCCATGCGTATAACGTGTCGCCAGAAAGGATGACAAGTACCTTGCGGTCCGGCAGCCACTGAGCGGCCGTATACGCACCGGGAGTGTAGCTAAAGATCGGATCGCCCCAGGTGCGCGTCTTGAGGTCCCACTTGCGACAAGGCAAATCGGTTCCCTGCGACGGAGCCCAAAAGACGTACCGCAGGGTGCCGTCCGGTTCCCATTGTGGCGCGCATAATCCCCATGCCGCTGTGTCTCCCCAGAGTCCACCTGGATACGGATCGAGATAGTCCTGATGCCAGGTGCCGCTCACGTCCAGTCGAACGACGTCTTTGATGGCGTTGCCGTTCGGATAGCTTGCGCCACCAAACAGCACGAGCTCTCCATCGTAAGCGACCATGTTATTGTAGGTATGGCGAGCGACCGGAGAACCATCGGGATACAAGCCATTGTTCACTGGGGTGACCACCGACGTGGGGGGCTTCGTCAGCTTGAAGCTTGGACTATCGGCACCTGCGGAAAAGTCCACCACTTGGTTGCCCGAGCCGTCACCGTGCCCTTCTCCGCAGAAGCGCCAGGTCTTCGTCGTCGGATCGAAGGCAGCACCGCTCCAGGCCCCCATCATCGACGAGTATCCCCATGTGTAGGGGTAGGGTGGGTACGGGTCTGGATAATTCGGGTTGAGCTCCTTGTTGTATCTCGGGTTCACGTCCTCGGCAGTGGCGTTGTTTGCCGCAAACCAGGTGCGAATCGGTCCATTCACGATGTAGGCTGGTCGGGCGCTCGTGGGCGTGGTCGTCGGAGTCGTGCCCGAAGCAGTTGTGGACGGGCTCGGCGTGGTCGTCGTGGAAGACGTGGGCACGGTCGTCGAATTGTCCGCACGATCTCCGTTCGAGCTGCTGCCGCATGCGAGGTGGATGCTCGTACACAATCCAAGGGTAAGCCACATCGAGAAGCGAGGACGATTGGGTGAGGTCATGTCGCGTTCACTCTCCTGCAATGGCGATTAGCTGCGTGGTGCGATTCCCCAACGTGGGTCACCGGAAAGGGCTTGTCGACACTGTTCGTAATTGCTGCTCGCAAGGATTCGGGAGAAAGCCGTGGCGGCCCCCTCGACGTTGCGATTGACACACATCGCGAGTGCGCTCATTGCGTACTCGAAGTAGTTTGCGCCAAAGGCCTTTTTCACCGGCCAAGACGGGAGGTTGTAAGGATCACCGTAGTTCATCTCGTGCAAGACGCCGTCGTCCAAATCCGAGCCGTTGGGTCTTTGGAATGCCAACGCAAATGCTTGCCCCCAGTCGGGACACAGGTCCTTCTGATAGTACGGCCACGCCGCGCTGGTAATTGGCGGGCTACCCGTCTGGTATTCCCAGTGCCAACCCTTCGGATTAGTTCCATCCGACATACGCTGGACCAAACCATTGCCCAACCAAGTCATCAAACGATTCGCGTCTTCGAGACCTTGGCCAGAGAACAGCTTCAGATCGATGAGCCACGAAAGTGTTCCCGTCACGTAATCCGTCATCCAAGGTCGCGATCCCTCCGGATCGCCCCAGCCGTATTGGTCGGGCTCGAGAATGTAACCCAGCGTATTGGTATGGAACGTCGGCATCCACGCGAAGGACGCGGCAAGCGCCGCAATCAAGTTCTTTCTCTCGTCCTCCGCGTCGGGCAGCATGGTCGCGCAGAGGCCGCAGTTACGCCACGCCCACGCAACGCCACGGGTTTGTAAACCGCTCACCATCAGGCCTTTCTCGTTACCGCGGGCCGTGACGTTCAGCATGTAGTGCACCCACATTACCGCGAAGTGCAGCTCTTCGAGGTGCCAATAGTCTCCGGTGAGGAGATACGCTAGGTACCCTGGGGGCCAACCATGGGAGATGTCCCAGTCCGATCCGTATTGACCGGAGAAGAACGTACGACCTCCGTAACTTTCGTTCGCGCCGATATCGGCTTGTAGTCGAACGGTGGGAAACGCTCCGTAGCTGACGACGTTGCCCGTCGCTGCGTCGCGTCGATGGTACGACCATGCTCCCGACGCCAGGCTGTCGACGAGTACGGTGCGATAGGCCCTGGGATCGGCGCTCACGACGTAAGCTGCATCCCAACGCGGCAACCAGCCGATGCCGGGCGAGTCTCCGCCTCCGCCCAAGTCGTTGCCCGGCAAGTCATGTTGAGCCAAAGGCACGTAACTCTGCGCCTGTGCATCGAGGAGCGATGCCTGAATCGTCGATGTTTGGTAGGCGGGAACGGCGCGAGTAAGCTGAAGATAAGCCGCGTCGTGGGCTGGAATGACCTCTGGATCCCCACCGATCCACAACTTGCCGCTATGCCCCTTGGCACATACGATCCGGGCGTGGTGTTTGATGTCCACGGGCTCCAGCGAGTCGAACGCCGTCTGGTCATCCACGGTCACGACGAGCCGTGCCTTCTTGTTGATGGCTCCCGCGTAGTCGAACCATCCGTTTTCGATACTCACCATGAATTCGATGCGACCGCCCGAGTAGAGGCGCACGTAGAACCAGACGGTCAACTGTGTGTCCACGGGGAGTCGGAACTGCCATTCGGAGGCGACCGGTCCAGATAACAATTGCCGGTGGGGCGTGGCCAATGCGGTCGCAAGCTGCACGGTACCGAAGTCGCCGACCCGTACGCTCACGTTCACTGCCTTTGCTTCAAGGTCCGCCAGCGAAAGCGCTTTCGTCTCCGACACTTTACCGATGCGCTGAAGCGCTACGGTTCGCACTTCGCCGGCGGTGAAATCGCATTGACCGGAGAGCACGGCATACTTGATGGAGCCGTCTGGCCATCGATTGCGTACGACTGCTTGGAAGTCTTCTACGTCTGCAGCAAGGGCCATGCCTGTCGGGACGTCTCCTTCTCGAAAGAAGTGGCCCACGGTCCAGGGTAGTCGTTTGCCGCCCACCGAGGACGAAAGCGCAAGCTCCACGACTTTGCCACCGGATGGAGGTGGTTGTGTCGTGCTGGACGCGCCTGTAGGTGAGCTGCTTGGCGCGGGGGATGTCGAAGATGAGCCTTCGGAACCGGTGCAATCCGGTAGAAGGCTCGCTCCCAACAAGGAGAGGAGGGCTTGCAATACCTGCCTACGACGCGGTTGCGAATGCGACATGTTTGACCTTGGATTCGAGACAATGGGTTTCCGTCGACGCGAATCATCAGTTCTTTGTCGTCGAAGCTAAAGAGCGTATCAGGTTGGTCTGGTGCACTTCCAGCGTTAGTTGCGCATGCTTTCGACGGGTACACCGGTCGGACGCTTGTACGCGGCGCGCAGTTGCTGGCCAGTCGGGTCAAGGTGCCCGTTGGCACTATCTGTGTGCACAGCGTGCGGTCGTTCTCTCCGGGGCCAATCATGCGACTTCGACGTCAACGGACGATCTCGAAAGTAAGCTGGAACTCGAAGGTGGAACCACAGCCCAATTGGCTTTTTACACCGAGTCGACCTCCGTGCAGCTCGACGAGCTTGCGCGCGATCGACAGGCCGAGGCCGGTTCCACCGAACCGTCGCTCCACGGAGGCATCTGCCTGTACGTAGGCGTCGAAGATGTTCGGTTGGCGGTCAATGTCGATGCCGATGCCGGTGTCCTCGACCCAGAACCGTACCGTAACGGTGTCGTTCGACTGTTCGACGCGCTTCACGCCGATCGTGATTTGTCCGCGTTCGGTGAACTTCGTGGCGTTGCCGACCAGATTGGTGAGGATTTGGTCGAGCTTGACGGGATCGCCAAGAAGGCGCTTGGGCAGCTCTGGATCGACCTGGACCTCGACCCGCAATCCCTTGTTCTCGGCGAGGGGTGCCATCGTGTGCACGACCGCTTGCACCACGTTCGCGAGCTCGAATTCGGTCTTGTGGAGACTGACTCTGCCCGCATCGAGCTTGCTGATCTTGAGCATGTCGTTCAAAAGATCGATGACCTTGTTGAGCGACGCGCGCAGCATGGGAACGGTGCTCTCATCCACTGGCTCCGCGCCGGGACGGTCGAGCAAATCCACATGCATCAGGACGGCGGTCAAGGGATTGCGCACTTCGTGGGCGAACATCGCGAGGAAGTCGGCCTTGGCGCTGACAGCGTCTTCGGCGCTCCGGCGCTCTAGGAGCAACTCGCGCTCATATCTTCGGCGTTGGGTCGCGGCGAACACAGCGACGCGCACCAGCGCGACGGAGCCGTCGGGCCCATGCTTTTCGATGGCATTCACGAAGACTGGCAGAATTCTGCCGTCGCTTCGAACGACATCGAAAGCGATCTCGTGCGCGAAACTCTGTAGCCTGAGTAACGATTCGTAATGCGTGTGGTAGTAAATTTGGCTCGCCTTCGTGAACAGCTGAACGAGCCGACGGGAACCGACGAGCTCCGAGCGAGCGTAACCGGTCCATTGGGAGAACGTGTCGTTGACTGCGAGGAGGGTTCCATCTGGCGCCGTCGACACGAGGCCACACGGCGCGCGTTCGATGAACTCCTCCGGGGCCTCGTGACCGTCCCAAGGCTGCTCGTGGTCATTCATCTGGCAGTGTCGAACCCCATGAACGTGCGCATGGCGGCGATGGTCTCTTGCGGGGCACTCAGGTGTGGACAGTGCCCGTGCGCGTCGAGGACGGTGAGTTTGCTTTTCTGAAGCCGCCGGTGCATGTACTCACCAACGCTCACCGGGACTACCGCGTCCCGCGCGACCTGCATCACCAGCGACGGTGTACTCACGCGCGCGAGATCTTCGCGATTGTCGGACAAGAAGGTCACCTTGGCAAACTGCCTCGCGATCTCAGGATCCGTACGACAAAAGCGATTTTCGAGCTCTTCTACCAGGTCGGGTCGCTCGGGCGTGCCCATGATGACGGGCGCCATGGAGCGAGCCCAGCCGAGATAATTGCTGTCGAGCATGTCAATCAGGCCGTCGATGTCCTCGCGCGAGAAGCCGCCGATGTAATCGTCACGGTTCAAGTAACACGGGGAGGGCGCCACCAGAATGAGGCTGTCGAAGGCTTCTGGACGTTCAACTGCAGCCAGAATTCCAATGATGGAGCTTACCGAGTGGCCGACGAAGATGACATTCTCCAGCTTCAACGCAGTGATGATCGTGAGCACGTCATGTGCATAACCCTCGAGGGTGGAGTGCCGGGCTCGATCATATGCGGATGGATGTGCATTTCCCGAACCGGGCAAGTCGAACAAGACAACGCTATGGCTCTGTTCGAATGTAGGCGCCACGAGTCGCCATATCGTCTGATCACAGCCGAACCCATGAGCAAAGAGCATGGGCTGTGCGCCTTGACCATGTACGTGGACATTGAACTGCTCACGAGCGTTCATAGAGTTCCTGTCCGGATATGTCCTGCACGTCGCGGCAGTTCGCAAGGCTCCTCGTCAGTTGCCCGAATAAAGGTGAAAGCAATTCCAGGCGCGGAACGCCAGGGCGCTCGAACCGCCGAGTTCCGTCCTGCCTGCTATCTCTGCAGACGGGGAAGAATCGAGCCGAGGCGCGGCGAAGAGCCACAGCTGCGGCTTAGCGACCGCATCGTCGAAGAGCCGCGAACTCTGCTTCGGCTTTGCGGTGCCGCCTCGGGAGCGCCCTCACCGATGGTCAGGT
The DNA here is from genome assembly GCA_049840955.1 of Polyangiaceae bacterium. Classification (GTDB taxonomy): domain Bacteria; phylum Myxococcota_A; class Polyangia; order Polyangiales; family Polyangiaceae; genus FEN-1139. Next base: position 88,586 of record JASGIX010000071.1, read on the forward strand.
GCTGCCTCCACCCGTTCGGTCTTGGCTGCGCCGCGACCTCCCGACCTCCTCCAACATCGTGCTCGGTCGCCCTGCGACCTGCGCGCGATGGGAAGGAGGTGTCTAGTGTTTCGCGAGCGACGACGACACGTGCTCTCTCTCTATCGTCGCGGTCGCAGGAGCGATGCGCCCGGGAGCAGTTGCCACTGGGTGCGGTAGAAGGTGTGGAGGAAGGTTCCACACTGCTCAGCCCAGAGGGTCTCAGCCATTGTGTCCGCAGCTTCCACCAAGGCCTCCTCGAGCTCGCACAGAGTCTCAGTGATTTCACCCAGCGTGCCCGTCAGCGCCAGGTGCCGGCAAGCGCAAGCGCTGTCGCAGCGACTTCTCAGACCACACGCGCCGCAGGTCTGTTCCACTCGGGATTTTTGCGCCAATAGGCGAGCTACCCGATCCCTATCGAATCCGTTCCAAACATCACCGATCACCAGTCGAACATCGGAGTCCGCTCCGACCATTTCACCACAGGGGTAGATTCTGCCGCTTGGCGCGACAACGATGTCATCGAGAGCCATCTGGCAACGACCCGGGCAAGCCCCGACCTCGTGGAGGTGGTTCAGGATCTTGCCTGCAAGGGGCTCCAAGATGACTTCGCGTCCTTCTCGAAAGCACTCAGCCCAGAACAGACAGGCGTCGCGCAAGCCCTTGCGTAGATCTGCGAGAGCCGACGCATCCCAGCTGGCTCTCAGGTTGAAGCTGAAGAGCGCGCGTCTCTTTGCTACCGATACGAGCTCGCGGGTAATGTCCCCGAGGTGCGCCGCTGTATCGGGATTGATCGTCGCTACTGGCAAGACGGGAATGCGGTGCTCTTTGAGGAGTGTGATCGCGCGCCTCACCGCCGCGTGGGAGCCCTGTCCGTTGGTCGTCCGACGATGCGCGTCGTGGATCTGCTCTGGCCCGTCCAGTGACACGTGCACCCGCAGCCCACCCGCATTCGGCAAACGGCGTAGTTCGTCGACCAGCGTCTCATCGATGAGGGTCGCATTCGTCGAGAGAATGACGATCCACGGCACCTCGGGCAAAAGTGTTGCGAGTTGCTCACTGGTGTAATGGACCGCGAACTCGAGGGTGTCTGGGTTCAGGAGCGGCTCACCGCCGAAGAAGCTGAGCGAAAATGTGTCGGGATTTTGGGCTAGCGCAAAATCGATGGCACGCTTGGCCGTCTCGCGACTCATCTTCGCCGGTCGCTTCTCGCCCGTGTAGCAGTAGTCACAACGCAGGTTGCAGTCGTGCTCGAGGACTAAACAGAGAATCCATGAACCGACGCTCAGAACGGCTCGTTGCTGCGTGGGGGCATGGGTTTGCCCGCCGTTTTCTCCGCCGGCGGTGTCTTCGTAGCTGGCTCTCGCGTCGGGGACTTTCCGCCAGCCATCGGCTGAGGTGGTTGGGGCAACGGCGCATTCGAAGCCTTCGGAGGCACGTTGTTGCTCGCGGCGCTTGGCTCGACCGCGGGCTCGACGAACGTTGGTGGTGGCGCGCCGCCCATCACTTCTCGAGGCGAGGGGACCGTCGACGTTGCTGATGAGCCGCCCACTGGCGTCGCCACGCCCGTACCTCCGCCAGGAGACGTCGTTGCGCCGCCCAAACCATAAATCGGTTGCAGGCCACCGGCGGGCGCCTCCGGTGGGTTGCCCTTACATCCGACGAGACTCACCGTGCCCACCACACAGGCGGCGAGTGTCGGGTAGGCGGGTGACTTGCGGGGTGGGCGCGGAACTGGCTTGGTCATAAGGTGGTCCGGAGCCAGAGTACTGCCAAACGGGTCCATTGCGCCATCGCCGATCACCAGATGTCGGTCCGGAGGAGGTCAACATGACGTTGAGCCCCGTTCACCGTTCGATGCCCTCGATGAGCCGCACGCAGGGTGACAGCACGGGTCGTACGCTTTGGCTCATCACCCTGACCGCCGAACCCACCCCGATTCACGCTCGGCTCGTGATAGTCTGACGGAAACACTTGGAGGCGTAATGACCACACGGCGGATTGCGGCTGTCTCGTTTCTCGTGCTCGGAACTGTCGCTGCATGCGGAAACAGCAGTACATCGACGACGGGCGAGATCGCGATTTTCCGATCTTCCCGCCAAGTACGCCGAGGCCGCCTGCACTGCTTACCAAAACTGCTACGGCCCAGTCTTCCCATGGTTTCTGAATGGCTCGGACTGCGTGGATGTGACTACCCGTCGCTTCGAGAACGGGACCTTCGCCCTCATCGAGAACAAGATCGAGGACGGAACGATCTTTTACCATTCGGCACGAGCGCAGGCATGCATCGACGCCGTGAGTCGTCTTGGATGTGAAGGCTTGCTCGAGCGTGACCAGCCCGAGTGCCTCGATGCGCTCGATGGCAAGGTCGAGCTGGGAGGTGATTGTGATCTCGACGAGGAGTGCGCGGGAAGCGCCCTTTGCCAGTCGAGCGGTGGCACTTGTCCGGGCAAGTGCGTCGGCCTCTTGAAGCAAGGCCAGTCCTGTGGAGCAGATGGCGATTGCGACGATGGCTTACAGTGTTCGAAGGAGACGAAGCTTTGCGTGATGCCCGCGGGGAAAGGTGAGTCTTGCGAGAACGGGTCGCCCCCTTGTGGTCCGGGGTTGCTTTGCCTGGGCAAAGGCGACGACGGATTTCCGAAGACCCCTGGAATATGCAGAGACGCGACCGACGCCTTGAGTGGCTCCGAAGGCACCGCTTGCGACCCCGGTGCTGGCCTACTCTGCAAGGCTGGGTTGTCTTGCGTTGCACAGAGCTATGAAGCTGCGAACGCCAAAGTTGCCTGGCAATGCGTCAAATCGGGAAGCTACCTTACCGGCGAGTCTTGCAAACCCGGCGTGCCCGATCCCTGCTCGAGCGGCAATTACTGCAAGACCGGTACAGGCCTGCTTGCTCTGACGGGAACGTGCACCGCTATTCCTGACGCGCTGCAGCCGTGCGGCACGGGCTTCGGTGCCCAGTGCAAGGCGGGTGCCGTGTGCGTCTCCGGAATTTGCCAGGAGTTCGCCGACAATGGGGTCAGCTGTACGGGTGATGACATGTGTTATAGCGAATATTGCGGCAAAACCGGTGGATGCGAACCGCGTGTGCCTTGCAAGTAAGCCAGATAGCTTTTCACGGAGCCTGCGGCACTCTTGCGCTGACGCTCATGCAGCAGACCCACTGCATGCGGCGGCGGTGTGCCATGGGACAGCGGAAGTCCTGTCCGCCCGGGCAGCCCTCTGGCACAGACTGACACAGCCGGAAGCTCGACAAATGGGCACATTCGACGCAATTGCTCTCGGCATGACTCGTGCACAGAGCCGCAACATGCGCCACTTCAATCGAATTTCGTTGCTCGCAGCACTGCTGCTATCCGGCTGCGGAGGAGCCTCCCTCGAGGATGATGCAGAAGCGCTCGGTGGAGCTGCGGGCAATGCCGGAAGCGGCGGAGCTAGCCAGGGTGGACTTCCGGGCGTCGGCGGAGCGACGAAGACCGGTGGTGGTGCCGGACTTGGGGAGGAACGAATGTTGGTGGAAAGCCTGCAACCGGTGGATTGCCCGGCGCGGGTGGATTGACGAGTCAGGGCGGCACGCAGGCAACCGGTGGAGTTCTCAGTACTTTCGGTACGTCGAATGGGAAGGGGGGAACTACCGCGACCGGCGGTACTCGAGCGACGGGTGGAAGCACCGCGGTTGATCCTCGATGTCCGGCGAAACGTTCTTCCGGTGTCGTCACCTGCAGTCCAAATGGTCTTAGCTGCTCGTACAATTATTTCACGGGCTGCCTTTGTGCACCGCGGATTGGCCTATGTTTGCGTACAGGCGGATCCCAATTGCATCAGCGCCACGACGGCAAGTGCAGCCCGCGCGAGTTCGGAGCCGGTTGCCAGCGCTGCCGCGGCCGCCATGGTACTGCCCCCGAATACCGTCTGCAACTGCTCCGGAGCCGTTTGGGCCTGCACGCAGTATCCGTAGAGCGTTGGCGCAAGAACCCGCGTGAGCTCGGTTCATCGAGTGGGCGGGTTCAACAAGACCGAATCGGTCCAGGTCTTCGAGCGGAGCGTCCGCGGCTCTGTCGTTCTGCTGAGGGTGCGGGCAGATGGAAATCGGCTTTAGATCCCTTGCAATCTCTCCTCCACTGCTGTCGGTCGTGGAAGCGCTTGGCTATTCGACGCTGACGCCCATTCAAGCCGGTGCGATTCCACCGCTCCTTGCGGGCCAGGACGTGGTTGGGCAGTCGCAGACGGGCAGCGGGAAGACCGTTGCGTTTGCAATACCGATCCTCGAGCGCTTGGCCCCAGCGTCTCGGGAACTGCAAGCACGGTGCTCTGCCCCACGCGGGAGCTCAGTGCACAGGTGGCGCGGGAGTTTCGCAAGTTGGGCCGCAAC
>JASGIX010000072.1:0-144017 GCA_049840955.1 Polyangiaceae bacterium
AAGGGTTAATAGGGAAACACGATAGAATCCGAACAGCACCTGCAATACAGAAACCTGCGACAATCCCGACTCGACACGGATGCGTCACTCACCGCGCTCGAGGCATTCCTCGCGCAGCGAGACCTCCGCTCTTTGCCACCGAGATTGGCGCGCGATTTGTCTCGCGCTCGCACCAAACTGCGAGGATTACCGGAATTCCGAAAGCGCGTCGACGACGGCGCTTCGAATCTACTCGAGGCAACGCCGATCTATACGGAGGCAGCTGCCGCTCTAATCAATGCGACAGCCGCTCTGACCCAACTATCGAACGAAGGAGATCTGCTTCGCACGATCACGATGCTGGTGAACACGCTTCAGGTTTCGGAACGCGCGAGTCGAGAACAGGGACTGCTCGGATATGTATTTGCCGTGGGACGGTTTCCGCCCGGAACGTACAAGGAACTCGTTACCCTGGTATCGGAGGACCAGCTCTATTCCGTCGTCCTTTCGGCGCATGCAACCGATGAGCAGCAGAAGCAATTCACGGTTCTGACGAGCTCCCCTAGTTTCGCGTCGACGGCCAAGATGAGAAAGGCTGCCCTCGAGACGGACAGTGACGAAGATTTCGGCGTCACGACATCGGACTTTTTGTCCGCGCAAAGCAAAAAGCTCGACGGTCTTCGCGAACTGGAAGGTACGCTCGCTTACCGTATGCGGGAGCTCGCGCGAGGCAAGCTCCTGGCAACGAAGACGGCCATCCAGACGAGTCTTGTGGTGTCGGGAACGGTCCTTCTGCTCTCGGCGCTACTCGCCGTGGTGATCGGCCGGGGGATCCTGCGTTCAGTCCAGGCCTTGGCCAGGGCCGCTTGATCGCGTTCGCACCGATGCCGACTTCAGTATCCGCGCCGTTCGCTGCTCCAGCGACGAGCTTGGGATGCTGACGGAGGCATTCAATCGAAATGCTCTCCAACATCCAGGAGCGAGACAACGAACTCGAACAGCATCGGACCAACCTGGAATCGCTCGTGCAAGCGCGAACCAACGAGCTCGCGAGGCGCAATACCGAGATGCGCGTCGTCCTCGATGCCGTAGAGCAAGGCTTGGCCGTGATCGATCGGGACGGCAATCTCGGCATCGAGCGGTCTCGAGCATTTTCACGGTGGTTCGGCGAGGCACAGGGACAGAACGTCTTCTACGACGTGATGAGTTCGCATGACCGCAACACGAGAGAGACGCTAAGAGCCAGTTGGGACGCCCTCATCGAAGACATCTTGCCACTCGAGTTGACCATCGACCAAATGCCAAAGCGCTTGGTCGTCGGGGAACGGACCTATGCACTCCACTACCGCCCGATCTTCGAGAACGGCGCGCTGCACAAGGTTCTCCTGATTGTCTCCGATATCACCGACGAACTCGAGAGACTCAAGCAAGATGCCATTCAACGGGAATTCATCGGGGTTTTCGAGAAGGTGATGAAGGACAAAAGTGGCTTCATCGAGTTCTTCAACGAGGCATCGAGTCTGGCTGACGAGTTGCTCTCGGCGACCCCGGAAGACGACACGGTCTTGCTTCGCAAAATCCACACCTTGAAAGGCAACGCCGCGTTGTTTGGCATCACCTCGGTCGCTGAGATGTGCCACGGCCTGGAGACCCTGAAAGCCGAGGAGGGCATCGCGGCCTTGAGGGCGTCGCTGCCTGGCCTAGCTCGAGCCTGGTTGAACTTCGCTCATCGCGTCGTCCCGTTGATTGGCACGGAGGCCGACGACGTTATCGAGGTCCACTATCACGAGTTCGAATCGACTCGATCGAGCGCTTCGGTCCGAACGACCTCACGTGGAGATTTGGAAGATGTTGAACCGCCTGCGGTTCGAACCGGCGAGTGTTCGATTCCAGCGCGCTGGGGAGCAGGCCAAACAATTGGCTCGACGGATCGGCAGAGCGCCAGTCGACGTATACATCGACGACGGAGACGTTCGCTTGCCCGCAGAACGTTGGAACTCGTTCTGGAACGCCTTCGTGCACGTCGTTCGCAACTGCGTCGATCACGGGCTCGAAAGCGCGGAAGAACGGCTGCGCTGCGGCAAACCCGAGCACGGCAAGCTCCGCTTCCGCTCTCGACAGGAGGCGGGCAATTTCGTGATCACGGTCGAAGACGATGGCCGAGGGATCGATTGGGACAAGGTGAAGGCAAAAGCACAGTCTCTCGGACTTGCCGTTGCCACGCAAAAGGATCTTGAAACGTCTCTCTTCGCCGATGGGCTCAGCACCAAGGACACCGTCACGGACGTTTCCGGTCGCGGCGTTGGAATGGGCGCCATCTTCGCGGTCACGCTATCCCTAGGCGGTCGAGTTGGAGTACAATCTCGAAAGGGTGAAGGCACCGCATTCGTGTTCACCATTCCGGTGGAAGGCAACGACACCATCCCCAAAGAGTCGCAATTCCCCGGAGCACGTCCAAGCCTGAGACCGCTCCCATCGAGTCAATGACGGCTCACCGCGGTACCAACCCGTTCCTTCGGCGCAACGGGAATCACGAACTCACGCATGCCCCTAAGCCGGCATAGCCGGAACGAAACAGACGCGATCGACGACGACGGGAACCATCATCGACTGCGAGATCAAAGTGGCGCTCTGATGTCACGCTCGAAAATGGCCCATGAGGAGCGGGGATCACCTCGGCGCCAGGCGCATCAGGCGATCGCCCGCGACGATCACGCTACGTGAGGGCGCATGATAGAAGAGCTCGTCGAATCGCCCCTCGAAGCGGCCCGAGATCCGCTCGGGTGTGAACAACCCGCGGGTCCGCATCAAGAGACCCCCGACGCCTCCCACGACGAATTCCCTAGCGATCGGATCGAATAGAAGGGCACGAATGGGTTGCCGAGAATCGGTTGGAACGGCGTCGAATCGCTTTCCACCGTCGGAAGACCGAAGGAGCATGCCTGCGTTGCCACCGACATAGAGCCATTTGCCGTCATCGGACACCGCCAGCACGAAGAGGTTTTCCTCCGTCGGAACGACAACGGACACGAAGTGTTCGCCACGATCCTCCGAAACGAGCACGGTTCCGTGGTCGCCCACGACGAAGACGCGGCGTGTCGTCGGATCGACGCCGACGAAGCGCAAGGTACTCGTCACGGGAGAAGCAATCGGTACGAAGTGCCCTCGTGGGTTCGTTCTCCGATGAATCGCACCTGCCTCACCCACGGCAACGACGATATCGTCGTCGATCACGCGGGCGGAGCGTAAGGACACCGGAGACGAAGCCTTGTCCGAGCTGAAGGACCGTCCTCCATCGCGGGAGTTCCATACCCCGCTCTCCGTCAGAGCGAGCACTTCTCCCCTTCCCGATTGGATCAACTCGAACACCGGTGACCCTAGCTCCGCACTCGGCAGGAACGTCTTTCCTCCGTCCGTGGCCCGCAGGACACTCCCGGTCGTCGTCGCGACGATGAAGGCATTCGATCGGGGTTCGAAGATGGCAGCGCTCAACTCCGCGTTGGGCAACAGGGAGATGGGAACCCGTCCGTAGGAGCGCCCGCCATCCGTCGATCGGACGATGGTTCTGTCGAGACCGACACCGAGCAAGACGTCACGGTGCGGATCCCAGGCAAGCGCTCGAAGGAGGCCCCCGAGATCGGGCCTCACGATCTCTATGGCTTCGGCATCGAAGCGCGACCGCCCCATGAACCCCGACGCGCCAACCGCAATCAGAGTACCCGTTCGAGGGTTCTGCGCAATGGCATGGGCGCGACCAGCGTTCGACCTCCTCCCGTGAGCGAAACTCCGCGCCGAGGGATCGGATTTGACGACCGATCCCGCCACCGTGGTGCCCCAGAACCCGCGGTCGTTCACCCAAAGTAAAGCGGTGATCGAAGCCGGCCAATTTTCACCTTGAGCTTCGAAGGTCCGACCATGATCCGTCGATAGGAGCCCTGGTCGATTACGGGTTCGAAGCAAGAGCGTGTCGCCACCGCGATCCGAATCGATGGCGAGTACGTAGTCCGACGGGCTTCCCCGATGAACGACGTGAAAGGAATCTCCCTCGTCCTCCGAACGAAGGACGAGTCCATCACCGAATGCGGCTATCACGCTGTCGTCCGGCAAACACTCGAGAGCGGTAACGAAGGCGCGCGACGGGATATCCACCCGTCGCCACCGTCCAGGCGCGTCCCGAACGACGACGACGCCGGCGTCCCCTGCCGCGATGAAGCGCCCCTGCTTCGATGTGGCGACGATCTCAGTCAGCGCCGAAGTGGTTCCCGTATTTTCGCGGTTGAATTTGGCCCCTGCGTCGCGCGAGAGCCGAACCGTTCCGCCTTCACCAACGATAGCCACGGTGCCATCTCGACGTGATTGGACGATGTCCGTCAGCACGCCGCTCTCACCCAAATCGATCGCATCGAAATGGCGGCCCCGGTCGATCGAACGCAGTGCCGTTCCTCCGCTACCAATCACGAGAACCGATCCGGTGGTGGATTCCACCAAGACTCGCGTCAAGTACTCCCGAGTTCCCAGACGGCAGGGTTCGTAGGTCCGTCCATCATCTTCGGAGCGAAGCAACGTTCCTTCCGTCCCGACGGCAATGACGGCATTGCCGTCGGGGTGCACGGCGACGTCGAGCAGGTTCGGGTTGACGATCGAGAGCAACGCATCCACTCGAGGCACTGCTGCCGATGTCGTTTCGTCACCGGACTTGCTCGCGGCGGGAGGAGATCCGCCGTTTGGCGAGGTCTCGGAAAGGGTGTCGCTACCCTGCGCCTCCGGCGTCACGCCGTCGAAAGGCGAATTCTTCAGGGCGAGCGCGCCCAACATGGATGGCTTACTCGCAATGAAAGCCGAAGCGGCGACGAGAACGGCTCCACCCAATAGCGAAGCGGCAGCCCAAAGCCGCAGCCGACGTCTCGATTGGGGAGCAACGGTCATCGAACGAGTTCTATATCGTCATCACCGTCCCGTGACGACAAATGTGCAAGCTCCACGTGTCCACGCGCAGTCGCGCCGAGGTCGCGCAGTCGCGCCGAGGTCGCGCCGAGGTCGGCAGTCGCGCCGAGGTCGGCAGTCGCGCCGAGGTCGGCAGTCGCGCCGAGGTCGGCAGTCGCGCCGAGGTCGGCAGTCGCGCCGAGGTCGCGCAGTCGCGCCGAAGTCGGCAGTCGCGCCGTTTTGCGCTCGCGTCTGAACACGAGCGTGCTTCTAGTACTTCTGGACGTTCGTAATCGTGACGTTTCCGCCGGAAGTGTTGTACTTGGTACTTCCGAAGATGGCGAGAGCATCGCCGATGGCACTGTAACGCGTATTGCTGATCGTGACCTTGCTCGAGGAGCAATCGGTGCGGAAGATGGCTTCGTCGAGATCGGAAATGTCGCAGTGATCGATGTTGGCGACGATCGGGTAGCATTCCCCGCCGTTTTCCCGCATGAACTTACCGGCGCCCTTGGCCGTGAAGTTCGATATGTTCCAAGTGGCCTTCGCATTCACTTGGAAGATTTTGTCTGCGCCGTTCTTTGCCGAACCGCAATCGATGGTCACTGTCGCGGCGGCCTTGATCGTTGCGGCGTCTTCGCCGATGTCGGCCCAGTGCACGTTCTGCGCGGTGGCGTTTCCGTAGAAGTGGACTCCATCAGCCGCAGGGGAACCGAGAATCACGTTCTTGAGCGTGCCCCCCGCGTTCACGCGGAAGAGCGGCTTCTGGTTTTCTTCCTGACTGCCGTCGCCGAGTCCACCACTCGAAAGCGACTTCGTCACGTACGTCTTGCACCCTCCATCATAGACCTCACCACTGTCGACAACGATCGTTTGCGTGAGAGGATTGCCAGAGAAGTTGCCCGATGACGTGAAGCAGCCGCAGGTCTTCGTCGGACCCACGGTGTTCGAACTCCCCGTGGTTCCGCCGGTCGAAGTCGTTCCCCCCTTGGCAGTACTACCGCCCGTCGAAGTGGTGCCGCCCTTGGCCGTCGTGCCGCCCTTGGCCGTCGTTCCTCCCTTTGACGTGCTACCTCCGATGGCCGTGCTTCCCCCCTCGGAAGAGGCCCCTCCCTCGGCACCCTCACCGGCTGCTCCCCCGTCGGTTGTGACACTCGTCGAGCCACCAGCGGAGGTTTTCGAAGACGAGCCTCCACGAGCAACGCTGGCGCCGCCTTGACCGGTCCGCGTTCCCCCCGTCAGGCCTCCGACGCCACTTCCCACACCACCGATTGCCGACGCTCCACCAAGGCCAACGCCGGTATTAGCGCTCCCATCGTCGGACCCGCAAGCAAGGGTGGTGGCCAAAGCAGTACATCCGGCAGCGAGCCAAAGGTCGAAGGAACGTCGAAGTGACATGCCGACGTAATGCACGACGAGAACCGTTCGATCCCGAAATCTTCGACCGGGACGCAGTTTGAGGCTTCCGAGGCGGCTCGGTGCGCCCTACTGAACGGACTTCCGGTGTGCCCAACACGCGCCCGTCGACGGCCCTATGCCGCCCAGGATTGCGTCAACCCATCCGACGCCTCTCCGCTTCGTCGCGTTGATGGGTCGCGTTGATTCGTCGCGTTGATTCGTCGCGTTGATGGGTCGCGTTGATGGGTCGCGTTGATTCGTCGCGTTGATGGGTCGCGTTGATTCGTCGCGTTGATTCGTCGCGTTGATGGGTCGCGTTGATGGGTCGCGTTGATTCGTCGCGTTGATTCGTCGCGTTGATTCGTCGCGTTGATTCGTCAAAGCGCGTCGTGGCAACGCATGAGGGCCGCCAGGTTTCCAAATTGCTTCAGGCACCACGACCATCACACACGAATGGGATTCGAAATCAGTCGAAATCGCTCGAAATCGCTCACTGCTCGGACCCACCTATTCGAGCTGTTGCGCAGGCGACTTGCATTCTGCGCATGCCGCGGGAAGGCCCAATAAGCTCGCACGATTCACAAGGAAATGGGCCCCTCCTCCAATTGGGCGCGTCCTGTCAAGACAGCCTTTTCGCTGCCCGGTTTCGGGTTGCGCAAAATGTAGGCCAAAGGAGCCAACGCAAAGTAGCGAAGTCGTGCCGTGCTCGGGAATAAGAATGACGAGCACCTCGTTACGTAACCGTGCGCACATGCACCCGAAATGGAAGGTGCGGCAACCATACGAAAGTCGACGAGAATCATTGCCCTATCAGGAACATTCACGTATCGTTCTGAGTTAGCGATGAGGTCCAAATGATCGTCTCAATCCGAAATCGACACGGTAGGAAGTCAAAGGCCCTCGAAACCCACACGCGTAAGCGCATTGCGTTTGCTCTCGATCGATTTGCCGAGCGGATCCGAAGCGTCTCCCTCCGCTTCGAGGACGCAGCAAAGGGAGGGCCCGACAAGCGCTGCATCGTGGAGGTCACCGGCCAGTTCACCCCCGCAGTGGCAACGGCAAGCGGCGAAAACTACTTTGCTGCAGCCAATCGTGCCCTTCACACACTGGAACGCGTAGTCAGTCGCTCTATTGACAAGCAGCACGGGTAAAGAGACGGTCTGTTCGAGTATTGGGTTTTTACGGCGTAATCAATGACGTTGCGCCAATCCTGGAACGGGGATCGTGAGCCGTCGTGAGTCACCCGAGACCAGGAAAGACACGAGGTCCGTCGTGGGATTTGGCATCACCCGCCGATGACAGCCGATCCCACGACGAGACCCAATTCGTCGACACGAAAGATAGCCGACGGCAGGCGCAAACGAGCCCCGCGCAGTTGCGTCGTCGCGACGAAAGGTCCGAGCGCCGTCGCGACGAGAACGCAAAGGGCTTGCAGTGCAGGCGAGAACGGACGCGCGAAGCGAGACGGCGCGCCCTCCTTGGGCCGACGTAGGGATTCAGTCTCGTGAACGTATCGGTTTACTTCTGCGCCGCCAAGGCAAAGGCCCGATAGTCCGCGAGCACCGTCCGTAGCAGCTCTGTGGTGTCAAGCTCGTACGGACAGCGGCTCGCACAGTCCCGACAGTCCAGACAGGAGTCGATGCGGCTCATTTTCTCTTGCCATTCCGCCGAAAGGAAGGGCGTCGACGGGGCTCGGCGCAAGAGCAACGACATTCGAGCGGCCCAGGGAATTGGTATCTCGACCGGACAGGGAAGACAGTACCCACAGCCGCGACAGAACGCACCGCTGAGCTCCCGTCGATCTCGTTCGATTGCCTCCCACAACGTCTCGTCCAAAATGGGTGGCTCGGCCTCGTAGGAAAGAAACTCTCGAAGCTCTCCCTCGCTCTGAATTCCCCAAATGGGCACCACGTTGTCGAACTGCCTCAAGAATGCGAAGGCAGCGTTCACGTGGCGCAGCAGTCCGCCGGAGAGCGCCTTCATGGCGATGAGACCCACGTCCCGTTCGCGACAGAGCTCGATGAGGGCCAGCTCCCTTTCCGTCGAGATATACGACAACGGGAATTGCACGGTGTCGAACCAACCCGAGCGTGCACCCGCCGACGCCACGTCGATACGATGATTCGTAAGACCGATGTAGCGGACCAGGCCGGCCTTCTTTGCGTCGCGCAAGGCGGCGAGAGCCGAATTCTCGTCGTCGGGATCGGGCAGGGCCTCGGGGTTGTGAAGCTGAATCAGATCGACGTAGTTTGTCTTTAGGTTCTTCAGACTGGTCGTCAAGTGCTCCATCGCCGTGGCGCGATCCGTCGCCATGGTCTTCGTCGCGAGCACCACATGAGGACGAACGTCTGCAAGCGCGCGTCCGATCTTCTCCTCGCTGTCGGAGTACATCCTCGCGGTATCGAAGAAACGGACACCATGATCGAAGGCCCCTCGAAGAATCCGCTCGGCCGCCTCCGAGGTGACTCGCTGGATGGGTAGAGCCCCAAATCCGAGCTGAGGGACGACCAATTCCGAACGACCTAATCGAACCAGTTTCATCTTGGGCTCCAGGGAAGCTCGCCTTCCCATACCTCAACCCAAGGAGAGGTGCACGGCGAGTGCTCAGCCGGTTGCCTTTGCGGAAGGATCGGATTCATCAGCGAGCCCGACGTCCTTCGAGACTCGAATCCGTACCCCGCTCGGGGCTTCGTGCTCGCCGTATTGCTGCCCTCGAGAAGAGGGAGGAATCGTCATCGTGTTGCGAATACGGTTCTCGGCATGAGCCAATGCTCGAAACAACTGCGCTTGTTCGGATTGAAAATGAGTGAGTTCCTCCTCCACGATCCGCACAGAAGCAATCTCGGAGAAGGTTCGTGAGGAAGGTGACTTCGGCGCGCGGCCAAAGAACAGCTCTTCTTCGACACGCGCTCCGACTTCGGAGGCGAATCGAAACAACGATTCGAGAGTCGCACCAAGGCTACCGGCCTTGTTGGCCATCATGCTCGCCAATTGGATGCGCGATTGACATTGTTTTGCTTTGCCTGGTGACATGCCGATGCCAGCAGCCAAGTTGAACAAGTGACGGGCAACGTCCACGCCTCGCCGAGGAACCACCCTGACTCGCCCCAACTCCGGTCGAGACTGCCCTCGTTGAGCCAAGGTCAATAGCGGTGGTGAACAGGCCAACTGACGGTCGTTTTGAGTCGAATAGAGCTCGATGGCTTCTTCAGTGCGAAGCACAACGAGAGAGACCCCCTGCGACGATGCCTGAACGTACCAGTCTCGCACCTCACTCTCCCGAGGAAGGAGAAAGACGCGCTCGGCGGGCGATAGCTCATCCGCCTCCACGATCAGGAGCCGCAACTCCTCCCGGGCTGCATGAATACTCTCCGGTGACGGCCCCGCTCCAGACGGTGCCAAGCTGAGGGGAGGCAGGCTGAAATTCGGAGTGAGCACTTGAGACATACGAGCTTCGCCTAGCACCCGACGTGCCAAACAAATCCCCGTTAAATTCGCGTGATTTATGCAGTGTTCGGGGTCAGCAGCGACCCGGGACTAGGGGGTCAAGATTGACTCATTTCACGCATCGTTGTTTAGACACCCCACCATGTTCATCCGCACGTCGAAGATCGTCCACGGGTCTGCATTGTGCGACGAAGTAGCGGTCCTTGGAACGACGCGGCTTCGCGACACGACGAGAACTAGGAAAGGACTCGAGAAAACCGCGTCGGCAAGCGCGGCCCTCCTTGTACTGCTTGGGCAGCCCGAAGCCTGACGAAGCCCCTCGCTCCATCGCTTGCGTCGGTGTTCCCCCCTCGAATTGCTCATCGATTCTACGTTAACTGCCAGGTCGCAAACGACCCAGAAATCCCTTCGACTGCGCGTCGGCGGCCAGAGTGGAAGTCGCAGCAACTCGGGCAATTCCGATTGCTGCATGAACTATGACGCTCGCGTCCACCACCGGACGTTGGGCGTTCGACGAATCGCAAGGTTGCGCCCTTCGTCAGTCTCATTGCGAACCTGTTCGACACGATGATGAATCCGTCGAGGCCTCGCGTGCCATTCGAATCGGCAGGCGCGAAACCTCGACGACTCGAAGGATGCGAAACCAAAGCCACATCGAGACCTACCAAGACCTGAGTCAATGGCCCCAGGGACTGTCGCAGCAGCGTTCTCCAGATGACCTGCCGATAGTCCGTGATAGGTGTCTGGAAGAGACGCGGAAGTGAATGACCTTCGCCCGTGTCATCCATTGAGAAAGGCGTATTCTAAAGGCATGACAGAAGGAACGGAACGCCTACCTTCTGCAGGACCTCCGGATCTCGAGCCACGCTCGAAGTCGTCCACGGGGAACGCGCGACCGCTACTTCCGACACCAGTAAAGCAGCGAGCGGCTTTCGAGGACGATGCGGCCGAGCGCGATGAGGAAACTCCCTCGTCACCGCTGGTCACGATCCGCTCGAACGACGTGGTATCCGATTCGAAAGCGGCGCATGACTTGCGGTGCATGGTGCGACCCGACACACCAGCTGAGTATTCGAGGGGAGCATCGTCGGAGCACCCGTCGTCGAGTCACACACCATTCGGTCATGCATCGGGCCACGCTCTGCCGATAAGGCCATCGCCGAACTCCGTGTTGGGCGACGGCGTGGAGCATCGACATCATTCGTCCACGATGCGTCCGAATCACGCACGCGCGTCTGGACACGCAGCCCAAGGTGCCAACACCGTTCCCGAGGTACCTGCAGCCCTACATACGCATCCCAAAGTCTATCAACTTTGGCTTGCCGCAGTCTTGGGTGGAGTCATAGCCCTCGGGCTCGCCGCCATTCACACCCATCCTGCATCGACGCTGCGAGCCGCGAGGCCATCTGCTGGCAATCATCGTTCGCCAGGTGCTTTCGGGGCGCTCCTCGAAGCGCGGGAAATCCATCCGGACGCACGACGACCAAAGGAACGCTCAAGTCAATCCACGCCGCCCGCCTCCGCGATGGCTGGCGCCGCATTTGCCGGCCCGCCCCGCCAACGGTAGCGCGAGGTCGAAGGCGCCAGCTCGACTCGGCCTAATCCAAATCCTCCCAGCGGACGTACCTGGGATTGCACGCCGCTCGACTGCCCGGTTTCGGGTCTATCTCGACCGACACGCATCCCAATGGACGAACTGCGATCTGGTCAGAATCGGCACCCTCCCGACACCCTCCATGCTCCGGCTGAACGAGCCACCGACAAGCAGCTCCGAAAGCTCGTTACTCGTGCCCTCGAGAATCCCATCCTGCAGGCGGTCTTCGAGGCCATCGGTGGGTGTGGTCTCGTCATCGATCGACACCGGCAAATCATTGCTGCCAACGATACCGCCCTATCGCTTCTCGGCGCACATCTGGGGCGATCCCTCGACGGACTGCGATTCGGCGAGGCTCTTCAGTGCGTGAACGCCTGCCGCGGCCCCAGCGGCTGCGGAACGAGCATTCAATGCCGACACTGCGGCGCCGTTGCCCTGATGTTGTTGGCGCAGATCACGGAACATCCCGTCGATGGCAGCTGCACCGTCACGTTCGGCGAAGACAGAGACTTGCGTGTCAAGGATCTGAAGCTGAGGATTACCCCCCTGTTTCTCGGCGGCGAACGGGTCTACTTCTTCGTGTTCCAAGATGTAACGGCGGTCAAGTGGCACGAACTTCAGGAGCACGTTTTCCTGCACGACCTTGCCAACTTGGTCATGGGTCTCGAAGGCTGGGTCGACGAACTCAACGAAGGAACGACCGAGGACACGACCCACCAAATCCTCCAGATGGTTCATCGCCTAGCGGAGAGCGTCGAGACCCATCGGGCGCTCATTCGTGCGGAAGGCGCCGAGGTGCAGGTCGTTCCCGAGAGCATCTCGTTCGAGCGTCTCGGGGAAGAGCTGCGGTCGCAGTTCGCGGCGAGTATATGCGCGAAGGACCACCGGCTGGTCATCGACACTTTAGCTGCCACGGCAACACTCGAAACCGATCGGCGACTGTTGGTTCGCGTGCTCGCGAACCTCTTGAAGAATGCCTTCGAGGCCTCTCCCGCTCGAGGAGAGGTGACGCTGACGATCCGAAGCGAAAAAGACACGACGGTCTTCGACGTACACAATCGCGGAACCATGGCAAAAGAGGTCGCCGAGCAGCTCTTTCGACGAAGATTCAGCACCAAGGGCAATGGACGAGGCCTCGGGATTTACTCGGTGCAGATCTTTGGCGAACATTATCTCGGGGGACAAGTCACGTTCACGTCTTCGGATCCGGAGGGCACGATGTTTCACTTGCGACTCCCGAATCACTCGCCCCGAATCCAGCGCGACGCTTAGCTTTTACACGTTGCACCGTCGATGGGACGGGCATGCCGCCGGTTCGTCGAGTACATAGCTTGGCCCATGACGTTCGAGCTCGTCATCGTAGGTTTCGGAAACACCCTCCGACGAGATGATGGTGTCGGCCCCGTCGTGGTCGAACTACTGATGGCGCACGGGCCTTTCAATGGGGTTGCGACGCTGGCGCGGCCGACGCTCACCCCGGATCTCGCAGAAATCCTCGCCGACTCGCGTGCCGTCATCTTCGTGGACGCCAGCGCCGAACTCGAACCGGGCTTCGTCGAATGTCGACGTATCTCCGGCGATCCCACCGAAGACGTTTCCTTGGTCCACTCGCTGTCCCCAGGGGCGCTCTTGACCTGGACCGGTGTGCTCTACGGGCGGGCTCCCGCCGCTGAGCTCTGGCTCATCGGTGTCGAGTCGACCGAGCTCTCGGAAACACTCACCGACACGGTTCGAGCTCGCGTGCCCCAAGTCGTCGCGGCATTGAGAGAACGCATCGCGCTCGCCCAGCGAGCGAGGTAGCGACACGACACCGCGACGCGACACCGCGACGCGACACCGCGATGCGACACCGCGACGCGACACCGCGATGCGACACCGCGACACGACACCGCGATGCGACACCGCGACGCGACACCGCGATGCGACACCGCGACACGACACCGCGACGCGCCATAATCGTTCGTTTCGACGCACGGGGCGCGATCGAGCGCCAGCTGGGTTCGTGGCCACGACGTCAAAAACAAACCTGCCTGCGCCTGCCCAGTAGCAGCCTCGAATCGCGGGACGAATCGCGATGCCACGCGAAAATCGCGAGCTCGAACACCGTCAATTGCGGACAATCGCGGGGCGGCGTGGCGCGACAGGGAGCCATCGTCTAGCTTTGGAGGCCCCATGGGACGCGATAGGAGCTGCTCATCGCCTCGCGGACTGCCCCGACACTCGCGAGGGAGTTCTGTCGGCGATGCATGCACGTGCGACGCCAGGGCCCGAGCACGTCCCCCGCGCGCCGC
Organism: Polyangiaceae bacterium; assembly: GCA_049840955.1. GTDB lineage: Bacteria > Myxococcota_A > Polyangia > Polyangiales > Polyangiaceae > FEN-1139. The sequence goes on from JASGIX010000072.1 coordinate 13,633, forward strand.
AGCACGAGTGGTGTTCGTCACGGCGATATTGCTCGCGACGACGAGTGCCTGCAAGAGACAACAGAACTCGACGAGTCGTCCGAGCGCCAAGCCCGTCGCACTCGTCGAGAGGATTTACCGTGCGCAGCACCCCGCGGAGGTGGACTACGACGTCATTGCGCCGCCTAAGGTCATTGCGACCCCGCCGCCGATATTCTGGGAGGCGGAGTCGGCCTACGAACACAACTTCCCGCTCCATCATCCCTTCGAACCTGCGAACGACGAGGAAGCGTCGAAGCTGTCGAACGCGCGTTGGATTGGCGCTGGACCGTCAGAGAACGACCGGTACCTGAAGTACCGCGTCTCGATCCCAACGAGCGGCACGTATAGCCTCTTCGTGCGCAAGTTTTGGAAGCATGGCCCCTTCCGATTCCGTTTCGACGGCGGCCCAAACTCGGAATGCGGCTCCGATCCGATGCTGCTCGACGCAGTGGAGCTCCGTAAGTCCATCGTCGTCAACTGGGTGGCGCTCGGGGACTTCGAACTGAAACAGGGCACCCATGAGTTCGTCGTCGAACTTTCGTCACGCGAGTCCCCCGTTGCCTTCGATCGTTTCGCGCTGGTGAGCGGGGATGAGATCCCTCGTGGGCTTGGCAGATCAACGCCGAAGGTGCCGCCTCCCGGCTATTTCGTCTTCGACGATCGTCGCCGTACGAACGAACCGTCACTCATCGATTTGCGTGGATTGAACGAAACCCACGCCGGAGACAATGGTCGGCTCGTCGCGACCGCCGAGGGACACATCGTCTCTTCCGATTCGAAGCGTCCGTTCCGGTTCTGGGGGGTCAACGCGAACCACGAGGTGCTGAGCTTACCGAATCGATTGATGGATCGCTACGCGAGCTGGCTTGCCTCCATGGGCGTCAACTTGTTGCGCCTCCATGGTCCCTTTTTCGTCAAAGATAGCGTTCGTGAATTCGACGAGAAGAAGCTCGCGGGGCTTCGCCGTCTCCACGCCGCGCTCAAACGACAAGGGATTTACCTCGGCCTATCCATCTACTTCCCCCTGTGGACGAACCTCGAGAAGGATCCGGAGTATTCAGCGTTCGGCGCACGCGCCCCCTTCGGTCTGTACTTCTATCGCGACGAATTCGCCGAAATCGTTGCGGGCCACTATCGACGAATCTTGTCCGCGCACACCACCGAAGAGCGAACCTTCGCTGAAGATCCAGCGCTCGCCTACGTCGAACTCGTCAACGAAGACACGACGCTCTTTTGGACCTTCTCGGTGAAGGATCTACCCGAGGGCGAGCGTCGTTATCTCGAGGAACGATTCGCCGCGTTCGTCGCGGCTCGACATGGCTCCCTAGAGGCCGCGTTGGAACACTGGAAGGGCGCGAACCTCAGTGGGGATCGACCCGACAAAGGGCGACTCGCGCTCCTCGGTCTGTGGGAGATCACCGAACGCCGCGATGCTCGATCGAAGGAAACGGCGGCATTCCTCACAGAGCTCATGCACCGAAGGTACACGCTCGCACGGACGCAGCTCCGAGATCAGATTGGCTATCGGGGTTTGACGGTGTGCTCCAATTTTCACACCGCGAACCCTCGGTATCTCGAGCCCCTCGAGAAGTGGGCCAACAGCGCCTGTGACGTCATCGATTCGCACGGCTATTACGAGGCGCCCATCGAGGGCGCGGCAGCTAGCTACATGGTTTCCACGGGGGATTGATACGACGATCGCTCCGCACTGCGACTCGATCCAACGGCGAGCCTTGATGCTTCCGCGCCAGTGACCGAGCCTTGGCCCGTGTTCACCATGTCCGTCGAAGGCAAGCCTCAGCTCGTGAGTGAGCTCGGTTGGCCATGGCCCAATCGGTTCCGCGCGGAATATGCCGCGCTTGCGTCCGGCTACGGATCACTGCAGGCCCTCGATGGACTCGTATTCTTCTCGAGTGACGCTCCTGGCTACGGTGCCGAACTCCACAAGTTCTCCCTCAACGATCCCGTCGTAGCCGGGCAATTCCCAGCAGCGTCCTTTGCATTCCGGCAGGGACTCATTCGCCCCGCACCTTCTGTCGCCCGCATCGGCGTGCCGAAGGCAAAGCTCTTCGAACTCGAGGGGCTCCCCATCGAAGCACCTCGAGCCTTGGATACCCTGCGGAGAAAGGGTCTCACCCTGCGTAGCGACTCCTCGACGAACGGAACGGGGCCCCTCGATCCCTTTGCCTATTGGGTCGGCGGGATCGAGCTCGCTTTCGATGGCCGCGGCTCGAACTTCGATACGGACGCCCTGCAACGAGGGATTGATCATCAACGGGGTCAGGTGCAAAGCGCAACGGGAGAGCTCCTGTTCGATTGGAAGCGAGGACGCGTCCGCATCGAAGCGCCCGCGGTCAACGCCATAGCCGGCTTCTTCCAGAAGAACGAGCCCGTCGCCTTACCCCAATTCGAAATCGAGCTCGACAACGAGTACGCAAGCGTCTTCCTCGTCGCTCTCGACGGGCAACCCCTCTCCACTTCGAAGCGGCTGCTACTGCAGCTCGCGACGGAGAGCTCCCAAAGTGGATTTGTAGCGGCGGAGACGCGTCCAAGGCGAATCACGTCCGTCGGAAGCGGTCCCATCTTGGTCCGTCGCATCGCCGGAGCAATTCGCATCAAGCGCTCCGATTCTGAGTCGATTTCGTGTACGTGCCCTCGATGCCTACGGCCAGCCTACCCACGTCTTGCGCGTTCCGAGTGAAATCTTCCCGCTCTTGCCCACGACGTCGTACTATCTCATCGATATTGCCGAATTGGGCCCAAGCACTGGACGCTCCACGTCCACCGAGGGCTCGCCTGTCGGCTCGAAGCAGCCTTGAACTCAACTGATCATTCCCCGAATCCCTCCACCCAACCCGCTCCGAAGTCGCCGCGACTGATGCGCTTTCTACTATTGGGAAGCGGGCTCGCGCTCGCCATCGGAATCATCGGAGGGGCTTACTTCGTCCGTGGACGTCCCTCGACGTCTGCGCATCCGAGGCCACGGCTCGCGTCCGCTTCGCCTCCAGCGATCGAAGATCCGTGCACTGGACGAATCGCGCGACTCAAGACCCTTCCGGCACTACCGGGAGCACCGAACTTCGACGGGATGCGAGGAGAGATCTTGGCGCGAGCGAAGGCGGCTCCGATCGTATTCGGCGAGGAACCATCGAACCGAAGAGCATCGAAGACGGCGCAGCAGCTCCGCAAGGAACTCACCGAAGCGACGGCGCCGTGGGAAGCCTTCGATTCGATTGCTCAAGAAGCACGCGCGAGATCCAAAGCGACTACGCGAGGTATTTCTGCTGGACGGCTACCTTTACGCGGACTCGCCGGCCTTGGCGGTGCTCATCTCCTCTGGTGTGTCGCTCGATCGTCTCGTCGACACTCGCGAGGCATGGATCACGCGTGGACACGAGACTTGGAAGGTCCGTCGAAAGGGCAAGGAGCTCGTCTGGGCGGAGGGTCCGGACACGGACACCCAAGTAAAGCTCTGGCTGTTCGATCGCATACGTCTACCGGGAGAAACGCCCACGGAAGATCTCCACTTCACGCTCGAGGAGGCCCGAACACACCTCGGCGCGAGGACCCTCCGGATCGAACGTATGACGACCGAGGGACTCTTGGTAAACGCGGAATATGGCGACGTGTTCGTCGACACGGTACTCCGTCGCGAGGGGAATCGAACGCGCGTTGATTGCGAACTCGTTCCACACGAGGTAGCTCCTACGGTGCAACGCGCCCGGGATGCGGAGCGGAGGCGTCGAAGACTACTCGAGCTCGCGAGGCGCGCCATCGACGCTCAGATCGAGGAAGCGCTGCCCTTCGATGAGCCAAAGACCGAAGAGGGACAACAGGACGGAAAACTCCGCGAGCAGTGGCGGACTGCTTATCTGAATGGCGCGAGCACGTTCACATTCAACGGAGACACGTACGCCGTTTTCGACTGGAAGGGGCGACCTCGCACGCCGCAGGTGTGTGCGGACTTCATCACGGATACCTGGGAGCGAATGGCAAGCACCTATTTTCTCCCGCGCGATCGGGAACGCAAGCGAGTATTGGGACGACTCGATTTCAGTCGTCTCGAGGTGGAAAACCGCAGAAGCGTCGAGAGCCTGCTCACCTTCGCCGGACAGAATCCGAACTGGTTCGAGTTGCTCGTCATTCCAGAGTCGGATCGCGTCACGTTTCAGAATCGACGAGCCTTCTTCGACCGACTCGGCGCGATGTATCACGAGTTTGCGCCCCTCGACGTCGTAGCGATTCTAGGTCCCCGCGACGACGAGCGACTGCACTACCATTCGTTCTTCATCGTAGCCGATGATCCAGTCACGGGGATCCCCGTCTGGGTCGCCGCCAACGCGGGCCGCCCAAGGATCCGCACGTGGGAGGGCGAAATGCAGAACGCACCACGACGTGCGATCTACGCACGGATCCGCCCGACGACGGCATGGCTCGAATCGATCGCCCTCGCGCCAGACGCCGAGACCGCCTCGAATTGAATCGGTCAACGTCGTGGCCTCGGCGGGAGCGCCCAGGACCACCTCGCGTCAATTTCAAGCACGCTCACCCTCATGTCGAAGTCGGGATGAGACACCGCTCTCAAACGCCTCAATGTTACGAGAAAGGCGACGAGCGCGTTTTCGTGGCTCGCCGTCGATAGGAGGCAAGAGGCGAGCGCACTTTCTTCGCCGTTCGATGCCAAGGCTCCTGCGAAGTGGGCGGAAGCTTCGCTTCCGTTGCCGCGCGTGGTGGAACGAAGGGGGCCAGCTGTGGTGGGATCAATCCGTTTGACGTCGGAGCCCAAGTGTCCGTGCCAGGCGGCAAGAGTGGTCCCCATTCTGCATTTTCAGAAGCTACGTGATTCGTTTCTTCTAGCGATGTTACGGGACTCGAGCTCGAGTCGACGAATTGCGCTTCCGTCGGCTCAGTCGAAGCGTCGGGGCTCTCTTGATTGGCCTTCGCACGCTTGCGACCGGAGTAGAGGGACGGGATGATTTCGTCCACCGTGTCGCCCTGCCAACGAATGTAGCGAATACCGCGACGGATCTGCTCGTAGGCGCGGCAGAGCAACGTAAAGATCCTGGCGCGGATCTCCCGCGCCAAGAGGATTTGCTCCGGCGAGGGCGCGCGTAGGGCAATTGCACATGTCAACTTCAGTGCAAGCTTCTCCGCTTCCAGAACGTGAGCATGCTTGAGCCCCGAGTCATCCTTGATGCGCTCCCAGTTTTCCTTGAAGATCTGCGCGAGCCCCGACAAATCGCGTGCGACCCTGCGATAGCCCTGATTTGTCACGAACTTCTTCAGCTGTTCCGCTTGAATGTGATCTCTGAGGGCGAGTGACTTCGCTTCCGCGAGCAAAATGTCACGCCATCGGATCGCCGCTTCGTTCAGCTCCGGCAGTTTTTCGACGGGACGCGTAGCATAGCAACAATGGAGATGTGCTTTGCGAAGTGCCAAGATGTAATCCGCCAAGTGATCGATATGCTCCACGGGAAACCCCTGAAGCCCACGGAGTTCGCCCTCGAAACTCGGCAATCGCTTCGCCGCTGCCAGGGCAATGATGACGACGTTCTCGACATCCAAGTTGAGACGCCGGACTTTATTCGACGGCAGGCTCATCGCTTCCGACAAAACGCGCGCATAAGCCTCATCCGGACTCGCTTCATCGATTCCGCCTAGGGACACAGGTAAAGTCATAAGGCTCTCCGCCGGTGCTCCACTGAAAGCCACCGCATCCGGACTCGCTTCATCGATTCCGCCTAGGGACACAGGTAAAGTCATAAGGCTCTCCGCCGGTGCTCCACGAAAGGACACCGCCCGCTGGCGTTTCTTAAACGGGATATGGGCTCAATATCTTCCTCGGTCCAGATCGAACTTACGGAAGATGGGTTTTCCATCCCAGCGCTGCCTTCCCACTGCGGCGAGCTACGATAGCACGTCGAGTCGCAGTATCGATTTGCCGGCAGTAATGCTCCCCTCACAGCAGTCACTATGCAGCTGACCGCTGCAAGAAGTCGGCAACTGGTATGACGAACGCGTTCAGCGAAGTAGCAGCCGGGCGCGCTTTGCTATCAGAGCTACCTCCGGAAGTAACTCCGGGGCACGCTCTCGCATCCATGAGCTTCGCTGAGCTGTTTTGGCGCGGTGCACCCCCTGCACAGCTACCGCGAGTGGACCATGGGCACGCGAGGGACCGTCGACGGGCATCTCGACGCTAAGTCGAGACGACGCGAGTTCGCGTGACGAGACTCGACGCTAATCTGAGACGACTCGAGCTCGCGTGCCGCGACTCGACGAGCGACAGAGGCGGAGCGAGTGACTTGTTAGGCGGCTCGCCGGGTGACCGAGACTAGGCGAGCTCCCGTGCCGCGACTCGACGAGCGACAGAGGCGGAGCGAGTGTCTCACGGGGGCTCGCCAGGTGACTGAGACTAGGCGAAAATCTCGTTTGGGAGCTCGCCGGGTGACCAAGACAAACTGCGAGCAGTGGAGCTCGAGTTCCTGCTTGGCACACCGCCAGACTTCGCGGAGGACGGCTTGTTGGATGACCGTTACAATCGCTGCCGCCGGCGTTCGCGGAAGCACTTCGGGTGGATCTGGAACCGTAAACGGCGCTCTTGCTGGCGCATACAGTAAGAGGCACTTGTATAACCCAGCGGCCACGACCCTCCATCGTCGCTCACTCGCCGTGATCGACTCTCGCCATTTCGCCAAGAAGGCGCGCGGTGGCTCTCCTGAGCTCCGCGGGTAAGCGCGTTCCGTTGCGCGAACCGACTCCAACCAACGCACCGAGACAGCATCCTGCGGCTCGAAGCGTCGCCTCGATTTCCCTTTCGGTTCCGGTCTTTCAAACCCGACTCATCCCACGCTGTGCTAGCTTCGCCTCCCGGCGTGAACACGAGCCTCGAACATCTTCCTCCGAAGAAGCGCGCTCAGCTCGTTGCCATCGCGAAAGTGATCGAGCAGCAGGCGAGCGTGGAGATGATCATCCTTTTCGGCAGTCACGCCCGTGGGGATTGGGTCGAAGATCGCAAGACGGGGTACCTCAGCGACTTCGATCTCCTGGTGCTCGTGAATTCGCAGGAGCTCGTGGAAGATGCGGTCTTCTGGAGCAACGTCCGCGCGCGACTTCGCCCGTACGCCGAAAAGACGCCCCTCAGTCTCTTCGTTCACCACTTGCAGCAGGTCAACGAAGAGATCGGTCGCGGACAGTACTTCTTCGCGGAGGTCGCGGTGGAGGGGATCCTCCTTTACACCTCGACGCGATTCGAACTCGCAACGCCAAAGCCCGTCGAGGCCAGCGAGCGCCTGAACGTTGCGCTCTCGAACTACGAACAGTGGTTCGAAAGCGCGAGTCACTTCTGGCGCGGCGCCGTCGGATACGCGACCCAAGGTCTCGATGGTCACGCCGCCTTTTTGTTCCACCAAGCCGCCGAGCGGTACCTACATTGCGCGCTGCTCGTGTGCACGGGCTACAAACCCAAATCCCATGACTTGGATGTCTTGGCGCAACAGGCAGCCGACGCACATCCGCAGCTCGTGGATGCCTTGCCGCGAACGCAACGGAGAGCCAGACGCACCTTCGAACTCCTGAATCGCGCGTACATCGAATCGCTAGACTCTCGGTCCTACCACGTGAAGGCCGTAGAACTCCTGGCAATGCGCGACATGGTCATCGATCTCGGTCGCCGCGTGCGACTGGCCTGCACCGACGAGATCCGACGCATTGCCGAGGGCAGTCCGATTCCGGAGCTCAGCGACGTTCCCTACAGCCCCTCCAACATCGAGCTCGCGTCGACGCAGCCGAACCTGAAGGGCTCCGCGGCCGTCACGCTCTGGCGCGAAGGGCTCGTTCGGCAGAGCTTCGAAGCGGGCGAACAACGGGGTTTCGAGCAAGGTCTCGAGCAAAGTCTCGAGAGGGCGCGCGAACAAGCGCGCAACCAAAGTGTGCAGCTCGGCATCGAACGCGGGCGCAAAGAGGGGCGTCTAGAAGAACGAGCGCGCATCATCGTAGAATTCTTGCGCCGCCGCGGGCTCGCCGTCTCGGAAGAGCAAGAGCGCCGCATCCTACGGTGTAGCGACGACGCAACCCTCGCCAAGTGGTTGGATCGCGCGCTCGCCATTTCGTCCATGGACGAGCTCGACGGCTGAAGCGTTTCGAGACGCAACGTCACCGCGCAGCACTGACGTTTCGTGACGCGACATCACTCACGGTGTTGTGGCGCAAGCAGTGATCGTCGCATCTACAACCCATCGAATTCTCGCCCTGATACCAAGCTCCCGCGATTGGGATCCATTGTTTCTCGCTTGTCGCTCCGTCTCATCGATCGCGAGCTGTTCCTCCAATTGAGTCGAGCGACGGTATGCGGCTCTCGGGTGTCGCTTCAATTGCGGCATTCACACGTATCGAACTCACGGTGGCGCCCAACTCTATGTCGCGCTAATTTGCGACGCGTGCCGTCGCTCGAACACGAGACGCTCAGGTTGCTCTTTCAAAACCGTCCCGAGCTCGCGCCAGCGCTGCTGCGCGATGCACTCGGCGTCGAGCTTCCGGCGTATTCGAGCGTCCGCGTCGAGTCCGCCGATCTCACGGATATCGTTCCCGCGGAGTATCGCGCAGATCTCGTCGTACTCCTCGTCGATGGCAAGCCCGTACTGGCGATTGTCGTCGAGGTTCAGCTCGCGCAGGACGAGCGAAAGCTCTACACCTGGCCCGTTTACGTCGTTGGGCTTCGAGCTCGATTCAGTTGTCCTTCAGTCGTGCTCGTCGTTACGTCCGAGGCGTCGGTTGCTCGCTGGGCGAATCGCTCCATCGCGATTGGACCGGGCGCCACCCTGCGTCCGTGGATCATTGGCCCGGACGCGGTTCCCCTCATCACCGATGCACAAGCGGCGGAAAGCTCCCCTGAACTCGCCGTACTGTCGGTGTTGGCCCATGGCCACGATGAGGTCGAAGTTGCGGTCAAAGTGGCCCTTGCTGCCATGTCGGCAGTCACCCACCTCGGTGACCAAGACCGCTTCGTGCTATACAGTGACTGATTCTCACCGCTCTCAGCGATGCCGCCCGAAAGGCCCTGCAGATGATCCCCGAAGGCTACCAGTTCAAAAGCCCCATCATTCGCGAGTCCATCGAGAAGGGCCTCATTCAGGGTCGCGCCGAGGGTCGCGCTCTAGAAAAGGCGCTGAGCGTCCTCGAGGCTTTCGAAGCACGCGACATCCCTGTCTCGCCGGACCAGCGAGGTCGGGTCCTCGCATGTACCGATCTCGAACAGCTGTCGCGCTGACTCAAGCGAGCCATCAAGATCGCGTCTGTCGACGAGCTCTTTCCGCAGTAGGCCTCTACAATCGGCGCCACCGGAGGTGACGTGCTCCGAGGGAAACCGCTGAAGTCAACGTGCGTCGGCGTTGCTCAACGTTCCTTTCGCGTTTCGCGCGCTCCGCGGGCAACAAGCTTCACCAACATCATCCGGCGGCCACGCTTCGAGCGTGATCCCTTCCTTTGCGCCCCCGCGCCACCACGCGCCAGATGCACATTCCAGGCATGCAGTGACCGACCGTCCACCCCTTCTGCACGAGCCCACGCTGCCAACGTAAGCCCGGATGCGTTCTCATTCGCTCGATGTCTTTAGCGTCGTTCTAGCCTTGGATCTTCCTTGCACTCGTAGGGTCCTCCTGGACCCAGAGCCTCAGTCAACCTCCCTGCGCGATCCATCCCGGTGTCACTGAGCGGTCACGCATAAGCAGGCCATCAATGTAGCGTCTGCAGTCGAGCTTTTTACGCAGCAGGCGTCTTCATCCGTCGGCGCCGAACGTGGCGTGACGTGCTCGGAGGAAACCCACTGACGCCGACCGGCGTCGCCGTCGCTCAACGCTCCGTGCCGACATCAACGCCACGGCACGCTCCCTCCCACGAACTAGCGTCTCATCGGGCATGGATTCGATTCGACTGCGAATTTCCCGGACTTTTCCGAAACGCGAAATTCCAGATCTCCGTCGCGTCCACCGTTCAGCATGGTCTTGACATTGAAAACATGAACAACCCAAGCCCTATCTCGTCGATACGTCAGGAATTTTCGTTCCTTTGGGAAGCTAGGCTCAGTTTCGTCAATGTAGCTATCTACAAATCGAATTACGGGCCAATCTTCAGCATTGTGCCGCGCGGCATCACCATGTATGCGCACGAGCAAAGCATCGAGCTTGGCATTATCGAAGCCTCCGTCGACCGAGCGGATTTCGCGGAACGGGTCCGCCGAGGCTACTTCTCGTTCTTCGCCCAAATGCACGCGCGTCTGAGTCGCTACTACGGGCGGACAAGGCGCGACGTCAGCGTCGCCCATATGACCCGACCTTGCTCGGCTGCAACCAAGAAGAACCGTCACGACGATCTCGAAGCGATGTCCTCATGGTCCTATCTCATGATGTAGTCTAGTGGTGCGATACGCTGTACGTCCCAAGACATCCCGTTTCCATATCTGTAGCTAATGATTCGGTAAATGCCTTCTGGTGCGATGACGTAATCCACCACGTTGAACCCCATATCGCGAAGCAACCAATTTGATTGACAATCCAACTTACTTGGACCGGCTACAGCTGTAATGGGCACGCCGCGACTATTGACGTAAATCAAAGTACCTTCCTTGAAGGCGTGGACGTGAGCCAGTACGTATTGTCGGTCGGTCTTGCCTTCTTGTGGTGAAGGTTGACGACGCATTTCTGGTCTTATTTTATGCAGCCTTGCCTCTGCCAACGTGACCGACGGTTCGCCCCAGTCAACTCTATGGAAGGTCCTGTTGCCGTGCTCGTTCGATTTTCCAGTCGCCGTAAATCCTTCTTCGTGCGCGTCCATCGTTCCCATCTTCGCTCGCAATACGGCCGTTCTCATATGTCCTCTGATTCTTGGATCCGTAATTGGCTCTCCTGGGATAATTGAACCTTCCGTAATCTCGATACCATCGCCACCCGCGGCCGCGCTGTAACGAAGCGCCTCTCCCGCCGTCTTCCTCTCCGTTAGTTGAATCCACCCCGCGCTCAGTGCTGCACTCGCAATCGCGCCGCCGAATGCTGACGCGAAGGGCCGTGCCGATGCTTCCGATGCTTGAGTCTTGACCGAGGATGCCGGCGTTAAACGCCACGCCCGTAACGGTGCCGGCGCCCGTGCCGGCCATCACACCTCCGAAGCCCGTCCAGCCACCGCTTTTGGAACCAGCCGCCACTCCGACGGCACCACCAACGGCTCCACTGACGGCGCCGGACAACGCTGCCGTGGCAATGCCGTACCCGTTGCTGCCTGTAAAAGCGGAACCGAGCGCCCCGCCGCTGGCTCCGCCGACTGCTCCACCCACCGCGGCCCCTCCTGCGCTCGAGCCAAGCACCCCGGTCGCAAGTGACGAGACCCCCATGCCGACCCCAGCGCCCACCGTTCCCGCCACAGTCGCCCCTGCCACACCACGCCATCCCCAGTTGACGCGTCCGGTTTGTGCGTATTGTGTGCCTGCCCCCACTCGTGCTTGCTACGTGCGCGCGTTTCGCGACGTGACGTCACAGCGAATCACTGGCACTTCGCTGCGCCCGATGCTCCCCCAAATCTGTCCTCGAGAATGGGCGTACGAACCTGTACCGTCACTCGCCATTCTCTGCGGGCAGATGGGGGAGATGAAGAGGCACGGCGAGGGATCTCGGCGAGCTCTGTGGCGTCCAGCGAACTAGAAGGAGGGTAAACGGAAAAACGCCATCCTGTGCGAGCGCGTCGGCTGGAAAAAAGGATGACGGCCGGCAATGCGCGGCGGTAACGCGTGCTCGCGAAACGATGCGTGCCTTCTGACCGGCTTGGTGCCGATCTTCGCTGACGCGCTTTGCCGGGCTACCGGCAGCTTTCCGTCGTCGGTCAGCTCCCTTCTGCCGCTCGCGTAAGCTTTTGGCTGGTTTTCAAGCCGTTCCGGCGCTACATTCCCTGAGTGTCGCATCCCTCTTTCGCACCGCCGCCCGGCTTCGATGAATTGCCCACCGGAGCCAAAGTCGACTACGTGAGTCAGTTGTGGGATCTCGTCTTGGAGCACAAAGACCTCGAAAGTCCGGCTTGGCATCGAGATTTGGTTCGAGCTGAACTCGAGGAGCAGCGGACAGCTCCGAATGCTTCTGAGGACTGGAATACCGCGCGCAGCGAAATACTCGACCGTATTCGACAAGTCGGGCGATAACCGTAATGCGGATCCGGGCGCGCGCGAAGCAAGATGTCTTGGATGCAGCCGTCTGGTACGAACAACGTAAACCTGACCTCGGCATTCAGTTCGTGCTCGAAGTTGACGCCGCAGTATCCCTCATTTTGGACAATCCGCTGCAATTCCCGATCTACGACGAGCCTGCCCGCAGAGCGCTCCTTTCGCGTTTTCCGTATGCGGTGTACTACCAGCCAGCGCCGTTAGTTATTCTTCGCGTCCTTCACCTGCGCCGATACCCGGATACTTGGAAGTCCGGGTAACCCAAGGTTGAAACTAGATTCTGGTTCCGCCGGCACCGAAGGTGCCGCGCTCCAACAAGCGCGCTGAAGCTGACGGGCTGCGTCGCCGATTGCCGTCACTTCACGTCACCCGCCGCCCGCTGCTTAGCGCCTGCGTTGGAGGGTGACACCTATGGTCACAGGGCGGAATCCGTTAGCACGGGGGCGCATTGCAGCGAGACCCCGGCAAAGGCTCGTAGACGATCGACGATGGAAGCCTGCTGACACCGTCAAGTACTATCGGAACTTAGTGCGGGGGTTCGTGCGGTCAGGTCGCGGAGTGCCAGTGGGGCTCTGCGAAACCGCTACATCACGACCATCTGGCCCCACAACCAATGCGTTCGAACGCAGAGAACCAGCAAACCACTTCGCATCGTCTGGAGGAACCGGTATCTGCATCCCAATGTCCCGGTAGTGAGCCACAATTGTCCATGGTCCGGGACCCTCCAATCCTGCACACCAGAACATGTGCACTGAGATGGTTTCACCTGGCGCCAAAATCGCATACTTGCTCTTGCTCGGAAGTCTATCGGGCGACTTGCAAGAGAGGGGACTCGTTACTTCGTTGCCGCTGGTGTCTCGCACCTCAATCCACACGTCTCGCCTGGCTGGTTGGGCCCCTACCTGCGTGAACGTCGGTCGGACAAGCCAGAGCTTCTCATTTGACGCGTTTCGCACCGTGCCAATCAAATAATCCACCACCCCCTCTTTGTACTGGGAAATTGAAAACTCAATACCATCCGAAGAAGATAGCACCTGCGACTCTGCCAACTGTTCACGCTCAACAACCGCAGTCATTGGCTTCACCCCAGCAATGTCTGTCTCAAAATGCGCCACACCCTCTGCGTGTTGTCGATGACAGCCGGAGCATGCGAGAACTGACGTACAGATACAGGCAACAACCGCTGACACACCAACTCGTGTCATCGAATAAAGTCTCCTCTCATTAACTTATAATTTCCGCTGATAACACGCGACTCGTAGTTCGTTCCCTGCACTCTTTGCCAATGGATCGCACGATAGTCAATCACTTGCTGTATGTCGCTCCGGCTCAGATTCAGCTGCTTTGCTAATGCCATTTCCGAATTGTACGCCTCCAACTCATTGACATCGCCTCCGAATAGACTGCTTTTAGATGACCAGTTGCCCGTTTGCGCCTGCCGAACGTGCACTCCCTCGTGGTACACCGTTGACAAGAGCACCCGTGCATTCGCTGCCCCGGGCGGACCAACACGCATCGTCAATGCACCGGTATCTGCATCGTATTTGGTATCGCCCGAATAATCGAGATTCGGCTCGTAGTATGCGGGCTGACTCAAACCTTTGACTCCCCAAAACTTCGCAGCCGACTGAATTGCGCCGTCGTAGTCACCAAGCGCCAAACGCCGCTGGATCCCGTAAACGGCTCCCGCCATTGTCGACTTGTCAACCTGAGGCACATCCGGATATTTCACGTTGTCGGCGCCGCCGCGGCCAGCACCAGACGTTCCGCCTCCTTTGCACTTCGTCTCCGCCGCCCTCCCGGCCGTCTTCTCCTCCGTTACTTCACTCCACCCCGCGCTCAGTGCTGCACTCGCAATCGCGCCGCCGAATGCTGACGCGAAGGGCCGTGCCGATGCTTCCGATGCTTGAGTCTTGACCGAGGATGCCGGCGTTAAACGCCACGCCCGTAACGGTGCCGGCGCCCGTGCCGGCCATCACACCTCCGATGCCCGTCCAGCCATCGCTTTTTGAACCAGCCGCCACTCCGACGGCACCACCAACGGCTCCGCTGACGGCGCCGGACAATGCTGCTGTGGCAATGCCGTACCCGTTGCTGCCTGCAAACGCGGAACCGAGCGCCCCGCCGCTGGCTCCGCCGACTGCTCCACCCACCGCGGCCCCTCCTGCGCTCGAACCAAGCACCCGGTCGCAAGTGACGAGACCCCCATGCCGACCCCAGCGCCCACCGTTCCCGCCACTGCCGCCCCTGCCACACCACGCCATCCCCAGTTGACGCGTCCGGTCTGAGCGTATTGTGTGCCTGCCCCCACTCGTGCTTGCTACGTGCGCGCGTTTCGCGAAGTGACGTCACCGCGAATCACAGGCACTTCGCTGCGCCCGATGCTCCCCCGAAATCTGTCCTCGAGAATGGGCGTACGAACCTGTACCGTCACTCGCCATTCTCTGCGGGCAGATGGGGGAGATGGGAGCGTCGTGTCACTCAGGGGAGCCACTTGAGCGGGTGAGAACGTTGTTGTGGCGCAGACTGCAGTCGCCACACAATCAGCACGGCGTCCAATTCTCACCGCCACACCAAGACACGCTGTCGAGCTCCATTGCTCTTCGCACATCGAGCTAATGCATCGAGAACCATGCTCGTCACGTCGCGGCGAATTCGCTGAGTCATCACGCGAGACCGTTCGTCGGGTGAGATTGCTCTGTGTGCAGTCACGTTAAGAGCTTCACGCTGGCGCTCGGCGTTGTGTCGATCTACTGTTTCACTCGTGCCGTCGCTCGAACACGAGACGCTCAGATTGCTCTTTCAAAACCGTCCCGAGCTCGCGCCAGCGCTGCTGCGCGATGCACTCGGCGTCGAGCTTCCGGCGTATTCGAGCGTCCGCGTCGAGTCTGCCGATCTCACGGATATCGTTCCCGCGGAGTATCGCGCAGATCTCGTTGTACTCCTCGTCGATGGCAAGCCCGTACTGGCGATTGTCGTCGAGGTTCAGCTCGCGCAGGACGAGCGAAAGCTCTACACTTGGCCCGTTTACGTCGTTGGGCTTCGAGCTCGATTCAGTTGTCCTTCCGTCGTGCTCGTCGTCACCTCCGAGGCGTCGGTTGCTCGCTGGGCGAATCGCGCCATCGCGATTGGACCGGGCGCCACCCTGCGTCCGTGGGTCATTGGCCCGGACGCGGTTCCCCTCATCACCAATCCACAAACGGCGGAAGCTCCCCTGAACTCGCCGTACTGTCGGTGTTGGCCCATGGCCACGATGAGGTCGAAGTTGCGGTCAAAGTGGCCCTTGCTGCCATGTCGGCAGTCACCCACCTCGGTGACCAAGACCGCTTCGTGCTATACAGTGACTTGATTCTCACCGCACTCAGCGATGCCGCCCGAAAGGCCCTGCAGATGATCCCGAAGGCTACCAGTTCAAAAGCCCCATCATTCGCGAGTCCATCGAGAAGGGCCTCATTCAGGGCCGCGCCGAGGGTCGCGCGTTAGAAAAGGCGCTAAGCGTCCTCGAGGTGTTCGAGGCACGCGACATCCTAGTTTCGCCAGATCAGCGTGGTCGAATCCTCGCGTGTGCCAATCTCGAACAGCTGACGCAGTGGCTCAAGCGAGCCATCAAGGTCGCGTCCGTCGACGAGCTCTTTACGCAATAGGCATCTACAACCGGCTGCGCCGAAGGTGACGTGCTCTGAGGGAAGCCGCTGAAGCCAACGGGCGTCAGCGTTGCTCAACGTTCCTTTCGCGTTTCGCGCGCTCCGCGGGCAACAAGCTCCACCACCAACCTCATCCGGCGGCCACGCTTCGCCGACGATGCCTTCCTTCGTACCCCCGCGCCGCCACGCTCCAGAGCCACATTCCCGGCGTGCAGTAACCGACCGTCCACCCCTTCTGCGGGAGCCCATGCTGCCAACGTAAGCCCGGATGCGTTCATGCGCTCGCAGTTACTTCGACGGCCCCATAAACGTTCAGCTCGAGTGCCCTTGATATAAACGACCCTAAGGTTGCCGTCTGCGCCTATTGATTCTGTCCCCAATCCGACACGGCAAAGTCTTTCTTCCTAAGATGTATCCAATACTCGTAGCCACCAAACCGCGGTCGCGCGGCTAACTCAAACAAGGTGACCTCCCAGTTCTCCTCTGCAGGCAACACGACCCCGTGGGTGAACCTTCGCGTTTCCACTCTCTTTGTCCTCAGAAAGATGAGAGCCTCAGCAACTGCTGCCTCTTGACGTTCACCGGGTGTGACAACGGTAACATTTTCGACTCGTTTACCTGGGAGTTTTGCGAACTCAGCAAACAGGTCAGGCGTTACTTTGCGTTTTGAAGTCGCTGGATATGCTCCCGCACTAGCGTCCGTCTCTTCCCGAAAGCCCGAGTCGTCTTTTGGCGCACCAGATCTATTGGATTGAGGTGTAGAAACATAGCTTTTTACCTTCTTTTTGATGTGACTATCATCGTTCCCGCTCGATGTGTCCAAACGTCCGCACGCGAACGCCGCTGCAATCACAAGCACGCTACCAAAACTTCCCGCCACCAACCCTAATCGCATCAACAACGCGGACAGCGGTATCATTTGGACAAATATCCTATTGGTGCGATCCATTGTTGTTGATTCCCGCTCAATCGGAAGATTCCATGGGCTGATATTATGTAGTGGATATGCGCTGGGTCTGTCATCTGGAACTGCCTGAACATGAGCCAATCGCCCAAGCTTGCCGACTGTTTCGTGTATGTCGGATCGTGCCACTCGTTGAGGCCGTGAGAATGAAAACTGAAGCTATTCCTGTCCGGTACCGTATCCGAACCGCGATCAATATACCCCCGCGTTCCTTCCGGCCATCGTTCAACCCAATATTCCGATACGCTATCAGGAATTGGATGGCCCCATCCGCCCTGTTCCCTTGTTGCTTCACTCCACGGCCGCGTATCGTTCCACGCACGAAGTAGCGCTTTCTGAACGTAGGGATCGGTAATTGGCTCGCCTGGGATGACCTGTCCGATGGTAGGTTTCGGCACTCCAGATGTTAGAAGCTCTAGGATGATGTTGTTGTTTCCCGTCGGATCTTGCGCAAACCCGGCGGCGTTGCGCACTGCTTCTTGCATCGCGTTGGCGCGAAGCGCCGCTTTCCCCGCAGCTTCACCGGCAGCCTGCCCACCGGTTTTCTCCTCCGTCGCCTCACTCCACCCCGCGCTCAGTGCTGCACTCGCAATCGCGCCGCCGAATGCTGACGCGAAGGCCGTGCCGATGCTTCCGATGCTTGCGTCTTGACCGAGAATCCCGGCATTGAACGCGATGCCCGTGGCGGTGCCTGCGCCCGTGCCGGCCATCACACCTCCGAAGCCCGTCCAGCCACCGCTTTTGGAACCAGCCGCCACTCCGACGGCACCACCAACGGCTCCACTGACGGCGCCGGACAACGCCGCTGTGGCGATGCCGTAACCGTTGCTGCCTGCAAACGCGGAACCGAGGGCCCCGCCGCTGGCTCCGCCGACTGCTCCACCCACCGCGACCCCTCCTGCACTCGAACCAAGCACCCCGGTCGCAAGTGACGAGACCCCCATGCCGACCCCAGCGCCCACCGTTCCCGCCACAGCCGCCCCTGCCACACCACGCCATCCCCAGTTGACGCGTCCGGTTTGAGCGTATTGAACAGTTGCATTGGTGGCTCCCGACACGGCAGAGGCTAGCAGAATGAGGCCAATGACGGTCAGTGGCTCTCGGCCATCGGGATCGACGAAGCTCGTCGGGTTACCGTAGCCGTAAGCCCAGGGATTGATGTCGCTTCCCGCTGAGTGGATCGTGACCGGATCGGCACTCATCCAACGCTTGAGTGCTGGGGAGTAGTACCGGGCCCCGTGGTAATTGAGGCCGACCTCGATGTCCTCTTCCTTCCCAGTGAAGCGTGTTGGCTCTCGGAAGCTGCTCCAGCGCTCCGTGCGGTAGTCGCTCTCGGTCTGGCCATAGGCCGTGTAGCTCACGTATTCGACGAGCTCACTGGTCGCGTGGTCGATGGTGAAGGTCGTGCTGCCCAGGTGGTCCGAAAATGTCAGCAGAAGATGCAGCGAACTCGTACCGGTTCGCGGCATTGTGCCGTCCCAGACCAAGCGGCCGACGACGGAGCCTGCGGGGAGGCGCAGGTCGGTCGTTTCGGCGTTGAGCTCGTAATCTGCGATGTCACCGGCTCCGGTCCAGTCCGCGCTGCGGATCTCCAAGGTCGAAAAGACGTAGACGGTGTGTTTCGGCTCGTCGTCGCCGCTCGATATGGCAGCGTCGTCACCCCGCACGACTGTCTTCAGGACGCGGTCCCCACCATCGTAGTGGTAACGCATCTCGACTTCGGGAGTGCGCGTCGGGTGACCGTCATCGACGGACGCCGCGGTGCCGAAGGAAGGGCGCTCGCTGGGTGACAAATCCCAACGGCGCGCGCGCGTGAGATTTCCGACCTCGTCCCACTCGTACGCAAACCGCGTCCAGCAGCTCGCGCCACTCGGAAGGCAAGAGCCGTCCCGTTGAACGATCATTGCGGTGACCTGACCAACGTCGTCATGGGCGACGGCAAGTTCGCCGCGTCGAACCGAATCCGTGCTCCGGTTCGACGCGCCCGAGAGGCGATGCGGTCGCGTGTTATCGGCGAAGGTACTTGTGCCAATCGAGCGGTCGTAGAAGCCGTTGCTGTTGTCGCTGTTCGTGACGAGGTTGTTCAGCCAGTCGTAGCTGAACGTCTCCTCGGAAATACGAGTATCGAAGGAAACCTGGGGCGTCGGCTGGGGGCGTGTCGGATCCGCGTTCTCGGCATGAAAAGGCGCGCGCCAAGTGTTTGCACCCACGTATTCGTACGTCGTCTTCGTCAACCGCGAATAGCTGTCATACTCCCACTGTCGCCGTACCGGTCGAGAGTGGTCCGTCCATTCCGCCGAGGGGCGGAAGTCATCCGCACGCACCAGATTTCCCATGACATCATACTGGAAACCATAGTGCTCGAGCGTGAGTTGTGTGGTGGGTGGAGCAGTCGCCTCCGGACGACTATACACGCCGGCTCCTGTCGTCCACATGCTTGGCGGTGCGCGATAGGTCGTCACGTCCACGACCTGAGTCAACTCGTTGTAGGCGTAGGATCTGCGCGTCTGAGCCGCGTCGCCGAGCACGACATCGTCGAGCAATCCGCGCGCGTCTCGCAACTCACGGCTTATGAGCGTCCCGTATGTCGAGCCAACGGCGCGAACCAGCCCGCGCTTCGTGTACGAAAGACGAATCTCACTCGTACCGTCTTCGCCCAACAGGGAAAGAATCGGAGCCCCGGTAGATATCCGCGTAGGGCGACCATTCAAGTCGAAGCTCGATTGCTTCACGTACCAACGAGGCGCGTAACGCGCGTCAAAGGACATACTGTCCGTCGCGTCGGGACGCACGATCCGCCGGGCTACTCCCCGAGTGCGGCCAAGGCTATCATACGCAAATACATTGAATGCCCCTCGAGACTTGACAGAAGCAACTCGCCCCCATAGCCAATCCGGCTCAACTTGGAGGCGCTGTCCAGTTCCGTCCACCACGTTCGTGGCAGTTGGATCGGGAGCATCGTATCGATAGTACGTTTCCAGTCCCTCGCCGGTGTCAAGGTTCGGTGGCGTATAGACCGCGTGATTCGCGAGACACGGGCTATAATCCTCGCCAATGAGACGACCGCCCGAGTCGTAGTGATAATTTGCGCCGCAGCCGTTGGCATCGCTGGTCCCCACCAGCCGACTCGAGTTGTCATAGGCGTAGCGCCACGTCCGCACCCCCGTCGTATTGGGTTCAATGTTGTTTACGAGACGTCCCCAGCTGTCATACTCGAATCGTCGGGTATAGGGAAGACTTCCGGCGCGTTGCTGAGTGATGGTGACGACCTCGCCGCTCGGCAGATAGGTCGTATTCGTCCGATGTTCTTCGAGCGTGGTGCCGTCGGCGCGATACCTACTGATGCTTGCAGCGGTGCGACCGTGTCCATCGCTGATTTGTGTCGTGTACGTGCCTCGGTAACGTTCATGTTCCGATAGATCGCCCGCATCGAAAGTGTCACCGCTCAGGGCATGGTAGCGAGCCTCACTTTTGACCTGGTCATCCTGCAGGATTACTTGCAGCACACGACCAAACGCATCATAAACCTGCCGCTTCGTCGCCGTAGTCGGCTGAGTGCTCAAGGCGAAACCAATTGCCGGCCCGTCGGAGAAGAAGGGCTCGTGGGACAGGTATGGCATCCCCTTGGTGTTGTAGCGAACACCTCCGCTGACGATGTACCGTCCACCATCTCCTTCGTCCGGATCCACCTCGCCCAGCGCGAAGATACTGCGTCCCAAGCCATCGATGTACGCGACATCCTCGAGATAGGAGACCTTTCCGTCGTGGGATTCGTTGATGCTCTGGCTGCGCACCATCGAGTACGGCTGGGTGCTCGCGTTGGATGGGGTTACGTACTCGTACAGCGCTCGCGGGCGTAGATCCAGCTCACCGGGGCTCGACTCACTCGGGCCGAATACGGCGCCAGCGCGACCGAAACCATCGTATTGGACACTGGACGGCTGTCCCTGTGGAGATATGACGCTCACGGGTAAGGCGAACCCGCGGTCGTAGCTCGCTTTCGTCACGTAGACGTTTTCGCCGCAACCGTCAATTTCTCTCGCACCAGCGTACACCTGGTCCTCGACCACGAACTCTGAGTATACGGAATCCACGATGATGCCGCGGCACTCGCCGGACGGTCCCGTGGAGAAGGTAGGATTGCCGAAAGCGTCATAAATGACGCTCCCGAGAGATACTTTCTCCTCCTCCGCCAGTCCCCCAGACGCTGTGGACGGCGTATCCGCTCCCATTGGAACTCGGGTGAGCGCCTGTGTACCACTCAACCAACCAAAAGTCTCGGTGACATCACCAAAGACATTGTAGGAGGCACCGTGTCGGTGTGCCGGTACAGAATGACTGGTGCCAGAGACGTAGCTCTCAGTCTCCCTCCATAGCCAACCTGAAAGGTCATGTTGCGGTCGAGCAAAAGAGCTCACCGTCGAGATAGCCTCGTCGGGTCCGTTCGGGCAACCAGATACGCAACCATTCCGAATGCTGGTCGTCACGTTACCGAAGACGTCCACAGCGACGGAACTGCGTATTTGGGCAGTTCCGCGCGTAGCACGGCGAGTCAACGCTCGTTGGCTCGAGTACTGTGTCGCTCCATCATCGACCGAATAGTCCTGAACGGAGACTTCGCTCTCCGCTCCATCGAAAGCCGCCGTATCGTAGACGAAGGTCGTTGCTGTCGAACCGCTTCGAGCGTACACCGACCGGCCATCTAGGCCTTGGTAAATGGCTTGAACGTTGACACTTTCATGTTTCGTCGACAACGCCACTCCCGCAGTGTCGAGTTGCTCCTCCACTATGGGCATCCCCTTCAGCGCCACGCGCCAGGGTTCTCGCGAGGTCGGTTCTGCGGTCAGACTAGGATCGTCCGACCAATGGCCCACCAGAAACTCCGTACGTTTGATACTGGTGGGACTGTTGGCATCGCCGATGGTTCGGATGAGCGCTTCGCGAAAACCGGCGAAGTCTCTTGCGCGTCCGTCGAAACGCGGGTTGCGGTACTCGAATTCGGTGATCATCGAGCCCGCGGGACGCCCAATACGCTCCAAGTTGTCTCGCACGGTGGAACGAGTAACCACGGGAACCACCGTTGGCACGGTGCTCGTCCAGCGCTTACCTGCTGCGGTTGCAGCCAACATCAGCCGCGTCGACGTGCTGTAGTCTAGCTCCGTCGTTGCTCCGAGACCGTTGTCGATTCGCGTCAAGACGTTTGGCTGCACACCGCCAGTGAGATCGATGTATTGGTAGTTGCCGGCTTCACCCCAAAGCAAGTCCAAGGTGCCCGTTCCGTCCATGTCTGCCATGGCGAAGCGACGTGAACCATTGGGAAGAACCGGAGTGTTCGGAATAACGACTCGGTTAGTGAAACCGACCCCGTTCTGGTTGAGGTATACGTCGACTGCGTTGACCCTGACCTTCAAGAGATTTGCCAGCCCGTCGCCATTCACGTCGCTCACCTGAACCGAGCTCAAGTCGAGGGCAGCCTGGACGGGTGCATTGCCCATCTTGATGCTGCGGTCCGTACCAAAACCGCCCGGAGCACAATCGTCACGCTCTCCGGTTCCCCAGGTGCCGTTGCCGCGACCCGGCCAATAAAGGATCTGGCCGCTCCGTATCCGCACCAAGTCGGGCAGTCCATCACCATTCAGCTCTGCGATCCGAACGTCAGGATCGCCGAGTCTTGCAGGAGTCGCGCTCCAAGGGACGCAACTTCGCACAGGTTCCGTGGAAATCGACGCAGTGTTCGCCGATGTCCACGAGGCGTGGCCGAATTGGTGCTCGCCGCCAGGATATCGTCCCAACGCGAAGAAAGTCTGCAGCTCGGTCGGCGACGCATAGACGACGTTAACCAGACCGTCGCTGTTCACGTCCATTGCCGCGGTGTGCTCGGCATTTTTTGTCCAATCGATTCTGATGTCCTGACCGGGAGGGCTCGATACGCTCTTGGCGCTCCAAGACCAATCTGCACCGGTCTGCAGCGGCGAAAACACGGTGTACCCCTGAAAATTGGGCATATGGACGAGGTTCACTTGCCCATCCGCGTCCAAGTCCAAGACACTAACGTGCTTGTTGCTCAGCTTGAGGACGCCTGCGTCGACGGTGCCTCCGCCAGTCACTGTCATTCGCTGCAAGTCGCCGAACCCAAGCTCGCCAGTCGTACCGTTCAGATATAGACCATGGGCGTTGCCATGAAGTCCGGCGGCGGCCACGAGTACGTCAGGAAGAGAATCCCCATTGATGTCCATGATTCCCGTTTCCATCTGACCGAGGGAATGGGGAGGACTGTTGGGTAAGCCACGAACCTCCGCGGCCAATGGCTCGAAACGGAGGCCATCGGAATCCGTCGCCGGAGGAAGCTCACTTCGAACCCGCTGATATCCAAAGGTGAGCGCAGGAAGTCTGCTGCAAGTCGTCTCGGGCAGCACACCCGAAGCGTTCTCCGTGACTGGCGTCGCGCAGCGGCCCTCCTGCTGAAATGAAGTCAGCAAGGAGGCATGACTGAACAGGTCGTATTGAAAGTGATACCGACGGAGGAGTTGCCGGGGCGCGCCACTCGACTCGAAAGGTTTGGCGCTCACGTCGATTCGACGGATGCGCATGCGGTGCTCCATCCGCCAACCACTCCGAAATGAGACGAGCCCATCCGACCTGGATTCGTATTCCAGATGGGCATGATGCGCAAAAAGTCGAAGGTCCTTGGTAGTTGGATCGTTGGTCGGACTGGTATCGTAGATATCCGAGAGATAGACCACGTTTCCGTCGGACCAATACCGATACAACACCACATTGAATGGTGTCACGACCGTGCCCTGCTGCACGCCGCCATGAGGATCGTATTGGCGCACGATGTGCCAGCGCACGACTTCGCTAGGTCGAGCGGGATTCGCCTCGAGTGCACCGGTATACCCCGAGCCGTCCAGCGGTACTCCGAATTCTAGATTGACTCCGTTCCTTCGATTGAACTCGCCAAGTACGGTGATCTGGGGACCAGAAGAACCGATAATAGCTCGATTCGATCTCGGTTCTGAAGTACTGCCAGCCCTCCGCCCAGGCCGGCATCATTTCTCCCTTGGAGCTCAAAGCGCCAGGACATGTGCCTCCCACGACCAAACAAATAGGTACGAGCTCCGCACCTCCGAACGTGAATCGGTCCTGGTTTGGATGCCATGTCGACCGGTCATCGTATTTGGGCAGACCATGATCGGTCTTGCGAGCAATGGCGGCCCCACCGATGCTCCATCCAACCCCCGCCACTCCGGCGCCGCCGGAAGAGCTGTAGCTGAGGACCAGATTGGGTTGCGCATTGCCTCGTGCCTTTGGCAGACCGATGGGAACGGTGTACGTCGCAAGCCCCGTCGATAGCTGAGCAGAGAAGCTTTCCCCCATGCCAAGTGGCGAACCAGCACCGCTTGGCAATGAGATGGATTGAGAGCCGATTGTTACGTTGCTGTCTGGTGTGGGCAGGGTAACCCCACCGGCGGCGGTGGAGTTACTATCCTCAGAAGGCCTAGATTGACCTTCGCTGCTAGACGAAGCGGTGCCAAATGCCTGGGCGGAAGCTGACGAATCCCCGAAGGCCGAAGTCTGAGTCGGAGATGCGACTTGCGCCAGCGCCGCCGCAGGGTCGCCCAACGCTCCGAATACAGAAAGGACCAGCGCGACGATTGACCGAATGTGACGCATTCGGATGCCACATGGATGTGAGGCCATTTTTCCGCCCTTGCTCTTTGCTCGTCGGGTCAGTTAGTTGGTAAGAAACGTTACGTTGTCGATAGCGAAACTGAAGTTCGCTGTCTTCGAAAGCCACTGGACTTTCCAGATCCGTCCCGCATTGAGGCCACCTATCGAGGTGCCCCACCCGCCCTGCGTCATCTGCAGCCAACGAACTTCGTATCGGGACCAACTATCAGAGACGGTGAATTCGTAGCCAGCGAAGTCCTCGTCATTGTTTTGGGTCGACGCAACTTCGATTCTCAATGTACCCGAGCCGCGTGCATCGAATGCGATTCCAGTATATCGACTGGCGTCGTAAGGCATGCATTCCACCGCAGTGTCGGAGGTTCGACGGCTGAGAAGGAGGACGCCAATCCCGCCGCCAGCCCAACTCCCTGCATCGCACGCACTTCCGCTAGTCATCCCAGCGAACGAGCTGTTTCGTCCGGGCGCAAGTGGTACGAAGGAATCATTCGTTGGCGGCGAGACGGCGCACGTACCCGCGTGAAAACCAAACCAGAGGCCTAAACGTTGCGCATGCGCAGCGAGGATTCGGTCACCGTCTTCAAAGTCCTCAATTTGCGGATCGTCGCCAACCGGCGTACAGGATCCCGTCAATTCGCCACCGGTCGACGAGTTCGAGGCGCTCGTGCCACCTGCGCCTGAATTTCCGCCGGCGCTCGAGCCGCCGTTGTTAGAGGTCGCCCCGCCTGCGGAAGAAGTTCCTCCGGCGCCGGTACTTCCACCTGTCCCGGAGTTTCCTCCAGTGGTACCGGGGTCAGAGATGCCTCGCCCCGTGGATTGGCGAACCCAGTAGTCTTGCTCAACCAGCAGCTGGACCCTTTCGATTCGGTCCAGACGCACGTCGGGCGTGATTCGAAAATAAGCTCGTAGCTACCTGCCGCGGGACGCCCAAAGAGCTCGCCGCGAGCGACATTGGCGACGTAGGGCATGTTCCAACTATTGACGACGGGCTCCAGCCATTCCTCAGCGGCCAACGCCTTCCCGCTTTCGATATGTGCACTCGTGATGTCGATATTTCGCCAATTCAGTGAGTAATTGGTCTGCCACGAGGGTCCAACGTGAGACAGGTTGTAGCGAATGTATGGGTTCGTGTAGCAAGTCATCGAATCCGTGGCTTTGCCGCATTCCCGAATACCCGTTCCCACCAAATTCACGGCCAACCTTCGCCATCTTACGTTATGTCGGTCGCTGTAGACTGGGCGAGTCCATGCCCCATTCAAGGTGCCCCACGGATTGAGCCAGAAGCCTAGCTTCGCGTGGGTCGGAGGCGAACCTCCACAAGCGGTCGCTAGCCGATTGGTAAGTGGAAACTGGCCAATTCCAGGGTGACCGATCCAAGCTCCCGAGTTGGGACAATAGAATCGCCATCCAGCCGATTCTGGCGCGAGAACGAGTCCGTCATCCCCAAGGCGGCTCGTCTGCTCCGGTCCGCCAAATGAGAGGATTTCCGTATCCGGCAGGGAGATCGATGTCGGATAGGTTATGGTGTATCCTTGGACGAATCGCTCCAAATTGCCTACGTAGTCGATCAGCTTGTTTGGGTAGATGGCACCATCGACTTTCGGCGCCTGAGACAGGCCCACCACCTCTGGTGCGTTGAGGTCGCTTTCGTACACCTCGTCGGCCCACGTGGAAGGAGAAGCAACGAATGCTTGATCCGATGTCAATGTAGACAGGTCCACGACGAATCGAGACTCAATGCTACGTCGCGCCGCAACCGCAATCCGCCTTGCGCTCTCCAGTAACGCGCGCGCACGCCAAAGGTCATAACTACGGTATTTACGACGTAGGCTCTCGTTCTGCTCGTAGCTGGACTTGGCGAGTGACTTTTCGAGTAAGCCCTTCGACTCGATCACTGCGGCCTTTTGTTGCAGTGATTCGAGTTCTGCAAGCGCTTGCATGGTCTCCCCGGCCAGCTGAGAGATGACAGCGACGTGAGCGCCGACTTGGACCAGCGCCTGCTGGCGCTGCGATACTCCGCCACTATGATTCGCCACCACCTTCTTCTCGGACGCGGTCCTTGCAACTTGAGCAGCAGCGATGTCCGCGTCAGTCGAGTTCTTACGCAAGGCCTCCGTTTTGATACACTTGTCGTGTGCGACAGTGGCAGTCGTATACTGACGCACGAGATCCTTGTATTGAATAGTAGTCTCGAGACAGCGAAGATTGGCGGCTAGAAAGTCATCGTGTTTGCCGAGTGGCGAACCCGAGCTACCGGGGTGCGACAACACGTGGGAAACGAGCTCATCGGAGAAGTCTTTCGCAGACGGCTTGTCGCAGTGATTTCCAAAACCTCTCTCGAAGATTGTGTCGCAGCGATCCGTTCCACCCTGCGTACAATAGAGTGCTACTAGTCTCTCCTTGTCTCTCTTTCGAAGTTTGGCCTCCTTCTCTTGCTGCTCTTCGAGGGAGCACGCGTAATTTCCAAATTCATCCTGCAAATCCGACTTCGTCTTGAGAGCTGCCACCTGCGCCGCAGCGGCATCGTCCTCAGCTGTTGCTTGTGCACCAGCATCTCGGACAGCAACGAACTGTTCGCCATACGAAACTGCTAGCTTCACTGCTTGGTCTTGAGCCGCGCGCAAAAGCCTACCCGCATTCCAAATGCGACCAAGAACTCGTTGCAGTTCCGTCCCGTTGTATTGTTCAAAGGTGACGCTCGTGCGACCAAGCGCATCCACTACGATCGACGGAAGTTCCAGTCGCTCGGGAAGGCCGTCCTGATAGATTTTGAGTGCCTCGGAACACTGACCTTGGCCTTCCGAATCGGTGAGTGTACTCGTCTTGCACTCCGCGGCTGGCATCACTGACAAATCCCAACGGAAATAGACCGGGGCCATCGGCAAGTCACATTGTGCGGAATCGCCACATACGGCGTAGATCTCCAAACCAGAAATGGTCGATGCTTTCCGCTCAGCCTGTTCCAGTGCAGCAGAATCCGTTGCTTCCACCGCCAGCTTGTCTATGGCGGTCTTCACTGCTTGTGTAGCGTCGTCAGCCGCCGACTTCGCACTACGGAGCAAGTACTGGTATGATTCTTCTCCCGCTGAGCCACCCATGAGGGATGCGTCGGCCGGCGGCACCCATCTCGCAGGTAAACCAAATCCGTCGTAGAGAGGCCGAGACCAATCTGCCTGTTGTACGGCTGTCACTCGACTGACCAAATCGGCGAACCAACCCTCCGTAACAACAACCGTCGAGGGCGCGTCGAATCCGGTCCCGTTGCACGGACCACAAGGTTCTTCTGCAACGAAGGTGTACCGCGCACTCGCCCCGGCTCCTGTCCTCATCAACAGGGTTGCGTCCCGGGACCAGGTGCTGCCGGAGCTGGGTGTCCAGACCGACCGACGCAATGCCGCAGCCGCCCCTATGCCTGCCGTCGTGGTCCCTGAAGCCGCCGCTGCCGACGTCAATGTCGCCCTGGAAACACCGTTCGTGCCAACGAACTTGGCCGTCTTTGCCGCAATCTGCAAGCCGGGCGTTCCGAACGGTAGTGCCGGAACTACGAGCGACTCCAATGGAGCGCTCGTGGGTTCGATTACGTCGAGAGACGAGTCTCTCGCGAGAATAGTACGCTTGCCCAAGAGGCGCTCGAGTCCTTGCAGGGCGCTCGAGATATCTTCGTCCGTCATCCCTGCGCTTCCACCTCTCGCAGCTTCTTGGAACAGCACTTCACGCGCAAATGCCAAGACGGAAGCGACACCCAACGCCCCGTGGCTCTCGAGCACGCTTCCCGGATTGACCGTTGCTTTGCAGCGGGCAATGGGCCCCCACGGAGGTACGACTGGGGTGCATACGCTCATGCCGTGCTGAGCCCGGTCTTCGAAGCCGTAAGGCGCTAAAACCAAGTCTCGGTCGAGCTTGAGCCACCCCGGATTCGTTCCAATGGGTCCGGTAGGCGCACTATTCGTATGAGTCCCGGCCAGATGAAATGCGCCGTTCGTCCTCGAGCCACCACCAACGAGGTCGTGCTTCACGGCGCCGTCGAACAGCTGAGCCGCCAGTGCTCGCGCGTGCTCTATGGTGATCCCATAATGTTGGTTGATCAGGTAACCCGATTCTTGGCTCAATGGCGGAAGACTGGCGCGAAGCGTCTCCTTCGTGCACGCAGTCGAATCGGTACTGGAGCACTCTCTGCTACGTAACCCCAGCTCCGTTTCGACGAACAGTGCTTCAGCGGTTGCAGTATCAAGGCGAGTCTCGATTCCGGTTCCGATCGGGCGAACGTATAGAGAGTCAAAGTCGCGGGCTAGATTGAATAGAACAGTGACTCGCGGATCTCGGATTCCCACCGGGGATCTCCGAAAACCAGCTGATCGGTGTCCAAGTCTCGCTCTCCCAGAGGTCTTGAAGCGCGCCCCCGCCAAAAACGAGCGAGAGGAGACGTGCGCGCGCCGACCCAGCGCCCCAGTCTCGCATGTAAGCCGTTGCACCGTCTTCGCTGGTCCACCGCGCGCCCGCTTGTCGTTCCAGGTATGATGCAAAGGCCGTTGAGGTAGCCTGTTCCAGCTGCAGCGCAGTGAGAAACCTGCTCCGGACGACATCGAGCTGCTCTGGATGTTGGTTGAGCCAGTACCGTAAGTAGGCGCCGCCAGCATCTCCGCCAGCGTCGGTCATCGGCATTCCGCTCCCGTCACGCGCAGCAAGCTTGAGGATGTGCCCCAATTTCATTAGGGCGACCTGGGCTCGCTCCTGAGCAAGTCCGACGAGCAGCAGGTGCTCCTCCGTCGTGGCCGTGAAGATTTCCGGCTCTTCCAGCAGCGCATTCAAGTGCTTCGCGAAGCACAAGTTGACGCTGGCACGATAGACGATTTCATAGGCATCCACATCGGTATTCCGAGGCGTGTGCTCCGAGGCCGTCAAAGCAAACTGGTTACTCGGACTGATGCGATGATCAATGAAACTATCAATCAGTGTTTCTGATGGGTTCTTGTCCGGCAGAGCGATTGCCGCGGCGGGCTCGCCATCCGAAGCAGCGCGGTTGCATTCGGGATCAGTGCGTCGATTGGCCCACTCCGTCACAGCCGAACTGGGGAAAACTGGTGGCGTCCCGTACTTGGTCCGAGCGCATTGATTCTGGCTAACGAAGTCGGAAATTCTTGCCATTTCCGGATCAGTCATCCAGCTTTCGACCATTGGCAAAGGCTCCCGAGCAACGGGAAATGGCACATTTCTTCCCATCCCGCCGACCTCAGCGACGCACTTTACGTATTCATCGGCCGCGAGCATCTCCATGTACTTGCCGTCCCAGGCGCTAAGAGGCTTCTGGGTGAGCGGGTCCACGACGACCACATGTTTGCCTGCGGCGGCGTCATAGACGCGAACGATAGGAGTTGCGACGTTTCTCTGAGAGGACACCAACTCCGCCTGGGCCAGCGATGCAGCCGATTCACCCCCGTCACTGGCGCAAGCCACGGTCGCCCCAATGCATCCAAGAACGATCAATTGGAATTTCATGGTCACTCCCATCACTTCTCAAAGGTGCAGCGGAATTGGTACGCCAATGGCGTGAGCTTCGATGTCTCGTTGTCTTCAGCCTCCCGAGCGTGGCCGGTCGCGTATGGTTGAACGGAGTCAATCGCGCCTGCGCTCGATCCGTAGACCAGACAACCTTGCTGTTGCACGCAGGAGCCAAAGACGACGTGATCACTCCCGTCAACGAGCTCCGCTGGAGCGAGAAGAATGTCCTCCATTTGCGATACGCTCGCAGCGCCAGCCGGATGGCGCCCAGTGCGCAACGCAGTCACGGGATCGGACTCACACCCTGCTAGCGCGATGTCGTCTTCTGCCGATTCCAGGCGCTTGGCTCGAAGTTGCGCGCTTTGGGGATGCTGGGCGCAACTTGCAGCCACACCGCCCCAGGGGAATCGTTGCACCTTCGGTCCCCGTGCTGCGCGCAACCACTCCACCAGCGTTGGCAATCTACCGCCAACCCATTTGCAAAAGGCCTCGGCATTCGCACGCCCCACGCAGATCGCAACATTCTCTTGGTCACCCTTGAAGGAACGCTTGGCCAGCGCCTGATCCGAGCATTCATCAAGTTCTGGCTTTTGACAGGCGCCAGCCTTTTGACAGCTCTCGTACTGCTTTCTGGTGATGGGGTGCTTGGAGATCCTGAAGCCCTCCGTTTTCTCCGTAACGCGGACTTTTCCTCGGGCAAATCCGACCTCCGTTTCGCCTTTCTCGACCGAGACGAGAGCACCGGCGGCCCTTTCATTGATCACCGAGTAAGGCTTCTCACCATCTCCACAGCCACTCAGCATTATTAAGAGGAGGGAAACACCCAGCGGGCTTCCATTCCACATAAATTGGTATTTCCCGACCGAGCTACCGACAAAGCCCGACCGATCGCCTACACGCAACGTGTACTCGCCCATGGATTCCTCAATGTACGAAATGGCTATAAAAAACCGCGAACTACCCCAAAAAAGACTCAAACCACGACGCCGAAGCTGCAGCGAAGCTGCGTCGCCTTGCCAACATGAAGTCACGACAAGAAGAGAACACGCCCCGCCATAACAAAGGCGACCCAAAGCGCACCGACTTGGGCTCTATATCGATTGCAACACAAGGTGTCAACTCCTTCTTTGGGGAGAAAGCGAAACCTCGCTCACCTTCGTCGTGGTGTGCTCGGCTCCGTTTGAGGAAGCCGAATGAGAGGAGCGCGCTCTCTACGTTCTGCGAAGCGACGAAAACGTTTGCTTTGTAAGTTCATCTTAACGAGATGAGATTTCTCTATGACTGGATATCGGGTTTGACACAGTCGCGACTTGCGTAGGTTTGAACCTTTCAGATTTGAAAGCCGCACCGTCACCGTCGAAAGTAGTTGCCGATTCCGACTCGGTGCACCTCCTTAATGGAGCTCAAGGTGCGAGCGAGTGGATGCCATTTCGCCTCGCACTCGCTCGGGATTGGAGGTTCAGCGAACATTTCCCTGCTCTCGATAGACATTTCACGTATGGCTCGTTTCCGCTTGCATTACTGGTGCGATCATTGTGCTAAGGATACGACCGCTCATGGGTGCCGTCGGCTCACGCAACCTGTTGGTTCATTGCCTTTTCGGCGGCTTCGCCGTCGTTACATCGGCTTGTCATCCAGAAAGCTCGAGCACCGAGGCGGTGTGCTCTGTCGGAAAGACTGAATATTGCTCTGGTAAGAATGGGTGTTCAGGGACTCGCACTTGCGTCGAGGAGGGCGTCTTCGGGACGTGCAAGTGTGACGACGATAGCGACACAGGGAACACGAATCCTCGGCCGCCCCCTCGAGGTCTGGGAAATCCCTGCGCAGTGGATTCCGACTGTGCGAACGGAGGCTTCTGCCTGACGACGGTGGCCCGCATCTGGCTCGGCGGGGCTCCCGCCGAGGGGTTCTGCGTCGCTGACTGTTCCAATGACGCGTTATTTTGCGCCCAGTTCGGAGAGTCCACTTGTGTCGACTCCCTTCGCGACGGAGAAGCCCATGAGGGTACGTCGGGCGCTCCCTCTGCGCTATGTCTTCCCAGTTGCTCGCCAAGCACAGGCTCCCTAGAGGACCCCGCCTGCGCCGAGACTCCAGGTACTCTTTGCGAACCTCTGCCCGACGACGGCGGGGGGATTTGTCGCCCGGTCTGTTCTTTCGATGAGCAATGCGTATCAGGCTACTGTGATCGGCAGTATGGGGTTTGCGTCACTGCTGAACGATCACAATCGATTCGCTTCGGCGAAGCGTGTGAACCCGAAGCGAATACTTGCGATGGTGTGTGCCTGACTCTGTCCGGCGGCAACTCCGTCTGCAGCAACCGCTGCAGATTCGGCACCACCAAGGAATGTGCCGACGAAGTCGAAACACCTTCTGCTTGCGCATTTGCTGCTCCACACGGAGGTCCTGGTGACCTGGGCTATTGCGCAGAGCTTTGTAACTGCAACGACGATTGCAGTCACCACGGATTCATCTGCGAGGCGTTTATTAATGAGGGGGCGAAAGCGGAACTAGCTCAGAAGGGAGTGTGCACTGCACCTGTCGACGCCGAAGGAGGAGGTCACGTCGGCATTCCTTGTGCAGTTACCTCGCCCTGACACCCAGATTGCATTGTGGGAAGCGAATGCGAGTCACTCGTTGACTTCTGCACGTGGAGTTTGGTATGCCGCGACGCATGGGCATCGCAAGTCGGGTTATCACGCCTTCGGCGTGGTTCTATGTTTTATCAGGGGCGTTGGCGTTCGGATGCGACGGCGCTGATTCGGATTCCGTCGGCGCCGAGGATGCCAGCGAAGGTGGCGCAGCTGGCCGTAGCAGCTCCGCCGCTGAAGGAGGTTCCTCTAGCACCTTCACTTCGACATACGTCGGCGTCGGCGGCGAAGTGACCTCAGGTGGCGGTTTCTCATACCCCGACACGTTACGATCCCTCGGTGGAGGCTCTAGCTCCGGCGGCTCAACCGTTGGCGAATCACCTGCATCAGGGGGAGCTGGAGCGGCGCTGGGGGGTCAACCGGGCCAAGGCGGAGCGACGTACTTCGCCGGCACGACACAAGGGGGATGGGCCTCTGCTTCGGGCGGACCCTCTTCTAATGGCGGAGCGAGTACACAATCCAGCACGCCAGGCTCCGGTGGGATCGTGGCGACGGGGGGAAGCGGTTCACTGGGAGGCACGACACATAACGACACGCCACCGCTCGCTGGGGGTACTGCGCAAGCTGGTGGCAGCTCCTCAATGGGTGGAGCAGGAAGGTATGGCAGCACGGAAAGCGACGGCGGAACAAGCGCCGTGGGAGGCTCCATTGGTGAGGGCGGAACAACCTTGACGGGAGGCGCCTCTTACGCAGGTGGAACCACTGCTTCAGGTGGAACCACTGCTTCAGGTGGAACCACTGCTTCAGGTGGAACCACTGCTTCAGGTGGAACCACTGCTTCAGGTGGAACCACTGCTTCAGGTGGAACCACTGCTTCAGGTGGAACCACTGCTTCAGGTGGAACCACTGCTTCAGGTGGAACCACCGCTTCGACGACTGGCGGAACGGTCTCGTCACTGCTCCCCTATCGCGGAGTGAACCTTGCCAGCGCGGAGTTCAGTGAGCATTCGCTCCCCGGAACACATGGGGTCGACTACGTGTACCCCGATCCCGACTACGCGGGCTATCGCACGGCGAGCTACTACATCGGTAAGGCGATGACGACGTTCCGGCTGCCGTTCCGCTGGGAGCGTCTTCAGCGCGCCACATACAGCGGCCTCGACGCAGGCGAGACTGCCCGTTTGCGACACACGGTCAACAATCTCACCGCGCTCGGGGCGTATGTCGTCATTGACCCACACAATTACGCGCGCTATCGCGACGCGATTGTTGGCTCTTCAGAGCTTCCAACCAACGCTCTAGCGGACTTCTGGAGTCGTCTCGCCAACGAATTCAAATCCAATCCGAGGGTGATCTTTGGTCTTATGAACGAGCCTTACTTTATCGACACGGATGAATGGGTCGCGGCTGCAAATGAAGCCATGGTGGCAATCCGCAGCACTGGAGCGGACAACCTGATCCTCGTGCCAGGCAATCGTTGGACCGGGGCCCATTCCTGGTTCAACGCTGACGAATTTGGTCGCTCCAATTCTGACGCCCTGCTCGACCTCGTTGATCCTGGGGATAACTACGCCATCGAAGTCCATCAATACCTTGACAAAGACAGCTCCGGTACCCATTCGGACTGCCCAGTCGTATCGGTCGGCGCAGCCAAGCTCGGAGCCTTTACGTCATGGTTGCGTGAGAATGGTGTTCGCGGCTTCCTCGGCGAATTTGGTGCAGGGACGAGTGGGACGTGCCTCTCCGCCCTTGACGATCTGCTCCTTTACATTGAGGCCAACGCCGACGTGTGGCTAGGCTGGACCTATTGGGCAGGCGGTCCCTGGTGGAAGGACTATTTCACGTCCCTTGAGCCCGCGGGCGGCGTTGACGCGCCTCGAAATGGGCGTACTGGCAAAACACTTGGTCTCGCCCGACGAATTCGCGGGGCTGCCGATAGACGCTAGCGGCTGGATCGACGCATCAAGCAATGACTGGGGGCTACATGGGAGTTGGTACTGGTTCAATGATGCGGACACTGGGGGAAAGACCCAAGTCGCCGGACTAGATTCTGGCGCCATTCCGTATGTCGCAAACGGCGGGATGTGCATACACGGAACAACTCCTGGAGGGAACGGCGACGGCTACCGCACATGGGGTGCCGGAATCGGCTTCAATGTGAACCAAGCCGAGGGATCGCCGACAAGCTCCGCATTCAGCGGTGGCCCGAGATGCTATCGCATCAGGATGAGTGGGACCGCCCCAGAAGGTTTCCGTGCCAAGCTTCTGCCCCAATTCCCGATGCCGGCAGGCGTCGAACCTGCGGGTATCGACGTGGGTTCTGCGGGGACGTTCGAACTTTGTACGAACTCTGTTGGGACGCCCGCTTGGTGCACGAGCGGCAGCAGCACATGTCTCGATGCCACCTCTTTAGGTAGCGGGGTGGCAAGCGTGATCGTTCAAGCGAACGCCGGAGCGAACGGCGGCGCCATTGATTTCTGCATCGAGAGCGTAAAACCACATAATTGAGTGTCAGCGGCTGAACCTACGAACCGACTTGCTCGCCATCTTCGATTGCTAATCGCTGCGCCTGGGCAACGACAGTCACCTTGGCCAGTCGTGCGGCAGCAATGGTGGCGTCGATCGTTCGCACTTCACGGTTCGGAATCGCATCCATCAGCGGCGCGAATGTTTCAAGTGCACAGTGTTCTGCCGCGCGAGTTCGCCCCTACCGCGCATCGCCGCCCCAATACCGCGTCCAGTCGTATAGGGACTTCGGTTGCTGTCGAGGCTCGTGGGTGACGTGAGAATCGAGAGGGCAATCGTTTGTGGCGTAGATGCGAACGAAGGTGTCCGAATAGGCGATGATCTCGGTCCGAGTATCGCCGCACATGTCGGCCGTCATGAGCAATCCCGAGCTCTCGGGGAGGGTCGTCACGGCGTTGAGCTTGCCGTCATACACGGTCGGCGGCTCGCCGTTGCGTCCGAATGCGAGCAGGTAATCGCGACCGGTTCCGTCCCAATCGTGAATCATGCCCATGATGGTGCTCCAGCCGCTCCCGGAAGGCCGTTCCTCTTGCGCGAGCAAGGTACCGCGCGCCGAAAGGACGAACAGTGCGTCGCGACCATTTTGGGTACGCACGACTCGATCGAGCCCCGCAATCTCGAGGCCCTCGATGTCCGGACGAAAGTCGCCGACTGCGAGGTTCTGCGCCTCAACGGTGTCGACGGAGAAGCGTTTGGTACCGTCGTGCCCGTAGACGAGGGTATTCCCGCCGCCGATGATCACCTCGGGCCCATTGCCGTTCTTTGGGTCCAAGTCGCCGGACCACACGGAGTCGACGGTCGTATCGATTTCTGCGGCGCAGCTCCACAGCTCCTTGCCATCGGCGGAGAGAAACGACGGTCCTGCGGCGAGCTCGTCGCGCCCATCGCCGTTCCAATCGAAGGGCCAAGGGTAGTAGCCGAGCGTCCCCTTGAACGTAAAGAGCAGGTCGAAGTCACGGTTGTAAGCCCAAAGCGTATCGAAGCGATTCTTCAGGATCACATCATCGGGATGCTCGTGCCCACTCAGGTTGGCAATGATGATCGCGTCGTGAGCGTTCGGATCGGGCAACGGACGTCGCTGCTCGACCTTACCGGTCCTACCCTCGAGCACGAGTAGCTCGTCAGACATGACGGCGAGCACTTCGTTGCTTCCGTCCCCATCGAGATCGTAAATCTGAGCGGGAATGTCCGACGCACTTCCCGTCGCCTTCGGATCGGGAGTGCCCACTTGCCAGAGTTGGTTGCCGTCGAGATCGAAAGCCGTGAGCGCGACCACCGCGTGGGGAAGTTCGTTGTCGGTGGTCACGTCGGGTTGCATCGTCAAGAGATCGAAGCGACCGTCGCCATTCAAATCGCCGACGAGCAGCCTCGAATAGGGTCCCCCCGCACGAATGTCGACATCCGCGACCAATACCGGCGAAGCCGACGTGGACGGTGCACCCGCACCACCACCCTCGCCCACGTCGCGAGCGAGAAGCACGGACTTTTCGCCGCAGCCGGTGCCGATGGCGCACGACGCGCACGCGAGCACCAGCAAGGTACGCAAACGAGAGCGGTGAGGTGTGATGAGAGAGCTCACGACGAAGTTGCGAGCACCGCGGGACGAACCCAAGCGTTCGGTGACTCGACCCGGAGTCTAGCGGAAGGGCCGCCTCCGAACGGATTCTTGCGCAAGGAAGACGCACCCGAGGGTCGTACCGCGCCCTCCTTCAGCGGCGGGCCCGCGGGCCAGCGCTTGGAGCCCCTCAGCCACTCGAGTAGTATGCCCGGTCGATGTCGACTCGGACTTGGTTTGGTTTGGTTCTCGCGGTCTTCGGAATGGGTGCGTGCTCGAAGTACGAAGTCCCCAACGACTTCCGCCTCGAGGTGGCAGACGTGATCCTTTCGACGGATCCTGCGAAGGTGACCGTGCGCCTGATCGACGCCGAGCATCGGGTGACGACGGGACAAGCCGAGTACCCACTGACAATCCGCCCCGAGGGACTCGCGAAGCTCGGTCCCCAGGGAACCGTGACGTGCCTTCGTTCGGGAGACGGCACCGTCGAACTGACCTTGGGAGCCAACCACCGAACCGCACCACTCAAGTGTCGCCTCGTCGATCGCGTCGACGCATCCAACGTCGGCCGCGTCGAGCTCACCAAAGGCGCCTTCAAGCCCAACATCATCGTCTACGGCAAGGAGGGTCAAGTCCTCGACGGGGTAGAGCTGCTCCTCGCGTCGAAGAACACGGGAGTGCTCGTTCCGAAGGGTGCCGAGCTTCTACCGAAGGAGGTGGGCACGGCGACAGTGATCGCCCGCGCGGGTCAGGTGAAGAAGGAATTCACCGTCGACGTGGTTCGCAAGATTGACGTCGAGGCGCTGCCCCTCGAGAAGAACACGAAGATCTTCTT
Organism: Polyangiaceae bacterium; assembly: GCA_049840955.1. Classification (GTDB taxonomy): domain Bacteria; phylum Myxococcota_A; class Polyangia; order Polyangiales; family Polyangiaceae; genus FEN-1139. The sequence goes on from JASGIX010000072.1 coordinate 51,153, forward strand.
CTCCCTCGAGCCGGGTAAGTACGAGCTCAAGGTCACGCTCCCTTCGCCGATGCGCCTCACGGCACAGTGGCGTGAAGCGCCCTATTGCAACTACTCGAACACCGCGAGCGAACACGTCAGTGTGTGCGTGTTGCGCGCGAAGGGTGGCGTCGTGTTCGACAGCCCTGCCTACTTGACCCGAGGCTCGACGGACATTTCGAAGGACGGCATCAGCCTCTACGAGATCCCGTAGAGACTGATTTCGTAGATGTCGCGACGTCCAGCCAACGGGACTCCACGGTGCCTTGACCGCACAGTCCCTCAGCGCTCGGTTCCTCAGCGCTCGGTTCCTCAGCGCTCAATCCCTCGCCCGTCAGTCCCTCAGCGCTCGCTCTCTCGGTGTTCGCTTCCCTGACACAGATCGATGGGCAGGCGAAACCCCTCGACGAGACAACTGCGCTTCACGAGGGACTCGAGCAAAGCCGCGCGATGCCCCTCGGGGGTGTTGCGTGCCTCCGCAGGAAACTCCCGTTGCTCGAGCTCCTCGGGGCGTAAGACACGTCGCGCGATCCCTGTGCCGCCGAGCGTGACGAGCTCTGCCGTGGTTCCCGATCGATCGGTGACGTAAAGAGCACCGGGATCGGCGCCCACGTATCCACCAGTGTTGCCCTCGTCGCGACCACGAAAGAGTGCCTTGCCGTTCTTTCCGTCGAATACGCCGAAGGAACCGTCCGCCGTTCGCAGGATCCAGCGTCCCTCTTGCAAGGGTTTCACCTCGACGTCGGCGCGCTCGTCAGGGTGACCTTGAGCGGGTCTCACCTCTTCGGTCGTGTCGAGCAATTTGCCCGTGCGCGCGTCGTGCAGACAAGCCTTGCGTAAATCCCCGATCATGAGGCGTTTGCCATCGAGGGAGAAGGAAAGCCCCGTTGCCCAACGACAATCATCGATCAGTTGGATGACGCGGCCACGCTCGAGATCGACGAGCGCCGTCACGCTGAAGGGCGGCTCCACACCGCGCCCCACGTCGGGCAATGAGGTCGCGACGGCGGCGCGAGGCGGATCGGCAATGACGGCAACGAGTCCGGGCTTCCAGTTCTCGCCTCGGGGACGAAAGGATCCGAGGAGCTTCTGATCCCGAACTCGATGCAAGGACACCGAGCCCCCGCGCCAGATGGCGCTGATGACGCCCGCCTGGATCTGCAAACGTACGACCCGACGCCCGATAGGGACGGGATTGAACGCGAACCGATCGCAATCCATTCCGTCGTCGCAGAGCTCACCCTTCGGTAGGGAGGCCACACGACGCAATAGTCCCTGATCGGGAGGCATCGTGAGCTTCAGCGTCTTTTCGATCTTTCCCGACGTAACGTCCACGATCACGAGCTCGTCGTCCGCTTGCTCTCCGACGAGGGGCACACTTGGCGTCTCCGAAGCTCGAGGCCCTTCGGGGGTGAGCTCGCGCAACACGTGAACGCGCGCTTCGGGCGTGGGAAGCGTCGGGATCTCGGCCTTGCCGAGACGAACGGTCACGACGTGGCGATCGTCGAGAAACGCGAGTGGCGCGTCGAAACGCGTGAGCACCTCGGTCTTCGGAATCAGTCCACGCGTCTCGTACACGAGAAAGCCGCGCGCCGTCGGTGCGACGACGTAGGTGCCCTTCGGACTCACCTCGGGACTCACCGTGGTTTTACCGAAGTCGTGAGCGCGAAGCCCAAGAACGAAACCCGAAGCCTCGGACACGTAAAGCGTCTCACGATCGCCCAGGACGAGGAGGCGGCCGTCTTGGGAGAGCGTCACTCGATCCGTGAACTCGGCCAGTCGCTCATCCGTGCGATCTTCTGGCAATTTGCGATTGAGAGCGAGCAGACCGAGCTCCACCATGGCCCGCGCCTGGTCCACCTTGCCGTCGCCCCAGAAGTCGAGGGCCTGACGAAAGGCAGGTCGCGCTTTGACGCGATCGGCTTCCGTGACCGCGGGGGGTGGGGAGGTTTGGAGAGGCACGTCGATGGGCTCGATGGCTCGCGGTGGAGTGCCCGGAACGGCCATGGGTGCCGAAGCGCGATTCACAGGGGTGGTCGCCGGCGTTGCCGCGTTGCACCCACACCATGAAAGAGCACACATGACCGAGAGCGACGAACGCACGAGAAGACGAAGATGCACGTGGCCACCTTACTACCAAACCGCAACGCTTCGCCACCGGCCGAGTCGCTCATGGTGGCGAATGCGCACTCAAAATCCGCACATTTCACGAAGGAGCACCACTCGTCGCACCCGACAGAAGCACCGAATCCACGCGCATCGATTGCGCCCCTGCGCTCGTCGCCGAGGGGGCGAGATCTCGCAGCCGATTGTCTCACCCTCACGAACCGAGGGTAAGTGCCACCCGGATGCGCTGAAACCACACGACGGGAAGAACGAAGAGTCGTGCCCTCCTCGGATGGGTCACTCGCAAGGGCATGCGTCCCGAAAGGAGTCGGAGCACGCGCGCCGCAGCCTCTTCCGTCGTGATCCGAAATGGCTGGATCCCCGCTCGAGCCAGCTTGGTTTCGACGAAGCCGAATCGAACGTTGCAGATCTGCACTCCCGTCCCGCGAAGCTTCAGACCGAGCCCTTCGAAGTAAAGTGAGAGCGCCGCCTTTGACGCGGTATAACTTGGAGCCTCGGGATTGACGATGCCGTCTGCTTGACTCGACAGCACGATGAACCGTCCCCCGCCCCACGCGTGAAGCTTCGGCAGCACGAGCTCTGCGCATCGAAGAGCGCCCATGAGATTGATCTCGAACGCCCTCACGTCCTCTTCGAGGCTCTCGAGCGACGAACGTACGCCCACCCCGACGCAATAGATGACGTGATGAATCCGCGGCGCACCTGCGACGACGTTTTGCAGCTTGGTCAGGTAGTCCGACGCAGCCACGTCGACAATCGCGTGCGTGTACCTCTCGTGCTCGACGGGAGACGGACGCCGAGACACCCCGAGCACGCGAACCCCTCGCGCCAGGAGCAACCTCGTAATCGCGAGCCCGATCCCATCGGAATTGCCGAGCACGAGTGCCGTCTCATTGGCGACCATGGCTTTCGTCGTAGCAGCTTTGGCTGTCAGCTGTCAGCTGTCGGCTGTCAGCTGTCGGCTGTCAGCTGTCAGCTGTCAGCTGTCGGCTGTCAGCTGTCGGCTGTCAGCTGTCGGCTGTCAGCTGTCGGCTGTCAGCTGTCGGCTGTCAGCTGTCGGGTTTCGGGTTTCAGACGCTGACGGCTGATCGCTGACCGCTGATCGCTGACGGCTTTCAGGTTTCAGGCTTCAGTGCGCTGACGGCTGATCGCTGACCGCTGATCGCTGACGGCTTTCAGGTTTCAGGCTTCAGAGCGCTGACGGCTGATCGCTGACCGCTGATCGCTGACGGCTTTCAGGTTTCAGGCTTCAGTGCGCTGACGGCTGATCGCTGACCGCTGACGGCTTTCAGGTTTCAGAGCGCTGACGGCTGATCGCTGACCGCTGATCGCTGACGGCTTTCAGGTTTCAGGTTTCAGGTTTCAGAGCGCTGACGGCTGATCGCTGACCGCTGATCGCTGATCGCTGACGGCTGATCGCTGACGGCTGATCGCTGACCGCTGATCGCTGACGGCTTTCAGGTTTCAGGTTTCAGAGCGCTGACGGCTGATCGCTGACCGCTGACGGCTTTCAGGTTTCAGGTTTCAGGCTTCAGAGCGCTGACGGCTGATCGCTGATCGCTGACGGCTTTCAGGTTTCAGGCGTCAGTCCCAGTCCCAGTCCCAGCACTCAGCTCTCAGCTCTCAGCTCTCAGCTCTCAGCTCTCTGACCTGACACCTGACACCTGAAACCTGACAGCTGCTCCCAGTCGCTGTCCCAGTCCCAGTCCCAGTCCCAGTCCCAGCACTCAGCACTCAGCTCTCAGCTCTCAGCACTCAGCTCTCAGCTCTCAGCTCTCAGCTCTCTGACCTGACACCTGACACCTGAAACCTGACAGCTGCTCCCAGTCGCTGTCCCAGTCCCAGTCCCCGTCCCCGTCCCAGTCCCCGTCCCAGTCCCAGTCCCAGTCCCAGCACTCAGCTCTCAGCACTCAGCTCTCAGCTCTCAGCTCTCAGCTCTCTGACCTGACACCTGACACCTGAAACCTGACAGCTGCTCCCAGTCGCCGTCCCCGTCTCAGTCCCTGTCTCAGTCCCAGTCCCGCTCTTTTTACGGCGTTTCCCGGCGGTCGCCCCCGGTTCGCACGGGCCGGTTTAGCGAGGCGCGCAAGTCCACGCTATGGGCGGTGCCACGACCATGACCGTCACCGGCTTGCTCTGGCTCATCATCGCATCCTTTGGCACGGGCGCCGTCAACGCAGTTGCGGGCGGGGGCACGCTGATTTCGTTTCCGGCCCTCGTGGCGCTCGGGCTTTCACCGGTGGCTGCGAATGCGACGAATACAATCGCGTTGGTTCCGGGCTCACTCGCGTCGGCTTGGGCGTATCGACATGATCTTCGCACGCACCGACATTTGATGCGTCGTTTCTTGTTGCCCTCGATTGTGGGCGGACTCCTTGGCGCAACCCTCGTCCTTAGCGCGCCAGAGCGAGTGTTCGAGCTCGTCGTACCTTGGCTGGTGCTCGGTGCGACTCTCCTCATCTTGATGAAGAATCGCCTCTGGCAGCGCCTCAAGGCAAAGCCTTCCGAAGGCCACTCGAAGGGCATCGGCGCAAGCATCGCTATTTTGCTCATGGCGATCTACGGCGGCTACTTCGGAGCGGGGATCGGCATCATCACGCTTGCTGTCCTTTCCTTGACCGCAGATCTACACATCCACGAGATGAACGGGATCAAGACCCTCATCGCGAGCACCGTGAACGGCACTGCGGCGGTGTTCTTCTTGGCACGAGGAACCGCAGACGTGAAAACGGCGGCCATCATGAGCATCGGCATGATTCTCGGGGGGTACTTCGGTGCAAAGGTGGCGCGCAAGACTCCGGCGAAGCTCGTCGAGCGACTCGTCGTCGGCATCGGTTTCGCGATGACCCTGGTGCTTGCGGCCCGCTGGTTCAAATAGTCGAAGGAACGAACATTCTTCGAGGGTTCGGGCACGTATCTTCGAAGGGGCCCTCGACGACCCTGTGCGTACGGGTCACGTGCTAACCTGCAATCCGATGGACACGCCCTCACGGTTTTCTTACGCCGTTTGCGCAGCAGGGGTGCTCCATCTCGCAGTTCTTTTGGGATTGGGTTTGGGCCGTCGTGGTGACGACGGTGCCCGAGGTGCGGCGCAGAATGCGCGCGAACCCTTGGTGCCCGTCGCACTTTGGTTCTCTGAGTCAGCGCCGAGAGCGGCTGCGCCGCCCGAGGGCGGCTCCGACGGCACCGTCGCGCCCCCGACGGAAACCCGCGCCATCAAGCGCCTTGCCCGGCATTCCACGTCCAGTGACGGTCTGCCGACGACGACGGCGCTGGCTACCCTCGGAAGCTCGAGTGACGAAGTGGGAGCCATCGAGGGAGAGGTCGACTCATCCGCGCAGTCAAAAACGCAAGGTGAGTCTTCGACGACGACACCGGGCTCGATGAACCTGACGCGTGAGCAGCTGGGGCTCGGCGTCGGCGATTATCGCCAGGTGCTTCCCGAAATGTCCCCCATCCTTGCGGAAAAGCAGGCGCGACTCGAGCTCAACCGAACCCTCGAGCGCAGCCTCCAGCAGGATGCCGAAGAACACGCAGGCGAGCTCGGACTCGGCAAAGACGGACCCATCCTTCGCGGTATCGAGGGTCTCGCGCGAACCAGCCTCGACGACCTCACGGGGTTTGCAACGATCCACGTTCGGTTGCACCAGGGCGGAAAGATCGAGCTCGATCTGCTCGGTACCTCGAGCGACCGCGCAGCGTGGTTACGCGTTCTCGATCGCGCCAAGCACGAGTTCGCCGCCCTTCAGCTTGCGCCACCAAAGGGAAGCAAGGGGCTCGATCTCGTGATCCGTGTCGATTCGAGGGTTCAGCTGCCGAGCGGCGCCGATCCCGGATTCGGCGTGAAACTCTTCGGGATCCCAATCAAAAAGGGCGAAGGGAAACGCTCGGGCGGGGTCGAGATCCTTTCGTCGTTGCCCCACCTCGAGCTCGACGACAGCGCGGCAACCGCGTCCCAAGAGCGCGGAATGCAAGCGCGGCTGAAGATGGATCTCCTGAAGATCCCCCTCGATCCCGCCGATTTATCGGGCAAGCGCAGTCGTATCGTGAGCGCTCGGGTGATTCAGCGCACCGTGCTCTGAACCAAGGGTAAGGTGACGCGGTCACGTGCCTCGACAGACACGTGCCTCGACGAACGCGTCCCGGGATGCGCGCGCCGCGACGACGCGTGCAGATCACGCCTCTCCGGTCAACGACGTGCAGAATTGAGCAGTCATCCAGGTCCGTCCGCGAGCTGTCGGAGGGACGTGTACCGAAGGGTGGGAGAGACGTGGGTCACGCCGCACCGACCAAAAGGCCAGAGCACCTGAACATCCGTCGTGTTTGGGCGGGCTGGGTTGACCCACTCCTAAACGTCGGTTTAGGCTTCCGCGATCTCGGACGGCTTCGGTGCAGGGTGCGCCGGCACCGGCCCAAAGAGTGAGGTCTCGATGCATTTGGGACTCACCGAACCTTGGACTTTGGCCGTACATCTCGTTAGGTAAGAGCCGCGATGAGCTTCGAGAGCATCAAGCATCGTCTTCACCATGGCCGACCGCTGGTCCTCGACGCCGACACGGGCGCAAGCTTCCGTGCGCGACGAGTCGAGCTGGACGCGCCTGGCGCACTCGGCATGTTGCTGCGCAAGCAACCCGAGGAAGTCCTGCGTCATTATCGCGCCGAGGTTCGGAGTCGGGTCGACGTGCTCTCGGCACTGACGATCGACACGACTCCAAGGGCGCTCGCAGAGGTCGGTATGCAACACCGAGCAGCGATGCTCACGGGCATCGCCGTCGAACTCGCGATTGAAGCTGCGTCGGAATCCGAGAAACCCGTCGCCGTTGCCGGCGTGCTCGGAGGTGAACGCGTGGCGCCCCTCGCGGCGGATTGCTTGCATTCGGAGTACACCGAGCACGCTCATCGTCTCGCCGCAGCGGGATGCGAAATTCTCATTGCTCGCGGTCAAGGTTCGCGGCTCGGTCTCATGGCAGCCACCGTCGCCGCCGCGGGAACGGATCTCCCGACCTGGGCCGTCATCGAATGCTTGCCCAACGGTGAGTTCATCACCGGCGGCGCAGTCGGCCCCCTCATCGAGGCATTACAGGAAGCGGGCGCCAGTGCGGTGCTCTTCGAGGTTGCCTCCATTGACGGCGGAATCGAGCTCCTCGAACACGCCCAGGGCATGGTCACGGCTGAAGGAATGGTTCCCGGTGTCTTGCTCGCAGCAGGAACACTCAGCGTACGAGGCTTTGCAGACTCGAGCTCCGAGCCCGTCGGCTGGGCCACGCGCAGCCTCGAGCTCGATCTCCATGGCGCGCGGATCATTGGCGGCGGTGCCGGAACGACCGAGAGTCACACCGCTGCTTTGGCCACCGCACTGAAGGAAGTGCACCCGTCGATGCCTTTCCTTCATTCGGACACCGAACTCGATCGAAGCCCCCCGGGGATCTGAATCTCCGGAAAGCGCACGACATTCGCGCGAGTTCGAAGATTGCCGCCTGACTCGGCCCGCCAAGCTGCCGGGCCGATGCGGCATTCGTCAGGGAGGCCTCTGGCCATGGCCTGGAGCGAGCCTTACTAGAATGGCAAACCCGCCATGAATCACCTCACGCCGCACGTAGCGCCACGGATCCCGGACGAGCCACCGCTCGCCCGCGAAGCACTCGATTTGCCGTTTCGCGCGGCGGAAAAACCGGCCAGCGCGTTCTGCATCGGAGTCGAAGCCGAGAAGTTCGGAGTACTTCTGCCCGAATACGCCCCGTTGCCATACGAGGGAGAACGCAGTGTCTCGGCCCTGCTCGACGGACTCGTCGAGCGAGGGTTCCGCGAGGAACGCGAGAAGCCCGGTGGCCCCGTGATCGCACTCGTGCGCGACAGAACGTCCGTCACCCTCGAGCCTGGCGCGCAGCTCGAGCTCAGTGGTTCGCCACAACCGGATCTCCACGGCGTGCACCGAGAAATCCGTCAGCACTACGACGAGTTGGCAGAGCTTTCTCGGCCCCTCGGGATCGTCTTTTGTTCTACCGGCTTCCACCCGCTGGCGCGGCGCGAACAGCTGCCCTGGGTACCCAAACTCCGCTACTCGATCATGCGGGAGTACCTGCCGCGGCTCGGAGACGGCGCACTCGACATGATGCAACGGACCGCAACGGTCCAGGCGAACTTCGACTTCAGCAGCGAACGAGACGCCCTGCGCAAGCTTCGACTCTTGACCAAGCTCTCGCCGATCATCCATGCGATGACGGCAAACGCGCCGTTGCACGAGGGCCGACTCGTTGACACCGACAGCCTCCGCGGCGACGTGTGGACGCGAATGGATCCGTCGCGCTCGGGCTTGCTCGATTGACTTTGGAGTGCGCGCTCGCTTTCCTACGACGACTACATCGAGTGGGCGTTGGATGCGGGAATGTTCCTCTTCAAACGCCACGGTGAGGTCATCGCCAACACGGGACAGACCTTCCGCGACTTTTTGCGACGCGGCTATCTCGGGTTCCACGCGACGCTCAGCGATTGGCGGCTGCACCTGAACACCCTGTTCCCCGAGGTGCGGCTGAAGAACACCCTCGAGGTGCGGTCCTGCGACGCACAACCGAACGAGACGCTGCTCGCCGTCGCCGCGCTCTGGACGGGCATCGTGTACGACGAGCTCGCCCTCGAACAAACGGAAGCGCTCGTCCAACAATTCGATCTCGAAGACGTCAAGCGAGCCCGCCCCGCCCTCGTCCGACACGGCTACGGCACTCAGCTCGGCGCGCTCCCCCTCGAAACCTACGCGGAAGCGCTCGTCACCATCGCCCAAGGCGGCCTCGAGCGCCGAGCTCGTCGCGACGAGTCGGGAACCGACGAATCGCGCTACCTCGAGCCCCTCGCCGCATTGGTCGAGCAGCGCATGACTCCAGGCCAAGCGCTCCGCAATCGCCTCGCTGCCGCGCCAGAATTGACGCCACGCGCCATCGTCGACGCGACGAGAATCATCTAGCTCGCCACCCCCGGTGCTTTCTCTGTCTGCATCGGCACCCGCTGCTGCATCGGCACCCGCATCGGCACCCGCTGCTGCATCGGCACCCGCATCGGCACCCGCATCGGCACCCGCATCGGCACCGGTCCCCGTCCCAGTCCCAGTCCCAGTCCCAGTCCCAGTTCTCAAACGCATCGCCCCCCTATGACGAGCCGGTTTTACTCGCCACAGGGGGGCGTCACTGTCACTTCACTTGCTCGGATTTGGATAGGGTCGGGCTTGTTTGATGATGAGGGAAGGAGTTCCGGGGGTGTCTTCGTCGTCGAACTTGAATTCGACGTCCATGGCGTACCAACCGGTGTTGCCGGCGGCCGGGCCATAGGCGGGCGAGAATCGGTCGTGAATCGCCGAAAGGGCCTCGCCGAGTGCGAAGGTTTGAGCTCTCGACAACACGGTTGCGCCGTCCTCGATGAGACTCGAGTGGGAGATGAACGCCGTCGGCTGTCCCGATTGCGAGAAGTAGTAGAGGAATTCGTCGCTCGTCACTCCCGCAGGGGGAGCCACGACCTCGACGTCGCCTCCGTACTGGACGTTGATGTAGAAGGCCGGATCAATCCCCGTCGGTTCGAAGATGTTCGCAGTCACCGCTACGCCGTTCGCCTCTTCCTCGGGGAAGTTGTGGTGCACGAGGAGCGCCATGCCGACGGTCGTGTGATTGATGGAGTGGTATTCGCGTTCCTGATAGGTGCGATAGAACCAGACGCCCGCCCAGGTCTTCTTGATGGCGGTCCAAACGTCTTCCCAACCGGTGGTGTCGTTCGGATCGCCCGTGTGCGAATCGTAACAGCCTGCGCAAGGAAAGCCGTCCAAATCCTCGGCGTTCGTGCTCGTGCGGAACCGCATCGACTGCCCCGGGTTGGTGATGGCAAGCTTGTCCTTGAGCTTCTGCATGAACTCAGCATTGAGCGGAGCCGCAACGATGTCCTCACGGAGTTTTGCGAGCCGAGTGTCTCGTACCGCGAGGGAGTTCTGAAAATCCGTTTCCTCCTGCATGGCGCGGACCTCGTCGAAGAACCCGTTCTCGGTCATGAACTGGTTGTAATAATAGATCGGGATTGCGAAGGCCGGCCGCGTGGGAACCCCGTCGGTCTTGGCGAGAATCGAGTAATTGGCGGCCTTTGCGCCGAAAGCGAGGGTCGCCGTCCGAATGGAATCTCGCAAGGTGACCGTGGTGCTCTCGGGCGTCACGTCCTTGATGTCGCGGAATTCCGTAACGGACAGATCGATCGCCGGCAGCGTAATCGACGTGGGCTTGTGCGCTTCCCACCATGCGTCGGCTTCGGCCTGCGTCACCTCGACGATCTGATACTCCGACGCGCCGACGGTCAGTTTTGCCCATTTGCCGTCGAGGGCTTTCAACTTCGAATTCGTGTAGGCGTTGCGCAAGCCCATGTTCGGGGTCCCGCGATTACGGGCAAGCACGTTCACGTGAGACAGCGGCGTCTGAAACTCCCCCGTGATGATCCCCGCGGTGACCGCAATGTCGTTCGGAATCGCCTCCAGAACGGCGATGTCTCGGAAACCTACGTAGTCGGTGGCAAGCTCGGATTCCGCGATGAAATGGACCTTGCCGATCGTCTCGCCCAGGTTGAGCGGTTGGTAGTCGATATCCGCGTAAATCTGGTCGGACGTGATGACAGGAATGTCGGACGGGAGCGACTTCGCCATGGTCGCGATGAGATCCGACGTCGGGTGGAACTGAAGCGCCACGCCAAAGTACGCGCTCTTCTTGACCTTGTAGAACAGTTCCGCCGTCATTTCCGCGGTGGCGCGGTCGTACGGCGCAAGTTCGAGGGTCCACGCCTTTGGCCCTTCGTAATACGTCACCGCGCCGAGCATGAACCTACGATCCGCCGCGGAGTACTGCGTGGAGTTGAAAACGGCGAGCGATCCCACGTCCTCGAATCCCTGTGCGAAGTTGAGGTGGGTCGACGCGAACTCATAATGGATGTCGTAGAGCTTGCTGTTCTGGAAGTAGAGCGTGTTGTCGTGATTGCGGTCCATCACGACCTTGCCTGAGGTCGCACCGGGAATGCTCGACGTGAGTGGCACCGATGCGAGCGCCGTAAAGTCGCTGTTGCAGCCAATGTACGAGAGGTACTCGGTCGCGGCCGGATCGGCCGTGTCGCTCGCGATCCGGCATTCCTCTTCGACGGGCGTCGGCAATTCGTTCTGACCGGTTCCCGCGTCTTCGCCGGTATCATCCGTGCCCTTGTCGTCGGAGTTCTTACAGCCCACCGCGGCGAGAGCGAGAGCCAGAAGCAGTACGACCTTCGACTTTGCGAGATGTCGTGGGGCAAACCGTGGAAAAAACATTCCTCATCCTCCGTAATGGCTTCGAGCAACTTCGCTCGAGGGCCGAGAGCGCCCCTGGGGCTGGGCAAACGGCCGATGCTCACGTCTCTGGGGCGCCTCACCGGCAACGCAGTCACCGTGGCGCCGCCCGCACCCCGCCGATGAACCTCGCGGGGTGGAGCTCAGTTGCCGGGCCAGTAGGTGACCCAAGCGCGACAGTAGTGTAACGACCGGGTGATCTCTGGGCTCACCAATCTCTCGACACCTCGACGGGCCATAAATCGGGCAAAATCTCGGGCAAGTAGCGGCGAAGTGGGTCGCAGGAACGATTCCCAGAGGGCCCTCGAGGTTGGAACTCGAGAAAAAACATCAGCGCTCAATTGCCCGACGCGCGTCGGGTGCTAGCCACGCCGCAAAACTTCGCCATTGGCGCCAATGACGAGGCGCCCCCTGTTGCCACGCCCTTTCCCCTTCGCCCCGCGACATCGAACTCGACGGCCCGACGCCTCGGCCACCCGACGCGAAGGATGCCGCAGCCGCCGCCCCCTCACCCCTCGGAACGTCGATGCAAAGCATGAACGAGGAGCGGCTCTCCTCCGAGGAGCTGCACGAAATCTGGGACGTCCTGTCCCCTGACGAACGACTCGAGGCCTTTCTCCTGCTCGAGCGCGGAATGGCCGACTCGTTCTTTCTCGAACTGAGCACGACCGATCAGATCCGCTTGCTTGGCACGATGACGGCGGGGGAACAACGGTTGTGGTTACGTATCCTGCCGCCAGACGACGCGGCAGACTTGCTCCAGGATCTCGAGGAGCCCAAGCGCACGCAGATGCTCGAAATGTTCGACGACATCACGCGTCAGGAGGTCGTCGCGTTGATGGCCTATGCGGAAGACGCCGCGGGCGGCTTGATGAGCCCACGTTTCGCGCGGCTTCGTCCAGAAATGACCGTCGGAGAGGCAATTCGCTATCTACGAAAGCAAGCCTCCGAGAAGCTCGAGACCATCTACGACGCCTACGTCCTCGAGCAAGATCAGCGTCTGCGCGGCGCGGTGACCTTCCGCGATCTCTTCACGGCAAAGGAGACAGCGGCCCTCTCCAGCGTGATGAAGACGGACATCATCTCCGTCCCCGACACCTTGGATCAGGAGGCCGTCGCCGAGATCATGGCCCGTCACGATCTCAACGTGGTCCCCGTCGTCGCCGCCGATGGCACGATGAAGGGCATCGTCACCATCGATGACATCGTTCAACGTGGTCCGGCGTGAAGCGACCGAAGACATCCAGAAGCTCGGCGGCATGGAGGCCCTCGACACGCCGTACATGCAGACGAGCACCTGGGCCATGGTCAAGAAACGCGCAGGCTGGCTCTCGGCGCTCTTTCTCGGCGAACTGCTGACGGCAAGTGCAATGGGGCACTTCGAGGACGAAATCGCCAAGGCCGTCGTCTTGGCCCTTTTCGTTCCCCTCATCATTTCGAGCGGTGGAAACTCCGGTTCCCAGGCGACCACGCTCATCATCCGGGCGATGGCACTTGGCGAGGTTACAATCGGAGACTGGTGGAAAATCGCGCGCCGAGAACTGGTCGCCGGTCTTTCACTCGGGCTCATCCTTGCGACACTCGGGCTCGTTCGCATCGTGGTGTGGCAGGCGGCGTTCCAAAGCTACGGCGAACACTACTTCCGCGTGGCCCTGAGCGTCGCGGTCAGCCTACTCGGCGTCGTGACCTGGGGAACCCTCTCGGGCTCGATGCTGCCCTTCGTCATTCGCAAGGTCGGGTTCAATCCGGCAAGCGCGTCCGCCCCCTTCGTCGCGACCCTCGTCGACGTGTCTGGGCTCGTCATCTATTTCAGCGCGGCCAAGCTCATCCTCGGCGATGCCCTCGGTTGAACTCGACGACTCAGTACTGCACGAAGGGTGCGGGCATGAAGAGTAGGACGAACAAGAGCAGGGTAAGGACTGCAATTGCTTTGCGCCGCCAATCGAGACCGGGTTCGTCTACTGGCGGGTGAACGCCACCGGACGAGCGCGTGATCACGAGCACGAGCAACGTCAGCACGATCCAAGACGAAGTTGACGAAACGGCGGGGAAGGTCTCCGCATCCGTCAGGTGATCGAAGCCCATGACCGTCGCCTTAACGATTGCAGGCCAGGCCACCGTGAGTGCGTTGTAAATCAGCGCGCCAAAGGGCAAGAGCCACATTCGCTTCGACCAACGATCATGGCGATGACCGAAGAGTGCGAAGGCGACGTGCCCGCCGTCGAGCTGTGAGAAGGGCAAGAGGTTCAAGAACGTCACGAAGAAGCCCGCCCACGCGGCGAAGGCCGTCGGGTGAAGGAACACGTCGTGGGTACGCGGGATTGGCCCTAGGACGAGCCACTTGAGCGCGACGTAGAGCAGGCTCTGCCCTTCCTGCACGTAGCCGGTCGCGGTACGAGGAAGCACTTGGCTCGCCTTGAGCCCGATGATCATCGTTGGTATGGCGACGACCATTCCCGCCAGGGGACCCGCAGCACCGATGTCGAGGAGCGCCTTCGCGGAGCGGATCCGCCCGCGCATGACGATGACCGCGCCCATCGTGCCGAAGGGGCTGAAGCGAGGAAACGGAATGAAGTATGGCAGTGACGCCGGCACGCCGTGCAGTCGCGATGCGACGTAGTGACCGCCCTCGTGCACGACCAAGATGAGCATCAGTGGAACCGCGTAGGTCCACCCGTGTAGCCACTGCTCGTACCAGTGCGCTCGCGGCACGGGCTCACTCAGAGCCGCTCCGGTAGCAAACACGCTGACGACGGTGAGCAGGAAGAGCACGCCGTGCAAGAGGAGACTCTGCGGCTTCGGATGGTCGGGAACGGACGGCACTGAATCGCCGTCACGCGACGCGGAGTCGCGCGACGCGGAGTCGCGCGACGCGGAGTCGTGCGACGCGGAGTCGTGCGACGCGGAGTCGTGCGACGCATGGGGCGGGCTCATCTGTCCTCCCGCGCTCGACCGTCGAGGTCGTCGCCAGACGCCCGGCCTCGTGCGTCGTCGCGCTCGCTCATCCGAGCCCGAGATTACGCCGGATCCGCGCCGCCGGATCGGCGCCGAGATGCGGCTTGAATGCCTCGCCCGTGATTCGCTCGACGGACTCGAGATATCGGCTCGTCGCCTCCACTCGAACCTCGTCGGGGAGATGCGGGATCGGGCCGTCGCCCTTGAAGCCGTTGCTCACGAGCCAGCGACGGAGATACTCCTTGTCGAAGCTCTCGGGGTCGAGACCAGCACTGAACCGCTCGTCGTACGTCTCTGCGAACCAGAATCGAGAGGAATCGGGCGTGTGGATCTCGTCGATGACGACGATGTCGCCCTCGGGGGTCTTGCCGAACTCGTACTTCGTGTCGACGAGGATGAGCCCGCGATCCGCACAGAGCTTCTGACCACGCTTGAACAGTGCCATGGCCATGTCCGCGGCGCGGTCGAAATCCGTGGCGGGCATCTGCGTGAGTCGCAGGATCTCTTCACGCGAGGCGGACACGTCGTGACCACCGTCGAACGCCTTGGTGCTTGGCGTCAGGATGGGCTTGCTCAGCCGCTCGTGCTTGCGCATCCCGTCGGGAAGCGCATGCCCGCAGAAGGTGCGTTGTCCTTGTTGGTAATGCACCCAAATGCTCGTGGAGGTCGTCCCGGTGAGGTAGGCGCGAACCACCATCTCGACGGGCAGCGGTTTACATTCCCGCACGATCATCACGTTCGGATCGGGAACGGAGAGCACGTGATTGGGTGCTACGTCAGCGGTCTGCTTGAACCACCAGGCTGCGCAATAGTTGAGCAGCTGCCCCTTGAGCGGAAGCGTTCCGAGGATGCGATCGAAGGCGCTCACCCGATCGGTGACGACGATGATGCGCTCCCCGTTCGGGGTCGAATAGTTGTCCCTGACTTTGCCTTCGTAGCGTTTTCCGAGCTCGCTCAGATCGCTGGTGGAAAGGACGTGGGGAAGTACGGACTCGATGGTGGCGCGACTTACGGATGGCACGGCGGCGCCACGCTACCACGGACCTGCGTCACGGGCGAAGCCGCGCGCCCCCCGGCCTCGAATGTCCAAAAACTCCGGAAAGTGGAGTCCGCCAGCCAGCCGGCACCGACTGCGTTGGCAGTGGACACCTCGAAGGGTGTTGCCCCTGCTTCGGTACGCTCGAGCGCTTTTGACAGATAGACCAGACCAGTGAATGGTTCGTGTCCCTTGGGCTGATCCATCTCCGACGTTCCGCGGCTCGCCATCGGCACGCCGCGCAAGCTTCCGAAGGCCAGTCACCTCGAAGGGCGCGTCGTCGTATTGGACGTCGCCTTCGCGGGTGCGCAGGCGGGTGGCTTCGACAAGGTGACCCTGCCCTTCATACGAGCGCTCGGGGAGCGTCTGCGCGCGTGGGTCGATCATCACGATCACGAAGAGCACGCGCGGTTCCGCAGCGATCCGCGGTTCGTGCTCGCGACGAAGGCCGAACACGGCGCATGCCCCGAGATGATCGATCCGCCACTCGTCGAGCGGATCGGTCCCGTCGATACGGTGTGTTGCCATAACGACTTCGACGGCTTGGCGAGCGCCGCCAAATGGATCCGCGGCGGAATCGAAGCCTATCCGGGCTGCGACGCGGACGCGCGCGCCATCGATACTCGATTGGGCGAACCCACTGAACCTGCGCGCATCATCGATCGAGCCCTGCGTGCACGGCCTCGAGACTTCGCGCTCTACGAGTACGTCGTCCGCGCGCTCACGTCGGGCCTGTCGGATCGACTCCTGTGGGAACCCATTGCGACTGCAGCACGAGAACTCGAACCCATCGAGAACGAAACGAAACGGGTGAGCGAGGGCTACGTGCACCTCGGAGCGAACGTGGTCGGGATTGACGTGACGGGCCACGAGCTCCCCATCGACAAAACGCTACTGCTCTTGCTCGGGCAAGAGAAGAACACCATCAGCCTCGTGCTCGATCGCGACACGGTGAGTGTCGCGGCACGATTCGACAGCGGGATCAACTTCCTGCAACTGTTCGGCGTAGCCGGTGGGATGCCGACGCGAATTTCCCTCCCGAGAACGAAGCTCGGTTCGATTCTCGAGGCCCTCGGCTGCTCCCCCGCGGCGAGTGCGCTGATGAAGTCGTCGAGCTAGGGCACACTACCCCGAAAGTCCTGGTTGGCCGGGCCTTGGGTTAGTGCGTCGTGACCACGGATCTTGGCATGACGACGCGTGATCGCGGTGAAACGGACGCGAGCCCGCGCAATCCCAGGCGATCGGGCGCGATCCCCTCGCTCCCCCTCGGCATCAGAGGTAGCATCCGGCCATGTCGCGCCGCCGGCTTCGCTCACGACCCGTTCCGCTGCTCGCGGGACTCCTCGCAGCAATTTGCTCGATCCACTTGGCATCGACGAACCTCGCCCAAGCGGCGACCGCCATCGCCGTTGCCAAAGCCGCGGGGGGGCAACCCGAGTTGGCCGTCGGATTCGATCCGTCGGGGCTCTTGCGCGCCAAGATCGGAACCGGAGCATCGAGCGCGGCGAGCCTCGTTCAAGGGATCGCTCTCGACGCGCCCGCGGCACTCCGGGCGAAAGCGAGCGAAACGAAGTTCGAGATCGTCCCAATCGGTTCGGATCGTCACGCCGTGGTGGTCACCATTCCCGCCGATGCCCCCCATCGAACCTGGCAGGCCCTCATCGTTGCGAAACCCGGCAAGAACGAACCCGAGATCCTATTTCAGGGCTACACGGGATTGCTTCCCGGCGAAGACGGCCTGCGCACGGGCCCGCTTCTCGAGATCAGCGACCCCATCGACGACCAAGGCACGCGACGGATCGTGCTCGGCGAGCTGCGTGAGGATCTCTCCCTGTGCGGACGTCCGACGACACTCGCCCCGCGCATGCTTTCCCCGAAGGATTTGACGCTTCGCCCCGCGAAGGTGCAGCGACTGTCCGCGGAAGAACGCGAGCGAGCTCCCGAGCTCGTTGCCGAACCCACCTCGAGCCCCGCCGCATCGCAAGCTTCCGTAGTCACGACGCAACCAACAAAAGAAGCCGATGCCTCGGCCAAGCCCGCCACGAGCACAGCGAATCCGTCGACCGCTGCAACGACGACGGCGAGCGCGACAGCGACTGCGACCACGGCAGCAAAAAGCGGGTCCTTGGGATCATCAGCGACGCTCCTCAGACCCCTCGGCGCAAGCAGTGCCATCGGATGGCCCGCGGCGCTCACCGATGGCGATCCCGAAACGACCTGGGCAGAGAATCGCGGCGGCGCAGGGCGCGGCGAGTTCGTCACCTTTCGCGCACCAAGCGACGTTCCCCTGCAAGGGTTCCGCTTCGTCGTGCGCCCCGAAAAGAAGAGCATCCCGAACGGTGCAGGCCCCGAACGACTTTGGCTCGTCACCAACGGACCGATTTATTCGGTGCGCTTTCCGACCGATCCCTGGAAGGCGCCGCTCGTTCAGTGGCATGTGGCCCTCCCTGCCGCGGTGCGCACGGACTGCGTAGCCATCGTCGCCGAGAGCGCGTACGGGGAGAAACCGAATACGGAACTGACGCTCGCCGAAGTCGCCGCGGATTCGGAGTTCGCATCGGCCAACATCGAACAGTTGGTAGGCGCTCTGGCTGGAGGCGGCGCACGCGCGGAAGCCGCGGGCTCGGTGCTCTCGGCGCTCGGAGCGGAGGCACAAGCCGCCGTCGCGCGCGCCTTCGGTAGCTTGGACGAAGACGGACGGCGCGTTGCCCTCGACGTACTCGATCATGCGCCCTGTGGTGAGTCGAGTCCCGTCTACATCGAAGCCCTGCTCGGCAATGTCGAAGCGCATCGACTGCACGCCATCGATCGCCTCCGTCGCTGTGGTCCCACCGTCGTTGCCCCCATCGAGCAAGCCCTCGGTGCACGTCCGACGCCGAAGCATCGCCCGCTCCTCGAGCTCTTCACCGAGGTCGCACCCGATCGCGCCATTGCGTATCTCGCGCCGCGACTCGTGGGCAACCCGAAGCATCGACGCTGGCTTCGAGAACTCGTGACCCAGGCCGCGCGCTCACCGAAAGCGAGCGACACGATCACGACCGAGCTAGCGTCGAAAGAGCTTCCGAAATCCGCCGTGGTCGATCTGATGCGGGCACTCGGAGCTCGGCTCGAAAGATACGCCGAGGTCGCCGTGCCGAGACTCGAGGGGCTCCTCGAGAACGAGACGGATTGGAAGACACGCTATCTCCTCGTGGAGCCGGCGCATCGCTTGGCGAAAGCGAGTCGGATCCTCTCGAAGCGGCTCGCAGAAACGATGAGCAAGGATCCGCGTTTCGAGGTACGGCTCGAAGCAGTGCGGTCGACGATCGACGTCGAGCTCTTCGCCAACGAGATCCTCGCCGCAACCTCGGATCCCGAAGTGCGGGTTCGAGAAGCAGCAACGCAGGTCCTCGCCAAACACCACGCGCCGAACGCTCGCGCTGCGCTCGCCGAACGCTTGAACGTCGATCCGTGGCCGCTCGTGCGCGCCCAAGCGGCGGAATCCCTCGCGACGCAGCCGCAGGATTCGACTGCCGATCACGCTCTCGTCGACGCCCTCGACGACTCGGCATGGGTCGTTCGAGCCGCCGTCGCCGAAGCCATCGGCAAGAAGCAGATCTCGCTCGCCGGCGCCGCACTACTCGACCGATTCGAAGACAAGGACGAACGCGTCGAGGTCCGTTTGGCGGCAGTGAGCAGCCTGGGACAACTCTGCTACGAGCCCGCCCTCGACAGTCTGACGGATCAAGCTCGCAAGCTATCGTCCCCAGGAATGGATTTGCGCGCACGCTCCCTCTCGGCGAGTGCACTCGCCGCCCTCGCGGAGATCCACCCGGCAGATCTTGCGAAACGGCTCGATCCGCTCCTCTCGAACTCGAACGTTTCTCCCGAGGTCCGAAGAGCCGTCAAAGCAGCACTTGCGACCGAAACTCGCTGCCAGCCCGCGAAAGCCCCGCGGACGGCGTGGCTCGAAGAAAGCCCCTGAACCCATGATGCCCCCAAAGAATCGCATCCTCGTCACCGGAGCCTCGGGATTTTTGGGCTCTCGTCTCGTCAAACAACTCGTGGCTCGAGGAGAGTCCGTCAAAGCCTTCGTGCGCGCAGGGTCTCGACTCGAGATGTTCACGGGACTCCCTCCCGAGTCCTTCGAACTCGCCTACGGCGACGTGCTCGTCAGAGATTCGGTGTACCGAGCGCTCGCCGGTTGCACGCGGTTGATCGACGTCGCCGGCAACTTCTCGATGTGGGCGCAAGATCCCGCGAGCATCATGGAGCCCGCCGTGCTCGGCACGAAGAACGTGCTCTGGGCCGCCAAACGTCGCGACGTCGAGCGCATCGTCATGACGAGCAGCGTCGGGGTGCTTGGCGTTACCGACGGACCGACGACCCTCACCGAATCCCACGGCTTCAACGTCGAGGATCCCGAGACGTACTACCTCTCGAAATTGCGAGCAGACGAGATCGTTCGCGAAGCGCAGTCCGCGGGGCTGCCCATCGTGAGCGTCTTGCCCGCCGCACTCTTTGGACCTGGTGATTGGAAGCCCACCCCCAACGGGCGATTGCTCCTCGACTACCTCCGACGCAGCCCCGATTTCCGTGTTCCTATTTTCGAAGGTGGTTTCAATCTCGTAGACGTCGATGACGTCGCGATGGGACACGTCCTTGCGCTCGAGCGCGGCCGCCCTGGCGAACGGTACATCCTCGGCGGCGACAACGTGACCTACGAGCAGCTCTTCTCGACCTTGAGCGACTTGACGGGTCTTGCCGCTCCTGGCGGCCGCGTCGGACGAGCGACGCTGGAGCTCCTCGCCGTGTTCGTGAAGCTCTGGGCGCGCTGGACCGGTGAACCGCCACCCATTACTCGAAAGCTCATCAAGCATCGCGTCAACAAGTACTCGTGGGTGAGCAGCGAGAAGGCGGAACACGACTTGGGTTACCGCCATCGCCCCCATCGTGAGACCCTCGATCGCGCCATTCGTTGGTACCTGAAGAACCACTACCTGACGGAACAACAGGCGCGACGGATCTGGCTCGAGCTTCGAACGGCGTAAGATCATGAGCAACTTCACCGTCTCCCAAAACCCGTCCCGCTATCACATCGTTGGCCTCAAAACCCAGCGCTACGCGCTCCCACCTTCGTCCGGCGTCGCGTTCGCCGAAGGGCTCTTGTTCGGCCTTCCTGGTGGCGCGCTCCTCGCCCTCCCGGTTGCTTTGCGCAGCACAGCGAACTGGGATCGGGCTGCCTTCGTTTGGATGGGAGCCGCAGGTCTTTACGGTATGCTCCTCGGCATTCTTGCGGCGGCGATCCGTGTCGCGCGTCCGCTGCCTCGACGTTCGCCCGCGCTCCCCCTCGGGCTCGGCTTCGCGCTCGGGCCGCTCGCTCTGCTCGGCACGCTACTGCACGGCCATACACACCATCGGCCCCTCGGTGCCGCCACTTATGCCGTCATGAGCGGGATCGTCGTGGCATTGAGCTGGGCCTTCGCAGCGCGTGTGCTCACCAATCTGCGCTCGCCGTATCCACGTCGACGCACCTTCGGCTTCGTCCTTGCCGGCGTGCTCACGCTCGTCTCACTGGTATGCTTGTCATTGCCCCTGCTTTCGTGGCTGCGTCATTTCGGCGCCCACAAGCTGCTCTCGAGCGCCATCATCGACGGCTCCCTCGGCGTTGCCGTTGCCCTCGTCGGCGGATTCGCACGGTTCCCAGTCAAACTCGAGTCCGCAGCCCGTACGGCGGGACCGCTCGCCTTCGGCGTATGTGCGCTGTCTCTCACTGTGGCGTTGCAGCAAGTCGAGATTGCACCCGCATTGGCTCGCAGCAGTCTGCTCTGGGCTTGGCTCAGCTAGAACAAGACCCACGCGCGGACACCGGAGCATCCGTCCAGGATGACCCGCGGGCGCAGAGACGGTTTCCGGAAACCTGCTGGTGACGATTCGAGCGAGTCACTGCGGTAACCGGCTCGACCCACCTGAGGCGCGATCGGGTTCGCTTCGGTGACTGACGTGGGTCGAGCGGCGCGCGCTGCCGCGGCCAGGCGCTGGATAACCCAATACAACGCAAAGAGTTTTGGCGGCGCGCGCGTCCGCGCGTTGACTCGGACGCAAGCCGACCTTACGTTGGCTTGCATCCCGTGATCTGGCACCGAAAACGCTGGGCGGACGCTTCGAGCCCCTTTGGACGATGGCTTCAGTTGCTGTGGGCTGGTGTCGTTTTGACCCTCGGGCTTGCAGCTGCCGCCGCGCCCGAAGCACCGCTCGAAGCACCCCGAGCAGCGGAGGCGGCCGCAAGCACGCTCGATCCCGCCGTCCATCGTCCTCCGGAGGACGCGCCCAACGCGATGGTCGAGGGAATACGATTGCCACCTCCGCCTTCGGGGTTCAAGCGCCACAACAGCGGATGGATCGAGTACGCCTATCCTCCAGAGGTACGGTCGCGCCTGACGAACTTGATGGAGGTCGCGGAGACCACGCGAGCCGATCTCACGGAGAAGCTCGGGAGGCCCGTACTCGGACGCGTGCATGTGCGGATTGCCCGCACTCCACGTGAAATGGCGACGCTCGCCCCAGAAAACGCTCCTTATCCGAAGTACGCGGCGGGAGTCGCTTATTCGGAGCTCGGGCTCATCCTGCTCACGCTCGATCCCGTTCATCCGAATCAGAGACACGACGTCGTCGAAACGTTCAAACATGAATTGGGACACGTTGCCCTCCACGATGCCCTCGGGGGAAAACCCGTCCCACGTTGGTTCAACGAAGGGTTTGCAGTCTTCGTGTCGGGCGAAAGTTCACTACCCCGACTGCAGACCCTTTGGACTGCAACGGTCTCGGGAAACTTGATCCCCTTCGATCGTCTCGAGCGCAGTTTTCCCGAGGACGCACAAGCGGCGTCCGTCGCGTACGCGCAAGCCGCAGATATCGTGCGCTACTTGGTGCGACATCAAGATCGCTACCGGTTCGATGCATTGGTCGAACAACTCGCGAAGGGAAAGACCTTCGATCAATCGCTGCTCGCTTCCTACGATATCGATCGCCGATCCCTCGAAACCGAATGGCGTGAAGACGTATCGAAGCGATACACTTATTGGCCAATTCTCTCGAGCACCGCCGTGCTCTGGACGGGCATCGTGGTTCTCTTCTTCGTCGGCTATCGCCGACGGAAGCGCCGAAACGCCGAAACCCTCGAACGCTGGCGCAAGGAAGAGGCGACCGAAGACGCGCGAAACGCCGCCCGCGAGGCGGCGCGTCGTGCACTTTTCGAGAAGGCGTTGCTCGAGGCATCAGCCATGGAGCCCGAGCGTCGCGTCCACATCGTCGTGGCCAGTCCTTCGGCACCGAGCGCACCCAAGCCACGCCCGCCGGTGAGCTCGACATCCGAGATCCCGACGGTCGAGCACGACGGCGGCGTGCACACGCTGCACTAGAGCAACTGGGAGCGGGGACTGGGACTGGGAGCAGCTGTCAGCTCTCAGCTGTCAGCTCTCAGCTGTCAGCTCGGAGACCTGGGACTGATGGCTGAAGCCTGAAAGCTGATAGCCGAAAGCTGAAGCCGTCACCGTCACCGTCACGGTCACACTCACCGTCCCTGTCTCTGTCTCTGTCTCTGTCTCTGTCGCCGCCGTCTCGTTCGAAATCAGGCTGCGCATGCCTTGCGGCGCACTTTTCTTGCCGCCGCCGATGAGATGCGGCGATGGGATCGCTTCGCGGCGTCACGAAAAGATGCGCCGAGAGGGAGGTCATGCACAGCCTGATTTCGAACCAACTCTTGAACGAAGCAACGGCAATCATCGCGAGCGCGAGGCCGCTCGTCGTGGCAATCGAACGGCGCGATTGCGACTTGGGCAACCAAATCCGTCGAGCGCTAAATAGTGTGGTTCTGAATGTCGCGGAAGGATTCGCTGCCGCGGTGGGAATGCGCGCATGCGCTTCGAGTCGGCGCACGGCTCACTGTCGGAGGTGCGCGCCGCTTTGAGCGCCGCGGTCGCGTGGCAGTACGTACACGAAGCACACATTGACGAGCTGAACCGAAGGCTTCACTCGCTGGGAGCGCGGCTTTATGGACTGATGCGACGCTGAACACGGCGACCGGGACTGGGACTGGGACAGCGACAGCGACTGCGACCGAAGGCTGATAGCTGAAGGCTGATAGCTGAAGGCTGATAGCTGAAGGCTGATAGCTGAAGGCTGATAGCTAACGCAGTCACCGTCGCGCAAGCCCATACAAACGCCCGCCAACGGCGTGGAGCGCTGCGAGCAAGTCGGCGGTTTTGGATTCGTCGAGGTAGCCCCACACAACGGCGAGTTCGAGCGCAACGCGCGCTTCGCTGAGGGAGCCGTGTGCGCTCTGAAAGCGGAGCCGCGCGTTGCCCGCTTGCGTGCCAAATCCTTCGGCGGCATTGAGCGCAATGCTGCTGAGCGCGCGCCGCGCTTGCGACGCAAGCTCGCGATCGCGCCGCGCGATGATGTCGACCAAGGGTCGCGCTTGCGCGAGGATGCTCATAATCTGCGTCAAAAGCTGGTCGCGAAGGGGTGTGTGCATGACCATCCCCCGGCGCAGCTTGCGTGCCACCGCTGGCGCATAAACCTCCGCGAATATCGGCGGTGGCGCGGAAGGTGCGCCGAAAGGCCATGCACACGCCACTTCGCGTGCGGCTGCAACAGCCGCAGCAACAGCAACAGCAACAGCCGTAGCGGCTGTGCCTTCTACTGGTGCCGATGCCAATGCCGGTGCCAATGCCGGTGCCGATGCCAATGCCGATGCCGGTGCCAATGCCGATGCCGGTGCCGATGCCGGTGCCGATGCCGATGCCGATGCCGATGCCGGTGCCGATGCCGGTGCGGCTACCGACGCCGGTGCCGGTGCCGATGCCGGTGCCGATGCCGGTGCCGGTGCCGATGCCGATGCCGATGCCGATGCCGATGCCGATGCCGATGCCGATGCCGATGCCGGTGCCGGTGCCGATGCCGATGCCGATGCCGATGCCGATGCCGATGCCGATGCCGATGCCGATGCCGATGCCGGTGCCGACGCAGGTGCAGGTTACCCTACGACGTGTGATGTTGCTCGATGCCGCGCGACTCGTCGATGATGCGTTCGAAGATCCGTCGAACGACTTGGGCGTCGAGTCCCGCGGGAGCGAGGCGCATCAGGCGTTCGAGTACGGCGCGCTCGCGATCGGCGTCGTAAACGGGGAGGCCACGCTCGCGTTTGTACTCGCCGACTTGGAGCACCAGCTCGATGCGACGCCCAACGAGGCGGAGGATTTCTCGTCGATATCGTCAATCTCGTTGCGTAACGCAGGCAGGTCGAGCTCGGTTGTCACGGGGCCGATAGTAGCTTCCCATCGGTGAACTGGCGAGGCTGTCCCGTCCTGGAACTGGGGTCAGGACGCCCAGCCAGACCAGCGCGACGGATTTTTGTCGGCTCGACGTGATCACGTCATTCGACGATCGCACGCAGCGCGAAGCTGCCGCCATCGGATTGCACCGACTCCACGATGACGAAGTAATCCCCCGCCGTGACATCGGTCATGGTCACGCTGGACGTGAACCCCTGACTGTCGTCGTTGCATCCAAGCATCTTCTCCGGAGCCGCCGAACACGAGGGGAGCACGACGATTCCAGTGTCGATCTGCGTCTCGGGCTCGGCGGTCGACAAGGTGAGTCGTTTCAGGTTGCTCGAGACATGAACCTTGACGACGGCTTCGGGTCGCCCGCGTGCGGTGGATCCGAAGCAGCCGTCGGGAGGATCCCAAGCGCTGTAGCCCGAGATGACACCGGTGAATCTCTTCGGATCGCTTTGTACGTTCCACACCGGCGCAACGGCGCAGCGATTCGATTGGGCTTGCGCGTACGTCGTGCAAAATGCCGACCCCGCCTGACGCCCGGGCAAGCAGACCGTTCCGTCGGCGCAAATGTCGAAGCCGTCGAGGTCACAGGTCTGATTGAGCTGCCGAGTGAGCCTGGTCGTAATCGCGTATACCTCCGTCGTGCTCTCGTTTTGTCGAGAGTCGATCGCGGTGAGTCCCACCTTTGGAACGAGCTTCTCGAATCCCCAACCCGCTTCGTCGACGAAAACATACCCACCAGATCCGTTCTTGATCCCAACCTCGACCTCGAAGCTCGTCGCGTCTGGCACTTCGTCTCCGTCCAGATCGAGGGAGATCGGCACGTTCTTGTCCGTGAGAAAGTCGACACGCACGAAGAGAACGTCCTCGTCAGGATCGACGCCACGTAAGCGCATGAAAGGTCCTTCGGTACCTCGTTGAAAAGCTCCGCGAGTGATGGTCGGTTTGGTTCCCTCTTCGCACGTGGCGGGTTCGCCCACGCACGAGAACCCCTGACGGCAGCGGCTCGTGACGAACGAAGGATCGCAAGCCTCGCCCAGCACTGAAATCGTCGGCTTCTCGATCTTCACGCTCACCGGTTCCGTCGCCTTGCCGTCGCGATCGAACAGCTTGACTTCGACCGTCGTGAGATCCTCGTACTTGGCGACTCCGTGCAGCTTCACCATCGTCGTAAAGTCCTTTGCCGTCGGAAGGGTCTCGGGGACGACCCGGCCGTCGCCACTGTCGAGCTCACCATCGTAGTTCGAATCGAAGAGAATCACTGGCGACGCGTCCCCCTTGCGCAATCCGAGACCGACCGATGCAACCAGCCCGACTTCACTCGTGCCCGTCACCGTGACGGCGAGATCGTCGCCGATGCGACCTACGATGCGCGCAGAGGCTTCTTTCAACGTCATCTTGTCGGAGATCTCGACGACGGTGGTCGCGCTCGTACCGCCGCTGCCCGTGCCGCCCGAACCCGAAGAGCCCTGAGCACCCGAGCCACCCTTGGAGGTCTGAGCCTTGCCGCCCTCGCCATCGTCTCCCGCACCGCCCGACGACTTCGACTTCGGAGCGGCACTGCACGCGAGCATCGTCGAGAGAACGAGAAGACCACTGAGAGCTCTGAACCAACGCATGAAGGCCGCCATCCTTTCGAAGGAATGCCGAGAAGCAAGAATCGGCAAGCACCTCGTAGAACGGCGCCTTTCGCGGAACAGTGAATGCGTGCCTGGCCCCCTTGCACGCAAAAAGAGAGCGTCAAACCCTTGACACTCCCTTCGAAAGAGCGAATCCCGCCGCAAGCATCGGCAGGATTCGAAGTGCCCCCCGTCGATTCCACCACCGACGAGAAGCGGCCCCTGGACGCCCGTTCAAAGGCGTCCAGGGCTTCACACGAGGCGATTCATTACATGGAGAATTCGCAGCCGGTGTCCGTGCCGTTACCTGCGCCGTAACCAATGTCGCCGTCGCCTGCGCCGCAGTCGATGGTGTTGGTTTCGGACGCCAAGGAGGCACCATGTCCACCTTCGATTACGTCGTCACCGAGACCACCGGTCAAGGTGTCGTTGCCGTCGTTACCGACGAGCTCGTTACCCGAGTCGTTGCCAGTGATCGTGTCGTTCGCCGAACCGCCGTAGCAGTTCTCGATATCCGTGCCGATACTGTCGTTCTCGGAGGCCTGGCCGTCGTTGGCGGCGACGCCATCCATCGTGACGACGACAGCCACCGAACGCCCGCTGTAGTCGACGGTATCCACGCCATCGCCACCGTTGAACACGTCGGTGCCGCTCGTAGCTGCACCCTCGTGGAACATGTCGTCGCCAACTCCACCGTTCAAGGTGTCGTTGCCGGTTCCACCCGTGATCTCGTTGTTGAGCGCATTGCCGGTGATGGTGTCGTTTGCGGAACCGCCAACGATGTTCTCGACGTCGACCTTCACGTTGTCGTTCTCGCTGCCTTCGCCGTCGTCCGCCGCGACGCCGTCCATGGTGACAGTCAAGGCGATGGAGCGCCCGGAGTAGTTCACCGTGTCCGTGCCGGCGCCGCCGTTGAAGACGTCGGAACCGCTCGTGGCAGCACCCTCGGCGAAGGTGTCGTTGCCCGTGCCGCCGTTGAGCGTATCGTTGCCAGCAGAACCCGTGAGGCTGTCGTCGCCAGCGTCACCGTTGAGGGTGTCTTCTGCGGCGCCACCGACGAGGGTGTCGTTACCGTCGCCACCGTTGATGGTGTCGTTGCCGGTACTGCCCGTGAGGGTATCGTTGCCCGAGCCACCCGTGAGCGTACAGTTGGCGGCCGCGCAATCGAACACGTCGTCGCCCGAGCCGCCGATGACCACTTCGACGTCGGAACGAATGTCGTCGTTCTCCGTGGCTGCGCCGTCGCCGTCGTCGGCATCCGTGGCACCCGAAGCCAAAGTGACGGAGACCGTCGTGGCCGTGGAGCGCAAGGCGTAACTTACGGTGTCCGTATCCGCGCCACCGTAGATCGTCTCGTTACCGGTAACCGACGCAGTCTGGTTGAAAGTGTCGGCACCCGCGCCGCCATAGACCGTCACCGCGCGACCGTAGTCGCCGGCAGAGAACGTGTCGGCGCCCGCGCCCAAGTACACCGTCGTCGCACCATAGGTTCCCGTGAGCACGATGTCGTTGTAAGCGTCCGTGTTGACGCGTACGCCCGTCGAGTTGAGCGATACCGTGTCAGCGGTGCCCGTCGTCTTCACGCCGAGAGCGTCGCCAGCGTCGCTACCCAAGTCGATGGCAATGGACGTCGTGGACGCAGCAGTGCCACCCAGAGCAAAGGTGCCGTTGGTGTAGTCGACGATGACCATCTGGCTGGAACCAGCGGCACCGGTGACAGCGATGCGCTTCACCTTGCTCGCGAGGGCAGTCGCCGGAGTCAGATCCGCCAAGGTACAGATTTCGCCGTTTACCGTGAGGGCCGAATCGACGACGCGTTTGGCGATGAGGGCGATCTCACCCGACGCCATCGTGATGGTCATCGTCGCGCCCGTTGCATCGAGGACGCACTTGGTTTGAAGTCCCGTAATGTTCTGCTCAATCGCCTGGAAGGGATTGTCGGACGTACTCGGATCGTTCTGTTGATTGTAGGTCGGATCGGTGTCGCTGGCACATCCCGCAGTAGCTGCCAGAAGCGACAAGGCAATGATTCCAATGAGATTTCTCATAGGGGCTCCTTGACGGGCCGTTTCTGCTCGCTACCGCGGCAGCGCGAAACCCGATGTCACCGCGTTAGAACGGGCAACGAGTTTCGATCTTGAGGAGAATCTTTTTATTGGAGTGCGCGCTTAAGCCAACGATCAGTTCGGACGTACGGGAACACTGGAGGTACGTTCTGAACGCTTCGTCACAGGCGTTGCGCGCTTGCCACCCGCGCACGTCACGCGATTCCGACCGCCCCGCTTCGACGTGTACAGCGCCTCGTCAGCGGACTTGAACAGCGTATCCCAGTCTTGTCCGAAGGCAGGAAACGTCGCGGTCCCGACGGAACACGTCACTTGGAGTTCACCCTGTTCGGTACCGAATCGCGTGGACTCGAGATCGGCACGAATGCGTTCGCCCAATTGTACGGCGCCAGCCTCGGCCGTCTCTTCACACACGATCACGAATTCTTCCCCACCGAATCGACCCAAGATGTCGATGTCGCGCTTGTTTCGTCGCAGCACGTCGGCGAAACCGCGAATCACGACGTCTCCTACGTCGTGACCGTACGTATCGTTCACCTTCTTGAAGTGATCGATGTCGCAGATGAGCACGCTCAGGGACTTTCCGAATCGTTGCGCCGAGCGGAGCTTCTGTCCCGCGAGCTCGAGCAGCGCACGCTTGTTCAATAGCCCCGTCAAGCCATCGAGCGTCGCCAGCTCTTCCAATCGGCGAAGCATGCGCGCATTGGAAAGCGACACGGCGAGATGGCTCGCGAGCACCTCGAGGATCGTCCGCACCGCGCCAGCAAAGGCGCCCTTGCGTCGCGATCCGAGGACGAGGGTGCCCAGCGCGCGTTCGTGCACCATCAACGGCAGGACGAGAATCGAGGGTAGCGGCGGGGGTTCGATCCCTTTCGCGAACACCATCTGTCGGATCGGATCGTAATCTCCACGATAGGGGAGCGGGTGTTGGTTCGCGACGGCCATGGCGACGAGGCCGGGATTGTGCCCAAAGCTCCGTCCAATCAGCGCCTCCGTACCTTCGCCGCTCGCGGCGCAGATCTCGTGTTTGAGTTGTGCCTTGTCGAACAAAGTGACGATGGCGCAATCGAAACTCGCGAACTCCCGTGCGCTCGCCACGGCAGCCTCGATGACCTCGGCTTCCGTCGAACTCGCGGCGAGCTTGTCCACGGCGCGATAGAGCTTGCCCTGCTCGAGCTTGGCGCGTTCGAGTTGTACGAACACGCGCTCGTTTTCCACGACGCGCAGAACGAATCGCGTGGTCGCGACGAGCATCTCTTCGTCTTCGGACGAAAACGGGCGGTCGTTACCACGCTCGACCAACAAAATCCCTCTCGGATTGCCGTGATCGAGGACGGGAACGGCGCTGACACTGAGCTGCGCCAGCGGCTCGTCGCGATAGGGCAGCTGACGCCCGACCTTGGCGCCCGTGATGCTCACGGGCTTCGACTGTGAGAGCGCGGCGCCGAAGATGCCATCTTTGGCGGCAAAGGGGCCCGAAAGCACGCCTTCGGTGCTGGTGACGAGCTCCTGGAGATGCGCCTTGTGTCCTGTCGCATCGAGCCAGAAAAGTGCGGCCGTCTTGAGTCCGAAGTGTCGCGTCAGGAGCTCGAGAGCGAAGCTCAAGGCCGAGCGGATCTCCTCGACGGCAGAGTGAACGACGCGCTCGTCTTCACTCCGCGGCGACGTGCGTGATTCGACCGCGCCACTCGGCGCAACGATGAGTCGATAGGAGCGTGCCGACTCCTTCATGCGCTCGATCTCGGCTTCGACATGGGACCGTGACAGCTGACGCACACGCGCGATCTCGGCACGGAAAACAATCAGGTTAATCGTCGCAAAGAGGGTCGACAAGAGCACGTGCGGCAGCAGCCGTGACGTCCACTCGGGATGCCCACTCGCAAGCTCGAGTGCGAGTTCGAGCAGAAGTCCGAATGCGACGGCGAGCACCGTTACCGGACCTCGCGTAAACGCCGCCGTCAGCATCAGCACGAGATACACGAAGCCGTGGTAAGGGCCGTCGAGTTTGCCCCCGAGCAACACGACCGCTCCGTAGACGAACACGAGCAAGTGCGTGCAGAGCTCGAGATCGAGTCGCGCTGTCCCCTCGGGATGACCGAGACGAAACCGCTGAACGAATCGATGCACGAGGGAGCTGACGAACACCACGACCGCGAACAGATCCCAGAGCGGGGACAGCATTCCGGCGTGACGCGCGACCACGTACGCACCCAGGCCAAAGCTGAGCGCTAATCCCGCCGAACGACCGAGGACCTGCTGTACGGTTTGGACCAGGCGAACGAGGGGATCCATCGAAGAGTCCTCCGCCTATCAGAACTCGATCGGAACGGCCCACTTTCCCGCAATCCCGAGGACGGGTAATGGTAGGTGATGCACCTCGGGCTGCGGCCCCAGCTACTACTCCTGGTCAGCCTGCTTCTCGGGCTCGCTTTCGTACCGCTGCTTTGGACGACGATGACGTTCACGCGCGTCGCGATGGAGCGCACCGAACATGCAGCCGCCCTGCAACTCGGACGGTCCATCGGTCATGCCGTCGCCGACGGGCAGCTCGCGCCGAAACTCCTTTCACCCATGGTTGGCCTGCACGTCGAGAGCATGCAGGACGGAGCGACCGTACACCTCGGCCTCCCGCGGCCGGGAGTCACCGAGTGGACGCGATTCGAACAGGGAGTGCGTGACGAGACGAGCGGCAAGCTTTTGATTTGGTCTGGCTCCCGCGGAAACACGGGGACCGCCTACGTCGGTGTAGGCATCGAATCGAGACGAGCCGAACGGCACTCGTTCTTGGGTTTACTCGCCCTTTATTCGGGGCTGCTCTGGGTGGCCGTGTTGCTCGCGATCTACGTCGCGCTCACGTTCCTCATCGTTCGTCCCTTGGACGCGCTCGGACGCGTCGCAAGACGGACGACACTTGGCGCACGAGCCTTCGAGGTTCCGCGACTGCCCGCCCGTGAGCTCGAGTCCCTGGCGCAAAGCTTCCACGTCATGACAGAACGACTGCTCGCCGAGGAAGCCGCACTGAAGGCGCGCATCGCAGAGGTGAAGTCGAGTCACGAGCGACTCGAGGAAGCGCAGGAGCGACTCCTGCGCGCCGAACGACTCGCGTCCGTCGGACGCCTCGCAGCAGGACTCTCCCACGAGCTCGGAAACCCGATTGCGGCGATGATGGGGCTCATCGATCTCCTCGTCCAAGGCGGACTCTCCCCCGACGAAGAGCGAGATTTCCTGAAGCGTCTCCAGCGCGAGACCGAGCGAATTCATCGGATTTTGCGCGATCTACTGGACTTTGCCCGACCGACGTCGCCGTCGAGCGCGAAGCTCGAGGAGGAGCCCTGTACGATCGACTCCGCACTGCAGGAAACGCTGTCTCTGGTTCGCCCGCAGAAGGGCTTCCGCGGCCTCGATATCGATGTGGACGCAAGCGTCGATCTGCCCCAAGTTACGTTGTCTCGCTCGAAGCTGGTTCAAGTCCTCCTCAATCTGTTGCTCAACGCAGCCGATGCAATGGGCGGCTCCGGAAAGATTACCATTCGTGCGTTTCGGCTCGACGAAAAGCAGATCGAGCTCTCCGTCAGCGACGACGGTCCCGGAGTGCCCACGAACGTGCGCTCGAGACTCTTCGAACCATTCGCGACGACCAAGGAGGTCGGAAAAGGTACGGGACTCGGGCTCGCGGTCTGCCGAGGGCTCGTCGAAGCCGCGGGGGGACGAATCGACCTCGACGACCAGTACGTACCGGGGGCTCGATTCCGAATCCTACTGCCGGCTTCGCCCGTCGACTAGACGAAGCATCGTAGCCCCTGGACGCGAAGCGCCCCACGACTGCCCTCGCGCACCGAGCAGCCGCGAGCGGCCCCGCGAAAAAACACGCCGTTTGGCCCCCGGTTTCGCGCCCAAACGGCACGGGAAGTCTCCCCGTAGCGGCGCCCCAAACGACGCGGAAAACCTCCGCCGTAGCGGCGTAGGATCCTGCTCGCTTATCGTGATTCGAGCGGGGGTCGTAGGTGGCTTCGAGGTTCACCCCAAAGGCCATGGCGGCACTTTGCGGAACCCCGTGAACCGCCACCGAGCCAAGTGACGTCATCTGGTCCGCTCCCCCTCACCGAACGATACCTGTCGCTGCTGAAGAAGTCGCTCGTGAACGAACTCAACCCCGAGCTCGAAGCGCGTCTCTTGGCTATGGCCAACCAATCCCTGCTCGGCAAGCCCTTCGAATCTCACGGAGCTCGTGGAGATCCGGAAGACCGAATGGCTCAAGCACGTCCGCACGGTGCGACAAGAGGGCTGGACGGTTACCCTCAAGCAGCGCATGCCCGATGGTCGCGTCGTGCCACGCCACGATCTCCGATTTCTGTCCGAGGGGTGCCACACGATGATGGGACGCAAACGACTCGAGCATCTCCATCGGTGCCTCGACGTCGTCCGCGATGAGAACGTCCCTGGCGATCTCATCGAAACCGGTGTCTGGCGCGGCGGAGGCACCATCTTCATGCGCGGATATTTGATGGCCCACGGCATCACCGATCGCTCGGTCTGGGTGGCGGACTCCTTCGAGGGATTGCCGAAACCGACGCTCGCAGCAGACGAAGGTTTCGATTTTTCCAAGGAGCGATTCCCGTCCCTCGCCGTTGGGATTGACGAGGTGCGCGAACTGTTCGCGCGTTACGATCTCCTCGACAGCCAAGTCCGATTCCTCAAGGGTTGGTTCAAAAATACCCTTCCGAACGCACCTATTCGTGCGCTCGCACTCCTGCGGCTCGATGGGGACTTGTACGAATCGACGATGGATGCTCTGGACGCCTTGTATTCGAAGGTGTCCCCTGGAGGGTTCGTCGTCGTCGACGACTACAAGGCCGTTCCCCCGTGCGAACGCGCCGTCCACGACTTCCGACAAAAGCACTCCATCGACAGTCCCATCGAGCTCATCGACAGCATGGCCGCATTCTGGCGGGTACCCAAGGCAGCATGAGTGCAACGGCACCAACGACCCTGACCCACGCCCTGCAGCAGGCACGCACGCTCAGTCAGAAGCAGTGCTGGCAAGAGGCCGCGCCGCATTATCGCGAAGCACATGCCCTGGCACCAACGAACGCCGAGGCACTCGAAGGACTCGGCTTGGTCGCACTCCACGGCGGCTCCGCAGAAGAGGCCCTGCGTTGGTTCGAACAGGCGCTCCGACATTGCCCGCCGAATGCATCCCTACTCGGATTGCTCGGCATCGCCCAAAAGAGGACGGGAAGATCTCGATAGTGCCATCACTACCCTCAACGAGGCACTACGGCTCGAGCCGAAGAACTATGCCGTAGCGGTCAACCTGGCGCGAACGCTCCGGGAACGTGGCCACTTGGACGAAGCGATCACGTGGTTCGAGCGTGCCGTCGAGCTCGAACCACGGGCGGCTGATGGCTTCAGCATGCTCAGCAACGCACGGCGAGAAGCCGGTCACATCGACGCCGCCATCGACGCCGCGAGGCGCGCCCTCGACGTCAATCCTCGGCACGTCGAGGCGCACCTGAACCACGGCGCAGCCCTCCAAGCTGCGGACGTCCCCGACGATGCCTGCACGAGCTACCTCGTCGCCCAGCTTTTGTCGCCGCGCGATCCACGCGTCCGAAACAATCTCTCCTCTCTGCTCAAGAGCGCGAGCGCAACGAGTCACGTTGCGACATGGATCCGGCGACTACAAGCCAACCCGGCAGACACGGCTGCCAACGATGCGTTGATCGCTCGCGAACTCGACGAGGCGAGGTCCGCGTCGGCGCTCGTCCTTCTCGAGCACCGAATCGCGCGAAAGGCCGAGCCAAGTCCGCTGCGGAAGCTCGCTCTCTTGCTCTGGGAGCGCGGGAGCCGCAGTGAGGCCACCGAGTACCTGCGAAGGGCTCTCGAGCTCGATCCCAAGGACGTCAAATCGCTCCGACTGCTCGGCTCTTGGTACTCCGGACTCGGCGACGGCGAAGCCGCAGAGGGCTACCTCCGTCAGGTTCTCACGCTCACACCAGAAGACGTCGTGAGCAAGATCAACCTCGGGGCAACGCTCATCCGTCAGGGACGCCCCGTAGAAGCGACTCGCGTGCTCACGGAAGCCGTCGCAACATGGCCCGATCGCATCGAAGGACTCATCAACCTCGGAACGGCGCTCAGCGACCAGGGTCGGTTCAGTGAAGCCAGAGCCATCTATCAACGCGGACTTCGCATCCGGCCGGCACAGAAGGATCTCGATCTCGAACCTGCTCTTCTCGATGCACTTCGATCCGACCGTCACACCGGACGCCCTGTACGAAGCGCACATCGAGCTCGCCAAAGCCATCGAGCAGGGGATCACGCCGTTCGTCCACTTGCGATCGAAGCGCGAGGATCCTCACCGAGTCCTCCACATCGGGCTCGTATCGCCCGATTTCCGAGAACACCCCGTAGGCTACCTGCTCGAACCCTTCTTGCGTGAGCATGATCCGCGCGCGGTGAGCCTTCACTGCTACTCCGACGTGCGCAATCCCGATCGCGGCACGGCCCGGTTTCGAGAACTCGTCGACAGTTTCGTCGACTGCACGGCGCTCGACGACGTAGCGCTCGCGAACCGCATCCACGCGGAGAAGATCGACGTATTGGTCGATCTCGCGGGCCATACCGCGGGCAACCGGTTGGGCGTCTTCGCACGCCGCCCAAGTCCCATCCAGGTTTCCTGGCTCGGCTATTTCGACACCACCGGGCTATCGACAATCGACTATCGACTCGCGGATCTGCCGTCGGTTCCGACGTTCCTCGAGCACCGCTTCACCGAAAAGGTATTCCGACTTCCGCGCAGTGCGAGTAGCTATTGGCCTCCGCAGAGTCCTTCCGTAGCGAGCGCTCCTTGCTTGAAACGCGACTACATGACGCTCGGGTGCTTCAACAACCCCGCCAAGCTGACCGAAGAGGTGGTTTGCACCTTCGCGAAGATCCTTCGCTCGCTCGATGGTGCAAGACTCATCCTCAAATACGGCGCCTACCGCGACCCTGAGTTACGAGATCGCTTTGCCACGTGGTTCACACGTGAAGGCATCGCCAACGACCGACTCGAGTTTCGGTATCATTCGTCGATGGGGGGTTATCTGTCCGAGTTCGCAGACATCGATCTGGCGCTCGATCCCTTTCCACATAGCGGCGAGACGACGGCACTCCACACCCTGTGGATGGGCGTCCCACTCGTGACGCTCGAAGGGCAGACACTGGTACAACGACTGGCGAGCCGCGTCCTTCACTTGGCTGGCTTCTCCAAGTGGGTCGCGCGCAGTCTGGAGGAATACGTGGACATCGCGACGGCGCTCGGCAAAGATCGAAACGCGCTCGTGCCGCGCGTCGCCATCCGCGAGCAAATGAGAGAATCGCCCCTGATGGATCATCGTCGCGTCACCCGCGATCTCGAAGACGCATTCCGCTCGATGTGGACGGAGTATCTCGCCGGCCGAGAGGTGAGCCGACCGCGCGCCAGGTAAGCATCCTGAGCCGATGGCAGCGTCGAGAGCGAGTGAGGAGCGTCGTGATTGACTATACGAGTCGTCGATTTGCGTACGTGACGTCGTAGTACGTTCCGACGGCCTTTCGCGACGCGAAGGGTTCGCGTACGATTTCTTCGAAACCGAAGCCGCTCAGGTATTCGGTGAGTTGTTCCACCGTACACCCTTTGGAATACGCCTCGAAGTCGGCAGCTTCGGTCTTGACGTAGCGGATCTCCGAAAGGTGTCGGGCCGCCCCTTTCAGTACGAGTAACTCGGACCCCTGCGTATCCATCACGAGCGCGCCGAGCAGACGCTTCGACACCGCGTGCCGCTCGAGGACCGTATCGAGAGTGACACTACGAAGGGAGATCGCCCCTTCGTAAAAAACGTTGGGCCAGAGCTCCTGGTGGAGGTTCAGATCGAATATCGACGACGAGCGCCCGTCGTTGTTGGAGAGATAGAAGGGATACTCTTCGTCGTCACGATCGGTGACGAGATAGGGAAAGGCGTGCTGCTTCGGGAAGGCTTCGAGGTTGCGGACCAAACGCCCGTACACGTCGGGATTCGGTTCGAACCAGAGCACCTCGAGCCCGTGCCGAGCGTAGAGCTCGCGTTCTTGGCCGATGTTGGCTCCGACGTGAATGAGCCCTTCGATACGACTCAGGAATTCTGCCTCCACGCATCCTCCCACAGGGCTCGTGCCCGCTCTTACGACGTTCATCACCGCTTGTACGCCTCCACGTTCAGGCTGATGAGCACGCCGAAACGCCGATAGGAGCTATAGTCATCGAACCTATTGAACTCGCTGACGCGCTTCATGCGAACGAAGCCCGCGGCTTTGAGGAACATCCCGAGGATCTCTTCCGTGAATCCTACGCGATGATGGTCGTAAGCGTCCTCCTGAGCGCCGAACAGATGCATCATCAACGAGAAGCGCTGGTTCTTTGGGACCTCGGGGTTCACGATGAGTCGGCTCAGGGTCTCGAGGTCGGGCACACTGATGCACAAACGACCGGACGGCGCGAGGACTCGATGGGCTTCGCGCAACGCGCGGGGTAATTCATCGCGAAATCCCAGGTGTTCGAAGACGTGGGACGCATAAATCTCCTCGACGCTCCCGTCGGGGAAGCGCGACAAATCGACGCAATTTCCCACGAAGTCGACGTGGGGGCCCGCTTGAACGTTGAGGATGTGCCATCCCGGTTTGGGTTCTCTGCCACCGATATGTAGCCGTCGGACGGAACCCGCCTCCACCGACGTCGCTGGTTGCAGAGGTCGTTCGCCTATCTCTTCCGTGCGTTCCGTATCCATCTTGGTGGATGCGGCATCGGAACCGCCAACGACGCCCGCCACATCGGCGAGATCCTGAAACTCGGAGAGTGCCTTGGCCTCGGGATTTCGCTCCGAAACCGTGCGTTGCCACATCGTCTCGACGACCTTCTCGAAGTCGCGCGCGAATCGCTCGATGTCGAAGGAGGGCGCAGTCGCTCGCGATTCGCACAATCGCTCGCGGATCGAGCAAAGACGCCCCCCATTTCTGGCGAGTTCGACAGCCAGATTTTCGTAGGCGGCCAGATCGGGTGTCACGAGCTCCTGCAGCCCCAAACTTCGCAAGAACGTCGTGGCGATCCTCGACGCGAACCGCGAACCTTCCAGCGTCACGATGGGAACCCCCGCCCAAAGTGCGTCAAGCGCAGTGGTCGAGGCATTCAGCGTGAACGTATCGAGGAAGAGTCCCGCGTGTGCATGTCGAGCCAGGTGAACGGACTTATCGGCAACGCGCGTCGCAAACACGATACGCTCCGGGGCAACACCGAGCGACGTAGCCCGCGTTCGCAACTGCGCGACCATCTCTCCGTCGTGTCGCGGATCGGACAGCCAGAGGCAGGACCCCTCCACTCGCGAGAGGATCCGCATCCAACAGTCGAAGGCATGGGCATCGATCTTTTGCGGATTGTTGAACGCGCAAAAGACGAACCCTTCGGCGGGTAGTCCGAGTTGCTCGCGGCTCGGATACGACTGCGCAATGGGCGCTCGATCCGCGCAGTGATAGACCCGCGGCATACGTATGATTCGCTCTCGATACCTCGACTCCTCGACCTCGGGCACCACGATCGAATCCGCAATGAGGTAGTCGACACTGCTGAGCCCCAGACCGCCCGCATGCCCGAGCCAAAAGGCCTGCACGGGAGCGGGCCTAAATGCTAGGATGGGAGGGCTCGTGTTATCCATGTAACCGTCGAGATCGACGAGCACGTCGATCCGTTGTTCGCGAATCGCCGCCGCGGCGGCACGAGGAGAAAGACGCCCGATGGCGTGCCAGGCGTCGAAACCCGAGCGGTGGCGTTCGACGTATTCGTTGTGTTCGGCTGCGCTCAGTTGAGTGGAGAAGCCATGTACTTCGAAGCGCGTTCGGTCGAGAGCCGCGAAGAAAGAAAGCGTCACGTGACCCACTGGGTGATCGCGAAAATTGGGTGAGATGAAACCAATCCGAAGACGTTCGTTCGTTCCCCGAGGTTCGACGGCTAGGGTCGGCAGCGGTCCCTGCTTTCGCGTCAACTCGCGAAGCAACCGGTCGATACGCTCCTCGACGGCAGGGAGGAGATCCGACGGCAACGGTCTAAAGATGGAGTTGTAGACGACGTTACCGAGCACGTTCCAATCCGTGTAGCTTCCGACCTGAGCGCGAAGCGCCGTGACGAGCTGCGAGTCGAGTTTGTCCGCTTCGGAGAAGTCGCAAGTCTTCTCCGCTTCCATCAGACAACAAACGAGCGCTCCGACGTGATCGGGCGCGAGCGCGATGACCTGCCGTAGGCAGCGCAGGGACTCGGTGCGATCGATGCGCGTCAGTGCGCTCCCCAGATTGAACCACGCCTTCACGTACTTCGGATCGAGCTCGGTGGCTCGCTCGAAGTGCGGGACGCTCGCTTGAGGCCCCTCGAGATCACGAAGCATGTTCCCTAGATTGAGATGACTGGGAGCCTGATTTGGCGCGGCTCGCACGGCTCGTTCGAAGTAACTCTTGGCCTCGAGCTTCTTACCTGCATCCGAGAAGATGCAGCCCAGATTGTTGAGCGCCTCGGCATGTCCCGGCTCGACTTCGATCGCGCGAAGAAGGTATTGCGTCGCCCCCACGTGATCGCCACGCTTCATGAGCAGCCGAGCCGTCGCGGCGAGGGCGCCCACGTGATTCGGGGTGCGCTCGAGCTGCGTGCGGAGTTCCCGAAGCGCTTCGTCCACGTCACCCAGGGTGACGAGCACTCCGGCGAGGGACAAGCGAGCCTCGACGTAGTCCGGTTTTAGCTGCAGGGCAACGAGGAATTCGCGCTTGGCATCTTCGAGACGACCGCCATCGAGGAGTGCGTTGCCCAGATTATGGTGGGTCGAAGCAACCTTCGGATCTACGCGCAGGGACCGCTGGTAGTAGGCGATGGCTTCCTTCGTGCGCTTCTTCCGACGTGCCAAGACGCCTAGATTCGAAAGCGCTGGCGCATGATTCGGATTCTGCGCAATTACGTTTCGATACAGCAATTCGGCGTCGTCGAAACTCCCCGCTTGATGTTGGCGCAAGGCCGCTTTGAACAGTCCACTTGCGACTTCGACATTGGGTTGGGCCGGTGCGGCACCCGGCGTGGTGGCTCTGCGCTTCGACATGTCGCGTAACTCCCTGGGATCGGGACGCAATACGGCCCCCGTCTCGAGGGACATAACGACGTCAATCCTTTGACGCTCCGGGAACGCTGAACCTTCGACGACGATTATCCCTCCGAGCTGCCCCACACACCGCCGCCCCCATCGCGGCCGGTTCAGCCCCGATCGAAGCGCCTCGATCAGCCGTTTGTCGTCCTAAGTTACCGACTCTTCGTCGGTTCGCGGGAACGAAGCGGTGCCGAACGAATCCCCCTCGGTGCGAAGCCGCCCCCACCATGACACGTCGCCCCGTCCCCAACCTCGGGCGGCGACGGGTCCTTTCGTGCTCCGCGAGAGGCGCTCGGCGAGTCCCTGCGGCGTCCGAAACCACGCGCGAGCCCGTTGGCTCGCTCCGCAACCGCAACTCGTCCGACTCTGGCGTTGCACCGAATTCGCCGCCGAAGTCCCTTGGCGTTCCGAATTCGCCGCCGAAGTCCCTCATCGCTTCGTCGCGTAAGCTCGGCATTCCAGCCGAAACGAGGAAGCAGCCGACGATCTACGTCGAATCGGCGTCATCGAGCAGCCCTGCCAGGGTAACGCTGCGCAGCCCCTTGCGTTCGAGGTCCGCCAAAATGGCAGGAAGCGCCAGC
Source organism: Polyangiaceae bacterium (assembly GCA_049840955.1). Lineage (GTDB taxonomy): Bacteria > Myxococcota_A > Polyangia > Polyangiales > Polyangiaceae > FEN-1139. The sequence goes on from JASGIX010000072.1 coordinate 91,383, forward strand.
ACCCCGGCCGGCGTCCCTGGCTCCCTCTCGAAGGAATCGTGCAAGGCAACGATGGCGCCGTCGCGTAGTAGCGACAGCACACGACGTTCGACCCGTGACGTCGCCACGCCGGGCAGGCCATCCAGGCCTCGGATGGACCAACACGTGAGCACGAGGCCCAGCTCCTTGGCGACACTGGCAAGTCGTGGAGTCACGTGGCCAATCGGCGGCCGAAACCAGCGCAGTGGTTTCACGGCATACGGCGCGAGCACCGCCTGCGCTCGGGCGATGTCGGCTCGGATGTATTTTGCGCTGCGAAACGCCGTCACGCGAGAGTGTTGGTAGCCGTGGATGCCGAGTTCGTGACCTTCCGCGATGATTCGTTCGATGAGGCTCGGGTGAGCCTGTGCTTTGCGACCAATGACGAAAAACGTGGCTTTGGCGCCGTGTTTCGCCAGTGTGTCGAGCACGAAGGGAGTCGAACTCGGATTGGGACCATCGTCGAAGGTCAAGGCAACGAGCTTCCGTCCCGGCTCCGCTGCTTCGATGACGTCCGCGAACATCCCCCAGCGCGGAAACACGTACCCCGCGACGACCAAGGAAACGTAACCGCCGAGAGCCGGAGCAGCAACGAAGAGCGGAACGGGCCCGAGCAAAAAGGAGCGAACGAACAGGGCCAAGGCCCCGCTCGTTGCTACCCAAAAGAGGATTCTCGCAGCGGGCATCGAATTCGTGCTCGCATCTTGGCAAAGTCGGTCCCGTCGACAACCCAATTCGGTAAAATCCCCAAGGAAGCTGCCCCGGTCGATGGTGTTCGGCGCCCGCGTGACTCCCCTCGAGCATCGGGTCCGACTACGTTGCCAAGCAATGAGCCCGACACGTTCCGAGGGACTCGAAAGTACCCGCACGGTCCAAAGGACGAAGAACCTTCGTCCGCACAGGTGAACTCGACCAAGAACTCTTCGAAGCACACCGCTCTAGCCAGAGAGATGACGAGAGGCTAGGGTGGGCGCCTCCATTCAACCTCGTGAGTCGAAAATGACCGTTCAAAATATCGTTGTTGCAGGCAAGAGCGGCGCAGGAAAGCAGCCTCGAATCGACGTCCTCGTGCAGACCTACGGGCTCGCGCAATTGTCGACGGGCAACATCTTCCGCGAATACCTCGGCCAGTTCGGTAAGATCCGCGATGCCGTATCCGTCGAGGGCCTCTTTGTCGAAGACGAATTCGTCGACGACGCGGTCATCCGAGAACGCTTGGCGGACGCGGCGCAAGCCAAAGGCGTCAGCGTCGAGGGCGCAATACTTGGCTTCAAAGCAGCACAGTACGTCGACCGCGGGCGTTTCGTACCCGATTCCATCACGAACGCGCTGTTTGCGGCTGCGTTTCGCGCGGCCAACGGCAAGGGGCTCATCCTCGACGGCTATCCTCGAACCCCGGAGCAGAGCGACTTCTTGCTAGGTCTGCTCAAAGAAAGTCACACCAAGCTCGATCTGGTGCTCGTCGTCGACAACGAAGACGAGGCCATCGTCTCACGCACGATCGGCAGAAGGATTTGCCCCAGCAAGACCTGTGGTAAGGTCTTCCATCTCGAGTTCAAGCCACCGACAGCCGACGGCAAGTGCACGGCATGCGGTACCCCGGTCGTCCACCGCAGCGACGACACGGAAGAGAAGATCCGAACTCGCTTGGCAGAGTTTCAAACCAAAGCACTTCCCGCGATCCAGCGCCTGACGCAAGCCGGGATCCCGAGTGCGACGGTCCCTGGCAATCTGCCCGTGTTCACGGACGAAGCCGTGCGAGCAAGCGTGCTCTCCGTCGTCGAGCCTCTGCTCGGCGGCGCGGCGTAACGACGCCTTTCAGCGAGCCCCCACACGTTGAACGAGTCGGGGGCTCGTTCATTTCACACGACACTCATTGTCCCAAATTCCCGAGAGCGCGCAGACGTTCCTTCGCCTCGGCAGGCGGAAGAAATAGCTGGAGGGTTCGTTCGAGCCCTTCGACCACTCTCGGCACGTCCTTGAGCTCGAGCGCCCGAGGATCGAGATCCAGGCGTCGGCAGACGCTCTCGACGGTCGAGCGCGCCAAAAGCTCGGACAAGCCCGTCCCTTGAACGATGAAGGAGAACAACTCCATGCCTTGAAGGGCGCGACTCACGACGGCGGGAGCCGCCGCTATCATACGTCCCGATGAGGCCGGCGCACGGCCCTCGGCCGAGGGAAGATTGACGGCGGAGAGCGGCCCAGAAATGGTACGGCGTCCCTCCATCGGGGTCGATCGCGTCCCTTGGGAACTAGCGGGTGGTGCCGAGGGCTCGAGATGGGCAGCCGCAAGGCGACCCGAGGACACCGTCCGACCCGACGAGCGCACGAGCAGCACCCTCACTTTGCTCCGAATGGCCTCGAGATCACGAGACTTCACCGCGAAGTCGTCTGCGTGCGCCGCTGCGGCTTCGGCGCGCACCGCGGACTTTTCGCGTCCGGTGAGGACGAGGACCAACAGCCCCGAGGTTCTGGCGGACGTCTTGATGCGACGACAGACCTCCACGCCGTTGATGTCCGGAAGAAACACGTCCAAAACGACGAGGTCCGCGCGATGACGGTCGAGATAGAGCAATGCGTCGTTGCCATTTTCCGCGAGCGCGACGTCGTGTCCATCCTTCTGCAGCTCGTCGAGCAAGGCGTTGCCATAGGTCGGACTGTCGTCGACGACGAGAATCCGTCGAGCAAAACCCTGCGGCGCTACCGACGGCAAGTGATCTCGATGATTGATCAAACTCCGCACGCGCGCCACGAGGTGATCGGGATCGATGGGCCAAGCGATGTAGTCGTTCGCTCCCGAGGTCAGCGCGGAAAGACGATCGTGAACGGCCGTGCCCTGGGACAAGACCAAGATGGGCAACGTCATCCCGAAGTCTTGAGCCCGTAGCCACTGAAGGAGGTCGACGTCGATGCTTTCACTGAAGGAGTTGGACAGAACGGCCAGCTCCGGCGTCGTATTCCCGAGCGCCGTCCGGGCTTCCGATGAAGAGCTCGCTTCGATGACGCGATAGCCCGACAATCGCAGCGCATCTTGGAGTTTCGTGCGTTCGGCTTCGCTCTTCTCGACCAGCAAAATGGTGCGCATCAGCCCGTGCTCCTTTCCACGTCCGCACCTGAAAAATCAACCAGCCGTGCCGCAATCCGAGGCAACGGAAGAACGAACTCGGCCGCGCCGATTCGAGACGCTTCGTAGGGCATTCCGAAAACGGCGCTCGTCGCCTCGTCTTGGGCAAAGGTAATTGCCTTGGCCTGACGCAGCGCCAAAAGTCCAAGGGCACCATCTCGCCCCATCCCGGTCAATAGGCCACCGATCGTCCTCGCTCCGAACTCCTCCGCCACGGACTCGAAGAAAACGTCGATTCGAAGGGCGACAGGAGTGTCGTTCGGGCCCATGCATCAACCGCAGTCGCCCACCCTCGAGCACGAGGTGGTGCTCGGGCGGAGCCACGAGAATGGGCGCGATGCGCCCTGGGTGCGGCAAGGGCTCACGATCGGCCGCTAGCCGTACGGACCTTCGCGTGTGTCGACCGAGCCACTCTGCCAGCGCAGATGCGAAAAGCGGGGTCATGTGCATGACGAGCACGATGGGTAATCGAAAGTCGATGGGCAGCTCGGAAAGGACCTGCGCGACTGCTGCAGGTCCTCCAGTGGAGGCACCGAGCACGACGAGACTCCTCGTGCCGTACGCTCCACTCTGTTCCGTCAGATCCGGGCTGGAAGCTTCCCTGGGCCTCTCCATGGACTTCACCGAATTCGGAATCGCGTTGGCTCGAGACGATATGCCTGAAGCGGGTGCAGAGTCGTGAACATCGCGCGACCACACGCGCGTCACCACCCGAATCCTCGCCACCAGACGCAGCGCGGACTTGAGCTCGGCGACCCAATTTGCATTACACGCCATTCGCGACTTGTCGAATACTTCGACAGCTCCGGCCTGCAAGGCCTCGAGGGTGTCGAAGGCTTCGCCGCGATTCGCGGAGGACGACACGATCAATATCGGGGTGGCGCAATTGGCCATGACGTGACGGGTCACGTCGAGACCGTTCTGTCCCGAAAGGACCATGTTGAGGGACATGACGTCCGGACGAAGACGTTCACACAGCTCCATGGCGGTACGACCGTCACTCGCGTGTCCCACCACTTCGAACCCCGGATCCCCGGATAGGACCTCCAACAGCCGTTCGAGCACGGTTCGCGAGTCTTCCACGACGAGGATCCGGATTGGTTTCATGACTGCACCCGAGAAAGCGATCGAACCTGCGACAAGAAGTGATTCTTGGTCGAACTGCCCCTTGACGACGTACGCAGACGCACCAGCGTCGCGCCCCCGGCGCTGGTCGGCTTCCGAGGAAAGTGACGTCACCAGAATCACTCGCGTGTCCTTGAAGCGAGCATCGGCCCGGGTCGTCTTCGTGAACTCGAAACCGTTCATGCCGGGCATCTCGACGTCCACGACGAACAGACCGTAGTCGCGTGCCGCTGCCATGGCGAGCCCTTCCTCCGCGGAAGTCGCCACGTCGACTTCGAACCCTGCGGTCTGCAGGATGCTTTGCTCGAGCATTCGGGTCGTCAAGGAATCGTCCACGACGAGGATCGGCAAATACCTTCGCACGGCGGCGGGAGCCAGTGGCTCCGGTGCCCGTCCCGCATGCTTCTGGAGAATCGAGAGTAGACCGCGAGGGTCGAGGACCAATCGCGAGATCCCTTCGACGTCCAGTGCAGCCCCGGCCACCCCGAGCGGCGCGCCCGCGGCCCATGGAAGTGGGCGAACGATGACCTCGCTTATCGCCGATGCCGCGTCCGCCACGAGACCGTAGCAATCGTCTCCGATTTGGACGATGGCGACCGCCAAAGGAACCCCACTGGTCACGCGCGCACTGCCATAGCCCAACGCGGGCCCGAGGCGAAGCACCGGGACGAGTTCGCCTTCGAACAGGATCACTTCGCCTTCCGTGGAAGTACTCACGGCAGAAGTTGGCACGCGTAGCACGCTCTTTACGACGTCGAGCGGCAGGAGCAGACTCGTTTCCTCGACCTTGAGCGCCACGACCGTAGCCGTCGAAAGCGACACGGGAACGACCAACTCGACGCGCGTCCCGAACCCGAGCTGACTCGTGATCGTCGCGCTACCGTGGAGCGTCGACGCCGCCGTCCCCACGACATCGAGACCGACGCCGCGCCCGGAGAGCTCGGTGACGGCTGACCGTGTGCTGACACCCGCCCGAAAGAGTAGCTTGAGCGCCGCCGCGTCGTCGAGCTGGTCGACCTCGGCTTGGGAGAGCAGCCCGCGCTGCACGGCGAGTCGCCGAACCTCGACGGGGTCGATCCCCGCACCGTCGTCTTCGCACACGAAGGCGACGCGACTGCCGCGTCGTTCGACGCGGATCTTGACGGTTCCCTGCGCTGCCTTGAGCCGAGCCGCCCGAACCTTCGGCGTCTCGATGCCATGGTCGACGGAATTGCGCACGAGATGCAGCAGAGCATTACTTACCACTGGAAGAACGTGTCGATCGAGCCGAACGTCGCCGCCACTGGACTCGAAACGTACGGTCTTGCCCACAGCCGCCGCAGCGAGCTGGGTGGCGCGTTCCACACCTGGAAAGGCCGTGACGGCTTGAATGAGCGATAGATGACCGAGGCGTTCGCGCGCCCGCTGAAGCTCGTTCAATGCCGAATCCGCGCGTGTGAGCGCGGTGCGACGAGCACGTTCCAAGCGATTGACGGCCTCGCGTACGGAGTCGCGGTGCCGGGCCATACCACCGTGATACTTGCCCGAACCACGGAGTTCGCCGACGGGCTGCACCACGTCGTCCTCCACGAGCTGCGCGAGCTGCGCAATCAGCGCGTCGAGTTCGCGAACCGTGGCCACGAGGGCGGTGGTTTGCGACTCTGCCGTGGCGAGACTGGTCGTGACACCATCGAGGTCTTCGAGTTCGATCCGCACCGTCGAGAGCGACTCGTGCGAAGCCGCGGCAGTTGCGGATTCTTCGGGAAGCAAGCCCTGATGCTGCGGCTCTTTGCCCTGGTCGGTCGTAAGCGCAGACTCGAGTCCGGAAACCATTCGAAGAAACTCGGTCGCTTCCTGAACGGTCAGGGGGTCGCCAGAATCCCGATGCGCCCCGAGCACGTCCTCGAGAATGCGCGCCAACTCCGCTACGGTCGCGTCACCAACCACCGTTGCTGCGCCCTTCAACGTGTGTGCCAGGCGAAAGAGTTGGGCAGGAGCGTCGGGACGGACTTCACCGCGCGAGATCAGCAGTAGTTCGGAGGACAGTCCGTCGAGGATTTCCCGGGCCTCGATGCGATAGAAACGCTTGGGATCGTTCTTCTGGGTCATCTCGCCGAACGCCCCTCTCCCCCGACGGTCGCGCGGATGTCTGCGATCAAGGCGCCGAAATCAACGATCCGGCGGAGCCCCTCTTCCTCGTCAATCGCATCGCCCAAGAAGTCACCTCGGCCGCTGCGGCCCTTCTGGCTGACGATCTTCGAGCGTGGGGTTCGTAGGTATCCGTCGACGGCCTGAACTGCGAATCCAACCTGACCGTCCTTGCGGCTGACGAGCAGCCAGCGACGCGCGGAATCGCTCTTGGCGCCGACGAGGAGTGCCGCGAGGTCGTAAACGGCGACCAGATCGTCCAACACGGTTACGAGTCCCTCGAAGCCGCGATGCGCGGAGGGCACCCGAGTGACGTGTCTAATCTCGTGGACAATCGACACGTCCCCGAGATCGACGGCATAGGTGCCTCCGCCGGCGCGGAAACCGAGGAACTCGACGTGCTCGGTGGTGAGGGCGCGGGCGGGCCGTCCGAATTCGCGATCGAATTCCTCGCGCAGTTGAGCGAGAAGCGCTCCATGTTGGGTCTCGTGCTTCATCGTCGCACCTCACAGCGAGCGAGATCCGAACGGCAAAGCCCGACGAACGTATCGCGGCCGAACCCTCCCGTGTACAGATGCGAGGTCGCCTTCGAAGGGTCCGCCTCGCGTTGAAACAGTTCGAGCGCGCGGCTCAGGTGACGACGTGCCTCGTCGCGTTGCCCGAGACGCAAGCAAAGACGCCCGAGCAGCCAATGGGACATCGCGAAATCGCTATCCAACGTGATTGCGGTCTCGTGATAGCTGCGCGCTTCGGAAAACCTGCCCAACTGCTCACTTGACACACCGAGGAGATGGTACGCCCCAGCAGAATGAGGTTCGTCGGCGAGCAAGCGGCGACAGACGTCGCTCGCCTCGACGAATCGCCCTTGATTGGTCAGAATCGAAGCGCGAAGCAGGTGCACTTGCGCGTCGCGCTCGCTCGCGGACACGAGCGCATCGAGACGTGATAGCGCTTCCCGAAATTGTTCGCGCGCGACCAGCGATCGAACCTCGTCGAGGAGCTGCTCGCGATCCATGCTCGAAGACGCGCGTTGCGTGATCGCATTGCCGGGGGGGCGGCTCGGCACGAGATCCGCGAGTCGTCGCGTTGCAGCATCGATTGCAGTCACCCACGCGCCGTCGAGAGGAGCAGCAGCGGGAAGGGCCACCCCAGTGGCGAGCGTTTCGGATGGGCGGCTCACCATACCCCACGTAGCGTCGTTCGGCTCGGCGTGAGTCGGTGGGGATTTCGAACTTCCACCACCGGCGAGCCGATAGCAGAAGCTGCCGCAAACCTCTTCGGGAACGAGCCGCTCCTCGATCCCCCGCGGAGTCTCGGCGTTGCCGAGGAAGAGCACGCCGTCTCCTGCCAACAGATCGCACAGCCGACGAAGTGCAAGCGCGATCTTCGGCCGAGAGAAATATATCAGGGCATTGCGGAACAAGATGACGTCGAATCGGCCCTTGGAGAAGAACTCCGGATCATCCTCGAAGAGATTCCTGACTTCGAAGGACACGGCCGACGTCACCTCCGGAGGCAGCGAATAGACATTGCCGCGTCGCGTGAAATACCGATTCTTGAGCGCCGAGGGCGTCGCACGGAGAGACCACTCGGAATAGGTGGCCCGCTCGGCATTCGCGATGGCAGAGGGATTGACGTCGAATGCGTGGATTCGGGATCCGATCGGCTCGAACACCGAGGAGCTCCCGGGCTGCAATGGCGATGGAGTAGGCTTCTTCCCCTGTCGAGCACGCGACGGACAACACCTTGACCTTCTCGGTTGCAGGGCGACGATGCAGTAGCTCGGGCAAAATGACCGTAGATAGCGCTTCGAACTGCCGACTGTCGCGAAAGAAGTAGGTCTCACCCACGGTCATCACCCGGGCGAGCTGGCCAACCTCTTCACGACGCGTCAGGACGTTCGAGAACCGCTGTCGGTACATGTCGAAGGATGCGCTCTTCGTTTCACCGAGCCGCTTCTGCAGCACGTCCGCCCATCCGGCGCTTCCTGGGGAGTCTCCCTGCAAACCAAGGTGCTCCTCGACCACACGGGCAAACTCGGCAGGCGGAGGCGCTTCACCGCGTGGCATCACACCCATCCTTCCGAGAGAATGAGAATCGAGCAAGTCGTTGCCGAGCAGGCGCGTCGTATCGAGCCACGCGAGCAGCTGCCCGTCCAGCACCCCGAGATCGCCAATCCGTTCCGTCAATCCGCCGCTGACGAGCGGCTTCGCGGAAGCCACTTGGTCCCGTGACAGTCGGCGCACACCGATGACCTCGTCCACTTCCAAGGCCACGGAACGACCGTGCACCTTGACGGTAACGAATCTTCGGCCCGGTTCACATTCCCCCCCCGCCAACAGAGCGCCGAGGTGAAGAACGGGCGTCGACTCGCCACGAATGACGGCGACACCGCGAACGTACGAGGGCACCCCATCGACACTTTGGGTCGGTAGCGGACGGCAGGTCTCCGCCACCGCTTCGATGGGTAGCGCGCAGTACCAGGACTGGGTGCGCACGAGCAGCACCGCGAGAGGTATGTCAGTTGCGCTTTCGACGAAAGAAACCATTGAGTCTCTCGATCAAGCGGCTCCCTTGGTCCAAATCAGTCGACTGAGTGCGGCTGAAACGGTTGCGAGCTGTTCGGCCGTCGCCAACGTCTGACCCGCGCTCGATTCGGTCTCCTTGGCCGCTTGGGCCACACCGGTGACGGCCAAATTGACTTGCTCCACGGCGGTGGTCTGCTGCCGAATCGAGAGTTCGATTTCACGTGCTGCCTCGGTCGTCACCGAAACCCGTTGGCTGATGTCGTTGAAGGCGGTGTTGACCTCTGCAAACTGACGAGTTCCGGCATCAACTGCCTTACGTCCGTCTTCGGTAGCCATCACGGTCGTATTCGCAGCGGCTCGGATCTCCTCGATGAGGGTGCGAATTTCACGTGCCGATCCGCCCACCCGATCGGCAAGACGTCGAATCTCGTCGGCGACGACGGCAAATCGGCGACCGGATTCACCGGCGCCTGCCGCCTCGATGGTCGCGTTGATGGAGAGAATGTTCGTCTGTTCGGAGAGTTCGTTGATGAGGTCGAGGATCGCCCCAATCTGCTGCGCTCGACGCCCGAGTTCGAGCATGTGCCCCACGACGACATCGACCTGATTCCGAATTGCGAGCACCGCCTCGTTGGCGCGTTGACCTATCGCGTCACCCGAGCGAGCCACGTTGCCGGTCTCTTGCGCGACTTGCACGACTCGTTGTGCGCTTTCGGTGATCTGACGGGAGGTCGCAAGGAGTTCGCGAATCGTCGTGCTGATCTCGGCCGTCGTGGACGCCAGCTCTTGGGCGCTAGCGGCCTGCTGCGCCGCTGAGGCGCGGAGTTCCGTAGCCGAGCTTTGTGCGTGATGGACGGCGTTGCCGACGTGCCCCACGATGGCCCGGCGGAGAAAGCTCGAGAGGGCAACGGCCAGAGCAACGGAAGCGATCGCCGTGAACCAGAGCCCGCCCATGCTGCGCGTTGCTGCAGCGCTGGCTTCCGCCGAACGTCTCGAAAGTCGCTCGTCCTCCCACTTCGCGAGGTTCACCATGGCCCCGTCGAGCGCCTGAACGATTGCCTGGTCTTTGTCGAACTCGGCTGCAACCTCCTCGACGGTCGCGCCAGAACGGCGCTTCGTAACGACCGCATCCCACGCGTGCTGCATGTCGGAGTTGCTGCTCATGACCGCAGCGACGAGGTTGCGCTCCTCTTCGCTGACGGCCGTCGTCCGAAGCTGATTGCCCTGATCGATGAGCGTGTCGCGATGCTTGGCAATTTGGTCGAGGTACTTTTCGTTTTTCGTGATGATGTAACTTCGAACGGCCTTGGCTCGCTTCTCTCGCTGGACGCGCATTTCCTCGACCTGCAGTCGTCGAACGGCGTCTTCCGTGATGACCGCATCCTTGCTCGAGGTTACGTAGCCGAGGCTTGCGACTCCCGCGACGCAAGCCATTGCCGTAAGGAGCGACAGTGCGGCGAAGCTCAATGCGGTCTTGGCGTTGATGGTCCAATTGTCGAACACGGGTCACTCTCCTCGATGGCAGAGGTTTCGCTCACACGGCGCGCCCAACGCGATTGCTGTCGAGCAGTCCGATTCGCCACCCCACGAGGACCCATGGTGGTGCCGGGATCGGTGCAGCATACGTCTAGACAACGGTCGTGAACTGCGTACCCATAAGGTTCGTACGCCCCCGAATGTGTGCGATCGTGGGCAGAGTTGGGTCGTCCGTTCCCCGTCTCAAGCAATTACCCTGTGATCTCCGACTGCTCGGGAAAGAGCCGTTCGGTGGGCACGCGCGAAGACAGGGGCAAAACGCCACTCGTACGACCTGGTTGCAATCCCTCGTGCGCGATCGCGGCGAGGATCGTCTGGGCTAGGGTGGTCGCGTCGGAATCCTCGAGGTTTGCAGCACTTGAGCCACGCAGGAACACGTGGCAATCCGAGCCATGCCGAGACACGACGAACACCGCGACGTTGGGGTGACGAGCGCGGAGCTGTACGGCCAACGGCGGCTCCGAATCGGTATCAGGAGGGACCTCGATCAGAACCGCATCGAAGAGGCTGCCGCGCGACATCAATTCCAGAGCCAGGACGTCGCTCGAGGAGTAAACGGGAAATAGCCCCACGGCCGGCAATACCGAAGAGAGCTCGCTGCGGAGCCCACGCGTCACGCCCACGACGAGCAGGGTTCCCCCGAGGTGACGCAAGGGCGTGACCGCTTCGCCAGTCGCGGACGGCGGTTGATGCGTGACCAATACCGCTTGAGCTGAAGACGTGACTTGGCGAGCGTCCAATTGGCCTCCCATGTACGGGCGTCGAAGCACGGCCCGGCTTGGAATCCCATCGCAACGGGCGTACCAAATCGACGTGAAATCTCGCCGACGCGAGCCCGTCGAATTGATTCATCTTCATCGTGGACAGATACGGCCCGACGGAACCGAACGACATGACTCTGGCGTTCTGGCCCACCTCCCGTCAAAATCGTGACGCTTCGATGCTTGGTCGTCCCGAAGCTCAGGCGTGCTCACCACGCGGCCATGCGCTGCATGCGGTGAGACGACGACCAAGGATCGCACTAGCAGCCGCGACCGCCGAGACAGTCCTTGCCCGACAATCTCGCACAGGGTTCGCCACGCTCGCACGGCCGCTCCGCATCGTCATCTTCCGGGCTCACGAGTTCGGCGGGCTTCACGAGTTCGGCGGGCTTCACGAGTTCGGTGGGTTCGAGTGATCCGACCTCGACGAGCTGAGCTCCACGACAAAACGGGCAAGCGCTCGGCGCGAGCGCACCATCGATCCGTCGGGTAAGGGCCTGGCAGGATTGGCACACGAACGTTCTCATGGTTCTCCAGCTCCCCCCGATCGCACGGCGAGGCGAAGCGTTACTCTATCGTGACAGTCATCCGCTCGCGAGCAACGAAGGCGCCTTCCCAGCTCGAGCGAGCTTGGTCCTCGAGACGCAGCATGAACGAATCGTCGTGGTCCGGATCGTGATGAAAAATCGCCAAACGCTTTACGTCTGCCATCTTGCAGAGACGCACGGCCTCTTGCCAGGTCGAATGACCCCACCCCACTTTCGAAGTAAATTCGTCGTCCGTGTACGTGCAATCGTAGACGAGCAGATCGGCTCCCTCGATCAATCCGAGGACCCTCTGATCCGGAGCGTCGACGACGTGTTCGGTGTCCGTCACGTAGCAAATCGATTGGCCGTGGTACTCCACACGGTATCCCGTCGCCCCATTCGGATGACGCAACGGGCACGTGCGTACGGACACCTCGGAACCGAGGTTGAATCGATCGCCCGCCGTGAAGTCCTCGAACAGCAGCTCGGCTCGCATGGTCTCGAGCGGCACGGGAAACGTCGGCTCAGCCATCTGTCCCGCCAGCACGTCGCGGATCTTTCCGGCACCGAGATGTCCGGCCATGATCTTGAAACTACGACCAGGAGCGTACGCTGGCTTGAAGAACGGAAAGCCGTTGATGTGATCCCAGTGGGTATGCGTCAGCAGGATCGAGGCTTCTCGCACGTCTTCGCGGTTGAAGCGATTGCCGAGCTCCCGAAGGCCCGTTCCCGCGTCGAGCACGATTCGGCTCTCCCCGGCATGCAGCTCGATGCAACTGGTGTTGCCGCCGTACAGAACGTACTCGGCGGCAGGACAGGCAATGCTCCCTCGGACTCCCCAGAAGCTCAGACCAAAACCCATAATTGAAGCCAGCCTATCACTCGGCTGGCCGATTGCGTAGCCTCGTTGCGGCAAATTCAATCACGCCTTGGAATTGGGCCCAAACTTCCGGCTTTTTTCCGTCCCAGACTTGTCGCTTCGGCAGGTGCGCGTCACATCGGCCCTGTGTCTGTCGTCGTCCAAGGTGAGCTCCCCGAAGCCCTCGCGCTTCGACTCGGATGCAAAGAGAGCGAAGTTCGTCGCGTACTCGCAGCGATGCATCAGCGAGATGCGTCGGACTTGGGCGCCCCTCGCGAACAAGTCTCGCGCAACACGCGAAAGCACTTGTCCGAGAGTGCTCGGATCGGCCGCCTTGAGATCCTCGAGCAGCAGGAGTCAAAGCTCGATCCTTTCGTCAAATTCGCGTTGCGTACGGAAGATGGCTACGTCATCGAGACGGTGCGTATTCCGCTCGAACGTCCCGGTCGTTTCAGCGTGTGCGTATCGTCGCAGGTGGGTTGCGCCATCGGTTGTCGATTCTGCAAGACGACGCAAGCCGGGTTGCACCGCAACCTTGCGGCGTGGGAGATCGTCGAACAGGTCCGAATCGTTCGACAAAGCTTGCCCGAGGGCACGCGCGTGAGCAGCGTCGTGTTCCAAGGCATGGGTGAGCCCCTCGCGAATCTGGATTCGGTGATCCAAGCCGTGCGCGTGCTTTCCCATCCGGCTTGTCAAAGTATCGAATCAGGAAATCGATCACGATTTGCACCTCGGGGCTGCCACGAGGAATCCGTCGCATCCACGCCGAGAAGCTTCGGATCCGACTCGGACTCTCCTTGGGCAGTGCCATTGCCGAACGTCGCAAAACGTTGATGCCCATCGAGGGCCGTTTCAGCCTCGACGAGTGCGTCGATGCCCTCGTCGACTTCTGTCGCGACGCGGGACAGTCGCCAATGCTGGCGTACACCCTGCTCTCGTCGGTCAATTGCAGCGCCGAGGATGCCGACGCGCTGCGTCAGCTGGCCATCGACATCGGCCAACGATCGGGACGGATGCCGAGGCTCTCATTGATTGCCTACAATCCAATTGGCGACAACGACCCGTTCCAACGCGCCACCGAGCAGGAGGCCGAGGCCTTCCGTGAGCGGCTCGCCTCGGGTGGATTCCCCGTCGTCCGCCGCTATTCGGGCGGTGCGGACATCGACGCTGCGTGTGGGCAACTCGCGGCTCAACGAAGTCGCTTCCCAGCACCATCGGCCCTCGGTTAGGCTAGGCGCCGTCGAGGACTCGGGCACGGCGGTCATTTCGCGAGTGACCCCCTCGCGATTTTTCCAGATATCGAGTACTTCGAGGCGTAATGGTGAGTGTGGTCGTACCCAAAGCATCCGAGCAGGAAGCCATCGTGGTGGGAGTGGGTGAGCTCGGGGGCGTTTTTTCTTTGGGTTTGTTGCGTCGTGGTTACAGCGTGCAGCCGGTCCTCAGGAGCACGCCCGTGGAGCCTCTGGCGACGCGTCTGACGGCGCCCGCACTCTGCGTCATTGCTGTCGCGGAAGACGACTTGGCCAACGTGCTCGATGGGTGGGCACGTCGCTATTCCGATCGCTGGGTTCTGATGCAGAACGAGCTCAGGCCGTCGGAATGGGAACGCCGCGGACTCGCAACCCCCACCGTCGCGGTCGTTTGGTTCGAGAAGAAGCCGGGCAGAGAGGCCCGCCCCATCGTCTCGACGCCGGTATACGGGCCGCAAGCGACCGTCATCGTGAACGCCCTCACGGGCCTGGGATTGCCCGCGCACGTCGAGCCGGATCGCGAACAGTTGCTCTTCGAACTCTGCCTCAAGAATCTCTACATCCTGAGCATGAACTTCGTCGGCTTGGTCTACCCGAAGGACGTCGGGACGATTTGGTACGATCACCGGCCGTACCTGGATCAGAATCTGTGCGGAAGTACTCGAGCTCGAAGCCGCTCAGATGCAGCGCAACCTCCCGAACGCAGTCCCTGTGCATCGAGCTCGAAAGGATCGTCGTTGCCGATCCGCGTCATGCCGCAGCGGGTCGAACCGCGGTGAGTCGGCTCCAACGTTCCTTGCGCACAGCTCGCCGTCTGGGTATCAAGACCCCCACCTTGGACGAGATCGCCAAGCGCCTCGAGGAGCACTAACGGATGCGCAATCACGACGCATGGCTGGTCGACTTGGACGGAACGCTCTATCAGGCGAAGCCTCTCAAGCTCGTCATGGCTGCGCAGATGGCCTTCGCGGGACCGAAGGCCCTTCGAATCGTCCGTCGCTTCCGAGTCGAACACGAGTCCCTCCGCGAAAGTGGGCAGGTCTGCGCCCCATCACCCTTCGCGATGCAGATCGAATCGAACGGCCAAGGCGTTGGGCCTCGGCCTCTCCGAAGTCGAAGAGGTCATCCAACGTTACATGTTCGAGCGTCCGCTTCCGCTTCTTTCGCGACTACGACGTAAAGATCTCCTCAAAGAGATCGCCGATTTTCGCAATGATGGCGGGCGCACTGCCATCGTCAGTGACTATCCGGCACAGAAAAAACTCGCCGCCCTCGGCGTGACGGATCTGTTCGACCGAGTGGTGGCAAGCGGGGAGCCCGGTGGCCCGTCGAAGCTCAAGCCAGCGCCGGACGGCATGCTTTTGGCGGCAGATGCCCTAGGAGTGAAGCCCAATCGCTGCATGGTGCTTGGAGATCGAAGCGACGCTGACGGTGCTGCAGCCGCCGCAGCGGGTATGGAATTCCGCCTCATCGGTTAGTGCGTCGCGTCTACCGACACCGCTCCGCGTCTACCGACACCGCTCCGCGTCGCCCTACGGCGGCGGCTGACGACTATCCGCTGCGTCCCACGGCGGCGGCTGACGACCATCCGCAGCACCTAACGGCTGCTCGCGACGCCGCATCTCACGAAGCCTATCGAAGCCGGTCCGCATCACTCGGTGACACGGACGTGCCATCACACCCGTTCAGCACCACGAAGCCGCGTCACGGCCTGCCGCGGCCCCAAACACGCACTCGAGAGTGCCGTCGGGATCGCGACGACACTCAAGAATGCTGCTCCAGAACCTGTCGCAGGGCTTCGACCAGGGTTCGGCACTCCTCGTCGGTGCCGATCGAAATGCGTGAACCGGGATCGCGACGACACTCAAGAATGCTGCTCCAGAACCTGTCGCAGAGCTTCGACCAGGGTTCGGCACTCCTCGTCGGTGCCGATCGAAATGCGTAGGTGTTGATCGATTCTGGGCGCACGGAAGTGCCGCACGATCACGGCGCGATCGCGAAGCCCCTTTGCGATCTCGGCGGCGTCACGCGCCGGGTGACGAGCAAACACGAAATTCGCGGCGGAGGGGATCACCTCGAAGCCGAGCTCCCCCAGCGCAGCGACGAGCCACTCCCGCGAGGCGATGACCTTGCGTCGACAGGATTCGAAGTAGTCGCGATCTTCGAAGGCCGCGACGGCACCAACGAGCGCCAGGCGGTCCATCGGGTAGGAGTTGAAACAGTTTTTCACTCGTTCGAGTGCCTCGACGAGTGCTTCGTTGCCCATCGCGTAACCCACGCGGAGCCCCGCCAATGAACGGCTCTTCGAGAGGGTCTGCACGACGAGGAGGTTGGGATAGCGATCGATGAGCGAGGTCGCAGATTGTCCGCCGAAATCGACGTAGGCCTCGTCGAGGACGACGGGCACGTCGGAACGACGCTCGACGAGTCGCTCGACCTCGGAAAGGGCGAGGTTCCGTCCGGTTGGAGCGTTCGGGTTGGCGAAAATGATGCCACCCGCCGCGCGCTCGACGTAATCCTCCACCCGCAACTCGAATCGATCGTCGAGTGGTACCGTTTCGAAATCGATCCCGTAGAGCCCCGCGTAAACGGGATAGAAGCTATACGTCACGTCCGGGAAGAGAAGCGGCGCATCATGTTTTAGCAAGCCCAAAAACACGTGAGCTAGCACCTCGTCGGAACCATTTCCGACGAACACTTGCCTGACGTTCAAGCCGTATTCCTTCGCAATGGCCGAGCGCAGCTCGCTCGCATTCGGATCGGGATAGAGCCGAAGTTGCGCATTCGTGGCTCGGGCGATGGCCTCGATGACCCGCGGAGAAGGCCCATATGGGTTCTCGTTGGTGTTCAGTTTGACCAGGTTGTCGACGCGCGGTTGTTCCCCGGGGACATACGGCGAGAGCTCGGAAACCAGCTTGCTCCAATAGGGATTCATGAGGGACCTTGGTTCGAAAGGAGCGTCACGTTACCACGACGTATGGACAAACCCATTCGAGGGGTCTCAGGTCAGGCAACCAAATCACGAGAAGGAGCGGCAGAAGTCAATCCAAAAGGCGTAGTTCGAGGCCAATTCGCTGCCACCGAGAGGCCCACCCAACATGGCAGGAAGAACGCAATCAGACATCCGTTGTCCTGCCACTCGAAGGGGAACGCCTTCAAGAGCAGCGCGACGGCGCTCGAGAGCACCAACCCGAACGTGGGCCACCTCAGTGTTGCTAGGGCGGAAGCACCGCGACGTGCGATTCGAAATGCATGCACGGGAAGTGTGAGCGCGAGCGGAGAAAGGAGCAACGCGTTCTGGTTGCGATAGGCGACGGCGTGATCCGTGAAAGCCCAAAGGGCGAGAAGCGCCATCCCGAGCAGCCCAGACACCGTACCCAGAAGGCTGATCACGGTCGCGAATGGCGCGACGAATCCCCGACGCCGTCTCGCAAGCATACCCAAGCCAACGAGCGCGGAACCGGTCGCGATCCCTGTGCCGAGGAATCGTCCCGTCCACCGCGGCGGTCGCTCGGGACGCGGATCCCGTTGCGCCAAAAGAACGCTTTCCGAGGCCACGAGCGGCTTCGTTCCACCTTCGGGACTTGCCACGACGACGGTTCTCATTGCCTCCCGAAGTCGTTCCGGCAAGAAGGCTTCCTGAAAGACGTCGATGGGACGATCCACGAGGGGCCCAAGTCCAATCGAAAGCACCAAATATTCCGGGAAATAGTCAGCCGTAGACCGCAAGGCGTGGTCGCGCAGGGTTCGTCCCGCTTTACGAGTGAGCGAGCGACGAATGGCGCCGTCCGTAACCCGATCGATTACGTCGCGAACGCGCGTCGAACAGTTGTCGAAAAAGTAGTCGTATCGATAGGCGCGATTCTCCGGACGGAAGTTGAGCTCCAACGCGCGACGGACGGCGACGGCTTGCGCGGGGGTGAGATCGAGCCGTTGCGCGACGAGGCCTCGCCGCTCGCTCGAATACTCCTCGAGCGTATCTTTCATCGCAGCTCGCGAAAGCCAGTACCAAAGCCGCCCTTTGAAAAAGTCCGCAATCAACGTCGGTGAATCGAAGGAAAATGTCCCATAATTATAGACCCAATCTCGCCCCGACCCTGCGTCGCGGACACGAATTGCGTTGTGCCCGAACTTGAAGAATGGATGCTCACCAGGCCCCATCGTGAGGAGCTCGATCGTGATCGGCGACGGAGCGGATTTGTCACCGGAAGCGGTGGCAGCTCGCCCCAAAGTCGAAGACGTCAACGCGGCGATCACGATCGCAGTCGAAATAGTGGAGGTCCAGAAAGCTCTTGCTGCATTCATCGCAACGGTCTCGTCGGGGGCGCAACATAAGCGATTTCCTCACTCAGGGCACCCCAGCCGCGATTTGCGCCCTTATATCTGCCCTGGAGGCTGACGTACGAAGAGCACCAGGGCGCCCGCCTCTCGTCCCGAACCTCGCGAATGCCTCTCGTCCCGAACCTCGCGAATGCCTCTCGTCCCGAACCTCGCGAATGCCTCTCGTCCCGAACCTCGCGAATGCCTCTCGTCCCGAACCTCGCGAATGCCTCTCGTCCCGAACCTCGCGAATGCCTCTCGTCCCGAACCTCGCGAATGCCTCTCGTCCCGAACCTCGCGAATGCCTCTCGCCCCGAACCTCGCGAATGCCTCTCGTCCCGAACCTCGCGAATGCCTCTCGTCCCGAACGCCAGTTGATTCGACCGCTCCCCCGTGTCGGTAGAGACGAGGGGTTCCATAGAAATTCGCGACGTTACTGCCACGTCGGGATCACGTTCCAAGTTTTCTCGTCGTTGCGCCGTGAAGGGCCCAAGTTACCTCGCATTCTCGACGTAAAAACGGCCGCGATCCTCGTTGAAGTCGAAGGAGATGGGCGTATGCTTTGGGTTCGGTCCCCTTGATACGCGGCTCCTCCTCGGCATTGACGCTCACCGTGGTCGTCACCATGACCTCGGCGCTATTTTTCCAAGGCTGGATGTTGCTCGCCGGTCATACTCGCGCGCTCGAGATCATGAGCGTGCGCGCCGCCAATCGGACCCAAGCGATGTCCCATGGTGTCAGTGCCGCAATTCGTGCGGTCGATCTGGTACTCCGCGACGTTCGCGATCACCTCGATCCCGAACGAGACTTGGCCGACCCCGCCAAGACTTCCAGCGAGGCCCAAATCGCGATCAGAGACTTACTGCGTCAGCACTTGGCGGAAATACCGCACGTCGCGCGAATCAATGTTTTCGACGCGCGTGGCGACATCGCCTACACGACCACGGAAACGCGGCCCAAGCTATCCGTCGGCGATCGCGACTACTTCATTCATCATAAGTACTCACGAGCCGACGAATTGCAAGTGACCGACGCCTTCTTGGGACGAGCCAGTCATCGCTGGGGGATCTTCGCAACCCGTCGCATCACGACCGCCGATGGCCGTTTCGCAGGTCTCATACTCGCTGCTTTCGAAGCCGGTGCGTTCCAAAACGAGATGACGGCGGTGGACCAAAATCAATGGCTCCTATCGCTTTTCGATCGGAACGGCGTGCTCGTGGCCCGTTCACCCACAAAAGCCGATTGGATCGGCAAGCGCTTCGACGATCCCTTACTGGTCCGCGGACTCGACCACGGGGAATCGAGTTTTCGAGGCGGCGCACTCGGCGTCAAGGAACCGCACCTGTGGGCCGCAAGACGAATCGAGGGACTTCCGCTGATCACCGTGGCGGGCTACGAAGAGGCGAAGGCCCTGAGCCAGTGGCAAAGAGATCTCCAAATCAATCTCCTGGTCGCCCTCCTGCTCGTCTCGGGATGTATGGGCATCTTGTATCTCCACGCGCGTAATCAACGTGCGGCATCGACCTTGGTTTCACTGAACGAGCGCATGCAAATGGCCGCTACGTCGGCGCATTTGGGTTTTTGGGAGTGGGATGCGCTATCGGATCGGGTCCACTTCGATAAGGAAAGTCGCAATTTCTATCGTTTGCCCCTCGCAGGGTCCGTAACCAAATTCGATTGGCTGGCAAAACTCGCACCGAAATATCGCCCCCGTCTCGATGGCGCCCTGGAACCCTTCGCAGCACGAGTGTTCGATATCCACGTCCGCACCGACGCGCCTGAGGAGGAGGCTCGGCATTTGAGGATCGTTGGCGCATCGCAGGTGAATTCCGAAGGACGCATCATCCGCGTCGTCGGGATCAACTGGGACGTGAGCGACGTGGAGCACGCCCAACACGCGCTCCGGTCGAGCGAGGAATACTTCCGGACACTCTTCGACGCCGTGCCGAGCGCGGTCGCAGTAGTCGAAAACGGTGAAGTCGTTGACACGAACAGTCGTTATCGAGAACTCTTCCAAGCAACCGGAAACGTCAACACACCACCCTGGCATGCAGCTCCCCTTCAACAACCGAACGGAGCCACGTCGGAGCAAGCGGGTAGACGTTTCTACGAAGCCGTGCTCTCGGGACAGTTCGTTCAGTCGACGTGGAATTGCCTCCGAGCCGACGGCACCTGTTTCGAGGCCGAGTTCGCCGCGAGACTCTTCGTCCAGGAGGAGCGCAGGCTCGTGATCGTCACCGTGCGCGATCTCACCGAGCAGCGCACCATGGAGGAGAAGCTGCACCAGGCGCAAAAGCTCGACGCCTTGGGACAGCTCGCGGGCGGCGTGGCCCACGACTTCAATAACATGCTTGCAGCCATCTTGGCGTCCGCAGAGTTACTCTCACCGGAAGGTGCCGTTGAGGATCAGAGCGATCTTCGGGAGAACATCGTTACTGCCGCCAAACGCGCAGCGCAGCTCACGACGAAGTTACTCGCCTTCGCGCGCAAGGGTAAACTCCATTCGACGCCTACGGACGTGCACCGCATCCTCCAAGAAACCCTAGCGCTCCTCGAACGAACCATCGATCGCCGCATCACGATCGAGTATCGCCCCAACGCCACGCACCACGTGGTCGTGGGAGATCCGTCGCAATTGCAAAACGCGCTCCTGAATCTGGGCGTCAACGCGCGCGACGCGATGTCAGAAGGCGGCAAACTCGTCATCGCGACGAGCAATGAGCACCTCTCAGGCACGAAGTGTCAACTGGGAGCCTTTCGAGTCGCCGAAGGCGACTACCTTCGCATCGACGTCACTGACACGGGCGTCGGCATTCCGGAGTCGATCCGACAACACATCTTCGATCCCTTTTTCACCACCAAGGAAGTTGGTCGCGGCACCGGACTCGGCCTGGCAGCAGTCTTCGGAACGATGGGTTCCCATCGCGGCGCCGTGACCGTGGAGAGCGAAGAACGCGTGGGCACCACGTTTTCACTCTTTCTGCCCGTTGCTTCTCAACCCGCAACCATGCCGACGTCGAGTCTCGCACGCGTCGCACTGGGAACCGGTCTCGTGCTCGTCGTCGATGACGAGGATCTCGTGCGGGCTTCGACCGTCATGCAACTCGAAGCGCTTGGATATCGAGTTGTCGCATTCGGAAGCCCGTCCCAAGCCGTCGAGTTCTTTCGATCGCGACACGCCGAGCTCTCGGCCGTCATCGTCGACATGGTGATGCCGGAAATGTCCGGTACCGATTTGGTTCGATGCCTCCGAGCCATCGACGATAGGGTGCCCGTCGTCTTAATCAGTGGCTTCCCTCGCGACAACCCAATTGACGAACTAAAGCGACAAGGGCTCGCAGCCTTCCTCCAGAAGCCCTTCGGACGCAGCGAACTCGGACGCGTTTTGGATCAGATTCCGCGAGTCCCGCGCGTCGTCGTGAAGCGCGTCGTCGTGAAGCGCGTCGTCGTGAAGCGCGTCGTCGTGAAGCGCGTCGTCGTGAAGCGCGTCGTCGTGAAGCGCGTCGTCGTGAAGCGCGTCGTCGTGAAGCGCGTCGTCGTGAAGCGCACGCGTCACCGCGCCGGCACAGACAAAAAGAAACGGCCGAGGAGGCATTGCACTTCCTCGGCCCTTCGTGCTTTCACGGATCCACGGGGCGGATCCGTCTTCGTACCCGAACTAGGACGCCTTCACGCCCAGAGTGGGCTTGCCACCGGGCTTACGCTCTTCGACGATGCCGTCGAGGAACGTCGCGAGCTCCATCGCGCCGAGTTCGCCCGTGGCGCGTGAACGCACGTTGATTTGTCCCGAGCTCTGCTCCTTGTCGCCCACGACGATGGCGTAGGGAACCTTTTGCAGGCTGCTCTCGCGGATCTTGAAGCCAACGCGGTCGGAGCTGAGGTTCGTGTCCACGCGCAATCCGGCGTCGAGAAGCTTCGTGGCGATCGATTTCGGCGTAGTCGTTGAACTTGTCGCTGACCGGAATGATCGTCACCTGGACCGGACTCAGCCACAGCGGGAAGGCGCCAGCGTAGTTTTCGATGATGATGCCGAGGAAGCGCTCGATGCTGCCGTAACACGCGCGGTGCAACATGACGGGGGTGTGGCGTGCACCATCGGCACCGACGTACTCGAGACCGAAACGAGCGGGCATCGAGAAGTCGAGCTGAATCGTGCCGCACTGCCACGAACGCTTCAGCACGTCGCGAATGTGGAAATCGATTCTGGGTCCGTAGAACGCGCCGTCCCCCGGATTGATTTGGTACCCCATTCCCGAAGCGTCGAGAGCCTTCTTCAGCGCGGATTCAGCGCGCTCCCACATGTCGTCGCTACCGATGCTCTTTGCGGGGCGCGTCGAGAGCTCGATCCGGACGTCGCTCAAGTCGAAGGTCCCATAAACCTCCTTGAAGAACTCGATGAGCATCCCAATCTCCGCTTCGATCTGCTCCGTGGTGCAGAAGTGATGCGCGTCGTCCTGGGTAAAGGCCTGAACCCGGAAGAGACCGTGCCGCACTCCCGAGAGCTCGCGCCGATGCACGAGCCCCATCTCCGCGATGCGGAGCGGGAACTCGTTGTGGCTGTGAAGGCGGCTGCGGAAGACGAGCAAATGCCCAGGGCAATTCATCGGCTTGACCGCCATGGGCCGTTCTTCCTCCACGTTGTCGTGGATGACGTCGGCCTTTTTCTCGTCACGGAGCTTGAGCTTCGTGAAGAACATGTTCTCGAGGTAGTTGTCGTAGTGCCCCGAGGTGTGCCAGAGCTCCTCGCTCAAGATGAGCGGAGTCTTGACCTCTTTGTAGTTTCGCCTTCGCAGAAGGCCGCGCATGTAATCGAGGAGCAAATTGAAGAGTGTCGCGCCGTTCGGGAAGAAGAACGGGAACCCCGGGGCTTCGTCGTGGAACGTGAAGAGATTCAGTTGCTCGCCGAGGACTCGGTGATCGCGTCGCTTGGCCTCTTCGATTTGCTTGAAGTGCTCCTCGAGCTCCTGCTTCGAGAAGAACGCGGTTCCATAGACGCGAACCAATTGGTCTTTGGTTGCGTCGCCGCGCCAATAGGAGCCCGAGACCTTCGTCAGCTTGGTGTGGGCGAGTAGCGAGGTGTTCGGGACGTGCGGGCCACGACACAGATCGACGAAGTCGCCGTGCTTGTAGAAGCTCAGGGGTTCACCGCGGCTCTTGATGCCTTCGACGAGCTCCATCTTGAACTTGTTGTGACCGCCGTCGATCGCGCGGTAGCGCGCGTAGACCTCGTTGGCCTCGTCTTTTACCTCACAACGCACGAAGGGATGCGCTTCCTTCGCGACGCGCTGCATCTCCGCTTCGATCTTCGGGAAGTCGTCGGGCGTGATCTTGTCGCCTTCGGGCAGGAAGATGTCGTAGTAGAAGCCGTCTTCGACGGCGGGCCCGATCGTCAACTGCGCCTTCGGGAACACTCGCAGGATTGCGTCGGCCATGAGATGCGCCGCGGAGTGTCGGAGCACCTCGAGCGCCTCGGGATCCTTCTTCGTGAGGATCGCGACGTTTGCGCCGTCGGGCAATGGTTGCGAAAGGTCCGTCACCTTGCCGTCGACCTTCGCGGCAATGGCGCTCTTGGCCAGCCCTGCGCCGATCGAAGCTGCCAAGTCGGCAGCGGACGCACCCATGGGCAAATCTTTCCGACTCCCATCAGGGAGCGAAACCTGAGTCATCGTATTGTTCCTTTCTGCGAGGGCGGAAACGCCCGTCCTCGTTCTGGTGTCCCGGCGGATACGCCCGTCGGAACTCGGTCAAGATAGCGCCGAGTCCCCGGCGTGGAAAGCGAACCTTTGCGCGTCGGTGGTGGCCCAGGGGCCAAGATTGGCCGTTTTTATTGTCGGTCCGGCGCGCAAACGGACTCGTTCGCGTCCGTCGCGGCGCGGCTGCGTCGCGGATTTCGTCGATGCTCGTTGAGGAGTCGTTGGCGCGAACGTCGAGCTGTGGTTTGTCAATCCGCACCATGACTGAGTTTCCGTTCAGCCCGAAGCCCCAAGGGCCGTTCACGCTCGAGCCGATCGGTTGGGTGCGTTCTCCGTATCAGCGGAGGTTTGGAACGCCGCAGCAGGCGACCGCTCGGGATTCGGACGAGGAGGCCGTGCTCGAGCTCGATCCCGAGCGCATCCCGGAGGTCGCACTCTCCGATCTCGTCGGCTTCGAATCGGATCTGGGTGCTCAGCTTTTTGCATCGCGGGGGCACGTGGTCGGCCACCGTTCAACCTCCGCGTGGCCCGCGTCTCCGTCGCAGCCTATTCGCGACGCGTTCGCCCGATCGACCCAATCCCCTGGGGCTTTCTGCGGTACGACTGGTGCGCATCGAGGGAACGAATTTGCACGTACGAGGCATCGATCTGCTCGAAGGAACGCCGATCCTCGATATCAAACCCTATGTGCCCTATGCCGATGCCTTTGCCGACGCGAAGGCGGGTTGGATCGACGCCATTCCCTTCGAATCCCCTCAGGTGCTCCGCTACGATCCCGAGGAACGCGACGATGAGTGAGCGTGAACGAGTGGCGGCGTGAACGAGTGGCGGCGTGAACGAGTGGCGGCGTGAACGAGCGGCGGCGTTGCCGGCCGCACGAGGCGCGACGTGATCACCTGGATGATTCTCGGGCATTCCCAAGGTTGAAGCCCTTTTGTTACCCAGGAGTTCCAAGTGCGTACTCTCCCGCTGCAATTCTTCGCTCTGACGGTCGTTCTCGGTCTATTCGGCTGCAATGGAGATGATTCGGGACCTATGGAATCTACTGGCGGTTCGACTCCCTTCGGTGGGAGCAGTGGAACCACGCCGATGAGCTTCGGGGGAAGCACGAGCAGCTCCGTCATACTCAGAGGAGGTGCCTCGAGCACTGCTGGCGGAAAGACTTCAACTGGCGGAAGTGTTGCGTCGGGCGGAAGCGTTGCAACGGGTGGATCCGTCGCGACCACTGGCGGCGCCACGTCGACGGTCGGCGGTTCTGGCTCGAAGGGCGGCGACACGGCCAAGGGTGGAACCACTGCGCGAGGCGGCAGCACGGCAAGGGGCGGAAGTTCCGCCACTGGCGGCACAACGTCGACCAAAGGCGGCTCGACGAGCAAGGGCGGCACCACTTCGACGGGAGGAACGTCTTCCACGGGTGGCACCTCTTCGGCTGGAGGGACATCTTCGATTGGTGGTTCCTCGGCCACGGGCGGTGGCGCTCCCATCAAGAAGTTCGTCGGCAACATCACGACGAACAACTCGGTCGATACGAATGGTCTTAATTACGCCAAGTACTGGGATCAGCATCACCCCGGAAAACGCCGGCAAATGGGGTTCCGTACAATCATCGGCGGGTTCCGCATTCAATTGGTCGACCCTCGATTCCATCTACAGCTACACGCAGAAGAACGGCATCATCTTCAAGCAGCACGTCTTCGTGTGGGGACAGCAACAGCCCTCGGGTAGTTTGACCGAAAGCCACGTAAAGACGTGGATGAAGGAATTCTGTAAGCGCTTTCCGCAGACGAAGCTCATTGACGTAGTAAACGAGCCACCGCCGCACACGACGCCTTCGTACGCCGATGCCATTGGTGGTGGAACCAACGGTAGCTGGCAGTGGATCACCAATGCTTTCAAGTGGGCGCGCGAAGCTTGCCCGGATGCAATTCTGATCTTGAACGACTACAACAACATCGAATGGACGAACGACAATCAGCACTTCATCGATATCGTAAAGACGATCAAAAAGGCTGGTGCGCCCATCGATGCAGTGGGCGCTCAAGCGCATGATCTCGATCACGCCCAGGTCACGACGGCGACGATGAAGCAGCTACTCGCGAAGCTGAACACCGACACGGGTCTTCCCGTCTACATCACGGAGTACGACATCAGCACGTCGGACGACAACGCCCAACTCGCGAAGTACAAGGAACAGGTTCCGTTCTTCCTAGAGACCAGCTACATCAAGGGCGTCACGATTTGGGGCTGGATTTACGGCACCACCTGGAGCCAAGCGCCCGACAGCGGGCTCGTCCGGAACGGCAAATCTCGACCTGCCATGACGTGGCTCATGCAGCAGCTGGGACGCACCGCGCCGTAAGAACGCGGCTCTACTTCGTGACGTTTCGCGAGTGATACGCTCGAATCGTCGCATCGACTCGGGTTGCGCAGCGCTGGTGTTTACCTGCTGCCAACCCGACGTGCTCACTCCATTGCCGCTGGCAGCGAATGCGCATCCAGGCGTAGACTTCTGAGTAGAACTTCAACATCTGCGCCATTGAAGCCGCGAATCCCCTGCGGCGAGACAATGATCCTACGATAGGCCGACTGCGCACCTATTGTGGCCGTGACACGATTCGACGACGGGAACTGGTCCGACGCCGGCTGCGGGTGCTTTCCTTCTGCGCTCGCACTTCATCAATAGAAGGCCACGTCCGTGCGCCACGTGGGAGCCCGCAATTGACGCAACGTCGTGGGCTCCATACTAAGGCGAAATACGGCACTCTCCACCCACCATATGTAAATGGCTTTCCACAACGCGGACAAGGGACTCTATCGAGGCGTTCATGGGAGACGCTCATGCCTGCGATGCCGAGCACCATGGCCAAAGGTCCCCATGGTTGACGATGCGTTGTGCCGCAGCCAAGCATCCCGATTAACGACCCTGCTTTGAACGACCAACAGAGAAGCTCACGCAGTGTCAGTCGACGCCAAAGCTCATCGGTTGTCATGACGATCTCTTCCGCCAGTGGCTTGATGTTCGTTTCAATTCAGCTCGACGCGTTCTTGTCCCAACCTAGCCAGCTCCACTTTTGATATCCGACAGTCTCCCGAATTTGTGCGCTTGCTGTCCGGAGCCGTCTTTGGCTCGATATGGCTTGGAGGGATTGGCAGTTCACGAGCCCGCATCCGGAGTCGTCGTACGCGATTCCTGTTTCCGTCGGGAAACCTCACTTCTCAACATCTCCACCAACGGCACTAGAATATCATCATCGAGTCCACCCAACCAAACTGAATGCCGCAGCAACGAACAACGCGCAGGTACTCCAGCGTCGATCACCGTACGCGGTTATGCGCAAGACCCCTTCACGTCTTTCGGCTTCAATCCTCATTGGTTACTTATTTGCTTCAATTGTGAGATCAGAAGTGCGGCAAGATGCGACACTGAAGCTCGAGAGCCAACCCACTTCGCCAAGCACCATGTTCGCTTAGCCAACCGTGCTGTCCGCTTCTGCCTGGCGTATCCCTTTCCAGCCACACATCAGAGTTCTCGCCCACGCGCCAAGTGTTCACGTACCACTTGCCTTTTCCACCTCCTCCAGGTGCCGGCACTGACATTTCTACAATACCAAGACAACGAGATTGATCCCGCGTCTGGCCTTATCATCAGGGTGCCCATTGGGCCGAGCGAGGGCGCACACGTGCGGCTCAGCAGAGGTGCGTGCCGCGAAAGCACACCATTTCGCTCGCAGACATAACACTAAACCGGTGCGTATACGCGAAAGCACTGGCAATGAGGGACGCTTCGTTCCGGAATTCACGTCGATTCGATTGTCGCCTTCACTTCATTGCAATCGAAACACAGAAACACACAGATGACACCCGCGTCAGCGATGCAGAAGTCGTCGTTTATTGAATCTAGCTGACCGTAAAAGGTCATTTTCTCTCCGCAATCTGGACAACGCGGCCAACGATTATCGTCAACTTCGGGCTGTGGCTTTCCGCCAAGCAAATGGCGGGTACCTACCTCCTCAGCTGCCCAACGAAACTTTGGCAAACATCGAGCTTCGTCGGTTTGAGGTTGCGCTTGGAGTTTGAAAGACGGGATCTCGCGCATCGCTTGCTCCGTGGGCTTTAGAAACTGATCTATGTCCAATCCCCTCGATGAGAAGAAGCGTCTGAACTGTTGCGGAAAAACATGGTGCTTCACGAGCTGTGTCGCAACAGGCAGCCCTTTCGGAACCATTCTCCCTGCGCCTTACGTGCCGACGAAGACTGCGGTCTGAAGTGCCTTTTGCCCCTCAGACATTTGGTCCACTCCAGGGTCTCCAGAATCGAGCAGTATCCCATTCGCACTTCCGCAGCCGAAAATCGCACAAACCGCACCCTCCATTAGGAAAGCCCCCGCTCCCAAAAGTAGCTTTTTAACGGTTGGCGATGATTTCGGAGCGTTAGCTCGAGGCCCAGATTCCCCGCTCGATTCTCCGCTTGCCGGCTGCACTGTCCCAGAATTCTCGGCGGGGCCACGCCACGCGACGTTCCGTACCGCACGCGCTCACCCCCAGAATGCGCACGCCACGCGCGCACTCGCGGCCCCTCCTTCCGCGAAAGTGCGCGCGTCGTGGCTTCACTCAGCGGACGATCTCGTAGTGCATCGTCTGGTGAGCAGCGTCGAGAGCCAAGGTGATCTTGCCGCCATCGACGGTCACTGGGATCTCCGCCTTTCGCACGCCCGAGGCCGCGAGCGGGAAGCAATGCACGGCACTTGGGACGTCGGTCTTGCCGGCAGAGATTGCCACCTTGCCCACGATGGGTTCGACCAACACCGGACTGTGTCCGACATTGGCGAATCCGCTCCGGTTCGAGGTCAAGGTCATGTCGGTGTTCACGGCGTTGCCCAGAGCCGTGACGAGCAGACGTTTGGACGTGGCGATGGGATCATCCGTCAGTGAGGTAACGATGAGCACACCGAATGCATTCGACAACTCGAACTGGGTCTGACCGAGGACGACGGGCTTGTCCGTGGTGAAGGTAATGACGCCCTGAGTGCGCGGCGTGTCGACTTCGAATCGGCCCAATGCAGAGTCGTGACGCAACTCGCCGGTGGTGGAGGTCACCTTCGTGCCTTGGATGTATTTGGCGCGCAGTGCGGCCAGTGCGTCCGCGGATTGGCCCGAGCCAAACTCGATGCCCGTTCGTGCGATGAGGCTCAGCTGTTTCGGCGGCGTCATGGTTGCGGCAGGTTCGTATCCAGCCGCACGATCGTAGCCAAAGTACGCAGGGACATCCGAGGAACGGACGTCGCCACGGTGAAAGAGCGCGGAAACCGCGGGCCATGCGCCGAGCTCCGTCGGCTGTTCGATGACGTCGAAGTTGCCCGCCAGTGTCTCGATGCCGTCGACTCGCTTGGCGACATCGTGACTGAACGCGAACTGGATCGGACTGAACCCTTGCAGAGACGCGTAAGCGCCGACCAGTAGGAGACCTTCGTGCCGATAGTCGTTCGGCGCCGCCGTTTGCCACTCGCTCGTCGAATACGGAAGACCCTTCACGCGCCGTCGCCCCAAAGATCCGATGATCCCGAGTTCGGGATCCTTCACCATCGGTGAATTGTCCCAGGTGACGGTCGGTAAGTATCCCCAGCCGCCACTGGGATGCGCCCAGTAAGCATGGCGATCCACGAATCCGAACTCGGCGTTTACCGCGAGATCGAGGGGATGTTCGGTCCAGTGATTACTTCCCGTGTAGAGCCCCTGATAGCCCAGCTTGCGCAGGTGCTTCTCGAGACGTTGGTGATACGACCGGGTCAGATCGTAATAAAAGTGGAGTACGTCGCGAGCGCGAGCTGCGGTTAGCTCCTTTTCTGAACCTTTGCCCGTTGCGGCGAAGGCATCCACGTTGCCCTTTGCTGGATCTTCGCTCGCGTCGAGCCCCTTTCCGGTTCCTGCCCAGCGTTTTTCGAGTGTCGCGCGATCCTTGACGCCTTGCTTGGTGAGCCACGTCGAGAACTGCCGATTCAATTCCGCTCGACTCTCGGGGGTCTTGAGGGAAAACTCCCCGTCCGGCATCAACCAGAACAGGCTGTCTTCGTTGATCCCCTCCACCATCACCACCGCGGGATCCTTCGCGTAAACGCGCCCGGTGTGTGCGTTCTTGCGCCCCATGAACTGAGTGATGAAGCGCTCCTCGAGCTCGATGAGCTTTGGATCGAATTCACCCTCGGTCTTGAGTCCCGCCGCCAGCTTGTCGGCGTTACGAACGCCATCCTTCTCGGTCAACTTGCGGTGAACGAGCATGTCGAAGAACTGATAGATCCCACGCTTCTGCAGCTGGGCGATCAGGTAATCGAAACGCTCCATGGCGACCGGATCGAGCTCGAGGGTGCTCGGCTTGTTACCAAAGACGTTGGGCGTCGACCAAGCCGCGTCCATGTGATGGTGGCGCGTGATATTGACGCCCATTTGGCTGAGCGTCAGCGCAAGCTTGTCCGCTTCCTCGTGGGTTGGGAAATTGGCAGAGGCGACGATGTTTACCCCGAAGAAGCGAGCGGCCTTCCCGTCGCGGAAAACGAACGTTTCACCCTTGGCGCCGAGCGGCCCGTGCTTGCCGGCGGGCGCGTCGAGCAAGTAACTCATGTCGAGCGCCGTGCCGCTGCGCTGTTTTGGATCGAAACCGTGGTAGGGAAACCAGGTCTTCGTGTCGTAAGCAAACGGTCGATCGACGACGACTTGGGGCGAAAGGACGACATCGTCGAACCAAACGTCGAAGGGTTGCTCGGCGGCCGTAGGCGACAGCTGGATGAACTCGACGTCGTTCAGACCGAAGGGAATGGGTTTGCCCCAGCCCAGCTGATGAAAGGAGGAGAGAGGGACCTGCATCTCGGTCCACTCCTTGGGCGCCGTGAACTCGTACCTGAAGTGGTCGTAATCCGTCACGGATTTGCGCACGAGGGTGATCGCGTAACGCCCGCCGTCACCCTTGACGTGAAAGCGAATGCTTGAAAATCCGCTCAAGTCCTCGGCCTTCTTCGAGCGGTTGAGGAAAACCTGGAGCTGCACCCAAGACCACGGCGCTCGACTCGCTCCGAGCGTTCCCCAAATGTGCGCCGCGCTCCCCGGTGACTTGGGACTGCCACCCTTTGCGAGAACGAAGGGCTTTGGGTTGGCTACGGTTCCGAGGGGGTTCTTGTCGAACTCGTACCAGAATCCGCCGGAACGACCGTTGGCCGACTCGAAGTCCTCCACCACACGCTCGACGACAGGAACTGTTTCTACTGGCTTCGTTGTCGTGCCAGAAGGTTGCGGCGCGACACAGGGCGCAGGCACCGAGGATTGGCATGGACAACATGCCGATAGGAACAGGAGACTGCCGATGGAGCTCGGAAGCCGAACATCACGAAATAGGGAGCGACCGATCATGGGCAGAAAGGATAGGCCCACCTTCGACGCGCCGTAAAGCAATGGAGTGCCGCGCGTGTGGAAGGCGCGACGGATGCCTGACGAGATCGATCCCGAGTCTCAGAAATAGCGCAAAAAGCGCCCAGTTGCAGAGAAGATGCTGGATTTCCAGGTTGGCGAGCTCGAGTGTGAGCACGATGGTCAGCGCCACGTATCCGAAGAGCCACGCCCGCAACCAGCGCCGGGAAAGCAGCGTCGGCACGAGGAGCGCAAGCCAGGTGTAATCGTAGGAGGTCACGTCCTGCAGAACGTAAATGAGCGGGGCAGCAGCCAGAATGACCTCCCACGCTCGCCCCCGACGAATGGCCACCCACGCGACGAGGCCAAGCGACACGAGCCCAGCCGCGATCCGAAATGGAAAGTGCGCCGCCTTGGCCATCTTGACCTGAGCGCGCCAAACCTCGGTTGGATCGGTCAACCGTGGGTCTTCGAGAGACGAGCCAAAACGATCGGGCCCCACCGCAAACAAGATTGGCAGCCCCAGACGATTGCCTCCCGGGGTAGCCGCATGTCGTTCGAAGACGTGCGCGAAGGAGTGAAATGCGTCCGTTCCAACGGAAGAGAGTGCCACACCCGTCGAAAGTACGACGGCAAGTGCACTCCCAGCGACGGCAGCACGAAGCCCGGAGCGGTGCCGCCGATCTCTCGACGCTCTCACCAGGTGGTACGTCAAATACCCCATCAGCAACAGGAAGGGAAGAGATCCGATGTAGCCCGGAAAGCGTGAGAGCAACGGCCGCAAGCACGGGGCGCTCCCGACGTGCAGCAGACAATCCCAAGGCCGCCCACGCCAGCCACACGTGCCGCCCCAAGCTCCCGCCCACCCACGGGTACCCCCAGTGAGCCCCTGTCGAGAGCACGAGCGCGAACAGCAGCGCGCCCAGTCCCCCAAAGCCCCAATAGATCGCCAGGGTCGCGAGCAGGAGGGCAAGACTGTCGAGCTGCGCGAGCGCCAAGAGACTGCCATGACCCGCGCTGACGTGTAACGTGAAGGCACGCAGAAATGCCGTATGAAAGGGCGTCGCGTTATAGCCGTGATCCACGAGCGCACGGGACATCGGCACCTGCCCGCGCAAGATCTCGCGAAACGCGGTTACGTCCGTTTTGAATTCGGACCACTTTTCGGGCGAGAATTGGCCGTGGCAGGCGCCGGCGGGTGTGTCGAGCCAGCTCGAATGCCAGATCCGATTGTCTGCCAGATCGCGAACGAGCCCCCCTTGGTATTCGCTTCCGTGACCGAGCTCCCGTTCCGCCTTGTAGATGCACGGGTAAAGCTCGAAGTATCCCACGGAGCGGAAGTACTTCGAACCCATGAAGTAATGGAACGAGTCCGTACCGTGAATCGCACTGACCCCGTTGAATCCGCCGAACTGGATCCAAGCCAAGGCCGATAGCGAGAGCCCGCACACGAGGCCCAAGTGGCGTCCTCGCGTTCGCAGGCGCGGAAACGCCCAAAAGGCAAGTAGCGGAAGGAGGCCGAGCATGACGAGCTTTGCGCTGTATGCCGAGATGGTTCGCCGAGTCGCCGTCGGTGTGTCGATGTTCTGGTGAACCCTACGCGGGGACTTCGCTCGCTCCTCTTCGGAACAGAAGGCCCGCAATTCCGAAACGGAGTAAATCCCGTCGCCACCTTCACCTCGAAGGCGCAAGTACCTCACCTCGACGTTTGGTACGGATAGGGTTCGCGTGAAGAGTCCCATGCTCGACGACGGCGGCACTCGCTCGAGAAGCGTCCATTCACCGACCGTCGTCGCACCTTCCAAAAGATAGGAGTCGTTACCGTCCGCTTGGAGCTCGAATACACCGAGGTGACGGGATGCACCGAGGTCCCAGACCAATTCGCCGTCAGCGGAGACGAAGCGTGCCGCGTCGGGGTGATCGAAGGGCATGCCGTCCAACGTGAACCACTCGTCCGTGACTCGTTCGACATGCTCGACGCGACGGTTCGTTTGCAGTCGCGCCTCGGTCAGGTAATTCCCGCCAACGCAGGCGGGAGACGCGAAGGCAACCGAGCTCGCGAGAATGAACGACAGCAGAACGAGGAAACGTAGCCAGTGGAGTGATGCGAACATGCCGTCTCGAGCCCAGAAGCCCCTACGAAGTCGTAGGGGCTTTCCCCGTCAATCGCAAGCTCGACGCGCGAGACGCACGTTACTTCTGGACGACGAGATTCTGCGCAACGAGATTCTGAGCGACGAGATTCTGCGAGATTGCGTTCTGAAGGACCAAGTTCTGCGAAATCACGTTCTGCAGAACGACGTTCTGCAGGATGATGCTCGTCGATCCGCCCTTGGCCGTCGATCCGCCCGTCGACGTCGATCCGCCCGTCGCGATGACGATGTTGTTGAGCACGATATTCTGGAGCACGATGAGACCGCCAGCACCGGAAGTCTTCGAGCCACCGCTTCCACTGGTGCCGCCCTGCGCGGTTCCGCCCCCGGCTGCCGTCGCCCCCCCGCTCGTCGCTCCGGCTGTAGCCGAGTTGCCACCCGACGCGGCACTGCCACCCGCAGCAGAGCTTCCCCCGACGGCGGAAGTTGCGCCGCCTTCAGCAGAACCCCCACCGACGGCCGTCGTCGCGGACGTTTGGCCGCCCTGCGCATTCGAGGAAGAGCCACCGGCTCCCGCAGTGGAACTCGTGCCCCCCTTCGCGCTTCCGCCAGTGCTGCTGCCGCCGACGTGAGTCGAATCCCCGGCTGTGCCCGCTGTGGAGTCGTCCCCGGCGTTACCGCCGTCCCCCCCTTTTACGGTCGTCTCGCTACTGCACGCAGCGAACGCAGCAGCAACGAGTACGCCCGCCCCAATCCAACGCCAGTGGTTCACCATATTGATCTCCCTTTCCTTGCTCACGATTTCGTTGCACGGGATCTCCTCTGCCGAGATCTCCCTCTGCTTCTGATCGGGACGCCTCCCGCGTCACGCTCGATGCAACGGACTAATTTAGGAGGCGGGACTTCTCCTTGGCGAGGCCTTTTTTCCGCAAAAACCGCAGCAATTTGCCCCCAACGAAGAGTACCGAGCAGATTTGAAGCTTGTTGCGGAACACGTCGGGGTTACACCAAATGCGGATCCGGAGCAGCAATCACGAACGGTCGGGCCCTTTCGATGTTCGGTGCGGAACGCATGCAGTAGATCGCAGTTCAAGGCCCTGAGGCAGCGAACCACGACGGGTCGATCGAGATTGCGGTTTTGAACCCCCGATTGACGTAGAACCACAGAAGTAACCCCGAAGAACCGCGTCGAGCGAACCTTGGGAGCGACGACAAAAGCGGCGCGACCGCCGCATCCTAGAAGAACGCGGCGGTCGCCGAGTGGCACCCGAATCGGAACGATTACGGCATCGGAGCCGTGGCGCTCGTGCACTTCGAGGCGGACCAGGTGGTTTCGACCAGACCGCGCCCCGTTGCACCGAGGCCATACTTGTTCTGACCACACAATCCGTCGACGTTCGTGTAGCAACTCGTCAGAGGCGTACAGCCGTTCACGAAGAAGCAGCGGAGATAGGCCAAGCACGGCAGATTTTCGTTTGAGTTGGACGGATCACAGAATCGTTGTCCCACTTGCTAGCGTGTGGTCCGCGTCTGTAATCAGTTGCCCAGCACATTCGTTGGCGGCTTCGCACTTTTGCGTCGCCGTATTGCAGTTCAACGAGACGCAATCGAAGTCCGTGCTGCAAGCCGCTCCAACGGCGCATTGGTTGCAATAGATGTTCCTACTCGTATCGTTCACCTGACGGTAACAGCTCGTCGGTGGACTGATGCATTTGCCGGAACACTCGCTGCAGTAGCCGCTTGCGCAGTCCGCGTCGACGGCACACTTCTTATCGACGGCGCACTTGGAGGTCGGGCAAATGACGCCGCAGTCCACGTCGGTTTCTGTCCCGTTCTGGATCCCGTCCGAGCAGGTCCTCACCGTGCACACCTTGTTCGTCGGATGACACCAACCGCTAGTGCAGTCGCTGTCCGCGAGGCAGGCTAGCCCCTCCGCGCAGGTCTTCCCGATGGCGTCACATGCGGTTCCACCGCAATCGAGGGCCGTCTCCGCGCCATTCTTCTGGCCATCGGAACAAGAGGGGGTCTGACACAGGTTGTTGTCGCAGACCTTGCTCGCGCAGTCCGAGCCTTGGGAGCAAACCTTGCCGTCGGCACAGCGTGAGCACTGTGCGTTCGAACCGCCACAGTCCTTATCGGTCTCGGCGCCATTTTTCAAATTGTCCGTGCAGGTGGCTGCTACGCAGATTCTGAGTCGAGCCGATGATGTCGCAGTTTCCGCTCGTGATGGGATCGCAATCGGAGTCGACCTTGCACGTCTTGTCGAGGGCGCAGGGTGTGCACTGGGGGCCACCGCAATCCACGTCCGTTTCCTGACCGGACTTAATCTTGTCCGTGCATCCCGGCGGCGTGCAGATCTTGTTCGTGCAGAGCGTATTGGCGATGGTCTGGGCGCAATCCGAGGTCACGCTGCAGCTTTGCCCCGCCGCGCACTTCGTCGTGCAAGAGCCGCCGCAGTCCGTGTCGGTTTCCGTGCCATTCTGCGCCTTGTCGGTACAGCTCGGCGGCAGACAGAAGCCAGAAGATCCGCAGATCTTCTCGGCACAGTCTTCGTTGTTGTTGCAGGTGGAGCCCACGGCACAATCGCAAGGCGGAGTCTTGCACTGTCCAGCGCAAGCGACGCCGCAGTCCTTGCCACCCTCCTGACCATTCTTCACCTCATCCGTACACGACGGTAGCGAGCAGGTGTGGTTGCTCCCGCAAACCTTGTCCGTACAGTCGCCGCCGACGAGGCACTTCTTGTTGGTCGCACAACCGCCGCAACTGCCGCCGCAATCCACGTCCGTTTCGTTCTGGTTCAGGCGGTTGTCCGTGCAGCTCTGTGCCTGACACAGGCCCGTCCCCGCGTTGCAGACATGGGACGTGCAGTCGTCGTCCACCTGGCAGCGCTTGCCGTTGGCACAGGTGAGCTTCGCAGCAACGCAGATGGCGCCACCGCAATCGACGTCGGTCTCCACGTCGTTCCGGACGGAATCCGTACAAGAGGGCGTCTGGCAAAGACCGCCGTTGCACTTTCCGCTCGCGCAATCGGCGTTGCGCAAACACTTCTGATCGATGGCGCACTTGGTCACGCAATCCCCGCCGCAATCGACATCGGATTCGAGACCGTTCACGGTCAAGTCGTTACACGATACGGAGGCGCAAACTTTCCCCACGCACCGGGCGCTAGCGCAATCCGAACCGCTCAAACACGCGGAACCGTCGTCGCAGGCTTTGCACGAGCCCCCACAATCCTTATCCGTTTCCGTGCCGTCCTTGGTGTTGTTGGAGCAAGACGGATCGACGCACACTCCGCCGCTGCAGGAGTTCGACACGCAGTCTGCGTTCGTCGCACAACCTTGATCGACGGCGCACTTCGTGGCGCAGGGTCCGCCGCAGTCTTTGCCGGTTTCGGTTCCGTTCTTCACGGAGTCGTTACAAGTCGGCGCGGCGCACGTGTCGTTGAGACAGACGCCGCTCTTGCAGTCCGTCATGTCACGGCACTTCTTGGCGTCCTCACAGCGATTCGGACAACTACCGCCGCAATCGACGTCACCTTCCGTGCCGTTCCGAACGCCGTCGGAACAGCTCGGCTCTGCGCATCTCCCGTCCTTGCAGTTCTGGCTCTCGCAGCCGAGATTCTCCGTGCAGACTTGGCCTGCAGTGCAGCGCTTACAGACACCGGCGGGATCCCCACAGTCCTTGTCCACCTCGCCTTGGTTCTTGACGCCATCCGAGCACGAGGCTGCGGTGCAAGTTCCACCGCTACACACGGTGCTCTCGCAGTCCTTGTTCGCTTCGCACTTCTCGCCGCCCTCACAGGGGTTGCAAGAACCGCCACAGTCTTGATCGGTTTCGTCGCCGTTCTTGGCCTTGTCCGTACAGTGTTCTGGCCAGCGAATCCCCTTCTTGGCGCCGGAGTCCTTGCGGCACATCAATCCGACGTCACAGTCGTCGCTGTTGCCACAGGCCTTGCCTTGCGCACAACCCAGGCAATCTGCACCGCCGCAGTCGACGTCGGTTTCGCCGGCATCCTCGTCCAGTTTGGCGTTGGTGCAGGCGCCGGTCGCGCGCTTTTTGGTGTAGTCGTTCGCGCAGTTCGAAGCAGCGAACAGAGTCAAAGAACACAGTCCCGAGAACCAAAGACGCAGACGCATGCCGTATACTATCCATTTTCCGTTCCGCGACTATGGACACGGCGCGCTGGGGCTTCTGGGCACGGCTCACCGTACGTGTGGCCGTTCCTCCGGGCCCGCATTCTTCCATCATCGACGCTGACGGCGGGGCGCACGTTCGTTCGTCGGCGCAAGGGGCACCGCACATCCGAGTCGTGCACGAAGCGCAATTGGGTCTGGCTGCCAGAGGAGGCGCACGACGTCGCAAGGGCCCCCGGCGTCCAGCACCCCGTGAACGGGTAGGTCCAGGTGGCCTACGTAATCGGCCCAAGCGTGCGCGAGAGACGAGTGGCCCGCCTTTCGCGCAGCGACGTCGAGCAAAGCAAGCTGGTCCTTGGCGCCGAGCCGCCGTGACGAACGTCGCTGCCCGAGCGCGTCGACCAGTGCCGCGAACCAACGACGACGTTCGTCCTTCGTTCGCGTGAGGTAGGCAAAGAACTTACTCGTGTGGTCTTCCGTCGCGGCGTCCCGTACGAAGAGACCGATGATGGAAGCGCTCGCCGTGCTCACCTCGGCGGTGCTCACCTCGGCCGTGCTCACCTCGGCCGTGCTCACTTCGCGCGCTGCACCGCTCGAGAGCACACGGAAGATGGGCTCGAGCAGCAGGCCCCCGCATGCGCCAATGTCGCACAGTCTACTCTTTGCCCGAGTGCAGCCGCGAAGTACGCGCGTTCGAGACGCGCGCGCGTCCATCCATCGGTCCGGCTCGGCAAGAGCACCGCAGTCGCGCACCAGGAGTCATCGTCGAACGTGTCGGCGTCGAGCACCACGACGGGCTCTGACGTGAGCGGTGTGTATCCGAGCTCTCGAAAAATCGAGCGAAGTTGCCCGAGTCGTCCCGCAAGGTCGTGCAAATCGGACGCGACGTCGGGAAATGCCTTCTCGTCGTAAACGACGCTCCAGTCGTCCACTCTCCGGATCGTCGACGTCTTGCCGAGACGCAGGGGAACGAGCGTCTCTCGGAGCCCCAGGAGGCGAATGGAGGAGTCATGTCCGAACAGATCGAACTGCTTGCGATGGGGACGATAGCGCCCGAGCAACGGAGCACTTTCCTCGGCAGTCCCCGTGTAGGTTGCTCGCAGTCCGACGCCCGGCGTCGATGGTTCGACTGATTCGACCAGAATGCCAGGCCCCGCCGGAGCGAGGAGCCGAGTCGCGGGAGCCCGCGGGCTTGCCACGGGGACAACGGCGATCCCGCGAGGAGCCGTTACCGCGGCACTCGGAACATCCAAATTCCAATGTGCATCGAGCTGAACCCGCTGGGGCACGTCGGATGGCGAGATCGTCAGGAGACGAGTGATGCCCGCCGACGCGTCGGACGTCTGCGCAGCAATGCGACGTTTGGACATCGCGAGATGCAAGGCGCCGAAGAGCCCAGAAGTCAGGAGAGCCGCCGTAAATGTCAACGTCAAAGCCAAGCGACTCGATGAGGGGAAGCGCTCGATTGAGGGCAACGACGACGCGTCGATCGCAATCGCCGGAGGCTCACTGGGCTTTGCCTTGGGGACCTCGCCGGAGACGTCCGGCAGCAACTCGAGGGCGACGCGTCCAACCCGAAAGAGTTGACGAAAACCCACCTCGCACCTGGCACGTCGACGGGGACCAAGAAAGAGTCCGTTTTCGCTTCCCAAGTCCTCGACGACGAAAGCGTCGCCACGGCGCGTGATGCGCGCATGTAGCCGAGAGACACTCGGCTCCCGCAAGACGAAGATCCCGCAGTGGGACCGCTGCCGAGCGTTACCGAGCTCGCAACGAAGTGGAGCTCACTTCCGACCCTCGGCAACGACGCGGGGGAGAGCAAGTGGAGCCTCGGCATCGCGCGCAGCCTAACAGCAGCCGCAGAACCGGGTCACCTTTCTGGCTAACCCGGTCCACGTCGCTCCACCCGGCACTCAGAGC
The DNA here is from genome assembly GCA_049840955.1 of Polyangiaceae bacterium. Classification (GTDB taxonomy): domain Bacteria; phylum Myxococcota_A; class Polyangia; order Polyangiales; family Polyangiaceae; genus FEN-1139. The sequence goes on from JASGIX010000072.1 coordinate 130,791, forward strand.
ACGGTTCCGAATCGCTGAACCGTATTCGTCGTCAACGTCACGGCGTCGGAGAGGCTCGCCGCAGGGCGGCCTGCACATAGCCGCCTTTGAGGTTCTTCACATTCTTGAACCCATTTTCGCGCAAAATGCGAACTGCAGTGTGCCCGCGCACCCCCACTTGGCAGTAAATGACGGTGGGCCGCGCCGGATCGAGCTCACCAATGCGATGGCGCAGGACGTCGAGGGGAATGTTCACCGCGTGGGGCAGACTTCCCCGTGCGAATTCCGCTGGGGTTCGGACGTCGAGCAGCAACTCACCGGGTTCGGGGGAATCGACCGCTGGTGTCAAACTGCGAAGCTGATTGTCCGCGACGAATGCGGAGAAGTGAACCGGGTCTTTGGCACCCGAGAACTGCGGCGCGTAAGACAGATCGAGAGCGGCGAGATCGTGAATGGTGCCACCGAAGTGCATCACGGTGGCGATCACGTCGATTCGCTTGTCGATCCCTTTCGGGCCCACCGCTTGAGCGCCGAGCACCTTGCCCGTCGACTTGTGATAGACGAGCATCAGGTGCATCGCCGTCGCGCCCGGGTAATACCCAGCGTGATCGTTCGGATGAACGATGGCCGTATCCACGACGTATCCCGCGTCCGCCGCGGCTTTCCGTCCCAAACCGGTGATCCCGACGTCGAGACCAAAGATGCGCACGATGGCCGTGCCCAGTACGGGAGGTGCCTCGGGAGATTGCCCTGTCGCGGCGTGCTGCCCCGCGATGCGACCGTGACGATTCGCGGCGCCAGCCAAGGGGATCCGCGCGGCGAAGTGGGTGACACCGTGGGTGACCTGTGCCGCGTCACCAACGGCGTAAATTGCCGGATCGCTCGTGCGCAGGAAGGAGTCGACCTCGATGGCCGAGGTCTTGCCGATGCTGATCCCGGCGAGCTCCGCAAGCTTCGTACTCGGCCGCACTCCCATCGACAAGAGCACGAGATCGGTGTCGATGTCTTCGCCCGATTCCGTCCGAACCCCCGCGACACGCTGCCCTTGCACTCTCAACGATGCGAGCCCCGTGCCCATCTTGGCCACGACGCCGTGGCGCGCGAGTTCCGCTTCGATCCACCCCGACATCTCGTCGTCCAATGCCGGGAGCGCGTGAGGCGCCTTCTCGAGCACCGTCACCTTTAGCCCGAGCTCGGTCAGTGCCTCGACCATTTCGAGCCCGATGAATCCCGCGCCGATCACGACGGCTCGTTTGGGCTTCGCCGTATTCAGATAGGCCTTGAGCTTCAGGGTATCCTCGACGTTGCGCAGCACGAACACGTTCTCTCGATCGATACCGTCGAGTTTCGGCACGATGGGCGACGCGCCCGGCGCCAAGATGAGGCGGTCGTATTCGATGGTGAAGGGCTCTCCCGTCGCGAGGTTCGTCCCTTCGACCAGGTGTCGCTCACGATCGATCTTCGTAACCTCGTGATGGACGCGCGCATCGATGCGAAACCGTTCTTTCACGCGCTCGGGCGTCGTGAGGTAGAGACTCTGCTCGTCTTCGATTCTTGCCGCTGATGAAATAGGGGAGTCCGCAGTTGGCGAAGGAAATGTGCCCCGACTTCTCGAGCACCGTGATCTCTGCTCGTTCGTTCACTCGCCGCGCTCGAGTCGCGGCACTCATTCCGCCTGCCACACCACCTACGATCACGATTCTCGACGTCATCAGCCACTCCTTTGGGACACGGAGCCTAACCTTCCGCTCCGCACCAAAGGAGAGCCAATTGCGAACGAAAACGATTCGGAGCCCGAACGTTCTGCACCTTCTAGCGGGACTTGTTGCTGCGACCGGCAATCTCGGTGACCGTCTCGGCCAGCTGGTCTGCCGTCGCGAGGACTCGCATGTTGGCCACGGCAGCGTATTTGGCCACCCGCAGATCGATCATGGGTCGTTCGATGTCGCCCTTCGGCATGGTGCCGCCGGAACGCGCCGCGGCAACGGCTTCGGGTGACACGTTGACGACATCGGTGCTGCTGAACTCGACAGCAGCTCGGGCGACTTGCTCCGCGGCGACGTTGGCTTTGTCGAAAGCCTTCGCAATCCCGGTCACCGCCGTTTGGGCCAGGGGCACGTAACTGGACACCGACGACATGGCAATCTCGAGAACGGAGCGGCGGACGATCCCTGAAGAAAATACTTCGCTCCGTGCCTAAACTCGGCCATTTGGCCGTCGCCGCTGTCGAAGAACTCGCAGCGAGGCCCAACAGCACGTATAAGCACACGAGAACTCGCCTTGAAACTGGTCATCCAGATCCCGTGCTTCAACGAAGCCGAGCATTTGCCAGAGACTCTTGCCGGTCTCCCGCGACAAATTCGAGGGATCGAGCACATCGAGGTGCTCGTGATTCGACGACGGCAGCTCCGACGACACCGTGGGCGTCGCCCGAGCCTGCGGAGTGACGCACGTCGTACCCCTCGTCGGACATCGGGGATTGGCTGCAGCGTTCATGGCCGGAATCGACGCCGCTTTGCGGCAGGGTGCCGACATCATCGTCAATACGGATGCTGACCATCAGTATTCCGGCGAGGACATCGTCCGTCTCGTCGAACCCATCGTCAGTGGTCGCGCGGATCTCGTCATCGGAGACCGTCAGACGGACGGACTACGCCATTTCTCCCCGACGAAACGATGGCTCCAGCGCTGGGGATCGCGCCTGCTACGCACGCTCTCGCGCGCAGAGGTTCGCGACGCGCCGAGCGGTTTTCGCGCCATGAGCCGAAACTGCGCGCTCCGGCTCTTCGTGCACAATCGCTTCACGTATACCCTCGAGACCGTCATTTTGGCGGGACAACTCGGTCTATCGATCGAGAACGTGCCCATTGCCGTCGCCTCGACGACTCGTCCCTCCCGCCTGTTCCGCAGCACTGCGGAGTACGTGCGTCGCGCCTCCGCCGTCATCTTCCGAGCCTACGCGATGTACCGCCCCCTGCGACTCGTCGGCGTACTGGCGATCGCGCTGCTCTGCTTCGGAACCGCGTTGGGCACGCGATTCCTTTATCACTACGTCCAAAACCCCAGCTACAGCGGATACATCCAGTCCCTCGTGGTTGCGACTGGCGCCGTGGTCATCGGGATCCTTCTGCTCGTGGCAGCGCTCCTCGCCGAGCTCATCGCATCCAATCGGCGGCTGCTCGAGGAGCTCCTCTATCGTGTTCGACGGCTCGAAATCGAAGGGGCCGAGCGACGTCGCGAGCCGCGCTTCGCGCTGAGCGAAAGCACGGCAAGCGATGCAGCCGGCTCCGCGACGACGGAGGCAACGGCGATGGCGGGAGCAAACACCGCCCGACTGGGCAAAACCGACGGCGAGCGACAATGACCACGCCCGAACCCCTCGTCGGCAACACCTACGACAAGTACGGCACGAAGAATCCGTTTGCGCGCTGGTTGATGCGAGGATTCCTGTCCTCCGTGACGCAACTCGCACGGCAAACCCGACCATCACGGTTGCTCGAGGTCGGCTGTGGCGAGGGGCATCTCGTCGCCCACCTCACGGAAAACCTGCCGAACCTCACCCGTGTCGCCGCTTGCGATCTCTCACTGGAGAAGCTCGCAACGTCCCTCCCCTCCAACATCGATTTCCGACGAGGATCGGCATACGAGCTTCCCTATCCCGATCGCGCGTTCGATCTGGTCGTCTGTTGCGAGGTCCTCGAACACCTCGACGAACCTGCGCGTGCAATGGCGGAACTTCGCCGCGTGACCTCGCGCTACTTGCTCGTGAGCACACCGCGCGAGCCCCTATGGCGGGTGCTCAATTTGCTACGATTGGCCTACTTGCGCGAGCTGGGCAACACCCCCGGACACGTGGGCCACTTCTCGGCGCGTTCCCTCGTGCAACTGCTCGAGACCGGGATGGACGTGCGGGAAATCGCCCTTCCCGTCCCCTGGGTCGTCGCCTTGACCGAGCGTCGTGACGCTTGAATGGCGGCACTACCAGCCCCAACGCGCTAAGAGCTGCCCCGCCCCTGACCCCGAACCGAACCAATGACCGGATCTGCCGCCCTTCTCAACGCAAATCCGAGCGCCACAGCGCTCGACACGAACGCTCGTACCCTCGATCCGAACGAAGCACTCCTCGACCAAGGAAGCGAGCTCTCCCTCGATCTGTCGATCGTGGTCCCGGTTTACAACGAGGAAGAGAACATCCTCTTGCTCATCCAGGAGATCCACGAGGCCGTCGCGCCACTCGGACGAACCTACGAGATCGTCCTGGTGGACGATGGCTCGCGAGACAACAGCTACACCATCCTGACATCGGCGGCGAAATCCGATCCGGCGCTCACCTTGGTCAGATTCCGACGCAACTTCGGACAGACGCCCGCGATGCAAGCGGGGCTCGACGCGGCTCGAGGTCGCGTGGTCGTGACCATGGATGCGGACCTACAGAATGATCCGCACGATATCGGTCGCATGCTGGACAAGCTCGCCGAAGGCTATGATCTTGTCGCCGGTTGGCGAAAGGATCGACAGGATGCCTTCATCAATCGCAAGCTCCCGTCGATGATCGCCAATCGACTCATCTCGGCAACGACCCAGGTCAGATTGCACGATTATGGGTGCACCTTGAAGGCCATGCGTGGGGATCTCGCCAAACAATTGAGGCTCTACGGCGAGATGCATCGCTTCATTCCGGCAGTTGCGGCCTTCATAGGCGCGCGCATCGTCGAGATGCCGGTCAATCACCGGGCGCGCCGCTTCGGGGTGTCGAAGTACGGCATCGGACGTACGCTCCGCGTCGTGCTCGATCTCATGACGGTCCGCTTCATCCAGCGATATCTGACTCGCCCCATGCAAGTCTTCGGGCTGCTTGGGTTGCTGAGTTGCACAGTCGGAGCCCTCATTTCGAGCTGGCTCGCCGCCGAGAAGCTCCTTTTCGGGCACTCCCTCGCGGATCGACCGCTTCTCCACCTCGGTGTCCTACTCATCGTCGTCGGAGTCCAGCTCCTCAGCCTCGGACTCTTGGCAGACGTCGTTTCGCGCACCTATCACGAGGCTCAGAATCGTCGTCCCTATTACGTTCGTGAGCTCCACCGCGGGCGAGGACGCTCCCCGGGGACTCCCGCCTGACCCCATCTGGCTCCGACGCGGTCCAATCCACCGCGGGCACACGTGCCGACGCACGTTACACGAGCTGGCGCGCCTTTCGAACCAGTTCACTCAGGTAGCAGAGCAGCCCGAGGAGCAACGTCGCGCCGAGCTGAACCACGTAAGCAAAGAAAACGACGAGAGAGCCCTCACGTACGACGCGAGCCGACGGGAAATAGAGCAAGAGCCCAGCGTAAAGGCTCGTCTGAAAGGCGCCGAAGAACCCGGGAGGCGAAGGCAACAAGAAACCGAGCGCGAACACTGCCAACACCGCACAACTCTCGACGAATCGGACCTCGGTGAAGCCGCAACCGAGAATGAGCCAATGCTTTAGAACCGCCTGCATTCCCCAGTAGAGGGCGGTGAATGCAAGGTAGCCCGTAGCGCTACGTCGATTTCGCAAGAACGACAATCCCGAAGCCAATTTGGTCGAAAATGTCGTGATCGCTCTACTCAGCCGCGGAGAGAGACGCCCCACGGTCGAGTCGACGAGCCGCGCCATCCGGGGCTCCTGGAAGAAGAACAACGTGAGCGCGAGAAGCGCCCCACTGAACCCGAAGAGCGCGCCTTTCGCCACCCGAGACAACAGGCGTGGATCGCGAAATTGCGGAGGAAGGATCGCAAATCGAGTCGGATCTCCCGGGGCGATCGAGAGAAAGGTCGTAACGAGCAGGCCCACGACCAACCCGTCGATGATGCGCTCCGCGCCGATCGTGCTCGCCGCAGCAATTGGAGAAATCCCTCGCCGTCGCGAGAGTAGCGGCCGAATCACCTCACCGCTGCGCATCGGCAAAAGGACGATCGCCGCATTGCCCATCGCAGTCAAAACGAGTGACGTCCGCATGGTAATGGGTGTGAAGGCGTCCACGAGCCACTTCCAACGTACCCCACGTACGAGCTGCGACACGAAGAATGCCACTCCGTAGATCGCGATGAGAGGCCAGTTGACGTTGCCGAGGGCGGATCTATCCGGGAGCAAGGGAAGCTCGAATCTTCTTCAAGATCCAAACGAACACCAGGAGCGGCATCAGCGAAAGGAGCAGACGTAACAGGATGGTCCGCTTCGACGGCAAGGAGAGCTTTGTCGCACCTTCGTGTGAGGACGGCGCGGCTTCACACTCGGATGAAGCAGTCGGAGGATTGAGGTCGCTCATTGTCGTTCCTGGGTGGAAGTGTCGTGCAACGCGCGGCGAAGGTCGACGATGAAAATCGCCCGACTTTACGCGAGGTCCCCGGGTCTTTGGCAAGCGCGAGCACCGTGGCACGACCCTTCGCATCCAAGTACAGGCGCCACACTTCGACGTCGAAGGGCCGGTAATAGGTCGGCATGACGGCCCCGAAGTGCTCGGGATCGACCACGAGATGGGTGACGCCAAATTCTCGAAAAAGTCGCTCGAGCGGACGGTACTCCGTAGCAAAGTATGCGGCAAAGAGCGCCCGTACTCGGCGCCGGCTCTCGTCACAAAACCGACGATGAAAGGGCATTTCGAGTTGATAATTCGTGAGTACGCGCCGCTCGGAGAGGTAAGGGACGTTTTCGAGGGGGCCGAGGGGAAACCCGGCGATGACGCTTTCCTTCGGCAATTCCGCGAGTGCACCATAGAGCGGACGCTCCTCGGCTGGGATCCACACTTCGATGCCGACCCACGACGTCCCGCGCCCCCCCACCAGCAAGACGACGAGCAGCGCCGCACCGACACCGACGAGCTTCGCCCCGAAACGTGCCCCAGGAGACGACGAGCCCTCAGCGGTGCGGAGCTCACCGAAGGCCGCAGCGACGAGCAAATACGTGAAGATGGGCGCGCCATACTGCGCGTAGCGCTCTGGAAGGAAGAGCCGCGGCGTCACGAGCGCAGCAAGTACGTATCCGAGGATCGTCGCTGCGAACAGCGCTGCGAGTCGTAGCAGCTCAGGGCGCAATGAACGCCGAAGGACGCCGCCCAATCCGAGAGTGAGCACCGCAAGAGTAGCAACGAAACCCGTCGCGAGATTCTCACGCGTCGGGCCACGCCGAAGAGCGGTGGAGAGTCGTCCGCCGAGGGGTTCTCCCGTGCCGAGAAGTGCCTGCTTGGCGTGAAATCCGGCACTCTTGTACCAAGGCGGAAATGGCGCTTGCTGCTCGGGCCCGAGTCGACCGCCGGGACCTGCTTCGGGGTACAACGTCGGGAGATCGCGAGTGATGGGTTCACCGTAGGGTCGCAATCGCTGCGTCGTTGGGACGAGCACGAGGACCATCGCGAGAAGCGTCACCCCGAGCAGCGCGATGCGTCCCGACCAGGTTGAAAGGTCGGTCCAACGAGACGGCGCACTCACCACCACTTTGGGCACGTCGGACTCGTTGAGTGACGACGCGACGCCGTTCGTGAGCCGTTGCGGCGCGGTCAAGTCCGTCTGCGCTCGCCGTGATTGCGGCGCGGTCAAGTCCGTCTGCGGCGCGTCGTCACGACGAAGTCGCGACGGCAAGACCAAAAGAAAGAACAACGAAAGACCGAGCAGCGCTGCAACGACCGGATAGAACGCCGCTCCCAGCACCGTGAGCACGGCAAGGAGTCGCGGGCGAGCCGTTACCAACGCGTACGCGCCAGCCGCGACGATCGGAAATGCAAAGGCCCGCGGCAGCCCACCGCCGAGTCGATCGTAAACCGAAACCGAGCCGAGGAGCAGCACCGCGGAAACCCAAGCTCCGACTTCGCCACCGAGTCGTTTCGCCGTCGCGACGACGAAACCGAGGGTCACTATCATCAAGAGATAGGGCAAGATCTCACTCGCAGATCTCGCAATTCCAAGCGAACCCAATAGGCGATAGAGCGCCAGGTATCCCTCGGGCAAGCCCGCGCGAAAGTAGGCTGCGAAGGGATCGCCTGGAAATAGCGACGGATCGGCCTCGCGAAAGAATGGCCAGATCATGATCCGCGCGTCGTCATTGAACGTGAACGGATCGAACGTGCGTCGGACGTGATTGACCGTCGTGGGGACGAACCAGTAAGCCAAAAGAGCAAAGGCCAGGATTCGGGATATCCATCGACCGTGCTTCATGGTTCACCCGTCGAGAGCTGGTCAGCACGATCGAGGCCGCGCGCAACGAGCCACGCGATGATTTCCGACGCCACGTAAGCCGCGCGAGCCAGCACGGCAATCGCCAGGGCGCGTGAGGGTCCCATCGTGCCTGCGAGTGCCATCGACAGCACCGCTTCGCGAACACCAAGCCCGCCTGGGGCCACCATCGCGAGAAATCCTGCGATTGGCGCCAAGACGAAGAGCGCCAGGTGCTCCCAAGCCGACGCACCATCGACACCAACGGCAAGGGGCAGCAACCACGCTTGGGCGAAGCAGCCGCCCCAAGACACCGCTTGCCAACCGAGCACCGGCCAAGACAAAAGCGGCCCTTCTCCCTTTGCGCCGAGCAAACGCAAGGCGAAGGCAGGAAACCTACGGCAATCGACGAGCAAGAGCACGAGCATGCCCAACACGATCGCGACAGCCACGGGAACGCTGTAAGTCGACACGAACGGACCGAGCCGACCGAGAGCCGATCGAGAACCGCCGAGCGCAACGGTGCCGATGAGGAGGCCCACGGTCATCCAACTGAGCACCTCGATCCCCACCGACGACGCGACGATCCGCACGTCGAGTCCCAATCGTTTCGCTCCAGCGACGCGCACGAGCACCAAAGCGACCTTTCCGGGCGTGTATCGCGCGAGTTGCCCGGCACAATAGATCGCACAAACGGGGCGCCGCGCGACCCGTCGATGCACCAGACGATCGAGCAACCTCGCCCACGCAAATGCCTGTGCAAAGTTCGCGAACACGAGCACCGCCGTCAGCACGACCAAGGGCCAGACGCGCAGAGACAAGTCGCGCGCATCGAAGGCGCGGCCCAGTCGAATCAACGTCACCCCGACGAACACCGCAACGACGACGGCAAGAACGCGTTTTCCCCAGCGTCCAATCGGGCTCGTCGACTTCGGCGCAACCGCTTCGGGCAGCCTCTCAGTGGAGCCCGCGCAGACCTCGGGCGGCGCAACGCTCGCGCCCTCGGGGAGCGACGAGGCCGACGCATCGGTGACGGAAGGATCGACGTCGGTCATGGGCTGGCGCTTTTAGCACGCCAGCCTCTAGCCGGATTCTATCGGAGAGCTCAAGCCGCCTGCTGACGAGCCGGAACCGGTCCGGTGCTTTCGCGAACGATGAGCTCCGTCTTGAAGGTGACGGCATCGGTAATGTGATCGTCCGTGCCGTCGATCATCTGCATGAGGATGCGACACGCCGCCGATCCCATGTCGCGCAGGGGCTGAGACACCGTCGTCATGGCGGGCCAGAACCGAGCCGCCTCGGGAACACCATCGAAACCGACCACGGAACACTCGTCGGGGATTTTCACGCCGCGATCGAGAAGGACGCGTGCGAATTGCATCGCCATCTCGTCGTTGCCGAGCACCACGGCCGTAGGGCGCACGTCACGGCTCAAGCTGAGCCAGCGCTTGGCGTAACCGACGGCAGACTCGGGGTTGTAGCTCATGGCGAAGCCGGCATGCTCCGGATCGAGTTCGAGTCCAGCCGCACGAATGGCCTCCTCGAGCCCTGCGAGCCGATCGCGTGAATCGACGGATTCGCGTGGTCCGCCCAAGAAACCAATGCGCCGATGACCGAGCTCGATGAGATGCTTGGCCGCCATCTGGCCCGAAACGCGATTTTCGACGGTGAGGCGAACGCCATAGCCGAAGTCGACGTCGGACGCGATCATGACCGTCGGGAGACCTGCCCCCCGCAGCTCGTCGATGATCGGTGTGTGCTCCACGGGCGCTCTCGCCAAGACGAGGCCATCCACGCGGTGCTCGCCAATCCACGCCCGAACGGCGCTGGCGTCGTAGGTGCCGCGCAGACCGATGCTTCCCAGAACCACACTCACCGCGCGACCGACGAGTTCGTCTTCGATCCCGCAGAGGAGCTGCGAAGCCCACGCGCCGTGCGTGTTCCAGGAGACGAAACCAACGAGCCCCGTTCGTCCAAGCTTGAGCCCGCGCGCGCTGGTCGATGGCACGAACCCGAGCTCACGAACGACCTCTTGAACCTTCGCTCGCACCGCCGGACTTGCGTAGCCGCCGTTGAGAACTCTTGAAACGGTGCTGACGGCGACGCCGGCCTGCTTGGCAACTTCGACGATGGTGACTCGGTGTTTCATGGGGAAGCAGTTGCTGGAAGGAGTGGTTGAGTGTCAGAAAAATGAGGTTCGCGTCCAGAGTGGCGGTTCCGTTCCAGCTTGCGGACGGACATTCTGTCGCACCTTCTCGTTTGGTCTAGCTAATCGCAAGAAATGATAGCTTCACTTCCACATCGATGCCGGATTCCTGGGACACACAGCAGAAATGCGACTGACGCTGCCCCTCTCGATTCGATAGACGTCTCTCGAACCTGGCTGCAGTCAGCGAACGCGCTTACGCAATCGCTTCCATTATTCGAGCTTGCGGTAAGCCTTGTTGCATTTCTGCCATTACCAGGAACCGGCACCCGGTGAGTTGCCGGTGCACGAGTGCCAGGTCAAGAATTGCTCGGCGAAGGTACAAAAAAGACCTCGGCGCCCCGACTTGCTCGTATTTGCCGCAAAGTCAGGGCGCCCAGGTGGCTCTCGGTGTCCCAATTCCCCGTAGCCGGCCGATACGCGCGTTCTCGAAAGCACTTAAGAACCTTCGGACATTTTTTGTCTTTTCGCCGCGCAAACGTCCGATCGCATTTCTCGACATCACGGGACCTACCGCCCCCAGTCGGAGTCGCTCCAAAGCGGTCTTCCCACTGAATCCGCTGCCGGGAGGGGACGTTTCCCACTCACAAGAGACGGAAATTGCCAGAGAGCACGGAAAACGTCTCCGTGCCTTCGGTGAGTTGCCCGTGAAGCCACCGCAGCGCAAAGTGCACTCTGACTCGATGACCAGACCGCTCATCCTGCTCTTCGACATCGACGGCACCCTCTTGCACGCCCACGGCGCTGGCCGACGAGCCATATCTCGAGCGTTCGAGCGTTTGTTGGGGGCACCGGGAGCAATCGATACCGTGGATCTGCAGGGGATGACCGATCCGCTCATCCTCAAAGCCGGGCTTGCAGCCATCGGCGCGTCCCATCGCGAGGACCTGCTCGATGCCTTACTCGAGACCTACCTGGCGTCACTCGAGCACGAATTGCTGTCGGACTCGAGCGTGACGGTACTCGAGGGCGTAACAGAGATGCTCTCGGCCTTGCCGACAATGGGCTTGCCGATCGCGGTCGGCTTGGGAACGGGCAACGTCGAAGCCGGCGCACGGGCAAAACTCGGACGGTGCGGGCTGTCTTCACATTTCGACTTCGGCGGATACGGCTCCGATCACGAGCTTCGCAGCGAGTTGCTGCGCATCGGGGCACAACGAGGTGCCGCACGACTCGGGCGCCCCGTCGAACAGTGTCGAACGTTGGTCATCGGAGATACGCGACGCGACATCGATGCGGCTCGCGCGATCGGCGCGGAGTGTCTAGCGGTCGGAACCGGTGGCGTCGCGCTCGATGCGCTCCTTGCGCACGGCGCGACTTGCGCCGTAAAGACTCTGTCCGATCCACGAGCATACGCGTTCCTCGTCGCGCATTGAGGTCATTCGATGCCGACACTCGCAGAACTCGCTGACGAACTCCGACACCAAGGCCCCGAGCGGCTCTTCGAGTCTTACCCAGCCTCGAGCGTCCTCGTCGGGCTCGGTATTCTAGGAATGCCCAACGACCGTTCCGAACGGTCGTCTCGAGGCACGGTGAAGTTCGACGTGACCGACCACGCGGAATACCTGAGAGCCGCATCACTCGTGGACCGGGTGTGGTTTCTCACGAAGAAGCGCGAGAACCGACAACACGCCCGGATCGTCATCGGTCGAACGAGCGATGCCGACGTCGTCATCCCCGAGCTCAGTATTTCGGTCGAACACTGCGCCCTCGAAGCCACCCCATTCGGACTCGCCGTCGTCGATCTGAACAGCACCAACGGCACCTTCGTCGATCAGAAGCGGATCCCCAAGGGTGCGTCGGTGTCTCTCCGTCCCGGGGCGAAACTCGCCCTCGGACGCTTCGAGTTCGAATACTTGAGGCATCGCGAGTTCCTCGAGCGACTCAAGCAGATCGCGATGCGCCCACATCGCCGTCGAAAATAGCGTTGGGGTAAGGACGAGTGTCGCAATCGATCCGATGTCCGACGATCCGTACCGTACGTGCTTGCGACCGTAACGGATAGCATTCTAAGCTGTGACCCTCGCTCGATCGACGAATCTCGAATTCCATACCATGGCCAATCCCAACGATACCGATCTCCAGAAGGTGCTCCATTTGCTGCGTGCCGCGCTCGGCGACATCGATCCGAAGCAGCCGCTCCACAAGCTCTTTGCCAGTGCCCCTCAGTGCGGCCCATTCGAGTGGATGCTTTCGATTTTGGCGATGGAAATCGATCTGCGTGTCGACATTCCGGAAAAGCTCGCAGACGATCGGAAGCTCACGGCTGAGGCCTTCGCGAAACGGGTTGCGGCGCTCCCCAAAATCGACTTTCCAACCTACACACTCGATTGCCTCGCACTCGTTGCGCAGGCCTTGCTGTCCCTCGAAAGCGAGAACCCCTCAAGGACCTCGGGAATCGCCGGAACGCGTAGAAAGGGCGCGACAGCAACGCGAAAGTCAGGCACGAAGACGAGTTCGCGCACGCGTGACACGGCAGAAGTGCTCGAATCGGGAACCGCACGCAAACCGCGCAAGTCTGCCGGAGTCCCACGCACGACGCCCAAGTCCGCCGGCTCTATCCGCAAGGCGTCGAGCAACCGGAAATGTCCGCTCCGCCAGAAAGACGCGAAAGCGGCGCGCCAACTAGCTCAAATCGAGCTGAATTGACGGGGCATGCGAGCCATGCCCTCGAGCAATCTGAGCTGTACGGTAATGTCCCAAGCCGGTTGCAGCGCAGCGCCAGCGCTGAGCAGTGTCGATTCGACGACGCGGTTCGGCTGCACGAACGCGTACTGCATTCGCAATAGATTGCTGATGGTGCCAGGTGCTGTTTGGATCATCGTGTTTCCCTATTAACCTTGAGCAATAGGACCAACCAACAGACTAGACATATA
>JASGIX010000073.1:0-179247 GCA_049840955.1 Polyangiaceae bacterium
GGCACTCACCGGAGCAGACGAAGGTTGGTCGGGTCCAGTCGGATTGGGCTCGCGGATATCGGTCTGCGCCAATGCGAGTGGGCCATTCCATGCTGCGGCACCAAAGGCAACCAGACACAGGAAGGCTTGTTTTCTCACGATTGCCGACTTTACTCCGACGTCTTGCCCGCGCAAGACCACGGCGACTCGCTCGAATGCGAATGATGGGCGCAATCGCACCAGGACGGAAGCGCGGCAGGTTTTCGGGGGCTACGCGCGTTCACATGCAACGCGTTCAGCCGCGCGAGCGCAGCGCTCTTCCGATTCATGGCGAAATGCCAGCATCGAGCCGAGCTCGCTCGGTTCCTTCCACGATGATGTGGAACTCAAGCAACTCGAATGTTCGGCATAGGAATGCGCAACGACATCTCACAGCGAGCGGTAGCGCGAGTCGAAGTGATGCCAGCGAAACTCGTGTCGGCTCCGTGCAATCGGTCGAGCGACGCCTCCGACGCGTCGATCGTCATTCCCTCGAGTGACGGAAATATTCCTCGGCCCCGCCCGTTCGCGACCGACATCGCTCCTTCGGGTCGCGCTCGCCTCCTGCGCTGCATCTGGAAGGAACGAGAACAATCCTGTAGCCTTAGGCGAACACGCCCCAACGCGGAATCGTCCATTTCGGGAGACCCGAGGCTCGAGCACTTGGCCCGATTGCCCGAGCCCATGGTAACCTGCGCGAGTCCGAGTCCATGACGTCATCCGTTTCAGACAGCCACCTCGAGAGAGTCGTTACGAAACTCATAGACCATCCAGCCGTCTCCGGACTCCATTCGAAAAAGCGTGGCTGCCCTTCGCGCACAGCGGCACCGCGATTCGCACCTTCGAGCTTGCTTCGGTGTGGACGGAGCGCGTGTGCAGGCGCTACGCAGCGGAAGGCGCGGCCTCGGCCCTACCAGCAGTTTTGCCGGGCTTGGGTACGACCGTGCAACTTGCCATCAACGGCGGAACCATCGCCCTCGACCTCGCCTACATGCTGCGATGCATGGCCGATATCGTCATGGGTGTGGGCCACGTCGTCGGACGCGAAGTCGAGGATCCCTTCAACGAGGAGTTCGTGCGCTCCTCGGGCTCTGGTGCGGTGCCCTGTCGTTCGGGAAAGAAGCGGCCATCCGCGTGGGAACCAAGCTGGCGTTCGCCCAAGCCAAGCGCGTTCCAGAGGAGGTCTTCAAGCGACTCAATCAGGACGTGAGTCGTCGACTTTTGGTCGGGTTCGGCGCGCGACGCGGCGGCTTGCTCATCGGGGCGGTTACTCCCCTTCGGCGTCGGGGCGGTGGTCGGTGGCGGTTTCAACTACGCCACGATGCGAAGCTTCAGAGACTCGACACTGAAATACTACGCGGGCTCGAGTTGATGCGCTAAAGCCGAGCGGTAGCCGCATTTTGCGGCCAGACTTCGTCAGCGCGTTAAGTTCGAATGCCGTTCGATTGCGAGGTCATCTCGTCATTCATCGAGCAGATCGCTCGGGATCGTGAATCGGGTTCTCGTCCCGTGACCCATCGCAACCCCAAAGCCCCATGCCGAAGTCCATCGTTCAGAGCCTCGTCGCCGCCACCATCTCTGCCTCGACTTGCCTGTACGGCTGCGGGCCGCACAAGGCGCTCGAATCCGCGACAGCCGAGGTGACGCACTTTCACGTCCAGTACGATCGCGAACGTTACGAGGACATTTATGCGCAAGCCGATCCGGGCATGCGCAGCCGAATCACTTCGTCGGAGTGGGTTTCACGGCTCGGTGCGAATCGCGAGAAGTTGGGACCAGTGAAGGCCAGCGAGATGACCGAATGGCATCACAGCACCCTCGGTTCCGACACGCTGCTCGTGACCACCTATCGTACGAGCTTTGCCAAGGGCGCTGGGACGGAAATCTTCACGTTTCGCACGGTCAGCGCGCGCGCCGCACTGCTCGCTTACTCCATCGATTCCCCGCTCATCCAGGCCAAGTGAGCGCAACAGCGCGCAAGCCACCGCACCGCACCGAGCCGGTCTCGCCCACGAACACGAGGAATGGGCTCGAACGACGCCTCGATGTCGAAAGGACGAGCGCTCGACCGTCGCCACGCAGCATCCGCCGTCCGATTCACGACGCGCCCCAATGGGCTTGACCGCACGGGTAGTGAGTGAAAGGGTTTCGACCCGTGAAACCCATTGCAACGCTCGACGCGGACACAGCGAATCATCTCGTCGGAGTGCTCTTCGACCTCGATGACACCTTGCTCGATCACGGCCGCCTAACGGAGGGCGCGTGCAGCGCGCTGTGGCGTCTTCACGAAGCTGGGCTCAAGCTCATGCCGGTTACGGGGCGACCCTCGGGATGGGCCGACGTCCTCACGCGGATCTGGCCGATCGACGGCATGGTGACGGAGAACGGCACCATCGCGCTCCTTAGGCGAGCCGATGGCAGCACGTACATGCTCGACGAAGTGGGCACGAGCGAACGCGCCGAGCGCCGCGAGCGCGTCCTCGGGCTCGTATCCCGGATCCGTGAACGGTTCGACTTCGCCGTGCCCGCGACGGACGTACACCTCCGGCGAGCGGACTTCACGTTCGACATTGGAGAGACGCGAACCATCGACAAGCACCTCGTCGATCAGGTCGAAGACTATGCACGCGGAGAAGGCGCACGCACCGTACGTTCGAGCGTCCACCTGCATGTGAGCTTCGATGGCAGCGACAAGGGCTCTGGCGCAGTAAGGGCAATCGTCGCGGGCTTCGGCTTGGACGCAACGAGCGCGCGAGGTCGGTTCGCGTTCATCGGTGACAGTGAAAACGACGAACCGGCGTTTTCTACATTTCTCACGACGATCGGCGTACGCAACCTGCGCGGGCGTCCGACCGTTACCCCGAAGTACCTAACGGAAGCCGAGCGCGGCAAAGGTTTCGCGGAGTTTTCCGCACATCTTCTCCAAATGAGGGCCCAGAGCGCGCGCTAGACAAGCAGCCGAAATGGGCAGCCTGCGGGCCAAATTTGGGCATTCGGACCTTGTGGGGTCGGCCCGGGTCCAGTAAACCTGGGTCCCCCGAAATGTCCCAGACGGCTTCCCTATTGGAATCAGCGACCACCCATCTCTACCAGAACTATCGTCAGCCAGGCTTCGTTCTGGAACGAGGGGAAGGGTCTTGGGTTTTCGACACCGACGGTCGCAAGTACCTCGACCTTTGTTCGGGGATCGCCACCTGCACCCTCGGGCACTGCCATCCGAAGCTTGCTTCTGCCCTCGCCGATCAAGCGGCGCGACTGATGCACGTCTCGAATTACTTTTACAACGAGCCCAACCTGCGGCTCGCAGAACGCATCACCCGCCTGACCGGCTACGACCGCGCCCTGTTCTGCAATTCGGGAACGGAAGCCATCGAGGCAACGCTCAAGCTTGCCCGGCGCTATTTCTCTGCCCAAGGTAAGCCCGAACGCTTCCGCGTCATCGCATTCAAGAACTCGTTCCACGGCCGCACGATGGGCGCCCTCGCCGTCACTGGACAAGAAGGTTACCGCGAGGGATTCGGCCCGATCACGGGCGCGACGCACGTCCCCTACGGGGATCTCGCCGCCGTCGAGGCAGCACTCGGTCCTGACGTCGCAGCGATCATCGTGGAACCCATTCAAGGCGAAGGTGGCGTACTACCCGCCCCCGACGGTTTCCTTGCGGCACTCCGCAAGCTCTGCGACGCCCATGGAATCTTGCTCCTCGCCGACGAGGTGCAAACGGGGATCGGTAGAACGGGAACCTGGCTCGCCTTCGAGCAGTCCGGCGTCCGCGCCGACGCAACGGCGCTCGCCAAGGGACTCGGCGGCGGTTTTCCCATCGGAGCCATGCTGTGTAGCGAGCGATTCTCGCACGTCCTACCTCCTGGTAGTCACGGGACCACTTTCGGCGGAAACGCGTTTGCCTCCCGTGCGGCATTGACGGTGCTCGAGGTGCTCGAATCCGATGGCATCCTCGCGACGGTGGCCGAGAAGGGACGTCATCTCGACCGCAAGCTACACGAGCTCGTTCAAAAGTACCCCAAGTCCGTCGAACTCACGCGCGGCCAAGGGCTCCTGCGGGTTCTCCTCCTCCGCGATGGCGTGGACACTCGACACGTTCTCGAGCGCGCCCAAGCCGAAGGCCTACTTCTCACGATCGCGGGAGGGCGGGGCCTTCGCTTCTCTCCAGCGCTGACCGTTTCTTTCGACGAGCTGGACGAAGGCGTCCGTACGCTCGACATCATCCTCAAGGCAGAATAATCCCATGCCCCACCTCCTAAGCCTCTCCGATCTCGGCTCTCGTGGGCTGACTCGTCTGATCGACCACGCCATTCAGCTCAAGGCGGATTGCGCGCAAGAGACCCTGCGTCCACTCGCTGGCAAGTCCGTCGCCCTCGTGTTCGAAAAGGCATCGACTCGCACGCGGCTCTCCCTGGAGATCGCAGTGGCGGAACTCGGCGGCCACCCGGTAGTTCTCACCACCAGTGGCTCACAAATGGGGCGAGGTGAACCCATTTGCGATACCGCGCGCGTCCTCTCGCGAATGGTGCACGCAATCACCTTTCGCACGGCGGGACAGGAGCGACTCAACGAGATGGTGAAGTTCTCGTCGGTGCCCGTCCTCAATGCGCTCACGGACGAAGGCCATCCGATGCAGCTGCTCGCGGATTTGATGACCGTGAAGCAGGTCAAAGGTCGCTTGGAAGGTCTCAAGTACGCTTGGGTCGGCGACGGCAACAACATGGCCGCATCGTGGATTCGAGGCCGCCGGCCTGCTCGGCCTCGAGCTCGTCCTCGCCTGTCCCAATGGCTACGATCCGGATCCGAAGGTCGTTGCGGCGGCAAAAGAGCTCGGGGCAAAGGTCAGCGTCGTGCGCGATCCGAAGATCGCGGTCAAGGATGCAGACGTCATCAACACCGACGTGTTCGCCTCGATGGGTCAGGAGGAAGAGCATCAACAGCGCCTCCGCGACTTCAGCGGAATGACACTGACGCGAGAGTTGCTTTCCGCCGCACGTCCCGGCAACGTCGTACTACATTGTCTTCCAGCCCATCGCGGCGAAGAAATCTCGGAAGAGGTGCTCGAGAGCAGTCCTCACATCTGGGACGAAGCCGAAGCGCGCCTCCACACGTCCAAAGCAGCCTTCCTATGGGCGTTGGGACTCCATGGTTGACGCGGACCGCCCTTCGTCCAACTCGCCCCTAACCGCAACGGTTGCGGCGATTGGCGGGACGGTTCCCTGCGCCCACTGTCGCAACCCGGTCGACCCTTTGCGGGCTGCCCGGGTCGCGATCTTTTTCGATCAGTTTCAGTACTTTTGCAGCGCGGAGTGCCGCGTCGCGTATTCACCGATCAAAAAGGAGAAGCTGCCCACGCCGGTGCCTCACCGATTGGTGACACCGCGCCCGATGGAGCGCTCCGTCGACCGCGCGTCGGCCTCCCTACCTATCACTCACGCCGAGCTCGACGAGAGCCATCGGGTAAAACGGGCACTCGTCGCCGTGGGTGACGAGTTCGTGGCGCCGGTGCCCAATCGCGCCGAGCCCGCGATGGACTTCGACAACGAACCCGTCGCCGAGCCCCTGCCGACGAGCGTTACTTCGCCGCAGGACTACGGTAATCTCCTCCTCGCGATCGCCTTGATTGGTGGTCTGCTGACGATTGCCCTGTGGCTCGCCGGTGACACCGGAGTCATCCTCACGGCGCGACTGCTCGTCGGTTGGGTCTCTTTGGGCGCGATGCTCGCCCACGCCCTCACGACACACGGTGACGAAGCATCGCTGCACCCTGCGGTGACCCTAGCTGCTCCCCTTGCGTCGCTGGTCCTTGCCACCGCTGCACGCTTCGCATCCGCCTCCGAACCCTCGAGCTTGCTCGGCCTGGCGGGTGCCACACTGACGACGACGGCAGCAACGCTGCTATGGGCAACCCGAATCCGTGCGACGGTGGAGGCGTACCGAGAATCGCGTCCTTCGCGCACTCGACGTTCCTGCTCGACGAGTCACGGGTGAGGATCTGACCGAGGTTCACCCGAAAGACCTCCGAGCAGGCGAAGAAATCGTGGTGGGCCAGGGTGAAGTCGTGCCCGCCGACGGCACCATCATTGCTGGTACCGCCGACATCTCGCCTTGGGCGGGCGCGTTCGAAACCGTGGGACGCAGCGAGGGCGACCATCTCGTTGCCGGCGCGCTCGTCGAAATCCGGACGCGTGCGCCTCATCGTGTCTTCGACGGGCAACGACCGCGCATGGGCTCGCGTCACCTTGGACGATCGTCGACGCGCCGATTTGTACTCGCAGACGGCGAGACTCGGACGTCTCATCGCCGAGCGAGGCGCACCAGTGGCCGCGGGCGCAGCTGCGCTGCTGACCTTCGCGTCCAATCTGAGCATCTGGCAGATTTTGGGCAGTGCCATCGCGGCCCAAGCCGCTTTTGCGCAACTCCCCTTGGCGGAAGTCGGCGCCTATTGGGTCGCTCGAACGGTGCATCTCGCGCTCAATCGCGGTGTCGTCCTGCGCACCCCCGAAGCGATCGATACGGCAGGTCGCGTCACGGCTGCCGTCTTCTGTGCTCGAGGCACGTTGTTGCTCGGTGAGCCCGAAATCGCCTGCATCGAAGCCTTCGGTCAGCTGACACCCCAGCGCGTCCTCGAGTTGGCCGCAGGAGCGCAAATGGCTCCGCGCATCCCACGGCCACGGCAGTCCTCCGAGCAGCCCGGCAGCGCGGTGTGCGACCGGATGCGGTACGTTCTCACAACCGCCGCCCCGGTCTCGGCGTCACCTCGATTGCTTCCGACGGGCAACCGCTGGATCGTGGGAAGTCGCGGGTTGATGCTTCGAGAACACGTCAGCGTGGCCCTCGCGGAGCAGAAAATCTCGGACCTCGAGGCTCTCGGGCAGACGGTTCTCTTGGTCGCCGTGGGCGGAAGAACTCGTGGGAATGCTTGGTCTTCAGGACGGTTTGCGGCCGGGTGCTCGCGCCGCCGTGCAGCACCTGCTCGATGTCGGTGTCGAGCCCATCTTGCTTTCCGGCGACACGCGAGACACCTGCGAGGCGATCGGGCGCGCCCTCGACATCGACCACGTGCGGCCAGAGATCATGCCGCAAGACCGCGGGGACGAATCCGACGCCTCACGGAAGGCGGCGCGGTCGCCGCCGTGATTGGCCGAAGTCCGGTCGATGACAACGCGCTCGCCAACGGTGACGTCTCCGTCTCCCTCGCCACGGCAGGATCGGGTTCCGCCGAATGGCAGATCCAGCTCGTGAGCGACGACGTACGGGATGCCGCTTTTGCCATCCGTTTGGCCCACCGCTGCCGCACGGAGGTACGATTGAGCCTGGCGCTGGTTTGCGGCTCCGCTGGTCTCGCTACCCTGGTGGTCAGCCTTGGATTGGTCCCGCTGTCGGCCGCCCCCGTTTTGGGCTTCATTGGGGGTACCCTCGCGCTCGCCCGTTGGCAAATGGCGCGAGAATAGCTATCTCGAATGGCCGAGGGTAGAATCGAGCTCCCGTTCCGAGCTACGATGCCTCCCTGGTGGTGAAGGATTTTCTCTGATGGCTACCAAGCGAGCGTCGTCGACCCAGGCCGTGCCTGAACAAGACTCCTCCTCCCAGGAGGAGACCCGGGTGACCAAGCTCCTGCGCGAACTCGACATGTACATGGCGCGGCAGGGGCTGCGTTCCACGGAACAGCGCCGAGTGATCGTCGACACGTTCGTGAACTCGGAAAGCCACCTGACCATCGAGGAACTCCTGGCTCTCGTCAAGCAGCGTGACGGCCGCATCGGGTACGCAACCGTCTATCGAACGCTGAAGATGCTCGCTGAAAGTGGAATCGCGCACGAGCTGCACTTCGGCGACGGCTTTGCTCGGTACGAGCTCGCCGACGCAGCCACCCATCACGATCATCTGATTTGCACCAATTGTGGGACTATCGTCGAGTTCGAGGAACCCGAAATCGAAGTCCTTCAGGATCGCATCGCTTCGCGTTACGGCTTCGCGATCAATTCCCACCGCCACGAACTCTACGGCACCTGCCCCAAGTGCCTGGAAAATGGCGGAAAGAGCGCGCCACCCAAACGACGCTGATCTCGGGCTCGCGGCGAGCCTACAGATCGCGCGACCGCTGAGTGCCGCGACGGAAAAGGCGAAGCATCCCTACGCGACCACGGCTTCGTCACCCGCGCGGCGCGCCAATGCGCGACCACGGCTTCGTCACCCGCGCGGCGCGCCAATGCGCGACCACGGCTTCGTCACCCGCGCGGCGCGCCAATGCGCGACCACGGCTTCGTCACCCGCGCGGCGCGCCAATGCGCGACCACGGCTTCGTCACCCGCGCGGCGCGCCAATGCGCGACCACGGCTTCGTCACCGGCGCGAGGCCTCACGGCGCGTCGGTAACGACGAAATCGCAGCGACGATCATGGGGTTCGGTCGGGATCTCGACCAGCCGTTGAAAGTCGTAGGCGACGACGATACTTCGCGCTGGGGGACACACATCCGGCAAGGTAACGTCGTAGAATCCCGAGCCGTAGCCCAAGCGTAAGCCATCCAGGGTCACAGCCAGTGCGGGCACGATGACCACGTCGACCTCGCCACGATCCACTCGCGGTGCGGTCGGCGCCGGTTCGGCAAAGCTCCGTCCCCGGTCGACGAGCTCGGAGAGATCCGCGACGAATCGAAATCCCGTTTCAATCTCGCCATCGCCCGTCGGCTCCATGTATGGATACGCGAGCCGGACTCCGCGCAAATGAAGCGCGTCGTGGAGCGGCCGGAGATCGACCTCGCGCTTCTCGACGATCGGCCAAAATAGCGCGACCGAGCGAGCAACAGCGACGCTCGGATGTTCGAGAAGCCGTTGGCAAATCACGGCGCTGCGCTCGGCGGCGCGATCGAGCGGCAAAGACGAGCGCAGGGCACGAAGCTTCTTTCGCAGTGCCTTCTTTGCCCGAACCGAGAAAGCAGTCAGCTCCTCGGAGGACACGAGGCTCGAATCGATTGGGTTACGTTCCACAAGCACAGGTATATACGGCGGCGGCGCCCTTACCAGGAGATGAACCGCCTCCAACCTTGTTCACGCCGCAAACGCCGTCGTTGCTCGTAGCGCAAGTGTCGGTCGGCTTACAGTCGTTCTCGAGGAAACACTTGACGTACGCCTCACAGTAGGTGACGTCACCCCCCGGGTTGATCACGCCCTTGGTCGCCTGAGTCGCGCAACTGCACTCCGTAGGGATGGTCGCCAAGCAATTGACTTGAGGACCGCAAACGCCCGCTGTAGTGTCGCAGTTGTACGTCGAGCAATCCGAGCGAGCCTTGCACTTCTGCGTCTCGGCACACTTCGTCGAGCAGCTCCCACCGCAATCGACGTCGGTTTCGTCTCCGTCCAAGGTTTTGTTGCTGCACGTCGTGCAAACGTTGGCAGCGCAGGAACCCACGGCGCAGTCGCCGTCAGCTGCACACTTCTTTCCGAACGCGCATTTCGTCTCGCAACTACCGCCGCAGTCGACATCGGTTTCGTCACCGTTCTTGAGTTTGTCGGTGCAGGAAGGCGCAGCCGTCGTGCGGCTTCCACCGAGCCCCAAGGCTCCGCCTCGTGCGGTTGTCGTGACAACGGTAGCCCCACCAGTCCCAGTGCTCGTCGTTGCTCCGCCGACGGCCGCCGAGGACGTTCCCCCAACGTTCGAAGCTCCCCCGCCCGTGCCTTTCCCGCCGGGGGAGGATCCGGCGAGAGACGTTCCACCCGCGGCCCCCAAGCCAGGATCATCCGGAAGGCTTTCGGTGGACGCGCAGCCAACGAGAGCGAGCGAGAGGGCAACCAAAGCGCGAGACTTATTCATGGCGGTACCTGTCGAGCCGAGGTGGTCAGAGGAGGCAACCTCGGCGGTGCGACTCCCTGAGCTGGGTCGGATGCTCCAACGTCATAGAGTGCGCTGGATCGTTGCCGGTTGCACCTGATTCGGGCCACTAATTCACTTCCTGCACGGACCTGTGCGGCTTGGCCATGCATCGAGTGCCCGACGCGCGACATCGCACCATGATCTGCGGCGCGAAATCGGTTCCCCGACGCGCGCGGACGGAACCTCCGTCGCGGTGCGAGCGGAACACACATGCGCGCGGCACGTTCCGCGAGTAGCCTCGGGGAACCTTGCTTCCCCTAGTGGTCATTCCCGCCTTCCAAGCCGCTGGACGTGTCGGCGCCGTCGTGTCGACGCTAGTGCACTTTCCTTTGTCGTCCACCGACGACCCAACACTCACCATCCTCGTCGTCGATGACGGTTCCACCGATGGAACCGCCGAAGAGGCGCAGGCTGCAGGAGCCATCGTCGTACGACACGAGCGAAATCGAGGAAAGGGTGCGGCCCTGCAAACCGGACTCCTCTGGGCCGCTCGTCATGACTTCGAGTCCATCGTCACGGCGGACGCGGATGGCCAACATCCAACCGCCGAGATCCGAAGGTTGGTGCATCTCCCGATCGAGCACCGAGCCATCGTCCTCGGGGTACGCAACCTGGCCCGTGACGGTGCCCCGTCAGCCAATCAATTCTCCAATGGGATCTCGAATCGCTTTCTCTCCTGGTTCACTGGGCTGAACCTCAGAGACACCCAATGCGGTCTGCGGCGCTACCCAGTTGGCGAGACGCTGGCGCTTGGTTGTAAGGACACGGGATATGCGTTCGAAAGCGAGGTGCTCTTGCGCGCTGCGCGTCGCGGCCTAGGGATCGAACAGCTGCCCATTGCGGTCATCTACCCCCCAGCGGAAGAGCGCTTGTCACATTTCCACGTATTCCGCGATCCCTGTCGTATCATCTCCCGCGTGGTAAAGACCCTCATCGAGATGATCTGAGCGCATGAAGCAAGCGATCCGTAAACGCTGGATAGGCGGGTTGCTCGGGCTCTTCGTCGTCCCGATTTCGGCACATTTCGGCGTGAAGTGGCTGGCCCAACCGACACCTCCCGCACTCACGATGCCCCCTGCAGGCGAAGTGGAGCAGGCGGGAACTTCACGTCGATTCGGTCACGGAGAAGCGCTCGTCGACGCTCGCCTCCACCTGGTACGTCTGGAAGGCTCATCCGAGGAGATCGGCGTCCAGCACACGAAGCTCCTCTACGACTCGATGGTTCAGACGGAGCGCCGTTTTCTGAACCGCTATCGACAGTACGTTCCGAACCCTGCGGCGCGGTTCGTACTCACCGATCTCGCCCTCTTTAGGTTCTTCGATATCGATCACGGCATGACACTCGAGCGGCGACGCGAAATCGGCGCGATGGCGGCGAGCTTCACGCCGGACCCATTCGCCGACTTCTTGCCGACCTATCAGCGATTGGTTTACCTCAACGCCATTTACGACATCTCCCTGGCGTTCGAGGGCTCGCCGCTGCTCGGATGCACGACGTTTTTCGTGGCCGGTTCGAAGTCGCAACACACGCTCTTGGCGAGGAACTTCGACTTCGAAGTCGACTCGATATTCGACGAAAAGAAGACGCTCTTCATCGTCAAAGAAGCCGGAAAAATCCCATACGTCTCCGTTTCGTGGCCGGGACTCGTCGGCTCCGTGACGGGCGTGAATCGACACGGGCTCGCCCTCGTGGTGCATGGCGGCAGAGCCGGCGACTTGGCGCGAAAGGGCGAACCCGTGCTCCACATCTTGCGCGACGTGCTCTCCACGGCAACGAACGTCGAGGAAGCCTATACCGAGCTCGTTCGCCACCCCATCATGGTAAGTCACGTGATCATCATGGCCGATCGCAGTGGACACGCCGAGGCCGTAGAACGCGTCCCGGGGCGCGCGCCATATCACTACCGTCTTGCCGATAGAGCCGTAGTGACGAATCACCTCGTTGGTCCATCCGCAGACGACCCAAAGAACGTGCGGATTCGCGCGAAGACATCGACGCTCGATCGTCAACAGCGCGGACAGCAACTCCTTTCCGCCCATGACGGGCCCATCGAAGCAGAGACGCTCATTTCGTTCCTCCGCGATCGAAAGGGGATCAATGGCGTCACCCTGCCCTTAGGGGATCGACGCGCCCTCGGTGCCCTGATCGCCGCCCACGGGGTAGCCGTCGATCTGACAGCGGGACGGCTGTGGGTTGGCGGCACGCCGACCCTCCTCGGGCCCTATTACGGGCTGGATCTCGAAACGCTTTTCGACGATTCCGTTCCGCTCGAACGGTTACTCGACGACGCGCCCAGCATTGCAGCCGACCCTTTACTGAACTCGCCGGAATACGCCGCTTACCGCAAAGAACACGAGCGCTGACGCGGCGTGCTTTCGACGCACCGAACGCTCCGCGAGCACCGGTCGCATCACCCGTCGGGAGTCGAACGAGAAGGCCGACGCTCTATCCCGAACCACGCCCCCATGCACGAAAGGCCAAAGGCGAGAGGAGAGAGCGCCACGCCCAACACGAGGGTTACTGGCGCCGATCGGGAGAGCAACACCGTGAGTGCCACGATACTGATGAGTGCGGCGACCGCAGGCTCGAACAGGCTGTCCGCAGCGCTGGCCTTGGCATTCAGAAACCCCGCCAGGGGAAACGAGAGCAAGACGTGCAACCCCAGAACGACCAAGGGTGCCGTCGCGTTGGCGTCGAATTCGTCGACGCGAGACAAATCGATGGCGAAGAAATGTGCAACGAACACCCCGACGCCAAGCAAGACCAAGCTTGCACCGAAGTTGACCAAAGCGCCGCCCACGATCCAATGCACGAGCGCCGGACGGTGTGCATGCTGGAATGCTGCACGCACGGTCTCGAGACCGGGTGCGTCGACACCGAGCCCGAGGCGATGCACGTGTCCAAACACGACCGATTCTCGCGAGCCACCCAGTCTACGTACGACGAGCCACGCGATCACGACCATGACGAAGACCGGCGGCAGGCTCACGATACGAAAGCCTGGACCGCGACCTTCGAGCAAATGACGCACGAAACCGTCGACGAGAACACCACACACCCACACCACCGGAATCCAAGGCTTGTAACGCTGCCGGGAAGTCGCAAGAAAGCTCCCCCAAAGCGCGGCCCCGAGAGATCCGAGCCGCGAACGTCCCGAGCCCCAAGAGCAATCCCGAAACCGCGCGCTCGTTGGAGACCAATCCCGCAGCGGCTACGGTGCCGAAACCGGCAGCGGAAAGAGACGAAGCCGAGATGGCCGTCCCAAGACGCTCGAGACGATGCACTCGATAGAGCGGCCAAACCACGACGACCAAAACCAAATGTTGATCGGTGCAGCAATCAGCGTTGCCGAGAGCCAAGCAACGAGGGGTGACACCGTCGGGGTGACACGCATTGCCCAACCGAAGGAGTCGAGCGCATATGCGATGAGCAATCGCGAGGGTAGAGCGAGAGCCGCCCCCACGATGAACATGCCAATCGCCGTTTTGGACCGAACGCCATCGTTCTCGACGAAGGCGCGATAAACGAGCAACGCGATACCGAGTGTCGAGATGAGCGAAGCGACAATCCAGATCATGAGCGAGGCAGACCGTCCTAGGTACTCACGACTAGAAGTGCAAGCCAACCACGGCCGTCGCCGTCATTGCGGCACCGATACTCAATCCGTCCGCTGCATAAACGTCTCGAGCCTTCGCGACCGCATCCTGATTTGTCGTGCCGCTCGTGCTCGTGAGCTTGCTCGGGTCGACCCCCGGCCGAGTCAAGAACAAGACGTCTCCCGTCAGATTCCCGCCGATGGTCACAACGTTGGTGACGTAAACGTCAATCCCGAACCCGCCACGAACGTTCCAACCGGTGATGTCCACGCCGGCCCCTTTCAGGTCTAGCGTGGAGCGGTTGCAGATCGAAAGCACCGAGGGACGCGTAACCTCCACCTACGGTGAAGTACGGCTCCACGCGACCAAGCGGGAGATGGATGCCGGCTTCCGCATCCAGTGTCCATAACTGCCAGTTCTCGAAGTTGCCCAGACGGAATCGACCACCCAAGGTCAAAAGAATCAAGCGCACGCCGAGACCACCACCAAAGACCATGCCTTGCTGGGTGCTCTTCACGAGTCCCGCATCGACGAGATTCTTGGCTTTGAACGTCTGCAACCCGAGCAGTTGATAGCCTGCTTCGGCATTCAACCAAACGAACTCGAGGCCGCGTCCAGAATCCTGTTCGTCCGCTTTCCGCAAGGTTTGCTCGGTCGATTCCGCGGAAGGATCGTAAGCGGTCGACGTGCCCGGCGAGCTCCCGGAACCCGGAGGCGCCAAACCGCCTGCCTCGAGACCTGAACCGCCGGGCGACGCGTAGGGATCGGGTTGGGTCGTGCCCTGGGCCAACACCGATGACCCCCAAAGGGAGAAGGCAAACGCCGCTGCAAACCCGCCCCAGACTCGATGGCTCATGGTCATGCGTTCCAACCTTAGCAGTATCGGCCGCTGAGGACGACAGCCCAGTTTGCGGCTTTCACTTGCCACTCTCCGTCGACCCGTGCGAAATACCCGAACTAACGCGGCGCGCCTGGCGTCGCCAAGGCAGGTGTCCGATGTTCTCCAAGCGCTTTCTCGCAGTCATTTTGCCCTGCATTGGGCTCGGCCTGGCTGGCTGCTCCCTCATCACCAACGTCGATCGCACCAGGATCGACAATGAAAATGGCGGTTCCGGCGGCGCAGGCGGTGACGGCGCAGGTGGAAATAGCGGCGGGTCTGGCGGAAGTGCCGGCGAAACGAGTGCCGCCGGAAGCTCCTCGACGGGCGGTTCGTCTGCGGCAAGCACCACCTGAGGCGCGCCCGAGCACCAGCGCGAAGGACGAAGATACTTGAAATCAGGTGCGGACGACGATGCGACTGAGCCCCTTCGGCTTGGTCGCTTTCGCGCATTTGGGCCTGCAATGGCCCTCGAGCGACGCGACTGAGCCCCTTCGGCTCGGTCAGCTCGCGCATTGGGGACTGCAATGGCCCTCGACCAGCACCGCGATTGACGCACTCGAACGGTCTGGCCGCGAGGATCGCCACTCCCGAAGGCCGCGGCTCCGACCCTTCCCCACTCCTCCCGCCAGAAGAGTCGAAATACCTACGATAAACAACGTCCTACCAGCCATCCAACGTCAAAGGGTTGCCTTCCAGTACGTGAGTCGGCAGCATGGCTGGACCGTACATGGCCAAACGCCCGAAAGTTCTTGGATTGGTCCTCGCCGGCGGCGAGGGCAAGCGGCTTGCTCCCCTCACTCGGGATCGGGCAAAACCCGCGGTTCCCTTTGGTGCCAATTACCGACTGATCGACTTCGTACTCAGCAATCTCGTCAATGCCGGATGCATGCGAATTGCGGTGCTGACGCAATATAAGAGTCACAGTCTCGATCGTCACATCGCCCAAACTTGGCGGCTTTCGCCCATCTTCAACAACTACGTCATGAGCGTGCCGGCGCAAATGCGTATCGGAAAGCGTTGGTTCGAAGGTTCCGCAGACGCCATCTACCAGAACATGAACCTCATCGTCGATGAGCGTCCCGACTACATTTATGTCTTCGGTGCAGATCACATCTATCGCATGGATCCAGCACAGATGCTCCGTCAGCACATCGAAACCGGAGCAGGCGTCACGGTGGCTGGCATCCGCGTTCCCCGAAGCGAAGCGTTCCGTTACGGCGTGCTCGAAGCCAATCGCGACAACCGAATCGTGAAGTTCCAAGAGAAACCTCAGGACGCGGTTGGACTCCCGGACAATCCGGACGAGGTATTTGCCTCGATGGGCAATTACATCTTCACGGCGAAGACACTCGTCGATGCCGTACGCGCCGATGCCGACAGCCCAACGAGCAAACACGACATGGGGGGGAGACATCGTGACGCAGGCCGTCTCCAGCCATGACGCGTACGTGTACGACTTTGCGAACAACTTCGTACCCAGGAGCGACAGATAGCAATCGTGGGTACGAAGTTGTTCGCAAAGTCGTACACGTACGCGTCATGGCTGGAGACGGCCTGCGTCACGATGTCTCCCCCCATGTCGTGTTTGCTCGTTGGGCTGTCGGCATCGGCGCGTACGGCATCGACGAGTGTCTTCGCCGTCCGATGTAATTGCCCATCGAGGCAAATACCTCGTCCGGATTCCGGTCCTGAGGTTTCTCTTGGAACTTCACAATTCGGTTGTCGCGATTGCAGCTGCGAGCACCGTGACCGGAACGCTCGCTTTCAGACGATGCCGGCCACCGTGACGCCTGCTCCGGTTTCGATGTGCTGACGGAGCATCTGTGCTCGATCCATGCGATAGATGTAATCTGCACCGAAGACATAAATGTGGTCGGACGCTCATCGACGATGAGGTTCATGTTCTGGTAGATGGCGTCTCGGGAACCTTCGAACCGTTTCCGATACGCATTTGCGCCGGCACGCTCATGACGTAGTTGTTGAAGATGGGCGAAAGCCGCCAAGTTTGGGCGATGTGACGAGAAATCAGACTGTGAGCTCTTATATTGCGTCAGCACGCAATTCGCATGCATCGGCATTGACGAGATTGCTCGGTCCGAGTCGATCAGTCGGTCATTGGCACCAAAGGGAAGCGCGGGTTTTGCCCAAATCCCGAGTGAGGACGCCGCTTGCCCTCGCCGCCGGCGAGGACCAATCCAAGAACTTTCGGGGCGTTTGGCCATGTACGGTCCAGCCATGCTGCCAACTCCACGTACTGGAAGGCGACCCTTTTGACGTTGGAATGACTGGTGCGGCATTCTTATCGTAGGTATTTCGACTCTTCTGGCGGGATGGGAAGGGTCGGAGCCGCGGCCCTCGGGAGTGGCAATCCTCGCGGCCAGACCGTTCGAGTGCGTCAATCGCGGTGCTGGTCGAGGGCCATTGCCGCCCCCGACAATGCGCGAAAGCGACCGAGCCGAAGGGGCTCAGTCGGCGTCGCTCGAGGGCCATTGCAGGCCCAAATGCGCGAAAGCAACCAACCGAAGGGGCTCGTCCGGCATCGTCGTCCGCACCTGATTTCGGTCATTGCTTCGTCCTTCGCGCTGAGGTACTCGGGCGCGCCTAGGTGGTGCTTGCCGCAGACGAACCGCCCGTCGAGGAGCTTCCGAGCAGCACTCGTTTCGCCGCACCCGCTATTTTCCACCTGCGCCGTCACCGCCTGCGCCGCCGGAACCGCCATTTTCATTGTCAATCTTGGTGCGATGGGACCGGCATTTCGGTGATGAGGGAGCGGCCGGCCGGGCCGAGCCCCGACAAATGACTGCGAGAAAGCGCTTGGAGACGTCGGACACCTGCCTTGGCGACGCCAGGCGCGCCACGGTAGTTTCGGGTCTCCCGCACGGTCAACGGAGAGTGGCAAGTGAAAGCCGCAAACTGGGCTGTCGTCCTCAGCGGCCGATACTGCTAAGGTTGGAACGCATGACCATGAGCCATCGAGTCTCGGGGCGGGTTTGCAGCGGCGTTTGCCTTACCCTTTTGGGGGTCATGGGTCTTAGCCCCACAGACCCATTCCGATCCCTACGCGTCGCCCGGCGGTTCAGGTCTCGACAAGCATGGCGCCTCCGGTTCCGGGAGCTCGCCGGGCGCGTCGACCGCTTACGGAATCCTTCCGCGGAATCAACCGAGCAAACCTTGCGGAAAGCCCCCGGTTTCTGGACGCGGCCTCGAGTTCGTTTGGTTGAATGCCGAGCTATGCGAATTGCTCAGGGTTGCAGACGTTCAAAGCCAAGATCTCGTCGATGCGGGACTCGTGAAGAGCACCCAGCAAGGCATCGGTCTTTGGTGGTGGTTGCGCGTGCGCTTAATCTTTTTGACCTTGGGTGGTCGATTCCGTCTGCACCGTTCGAGAACTGGCGGTTCTGGACACTGGATGCGGAAGCCGGCATCCATCTCCCGCTTGGTCGCGTGGAGCCGTACTTCACCGTAGGTGGAGGTTACGCGTCCCTCGGTGCTTTCAATCTCAACCGCTCCACGCTAGACGGGGCCGGCGTGGACATCACCGGTTCAACGTTGGCGGGTTCAGGAATCGACGTTTACGTCACCAACGTTGTGACCATCGGCGATCTGACGGGAGACGTCTTGTTCTTGACTCGGCCAGGGGGTCGGACCCCGAGCAAGCTCACGAGCACGAGCGGCACGAAGCAAATCAGGATGCGGTCGCGAAGGCTCGAGACGTTTTTATGCAGTAGCGGACGATCGAGTACTCGGCTGCAATGACGGCGACGGCCGTGGTTGGCTTGCACTTCTAGTCGGTGACTCCTGGGTGTTCCTCACTCATGATCTGATTGTCGCTTCGCTCATCTCGACACTCGGTATCGCGTTGCTCGTTTATCGCGCCTTCGTCGAGAACGATGGCGTTCGGTCCAAAACGGCGATTGGCATGTTCATCGTGGGGGCAGCTGGCTCCTACCTCGCGATTGCTCATCGCATATGCGCTCGACTCCTTCGGTTGGGCAATGCGTGTCACCCCAACGGTGTCACCCCTCGTTGCTTGGCTCTCGGCAACGCTGATTGCTGCACCAATCGAACATTTGGTTTTGGTCGCGTGGTTTGGCCGCTCTATCGAGTGCATCGTCTCGAGCGTCTTGGGACAGCCATCTCGGCTTCGTCTCTTTCCGCTGCCGGTTTCGGCACCGTAGCCGCTGCGGCAGTTGGTCTCCAAGAACGAGCGCGCGGTTTCGGGATTGCTCTGGGGGTTCGGGACGTTCGCGGCTCGGATCTTCGGGGCCGCGCTTTGGGGGAGCTTTCTTGCGACTTCCCGGCAGCGTTACAAGCCTTGGATTCCGGTGGTGTGGGTGTGTGGTGTTCTCGTCGACGGTTTCGTGCGGTCATTTGCTCGAAGGTCGCGGTCCAGGCTTTCGTATCGTGAGCCTGCCACCGGTCTTCGTCATGGTCGTAATTACGCATTGGTTCGTCGTACGTAGACTGGGTGGCTCGCGAGAATCGGTCATGTTTGGACACGTGCATCGCCTCGGGCTCGGTGTCGACGCACCCGGTCTGGAGACCGTGCGTGCGGCATTTTCCAGCATGCACACCGTCCGGCGCTCGTGCATTGGAATCGTGGGGCGGCGCTTTGGTCGAATTCGGTGCAAGCTTGGTATTGCTTGGCGTGGGGGTGTTGGTTTGCACATTTCTTCGCCATCGATTTGTCTGGCGTCGACGAATTCGAGCCACCGCTCGGCACCCTTGGTGGTTCTGGGGTTGCAGTCTTGCTCTGGTTTCCCCCTGGCGGGGTTGTTGAATGCCAAGGCCAGCGCTGCGGACAGCGTGTTCGAGGCCTGCGGGGTCGCCGCACTCATGAGTATCGTGGCGCTGACGGTGTTGCTGCTGCCAAATCGGCGCCAGTAACCCTACATGTTGGGCGTGGCGCTATCTCCTCTCGCCTTTGGCCTTTCGTGCATAGGGGGCGTGGTTCGGGATAGAGCATCAGCCTTCTCGTTCGACTCCCGACGGGTAATGCGACCGGTGCTCGCGGAGCGTTCGGTGCGTCGAAAGCGCGCCGCGTCAGCGCTCGTGTTCTTTGCGGTAAGCGGCGTATTCCGGCGAGTTCGGTCAAGGGACGGCTGCCAATGCTGGGGCGCGTCGTCGAGTAACCGTTCGACGGAACGCAATCGTCGAAAAGCGTTTCGAGAAATCCGGCCCGTAATCCATGGGCCCGAGGAGGGTCGCATTGCCGCCAACCGACAGCCGTCCCGCTGTCAGATCGACGGCTACCCCGTGGGCGGCGATCAGGGCACCGAGGGCGGCGTCGATCCCCTAAGGGCAGGGTGACGCCATTGATCCCCTTTCAATCGCGGAGGAACCGAAATGAGCGTCTCTGCTTCGATGGGCCCGTCATGGGCGGAAAGGAGTTGCTGTCCGCGCTGTTGACGATCGAGCGTCGATGTCTTCGCGCGAATCCGCACGTTCTTTGGGTCGTCTGCGGATGAACCAACGAGGTGATTCGTCACTACGGCTCTATCGGCAAGACGGTAGTGATATGGCGCGCGCCCCGGGACGCGTTCTACGGCCTCGGCGTGTCCACTGCGATCGGCCATGATGATCACGTGACTTACCATGATGGGGTGGCGAACGAGCTCGGTATAGGCTTCCTCGACGTTCGTTGCCGTGGAGAGCACGTCGCGCAAGATGTGGAGCACGGGTTCGCCCTTTCGCGCCAAGTCGCCGGCTCTGCCGCCATGCACCACGAGGGCGAGCCCGTGTCGATTCACGCCCGTCACGGAGCCGACGAGTCCCGGCCACGAAACGGAGACGTATGGGATTTTTCCGGCTTCTTTGACGATGAAGAGCGTCTTCTTTTCGTCGAATATCGAGTCGACTTCGAAGTCGAAGTTCCTCGCCAAGAGCGTGTGTTGCGACTTCGAACCGGCCACGAAAAACGTCGTGCATCCGAGCAGCGGCGAGCCCTCGAACGCCAGGGAGATGTCGTAAATGGCGTTGAGGTAAACCAATCGCTGATAGGTCGGCAAGAAGTCGGCGAATGGGTCCGGCGTGAAGCTCGCCGCCATCGCGCCGATTTCCGCGTCGCCGCTCGAGTGTCATGCCGTGATCGATATCGAAGAACCTAAAGAGGGCGAGATCGGTGAGTACGAACCGCGCCGCAGGGTTCGGAACGTACTGTCGATAGCGGTTCAGAAAACGGCGCTCCGTCTGAACCATCGAGTCGTAGAGGAGCTTCGTGTGCTGGACGCCGATCTCCTCGGATGAGCCTTCCAGACGTACCAGGTGGAGGCGAGCGTCGACGAGCGCTTCTCCGTGACCGAATCGACGTGAAGTTCCCGCCTGCTCCACTTCGCCTGCAGGGGGCATCGTGAGTGCGGGAGGTGTCGGTTGGGCCAGCCACTTCACGCCGAAATGTGCCGAAATCGGGACGACGAAGAGCCCGAGCAACCCGCCTATCCAGCGTTTACGGATCGCTTGCTTCATGCGCTCAGATCATCTCGATGAGGGTCTTTACCACGCGGGAGATGATACGACAGGGATCGCGGAATACGTGGAAATGTGACAAGCGCTCTTCCGCTGGGGGGTAGATGACCGCAATGGGCAGCTGTTCAATCCCTAGGCCGCGACGCGCAGCGCGCAAGAGCACCTCGCTTTCGAACGCATATCCCGTGTCCTTACAACCAAGCGCCAGCGTCTCGCCAACTGGGTAGCGCCGCAGACCGCATTGGGTGTCTCTGAGGTTCAGCCCAGTGAACCAGGAGAGAAAGCGATTCGAGATCCCATTGGAGAATTGATTGGCTGACGGGGCACCGTCACGGGCCAGGTTGCGTACCCCGAGGACGATGGCTCGGTGCTCGATTCGGGAGATGCACCAACCTTCGGATCTCGGCGGTTGGATGTTGGCCATCCGCGTCCGCCGTGACGATGGACTCGAAGTCATGACGAGCGGCCCAGAGGAGTCCGGTTTGCAGGGCCGCACCCTTTCCTCGATTTCGCTCGTGTCGTACGACGATGGCTCCTGCAGCCTGCGCCTCTTCGGCGGTTCCATCGGTGGAACCGTCATCGACGACGAGGATGGTGAGTGTTGGGTCGTCGGTGGACGACAAAGGAAAGTGCACTAGCGTCGACACGACGGCGCCGACACGTCCAGCGGCTTGGAAGGCGGGAATGACCACTAGGGGAAGCAAGGTTCCCCGAGGCTACTCGCGGAACGTGCCGCGCGCATGTGTGTTCCGCTCGCACCGCGACGGAGGTTCCGTCCGCGCGCGTCGGGGAACCGATTTCGCGCCGCAGATCATGGTGCGATGTCGCGCGTCGGGCACTCGATGCATGGCCAAGCCGCACAGGTCCGTGCAGGAAGTGAATTAGTGGCCCGAATCAGGTGCAACCGGCAACGATCCAGCGCACTCTATGACGTTGGAGCATCCGACCCAGCTCAGGGAGTCGCACCGCCGAGGTTGCCTCCTCTGACCACCTCGGCTCGACAGGTACCGCCATGAATAAGTCTCGCGCTTTGGTTGCCCTCTCGCTCGCTCTCGTTGGCTGCGCGTCCACCGAAAGCCTTCCGGATGATCCTGGCTTGGGGGCCGCGGGTGGAACGTCTCTCGCCGGATCCTCCCCCGGCGGGAAAGGCACGGGCGGGGGAGCTTCGAACGTTGGGGGAACGTCCTCGGCGGCCGTCGGCGGAGCAACGACGAGCACTGGGACTGGTGGGGCTACCGTTGTCACGACAACCGCACGAGGCGGAGCCTTGGGGCTCGGTGGAAGCCGCACGACGGCTGCGCCTTCCTGCACCGACAAACTCAAGAACGGTGACGAAACCGATGTCGACTGCGGCGGTAGTTGCGAGACGAAATGCGCGTTCGGAAAGAAGTGTGCAGCTGACGGCGACTGCGCCGTGGGTTCCTGCGCTGCCAACGTTTGCACGACGTGCAGCAACAAAACCTTGGACGGAGACGAAACCGACGTCGATTGCGGTGGGAGCTGCTCGACGAAGTGTGCCGAGACGCAGAAGTGCAAGGCTCGCTCGGATTGCTCGACGTACAACTGCGACACTACAGCGGGCGTTTGTGGTCCTCAAGTCAATTGCTTGGCGACCATCCCTACGGAGTGCAGTTGCGCGACTCAGGCGACCAAGGGCGTGATCAACCCGGGGGGTGACGTCACCTACTGTGAGGCGTACGTCAAGTGTTTCCTCGAGAACGACTGTAAGCCGACCGACACTTGCGCTACGAGCAACGACGGCGTTTGCGGCGTGAACAAGGTTGGAGGCGGTTCATCTCCTGGTAAGGGCGCCGCCGCCGTATATACCTGTGCTTGTGGAACGTAACCCAATCGATTCGAGCCTCGTGTCCTCCGAGGAGCTGACTGCTTTCTCGGTTCGGGCAAAGAAGGCACTGCGAAGAAGCTTCGTGCCCTGCGCTCGTCTTTGCCGCTCGATCGCGCCGCCGAGCGCAGCGCCGTGATTTGCCAACGGCTTCTCGAACATCCGAGCGTCGCTGTTGCTCGCTCGGTCGCGCCATTTTGGCCGATCGTCGAGAAGCGCGAGGTCGATCTCCGGCCGCTCCACGACGCGCTTCATTTGCGCGGAGTCCGGCTCGCGTATCCATACATGGAGCCGACGGGCGATGGCGAGATTGAAACGGGATTTCGATTCGTCGCGGATCTCCCGAGCTCGTCGACCGGGACGGAGCTTTGCCGAACCGGCGCCGACCGCACCGCGAGTGGATCGTGGCGAGGTCGACGTGGTCATCGTGCCCGCACTGGCTGTGACCCTGGATGGCTTACGCTTGGGCTACGGCTCGGGATTCTACGACGTTACCTTGCCGGATGTGTGTCCCCCAGCGCGAAGTATCGTCGTCGCCTACGACTTTCAACGGCTGGTCGAGATCCCGACCGAACCCCATGATCGTCGCTGCGATTTCGTCGTTACCGACGCGCCGTGAGGCCTCGCGCCGGTGACGAAGCCGTGGTCGCGCATTGGCGCGCCGCGCGGGTGACGAAGCCGTGGTCGCGCATTGGCGCGCCGCGCGGGTGACGAAGCCGTGGTCGCGCATTGGCGCGCCGCGCGGGTGACGAAGCCGTGGTCGCGCATTGGCGCGCCGCGCGGGTGACGAAGCCGTGGTCGCGCATTGGCGCGCCGCGCGGGTGACGAAGCCGTGGTCGCGTAGGGATGCTTCGCCTTTTCCGTCGCGGCACTCAGCGGTCGCGCGATTTGTAGGCTCGCCGCGAGCCCGAGATCAGCGTCGTTTGGGTGGCGCGCTCTTTCCGCCATTTTCCAGGCACTTGGGGCAGGTGCCGTAGAGTTCGTGGCGGTGGGAATTGATCGCGAAGCCGTAACGCGAAGCGATGCGATCCTGAAGGACTTCGATTTCGGGTTCCTCGAACTCGACGATAGTCCCACAATTGGTGCAAATCAGATGATCGTGATGGGTGGCTGCGTCGGCGAGCTCGTACCGAGCAAAGCCGTCGCCGAAGTGCAGCTCGTGCGCGATTCCACTTTCAGCGAGCATCTTCAGCGTTCGATAGACGGTTGCGTACCCGATGCGGCCGTCACGCTGCTTGACGAGAGCCAGGAGTTCCTCGATGGTCAGGTGGCTTTCCGAGTTCACGAACGTGTCGACGATCACTCGGCGCTGTTCCGTGGAACGCAGCCCCTGCCGCGCCATGTACATGTCGAGTTCGCGCAGGAGCTTGGTCACCCGGGTCTCCTCCTGGGAGGAGGAGTCTTGTTCAGGCACGGCCTGGGTCGACGACGCTCGCTTGGTAGCCATCAGAGAAAATCCTTCACCACCAGGGAGGCATCGTAGCTCGGAACGGGAGCTCGATTCTACCCTCGGCCATTCGAGATAGCTATTCTCGCGCCATTTGCCAACGGGCGAGCGCGAGGGTACCCCCAATGAAGCCCAAAACGGGGGCGGCCGACAGCGGGACCAATCCAAGGCTGACCACCAGGGTAGCGAGACCAGCGGAGCCGCAAACCAGCGCCAGGCTCAATCGTACCTCCGTGCGGCAGCGGTGGGCCAAACGGATGGCAAAAGCGGCATCCCGTACGTCGTCGCTCACGAGCTGCGATTTGCCATTCGGCGGAACCCGATCCTGCCGTGGCGAGGGAGACGGAGACGTCACCGTTGGCGAGCGCGTTGTCATCGACCGGACTTCGGCCAATCACGGCGGCGACCGCGCCGCCTTCCGTGAGGCGTCGGATCTCGTCCCCGCGGTCTTGCGGCATGATCTCTGGCCGCACGTGGTCGATGTCGAGGGCGCGCCCGATCGCCTCGCAGGTGTCTCGCGTGTCGCCGGAAAGCAAGATGGGCTCGACACCGACATCGAGCAGGTGCTGCACGGCGGCGCGAGCACCCGGCCGCAAACCGTCCTGAAGACCAAGCATTCCCACGAGTCTTCCGCCCACGGCGACCAAGAGAACCGTCTGCCCGAGAGCCTCGAGGTCCGAGATTTTCTGCTCCGCGAGGGCCACGCTGACGTGTTCTCGAAGCATCAACCCGCGACTTCCCACGATCAGCGGTTGCCCGTCGGAAGCAATCGAGGTGACGCCGAGACCGGGGCGGCGGTTGTGAGAACGTACCGCATCCGGTCGCACACCGCGCTGCCGGGCTGCTCGGAGGACTGCCGTGGCCGTGGGATGCGCGGAGCCATTTTGCGCTCCTGCGGCCAACTCGAGGACGCGCTGGGGTGTCAGCTGACCGAAGGCTTCGATGCAGGCGATTTCGGGCTCACCGAGCAACAACGTGCCTCGAGCACAGAAGACGGCAGCCGTGACGCGACCTGCCGTATCGATCGCTTCGGGGGTGCGCAGGACGACACCGCGATTGAGCGCGAGATGCACCGTTCGAGCGACCCAATAGGCGCCGACTTCCGCCAAGGGGAGTTGCGCAAAAGCGGCTTGGGCCGCGATGGCACTGCCCAAAATCTGCCAGATGCTCAGATTGGACGCGAAGGTCAGCAGCGCAGCTGCGCCCGCGGCCACTGGTGCGCCTCGCTCGGCGATGAGACGTCCGAGTCTCGCCGTCTGCGAGTACAAATCGGCGCGTCGACGATCGTCCAAGGTGACGCGAGCCCATGCGCGGTCGTTGCCCGTCGAAGACACGATGAGGCGCACGCGTCCGGATTTGACGAGCGCGCCGGCAACGAGATGGTCGCCCTCGCTGCGTCCCACGGTTTCGAACGCGCCCGCCCAAGGCGAGATGTCGGCGGTACCAGCAATGATGGTGCCGTCGGCGGGCACGACTTCACCCTGGCCCACCACGATTTCTTCGCCTGCTCGGAGGTCTTTCGGGTGAACCTCGGTCAGATCCTCACCCGTGACTCGTCGAGCAGGAACGTCGAGTGCGCGAAGGACGCGATCTCGGTACGCCTCCACCGTCGCACGGATTCGGGTTGCCCATAGCAGCGTTGCTGCCGTCGTCGTCAGTGTGGCACCCGCCAGGCCGAGCAAGCTCGAGGGTTCGGAGGCGGATGCGAAGCGTGCAGCGGTGGCAAGGACCAGCGACGCAAGGGGAGCAGCTAGGGTCACCGCAGGGTGCAGCGATGCTTCGTCACCGTGTGTCGTGAGGGCGTGGGCGAGCATCGCGCCCAAAGAGACCCAACCGACGAGCAGTCGCGCCGTGAGGATGACTCCGGTGTCACCGGCGAGCCACAGGGCAATCGTCAGCAGACCACCAATCAAGGCGATCGCGAGGAGGAGATTACCGTAGTCCTGCGGCGAAGTAACGCTCGTCGGCAGGGGCTCGGCGACGGGTTCGTTGTCGAAGTCCATCGCGGGCTCGGCGCGATTGGGCACCGGCGCCACGAACTCGTCACCCACGGCGACGAGTGCCCGTTTTACCCGATGGCTCTCGTCGAGCTCGGCGTGAGTGATAGGTAGGGAGGCCGACGCGCGGTCGACGGAGCGCTCCATCGGGCGCGGTGTCACCAATCGGTGAGGCACCGGCGTGGGCAGCTTCTCCTTTTTGATCGGTGAATACGCGACGCGGCACTCCGCGCTGCAAAAGTACTGAAACTGATCGAAAAAGATCGCGACCCGGGCAGCCCGCAAAGGGTCGACCGGGTTGCGACAGTGGGCGCAGGGAACCGTCCCGCCAATCGCCGCAACCGTTGCGGTTAGGGGCGAGTTGGACG
This sequence comes from Polyangiaceae bacterium, assembly GCA_049840955.1. Taxonomy (GTDB): domain Bacteria; phylum Myxococcota_A; class Polyangia; order Polyangiales; family Polyangiaceae; genus FEN-1139. The sequence continues at coordinate 26,493 of JASGIX010000073.1, forward strand.
AAGGGCGGTCCGCGTCAACCATGGAGTCCCAACGCCCATAGGAAGGCTGCTTTGGACGTGTGGAGGCGCGCTTCGGCTTCGTCCCAGATGTGAGGACTGCTCTCGAGCACCTCTTCCGAGATTTCTTCGCCGCGATGGGCTGGAAGACAATGTAGTACGACGTTGCCGGGACGTGCGGCGGAAAGCAACTCTCGCGTCAGTGTCATTCCGCTGAAGTCGCGGAGGCGCTGTTGATGCTCTTCCTCCTGACCCATCGAGGCGAACACGTCGGTGTTGATGACGTCTGCATCCTTGACCGCGATCTTCGGATCGCGCACGACGCTGACCTTTGCCCCGAGCTCTTTTGCCGCCGCAACGACCTTCGGATCGGATCGTAGCCATTGGGACAGGCGAGGACGAGCTCGAGGCCGAGCAGGCCGGCGGCCTCGATCCACGATGCGGCCATGTTGTTGCCGTCGCCGACCCAAGCGTACTTGAGACCTTCCAAGCGACCTTTGACCTGCTTCACGGTCATCAAATCCGCGAGCAGCTGCATCGGATGGCCTTCGTCCGTGAGCGCATTGAGGACGGGCACCGACGAGAACTTCACCATCTCGTTGAGTCGCTCCTGTCCCGCCGTGCGAAAGGTGATTGCGTGCACCATTCGCGAGAGGACGCGCGCGGTATCGCAAATGGGTTCACCTCGCCCCATTTGTGAGCCACTGGTGGTGAGAACTACCGGGTGGCCGCCGAGTTCCGCCACTGCAATCTCCAGGGAGAGCCGCGTGCGAGTCGATGCCTTTTCGAACACGAGGGCGACGGACTTGCCAGCGAGTGGACGCAGGGTCTCTTGCGCGCGATCCGCCTTGAGCTGAATGGCGTGGTCAATCAGACGAGTCAGCCCACGAGAGCCGAGAAATCGGAGAGGCTTAGGAGGTGGGGCATGGGATTATTCTGCCTTGAGGATGATGTCGAGCGTACGGACGCCTTCGTCCAGCTCGTCGAAAGAAACGGTCAGCGCTGGAGAGAAGCGAAGGCCCCGCCCTCCCGCAATGCGTGAGAAGTAGGCCTTCGGCTTGGGCGCGCTCGAGAACGTGTCGAGTGTCCACGCCATCGCGGAGGAGGAGAACCCGCAGGAGCCCTTGGCCGCGCGTGAGTTCGACGGACTTGGGGTACTTTTGAACGAGCTCGTGTAGCTTGCGGTCGAGATGACGTCCCTTCTCGGCCACCGTCGCGAGGATGCCATCGGATTCGAGCACCTCGAGCACCGTCAATGCCGCACGGGAGGCAAACGCGTTTCCGCCGAAAGTGGTCCCGTGACTACCAGGAGGTAGGACGTGCGAGAATCGCTCGCTACACAGCATGGCTCCGATGGGAAAACCGCCGCCGAGTCCCTTGGCGAGCGCCGTTGCGTCGGCGCGGACGCCGGACTGCTCGAAGGCGAGCCAGGTTCCCGTTCTACCGATCCCCGTTTGCACCTCGTCGGCGAGGAGCAAGATTCCATGGGCGTCGCAGAGCTTGCGGAGTGCCGCAAGGAAACCGTCGGGGGCGGGTAGTACGCCACCTTCGCCTTGAATGGGTTCCACGATGATCGCTGCGACGTCAGGACCGAGTGCTGCCTCGACGGCGGCGAGATCCCCGTAGGGGACGTGCGTCGCGCCCGTGATCGGGCCGAATCCCTCGCGGTAACCTTCTTGTCCAGTGACGGCGAGGGCGCCCATCGTGCGGCCGTGGAACGAGTTCTTGAATGCGATGACGCGGAAGCGTTCGGGCTTACCTTGGGCAGAGAAATAGCGCCGGGCAAGCTTGAGCGTTGCCTCGATGGCTTCCGTTCCCGAATTGCAGAACAGGGCGCGGTCGTAGCCGGTCAGGCGGGTGATGCGTTCTGCGAGCCGCAGGTTGGGCTCGTTGTAAAAGTAATTCGAGACGTGCATCAGTCGCGCCGCTTGATCGGCGAGGGCAGAAGCAAGCTTCGGATGGCAGTGCCCGAGGGTGCAGGTGGCGATCCCCGAACAAAGGTCGAGGTACTTGCGACCGTCGGTGTCGAAAACCCAAGACCCTTCCCCTCGTTCCAGAACGAAGCCTGGCTGACGATAGTTCTGGTAGAGATGGGTGGTCGCTGATTCCAATAGGGAAGCCGTCTGGGACATTTCGGGGGACCCAGGTTTACTGGACCCGGGCCGACCCCACAAGGTCCGAATGCCCAAATTTGGCCCGCAGGCTGCCCATTTCGGCTGCTTGTCTAGCGCGCGCTCTGGGCCCTCATTTGGAGAAGATGTGCGGAAAACTCCGCGAAACCTTTGCCGCGCTCGGCTTCCGTTAGGTACTTCGGGGTAACGGTCGGACGCCCGCGCAGGTTGCGTACGCCGATCGTCGTGAGAAATGTAGAAAACGCCGGTTCGTCGTTTTCACTGTCACCGATGAACGCGAACCGACCTCGCGCGCTCGTTGCGTCCAAGCCGAAGCCCGCGACGATTGCCCTTACTGCGCCAGAGCCCTTGTCGCTGCCATCGAAGCTCACATGCAGGTGGACGCTCGAACGTACGGTGCGTGCGCCTTCTCCGCGTGCATAGTCTTCGACCTGATCGACGAGGTGCTTGTCGATGGTTCGCGTCTCTCCAATGTCGAACGTGAAGTCCGCTCGCCGGAGGTGTACGTCCGTCGCGGGCACGGCGAAGTCGAACCGTTCACGGATCCGGGATACGAGCCCGAGGACGCGCTCGCGGCGCTCGGCGCGTTCGCTCGTGCCCACTTCGTCGAGCATGTACGTGCTGCCATCGGCTCGCCTAAGGAGCGCGATGGTGCCGTTCTCCGTCACCATGCCGTCGATCGGCCAGATCCGCGTGAGGACGTCGGCCCATCCCGAGGGTCGCCCCGTAACCGGCATGAGCTTGAGCCCAGCTTCGTGAAGACGCCACAGCGCGCTGCACGCGCCCTCCGTTAGGCGGCCGTGATCGAGCAAGGTGTCATCGAGGTCGAAGAGCACTCCGACGAGATGATTCGCTGTGTCCGCGTCGAGCGTTGCAATGGGTTTCACGGGTCGAAACCCTTTCACTCACTACCCGTGCGGTCAAGCCCATTGGGGCGCGTCGTGAATCGGACGGCGGATGCTGCGTGGCGACGGTCGAGCGCTCGTCCTTTCGACATCGAGGCGTCGTTCGAGCCCATTCCTCGTGTTCGTGGGCGAGACCGGCTCGGTGCGGTGCGGTGGCTTGCGCGCTGTTGCGCTCACTTGGCCTGGATGAGCGGGGAATCGATGGAGTAAGCGAGCAGTGCGGCGCGCGCGCTGACCGTGCGAAACGTGAAGATTTCCGTCCCAGCGCCCTTGGCAAAGCTCGTACGATAGGTGGTCACGAGCAGCGTGTCGGAACCGAGGGTGCTGTGATGCCATTCGGTCATCTCGCTGGCCTTCACTGGTCCCAACTTCTCGCGATTCGCACCGAGCCGTGAAACCCACTCCGACGAAGTGATTCGGCTGCGCATGCCCGGATCGGCTTGCGCGTAAATGTCCTCGTAACGTTCGCGATCGTACTGGACGTGAAAGTGCGTCACCTCGGCTGTCGCGGATTCGAGCGCCTTGTGCGGCCCGCAGCCGTACAGGCAAGTCGAGGCAGAGATGGTGGCGGCGACGAGGCTCTGAACGATGGACTTCGGCATGGGGCTTTGGGGTTGCGATGGGTCACGGGACGAGAACCCGATTCACGATCCCGAGCGATCTGCTCGATGAATGACGAGATGACCTCGCAATCGAACGGCATTCGAACTTGACGCGCTGACGAGTCTGGCCGCAAAATGCGGCTACCGCTCGGCTTTAGCGCATCAACTCGAGCCCGCGTAGTATTTCAGTGTCGAGTCTCTGAAGCTTCGCATCGTGGCGTAGTTGAAACCGCCACCGACCACCGCCCCGACGCCGAAGGGGAGTAACCGCCCCACGAGCAAGCCGCCGCGTCGCGCGCCGAACCCGACCAAAAGTCGACGACTCACGTCCTGATTGAGTCGCTTGAAGACCTCCTCTGGAACGCGCTTGGCTTGGGCGAACGCCAGCTTGGTTCCCACGCGGATGGCCGCTTCTTTCCCGAACGACAGGGCACCGCACCAGAGCCCGAGGACACGCACGAACTCCTCGTTGAAGGGATCCTCGACTTCGCGTCCGACGATGTGGCCCACACCCATGACGATATCGGCCATGCATCGCAGCATGTAGGCGAGGTCGAGGGCGATGGTTCCGCCGTCGATGGCAAGTTGCACGGTCGTACCCAAGCCCGGCAAAACTGCTGGTAGGGCCGAGGCCGCGCCTTCCGCTGCGTAGCGCCTGCACACGCGCTCCGTCCACACCGAAGCAAGCTCGAGGTGCGAATCGCGGTGCCGCTGTGCGCGAAGGGCAGCCACGCTTTTTCGAATGGAGTCCGGAGACGGCTGGATGGTCTGGACCAGTTTCGTAACGACTCTCTCGAGGCGGCTGTCTGAAACGGATGACGTCATGGACTCGACTCGCGCAGGTTACCATGGGCTCGGGCAATCGGGCCAAGTGCTCGAGCCTCGGGTCTCCCGAAATGGACGATTCCGCGTTGGGGCGTGTTCGCCTAAGGCTACAGGATCGTTCTCGTTCCTTCCAGATGCAGCGCAGGAGGCGAGCGCGACCCGAAGGAGCGATGTCGGTCGCGAACGGGCGGGGCCGAGGAGATTTCCGTCACTCGAGGGAATGACGATCACGCGTCGTATGTTCGCTCCACCGATTGCACGGAGCCGACACGAGTTTCGCTGGCATCACTTCGACTCGCGCTACCGCTCGCTGCGAAGAATGTCGTTGCGCATCTCGATGCCGAACATTCGAGTTGCTTGAGTTCCACATCATCGTGGAAGGAACCGAGCGAGCTCGGCTCGATGCTGGCATTTCGCCATGAATCGCAAGAGCGCTGCGCTCGCGCGGCTGAACGCGTTGCATGTGAACGCGCGTAGCCCCCGAAAACCTGCCGCGCTTCCGTCCTGGTGCGATTGCGCCCATCATTCGCATTCGAGCGAGTCGCGTGGTCTTGCGCGGGCAAGACGTCGGAGTAAAGTCGGCAATCGTGAGAAAACAAGCCTTCCTGTGTCTGGTTGCCTTTGGTGCCGCAGCATGGAATGGCCCACTCGCATTGGCGCAGACCGATATCCGCGAGCCCAATCCGACTGGACCCGACCAACCTTCGTCTGCTCCGGTGAGTGCCGCCACCGATCCGCCAAGCATATCCCTTCCGAAACCGACGGACGCGATGCTCGAGCCCGTGCCTGCTGCAGGGCGACAGCTTCGTGATTGGTCCGAAGCGATGACGATGATCAAGGCTCGCTCGGTCGACTTGCGCTCTGCGGTGTTGGACGTCACCGTGGCAGAGGGACAATCGAGGGTCGCGCTCGCGTCGGCGTTGCCGAGCCTGACCGCGAGCAGCGTCTACACGCATCAACTGATCACGCGAGACGTGGAGCAGCAGGTGTTCAACCCGGCCACGGGAGAGCTCACGCAACGCAGTTCGACGACGCCGCTTCCGAACACGCTCTCGGCGAATTTACAATTGCGACAACCGGTCTTCAATCTGCGCGCGTGGTATTCGATTGGGACGGCGCACCTCAGTGAAGAAATCGCGCGTCTCTCCGTGGACGATCTGAGACGCAGATTGACACTCAGTACCGCCAACACCGTGCTGTCGCTGGTGACGAGTGAACGCGTTGCCGAGCTAAACCGGGCAGCACTCTACAGTGCGCTCGAGCGGCTCGAACTCGCGAAGGCGAAGTTCCGCAACGGCGCGTCGACGGGGCTCGACGTCGAGCGCGCCGAGCAAGAACGTCGTCTCGGTGCGTGCGAGCGTCGTGACTGGTGACGAATCCGTTCGTCAGGCGCGGGAGTCGCTCGGCCTTGCCTTGGGCGTCGCAGAGCCGATCGGTGTGCGGCCAGATCTGGTTCTCGACGATCTGGCTCGGGAGATCACCGGCTCGTGTCAGAGCGGTACGGATTATCGCTTGCGCCCCGATGTGGTCGCGGCCACAAAGAACAAGAACTCGCCCGAAGGAAGATCACGGACGTCAAATTGCAGTTCGTGCCGACCATCGACCTTCAGAGCACGTTGAGCACGTCCACTCCTACGACTGGGGTCTCGCCGGCTACGCTCTGGAACATTCAGGCGGTCTTCTCTTGGGCCATATGGGAAGGCGGAGCGCGGTACGGTGCCCTCAAAACCACGCGAGCCCAAGCCGACCAGGCTGATTTGCAGCGGGAGTCCCTCGAGCGCCAGGTGGTCGTGAGCGTTGCTCAAGCCCAACGTGCGGTCTCGGTCGCGGAACAAAAGGTGCAAGTCGCTGCCCTATCGCGGGATAGCGCAGCTAAGATCGACCAAATGACACAGAAGACGTTTCGCGCGGGATTGTCCACGAGCCTCGAGCTCGTGTCTGCAGCTGCGGCGCTCCGGCAAGCGGAACTCAATTTGGCGGTAGCGGAGTTCGGCCTCGTCAACTCGAGGATCGCTCTCGCCCTCGCGATGGCGCGGTGTCCACTATGACGAAGACTACGGGTGGCCTCGGAAGCAAAGCGAAACGTCGCATTACGACGGTCGCAACGCTCCTCGTGTTGGCTTTCGGCGGCTACGCCTACTACCGGTATCGTGAGCGCACGGCTCCGCCGCCAGTGACCTATCAGACCGCCGCGATCGAAAAGCGAAAGATCGTTGGGCGTGTCACTGCTACGGGAACCGTCCAGGCGCGCGTGACCGTGCTCGTGGGCTCGCAGGTGTCTGGTCGCATCAAGACGCTTCATGCGGACTTCAATTCGTCCGTCAAGAAGGGGCAGCTCGTTGCCAAGATCGATCCGACGTTGTTCGAAGCGAACGTAGCTCAGGCTCAAGCCAACTACCTCGCCGCAAAGGCGGACTTGGAGAAGGTGAAGGCGCAGAAGACCTTGGCGGAGCGACAGCTCGCCCGTCTTCGCTCACTCGGCAAGGATCAACTCGCAACTGCCGCGGACATCGACGCGGCCGAGACGAACGTCTCCGTGGCTTCGAGTCAAATCCTAGCTGCCGAAGCGAGCATCGCCCAAACCGCAGCTGCGTTGCGCCAGGCCCAGACCAATCTCTCCTTCACGAACATCGTGTCTCCCATCGACGGTACCGTCATCTCGCGAAGTGTCGACGTGGGACAGACCGTTGCTGCGTCCTTGCAAGCTCCGACGATCTTCACCATCGCCGAAGATCTCCGCAAAATGTCAGGTCAGTACCAACGTGTCGGAGGGGGACGTCGGGAGGCTGACGCCGGGCATGAAGGCGCGTTTCACGGTCGACGCCTATCCCGGAAAGCCGTTCTTCGGCGAAATCGGTCAGATTCGAAACGCGGCGCAGACCGTCCAGAACGTCGTTACGTACAACGCCATCATCGACGTCGACAATACGGATCTCAAGCTCCGCCCGGGTATGACGGCGAGCGTCACAATCATTTACGCTGAGCGCGCAAACGTGCTCGTCGTCCCGAACTCGGCGCTGCGATTCAATCCACCAGCAGCGGCGAATCTTCCGAGCCCTCCAGCAACTACCGGGCGTCGAGGTCGCGACGCCGGACTCGGCGACGGAAAGCCCGGTGAGTCGAGTGGCGAAGTGCGAACGGTTTGGGTCAAGTCGGGATTACAGGTTCGTCCCGTGTCCGTCCGGCTCGGGCTCTCGGACGGGAGTTACACTGAACTCCTCGATGGGTCCTTGAAGGAAGGCGAAGCCGTCGCGGTGGACGCGCAGGTGAGTGGAAGCGCCAAAGCGAGTACGCCCGTTCCCGGTGGCACTCCCGGGGGAATGCGACGGATGTTCTGATGAGCGCTCACCTGATCGAGCTCGACGCGATTCGTCGGATTCTACGCCGCGGGAGACGTCGAGGTGCGTGCCCTCGACGGGGTTTCGCTCACCGTCGACGAGGGCGAGTTCGTCGCGATCATGGGCCCGTCGGGTTCCGGAAAGTCGACGCTCATGAACATCCTCGGGTGTTTGGATCGTCCCACCTCGGGACGTTACTTGCTCGCGGACGAAGACGTTTCTCGGCTCGACAAGAGTGAGCTTGCGGACGTGCGAAACCGCAAGCTTGGCTTCGTGTTCCAGAACTTCAACCTGCTCGCGCGGACGAGCGCCATCGAGAACGTGGAGCTTCCGTTGATTTATCGCGGAGTGGCTGGGCGCGAACGTCACGCGCGCGCACGTCGTGCCCTCGAGCGAGTGGGGCTTGGTGCGCGCCTCGATTACCATCCGAGCCAGCTCTCGGGTGGGCAACAACAACGTGTGGCCATCGCACGCGCCCTCGTTTGCGAGCCGCGCGTCATCCTGGCTGACGAACCCACGGGTAACTTGGATTCGCGCACCAGCATCGAAGTGATGGCGCTCTTTCAGGAGCTCGGAGCTCAGGGCATCACCGTTGCCCTCGTCACCCATGAGCCAGACATCGCGGCCTATGCCTCCCGAGTCATCGTCGTTCGCGACGGACACATCGTCCGTGACGAACGGTCGGAGATGAAGTCCGCCAGTGCAGAGTTAGCCGAAACGCACCCCATCCCATGAACCCACTCATCGTCATTCGAGTCGCCCTGCGCGCCATCGTGCGGAACAAATTGAGATCGTTCCTGACGACCCTCGGGATCATCATCGGCGTTGCGGCGGTCATCGCCATGATGGCCATCGGTGCCGGAGCGAAGCAACAGGTCGAACAGGCCTTTGCGGCCATGGGAACCAACTTGCTCATCGTTCTTCCGGGCTCGACCTCGGTCGGCGGTGTCCGTGGTGGGTTCGGTTCGATGCCGACCCTCACCTACGACGATCTGACGGCGATCCGAGGGGAGGTGCCGAGTGTTCGCGCCGCGGCGCCCACCTTGCGCTCCAACCAAACGCTCGTGGGCGACGCTGGCAACTGGAGCTCTCAGGTCACGGGCACCACCGTCGAGTATTTTTCGATCCGCAGTTGGCCCGTCGAGTTCGGCGCGATCCTCTCCCCGCAAGACGTAGAAGCCGGAACCAAGGTGGTCGTATTGGGCCGAACCGTGGCAGACAAGCTGTTTGGCCCTTCCTCGAACCCTGTCGGGCAGATGGTGAGAATTGCGAACAGTCCCTTCACCGTGATTGGTGTTCTGACCCGCAAGGGGCAGTCCGGCATGGGCCAGGATTACGACGACGCGGCGTTCATTCCGAGCACCACTTACATGCAGAAGATCCAAGGTGGGCTCGGCAAGTACCTCCAAGGGGCCATCTTCATTCAGGCGGTGTCTTCGGAGGCTACGGCTCTGGCGCAAAAGGAAGTCACGGCGTTGTTGCGCGAGCGACATCGCATTCCACCGAACGGCGAGGATGACTTCTCGATCCGGAATCTGAGCGAAGTGGCCGGCGCTCAGCAACAGGGCGTCGAAACCATCACCACGCTCCTCGCGAGTGTCGCTGCCGTTTCGCTCCTCGTCGGCGGGATTGGGGATCATGAACATCATGCTCGTTAGCGTGACCGAGCGGACCCGTGAGATTGGGCTCCGTATGGCCGTTGGCGCGAAGCCCTTTCACATCCTCCTGCAGTTCCTCGTGGAAGCGCTCGTGCTATCCCTCGCAGGGGGACTGATTGGCATCGCTCTCGGTGTTGGCACCGCGATTTGGCTCGCCGAGCGCTTCGAGTGGCCGATGATGATTCAACCCGACGTCATCGCGCTGTCGTCCTTGTTCAGCGCCGCCGTAGGCATCATCTTCGGGCTCTTTCCCGCTCGCAAGGCGGCGAGCTTGGATCCCATCGAGGCCCTTCGCTACGAATAGCGTCGGGCTGGCTGACGCTATTCGTACGCGACGAATTCCTCGCGAGTGCGATTACAACGTTCCTTGCAGGGTATCGATACCTGCGATGACCGAGCTTAGATACCAGCCTTCGTTGAAGGCAGCAGGAACGGGGTGATCCGGGCCTTGGAACCACCGCTCGAACACCCGCGCCGAGAGACCGACGTCGCGTGCGCCAAGCCCGAGTGCGCGGGTCAATTCGTCTACTCCGAGGGCCGCGGAGCAAGAGCAGAGCACGAGCATGCCCCCCGGTTCGGTGGCGCGCGCCGCGGCGCTCGCAATGCGCCTCAGGTTCTGCGCGGCCTTGTTTCGGCTCGAGCGGCTGGGGGATAGCTTCGGGGGATTGCAAATCACGAGGTCGTAGCCGCCGCTCTTCGCGGCACGCGTCAGATGCGCCACTGCGTCCTCGTGAACGTAGCGGATCTTGCCCGCGAGTTCGTTCTTCTGCGCCGTGGCGGCCGCGACTTCGAGCGCGAGGGCACTCGAGTCTACGGCGACGACCTCGGTTGCGCCGCCGCGAGCGGCAGCCATGGCAAAGGAGCCGATGAAGCAATAGGTGTCGAGGACGGTCTTGCCCATCGCGAGTTGTTCCACTCGCCCGCGCAACATACGCTGATCGAGATAGAACCCCGTCTTCTGTCCGAGCTCGAGGGGAAGTGAATAATCGAGGCCGCGCTCGCGGAACTCGAGGGAGGTGAGCGCCGTGTTTCCTCGGACGACGCCGCGTGACGGCGCGAAGCCTTCGAGCTGCGCGGTGCGTTCGCTCGTGCGATCGATGATGGTTCGAGCGCCGGTGATTCTCGCGATGGCGTCGAGCAACACGTCCTCACGTCGTTTGATGCCGACGGTTCCGAATTGAACGACCGCCGTGTCCGCATAAACGTCGACGATGAGGCCCGGGAGATCGTCGCCTTCGGCGTGGACCAGGCGATATGCCGTCGAGCGTTCGCTGGGCAGCCCCATGCGTTTGCGTTGTTCGAAGGCGCGCTCGAGCTTGCGAACGAAAAAGCTCGCGTCGAGGTTCTCGTTTGGATTGCGCGTGTAAATCCGCACCGGGATGGCCGTTCCGGGCGAGTAGAGTCCTCGGCCGAGCCAATTGCCCTTGGGATCGATCACGTCGATGGGATCGCCCGCGGTGGCGCCGCCTTCGATGCGAGCGATCGCCTGCGCAAATATCCAGGGGTGACCCGCCCAAACGGGCTGCACATGTCCAGGGAGGAGGATGACCTTCGGCACGGTGCGCTCCTCTTGCCACGCTTTTGCGATTTCGGCAGAGGATTGTGTGTAGAAGCCGGGGCAAGAACAGCGAAAACCCCCGGCTTCGATTGAAACCAGGGGCTTTCGCGTGGGAATCGGACGTCACGTCACAAGGTGTTGTGACGAACGCGGCGATTCGCGGGGAATTACTGGACGAGATCCTTGAGCGCCTTGAGCGGAGTCGCGCGAACCTTCTTGCTCGCGGGCTTCGCGGGGATCGTGATGGGCTCCTTGGTGAAAGGATTGATGCCCTGGCGCTCTTTCGTTGCGGGCTTCTTCACGACGCGGAGCTTGACGAGGCCCGGAACGACGAACTCGCCGGGGCCACGGTTCGAAAGCTGCTTGCGAATCAGCTCTTGAATCGCATCGAACACGCGATTGACGCTCTTCTTGTCGAGATCTGCTGCGTTTGCGAGCTCCGCAATCACCTGAGCCTTAGTTAGCCTTTTGCCAGCCATGCGCTTGCCTCCTTAGTACCTAAAAATCGCCGGACGCGAGATTACCTGCCGCTCTGCCTCACTGCCGCGCGGATTTTGCCCCGCTTGGGCAACTCGTTCAGAACACCGCGACGGATAACAAGGCTTTTTCAAGCTTTCAAGAGTAAAGTAGAAATTCCGATCGCCATTTGAGCGGATATTCCGGGGTAGTGGGGTCGATCGCTGCTGTCGCCACTCCGTTCGCAGCTTGAAACACAGGGCCTCGGCATGCGCGAGTGGCCGCAACCCTTGCTTCCGAGGGGAATTTGGCCAATTCGGAATCATTTAGGGATTTCGAGCGGTTGCAGATCTTTCCTCAACCTCGAGCTTGAGCTTTGGCCGCGTCAAACGCGTGTAAGTACGCAGGGATCAGCGGCTCGATAGCGTCCGCTGCAGCGCCCCCTCGGCGGGACGACAGGCTCGATGGCCAATCTGTGGCGATTTTTTCGTTCCGACGCCGTTTGAGGCGTCCTCCAGCCTGGTTTTGTCGGGGCGTCGCGGTGACGAGCCGTGCGCTCGACGGCGAGTTCTCACTCACTCGCGGTCGGCCGAGGGCGCGGTTGCACGGCGCTTCGTCAGCGCTTCGAGCCCGTGGTGCGCGGTGACGCTCGGCGAGTCGAGCGAGCTACGGAACCAGGATTCTTGCGTCGTTCGGACGGGCCCGAGGTGGCTGTGCGGCGCTTGCGATTGACCTTCGTTGCCGACGAAATGCGCTCGGGTGCGTGCATCTTGGCTGCACGCCCATTGGCGCCTGCGGCACGAGAGGTCGTTGCGGAACGCGTTGTGGCGCGTGCTTTCGTTCCGCGCTTTTTGGCAGAAGCGACGCCGGAGATCGTTGCGGAACGCGTTGTGGCGCGTGCTTTCGTTCCGCCCTTCGTATCGGTTGCGACGAGCTGACCTTCGACGCGCTTCTTTTTCGTCGTTGCGGACGTGGAAGGCGCGTCTCCCGCGGCGCGGACGAGCTTCTTCGTCCAATTGACCATCACGCGCTTTTCTTCGGCGTTCGCGTGGTCATAGCCGACCAAGTGCAGGAGACCATGTGCCAAGAGCCATCGCACCTCTTCATCGAGGGGGCGTTTCCGTCCTTGAGCTTGCCGCGCTGCCGTTTCGAGGGAAATGACGATGTCCCCGAGCAACCATCCGGCTTCGAGAGGGGCTGGGGCTCCCATGGGCTCGAAATGGAAGCTGAGCACGTCCGTAGGCCGTGCCTTGTCGCGGTATTGGCGGTTGAGCACTTCGATCCTGCGATCGTCGGTCAACAGGACGCTGAGCTCCGCGTCAGCGCGATCGAGTGCCGCGAGCATGCGCTCCGCCCAATAAACGATGAGCTTCGTCGAGAGTTTCGGGGCCTTGGGCGCGTCGCATCGGCAGATGGTCGTCACGGCCGCGCACCATAGCCCGAGGGATGCGCGACGACCAGGATCCGCCCTCCGCGCAAGGTCGCAGGTGCGCTCCGGCAGTCAGCCGCCTTCGGGTAGGCTCGCGCGCGCCGTCAGTCAACCGCCATTGGGTAGGCCCGCGCGCGCTGACTTCGTGCCGGGCTCCCTCGGTGGGTCGTCCGCGAGGAGAACCGGGATTCGATACTTCAGGGTGACCTTTGGAGCGGGGGAGTCGAGTTCGACGACCACACGATAGGCGAGGAGCTCGACTCCCTCGTTTGCCGCCCAACGCAGGGCTCGACCATACTCGGGATCGATGTCGTCGGCGGGCTCGACGCTAGTTGCGTCGGTGCGACTCGCGCAAAACACGAGGCTCGCTCGTGAGCCAGACCGAACGACGTTGACTAACTCACGGAGGTGCTTCGTTGCTCGGACGGACACCGCGTCCGGGAAGGAGCTGCGTCCATCGGCCAATCCGAGGGTCACGTTCTTGACCTCGACGTAATGCTTCACCGAGCCGTTACGTAACAAGAAGTCGAAGCGGGTGTGGGGACCGAACGCGCTTTCCGCGTGGATCTCGTCGTAACCGCGGAGCTCGGTGATGACGTTCTCCTCGATGGCCTCGCGGACGAGGCGATTGGCGCGTACCGGGTGAACGTACGCCCACGCGCCCTGCACTTCGGCAAGCTCCCACGTATACTTCAGCTTGCGTTTCGGATCGCTGTTGGAACTCAGCCAAACCCTGCCGTTCGGAACGAGGCAGGTCTTCATGCTCCCGCTATTGGCACAGTGGGCGGTAACGACGGAATCATCCTCCAGGCGAACGTCTGCGAAGAAGCGCTGATAGCGTTTGAGGAACCGACCTGGGACGAGGGGACTTGGGAGCAGCAACGGAGCGCTCGAGTGTGGGCGTCCTTGCCGCGAACGCAAGGGGAAGCCGTCGTTTGCTCGGCGACGTTGCCACGCCGAACCGACCCAAGCTCTGGCAGAGCGAGAGTGCTTCGCGCGTGATGTCTCCGCGTCCGGTACCACTCGCTACCCAAGTTTTTAGCGGCCCGTGGCGCGCCCCATCAGCGGAGGTAGAGCTCGCGGACCCTCGGTTCGAGCCGTTTCGGTATGGCTAGCTCGATGGCGGGGGAGCGAGATCCTGGTATGAGATGCCGTCCATGGCTCGCCCCCGATCGCAAGCGCCCGACGCTCGTCCTCTCGCGCGTGAACCTCTTCCCTATTTCGCGACTGCCGCGAAGGGGACGGAGGGATTGCTCAAGGCGGAGCTGCGGGAACTCGGCGTGCGGCCCATCGAGGGGGATCGTGGTGGCGTTCACTTCGGGGGCACCCTCGACACTGCGTTTCGGGTTTGCCTGTGCAGTCGAATCGGGGTTCGCGTGCTCGAACGCCGTTTCGAAGCCGAAGTCCGGAACGAGCGGGACCTGTACGAAGCAGTATACGAACACGACGTGTCGGATGTGCTCGATCCCTCGCGCACCCTGGCCGTTTCGGCGATGCTGAAGAGCAGCCACGCGACGCACTCCCAGTACGTCTCGCGGCGCGTCAAGGACGCCATCGTCGATCGTCAACGTTCCCTGCACGGTCGACGATCTGACGTAAACGCGCAGGATCCGGACGTCCATTTCATGGCGCGCCTACACAACGACGTCTTGACGTTTTACGTGGATCTCTCGGGGGAGCCACTGCACCGTCGCGGTTATCGCGGTGCGGGCGGCATCGCGCCAATCAAAGAGAATCTCGCGGCGGCGTTGCTTCGGCTCGCAGAGTACGACGGACAGCAAGTCTTGCGCGATCCGTGTTGCGGTGCAGGCACGATCCTCTGTGAAGCCTTTCTGATGGCGCGAAATCTCGCGCCAGGCTTGGGCCGCGCCAGATTCGGCCTCGAGCGTTTTGCGCGAGTCGGCGTCGTCGAAAAGCGACAGTTCCGTGATGCCCGCGACGCTGCTCGTGCGGAGGTGCGCAAGGACGTCGTTCCCGTTCTTTCGGGGAGTGACATCGATTTGGACGCGCTCGATCGCGCCAAGCAAGCGATGCGGAGGATTGGCGGTGACGCGCAATTCGCTCGGCGAGACGTGCTTCAGGCGACCCCGCCGGAGGAGCCTGGGCTCGTCGTGACGAATCCGCCCTATGGCGTGCGTTTGGACGGAGGCGAATCCTTCGACCGCAGATTGGCCTTGGCTTTACGCCGGTGGAATCATCACCGCGTCGTCGTCCTCACCCAGGAGAAGCATTTCGGTGAGTACTTCGGCCGTTCTTGCGCGTTCGAACATACACTGCACAACGGAGACATCGAGTGCCGCGTGTTCGGGTGGGAAGCCACGGACGCTTCGATGGAATAGGTCTCCTTCGTCGGTACGGCGAGCATCGCGCTATCATCGGCCTCGTGCGATGGGGCAAGGTGAGTGTTCCGCCTTGCAGTTGCCCTTTCGGGGACTAGCATTGGGTGGATTGGTGTTGCCGAGCACGGGAGTCGTCGTGGGCCGAATTTCTCGCACTATTTGCACGCCTTCGATCCATCGAGCCCCCGAAGGAGCGCGTTCGTGAGGTTCCCACCGGTTTCCTATCTTTACTGGAAAGTTCCGTTTCAGGGGAATCCTCGGACGCGTTGGTTGGTCGTGCCTGGGCTGGTCTGCGCGTACGTGCCCGTGTTTCTCGGCCTCTATGGCGTCGCGGGACGCGTTGCATTCGGCTTTGGCTTGCTGTCCGCGGTGCTGGCTGCGGCTCTCGCTGGCATCGGTCCTGGAATTGCCGTGGCCGGGGCCATTCAGAGCCTCAACTTCATCTTGGCTCGCGTCGTTGGCGATCAGAGTCGTCACCACCTGGCATCTGCCATCATCGCCTTTGCCGGAAGCGTGTTGCTCGTGTGCGCCATCGGGTCGTTGCGACATCTGTTGCAACGAATGATGGTGATCAACGATCACCTCGACGAGCAGATCCGTGCGCGGCAACGCACCGAGCGCAATCTCGAAGAGAACCTGCAACTCCACAGAAACCTCCTCGCGACCCTCGGTGAAGGTGTGGGACTGTTCGATATGGAGGACCGTTTCGTCTTCGCCAACGCGGCAGCGGAGCAGCTCTTCGAGGTCGGCCCCGGGGAGCTCGTCGGCCGAGGGATTGCCGAGTTCCTCACTTCCGAAGCGCGCGAGGAACTCGGGCGATGGCGAGCTCAGGAGGGCGAATCTCCGCTCACGTACGATCTCGTACTGAAAGGGGAGCCATCACGCGCCGTGCTCGTGACCGAGACGCGAATGGCGCAGGGGCCCACCGGTGACCCGAAGACGCTCCGCGTCCTGCGCGACGTCACGGTACGCGCGCGGCTCGAGCGGGAGCGACGCGAACTCGATCAACACCTGCAGCGCACTCAGGCACTGCAGAGCCTCGCGGTGCTCGCTGGCGGCGTAGCCCATGACTTCAACAACCTGTTGAGCGGCATCATCGGGAGCACCGAGCTCGCCCTACTGAGATTGACTCATTCCCCCGCGGCGGCGCGAGAATGCCTCGAGGAGTCGAGGCGTTTTGCGCTGGAAGCCAGTGAGTTGAGCCGCAAGATGTTGGCGTACGCGGGCAAGCGCAGCATCGTCGTTCACTCAGCGAGTTTGGCAGAGGAAGTCGCCCATTCCCTGCGTCTCGTGGGAACCACGGTGCTGGGTCGGGCCGAGTTGTCCTGTGTCATTCCCGAGCGGTTGCCGACGATTCGAGTGGACAAGACCGGTTTCCACCAGGTCGTCACCAATCTCATCCTCAATGCCGTCGAAGCCATGGACGGGATGCGGGACGGAACGCGCAAGGGGCGACTCACGCTCACCGCAGAAACCGTCACGGTGCGACCGGGGGACGGTTACGAGGGAGGGTCGCACGGTCCGGTTCCCGGCGACTACGTCATGCTCGCCATCTCGGACACGGGATGCGGCATGTCCGAGCAGACCTTGGCGCGCTTGTTCGAACCGTTCTTCTCGACGAAGTTTCAAGGTCGGGGGATGGGGCTGGCCGCGAGCCTCGGGATCGTCCGAGCTCATAGCGGTGGCTTGACGGTGCACTCCATTCTCGGGGCAGGCACGACCTTCCGTGTCTTTTGGCCGATCGCGACGCAACCGACGACTGAGCTGGTTTCCGCCCCGAGCACTCGGCCGCTCGACGGCCGCGGGATCACGGTCCTGCTCGTCGACGACGAAGCAGGCGTGCGCCAAGTGACGGGGCAGCTCCTCGAGCAACTCGGTTGCCGCGTGCTTCAGGCGGGTGGCGGCTCTGAGGCGATGAGTATCTTTCGCCGTCTACATCGTGAAATCCACCTGGTGGTGCTCGACCTCACCATGCCCGAACAGAGCGGCTACGCGGTGCTTGCCGCGTTGCGGACGATCGATCCTTGCTGTCGGGTCATTCTCACGAGCGGCTACAGCATCGATGACGCGGTAAATCCCACTGAGGAGCCCGGCGTCGTCGGTTTTCTCCAGAAGCCGCACAGCCTGGCCGGTCTCGAGTCTGCCCTTTCCGACGGATTACGCGAGAGTCGCGCGCTTCGCGCCGCCCCAGTCTAGGGCCGGGTAGGCAGATCGCCGGATAGGCTGATCGCCGGGTAGGTTGATCGTGTAGGGCGCGAAAACATCAGGAAGGACTTTGCAAAATCTGGTAGAGCTTGAGCTCGAAGACAAAGGTGACCCCGTCCAATGAGTCCAAGTTCCGACTCGGTTTCGTTGTTCGCCTGTCCCGTCCTCATCGCCGTTCTCGCCGGCTGCCAACCCAAAGTGCCATCGGCGAGTCCCGCATCCGCCTCACTCCGTTCCGAGCCCGCATCTCTCCCCGCTCGAAGCATCCTCGCGAGCGGATCTTCGCCTCGCGTCGCGTCAGCCGGTCCGACCACTGCTGGTGAAACGTCCAGCGCCAAGGCGGCTGATGCGGGCGCGAACGCCAATCCAGTCTACGAAGACACGGACAACCTCGCGCTGCGAGAGCTCGTTCGTGAGCCAACGTCGTGGCGACACCCCTCGTTCCGCGGCGGGGACGAAGTGCGCGTCAAGATCCTCGGCTTCAACGACTTTCACGGTCACCTGTCTTCCCATCGCACCGTAGAAGGTCGTCCCGTTGGTGGGGCAGCGGTGCTCGCCAGTTACTTCAACGAATATGCTCGCGGGTACGAGTCGCGCACCTTCGTCGCGCACGCGGGGGATTTCATCGGTGCCTCCCCCGCAGAATCGGCACTGTTTCAGGACGAGCCGTCCCTTGCCTTCATGGATCTCTTGGCGAATGCCGAGTGCCATCGCGAGTCGATGAGCGCGAGCTGCAACGTCGTCAGCATCCTCGGTAACCACGAGTTCGACGACGGCAGCATGGAGCTTCGTCGTTTGCGCGACGGCAAACAACACCCGATGGGTCCCTTTCTTGGCCATCGTTTCGAGGGCATTCACTACCCCATCGTGTGTGCGAACGTCGTCGAAGCGAAGAGCGGAGAGCCCCTGTTTCCTCCGTACGTCATAAAAGAGGCGGGGGGCGAGCGCGTCGGCTTCATCGGTGCGGTGCTGAGTGGCGCGTCTTGGTTCCTGCAACGTTCCGGTATTGCCAACGTTGTCTTCGAGGACGAGGCCGACCGCATCAATCGCGCCGCCAAGGAGCTCGAGGCTCAGGGCGTGCGCGCGATCGTTCTCGTGATTCACCAGGGCGCAAAGCAGCGGTTTTCGAAGGGGCTGCCTCGAGATGCAAGTGCCGTGTATGGTGAGCTTGCCGGGATGCTCCCGCGATTGCATCCCGAGATCGACGTCGTGATTTCGGGCCACACGCACTCGGTGCTGAGTGCGCTGCTCCCGAACTCGGCAGGGCAGCCCACTTTGGTGACGCAAGCATTTCACGCGAGCACGGCCTTCGCCGACATCGAGATTGCCATCGATAGCCGCAGTCACGACATCGTGGAAAAGTCGGCGCGCATCATCTCGACCTTTGCCGACGCAGGCCCGGGGCTCGTCCCCGAGCCGAAGGTCGCGGCTCTGGTGCACCACGTGGAGATTGCAGCCAATCGCATCACTTCGCAGGTCGTCGGCACGGCGCTCGCCGAGTTCCCGAGCACCAATGGTGTCACTGGCGAGTCCGCTTTGGGTAACCTGGTTGCCGACGCGCAACGCGCAGCCCTTCGCGCCGATCTGGCGATGACGACGCCGGCGTGGGTTCGTGGGGATCTCGACGTAGGGCCCATTACCTACGGAGAGCTCTTCGCAATCCAGCCTTTCAACAACCGTCTCATGCTCGTCGAGCTCACGGGGCGGAAGTTTTTGCAGGTTCTCAATCAGCAATGGGACGTGACGTCGTACTCGCGCATTTTGCAGCTGTCGGGTGCATCCTTCCGCTACGATCCCAATCGAGCCAAGGGCGACTTCGTTGTCGACGTGACCGTTGGTGGGAAGCCGTTGGTGCTCGACAAGGTTTATCGCGCGGCCATCAACGCGTTTCTCGCGGAAGGCGGCGAGGGCTTCAGTGCGCTCGCAAGTGCTCCACGGACACCGAGTTCGGTCATGGATCTGCAAGCCCTTGCCGAGTACATCAAGAAGCGAAGGGTGGTCGCTCCAACGTTGGACGGCCGCGTGACGCGCGTCGACGCGCCGACCTCTCACGTTGCACGGATCCAGGGCTAGTACTCCGTCTGATGGTCGGTCAGGGAGCTGTTGGTTTGGGTCGTCGTGACTACGGCCTCGACCTGCGTCGTTGAGACCGTAGGTACGACGTGAGGAAATTGCACGAGTTTGTCCGACCTGCTGCGGAGATTGCGCGTCGGCCAAACGGACCAACGAGATTTTCGCGTGTAATCGGGAGTTTCGGCACGTGTCACCGCCTCGTCACGAAGATGTCACTTTCATCGCGGAATAACCCCCTACGTTACCGATCGAGGAAAACCACGTGACGCATTTGGAACAAAGCCTTCAGCACGATATCGAGCGGATTAGCAGTAAGTTCGTAGGCATGGCGGCGTTGGTCGATCGCGCACTCCAGAACTGTGTTCGTGCGATGGAGGAGCAGAATCGTCAGCTGGCTTATTCGGTGATTCTGCGCGATCAACGAATCGACGAGCTGGAGAAGGAGCTCGATCGCCTCAGCCTCGAGTTCATCGTTCGGCAGCAACCCGTGGCGCGGCACCTTCGTTTTGCGTACGCGGCAATCAAGATCAACTCGCAGCTCGAGCGCGTCGGTGACTATGCCGAGAGTATGGCGCGGCAGATCCTCACCTTGAGTTCGATGGATTTCAAGCTGCCCTGCGAGCTATTTCGTCCCATTGCCAATCTCGCCATCCCAATGGTCCGGGATGCCGTAACGGCATTCACGACCCAAAATCCAGATCTCGCGAAGAGCACGATCGAGCGAGAAGACTCCGTGGATCAGCTGCGCCACGAATTGAGCCGTGAACTGCTCGCCCTCAACGCCAGCGGACAGATCCCGCTCGAGGCCTTGGCGCCCCTACAGAACGTCCTGAATCGGCTCGAACGGGTTGCGGATCAGGCCAAGAGCATCAGCCAAGACGTCCTCTACATGTGCACGGGGGAGTACGTAAAGCACTTCGGCAGCGAGGTTTATCGAGTGCTCTTCGTGGACGACAACAATGCCTCTCTCAGTCAAATGGCTGAAGCGATCGGCCAGTCCATGAACCAGCCGAACTTCGTGTTCTCGAGCGCGGGGCTCGAGCGGGCACCTGTCGATTTGGCGACGATCACCTTCATGCGTCTGAAGGGTCTCGATATTTCCCTACAGACCTCGAAGTCCCTCGAGCAAATCCCCTATCGCGATCATTACCAGATCGTGATTTCCCTCTCGAAGGACGCGCATCGCGCCTTCCCGCCGCCACCGACGAAGGTCGTGTGCTTGGATTGGAGCAGCGTCGTCGCGCCGGATGCGGCGGAACAAGAGCGACCTCTACAGGATACCTTCGAACACAGCTACGAGTACCTGCACGCGCACATCAAGGATTTGGTCGAGGCCGTGCTGAACGACGACCCGTCGTGATGATCAAGGAACGCTCAATGTTCGAAAAGCTCATTCGTCTTGGCTGCGTCGTCATCGCCCTAACGTCGGTGACCGTCGTCGCCGGTTGCCGGGGTGGTGCGTCGCACGCCAAGAAAGGGCAGCCCGGCAAACACGCGATCCAGAACATCGGCTCCGACACGATGGTCAATCTCGCTCAAGCCTGGGCGGAGCATTACGCGACGGTGGTCCCAAGCGTTTCCATCGAGGTTTCCGGCGGAGGCACCGGCGTCGGCGTTGCGGCTCTGATCAACGGGACCGTCGAGATCGCCAACTGTAGTCGACGACTCACTCCCGCCGAGTTCGACAAGGCGAAGAAGGCGACGGGCAAGGAGCCGCGGGAACACCTGGTGGGTTACGACGGGCTTGCCGTATTCGTCCACAAGAGCAATCCCATCGAGGAGATCAGCATCGAAGACCTTGCCGCGATCTATCGGGAAGGCCCGACCATCACCAAGTGGTCACAGCTCTCGGTGAAACTTCCGGAGGGGGCAACGGACGAGATCGTAAGAGTTAGCCGCCAGAACAACTCCGGAACCTTTCAGTACTTCAGGGAGACCATCGTCGGAAAGAAGGACGATCTCGGTCTCGGATCGCTCGATATGAACGGCTCCAAAGAGGTCGTCGAGTTGATTGCGCAGACCGTCTCCGCAATCGGCTACAGCGGCCTTGGTTATGCGACGCCCCAGGTGAAGGTTCTCAAGATTTCGAAGAAGCGTGGAAGCCCGAGCGTGTTTCCGAGCGTCGCGACGGTGCACGACAAGACGTATCCAATCTCGCGTCCGCTCTACATGTATACGCCCGGCGAACCCAGCCAAGCCGCGCATCAGTACCTCGCGTGGATCCTGGGCCCCGAGGGCCAGTCGATCGTTCGAGAGACCGGCTATATCCCGCTCGCCCAGTAGGGCTCCTATGGCGAACGACATGGAAACAACGATGTCCAACAGCGGAACAATTCCCGTCAAGTCACACGAGGCGACCACGGCTGCGAGCGTCTCTCACGCTGCGGCGGAAGACCGTGAGGCGGCACCGAAGGGCCGCAAGCCGCGTCGCTCCCGCCCGGCTTGGGAGCTCGTGCTCGAAAAGGGGATCGAGGGGCTGATCTTGCTCTGCGGGATCAGCGCCGTTCTCTTCGTGTTCGGGATCTTCTTCTTCGTCTTCCGGGAAGGGGTCACGCTTCTCTTCGCCGAACGCTTCAGCATCACCAAGTTCCTCTTCTCTACGGAGTGGTTTCCCACCTCACAGAGCAAGGTACGTTATGGGGTACTCGCGTTGTTCTTCGGTACCGCGAGCGTCACCGGCCTGGCGATGGCGATGGCGGTGCCCTTTGGGCTCGGTTCGGCAATCTTCCTCGCTGAGTTCTGTAACAAGCGCACCAAAGAGACCCTCAAGATCATCGTCGAACTCCTGGCGGCAATCCCTTCCGTGGTTTGGGGCTTCATCGGGATTTCCCTCATGAATCCTCTGATCCAGAAGGTGTTCCACGTACCGGTCGGGCTCAACGTCTTCAATGGCGCGCTCCTGCTCGCGTTGATGAGCGTCCCCATCATGGTGAGCATCGGCGAGGATGCATTGAAGGCCGTGCCAGATTCCTATCGCGAAGCTTCCATCGCCATGGGGGCGACGAAGTGGCAGGTCATCTACCGCGTGCTGCTCCCGGCTGCGAAGAATGGCCTCCTCGCCGCCGTGCTCCTCGGCGTCGGTCGCGCCGTGGGTGAAACGATGGCGGTGCTCATGGCAACGGGGCACGCCGTCAATATTCCCCTCGGCCCCTTCGAACCCGTACGAACGCTCACCGCGACGATCGCCGCCGAACTCGGTGAGACCGCGGCCGGCTCGGATCACTATCAGGTTCTGTTCATCATCGGCATTCTGCTCTTTACCATCACCTTCGTCGTCAACCTGACGGCGGACATGGTGGTCAAGGGCATAAGAAAAGGGGCATGAAACGATGTTCCAAATCACTCCATACGGTCGGGTGAAGCGTCGTCGCGAGATCATCGCGAAAACCGTGCTCGGGCTGATGACGTTCGCCATCGTGGCTCCGCTCATCCTCATCGTCGTTTATCTCGTCAAAGAGGCGTGGCCCCTGCTTTCCTTCGACTTCCTCTTCACCAATCCCCTGAACGGGATGCGTCACGGTGGGATTTGGTCGGCGCTCCTCGGGACACTCTATCTCGTCACGTTCTCGCTATTGGTCTCGGCGCCCATCGGCGTACTCGCGGCCATCTACCTGAACGAGTACGCGAAGGACAATTGGCTCACGCGAGTCATCAATCTCGCCGTCGTCAACTTGGCCGGGGTACCGAGTATCGTTCACGCACTGTTCGGGCTCGGCGCATTCGTGCTGTTTGCCGGAATGGGGCGGTCGATCCTGGCGGCATCACTGACCCTCGCCATCATGACGCTCCCCGTCATCATCGCGAGCACGAAGGAATCCCTCTCTGCCGTGCCGCAGTCTTTTCGAGAGGCTTGCTGGAACATCGGGGCCACCAAGTGGCAGACGATTCGCGGTATCGTGCTGCCGAACTCGATCAGCGGGATCCTGACCGGCGTCATCTTGCAGGTTTCACGCGCTGCGGGCGAAACGGCTCCCGTCATGTTCACCGGCGCTGTCTTCTTCAAGAAGATCGAAGCTGGTAACGTGTTTGCGTACAGCATTTGGGATCAGTGCATGGCGCTGTCGATGCACCTCTTCACTATCACGACGCAGGTCACCGAAGCACCCAAGGCGTTGCCCTATGCGACGGCAGTGGTGCTCGTCGGGACCGTGCTCGTGTTCAACGCCATGGCAATCATGCTCCGCGTCTATCTCAGAAGCAGGAAGAAGTGGTGATGGTCACCGAGCCAGCAAAGGACCTCGAGATCGAGGTCGAGAACCTAAAGGTAGACTACGCCGGAAAGCCAGCGCTCAAGGGCATTTCCTTCGCGGTTCGTCGAAATGAGATCTTCGGGATCATCGGGCCAGCCCAGTCTGGCAAGACCTCGCTGCTCCGTTGCTTGAATCGCACGATAGAGTTTACGCCTGGCGCCAGGGTCGACGGTGCGATCCGCATGGGAGACGTCGATGTGCGTCACACGCGGGATGCCTGTGGGCTGCGCCGTCGCGTGGGCATGGTCGCGCCGCTGCCCGTTGGTTTGCCGTTGAGCATCTACGATAACGTGGCCTTCGCGCCGCGCGCGGCGGGTTTGCGCGATCGAGCGCGCCTCGACGAGCTCGTGGAGCGCTGTTTGCGCCAGGCGGCATTGTGGGACGAAGTGAAGGACCGGCTGACGTCGCTCGGGACGAAGCTGTCCGGTGGACAGCAACAGCGCCTGACGATTGCTCGCGCGCTCTCCCACGAACCCGAAGTCCTTTGCTTGGACGAGTTCTCGATCGCCATCGATCCAGTGACGACGATGCGCATCGAAGACGTGCTCAAGGAATTGAAGCGGGAGATGACGATCATCTTGGTCACCAATCTGGTCCAACAGGCGCGACGCTTGGCGGATCGGACCATGTTCTTGTGGAACGGTGAGATCGTCGAGATGGGGCCGACCCCTGCGCTCTTTTCGGACAAGCCGAAGGATTGCCGCACCTACGAGTACATCAACGGGATTTTCGGATGACGACCTCAGTTCCTTCGATTCCGACGGCTTCGGCGCCCATGGCATCTTCCCCGAGCGGCGCCATCTTGCTCCACGACGGAAGCGAGCTTGCGATCCGCACCCAAGACTTGGAGCTTTGGTACGG
Source organism: Polyangiaceae bacterium (assembly GCA_049840955.1). Classification (GTDB taxonomy): domain Bacteria; phylum Myxococcota_A; class Polyangia; order Polyangiales; family Polyangiaceae; genus FEN-1139. The sequence continues at coordinate 51,121 of JASGIX010000073.1, forward strand.
CAATTTCCAAGCGTTGAAGAAGGTCTCCGTCAACGTGAAGCAGGGTCACATCACTTCGTTGATTGGCCCCTCCGGCTGCGGCAAGACGACGCTACTGCGTTGCTTCAACCGAATCAACGAGCGATACGGCAACGTGACGACGCGAGGCGTCATCGAGATCCTCGGGAAGAACATCTACGACGAAGATGTCTCCCTGGTGGAGCTCCGCAAGTCCGTCGGGATGGTGTTCCAACGTCCGAACCCATTGCCCATATCGGTTTACGAGAACGTCGCCTTCGGGATCCGGCTGCATACGCCCCGGGGCGCAACCTCGAAGCGAGCCGTCGACGAAGCCGTTCAGGCGGCCCTCGTCGAGGTCGATCTGTGGGATGACGTGAAGGACAAACTCGACGTTCCCGCGACTACCCTCCAACTCGAGCAGCAGCAGAAGCTCTGCATTGCGCGCCTTCTTCCGGTCAAGCCCGAGATCATCCTGATGGACGAGCCGTGTTCGGCTCTCGACGTCGAGGGGACTCGCGCCATCGAAGAGCTCATGTGGAAGCTCCGTGGGCGGTACACCTTCGTCATCGTGACGCACAACATGGCGCAGGCCCGTCGTGCCAGCGAAGAGTGTGTGTTCATGTTACTCGGGGAACTCGTCGAACACCGACGCACCGAGGATCTCTTCATCAGCCCGAAGGATCCACGTACGGCGGAGTACATCGAAGGCCGATACGGCTGAACCAAGACGAGCGCTCAATCGCTCACGACGATCCGGTCTCTTCCGGCTTCTTTCGCGGCGCGGAGCGCCCGTTCGGCACGACGCAGCAAGCCATCTTGCGCCGCGCGGCAGCCCGCACCCTGGACGGCTGCGACGCCGATACTGCAGGTGACGGAGACGGGGCCCTTTGGACCTGCCACGGCATGTTGCGGGATGGCTGCGCGGATGCGCTCGGCAACGATGAGGGCTCCGGCGCGGTCCGTTCCGGGGAGGATGATCAAGAAGCGCTCGTCGCCGTACCTTCCGAGCACGTCTTCGCTGCGTAGCGCGGCCACGAGTGTCTTGGCGACGAGCACGAGTACGGCGTCGCCGAGGGGATCCCCGAAGGCGTCATTGATGGTTCCGAAGTGATCCAAGTCGACGATGAGCACCGACAGTCCTGCTGCGTCGCGTTCCGCCTTGAGGAGATCGCGAGAGAGCGCGGAGATCAGCGCTTGTCGATTGCAGAGCCCCGTCAGATTATCCATGGTGACGAGTTCCTCGAGCCGACCGTGGGTTTCTCGCAGGCGGTGCTCCAAGCGCTCCTTTTCCCGCACCACGGACTCGAGAGACGACACCAAGGACTCGTATTGTTCGGTCAAGGCAGCAATGCTCTCTTCGGCGCGTGCGCGGAGGGCTTCGACTTCGAGCTGCGGCCCGACGTAGCGGTCGAACACCGTCGACAGCTCCACCACGGCGGCGGGGATGCTGGTGAGCAATTCGTCGAGCCCTTCAGCGGGGAGTCCGACGTAGCGGAGTCCTTCCATTGCTGCATCGCGTGCAGGCTCGTAGTAGCCGCCTTCGAATACGCTCGCGACTCGCTCCGCCACCCACGCGACTCGCGCGAGCAGGTTGACGGGCGCGGTAATGCCGTGGTGACGCAATATCGCTTCCTCGAACTCGTCGCCCAGGAAGTGCTCGCGTGCGACGGCGGCCCCGACGTCGGAGTGCATGGCAAACCCCGCTGCGCGTTCGCGGATCTGGCGGAAGCTGGAGGGCGAGCTGGCGATGGCGATGGCCGCCTTGAGATGGGTGCGCGCGGAGACCAACAAGCCCGCATCCAAAAACAGTCCGACGGTGAAACACGGTTCCGGTGCGATCCCCTGCATGCGTTTGGCGATTTCGCGGGCAGTAACGGCGCGTCTCAAGCAGTTGGCGAGTAACACCTCCGTGCCATCCATGTCGGGCGCCAGATGCGTGATGACGAGACTCAGGGCAAGGCTGCGAAGGCCTCGGAGTCCGAGCAGCGCCGCGGCTTGGTGAATACTGTCGATGCGCCTGCCGACCCCGAGCATCGGGTTATTGACGAAAGCGAGAACCCGCAAGGCGAACGCAGGATCGCTGCCCGCCATGTTTGCGAGGAATCGGACGCGGAAATGTCCTCTTGGAGTGCGGCCTGCACGATGCGCGAAGCAGCGGGACTCAAGGGTTCGAGCTTGCGGCCCTTCTTGGCGAGGGGGGTACGTTGCTGCGCGTTCGTTAGGGGAGGGCTCATGGTGCCTCGACGGGCGGGGGCGGATTGTCCCCCTCACTCAGCCTACGTACGGTCATTACCTGGACGGCATTACTGGAACTCTCTCCCAACGTCGTGAAGGTCGGGGCAGAAGCGTCGGCTGCGGTCCTTTTTGCGTCAGTCAGGGGGCCGAAACCGGCGTGGCGCGGCAATCTCACAATTCCCAAGGAACGGTTGGGGAGCTACGTTCAATCACCGTGGCACGACCATCCAGACCTCCTGGGTTCGATATGACCTATCGGCCCTCGGAACGCGTGTTTCTCCCGCCTTGGCAACAGCGCGTCCCCGCGCTGCTCTACTTCGTGATCTCGAGCGCCATTCTCGTCATCGTGCTCGTTGCCGAGGCCAGTTCCTCCAATTCGCAACTCTACGTGCGAATCATCGAAGAGAACTCACGCCGAATCATCTCGCCGCGACCTTCGCCGCTCTGCTGTTCGTGAGCGCTCTTGCCGCTGTCGTTCGCAGTGGGATGCGAGGGGTTCGAGTTCGGGGCGACGGTATCGAGTATCGCGATGTCGTGACGGCGGTCTGGCCGCGGCTCAAGCGGATTCGTTGGCCGCAAATCGACGGAATCGTGCTCGACGTGCCCGGTGAAGTCGTCTTCGAGCTGTGGGACAATACTCGCGTGTACTTACCGAAGGTGGCCGATCGCGATGGCCTCGTCGTGACCCTCGAAACGATCGCAGCGGCTCGCGCCATCCCGGTCAAGGGCGGCCAAGGTCTCGACGAAATCCCCGAAGCCGAGGAAGACCTCGAAGAGAGTCCGGCGACCTAACGACGGTCGCGCGCTCTGTTTTCGTCTTCGAGTTTTTGGTTGGGGCGGCGCGGCAACGAGCCGAGACTCGTCATGAGCGTCGCCATCGGGCAGAGTGACGCGCCTGCGCATTCGGGACGGGGCCAGTGCAGTCCGCACAAGAGAGGTTCCGTGCCCGCACCGTCCTCGCGCCATCCTCGCGCCATCCTCGCGCCTGATTCCGATGGACAGCTGCTCGAGCTCTGCTGTCAAATGTTCACTTCCAGAGCAAACCGCCCATGTCCCGCAATTTACCCCGGTGCCCCGACTGTGGTTCCTTCGACTTGTGCTCGGTTCGGTACGGCGAGGTAACGGTTCAATCGAACGAGGCTCGGGATTGTCGCTCCGCCACGATTGACCTGGCAACCTTTGGTAAAGACGGTCCCAAGTGGCAATGCAAGGACTGTGGGCGCCGCTTCGGACACTGGGGTGTGTCGCCGGATGACTCATTCGTTCAGAGTAGAGACGAGTGGAGTGAGCTCATTCGAAGCATGCTTCCCGAACCGGTGCAATCGCTCAAAGGTGGGGTTCTCGTCGGCGGCGAGCCACGTACGGTGATCGTGCAGGTCCAATCGAGACATATCGTGATTCTGGAAGCGGGGCTCGAGTGCAGTGACGTCACTCGACCCGCGCGAGTGGCCCATCCGTTCGCTGCCGTCAAGCTCAGCGCCTCACCCGCGCGCGTTGCCGAGCTCATCGCGCTCTGTCACGGCAAGCGCATCGGCAGCTATCGCTGGTGCCCAAAGTGCCATCGCCGAACGGAACCCGAGCGGATGAGCAAAGGCGTCTGCCATGGATGTGCGGAGACGTTCCAAGAGATCTTGCATTAGCTCGGTTGGAACGAAATGCGGAGCGCTGGGCGAGGCGAGGCGCGGAAGGTTCCGTGCCTCGCGTCTTCATCGGATTCAGCCGGCCTCGGCGTAAGCCTTTTCCAAGGCAGCGACGTCGAACTTCACCATTTCCAGCATCGCCTGCATGACGGCTTGGGACTTTCGCGGATTCGGATCGGCGATGAGCTCCATGAAGCGCTTGGGTATGATCTGCCAGGAGAGCCCGAAGGGATCGGTGATCCACCCGCATTGCACAGGTGTTGCGCCGGCCTTCGTCAGGGCGTCCCAGTAGCGATCGACCTCACCCTGATCGGCGCAGCTGATGAAGATCGAGAAGGCGTCGCTGAACTTGAAATGGGGCCCACCGTTGAAGGCCATGAATCGCTGGCCACCGACGATGAATTCTGCCGGAAATGACCGGACCATCATCACCGTGCTTTGCCAGGTTGACGATGCTCGAGTCCGGGAAAATAGACGTGTAGAGCTTGACCGCTTCGTCGAGCTTGTCGTTGAACATGAGAAACGGCGTGGCCTTCGTGTTCATCTGGGGGGCTTCTCCTCGTCGGTTTGTGTGCAGCTGAGCCGTCGTGGTGTGACGTCTTGGACTAGATGGAACAGAACGTAGGTCAACCACTGACCTGGGACCATTGAGTCGCCGTGGAAGATTGTCGAGCCCCGAGCCAGTGGGCCCAATCGCGTCCTCGTCGAAAAAAGGGGTTTGGCTTGACAAACGTCGTTTTAGACGAACACTGTTCGTCGTGAGTCAGCGCAACCCCTTCGTGGAACGGAACGTGGCCAGTCGTCGCGGTGGGCCCGTCAAGGATCCCCTCAGTCGGGATCGCATCGTGCAAGCCGCGTACGAGCTGCTCGCCGAGGGCGGTCTGGAGAGCATGAGCCTACGAAAGGTCGCGGCTCGCCTCGAGACCGGTGCGGCGTCCCTTTACGCGTACGTCGAGGATCTTCGCGAGCTCCAGGCATTGGTGCTCGATCACGCGCTCGGTAAGGTCCGGTTTCCGAAGTCGCGAGGGCAGGATTGGCGAAGCCGGCTCGTCGCGCTGCTACGGTCCTACGTCAACGTTCTCATCGAAACACCAGGCCTAGCTCACATCGCGATGAATTCGATTGCTGCGGGGCCAAACGCGCTTCGCATCATCGAAGCCGAGCTTGCCCTACTCGAGGAGGCAGGCGTCGGAGCCACTACTTCTGCGTGGGCGGTAGATCTCCTCTCGCTCTACGGAACCGCCATTGCTGCGGAGCAGAGCCACCGCAAAGAACACGGCAACCCCTTCGAGCCACTGCTCCGTACTCTCGAGCAGCTCTCGGCGCGAGAGTACCCTCGAGTGCATGCCTCTCGAGAGTCGCTCGTCAGTGGAGATGGCGAGGAGCGCTTCGAGTGGGCCATTGACGTGCTATTGAACGGGCTGCTTCGCTCGGCCACGCCGAACGCCCGTGCTTCAGTGGCACGAAAGCGCTCACCGGGTGCACCTTCAACGACTTAGGACTGGCCGCTTCGACCGGCGAACGTAAGTTCGTTCCATTCTCGTCTCGCGGATCCAGCCGCGTACTTCTTTTTATTCCCACGCGAACGGTGTTCGTAACGAACGATGTTCTGATGACGAAACGACATCCGTAGTTCCCAACCACGACCAAGCAGAAAGAGCCCCCATGACCCAATCTCGACCTACCTTCATCACCAACGCGCTCATCTTCGACGGAGAGCGCATCCTCGACGAACGTTCCCTTACCATCGAAGGTGAGCACATCCTCGAAGTGGGCGGGCCTGAACCCGCTTTCGCCAATGTCGTCGATGGGAGAGGCGGCACTTTGCTTCCGGGTTTCATCGACGCGCACACTCATGCCGATCTGGAGAGCCGCCGCTTGGCTCTGTCTTTCGGGGTGACCACCGTGTGCATCATGCAGGGCTACTGGACCAAGGAGCAGAAGCAAGCGGCCGATCTGCGTCGAGACGTGGCTGACGCACGGAGTTCTCTCATGGCGCTTTCGGCTCCAATGGGACACCCGCACGAGATCATGCCCAAGGGCGTGGCCCCGAAGATCCCGGATGGGATCGATCCGAGCGAGTTCATCAAGTCAGCGTCGACGCCAGAGGAGGCGAAGACCGTCATCGGGAAGCGTGTAGAACAGGGGGCAGATTACATCAAGCTGATGATCGAGGACGGCGCCGTCTTCGGGAAGCCTGGTACTCCCGATTTGACGGATGAGGTGCTCACCTTTGCCTGCGCCGAAGCCCATCGCTTCGGGAAGATGGTCGTTGCACATACGATGAGCGTGAAGGCGACGACTCGCGCCATCGCCGCAGGCGTCGACGGGCTCATGCACCTGTTCGTCGATCGACCGCACACGCCGGAGCTCATCGACGCCATCGCTGCCTCCGGCGCATTCATGTGCCCCACCATCGTCGCGGGCGCATCCACGATTGGCGACAGCGACGCCGGCGAGTTCGCGAAGGACGAGCGGGTCCGCTCGCGGCTGCCGCAGCGATGGTACGAGGCGATGTCGCGGCACATTGCGACCTTCCCGCAAGGAAAGACGCAGTACCTGCTCGACGCGGTAAAAGCGTTACACGATGCCGGTGTCGACATTCTGGCCGGTGCCGATGCGTCGATTCCTGGGATTGGCGGAATGGCCCATGGCGCAAGTCTGCATCACGAACTCCAGCTTTTGGTGCGCGCTGGGCTTACACCCGTCGAAGCGCTGCGGGCTGCAACCTCGGTTCCCGCGCGTCGATTCGGCATGTCCGATCGCGGACGCATCTTCGCAGGTAAAAGAGCCGATCTATTGCTCGTGAAGGGCAACCCTACGGAGGACATTTCCGACACCTTGTCTACGGATGCCGTCTGGCGTCAAGGTGTGCAACTTCAACGCAGTGTCGCTTAGGTTTCATTGGAGCGCTTTCAAATGCAACCAGCCATCATCGACATTCATCATCACTTCGTCGGAAAGAGGCGTCCGTCGAGCATGCCCGAGTGGAGCATTGAGTCGGACGCAGAAGCTATGGAGCGGATGGGGATCGTCGGGGCGCTGCTGTCCCTGCCAGTCTCGGCTGCCCCGGAGCTAACGCGAGAACTCAACGATACGCTCGCGCAGAACGCGAGCTACGACCCCAGGCGTTACGGCATGCTTGCCTGTCTTCCAAACGCGCCCGTCGACGCCGCACTGCGAGAAATCGAATACGCGAGCGACACCCTGGACGCGGACGGATTTTGCATGCCAACCAACGCTTGTGGCGTCTATCTGGGGGACGATCGCTTGGACCCAGTGCTCAGTGAACTCGATCGTCGTTCAGCGGTCGTTCTCGTGCATCCGACAAAACCGGGGTTCGAGCTGCCAATGCTGCACGTGACCGATCTGTCCGTGTACGAGTTTCCACTCGAGACGACGCGAGCCGTGATGGATCTCGTCTATCGAGGAAAAGTGACGAGGTTTCCCAATATTCGATGGGTGTTATCTCACGCCGGAGGCGCCATTCCGTATCTGTCTTACCGATTGAGCACCGTCGCGGAAGAGGTACGGGCAAGCGCGGTGTCTCGGGAGGACGTCTTGAATGCCCTTGCTTCCCTGTACTATGATGTCTCCCTTTCTACGTGTCCCAACGTCTTCGCGTCGCTTCGAGAGCTCGCCGGCGTAGAGCATCTCCTCTTCGGCTCCGATTACCCGATGCGCCACGAACCTGGCGTGGCTAGAAGCATCGAGGAAGCGACGAGCTGCCCTGGCTTTACCGCGGAAGAGCAGCGATTGCTCTTGTCCGGAACAGCGAGGGCGCTGTTTCCTCGGTTTGGTGAGTCGACCTTGGCGGGAGTGTGAGTCGGGTTGGGAAGGCTCGCGCGCGGAAACGTGTCAGCAACGACGCGCGAGTGGCTAGCCTGCAGAGCCCCGTGGCTCGAATCAGAGCCTCGTGCTTGCTCTGAATCCACGCAATCTTCTTGCGACGCGCTTGGACTGCGCTGCAGCCTTCGCTTCGCGCACATGAAGCATGCGTTTCCTGTTCAGCTAGACGCTCTTGCTTCTCGATGCGCTCTGTCTCGTCCTACTGGGCGAGAGCTAGTCGATGATGCGGAGCGGCTTTTGGGGGGATTTGCTGCTCGACTTCGTTCGTTGGCTCATGAAAAGGGTCTTCGCGGACCTGCGTTATTCGAATGCTCTGCTCGACGAGTCACTCGTTGAGCTTTTCCGTAACCTCTGCGAGGGCATCTTCTGCTGGCGACTGAAGGCATCTGGGCTGCGTGCTTCGCGATCTTTTCTGGTGCCATCTGCGTTACATGGAACTCTCGTGTCTGTTGTCGCGTTCTTCGTGGTGCGTTCTGCCTCGTCGGTTGATGTGGTTCTCGTGCATACAATACGAAGTTGACTGATTGGCTCGTTGTCTCACGTTCGCGTAGCGTGAGAAATCATGCGGAATGCTCGTTATTTCACGTCCGCGCTTCTTTGTCCTCTCTGCGAATTGAGCGCTGTGTAGCTGCATGAACGTATGTGAAGAAGTAACCATCTGCGATGCGTGTGTCTCGGTGCTCGATGTGAATCTCGTTGCGTGGAGACAGTCGTTTTGACAATTCGAAGTCATTGTTGACAGTACGGGGTGGATCCACTAAATCGATTGTGGAGCGACGGATTCGGTTGGAACTTGCTTGTTGATTCGAATTGTCATCAACGGTCGCTGAAGTGCATTGCGTCAATTGGTTGACGAGATCCGTCCTCTATCCATCAATCGAGGGAAAATAATGTCGAAAATCGCCATTTCGTCATGCTTGGTCGGTTTGGTCATGCTCGCGGCTGGTCAAGCATCTGCCGTTCAATACACGAAGGTGCCGGTGCTTGGTCGGTGTGCGCCGGGTTGGGGTCCAAACGGCAACACGATAACCAATGACTGCGTCAATAGGTACAGCACGTCCTTCGGAACTTCCGCTCAGTATCGGGAAGGGCGAATCTGCGTCACCGCGGGTGGGTACTCGAATCCAACGACATCGCAGGATCTTTACTGGCAGGTGGATTACCAGATCAATAACGGTGACTACTCCACAGCCATGCGGATCAGTGACTGGTTGGATATTTACAACGAGTCGGGCACTACCGGGTCCGGATTCGTTACAACCAACTTGATCATGCGGGGACCAACAGGCGCAATTCAGGCCTCATCTCCTGCGTCCACGAGTTCTGCCTCGGGATGGTTGCTCACGAGCGATGTCATCGTGCCATGGGCCGGAACGGTTTCACAGGTGATGCGGTTGAATGCGACTCGCACCGCCGGTTCCGGTCAGACTTGGGTTTGTGTGGTCAGCACTTACTTGGGTGTCTAGTTTCTAAGTGGGCGGCAAAGCTAGGAGTATTCCCAAAGCTTTGCCGCCCAGGCACTTCGACGTGAGGGCGTCTATCGACGTGCCCTGCAAATGACATTGCTTTGCAACGAGGAGACTGAGATGCAATCAAGTAACCGCACTAACGCAATCTGGATTGTCCTGGTCGCTATACTGACCAGTGCGACTACTGCCCTACTGGTTCGAACGACCGCGAACGCGCCGCCACCCGCAAAAGCAACGGAGCTAGCCAAGAGCAGTCCCGAGGTCATTGTCGAACGACAGGTGGTTGTTCGCGATTCCGAGACTCGCGCGGCAGGTGAGGACAACCTAAGCGCTCCGTCCGCAGCGCCCGTCAAGGAGCGTCTTACGCCAGAGGAAGAAGCGGAGGCTCATGCACAAGCCGTGGCAGACAAGATGGCTGTCGCATTTGGATCGGATGGGCCGGCAGATGCGGGCTCGCGAGAGGTCGAGGCTCGAATTCGGAGTGTGCTAAGCGATCGTCAGCTCTCCGGCGTACAACTAGACAAGGTGGAGTGCCGAGCTCAGGTGTGCCGCGCTGAGGCAACATTTGCCAATTCAACAGCGGACGAAGCCGCACTTCAGCGGCTGATCGTCGATGTGTGTGCAGACAAGTATACGTTAGTAGTTCCTACACGCGACACGGATGCGACAGGTAGTATCAAAGCAACTGCGTACCTCGTCGCGCCATTGGCGTGGCAGAAAGTCGCTAGCGACGGTTGAGAACGCCTCTGAACCGTGTCTTTAGAGTGGTGCATATCAAAACGTGCGTAGCCGCAGCAAAGCGCCCGGCAAATGCGCAGTGCGCCACTCTCAATGACCCCTTTGGCGACTTTTCTCAGAGTAAACTGCGAGACTTGTGCTCGTTGCTTCAGCATGTCTTCGGTTTTCACGAGATGACTGAATGCAATGCAAGGAGGGGTGAGGGGCGCGCTGCTCTCGTGCCACCGACTCTACGAAATGTGGAGTGGATCTGCCTGCGACCGTTCTACCCCGCCAACTTGTGCCTGAACGTTCCTATCGCCCGCTCCGAGAGCAATCGAAACAGCTCTTCGTCTCTACGTCCCTTCGGCTCCAGCCACGTCGCGACGTTCGGCTTGGTGAGGACAATCGGGCAACGGTCATGCCCCGTTTCAGCCACTTCAGTGGGAGGTTCGTCGGTGATCGCCGCGAAGGAGCGCAACGTGCTGCCGTCGTCGCCGTGCCATTCGTCCCAGAGGCAAGCCACGGGGAGGGGAGCCGCGTCATCGGGGTGGAATTGGATGACGACGTTGCTCTCGCGCTCCTGTGGCTGCAGCTGTCGATGTTCGTAGGTGTGGCGGGCGACGTTCTCGTAGAACGCGGTGATGACCATCACGCCGTGTCGCTCGCCGAACTGGTCGCGCCAGTAGCCGGTCAGATTGTCTCGGCGAGCGTTGTACAAGCCAGGGTACTTCGTGTCGTAGGACTCCGGCTTCGTTGAGCCGCGGCAATGGTAACGGAGCGGATAAATCCGTCGTTCGCCCTCCACGGAAACCACGACGGGCGCATACCAAAGCGGGTAGATGCGAGCGTCGCGAGGCTCCGTCGTGGTTCGACTCAGATCGTCGAGCTTGCCCTGGACCCACGCAATCTTCGACGTGGCAATGCGCTTGGATTCCGCCGCGGCCTTCGTTGAGCGGACTTGTAGCTTTCGTTCGGCCTCAGCCAAGCGCTCGCGCTGTTTGATGAGCTCGGCCTCGTACTGCTGGGCGAGCCCTTGTCGGTACTGCAGAATCGCCTGCTGGATGCGCTCTTCGATTTCAGTCGTCGGCTCGAGAAACTGATCTTCGAGAGCGCGCGGGATCCGGATGCTCTGATCGACGAGCCGTCTCCGGAAGAGTTCCTCGAATAGATCGAGCTGCAGACGGGCATGGAACTCGATGCCGAGGGATTTGACGGACTGGTAGACCATCGCCGAGTAGCACACGTACGGCCATATAGGACACCGACAAGGAGCCGCCAGGGGCAGACACGCGGTAGCGTAGGCGTGTTTTTCGCCCCTTTCACGCCTTTACCGGTGACCCGCCTCGCTCGCGAACGTTACTGACCGTCTGTCGGAGCAAGAGTCATGCTTTCGTACACGACGCCTGTGGACTGGGGCGCGCCTTTAGAGGCGTTCGCTCGCCTCATTGCAGTCAGTCTTTCTTCGACCCGCCAAAGAACGGTCAGGACACTAGCTGCCGCGATGAAGTGAGCGACGGACGACGTGCGCTCCAGCCAGTCGCCCGCGGTTATCATACCCGCGACGTTCGAAGAGCAGAGGCGATCGGCGGCTCTGGACGTGACCGTTCCTGTAAGCCACGCACTCCACCAGACGGTAATGACCTTAGACAAGGGATCCGAGCCCTTCAATGGCGTCGGACCCTGATACGGCCCGACCGAACGATAGAGGGCCTTCATCACGCGATAGGGCTGAATGAGATTGATGAGCGGGATGAACCAACACGTCACGCAATCTTGCGGCTCGGGCACGGAAGGATCGGGGGCCAATACGCTGATGTTGTTCGCGACGCGAGACAACCAGATCAGAAAGGTCGTGACCGCCAGAATGAAATCCGCGATTCGGATCGCACCTACGACTCCGCTGAACAGGGCAAGCAGGACGGTCGACGCGTTCGTTTCCTCCGTGACTTCCGTTCCGTTCGGGAGAGCATCCCGCATTAGGGGCGAAAGAACGACCACGATGAGATAAACGAAGGAGAACGCGCTTATGGCAATGGTTGCAAGAACTGCAACGGTCGTAGTGGGCTTGAGAGTTCGAGACCCAAGTGGTGCCGCGTCTTCGGTAGTCATCCGCTTGCTCCTTCTACACTAAAGGTGGGTAACGTCAAAGCACGGTCCGGTGGAATTCCGCCTCACAGCACCGTCTCCAAGCAGGACAGATCGCCTCCAATCGCGTTGTTGCCACTCATGGGCGTCGCCTCGTGGGTGATCTCGAGAACGATGTCTTCCAGCTTCGTCAAATCGACATCCGCATTCGTCGGGGCAGCGGACGCACCAGGAATGATGAGTTGCCACTCCGCGCGTGCGACGGACTGCCCGAAGAGACTCGTGTTTGCTGCCGCTTTGCCGAAGTCGTTGACGCCCGCTTGAACGATCGCCGTCGCTGAGCCAAGTCCCTCCACCGCATCTCCGCCGAGGCTCCAAGTGTTGAGCTGATCTCCCGAGCAGTCACGCAGGATCGCCGAGCCGGCGAGGGAGACGTTCAACTGCGCTTCGTTATCGCCCAAGAAGTCGCCGACGAGTTGGGCGCGAAGGGCGGTGATGCGATCGCTACAAACATCCGATGACCAGAGTCGATTGCCCGGCATCAGATCGGTTGCAAACTTCAAACCGACGCCACCCTTGCCGTCCAGGTTACCATTGCGGAGCAAGACGCGCTGAAACTGCTGGGCTTCCGTCAAGAGTTCTCCGGTGCAGGTGTCCTTGCGTGGCCCGGTGATGCCGAGCATCGCCCTTACAGAAACTTGCCTGGTGTAACTTTGAGCAGATGTTGCTCCCGCTGGGATTGCCTCGAGGCACCCCTTCAACGCCACCATGCGCGTCGCGTTGCGGGTGACGAGCGCCGCCTTCACGAGATCGGCTATGGGACGGTTGATCTCGTATTCGAGGGCTCGTCCGGCCAAGAAGAGGTACTTCTGGGCTCGGCTCCGTGCTCCGAGCATTCGGAGTGCCGCGTCATTTCGTACGATCCGGAATGCGGGATCGATGGACGGGTTCAGGTTGCCCACGGTTTCTGCCTGCGCTCGCTCATCGAGCAGCATTTGGGCTTCGGCCAAGCCGTTCGAGAGGGCGATGCTCGCCGTCGCCTGATCGAGCAGCGCCTGACGAATGTGCACGGCATATTGGGCCAAGTCGATGTTCTGTTTTTCGATGTTCGCCTGAGCATCCAGGCGTTCGCCTTCGGCCGCTTGCTCTTCGAAGTGCATCTGCTGGGCCGTCTGCAAGTCTTGCCTGGCGACATCGAGTGACGTCCTTCGCATACTGAGGATCGCCATGGGAAGCGCAAGACCAACCGGGGCAAAGCCATTGAGTACGTTGCCCATGCTTGCCGTGCTAATGGCGCTCTCGATGGCGGAGATGATCCCTTGCGACCAAATGATGGCGTCAATAGCTTCACCTTGATCGTCAATGAACTTCAAGTTCTCTTCCCGAAGCTGGTACTTGTCCGCCATCAGCCTCAGATCGATTGCGATCTTGTCGTGCATTGACTTGAGCTGCAGCTGAGACGCCAGGATCCCAAGCTCGCTCGACTCGAGTTGCGAGCGGAGCACCGCAAGCTGGCCACCAGACTCTCCACAGGTGGAGATATCCTTCGTGGATTGCGCGATCGCGACGTCGAAGTTCGTGCCGCAGAGTTGCTTCAGCCGTTCGTCGTATTGTGTTTTCAGCTGGAGCGCTTGACTGGCAACGACGTAATCCGACGCTCGTGCTGCCCTCGTTGCTTCCGTGTAGGTCGTTTCGAGGTTCGAATAGAGGGACACCTGCAGAGCGGCGATGTTGAGCATCTGCTCGAAGTTGTTCTTCCCCTTGGTGCCCGCTTTTGGATCGTAAACGAAGGGCACGAAGCTGTCGGGCACACCGAAGAGCCCAGCACCCTGGAGCGCCTCGCCAAAGGAGTTGTCGAAGGCCGCAAGAAGCCGTGTGGACTCCGCACCAATCGTCGATGGTACGTCCTTGCCCCAAGCGTCGAGCAGGACGTTGAGGGCCGTCCCTTCTAGGTACGAAGACAACGCACTTGCCTGGACCATCTGTCGGCGCTCGAGCTCGGTCGTCATGTGCTCGACCAAGTAGAGTCGCGTGCGCTCCGCTTCGAGATCGCGAATGGTCCGGAGCAGCTTCGAAATGCTTCGCGCCGCGGGATAGTTGGTGTACGGAGGTGCTCCTGCCGTCGTAAGGGACATCAAGGCTGCGTCCGCTGGCGTCAGCTTTCGCAGACTCTCGAGAATGACAGGCTGATAGAGCCAATTCGCCGCGCGATCGAGCACTGTGGCGGCTTTGTCGTAGGTGGCGAGTTCGGCGCCAACCGTGGCGCCACCCGCGACGGAGGAATCGAGAGCCGCGAGCATCTGCTGCTGAGCCACGAGCAGCACGGGATTGACTGCGCCATCGACCAACTTGTTCAGGTTCTGACCAATGCCGCTCACGCTCACGTCGGCTTGGGCCGCCAACTGCACGCCGCACTCCACGGCAGAGACCATGCCGCAGGTCTTCGTGTAGGCCGTCGACGGAACGCCTGCCGTCGCCGTGACGGAAAGGCTCGTCGAACAGTCCCCAGCAAGGGAAGCGTAGGGGACGTTGCCCTTGATTGAGGAATAGAGCGGTAGCACTTGGCTCGAGTAGAGCGACGTCAGGCACTTCGCTCGATCTGCGCTCGAGGCGGTCGCCCAATCCACGTTGCAGCTCCCGTAATTCAGCACGTGCGTCGTGCAGTTTGGCCACCCTGGGTGGGCCCGATTCAGATCGGCGGAGCTCAAGGTTACTGACGGCAGCGATCGGTTCAGCGCGATCTGAGGCACGCCGTCGCGCCCCTCGTAGGCCAGCACAACGGTGCCGGTTCGTGTCACCGGCTGCACGAAGAGGCCGCTGATGGTCTCTTCGAAGCTTCCGGACCAGCCACCGCCCTTCGTGGGTTTCATTGTCATGGTCAGCTGTCGACCGATGTCACGGCCCAAGTGATTGCGCGCGCCACCAAAGGCCTTGGGGAGTCGCTGCCCGATCGTCAGCGTTAGCTTCGAGCCGGAGCGAGTGCCCGAGCCCGTGGCTGAGGAGAGGCCACTCTTCGCGTCTTCCGGAAAGAGCAGCGATTCGCTCGGATCGATCCACGCGAGCACGCCGCCGTCGACTTCGTCCAATGCAATGCGCACCCGAGCGTCGCCGAGAGCGATGGCGCCGTCGTCATAGGAAAGGGCACCCCGGTAGAGCCCCTTCAACCCGGCGTGGAGATTGGCTGCGACGGAGATCTCACCCAGATCGCTAAAGATACGGATTGTGCCGGGAAGGTCTTGCCCTGCGAATTGGGCGCCGTTGACGGCCACCTGAACCGTCGTGGTTCCCTTGAACTCACCGCGGGGCTGCGCCACGGACAGATGCGGACCTTCCACCTGGACGCGGTAGCGCACGGGTACGTCCGCTTTGCTGCTCGTGAGCGTCACGGTGAGTTGGGTGTCGAGCTCCGACAAGAGGTTCGCGCTGGCCCGCGCGGATAGGACCCCCTTGAACTTGCCGTCTGGGGTTACGTCTACGTCGTCTTCCTTCCGGCTGACGCACCTCGCCCGTGCCGAGCAAAACGAGTCGCTTCCGCAAGATTGGGTCGTGTTGCAGGCTTGGACGCACTCGCCGAGGTCACAGTGCGTGCCCGTGGGGCAATCCGCGCTGACGATGCAGATGGGGTGCTCTGAAATGGGAAGCGGTGGTGCCGAGACTTGCGCGACGGTGTTCGAGTTGGCTCCGCCGCTGGTGGATGTCGTCGACTCGGCAGCGTTGGTGCCGCCTTCTCCGCCTTCTGCGCTTTCGTGCTTGTCTCGCGGTGTCTCGAATTTGCAGGCAGAGATGAGGAACCCTGCCGCGACGCCCAACGTAACGCTCTCTCGCCATCGATTGCGTGCTGATGTGCCCATGATCCTCTCCTTCGCTTCTGATGCGGTTACGGGGCCACAGGGTTGTATCGAGGTGCGCTGACGCCGTCGGCGCCGGGATTGCCAGCGACGGGCGTGCCGCCTTTTCCACCGTTGCCTGCTTTGATGGTCACCGTTCCGTCGAGGGAAGGCTCCGTCGTGCCTTGCCAGAGGATGCCTATGGACGGTCCGCCGCCGCCGGGTCCTCCTGCGCTGCCCTTCTGCCCAGCGAGGCCGTTCGAGCCTTTGCCGCCTTTCAGCGCGCCTTCCGGAACCAACGCCCTGCCGTTGACGGTCGGCAGGGTGATCCCACCGCTGACTACGTCTCCGCCCGCGCCACCTTCACCGCCCAGCTGCCCATCGCTTCCGTCGGAGGGGTTGCCGCCGTTGCCACCGTCTGCTGTCGAGATGTCCGTCCACTCGAGGGTGAGCGCGGACGCGAGGGAGAGGATTGCGATCGATGCACCGCCCGCACCACCGCCGAAGCCCTTGAAGCCGCCGCAGCCGCCGTACCCGCCCTGACCACCACCCGAGCCTGGAAACATCGTCACCATTCGGCCTGCGTACGTCCGCGACGCGTCCACCCAGGGCTCCGTTCCCCATTCGGTGGTCTCGAGGCACGTCGAGCCGGCGCGTATTTCATTGGAGCCTGGGATCAACGGATCGATCAGATCGATGTTGCCCTGCCGCACGAGACAGGCTCCACCTCCGTAGCCACCGTTACCCGACATGCCCGGTAAGCCGTCGCTGCCGTCCGCGCCGGCGTTGTTGGCAACGTATCCGTCTTCTGACACGACGCCGAAGCCCTTGCCTGGCGCGCCAGGGCTCAGACTGGTTGGGGCCGTGGCGGGTACACCGCGAGCACCATCGGTGCTTACAACCGGAATCGCGCCGAGGGGCTTCATCGTTGCGGTGCCGCCTTTGCCGCCCTGGACGGGATACTGATTACCGTTGGCGACGCAGAATCGGCCGCCTGAGGTTCCGCCCGTTCGTGCTGTCGTGCAGCGACCGAGGGCTTGATCGGGACCGGAATCGGCCTTGCCGTCGAAGTCCACGTCGCTGCCGTAGTTCGACGAGTGGCACCCAATCGAGCCGTCGGTGCCCACTTGGACTGCTTCACCCTTTGCCGCTGACATCGGTCTCGTGCCAGCCCAGCCTTGGGTCTGCAGCTTGCCATTCGCGCCGGGTGCGCCGCGGCCTGCTGCGATGATGGATTGACTCACGTGCACGCCAAGGGACTTCACCACCTGAAGGGCTTGGGAGCTCTCTCCGGGGGCCGTTGCATCGGGCGCCTTGATGCTGAAGCGCGAGAGCTCGATGGGATCTTGAACGTTTGCGATGCGCAAGGGCACGCCCGAAGCCGGTGCGATGAGTGGCTTGACGGTGGTGCGAACCCAGCTGCTGCAGTCGTAACCGCCGTGCAAATTCACTGCACTGTCGGTGACGATCACGTTCTCCACGTAGGTGCCAGCGCACACGAGCACGTCCGTCAGCTTGCCGTTGCTCTTCTTGGCGAGCTCTACGGCCTTTCCAATCGATCGAACCGGATCTTCTTTGGTTCCCGCTCTGCTATCGAGACCATCTGGGGAGACGAAGACCGACTGCGACTGGGTGCCATCGATGCCGTCGCAATTCGTGTCTTTACCTTCCAGATCGGGCTTGTCCAAGCCCGTCGACGGAATGCAGGAAGGCGTGGTCGTGGAAGTGCTCGCGGTTCCGCCAACGGTCGTTTGCGCGCCGCCAAGACCACCATTCTCGGAGGTGGAGCTCGTCGCAGAAGTTCCGCCGCTGCTCGAGGCACTTCGGGCGGAAGTGCCGCCGGTTGAACTGCGGCCTCCCTTGCTCGCGCGGGTTTCTGTGGTTTCGGCGCCGCCATCTCCACCTGCGCCCGCCTGCCCTGGCGTGCCGTTCGAGTGGGAAGCGCAGCCGGAGGTGTCGATGCAAAGACCTGCAAAGGCGACAAGCGCGATTGGACTCGTCCACCTCACGGCGAGACTGACGGTGTTCGGGCGCTGGGGGTAGCCTGCAGATCTGCGTTGTTTCGTTGGACCTTCGAACCGAGTGCTCTGTCTCATGTGAGCACATCGGTCGGGCCACGATAAGTGTCCCGGGAAATCGTCCGGTGGCGTCTCTTTTCTTTAGAACCCGATCTGGGCGGACACGCCTTGGCTCGTGGGGCTCCACCAGGGCGCGATAGTCAAGCCAGTTCGTTCAGGCGAGGCTTCCCGGTGACTTGGCCAAAGTAGATACGCTCCAAGTGTGGCGACGCCCAAGACCCCGGCGGCAATCAGGGAGGCGTTCGAAATGTTCGCCGTGCGATCGATGGACTTGACCGCCGAGCGAATGCGCTTGCAGCCTGCAGGCGGATTGTTCACGTTACACATCGCGTCCTTCGCGACGAGGTTCGGATCACTGGTTTGCGCGACGACCTCCGCCACTGCGGCGTCGAGATCTCCGCTTCGCCGAGCGGTTCTTTTGCCAGTAAATGGCCCCGACGGTGATACCGGTGAGCGTGAGGAGCGCGCCACTCAGCACCACGGCAGTGCGCGTGCTCACCACGGGCTCCTCCCGGACTTCCGCCGAGAAGGGCACAGGTTTCGGTGTTGGCGCCGAGGTGACTTGGGGCGCCGGTGCAGGCGGGGCGACCAACGTGACGTCGACCTGATCTCCCGGATTGATGGCGACGGTCTTCGGTTCCGACGTGCGGTCGTCGATCTTGACCTCGAGGGTGTGCGCACCTGGCTCGAGCCAAACGTCACCGCCCGTCGCACGGACGTCAACGGGTACACCGTCGACGATGACCTGGGACTCTTTTGGCTCCACGTGAACCGTGGCGGTGCCGACGTGTTTTCGGCAGTCCTCGAGCTGCGCGAGCACCTCTGCGCGCTCCGACGCCTGATCGGGACCCAGACTCTTGAGGTAGATGTTCCAGTGCTCTGCCGCGTCCCGGAACAGCTTCAGCTTCATTTCCACGTCTGCCAGTGTGGCTGCGACGGAGGCGAGGGGCTCCTTTTGGAACGCCAAGGCAAAGGACTCTCGCGCCTTCACGTAGTCTCGCTTTTTGTACGACGCGATCCCCTGGCGAAGCAGCTGATTGGGCGTTGCGTCCGACGTAGACGAAGCCGACTGCGTGGACGCCGGAGCCCCAGGTTGATCGGCGAAACTCGCCCGCGAACCGAGGGTGAGCAAAGCAAAGGAAATGAAAGCAGCAGTTCGCATGGGAAAATGGCGTGAGCGGTGCGATGAGGACGATTGATTAGAGATATTTCGCGTGGACGCGTGTGGCCGCCCACACGCGGGGAGATTGTGCTCCCAGGGAGCGATTCTGCAAAGGGGCTGTTTACACTTTGTGTGGGTAAAGGGTACCAGGGGCGGGACTGCTATCGGTGAAGGCGCGTAAACGTTTCACGGTGAGGCGTTTGTGCTGCGAAGACGAACGTCAGCGGCGCTGCAGGGTGCTTCGATTCGGCGCGTCGCTCAGCGCAACGGGTGGTCTCTTGGAATGAATGACGGTGAGCGGAGTTTCTCTGAATTGCGCTGCAGCTCGCGCATCCAGGCAAGAAACCACGGGTGTCCCACCAATTCGGCGCAACAGATGTTCGCCACTCGAAGGAAGTCATCACCGAGGCCAACTAGTTCGTCTGCTACAACGTTTCGGGGCAGTGTCATCGTCTGGATTCGTGAGCTGGTCTTTTTGATCAGATCGGTACACTCGACGACTATCGCATCTTCTTTCGGGGTGAGCGAGACTAGGCGTTCGACGCCCTGTTCGCAAAAGTCTAGTCTACAAGCCTGATTGGCAAGCAGAGCGCCAAGCACGAAAGTAAGCTGCTCCATGACCACGAGCAGATCGGTCCTCGTCGTCGTCGGCCACGAATCACTCGAACCTATGCGCACTTTGAAGCCGACGCCGGCAGTCTCGAGCGCTTCACAAACATCTCGAAGCACGGAGCCGACGTCGTCAAGTGCAGGGTCATAGGGACGGCATGGCGAACTGACACCTGACAGCGAACTCGGTAAAACAAGTCTCAACTCAAACCTCATAGCTCGCTACTCCACAGAACAGGCTGAGTGGCGCCTCCCATTCGGTTTGGCAATTGGCAGCGGCCGTGTTGTCAATTGCCATTTCAGTCTGCGTAAAGCACACCCGGATGAGGGATGCTTTCTATAGCGACTCGGAGTCGTTCCATATTTGGGAAACCGTCTCCATAGCCCGCTGACGTCAGGGCGAAGAGTATTCGCTCGAGCGGCTTCTTCCACTCGGCGATGAAGTCCGCTGACTTCATCACGATCTTGGGCTTCAGTGCGAGCACCCCTTCGACGTTGCCCACTACACTTCTCCACTCCGAATTTATCGAGACCTCGCCTTCAGCCCACTCCACCCACCAGCTACAGGCAAAAGTATTCGATGGCCAGTGAATTTCTCGACTGCCTCGCTCCCGGGCGATAAGCTCCTCGACCAGTCCAAGCACGTCGTCAATCATCATACTGAGATCGTACTTGTACGAGAGCGGCACGTAGAATCCAGTTCCACGAGAGCACTGCATCTTCGGTATTCAGAGGAAACACCGTTTGAATGGCGTCGGATAGACTACGGTCGCCTGTATCGAAGTTCGGCAACGATTTGGGATTGCTCGATTGAATTACGAATCGACAGTTCATGTTGACTACTCCCACGGCGCGCCGTGAAAAGTCCCCGTTCCATTGTTGCGAACCCAGATTCTGGACGCTGGTACGACGGTCCCGTCTGGTTTATGCACAACGGACGTATGTCCTTCAGGGAGATCGAAGTATTTCCCTTCACCTGCCTTGAGCGTAGCAGCCTTTTCGGCTGCGTACTCAAGATCGGCGCGACTTCCCCATTGTCCCTGTGCCTTGCCGGTACTTCTTGCCGTCGCAGCACCCTCCTTCCAGTCGATGCCGTGCTTCTTAGAGCCTAAATACCCCGCTTCTGGTCGCAGCGATCCGGGACGCGCCGCCCCGCACTGGTTATGCGCCCAAACTCGCGCACTCGAGACGCGATACTGGTGCTCCCGAGCGACCTCGATGTTGTAGACGGGCAAGCCCGCTTCGATGTGCTCAACCGCGGTGACATGGGCCGGGCCACTATCGCCTCGAAGCACGTCTCCGTCAACGAGGTTTGCCGCCGCAACCCAGCCCTTACCCTCGACGTACAGCCGATGCACTGGAGTCAGCTCGAGCACGTCGGTTCCACCGTTCAATTCGACCCGAAGCAGCTCGCTGGCGATGTGGCGCACCGTCATCAGCACGAGGCACCCCGGCCCCGGAGCTACCGCTGGCGGAGCGGAAATTGCCGTAACTGTCGCCAAGCCCGCAACTCCGATTTCGTCCAACTCAAACCACGCCTCATCCCCCTCGGCTTGAATGTTCGTCGCGTGGAGCCACTCAAGCGGTCTCAGCAGCTCCAGCTCGAACATGTCCCACGGGGCTTCCGGGTTCAGCATGCGCAGTGAAATGGCAACCGTCGTTGGCGGCAGCGTGTCTCCGTCGCATTCCGAATTGTTCGCTTCGACGCGCTGTCCCAGTTGCAGCTCTTCGATGGGCGTCAGTCCCGAAGCAGTTGCGACCAGCGTCCCCGCGACGAAGCAAACCCCGGGTCCCCCACATTTGCCGCCGGCGCACGCACCTGCTCCACGTACCTTCGCTCCTCGGACTCGACCGGTGACCTTTCCCGCACCGGTACTGCCTGCCACGGCAGCCGTCGTCGACATTGCCGTTAGGATGGGCTTTACCGCAAGCCGCCCCGCATCGTAGTCACTCGTGGCAAAGGCTGCCTTGGCGAAGTCATCGCCGAACTCCGCGAGGCTTTGCACGCCTCCGACGACACCTTTGACGGCAACCACGATGGGCGCGCGCTCGACCACGACGGTCCGAGCAAGATCGGCAATCCGGCCTTCTCTCACCATCGCCAAGTCGGATTTTGCGGTTTCCACTGCGGAACGCGCCGCTGCCTTTGCAGCGTCTATCGCGCCGTCGCGAATGCCACGCATGAATTGACCGAAAGTGAGCCCATTCGGATCGGCTTGGTTGATTGGATCACCACCAGCATACGCGTAAGCAAGCAGCCTTGCGGGGTCTCCGATGGTCTTTTCGGGTTCGAAGAGCGCTACGGGATCGACTGCGAGAAAAATCCCGAGCTCCGATCGATAGGGCCGCGCCCCGAAGTCGCTGAGCCCGGAACCGCGATCTTCTTCATTACCGACGAAACCAAAGGGATCACCATGGCTCGCACTTTGATTCCGCACCTGTCCGTACGGATGATAGAGCGAGCGGCTTTTGACCTCACCCTTCGACGACGCAACCGCGAGTGGACTTGATTGACCGTCGGAGAGGTAGAATTCGGTCCCCTTGGGTACCGTCGTAATGGCGACTGACTCTGCACGAATTCCCTTCGTCCCCGGCAGCGGATTGTGCGAGCCACCTTCGCCTCCGCCGCAGGCCAGGAAGGCCACCGTTGCAGCAAGTACTGCAACGACGCCGTAGGAGCTTCTGCTGCGGCCTTCACGTTGCCGGTTGCGCCCGGTGAGCACGGCAATCGCGACAAACAAACTTGCCATCAGCGTCGCCCAGAGCGTTGGCACGAGAAGCCGCGACTGCGCCGACTTGCCACTTCCTGCGATGTCATCCGTACTTGCACTCGTTCGGGTTACCGGAGCCGTTCGAGGGCCGACGTCAGCATCGCCAATGCGTGCAAGTCGCTGCTCGCCGAGGAAAGCGTAGCGGATGAGTGCTCCGTCGCGTTCCTCCACGTCTTCGGCGATGTACCGAGTGAGCTCGGTCGCCTTTCCTGTCGTGGTCCTCTTGAGGACGCGACGGTCATCATGGCCATAGACGTACTCTTCGGTGACCTCGCCTCGAACGACCTTGGAGAGCCGACCCTTCGCGTCCCAACTCAGCTGACGTGCGCCGTCATGAGTGACTCGCCCTGCGGCGTCGTATTCTAGAACTTCGTCCCCATGTCGCGTCATTCGATCGGGGGCTTCCGAAGTCCCGTAGACATTCGTGAGGTTCAGATGAGGCTCATCGAAGGTGCTCGCGACAGCGGTCACGTTCGCGAGCTCGTCGAGAGACCACTTGGTTTCACCAGCGTCGTACCTGGCTTTTCGGAGTCGATAGCGCGCGTCATATTCGAAGTGTGCGGAAAGGCTTTCGCTTGGCGACACTGCGCGACGCAGATCGGTAACGTCCGTGATGCGAGAGGCGCGATCGAGGGTGAGCGAGAAACCCCGCAGCTCGGCACCCGCCGCATTCTTTGCCACCATCGACACCAATCGTTGCCGCTGGTCGTACCCATGCGTGTCAGTCACGCCGTTGCCGAAGGAGGCGGAGGTGAGACCGCCATGGGCCGCCCAGCGAAACGCCTTGGCGAAGGGACCGATTTCTGAGACCAATCCCCGTCCGTCGTAGTTCAGCTCGAGATGCGTGCCGTCCGGAAATCCCCGTCGGACCACGCGATCTTGCGCGTCGTAATCCGTCCAGGTGTGGTGCTCGGTGCCATCGGACCAGCGTCGAAGCACGTCCATGGTGCGACCGCGCTCATCGTATCCAAAGTACTCGGCGCCGGCTTCGTCGCGCACCCACGCGAGCTGCCCCGCGACGTTCGTGAGCTCGTCGTGCTCCTGCGCCGCCTCGTCATAGTGAAACTCCGCGGCGACGTGCTCTTCGCCGTTCTTGGTGCGATGGCGCTCCTCCGTGACGCGGCCGAGTGCGTCGTAGTCAAAGCTGACCGCAGCGCCGTCAGGGCCCAATCGCGATTCGAGATCGTTGCCGTCCGTGTACGTTAAGGTCCAAACCCCAGCGTTCGGATCTTCGATGCGGGTGCGCCGAGAACGGCCGTCGTATTCGTATCGCCGAACCCGCCCCAAGGCGTCCGTCATCGTCTCGAGCTCGCCCGCGGCGGTGTACGTATACTGCGCAGTCGTCAGTGCACGACTGGCTTCGCGCTCCACCACGGAGATGAGCCGACCGAGGCCGTCGGTGTCGTACTTGATTGGCGTATCGGTATAGGGCGAGTTCGGATCGGTGTCGTTCTCGTCCCAGACCGTACGCTGCAGGGGCGAATACTCCGTGCGCGCCTCCGCTCCATCGGGGTGCCGTACGGAAATCACACGCTCGAGCGCGTCGCGGACGCTCGTGGTTCCGAGAAGCTCCGCATCTGCCTCAGGTAAGCTCGTGCTTGAGGTTTCGTTTGCGTAGGCGGTGAAGCGCGCGTTGCCCCTGGCATCGAAGCGCGAATACCCGGACAGAATCCACTTTCCCGCTTGGCTGCCTTCGGAAAACGTCGCGCGCTCTCGACCAAGGCCATCCACGAGAACCACCTTGTCGAGGGTTCCGGGCTCGCCGCTTCGCTCCCGCACCTGAGTCCGCACCGTCGAAAGGGGCTTCGCCATCTCGTATTGAAACGACAAGGTGGGAAGTTCGGGGCTATCGCCGGGTTTGACGATGGAAGTGATTCGACCCATCGCGTCGTACGTCAGGCGCGTGACGTGGCCATTGGGCTCCGTGAATGTCGTCATCACGCCGAGCAGGGGGTCATGATCTGCCGTCCAGGTGAGGGTCGTCTCTGTGCCGCTTCGCTCCTCCCGGAGCAGATGTTGCCCCGTCGGATCGTACGTCAACACCGTTTGGGAGCCACGGGCGTCAATGCTCGTCGTCACGTTGCCGTGAGCGTCATGCTCGGCGCGGAGCTCGTCGGCAAAGCGCTCTCCCTCGAGCCAACTTTCGACTCGGCGCAAGTCTCCGCGAGTGACTTCACCCAAAGGCAAACCTTGAAAGGGCGCGCCATCGTAGTAGCTTCGCTGCAGAGACACTCGCTTACCAAGCCCATCCGTCAAATCTTCGGACGCAACCCTTCCGAGGATCCAGTCGTCCTCGTTGTTGGCATAGGTTCGGAGCCAAATTGCTTCGTCGTGACCCTCCAACGGATTGTTGCCGAGTACGAGCCCCCAGTGGGCTTCCTTCGTGACGTTGCCGTAGTCGTCTTGTTCCCATTCCGTCAGCGTCGTCTTCTTCGGGCCCTCTGCGCTTTGACTTTCGACGTGTTCCACGCGCTCGGTCGCTCGGAACGCGTACTTCACGCGGGTTCCATCGAGGGCGCGCTCGAGGGAGCGTGACGTGTAGGTGTAGTGGGTTCGGGAGAAGACTCGACCGTTTCCGTCTCGCGTCTCTGTCACGAGCGGTTGTCCCCGAAGCGCTCGTGTCAGCAGGCCAAGGTGAAAAGTAGAATCGGTAACGAGCGTTGGGGTCGAGTCGTCGCCGACTTCGGTTTGGATCCCTCGACCAAAGCCCGCAAAGGTCCGTTCGAGGGGATCCCAGGCGCCGTCCCGATTATCGAGCTTCACGACGAGCTCGGGATCACCAAGCCCGCTTCGCGTACGGATGTCTGAAATCACAGGCATTCCGACGTTCAGGCGGGTAGTCCAAGGGTGGCCCTCGTCGCGCGAACGCGCAGCCCCGAGCGCCGCTGGCTCGTAGGTGATGCGCATGGTCTTGCCGAGTCCGTTGTCGATGGTCTTCAGCAAGCCCGACCGTCCCTCCGGAAAGAGCTCGAGATATCGCCAAGCGTTCTCGGGGCTGGCCGCAGGATCGATCCAGAGGATGTCCGTCGTGCCGGAGCCGTTCATGTCCGCGAACTCGACGTGAGTCGTCGAAGTTCTGGTCGGTACCCTAGAGACGCTCCCTTTCAGGGTGAATTCACCCGCTGCGGTGGCAATGGCGTAATCGATCTGGTTGATGCCGACGTGAACGAGATCGAGCCAGCCATCTCCATTGAGATCGACGAGCCGATAGGGATCGAAGAGCTCGAAGTTCGGGACACCAATGGCGGCACGGGCGGGCTCGAATCGGCCGCGTCCGCGACCCAGATAGTACGAGAGTGCGCCAGCGCGCAGGTAGCAAAGATCTTGAACCCGATCGCCATTGATGTCGCAAAGCTGTGTGTGACCGTCCTCGAAGGTGAGGGTTTGAGTCCGATCGACGACACCAACCAGCTCTGGCTCGGACCAGCTCTTGCTGTTTCGGTTGTACGCGACGGCGAGCCCAGCTGGCGTCGTGATTATGGCATCCGTTCGGCGATCTCCGTCCAAGTCCGCCAAGCGCACGTTCGGATCTTCGAAGGTGAAGCTTGGGATGGGCGTGATGGAGATTGCGTTTCCGAAGTGCTTCTCATCAACCGATCGGAGGTACCGAAAGCTCGATGTTTCGCTCTTCGCGATCAAGTCAACGGCGCCGTCCCCATCGATATCCGCGAGCTGCACTCCAACGGCTCCGAGGGACAGCGCGGGACTTAGCTCGGTGGGCCAATTTAGGGCTGGTTTCCACGCGGTGCCGTCGTGATTCAGGTAGGACCGATACTCGCCCGCTCGTGCGACCAACAGATCGGGCAGGCTGTCGCCGTTTAGATCGGTCAAGGCCACGTCCGCTTCGCTCGGGCTGCGTCCCGGCGAAGATTTCATGGTGACCAACCCACTTGCGCTCGTTCCGAGGTGAATTCCCGTGTATTCGAAGGTCAAATCCGGTAGCGCCGTCGCGCCGTCCGTGCCCGTGACGTGGATGCGACGAAGGAGCGAGCGGACATCTTCGTTGTTTGCGGAAGGATCTGATGTCGGTGCGTCGTAATCAAGGCGATAGGTGCGCACGACGGACGCTCCCCGTCGCACGTCGATGCGCCCGATCCGGCGATCGAGCACCTGGCGAATTCCCGCGGAGTACCGCTCGTACACATCAGGACGGGAGTCGTACGAGAAGGACACGGTGAGTGTCGATTCCGGCGTTTTCTCGTTCCAAGTGACGGACTCGAGCGTTGCGATCTGACCCTTCGTGTTCCAGACGTATCGAATAATGTGACCGTGGAGATCGACTTGTTCGCTCAGGAGATAGGTCGCAATCCGTCCGTCTTCGGCTTCCAGGTTGCTCGCTCCACCGAAGCGATAGGTGACGCCGCTCTTGTCACGGGCTTCCCAGCGATCGCCTGCGTCCGCACGGCGCACGCGTACGAAAGCCCCGCTCTCTTGCTCGGGGCGATACACACCTGGGGAAATCTCCAGCAGCGCACTGGTAATACCAAGCCCCGTCAGCTCGAATCTGTCGCTTTCGTCAAAGTTCGGGAGGCCGTCCTCGGTGCGACGGCGCAGGGCAGGCACGCCACCGAGACGCCAACCGAGCCCGAGCTCGCTCACTCCACCGCCGGAGTCGTACTCGATGGATAAGCTCGGTCCGAAACCAGCGACGGCAGGAGGCACCGCGATGTCCACGCCGTAGCTGGCGGTTCCGGTACTCAGGGAAGGCTCGAAGTTGCGACCAAGGCCTTCGATGGAGCCCGGGCCCTTCGGGAGGGACAACGACGTGGGCTGAACTCCCGCGCCGAATACAGGCCAGTCGGCAAGGGTACACACCCAGAGGGTGGCAAGGAACAGGAAATGGCCAAAAAGCCGCGACTGAGTGGGTTTGGACATGGGCGACATTTCCCAGTCGGTCGCCCGCGGCAAGTGTCCCAACAAATCGACACTCGGAGTTCATTTTTTTCGAACCGCACGTCGCGTGCGGACCACGCAGCACCCGAAGTCCAATCGCTTCTTCGTCAGAACCTCACCGCCTCGGAGGGACAGACCGGGGGCCCTCTTGGACAATTACAGTCGAGATCACACCCAGGGCTAGCATGTCGCGCCGTTCATTCCTCGAGCCACGTCAACCCTGACAGATTACCTTGGTGTTCACTTCATGAGTATCTGTCACAGGGAATTAAGCCACGCAGATTACGCGAGCAAGTTCTTCTTGCCGTTGGATGCTGACGTCAGCTTACTCATTCCGCGAAGTCTGTGCTGGAAAGCTCGCCAACTTCTATTGTGCTGTTTGGAAACCTCTCTCTTAGTGCTCCGTATTCTGAGCCGGACGCGAACAGTTCGACGCTTGTGGCGTCTACGACGCGAGCGACGAGGTGCGCTATTGCAGTAGACTCGATGTAGCTAAGTTCAGGCAGGATCCCTAGAGCATTTGCGTGGGATCGACAGAAGAAGAAGGATGCCCAGACGACTTGTTCGGCGTCTGCGATAATGCGAAGCAGATCCGTGGTCGGAACCACGCGGACGTCACTAGCCCGCACATTGAGGTTGGCTCGTGCAGGACCGCTCAGATCAACATCAGTCGCGGCAACCCATGGTGTGATAGCTGCATCAATCACATTCCGAAGGATCGACACGACCACAGAGCCGCTGGTTCCCTGTGCTGGAAGGACTCTCGCCTTTACGCAATTCTTGGTTTCCATGTGACATCTCTGCCGCCTGCGAAGATGCGCCGTCGCCGATCCCTCAAGACATTCGCGCCACCCATGCCCGTAGCTTCTCTACCGTCCCGTTCAAGTCTGTTGGCTCTGCCTCTTGCGGTTCAGCCGCTTCCAAGTTGCTGAACAGGTAGGCATCCAAGTCGCAAGCGTCTGCTTCGCCGCCTGCCCGACCGTTTCCGTAGCAAATCATCACCGCGACTTTGGAGCTACCTTTTCGAGCTATTCAAAGGCGCAGCATTGAGAGATTGAAGTCGAGCTCCGCTATCCAATCTTGGAGTCGCAGAGATTCCGCCAGTCGAACCATGGGCGCGTGTCGCTCGTCGCGAAGTTCGTTGAGTACTTGATCTAGTGTTTTGCTGTTCATCGGCTCCTTTCTTCAAGTGAAAGCCTAGCGTTCGTCAACATCGGTCAAGCCGACGTTGAACGCGGACTCTATCGCATTCTCATATGCGTCGTTGTCTCTTGGGCACGGGCTACGTGCGCGCTAGTAATCTTCGCAGGTGGCAGCCTCACTAAGACATTTGTCGAGGTAGACTTCGTTGGCAGGGGATAGGCTCAGGCGCTTGAACCCCGGCCATCGCGGAATTTCTAAGACGGCACTCTTCCAGACTTCCTCAAAGTAAGTCGGATTGAGTCCCCATTCCTCTCTAGGTGCCTTTCGGTGAAGGAAACCTCGAACGGCCCAGATTTCGCACAACCGCTCATAACCCTCTCGACTGATCCTGCTGGGACGCTCATCTGGCCAAACCAGGCAGGCCTTCAGCAATTCGTAGGATGGCTCACACGTCGGGTCGAACACCAATTGCTCGAGACACTCTTTGTCAGATTCGGTGAAGCCCATTCCCTAGCCTCCAGTGATGACGTCGCTCGCTCCGGGCCCGCAAGACATTCACGGCATGGTCCATCCCGTTTGGAGAAGAACATAGGAAAGATACGCGAGGTCTTCCGGTCGCGAGGTCTCTTCCAAGTAATGGACGGTGCGAGTCATTAGTTCTGCTCGCAGCTCCGGTGAAGTGGGGATCGCCACCTCCACGGCGCAGCAGAATCCGGTATCAGTCAGAATCGATTCGTCCGTTCGCAGCGCGTCACGCAACGATGTTTCGAGGTAGGACCTCGCATCCTCGTTGAGTCAGATTCGCGCGTTCGCGAAAGATTCGGATCCGCCCGAACGCGGTGGGTTTCCCGCGCCCGAGCAGCCTTTTCAGCATTCCACGATCCGCTGGAGGCAACAACAAGGCATATCGATCCATTGCTCGAATGCGGTTGTGGGGCATCTCTCCTCCTTCGAAATGCTCAATCAACTCATTCCAGTCGGAAACCTGGAAAGGCGTCGGAGAAAACTGCACGCCTGCTTCTTCGCAAATCCCTGTGTAGTTCGTCCTGAAATCCGACGCGGATACCGTGCCAGCCGGCACAAGAAACCGCAGAGAGGAGAACCATGCCGCAAACAAGAGATCATTCTCGCTCGCCATCAAATCGTAGGACATCTCGCTCGGCTTGGTCCATGTTTTCGAAGCCTCCACCAAAAGACTCGGTCGGTACGCAGCCAAGGCATCGACACGCCGACCGACTAGCGATGGTGTGCCCGATGGGCCACAGACGCCCTCCTTGAACGCTGATCCTTGTAGCCCGGCGAGAGATTTGGCTACCGCAGCGCCGTTTCCAACGGCAGTTGCGAGCAGCTCCCAATAGCCGTCAGATTTGGTGCTTATGTACTGCCTGAATTCCGCAGCTTCCATGTCAGTACCCAACTACCACTCTAACCCACGTCTTTCTCGCTTCATCAATCCCGCGTGTTGCCGCTCCCGGTTTACCGCCCAAGGCACGTGCAGCGACCCGGAGCATCCGCTCGATAGCCGCCGCGCTATTGGGGCCCTTGTCTAGAACATTCGGAGCAACCAGTGCGGTAGGCCTGGAAATACCAGCCGCCTTGAGCGCGTCGGCGAACATGATTCCTCCACTGTTCGCGGGGGCAACCGTTCCCCGTATCACGTGGTCTACCAGCACTTCCTGTCCTTGCGCTTGAAACGAGGCGTAACCGCCCCCTGCCCATTGATAGCGGTACATCCCAAACTGGTCAATTGCGCCGGAGACAGAAGGTCGAGGCAGTCGCGCAGCTAAGCTTGCGGTGTCCGCAGCCTCTTCTGCCCCCACGCGAGCCAACCGCTTGAACAGAGCCTTGGCCCCCTGCGCAGCGAAGGTGATGGCAGCTTTCCGAGCGACGGGATTAGCGAGAATTCTCGCGATCTTCACCGCCGCCATGCCGCCATCGACCGTGGCAACCACGTCGAGGGCCTTCATGGTCCCTTCCATGATCCCTCGTTCCATTTCCTTTTGAGCGGCAGGTGGAAGTTGGGGGCCATACTTCTGCGCGCAGCCTGCACCCGGTGGCGCATACGGGGTGCCGCATCGACCATCGCGATCCACTTGGTTGATCGGATCGCCGTTCGTGTATGCGTACGGCCCCAACATTCCCGGTTTGCCGATCGTCGCCTCGGGAGTGAAGAGGGCGACGGGATCGACGCTTAGAAAGATTCCGAGTTCGGGTCGGTAAGGCCGAGCCTTGAAGTCGCTTAGCTCCGAACCCCGGTCTCGCTCGTTGGCCAGATATCGGAATGGATCGGCGCGCTTGCCCTTCTGATGTCGAGGGAGACCGTACGCGTGGTAGTTGGACCGCTCCTTGATCGATCCGTCGGTGGCAGTAACAACGATGGGAGTCCCTTGGGCGTCATTGAGGTAGAACTCGGTTCCAGGCGGGATTTCCGTGATTGCGACGGAGTTCGCCCGGACGCGCTCGTGCTCAGTGAGATGCCGGTCGTTCGAACCACCCGAGCCGTCCGAGCCACAGGCGCTGACGAGCGTCGCTGTAATCAGTGCGACCAGGCCCGCGGTGGCGAGCTGGATGCGGAGGCTTGCTCGAAAGCGGTTGAACGCGGTGCAGAGGAGTGAAACGAACGCCGCCAAGAACTTGGCTCGGCGGGGCGAAGGCACCTCTGAGTGCCGAAGCGGCTCACGAGAAACAGTGGAACTTCTCGATGAGGCCGCTCGGCTATTGCGCTGTTTTCTCCGGCGACCGGACTTCCTTCTCGTGCTCATGACGACACATCGGTCGCGGGAAGGAAAGTGTCCCAGTTTTTGTGCGATGCACCGCCCTTTTTCTGAACCGGCGAGTTCGTTGAGCTACTGCACGGTGTAGCCCCGCCGGACTCACATCAGTTTTACAGGGCGCACCTGAGACGCCGTTTGTTTTTGCGGCAGCGATCTTCGCGCTCCGGGCGTACACGCTGCTGTCGCCGTGGCACGGCGTGAGTAGCCCGGACCCGTGAGGGCTGTTCAGCCATCAGCCGGCTTTTCGATAATCATCTCGAAGACAGCCGACCCCTGCCGGTTGCAGCTTTCGCAGCGGCGCAGGACGCCAAGTCTGGTCATCTCGTCTATGAGCGTGTCGAGCTCAAGCTTTCCCGCGGTGATGGATGTTCCTCGGAAGGACACAGACTCCTTTCCCTGGGACTCCAGGTACTGGAATATGCGTCCCCCATCAATCGCTCGCGGGTGCTGCACCATTGCAACATGCGCGTTTACGCGGATTCCTTGTTCGCTCAGAAAGAGAATGCCGGCGCCATGCCTTCGATGGAACCACTTCACCTCATCAAGGAGGAAGTCGCCATCAGGTACATCCCGAAACCGCTCCACGTCCGCAGGGCGATAGCGGGAAATGAATTCTCGGACAAGTCGTTCTTGAAGCGAGCTGTACTGCGCAATCGTTAATTCCAGATCGGGTGAATCCATCTAGAACCCCTTATCTTTCAATGTCGAAGACCAGTCGCGAATCAGCGTCTGCCCTTCTTCCATGGACATCGCAGGTCTAACAGAAACCGGTACTTCGGGTAGTCTCGCGCGAATCGCTGCGGCGGTTCGGTGGTGCCCGTCCACAATATAGTACGATCCTTCGTGCTCTACCGCCTCTATCGGATCAAAGGGTCCGAAGCCCTTCTCCTCGCCCATCAGCTTACTCATCTTGGCTGCTTGACTCTTGCTCGCCAACTCTTCAGTGGGCCGCAATCTTTGGGGCCGAATCTGACGGATTATGGAACGTGCAGGCGCAACTTGCGCCTCAGTGGTTTCCACTCCGGCGCCCACGAAACGTTTGATTAGCGCTTTCGTCCCCTGAACTGCGCTCGTCACAACCGCTTTGCGCGCAACGGGATTCGCGAGAATTCTCGCGATCTTCACCGCCGCCATGCCGCCATCGACCGTAGCAACCACGTCGAGGGCCTTCATGGTGCCTTCCATGATCCCGCGTTCCATTTCCTTTTGAGCAGCGGGCGGAAGCTGGGGGCCGAACTTCTGCGCGCAGCCCGCGCCCGGTGGCGCATACGGGGTGCCGCATCGACCATCTCGATCCACTTGGTTGATCGGATCGCCATTCGTGTACGCGTACGGCCCCAACATTCCCGGTTTGCCGATCGTCGCTTCGGGCGTGAAGAGGGCCACGGGATCGACGCTCAGGAAGATCCCAAGTTCGGGTCGGTAGGGCCGAGCCTTGAAGTCGCTGAGATCGGAGCCGCGGTCTCTCTCGTTGCCGAGATATCGAAATGGATCGGAGCGCTTGCCCTTCTGATTTCGAGGGAGACCGTACGCATGATAGTTGGACCGTTCCTTTACCGATCCGTCGGTGGCAGTAACAACGAGGGGAGTCCCTTGGGCGTCATTGAGGTAGAACTCCGTTCCTGGAGGGATTTCGGTAATCGCGACGGAGTTCGCCCGGACGCGCTCGTGCTCAGTGAGATGCCGGTCGTTCGAACCACTCGAGCCGTCCGAGCCACAGGCGCTGACGAGCATCGCTGTAATCAGTGCGACCAAGCCTGCGGTGGCGAGCTGGACGCGGAGGCTTGCTCGAAAGCGACCGAAGGCAAAGCAGAGGAGAGAAGTGACTGCCTCCCAATACTTTGCTCGACGGGTCGACGGCACCTCCGGGTCCTGAAGCGGCTCGCGAGAAGCAGTGGAGCTTCTCGACGAGGCCGCTCGGCTAACGCGCCGCTTTCTCTTGCAACCGGACTTCCTTCTCGTGCTCATGACCGCATATCGGTCGGGAGAAGGAAAGTGTCCCGGTCTTTCTTCGCGATGATTGCTTTTTTCGAAACTAGGGCTTCAGCGGCCTATTGGAAGGTGCAGACGCGAGGGGTAACGCCGGTGTTGCAGGTGAAACCGGACAGACAGTCGTCGTTGCTTCCGCAGGTCGTGGTGCAGCGAAATGTGCCGGACCCACTCGTTGTCTCAACGCACTTGGAATCTACGCCGGGAGCAAAGCCGCAGAGCGTGTCGCTTGGGGTACCCGAGGGAGCGCAGTCGGTAGACCGAAATCCATTGAGCGCCGGGCAAGTCGTTACGGCAAGTGTGCAAAGGGTGGCGGTCTCTCCGTCAATACTCTGCACTCCCGCATCAACTTTGACGTACGGTCGATTGGTATTGGTGAAGCAAGCCGCAGGCGCCCCATTCGCCGTATCCCCCTGCTTCCAGAAGCAGAAATATCCTACCGGTTTGCCGTCGAACATCTGCTGATGACAGAGCTGTCCCGCCGGGCATTGTGCATCCGAGACGCATGGCTGGCAGAGCCCAGATGACCCCGCCTTTTTGTCGGAGGTGCAAGTTTGGGCGGCGCTATCGCAAACGAGGGCCTTGCCCTCGAGTTGCCCGCAGGCGGTGTACTTCTTGCCGGTGCATTGCACGCAGGCGCCCGCGTTGCACACGCCCTTGCCGGTGATCTGAGTGCAGTCGTTGTCGCTCTGGCACGGCGTGCAGGTATTCGTCCCGGTATCGCAACGTGCGGCAGTCGCCGTCTTGCAGTCCGTGTTCGCGAGACATCCGACGCATGCGTTGCTTGCGGGATTGCAGACTGGCTTCGTCGCGTCCTTGCAGTCGGTGCTTTGGGTGCATTCGACGCAGACGTTCGATGGCGCGCAGACGGACTTCGACGAATCCTTGCAGTCCGTGCTAGCGAGACATGCGACGCACTTGTCGGTGTTCGTGTCGCAGACCGGAGTTGTGCCAGAGCACGTTCCGTTGCAGGGGACTTTGGTCGTCGTGCCGCCGGTGCTCGAGGTGCCACCTTTGGCTGCTCCGCCTTTCCCGTTGCCGCCTCTAGATGAGCCGCCAGAGCCGTCACCTCCAGAAGATGAACCTGCAAGAGCATCGTCTTTGCACGACCGCATGTACTTGCAGTCACCTGTCAGGTCTTGACATGCTGCAAATGCAACGAGGGAGATGGGGAGGCCCAGGAAGAAGTACCTAAGATTTTGGGTCATTGCTCTTTCTCCCGATCAGAAGTTGGTCGTAAGCCAGAGGGCGCCGGAATTCCTTGCGACCGAGCCATCCACAGTGACTCTGTTTGCCGCTGAAGCAGCCTGCTTTCTTGGCCAGAACCAGTATGCCAACGTTCCGCCTGCCACGACCCCGGCGGCAACGAATCCGATCGTGGAATAGGTGCTAAATCGATCGGACTTGTCAGCGTAGTCGAAGAGCTCAGCGCAAGCATCGGATTGCCCAGTTCTGGGTCCAATGCACGCGCCAGGAGCGATGTCACTTCGCCGACGATCTGCATCATCCTTCGCCGAACTCGCTTTCGAACTGAACACCAGCCCCGCGACGACCGCGCCTGCAGTCACCACGCCGCCACCAACCAAAATCCACGGGTTGGGCTTCGATGCTGCACCGTCGTGTGGCGACTCCTGAAACGGATTGACGTTCGCGCCAGCACTAGCGTTCCCGGCTGCGACCATCGACTTCGTGGCATCCGGTTGCATCGTGACTTCCCACGTGTCCGTCGTGCCGGCGGCTGCATTCAACTTTCGGTCGGCAGTGACGTAGCCGTCCTTGCGCACGGTGATGATGTGCAAGCCGGGGTCGAGATAGATGTCAGATTCGAGCGGCGTCGTTCCCCAATCCACGCCGTCGACGGTTACGGACGCGCCTGTAACGTTCGCCTTGAGCTGAAGTGTCAGCACGTGCTTCTGGGACTCGCCGAGCAGCCTTTGCATCCCCTCTTGCTGTTTCGTTTGTTCCGTAGGCGGACAGTGCGCCACGGCGAATGCAAAGTAACGAGCAGCGTCTGCGTAGTGCCCCAGCTTCAGTTCAGACTGACCTAAAGCCGTCGCGACATCGTACGACCGATTTTGCGCCCAAAGCTCGAGCATGATCTGCTTCGCTTCTTCGTAACGCTTTTGCGAATACAGCACCATCGACTGCTCGTACGCACTACGCGCCTTTTGATGGTCTCCGCTGCCGACAGCGTTCGCTACGGTAGGCGCGAGACAAAGTCCCAATAGCAACGCGGAGAGCGCAGTCTTCGATGTGAACCGGTGATTGGGCTTCATCATTTTTAATCCGGGAAATCGCGAACGGGATGCTAACGAAGGAGTAAGCAGCAGTCTATCTCGGTCGAACGAGGTACTCTTCGGCGTTCGACGGTTCAGGCGTGTTCGGTGCACTTGGCTTCGGAACGGTGTTGACCGCCGCCGGTGCTTTCGAAGCCCCGTTCCGCGTTTGCGCGTCGCCAGACGCGGCGCGCGACGTGGCCCCGCTAGTAACCGCGGCTTGCGATCGAGCGCTCCTGGAGGCTGCCTTGGTCTCAACAGGGAAGGTCGGCTTCTCCGCTTTTGTTGCTTGTCGCGGTGGTGCACTCGTTGCCGGTTGCTCTACCGGAGAGATGCTGACCGCAGGCGCGGGCTCTCCAGGTTGCCCGTTCGAGCGCCACCGGGTCGCCCATAGAAGGAACAACGCCACTCCAGTCACCAAGAGGAAGCCAAAGACGAGGCGCCGGCCCCGCGTGTCTTGCTGGCGACGAGCTGCATGCGCTGCTTTCGCTTCGCTCACCCGCAGCTCCGCTGGTGACGTATCCCCAGTCTGGCTCAAGTGTTCCTCGGGAAGTCGCTGGAGCGTAATCGCGCTCCATAGACCTCGCAGCCCGGGCGGCAGCGTGCGCGTTCGATTATGCCGAAGATCCTCCAGGGAATCCTCCGCGCAAGCGTTTGCCGGCACTCCGGGACGTTGCGGGGGCATGGGCAATGGAGTTGCCCCAACTCGCGCCTCCTCGGCGATGTGAGGGACACCAATGGAGACATGTGGTGCGTCACGTGCGCCTGCGGCGGCGCGGTCTTCCCCAAAGCTGTGCTCGCATGGGCCTTCGACGTTAGGCGCAGGTGAGCACCGTTGTGGCCCAAGCTGCGCGCAGCAGGGGAAGACGGGGGCATAGGGGTGAGGTGGGTACGTGACCATGCCGATCTTGCGGCTCCGATATTGAGTCGCACGGCGCTCGTCGCGCGAGACTCTTCACGAGAGCCCACCGATGCGGTCGGGCTTCGCTGAGACGGCGCAACCTCCGCGCCAAGCCGCGTCGTGCTGCGCGCGAGGTTGGAGTGGAACAGCGATTTCGCTGCCACATGGCGTCGCCGGCTTGTCACGCAGCTTGCGCCATGGCGGGCAAAGCCCGACCGCATCGGTGGGCTTCGGAGGCTCCCATGGTGTCCCGTTTCCAGCAGCATTCCCAGCTCGTCTTCCAATCGCGGCTCATCGCACGCGCCACCGAGGAAATCCGCGCTCAGCCTACCACGTCAGAAGCCACGCTCTGGTCGCAGATCCGCGGCGGTCGGCTCGGGGGTTGCGTTCCGTCGCCAGGTGCCTATCGGTCGCTACATCGCTGACTTCGCCGCTCCTTCCGTAAACCTCATCGTGGAAGTTGATGGCGCATGCCATCAGCAGCGCAAAGCTGCTGATGCGCGTCGTGACCGCGACCTTCGTCGGTTGGGCTACACCGTGTTGCATCTGGAGGCAGGGCTCATCATGCAGCAGTTGCCTTTGGCCCTCCACGCCCTGCGTGCTGCTGTCTCGGTGGCGCGGGGAGGGTAAAGGGCCCATCGTGTTCCTTTCGGCTGGACTTCGCCTCCGGAAGAGTCTGGTCCTACGGTCGCTCGCCCGAAGCCGACAAGTAGCGGTTGCGTGTCAGGTGCGTTCCTGGTCAAGGAGACTCTGCTATCACTCCTAAAGCCAGCGTGTCTCGGACAAAATGCGTCTGCGCGTTCCGGCGTTTTCAGTTCAACGACGAGGCTTCCTTGGCTCACGAAGACATCGAGTTCGTGTTTCGCGTCGGATAACGATAGGTCGCAATGCTGTCTCAGTGCATCAATGAAGGAAATCCGCCGCTCGTTCCGCGCATCACGCCAGCCCTGACAGAGTACTTTTGTGTTCATTTTACGAGTATCTCCCATGCTCGAGGAACTGCGCCTCGCTGATTTCCTGCACCAGTTGTCCTTTTCGCGCCTTCCACCACCACTTTTGCTACTCGTTGCGACTTTCCAAACTCCCTGATTGCGTCGAACATTGCCTTGACCCCCACCTTTCCTGCGCCAGGTCCCTGGATATGTGCCTGGCGAAGATACAACGTGCCATCTTTAATCGACATATTCGCCATCACACGGATTTCGTGACCACCTACCGTACCGGCAATTTCCACTATATCGTCTACCTGCTCGACGATCCGCATCGATCTCGGAGCAGCTCGAGCACCAGCGACCGTAGCGTCGCCTATCACCCGCTTGTATACCGCCTTTGCTCCAAGCGCAGCAGCCTCGATGAAGGCCTTGCGTGCTAGCGGATTCGCGAGAAGTTTGGCGATTTTGACCGCGGCTAGGCCGCCATCGACCGTCGCTAGAAAGTCGAGGGCCTTCATGGTGCCTTCCATGATCCCGCGTTCCATTTCCTTTTGAGCGGCAGGTGGAAGTTGGGGGCCGTACTTCTGCGCGCAGCCCGCGCCGGGCGGCGCGTAAGGGGTGCCGCAGCGGCCATCGCGATCCACTTGGTTGATCGGATCGCCGTTCGTGTACGCGTAGGGCCCCAGCATTCCGGGCTTGCCGATCGTCTCCTCCGGAGAAAGAGCGCGACGGGATCGACGCTCAGGAAGATCCCGAGTTCGGGACGGTAAGGTCGCGCCTTGAAGTCGCTTAGCTCCGAACCAATGTCTCGCTCGTTGCCAAGATATCGGAATGGATCGGAGCGCTTGCCCTTCTGATGTCGAGGGAGACCGTACGCGTGGTAGTTGGACCGTTCCTTTACGGTGCCGTCGACCCCAGCGACGACGATGGGAGTCCCTTGGGCGTCATTGAGGTAGAACTCCGTTCCTGGAGGGATTTCGGTAATCGCGACGGAGTTCGCCCGGACGCGCTCGTGCTCCGTGAGATGCCGGTCGTTCGAACCACTCGAGCCGTCCGAGCCACAAGCGCTGACGAGCGTCGCTGTAATCAGTGCGACCAAGCCCGCGGTGGCGAACTGGACGCGGAGGCTTGCTCGAAAGCGACCCAAGGCAAAGCAGAGAAGAGAAGTGACTGCCTCCCAATACTTTGCTCGACGGGTCGACGGCACCTCCGGGGCCTGAAGCGGCTCGCGAGAAGCAGTGGAGCTTCTCGACGAGGCCGCTCGGCTAGTGCGCCGTCTTCTCTTGCGACCGGACTTCCTTCTCGTGCTCATGACCGCATATCGGTCGGGAGAAGGAAAGTGTCCCGAGTTTTGTGCGCGACAATTGCTTTTTTTCGAAACGCGGGGTCTAGCGGTCTATTGGAAGGTGCAGACGGGTGGCGTCACTCCGGTATTGCAGGTGACTCCAGTTCGGCAGTCGTCGTTGCTCAGGCAGGTCGTGGTGCAGCGGTACATGCTCAACGTGCTGCTGAATAGGGAGCACTTCGAGTCGACGCCTGGAGCAACGCCGCAGAGGGTATCGTCGGGGGTGCCGGCAGGAGCGCAGTCGGTGGAACTGAACTGGTTCAGCGCTAGACACGTGCTTGAACGCAGGGTGCAGAGCGCCGCGACATCACCGTCGATACTCTGAGCGTCGTTTTGCGTTTTCACGTAGGGTCGATTAGTCGCAAGGGCGCAACTGACTGGAGCGCCATTCGCCGTATCTCCCTGCTTCCAGAAACAGAAATACCCCACCGGTTTGCCGTCGAACATCTGCTGATAGCAAAGCTGCCCCGCCGGGCATTGTGCATCCGAGA
The DNA here is from genome assembly GCA_049840955.1 of Polyangiaceae bacterium. Classification (GTDB taxonomy): domain Bacteria; phylum Myxococcota_A; class Polyangia; order Polyangiales; family Polyangiaceae; genus FEN-1139. The sequence goes on from JASGIX010000073.1 coordinate 90,310, forward strand.
CGCACGGCTGGCAAAGCCCAGACGACCCTACCTTCTTGTCCGTGGTGCAGGTTTGCGCGACGCTATCGCAGACAAGAGCCTTGCCTTCTAGCTGGCCACAGGCGGTGTACTTCTTACCGGTGCATTGCACGCATGTTCCCGCGTTGCAGACGCCCTTGCCGGTGATCTGAGTGCAGTCGTTGTCGCTCTGGCAAGGCGTGCAGGTATTCGTCCCGGTATCGCAACGTGCGGCAGTCGCTGTCTTGCAGTCCGTGTTCGCAAGGCATCCAACGCAGGAGCTGCTTGCGGGATTGCAGACTGCCTTCGTTGCGTCCTTGCAGTCGGTGCTTTGGGTGCATTCGACGCAGACGTTCGATGGTGCGCAGACGGACTTCGACGAATCCTTGCAGTCCGTGCTAGCGAGACATGCGACGCACTTGTCGGAGTTCGCGTCGCACACCGGAGTTGTGCCAGAACACGTTCCGTTGCAGGGGACCTTGGTCGTCGTGCCGCCGGTGCTCGAGGTGCCGCCCTTTGCTGCGCCACCTTTCCCGGTGCCGCCTTTCGTCGTCGAAGCACCGCCGGCGGATGTTGCTCCACCAACCGATGTCGGCCCTCCGGCTTCATCGCCACAGGTCAGTGTATCCCTGCAATTCTCGGTGCTGCAGCCGAGTATGTCGACCGCGAGTAGGCAGCAGATGAATGATTCGACTGAGAACTTCATCGAGAACGCGCCTTGCTAGACACCGGTACAGACTTCATGAGAAGGTCGGCTACTGGAAAGAGCAGACGTTCGGATTTACGCCGAGATTGCATGTAAATCCTTGCTTGCAGTCGTCGTTGCTTCCGCAGGTCGTGGTGCAGCGGTACATGCTCAACGTGCTGCTGAATAGGGAGCACTTCGAGTCGACGCCTGGAGCAACGCCGCAGAGGGTATCGTCGGGGGTGCCGGCAGGAGCGCAGTCGGTGGAACTGAACTGGTTCAGCGCGACACAGGTGCTTGAGCGAAGAGTGCAAAGCGTTGCCGTCTCTCCGTCGATGCTCGTCACTGCGGCTTCCGATTTGACGTACGGCCGATTTGCCGGCAGCGCACAGCCAACGGGTCCTCCGTGGTCCGTGTCGCCTTCCTTCCAGAAGCAGGAAAATACCCCACCGGTTTGCCGTCGAACATCTGCTGGTGGCAGAGCTGTCCTGCCGGGCATTGCGCATCCGAGACGCATGGCTGGCAAAGCCCCGACGACGCTGCCTTCTTGTCCGTCGTGCAAGTTTGAGCGACACTATCGCAAACGAGGGCTTTGCCTTCGAGCTGTCCGCATGCGGTGTACTTCTTCCCGGTGCATTGCACGCAGCTGCCTGCATTACATACGCCCTTGCCAGTGATCTGAGTGCAGTCGTTGTCGCTCTGGCAAGGCGTGCAGGTATTCGTCCCGGTATCGCAACGTGCGGCAGTCGCCGTCTTGCAGTCCGTGTTCGCGAGACATCCGACGCATGCGTTGCTTGCGGGATTGCAGACTGGCTTCGTCGCGTCCTTGCAGTCGGTGCTTTGGGTGCATTCGACGCAGACGTTCGATGGCGCGCAGACGGACTTCGACGAATCCTTGCAGTCCGTGCTAGCGAGACATGCGACGCACTTGTCGGTGTTCGTGTCGCAGACCGGAGTTGTGCCAGAGCACGTTCCGTTGCAGGGGACTTTGGTCGTCGTGCCGCCAGTACTCGAGGTGCCGCCTTTGGCCGCGCCACCTTTCCCGGTGCCGCCTTTCGTAGTCGATGCACCGCCGGTAGATGTTGCTCCACCAACCGATGTCGTCCCTCCGGTTTCATCGCCGCAGGTCAGGGTATCTCTGCAATTCTCGGTGCTGCAGCCGAAAAAGCTGAGCGCCACAAGGCCACAGATGGACGCTTCGAGTGGGGACTTCATCGAGAATGCACCATTGCCAAACGTCGGCAGGCTGATTACTGGAAGGTACAAATCTTCGGGGAAGTGCTGGTGTTGCAGCTAAAGTCGCAATCGTCGCTGCTCGCGCAGGTCGTGGTGCAACGGTACAAGCTCAGAAACGCTGTCATAAAGGGCGCACTTGGAATCAACGCCTGCTGCGAAGCCGCAGAGTGCGTCGTTGGGCGTTCCCGAAGGAGCGCAGTCGGCTGAGCTAAACTGGTTCAGCGCTAGACACGTGCTCGAACGCAGGGTGCAGAGCGCCGCGACATCTCCGTCGATACTCTGAGCGTCGTTTTGCGTCTTCACGTAGGGTCGATTAGTCGAAAGGGCACAACTGACTGGAGCCCCATTCGCCGTATCTCCCTGCTTCCAGAAGCAGAAATACCCCACCGGCTTATTGTCGAACATCTGCTGGTGGCAGAGCTGTCCTGCCGGGCATTGCGCATCCGAGACGCAAGGTTGGCAGAGCCCAGACGAGCCGGCCTTCTTGTCCGTCGTACAGGTCTGCGCGGCGCTGTCGCAGACAAGAGCCTTGCCTTCGAGCTGTCCGCAGGCGGTGTACTTCTTACCGGTGCATTGCACGCAGCTTCCTGCATTACAGACGCCCTTGCCGGTGATCTGAGTGCAGTCGTTGTCGCTCTGACACGGCGTGCAGGTATTCGTTGCCGTGTCGCAACGTGCGGTCGCCGCCGTCTTGCAGTCCGCGTTCGCGAGACAGCCGACGCATGCTGACGTAGCCTGATTGCAGACGGGCTTCGTTGCGTCCTTGCAGTCGGTGCTTTGGGTGCATTCGACGCAGACGTTCGATGGCGCGCAGACGGACTTCGACGAATCCTTGCAGTCCGTGCTAGCGAGACATGCGACGCACTTGTCCGAGCTAGCGTCGCAAACGGGAGTGGAGCCGGAGCACGTGCCGTTACAGGGGACCTTAATGGTCGTGCCGCCGGTGTTCGTGGTGCCACCTTTGGCCGCGCCACCTTTCCCGGTGCCGCCTTTCGATGTACTGCTTTCGCCCCCAGACGATGAGCCTGCGTCAGTTGAGCGAGGGCAATTGTTGAGATGCTCGCAGGTGCCCGCGTAGTTGGAGCAAGCTGAGCCGACAAAACCTAGTGCAGCAACGAGAAGAGACGGGAATCGAAGTGTATTTCTGGTCATGATGCTCTCCTCGTTCGTTCAAAAGTGTCCGGACAACCAAAGGCCGTTCGTTCCCGTAGCACTCGTGGCAACGGAAGGCGCAACCTGGAAATTGGCCGGTTCCTGTCGATACCTTCGAGCGCGGCCACAACCAGTAGACGAGTGTTCCGACAGCAGCAACGCCGCCTACGAGGAAACTCGCTGTCGACAGGTTGCGATTTCGGTCGACGTCCTGAGCATCATTCTTTAGGGAGCTGCAGTACGCCTTGTTGCTGGACGGGTCGTCACAATAGCTGCTGTCGTGTTGGGCCTGCTTCTTCTCCGCGTCGTCCTTCGCCGAACTCGCTTTCGAACTGAACACCAGCCCCGCGACGACCGCGCCTGCAGTCACCACGCCGCCACCAACCAAAATCCACGGGTTGGGCTTCGATGCTGCACCGTCGTGTGGCGACTCCTGAAACGGATTGACGTTCGCGCCAGCGCTAGCGTTCCCAGCTGCGACCATCGACTTGGTGGCATCGGGTTGCATCGTGACTTCCCACGTGTCCGTCGTGCCCGCGGCAGCATTCAGCTTTCGGTCAGCAGTGACGTAACCATCTTTACGCACCGCAATGACATGCATTCCCGCATCGAGGTACACTGCGGATTCGAGCGGTGTCTTCCCCACTTCTATTCCATCGACGGAAACGGATGCACCCGCAACGTCGGCTTTGAGCTGGAGCGTCAAGACGTGCTTCTGGCTCTCCGCCATGAGCTTCTTCACCATGTCGAGCCGCTTCGAGATCCTCCGTCGGAGGAAAGTGCGAGAGAGCGAAGTCGAAGTATCGCGCTGCGTCCGCGTAATGCCCTAGTCGCAATTCGGACTGCCCCAGCAATGTACTGGTATCGTACGTTCGATTCTGCTCCCAGAGCTTCAAGCAGACGTTACGCGCTTCCTCGTACTTCTTCTGCGCGTAGAGCTGCATTGCCTCTTCGAACGTGCTTCGCGCTTCCAGGTGAGAGTCGGACGCCATTGCCGTCGCTGGAGACAGACAGGTTCCCAGCAGGAAAATCGAAATCGGGGTTGCTCGCGTGAGCCAGTGAGTGGGCTTCATCATAGTTGTCCGAGGTGACGTGGAACGGTGGCGGAGGAAGCTGCGGGGCAGTCTACTTGGGGCTAAAGACCGATACATCGGGATTCGTCGCCTCTGGCGTCGGCGTACCCGGCTTTGTCTCCACTTTGGCGGCTGCCGCCGGCGCTTTCGAAGCCCCGTTCCGCGTTTGCGCGTCGCCAGACGCGGCGCGCGACGTGGCCCCGCTAGTAACCGCGGGTTGCGATCGAGCGCTCCTGGAGGCTGCCTTGGTCTCCACGGGGAAGGTGGGCTTCTCCGTTCTCATGGTTTGTGGCTGCGGTGCGCTCGTTGCCGGCTGCTCTACCGGGGAAATGCTGACCACAGGCGCAGATCCTTCAGGTTGCACGTTCGAGCGCCACCGGGTCGCCCATAGAAGGAACAACGCCACTCCAGTCACCAAGAGGAAGCCAAAGACGAGCCGGCGGCCCCGCGTGTCTTGCTGGCGACGAGTTGCCTGCGCTGCTTTCGCTTCGCCCACCCGCAGCTCCGCTGGTGACGTCTCCCCAGTCTGGCTCAAGTGCTCCTCGGGCAGACGCTGGAGTGTAATTGCGCTCCATAGACCTCGCAGCCCGGGAGGGACAGTGCGTGTGCGGTTGTGCCGCAGATCCTCCAGGGAATCTTCCGCACAAGCATTTGCCGGCACGCCTGGACGTTGCGGGGGCATTGGCAATGGAGGGTGTGTCATTGGGGTGTGCTGAAGTGAGTTTTCAATTCCGGTGAGGTGCGCTTGGGGGACGAGGGGGCGCGTTTGGCGGCTTCGGCCTCTCGGCGTTTGAGGTCTTCTTCCAATGCCTTCACGTACCGATCTCCTGGTGCCGCGGTCTTTGCTTTGGCTGCCGCTCGCGTCTGGACTGGCGGTGGCGTGGCTTTGGGCTGCGCCGAAGTTGCTGGCGCAGACGTCGGGGCAGTCGACGGTTCCGGCGGGGGTGCCATTGCGGACGGCGCGGTTGCCACATCGGGCGGTGCCGACGGCAATGGCTCCGCGAGTTTTTCCGCGGGAGCGTTGGCCGCGACGACGGCACTTGGGCGCTCGGTCGCCGCGTCGTGACGCCGATAGACGAAGTACGCCTTCGTTGCGGCGCCGAACACCAGCGCGCCGGAGATTGCAGAGCCGATGAGCCAGAGATTGGCCTTGTTGTCCCAGGTGCTCGGCGCCTTGCGCGGCTGCGAATGTCCCGGCACTGAGACGGGGAGCGCGACGCTGGTCGGTGTCGGGACGACCACTCTCGTCGCGACTGCCCGGGCTGGCGCGATTGCGGGGGCACCCTGCGCTGGCGTCGCCGCCGATGTCGCGGGCGAGGCCGTTCTGGGCATGGCCGGAGTGTGATGTCGAACGAACCGAACTGAATCCGCGGCGCGCTCGACGGCGCGCGTCGGAACTGGCACGGATGCAAGGCTCTCCGCTCTGCGTACGGCTGCGGTGGGCAAGTCCCGGGGCGAGGCTGGAGGTTCACTGCCCATGCCGGGAATGGTTCTTTTGGCGGCAGTGGTCGGAATGGCCTCTTCGGGAGGCCGCACGGACGCCGACGCGCTGTGAAACGCCTGAAATCGCGGCGCGGCGCCGCTGGAGAGCACGTGCGCGAGGCTCGGCTCCCCAGGAACCATGGGCCGCGACAGATCGCGATGCTTCCCCTTCAGCTCACCCTGGGTCTCCGCAATGAAGCGATCCCAAGACTTCTGCAGCTGCCCGGCCAGCTCCGCCATGCTCCCTTGGCGATCGCGAAGATCTTTGGCCACGGCGCAACTGACAATCCTAGAAACGTGCCGAGGGATCCACGGAGCGATCTCGTACAGCGGCTTCGGCATCTGGTTCATGTGCCAAGCCGCCACTGCCCACGGAGTTGGGTTCTCGAGCTCCATGAGCACCGGGTGCTCACCGTAGAGGATTCGGTAAAGCACGATCCCGAGGGCGTAGATATCCGTGCGCGGGCCGACCTTCTTACTCTGAACGTGCTCGGGGCTCATGTAGAGCACGGAGCCCTGAAGGGCGTCCTTTGCCGTCGTTTTCGCTGCCACATCGTTGAAGAACTTCGCGATCCCGAAGTCGAGCACCTTGGCCACGTTGTCGGCCGTGATGAAGATGTTCTCGGGCTTCAAGTCGCGGTGAATCGCTCCGAGCTGGTGAGCGGCTTCGACGGCGGTTGCAATTTGGACGCCGATATTGAGCGTCTCTTCCACCGCCAGGCGACGATGCTCCCTGAGAACTTCGAAGAGCGTACGACCGACGAGCAGCTCCATCACGATATAAAGGAGCCCGCCGTCGGTGATGTCCGCGTCATACACCTCGACGATGTTCGGGTGCCGCATCTGGCTGAGGAAGCGCGCTTCCGACTGCCCGCGGAGCACCATGTCCTCCGTGACTTCGCCCAAGCGATGAATGACCTTGATGGCCACGTCCCGGCGGAAGATGGTGTCTCGGGCGTGGTAAACTGACGCGTGTCCGCCTCGACCAATGAGTGCCAAAATCTCGTATTTGCGCAGCCGCGAGCCAATCTTCAGCGGACCATGGGGATCTTCGGTGATCCCACTAGCGAGATTGGCCGGCGACGACATCACCCGAGCTCCATCCAGGCGACAACTGCCGCCATGAGCAAGCCGAAGACCACGAACACGGCAATGGCGCGCCAAACGAGACTCGAGGATGGCGTGCTCGGCGCAGCCACGGGCGCTCGAGTCTCGGCAGAATGAGCGTCCAGTTGCGTGGTCGTGGGGATGGTGATTCTGCCCGACTTCTGCGGCGGTTTCGCGTCATGGGAGGGCCCCGCTGCTGTCAGATCCCCAAGCACCGTCGTAGCTTGAAGGGCGGGTGGGCAAGCCAGCACGGCGGCGAGGTGATCCAGCTCTTGCTTGAACTCGAGAGCAGACTGGTACCGTCGCTCCGGATCTTTCTCCAACGCCTTGAGCACGATGATATCGAGCTCGCGTGGAATGACCTGTTGCGCGAACAGTGACGGCGCCGGCGGAACTCGCGCGACGTGCGCGAGCAGCACCGCCGTGTCGCGCGCGATTTCGTCGAAGGGACCGCGTCCCGTCAGCATGACATAGAGCATCAACGCCGCCGCGTAGATGTCGGCGCGGGTGTCGACGCGCTGCCCTTGGGCGCCTTCGGGGCTCAAGTACCGGGGAGTTCCGACGATGATCCCGCTGTCCGTCGCAACGGCGGGCGGATCGGGCGCTTGGGGAGACGCTCCGGGCAGCACGCGAGCCACGCCGAAGTCGAGCACTTTTAAGGTTCGTCGACCATCATGCGGCTCACAGAGAACGAGGTTGCTCGGTTTGATGTCCCGATGCACCACTCCGAGCTCATGCGCTGCAACCAAGGCAGACAAGAGCTGCGAGGTGAAGTCGAGGGCGTCCGCGATGGTTAGCGCGCCAACGGCCTTCAGCTCTTCGTCGAGGGTGCGTCCGCGCAAATACTCCATGACGATGTACGGGCGACCGTCATTCGTGTAACCGAATCCCGTGACCTCGACGATGTTGGCGTGGCGAAGGCGGGCTAACGTCTGCGCCTCGACGCGGGCTCGATCGATCAGGTTGGCGCTCTGCGCCAGCCGTGCATGAAGCACCTTTGCCGCGAGCATGCGTCCCAGGGCAGCGTGCTTCACCAGGAAGATCTCCCCATACCGCCTGCACAGAGCCGCTTGATGGTTCTGTAGGGCGTCCCTTCGAAGGGATCGCTGCCCACGGCGGGCGAAGCGTTCGGCATCGGAGAGGGAGAAGGGCTGGTCATCGAGAGCTAATCGGTCCGAGGCGGCGCCTTGGCCCCGAGAATGTGACAGCGGTTGTCGATTTTCGAAATTCCTGCGGTCGCGGGCTCGGACATCGCACTTCCGTGCGACCGACCCGCCCGGAGCCGGAAGGATAATCCAACTTGCTTCCATGTGAACGATGAGATGTGCTCGACGAACACGGCACAACGCCAACCGGGTGGCCGAGGCATTCCGGTGTTCAATCACTGTTTCTCCCCCGCCCTCCGAGGATTTCAATTCGCCTCGCTCCGGGTTGAGATTGAAGGTACAAACGCCCTGCACGCTCATGGGTACGGGTGCAGGGTCAACGGCCGAGGAAATCGCGCAGCTGTGTTGCGGCACATCCTATGAGGTCGTGAGATTCTTGGGTCGTGGCGGCATCGGTCAGGTGTGGGTGGTGCAGCACAAATTCCTCAAGCGTGAATTCGCGCTCAAGGTTCTGCATCGTCGATTGGCTGCCGACGCGCGAGCTATCGATCGCCTGCGCTTCGAGGCGCAGGTGACGGCGGCGCTCGAGCATCCCAATATCGTTTCGCCCACGGATTTTTGGCTGACCGACGAGGGGCGCCCCTGTCTCGTGATGGAGCTTCTCGAAGGGCGCAATCTGGCTCGGGAGCTCGTGGAGCGAGGGCCGTTGCCCGCCCGCGAGGTGCTCGCCATCGGATGCGAAGTCCTCTCGGCCGTGGAAGCCGCGCACCGCAACGGGCTGCTCCATCGTGACATCAAACCGGAAAACGTGTTTCTGCACGAGCTTGCGGGACGGCAGCGGATCGCTCGGCTCCTCGACTTCGGCATAGCCCGGTTCTTTCGCGAGATCGCAGGCATTCCCGTGAATGAGCTCGCGGAACGAACCCGGACCGGCATGGTCGTCGGCTCGCCGAGGTACATGAGTCCAGAAGCGAGGCGCGGTGCCTCGTTGGACGAGCGAGCCGACGTCTATTCGGTCGGGATCACGCTTTACGAGGCGCTGACGGGGCAAGGTCCCTACGATCGCTCGTCCTCACGGGCCCCGCCCCAAGCGCCCTCGCTGCTGGTGCAGGGGGTCACGAAGGAGCTCGACGCGGCCATCCTTCAAGCCATTGCCCAGGAGCCAAGCCAAAGATACGCTTCCGCCGCTGAGTTCGAGGCAAAGTTGCGGGAATTTCTACCCTTACGGCGTAGCAGGGGCTGCACCGCGTAGTGCCGCGGCGCGTGTTGGCCCCGTGCGGGGTCAGCTTTTTTTGAGTCGATGTCGATTCTTTGGGACACTCGCAGGGCACCGGCCGATAGGGCATTGTGTCCCACCCCATTTGTAAGGAGACCACGTCATGAAAGCTCACGCGGCCGCACCTGGGCCTGGCCAAGATGTCGAGATCGACATTTTTTGCGCTATCGTCGGGGACGCTTATCGCGTTCACGTCAGACCGACGTGGCTGCCTGACCACCTGCTCGACTGCTTCGATGACGAAGGTGAGGCCTTTCCTGTCTATCTCGACTTTGACGATCTCGATTGGCACATGAAGAAGAGCGGGGTCGAGTACACGAAGCGCCTCGCGAGGTCTGGCAGCGTTCAGCTCTACGCCCGTGGCGCAGCGGCTCACGTTCTGTCGACGTGGCTCTCCAATTCCTTCGCCACGGGCGAAAGGGCGATTTGAAGTGGCCCCTCGTGTTGGTCACTGAGCTGACCCGCCGGTCCCGAGTAAATGCTTCGCCAGGCGAGTGAGCGCTCGCGAATGGAGTCGCTGTGCCCAGGTTTTTGACACGCCCAGGATCTTCGCCGTCTGGCGGATCGAGTTCTCCTCGAAGTAATAAAGCTGGATGAGCCCTGCTTCGTCCACCTCCAAGGTCGCGATGCCGGCGCGCAAGCGCTCGCGCGTCTCCGCGCGGATGGCTGCCTCTTCCGGGGACACCTTGTCAATCTCGTCTCCCGTTGCCGGAGCTGCACTCTCAGGCGAGGCGACTGTCGCAACGAAGGACGACGTGAGTGAATCCAGGTGTTCGCCGAACTGATCCTCGACGTCCGGGGCCTGAGCCTCAGTCCCTCCCGAGAAGACGAACTCCGCCTCTCCCGCCGATACGTCAGTCATGACCGCCGCACTCTTCAGCCGTTCGTAGGCTTTCCGCGGCAATCGGCATGAGCTCCGAACGTAATCGAAGATGGCCCCCTTCACCCGTCGGTTCGCGTACGCCCTGAAGGGCACACCGCGGGATGGATCGAAGCGACGCGCGGCATCGAAGAGGCCTTCCCTGCCCGCCTCGAGCAACTCATCCCGGGGAACGAGGGAGCCGAGTGTGCGACCCAGCTGTCCCGCTACGATACCAACGAGGTCGAGCTCTTGCTCGAACAGAAGCAGAGCACGCGCGTGAGCGTCACCTTCAGTCGGTTGTTCCAAGTGTTCGCTTGCCCCACCGGGCACCAACCTGAGATTGCCGTTTGCAGTCATGGCTCAGTGCTCGATGGAGTCAGAGGTCAGCTCGGGCGTCTGTCCCGTCATTTGACGGAGCATTTCGACGACCACAGGATCAGTCCGAACGTGTTCGCGCAGGGTTTCCCTCAGAACTTCCAAGTCCTTCGGGCCAAGCAAATGCTTGACGCGCGCGATGGCCACGCCCGTGGCTTCATCCAGATACTCGTCGAGCGTCATTTCGCCACTCCGAACCTTTTGTAGCGATGGACTGGGGGCCCGCTCGGCTTGCCGAGTTGGTGCTCGGCTCCCTCCCTTTTCTGACGGACACATGCGGAGAGCGTACTATAGGTTCCGCGGCCTGGGGTCGTGATTTTTCTTGATGAAATGTCGGTACACTTTGTCTGTTTGGACCGACGGGAGATAGCCACGACCGAGTGTAACGGTTGAGGCGCAAATTGGGGTGGCTCGTCCGCCCCTCAGGGAAGGCGCGTTTGTTATGCCTCAGCTTTCTACCTACGGTCGAGTCTGCTTCTGTGAGTGGTCAGGGCCAGTGACCGTCACCATGCTCGTCTTGTTGCTCTCGGAGCTACGGCACATGCCTGGACAGGACGACTGCACGCGTTTGCTCATCCTGAACTTGAGACCGTCGTCTGCGAACAACATCGTAAAGAGCTCGAGCTCCTTTCCTGACGTCATGCCGCAGATTTGGTCTTACTGCCGAGAGGTGATTTTCGTGTGTGAAGGCGAGAGTGGGGTGAGCGATCAGTTACGCAGAGCATTGTGCGGCTCGGCTTCGACACCGGTCGCCTCCTTGGCGCGCCCCATGAGCTTTTTCGAATCACTAGAGGAAGCGTTTGGGCACGCCGAAGGCGTGTGCCCATTCGACATACTCGAGCTTCGACGGGCGAGGCTGCTTCGCGGGTGCGCTGCTCATCGCCTTGCCGAGTACGAGTAGGCGTCGTATGCGCGCAGTCGTTCGCGCTCGAGCTCCGAAGACTGCGCCGCTTTCAAGAAGTTGGTTCCCGGGTTAAAGTCCGCCGGCATGCCACGCCGCTACATTCGACTCTCCGACTTAGGCCTGCTCCTAAACCTGTCGGAGTCAGAAGCGCGACGCATCCTGACGCGCCATAGGATCGAGAATCGAACTCCTCCATGGGCGCCCAGTCGTGAGGCTCGAATCACTGCTCCAAGGACTCGACGCACAAAGCCGACGCAAACTGAAGGCTGGGGCCACTCGGCGCCACTTCAGCCTCGAGCTTGCCAGTTGGACCGTCGCTGCATTCTCCACGCTCTTGGGCCTTTGGGACAAGAAGCGGAACGGTGCTCTACAGCCAGCAGAGCTCTCTGCTGGCTCAACGAAGAAGGTCTGGTGGAAGTGTGCAGCTGCACCTGATCATGTTTGGGAGATGGCACCCGACAGCTTGCTGCGTCGGCAGAAGGACGAGACGTATCGCGTCTTAGGGTGCCCATTTTGCAGTCACCATCGAACGACTCCTCGAGACTCCATCGCGAAAAAAGCGCCCGCGCTAGCGCGGCAGTGGCACCCGACGCGAAATGGAGAGCTTCGCCCGAAGGACGTCGCCCTTCACTCGAAGAAGTCTGTCTGGTGGATGTGCTCAAAGGGTCATGAGTGGTCGGCGCAAGTCAGGTCACGTTCGCCGAACGCCAGCCAGTGCCCGTATTGCAATGGGACGTTCGTTAGCGCTGAGACGTGCCTCACCAAAACCCACCCGAACTTGGCCGCCGAGTGGCACCCCACCAAGAATGGAAAGCTAAAGCCCAGTGACGTCACGCGACGCGATGCGCGAGCCGTGTGGTGGAAGTGCCGCGGGACGCCCTCTCACGACTGGAAAGCCGAAGTCAGGAGACGAATACGAACGCCGAATTGCCCGTTGTGCAAAAACCGCGTGGTTACGAAGGAGAATTGTCTCGCTCGACAGTTTCCGGAGATTGCCAAGCAATGGCATCCAACGCGCAACGGAGAACTAACGCCTTGGAACGTTGTCTCGGGATCGCGCAAGCGGGTCTGGTGGAAGTGCCCCAAGGGCCCTGACCATGAGTGGAGCACCTGCATCTATCACCGAACGAAGGCGGGCAGCGGCTGCCCCTGTTGCTCTGGACTCCAAGTGTCCGTGACGAATCGTCTCTCGTCTCTCAACGTGCCCGTTGCACGTGATTGGCACCCCACGAAGAACGGCGACCTCAAACCTTCGCAGGTGAACGTGCGAAGCACCAAGATCGTCTGGTGGCTGTGTCCAAAGAAGCACGCGTATCAAGAACAGATTTTCAAGCGCACCGTCCGTCGTGCAGACTGTCCACGTTGCCAAAGACGGGTTGGCTGAAGCAGGAAGAAGCCGAAGTGACATTACACGAGGGCTCGTAACTGGGTTGACAGTCGTAGCGCGAAGCGTTACGTGCACCAGCGAGTCGCCCCCGAGTCCAGCAGCGCACGCACTGCCCATCCCAACCACTTACTGTTTCTGTTGCGCTACTGATGTTGCTCGGGGGGCTCCTTAAATTCTCGGATCTGAGATTCGATGGTTCCGAGGATTTCATAGGCTCGCCGCAATCCGAGCTGGGCTACGGCGTTGCGGAGCTGCGCCTCGAGATCGAGCGGATCCAAACGCGGTATTGGCTTGTTGGAGGAAGTTGCTCCTATCTCCGTAGCTAGCGCCGCGGCCTTACTGCGGCTTTCCTTGTCGGCCGTGCGCTGGGAGAAGATGTGATTCTTCGAGATCTTGAGGCCGTGTTCGGCGGCGCGCTTGATGACCTCTTTGTAAGGCGTGTCCTCCGGCAAAGAGCGGATGAACGCAGCCCGTTCGCCGCTTCGCTTTGGCGGAGCGGCAGACGGCTCGACTGGTCTTCGGGGCGGGCTCGACATTGCAACGGAAGTTGCCTGTGAGTGCTGCACGGTCTCCACCAAGGATTCCGATTTTCCGTCGTCGAAGGGCATGGTTGCTCCTGTTTCGTGAGGTGACTTCCACATTGCGATTAACCCTGTCTACTTGGCGACCGAAAGGATCGTCGGAGATGTTGCGCAGACCGCGACTTCGGCCGATTCTCTCGCCATCCGGATCTCGTTTCTCGTCATGGGTCCCCGCAGGTACGACATGGCCCATCGGGGTTGCAGAAAGCACAGCCCCGGGTTGGCGTGCACGTTGCGCATCACGAACCAACGCAGGGAAAGGCGCTTGACCACGTTCTCCAATTCGGACGCCTTCATCGAGAGAGCTGGCCCACTGGCGGTGATGCCGTCGAGCACGCGTTCGCGATCGTTGTCGGTTTGAAGGCGTCCAACGCACCACAATCCTGCGTTGCCGAGGGCGCGATAGTCCAGATCCATTGGGTTTTGCGTCGCGACGACGACTCCGACGCCAAAGGCCCTCGCTTGCTTCATGAGGGAAACCAATGGACGCTTCGTGGGAGGATTCGCCGGGTGCGGCGGCATGAAGCCGTACACCTCGTCGAAGACGATGAGGGCGCGTAGTCGTTGGGTACCGGGGAGCGAGCGCACCCAGGTGAGCACTTCCTCCAGAACGACGCCCAAGACGAGGGCACGCTCCGAGTCGTCAAGGTGAGCCACACTGACGATGACGCCGGGGGCGCGTTTGTTAACGGGCTTGAGCCAGTCCGCGACGTCGAGCGTGACGCCTTCTCTCCAGAGTGAGAAACTGGGTGAGGCGAGCAATGAGTTTACCGAGGCGGCCAAGGCCTTTCGCTCGGACTTCGGCATGAAGGCGTCCACGGAGAGGGCTCCCACCTTGTCGATGGGAGGACTCACGAGGGCTTCGAGGAGCGTCGCCAGATCAGCGGGCTCACCTTCGGAAAGCCGCGCCTCCGCGAGTACCATGAGCAAGACATGCTCACGGCTCCGTGCGGGATCGGGATCGCGCCCCAATAGGCGCAAGACGAGGGACACTGCCGCGCTGAGGGCGTCGCGAGCACCCTCGGGATCGCTCTTCCACCGCTGTGAGGGTCGCTCGAGCCCCGAGAGCATGTGAAGGGGCTCACCGGAAGTCGCGCCGGGAGTAATGACTCGAAAGGTTGACTGCTCACGGAACCGAATCAAGTCAGCTTCGGTGATCCCCCATCCCGTGAGGCCTTGCTGACGGAGCTCTGCCGCTTCTTGGGCCAGCTGCTCGATGCTTCGCGAGTCCAAGGGTGACGCCGAGCCCTCCATCCAAGGAATGAACGGCGCCGGCGAGAAGGTGGGGAAGGAGAGGAGGAGATTCGGGAGATCTCCCTTCACGTCAATCATCAACACGGGGATGCCATTGCGCAGGGCTTCCTCCACCATCACGGTGACGAGGCCCGTTTTGCCGCTGCCCGTCGCTCCGACGATGACGCTGTGGGTCACGAGGTGATGCGCGGGCAGGCCGAACATGGTCAACGCCTGCCCGTTGCCGTTGCCATTCAACGGTCGGGTTGCGCCCAAGAACAATGATGGAGCGGACATACGAACCTTTAGAGGCAAAGGCGAAGCGAAGTGGTCGCCCGAGGCGACGACGTTCCGCGGGAAGCAAACGACGGCCGCCCAAGGCGGGGCGCCGACGGGACGCCGAGCAACGACGACGGCCCGAGGCGACGACCTTGCCAGCGGATGGCAATGGTTTGGCAAGGTCGTCGCCAGACGTGTGGACTAGAACGAGTTGGCAATTCGACTGCGATCAGTTGCTCATGGGATCGCCACCGGGAAGCCCGATGGGCACACGCGCGCCGCCGGCAGCCGTTCCGGGAAGAGCGTTCGCCGTGTCGGCTGTTAGCGCTGCGGGGTTCGAAGTAGTGCCTATTTGCGTAGTACCCGCTGGCGTCGTGGGCTTATCCTTGTCCTTCTTGACGATGTTTGAGTTGTTACGGCCGGAGTAAAGCGACGGGACGATCTCGTCGGCGTCATCGTGATTGCGTCGAAGGTATTGGATGCCGGAGCGGATTTCGTCATACGCACGGCAGAACAAGGTAAAGATCCGATTTCGAATGTCCGTTGCTGCTTCGACCTGCTCTGGAGACTGCTCGCGTTGTGCTACGGCGCCGGTCAGCTTCAGCGCGAGCTTGTCTACCTCTTCGATCTGCGCTTGCTTGAGGCCGGTCTGGTCTTTCACCGCCTCCCAATTCGCCTTGAAGATTTGCGCCAAACCGGCAAGGTCGTGAGCGACGTTGCGGTAGCCGTGATTGCCAGCCAGCTCCTTTAATAGCTCCTCCTTGATGGTTTGCCTGGTCACGAGAGACTTGGCCTCTGCAAGCAGGATGTCGCGCCACCGAGTCGCTGTCTCGTTCAGCTGCGGGAGCTTCTCCATCGGGCTCGTGGCATACGCATAGCGAAGCTGTGCGCTATAAAGTGCCAGGGTGTAGTCCGCAAACAGATCCAACCGCTCCGCCGGGAAACCGGTCAGCGTGCGGAGCGCTTCATCGAAGGCCGGCAGTCGCTTCGCCGCTGCCATGCCGATGATGACGATGTTGTTGACGTCCAAATTCACCGGCTGAATCAACGATGCGTCCAGCTTCAGCGCTTCCGGCAAGATGCGGTCGTACGCCTCATCAGGACTTGCTTCTTCAATCCCCATCAAAGAAATATGATCGGACATAATTCCTTTCACGTGGCCACCCTTTATGGCCCCGCCCTGTTCGGTTCATTCAACGCTGTATGGGCGTAAGATCTTCCCCGGTCCAGAAGCAATTCATGAGCGTGGGTTTTCCATTCTCTTGTCTCGATGCCGTGGATAGCTGTTAGCAAAATTACTCGGTGCGCCGCCGATGATGTAGCGTTCTGTATCGGTGGTGATTGCTTGCGCTGTCATGCATGCGTTTCAAGCGACGTGGATTCGGTGCGCCACGTTCGATGCGCCACGCGGCGTTCGTGGTGCGTCAACGCGCAACCGTGTTCGCGTGGGCGACAGTCGACTGCACGCCACCGAGCACTCGACGCGTCGAGTGCGACAGCCCAAATTGTCTCGCCAGCATCTCGTCACGTCGAGCGCGACGGCCAAAGTCGTCTCGCCGAGCTTGCAGGGTCTTCGTGGCGAAGCAGATTCGAGTCCGTCGGTGTTTCGAACCAAGAAGGCCAACCGACCTCATCAACCTCAGTCGGGAGCGCTCCGAGCGCATCGATTTTCAGGTTTCTCGGTGCCCAACCAAGAAAAGCCTACCGGTAGCCTCAGATGAACTTTGGAGGTCGAGTTGAGGCTACCGGTAGGCGAAAATCGGCTTTCAAAATCCGAGAGCGGTCTACCGCTGGCCAACATTCGAGTACTTAGCTCGATGTGTGTTCCACCGGTAGGGGAACTGCGGTATCAAACACTCGCTCACGAGGCTACCGGTAGCCATCTTAGGACGCGTGACCTTCAACGGAGGCTAGCGGTAGGGGGTACAGGACCTACGAACTTCGACGGAGGCTAGCGGTAGGGGGTACAAGGCCCATGAACTTGATCCGAGGCTACCGGTAGCCCTTTTGGCTGAGAGTGGAAGGAAACGAAAGACCGGTGTATTGAGCGTTTCGTTGGTGCAGCATAGCCGATTGGCTCGAGCGTGGCTACCGACGAAACGCGGCGGAACGAAGCCCGGATGGGTAACGGATTAGACGGGGCACATGGGTGACAGGTTCAAAGTGCTTCCTGGATGTCAGCGGACGCTAAGTGCTCGCTTTTTCCGTCTTCGCGGATTCTGATGGGCGAGGCGATCTCCTGAGGGGAGGAGCTATTTTCTTGGCATCGTGGTGATACCAGCGGGTGTACTCGAGACCGCGGCGAACCTCGTCGTAAACGCCAACGAGCAAGGTGAACATCCGTGCCCGAACGTCTCTTGCTTCATCCACCCGTCCGTTTGCATCCAAACGGGACGCCATTGCGGAGGTAAGATCCAATGCGAGTCTCTCCACGCCCTCGAGCTCCGCGAATTTGATACCGGTGTGGTCTTTGATTCGCGCCCATTCCGACTTGAAGAATTCTGAGCCAGGCCCGCCAAGTCATGGGCGATATTTCGATTGCCGTGGCTACGGCGCAACACTCTTAGTTGCTCCATTCTGAGGTGCTGTCGCACGGCGAGAGAGTTGGCGTCCGCCAGTAAGACCCTTCGCCACCAGCTTCCGGCTTCGCTCAACGCCGTCAACTCATCCGTAGGGGCGCTGTGGAAATTGCACCGGAGGTGGGCGCTGTAAAGCGCGAGTGCGTAGTCCTCCAGATGCTCGAGTCGCTCAGCAGGAAACCTCGGAAGCGCACTGAGCTCCGCCTTGAATGGTGAAAGTCGCTTTGCCGTCCCCAACGCGACGGTTGCGGCGCGCTCTGCGTCATAGTTCACGTGCCGAACCTGTCGCGGCGAGAGCAACATGGCCTCCCGCAAGACTCGATTGTACGCCTCATCGAGGCTGGTACCCTTGATCCCAACCAAAGATAGGTGCTTAGCCATATGAGTGTTCTCCTGGCGCCCAAGAAACGGGGTAGCCCGTTTCATTCGTTGAACGTTTTATGGGCGGCAGATCTTCCGTGGTCCAGAAGGAACTGTTCGAACGTGGGATTTCCATTCGCGAGGACGAACCGAGTCAACGTCGGTTCGTCCTCGATCGCATCACTCTCGCCGTGCGAGGTGAGTCGCTGCTATTTCCCTTTTCGCTTCGCGCCGTCTGTCACTTCTTCACCGCTGTCGAGCGTCTGCGCGCTCTCCAGAAAGCTCGCCACAGTGTCGAGTCTTCCTGCGAGCTCCGAAAGTTGGTTTGCGAGCAATGTTGTTTGTACGGCGTTCGAACGGATCCCCGTCGCGGTCTGACGAATCATCTCGACGCCGTCGCTCGTCGAGAGCTGGAAGTCCTTGACGATGGAACCGACGTCCGTGAGTTGCCGCGCGTGGGTGCTCACGACGCCTTTGCGTTCGACTTCTCGGTCGCGCGATGTCCGCCTGACCAGAGACTGCTTCTGCGGTTGGTCTTTGGCTGTTGGCGGAAACCTAAGTTTTCCGCATTCCTCGGGCGGGCCGAGCTCTTTAGGGGCGCACGCCGGCCTAGACTTCGCGGTCCCACGCCGTGACGATGCGCTGTCCTAGTGCTAATCTGGCGTCGTGCCTCGGATTGAAGCTTGCTACCAAGACGGCATTTTGAAACCTGCCAAGCCGCTGTCCCTTCGACCCGGTGAGGTTGTTGGCGTGATCGTTACGCGTCGACCAGATCCGCGGCGATGGATTCTTGGCAAGCTTGCCGCAAACCCAACCGAAGATGAGGCCTTGGCGACTGCAGGTCTCGACGCATGGATTGATGACCTTGACACCCAGGACGGACCTTGAGACGCGGCGAGCTTTGGTGGGCCAACCTTGGTGAGTATCGCCCCCTCGAGCAAACTGGTCGCAGGCCTGTCGTCATTTGGCAGAGTGAGTTGCTGTCGCGCGCTCTGCAATCCGTTTTGGTCGTCCCATTGACCACCAACCTTGAGCGGGCAAACCTTGCCGGCACGGCACTCATCCGAGCCAACGAGTTTGGGCCGCCTTCCGATTCCGTTGCTCTCGCTTTCCAATTGCGTGCCATTCCAAAGCGCCTTCTCGAGTCACGGATTCGATCACTCTCGTCAGACGAACTGCGTGAACTCGAGTTGGCTACTGACGAGGCCATCGGGCGAATAGATCCCGATGAGTAGCACCGTGATAATATGAGCAGCATCGCTTTGCGATGAACTCGGCTACCATTCGAACTGGCAGGTCGAGGTCGCCGCCGCCGCCGCGGCTCGATCCGCTGACGCTTTGCTCGCTTCAGTTGTACTGGCGGCGACTGTCCTTCGTGCCGATACCTGCCCGTGATACTGTTGCGGCCGCGAGTCGTCGCACCGCCGTTGGGCGGAGATGCTATCCAACTCAGCAAGGAACCCGGCGGCAACCCTATTGAAAGGTCGTGTCTGGGCGCAGGAGAGTCCGGGTTTGGAAGCTCTCGAGCAGCATGAAAGGACGACGATTAATGCATGGATCCCGACGAGGACGGAGCGACTGAAGACCGATCCATCCTCGTTCGGATCACGCTCGTCGGGCGAGGCCAGTCGCTGCTATTTCCCTTTCCGTTTCGCGCCGTCTGTTACTGCTTCATCGCAGTCGATCGTCTGAGCACTTTCCAGAAAGCTCGCGACACTGTCGAGCCTTCCGGCGAGCTCCGAGAGTTGGTTTGCGAGCAAAGTGGTTTGTACGGCGTTCGAACGGATCCCCGTTGCGGTTTGGCGAATCATCTCGACGCCGTCACTCGTCGAGAGCTGGAAGTCCGCGACGATGGAACCGACGTCCGTGAGTTGTCGCGCGTGATCGTACAGCGCACCCATGACGCGCATGACGTCTCCGCGAGGCATCGAGTCTTCGATGTGGATATAGCGGATGGTCATGGTCGCACCTCGCTGTGGCGAGCACGACTACTGAGCAGCCGACGTTCGAGGGGGCGGTGCTTTCGCCGAATTTTCGGCAAAAGGGCTTCGTTGGACGAATAGCCGAAGTGGACGTTACTACGCCGCACTAACCCAATGATTGGGGACGGCGCGAGGAGACGAGAGACAAAACGGTACGAACCTACCGATGATTCTGGTACGTTTCTTGTGGCCATTGGAATTGATCCTTCCGTGGTCCGGGGTTCGGCTGCTCGAACAGTGCGAACCCCACTATTTTAATGCTCGTTCCGAGTGCGCCTCTCCATTGAGGCGCGGTCTTCGCAAGCGATTGAGTGGACTGAGCTAGACCGAATACCTCCTTGAATGATCGCCGAGCTGGTGAGATTCGCGCATGGACGAATCTCACCGAACCTCGACGTGCCCCATCCCTGGAACGTCGCGATTGTATCGCGAGGAGGAGGGAAGGGCAAACGGGAAGAGGAGGTTTGTGATCCCTCAGCTGAAGATTGTTGGGGGTAGCGGCAACGGGTATCGGTTGGGGATCGCTCCCTCGAATGTTGTTTTCAACACACCGACTGCGAGGTGCTCGTCTACAAGATGCCCAATCGGATGGTTATCGTTGCTAGCCAACGAAGCACCGTTCTCACGCGCTCTGCTTCGAAGGCATGCGTGTGCATTTCGTTGGACGTTTGGCAAACGTAAACCCATCGTGTCGATGCCTCTCCTTTCCGCATGATTGGGTTTGCTGCCAGCAACTGTCGATCAATTACGACGTTCGACCAGATTGCAGTCACGTTCTTATCATTTCCTCGGCGAAGTCCATCTGAAGTGGCTGCGTGTGCTCGCGACCAAAAAGCTCTCGGACGAAGAAGCTGGCGCGCTTCTGGTCGCGCGCGCGGCGGGCGCCTTCGGCGATGCCACCCTTCAAAAGATCAGCCTCACCGACACACTACAGTCGCCGCCGCACCGGCTCCGTTCCTGCGAATGGTCATATGTCTGAGCCGGATCGTTATATGGCTACTCTGACAGAGGAGCTCCAGATGCGATTCGACGTGCTCTTCCCGCGGTCCCGCCGCCCCGTAGTGCGACGCTCATCGTCTGTCTCTGCACCTGGCGCTCCCCGCGGCCTGCTGAAATGAGCGATCACGATTGTCGAATTTTCATGCCGCCAACTTGTGGCGTGTCGGTATCGGTTTGGACGCCCTCGACCAACGGTACGTTTCAATGAAGTCGTGAGCGTTTTCGAGTAGCTCGGTCATTCGGCGACAACGATGATTGCGCGTTACGTTGGTATGGAGATCGAGCCAAACCCTTTCGATTCGGTTGGCTTGAGGACGGTACGGCGCAAGAAAGTGCAGCACGATCTTGCCTCCCAGCTCGTCGAGAACGTGCTGCGTTCGAGCGGCCTTGTGGATGCAGTAGTTGTCCAGGATCAGATGGATACGCTTCGCCCACGGGAAGGCTCCGGACAGGCACCAGAGAAGCGCGACGAACAGGTCGACGTTCTTCTTAGGACCTCCCTTAGCGATAACTCTACCGGTTCTCACGTCGAGCGCTCCGGCAACGTAATACTTCTCGTTCTTCCCCGGAGTTAGCACCCATCGCTGTTGTCCCTTGGCCATCCAATCCCTTCCGATTTTCGGGTTAAGGTCGATGTCCACTTCGTCGACGAACAGTACAGGCTCCGCCGCCGTCGCACTGGCCTCCAACGTCCGAAGCTCCGCGAGTCGTTCCTCTCGCCGTTCTGCCTTCCAGGGGCAAGACACAACGGGTTTTGCCATTCCCAATCGGGCGTCGAGCTTAGCGAGCGCCCGTCCCATTGTTGCAACAGAGACTCGCGGATACCCGCGACGTGCAAGCTCAAGAGCGAAGAGTTCTCGCGTCCAAGTCGGGCGAGACCACCCAAAGTCCGTCGGAACTCGCGTCAATACCTTCTCGAGCTCCGCGAGAAAGGCGTCGTCTACCTTCCGACTGCCATTTTCGCAGCGATTGTCGAACAGACCGTCCTCCCCGTGACGCAAGTAGGTGCTGACCGTGCGAGACACGGTCGACGGGGCGACCGAAAGTGAGCGGGCAAGGGCTGCCTGTGGCAGTCCCTCGGCCAACCTCGCGATGAGGAGAAATCGCATTGCGGTAAGTAGATCTCCAGATTTTCTGCCCTTTCGGATCAATTCCTCGCGGTCAGAAGCGGAAAGCTGCGGTATCGTCTGTTTGGCCATGAGGTTTTTGGTGTCGTTGGTGTGGTAACCGCACGATCCCAAAATCCTCGTGGCTTTTCAATCCATCAGACGATCGACAATCACGCTCGCCCATTTAGATCGTCTGACTAATGGGCGATCTAGATTCCCGCGACTTCGAACACTTCTCCGGCCGACACCCCTCCGCCGCCAATGGGGGGCAGCTAATTCACTTCGCAGTCAGCAGCATCGTACGGCGGTGGCACGACTACCCGCTTCTTGGCGACTCGTCGCCCTCCGGTCGATGCAATAGAAAAGGAGCCATAACGAGCCGTAGAACGACCCACCACAGGTACACAAGGTCCGGCTCATGAGTTCCCGGATTAATGAGACCATGTGCAAGCTCATTACGTAAGTTGGCTCCGGCTTTCTCCACAAGGAGACTCTTCAGATCAAACAAAAGGGGGTCACCGAACATCTGCGCGGTCTCGGGCCTATCGAGAAGTGCTCCAAGGTCCAGTTCGTTCTGGATCCCCGATGCTGGGAGCGTCAGTGTCGACACGCCTGCTTCGTTCAGGTGCCACCTGACCGCGTGCTCAAACTGTGGAAAGAGAAGATGGGCGGAGACAATGAAGTCTTCGTTGAGTCCAGCGGCGAGGCCTCGAGCAAACAGCGATTCTCGTCCGGGGGGGACGAACGAGCTTCGCGCCGCGATTGACTTCATGTCATCGAGCCTCAGCCCATGTTCGGACTGCAATTGGCGTAAGGCCGGAAGGATACCGCCTGAGGCGAACACCTGGTGACAGGTGGTGACATCCTCGTGCATCTGTCCGACGATGGCGTCCTCTCCGTCTCCGTCCAAGGCGCCAGAGCGCCGATGGATGAGGCGACCTGAATCATCGAGGCGCTGCTTTGCGACCATTGCATAGAAAGGCGCGTCTCTCAAAACATCTATCGCTCGACGACGAAGCTCATCCTTCGTATCTGGGTGCCAAAGGCGCACGAGTTGAACGAGTGCTTCCCACGCAGACTTGCCGCGAACAGCGTCGCGCGCGCTCGCGATGTGAGCACTAAGATCGAGACCACCAACCTCAATCGACTTGAAGTTTGCTACTGCCGCTGCGCGCAGTCGCTGCAGGCTAACCTTGAGGTGCGCAATTTCTTCTCCTGCTCCACCCATGGTTCTGAGGAGCTTGATTGCCTCATCCGTTAGAATTGCCGCATGAATCGTCTCTTCTTCGGTTGTCCCTGCTGCGTTCACCTCCTGTAGAAGAAGATCGACGACAGAACGCAAAGCAGCAGTTGCCCGCCCGGGATTGTTAGCTCGCTTCCAGCATTGTGCTGAACACTCAAGATACCTCCTGGCTCGGTCGAGTTCGCCCATAGCGAGCGCCGCTTTTGCGACGTTCGACACAATCGTTGCCAGCTCCGCTGGGTCTCCGATCCTTTGCGCCAGGAACAATTCGACCATACGAAGCGAGAAGTAGAGCGGTTCGTCGACCGCGACGTCACGCAGCTTTTGAAGGAGCGTATCCGCGGCCTCGGTGAACGTCGCCTGTTTCCGACCGAGGGTTGCTGCGAGTCGAAGGGCACGTTGATAACGCGTGAAACTTTCACTCCACTCGTCGGGATCGTACAAGCTATTGGCTGTCTCTAGGTAGTCCCTAGCAGCGGCGGCAGCCACACTCGCTGAGCATGCACGCGACATTCCCCACGCTGCGTCAGCTATCCGCGCGCGCACCTCCGGATTGCGGATCTGAGGTAGAAATTCGGTGAGGACGACTAGCGCGTCACGTGGGATTTTTGCCAGCAAGTGCGGCGGATTCAGAGCCTGTCCGTCCAAAGGTTCCCAAGCCATTTCCAACAGCATCAGGTTCCACAACACCGAGAGCGCTTCCTTTCGCTGAGGATCGGTCTCGCGAGTGAACCACTCCTGAACTAACTTTGAGCATTGGTAGCAGGTGCCGCCATCGGGCAGGAGTTTCCAGTCGACGAATGCGTACC
This sequence comes from Polyangiaceae bacterium, assembly GCA_049840955.1. Lineage (GTDB taxonomy): Bacteria > Myxococcota_A > Polyangia > Polyangiales > Polyangiaceae > FEN-1139. Next base: position 114,126 of record JASGIX010000073.1, read on the forward strand.
GCTCGGGAGTCCATTCTAGCGTCAAAGCGTTGTATCCTCTCGAAGCAACGACCACGGGGATCTGGAAACAGGTGTCCTGTCCTGGGACAACTTCTGCTTGCCATTCTGGATCGGCATCATGGTAGCAACCACTTCTTTCCCAGCCGCTGGGACATTGTTCGTCCTACGGAACTGGCAGAAAACGCCGGGCACGTTACGGTGTACGTGGTTTTGGCGCCATCTGGGTATTCCAGCCATTTCAACCGGGAGGGCGATGCGGTACCTTCGCGGACCATCCCAGTGACCTGCTGCTGTCGCACCGCCTAACCCCATGCCAGTCCCGCCGCCATCCAGTCACGTGCCTCGACCTGACCTCCTCATTCCTGGGACGCCTGTGCGTGCCCGCGGCCTGCGCTGGGAGGTGGCACAGCCGCCAGAGCATGCCGGTGAACAGACGCGCTATCGGTTGCGCTGCGCCGAAGGTGGACTGCGCGGTCGGGAGATCGATCTCCTGTCACCGTTTGAACGGATCGATCCAATCACCACGGCACTGGAGCCGCGCAAGGCCGGGCGCCTTCAAGATTGGCTCCTCTATCATCAGGCATTTCTCCTCGAACAGGCCCTTGGTCCCTCTGCGCTTCTAGCCGTTCAACCGGGACGCCTCACGATTTCTCCATACCAGCTGGTGCCGGTAATGCGGGCACTGTCGCTGAGCCGTCCGCGGCTACTGCTGGCAGATGGTGTTGGTCTCGGCAAAACCATCGAAGCCGGCCTAATCATCGCCGAGCTGATTGCGCGCCGCCGTGCACATCGGGTTCTAATCGTCTCGCCGGCAGGACCATTGTTGAAACAGTGGCATGACGAGATGCGGCTTCGGTTCGGCCTCAGGTTCGAGGCTTTGCGTGATTGGGGCAGTCTTCAGGAGAAGCGCCGAACACTTTCCTTAGGCGCCAATCCCTTCGACCATGTTTCACTGTGCCTGCTCTCCATCGACTTCGCCAAGCAAGACAAGGTTATGCTGGACCTGGAGCGGACGGCCTGGGACTTGGTCATCATCGACGAGGCCCATCACACGGTGCGCCTCGGTGGGGCGGGTGACGGCGAAGACTCGCGCCGCCGCCGGCTCGCAGAATTGCTGGCTCGACAAGCTGACGGACTGCTGTTGCTCACTGCGACACCGCATGATGGCTACGATGAGCACTTTGCCTCCCTGCTGGAGCTCCTCGATCCGAGTCTGCTCGATGGACGAGGCGCCATTCGAGGGGACACTTACCAGCGCCACGTGGTGCGACGCCTGAAACACCACGTCAAGAAGCCCGGAACCAATGAGCCCATGTTCCGCGAGAGAGTCGTGCTTCCACAGGCGGTCCAGTTCACCCAGGAGAGCCATGCAAAGTTTTCTGCCCTGCAGAAGGCGCTGCTCACACTAATTTCTCCGAGACTTAGGCAGGCCATTCGTCGCCGTCAGTTTGGCGATGTTCTTGCGTTTATCTCACTTCTGAAGCGGTCGGTGTCAACGGTTCGAGCCTGCCAAAACACACTGGAAGTCATCGCAGATCGCTACGCGGAAATCCTGGAGCGCGGGGAAGAGAAGAAGACGCCCGAAAGCAGCGCTTGCGTACTCTCGCAGACTACCGCAAGCGTCTTGAACGCTACGGCGCTCTGTCTGCCGAAGAAGAATTCGATCAGGCCCAACTCGAAGCCGAGGACATGGCTGCTTGCCTCAGGGCGGATGTTCCGGAGAATCTCGACAAAATCTCTGAGCTGGTTCATGGGCTGAAACTCGAAGGTCGCCGCGCATCGCAACGCCAGAAGTCGATTGATGCCACACTTCGCGGTCTCCAAGAATCTGCTGATCCTGGCGGAATCGGCTGACTCGGAGGATCCGAAGCTGGCCGCTCTCCTCACGCAAATCCAAGCCGTTCGTGAGCGCGAGCCGAGGGCCAACATTCTCGTCTACACCGAGTATTCGGATAGTCAGAAGGCCGTCACGGAGGCATTGCAGCGCGCTTGCAACGCCAAGGCAATAGCCGGAGAGGTTCTGACCATCGAGGGCGACGACTCCGACAGCGTTCGCGGTAAGCGGATCGAGCGGTTCGGGAAAGAAGATGTCCTAATCCTAGTCAGCACCGACGCCACCGCTGAAGGGTTGAACTTGCATGAGCGTTGTCATCATCTGATCCACGTCGAGCTTCCGTACAATCCCAACCGCTTGGAGCAACGTAACGGGCGTATTGATCGGTATCGTCAGCAGCATGATCCGGTAGTCCGCTACCTCTATTTGGCCGGTACATTCGAGGAACGGGTCCTGCTCCGGTTGGTGGCCAAGTACGAGAAGCAGCGTGCCCGGCTGACTTTCGTCCCGAATACCCTTGGGTTGGTGGTCAACGATCAGAACCTGATGACGCAGAAACTACTGGATGGCTTGGTCGAAGAGGAATCCTCGCTCTTCAGACGTGAAAGGCAATCCGATACTCTTTTCGAGTTGGGCGATACCAAGTCAGACGACCTTTCCAGCGGTGCCTATCAGGATCTATTGCTCGAGATGGATCGCGCAATCAGTGGCTTCGAGAAAGCGGCGAATGCGCATCCTTGGTTGATCGGCGAGGGTGTCGGGGCAGAGGACAACCGCCTACAAGACGCCATTTCAGCCAGAAAACTTGGTTCTCGTCTCGGCGGGGTCAACCTAGATACCTTCGTGCGCGAAGCCGTCGCTGCTGAAGCTCGTTCCGCTACCGCGGTTCGTGACCTGGGGGACGCCATCATGGCTCTTGAATTGCCTCCCGCCTGGGTGCATGGCCTCACGGATCTGCCAGGCTTCGAGTCCGAGAGTCGCCGCTTGCTGCTCACGACGGACGCAGACGTATTCAGCACGAAGGCCGGAGAGTCTGTCGGTTACTTGGGCCGTGCGCACCCGATCGTGAGGCGAGCCATTGACCGAGTGCGCGCCAACGCGGTCGGCGGTGAACAACAAGTACTAGATCGGCGGGTATCTGCTGTAGAAGGGAACGGGCCAGCCTTACTCTTCACGTTCCTCGCGTCCGTGCAAAGCGATCTTGGTCGCGAGTACGAGAGAGTTGTTGGGATCCGCCTCAGTCCCCAGGGCCATCCCGAAACCCTACTCGATCCGTCGGACTGGCTTGGAAATGTCGATAGGGATCGGGCAGTGGCCACCAAGGGCCTTTGGGAAAAGCACTTTGCGTCGTGGGCTGGCGCGCAAGAGGAACGTTGCCGTCTCGTCGCGCAGGCTGCGTTTGCAGACGTTGCGGACGAGTTCTGCAGAGAGTTTTCAAAGGAACTCGACGAGGAGCGCCGTCAGTTGACGCTTTGGTTGCAACACCGTACGAAAGAACTCTGCGGTGAACGCAATGCACAGCTCAGCTTCGAGCTGCCCGCTGCAGAATTGCCGGCCTGGCAAACGGCCACGGATCCTGTTGAACGGCTTGGGGCGTTGAAGGCGGACTCCTGTCAACCGCCGTGGCGCAGACGTGAAGCCGATGGCGTCCTTCAGATCTACAGGTCGCGGAGCAACCAGATCGATAAGCGGAAGCAGCTCGTTGCCATGCCCATCATGACACTGGGCCTTCTCATGGTGGTACCGGGAGGGCAAGGCTGATGGCCCTCATTCTTCGGGACATCACGTTTACGGGACCTGCCATGCCAGGGCCCTTCGTGCAGTACAAACTGGAGGAGCTGCTGCTCAAGAAAAAGCTCCTCGCCAAGGACAGCAAGGCAGAGGCTAAGGAACGAGAAGCGCGCTTCCAAGTATACAAGCGTCGCCTGGGGCGACTGCGTGAGGCCGGCGGCAGCATTGCCGTTCTCAATCAGGTCATTGCACCGCTGGTCGAGCATCTCGGCTACGCCACGGTCGACGCCGCCGAGCCTGTAGTCACCCGGGAAGGGGCGGAATCTGGGGGGTACCTACTCAAGACAGCCGATGGCGCGAGCCACTTACGCGCCTGGGCCGTGGCTGTGGGGACAGATTTGGACGCTCCTAATCAGCGAGGGCGCGCGTACCGCTTCAGCCCTGCAATGGTTGCGCAGCGCGTTCTTCTGACCAAGGGGGAACGTGTTGGGATCCTGACCGACGGGCAGGAACTGCGCATCGTTCTCAGTGATCCATCTGGCCGCGATAGCAACCTATCCATTGCGTTGGATCGCTCGGGCGGTTGGCGTTCGGCGCGCGATGTACCCGACTCATTCCGTCTGCTGTGCGCCCTTTGCCAGCCAAAGGGTGTCGCTGCCATTGCTGAGCTGCTGGACGAAGCCCGCCTCGCACAGAGTGGTGTTACCAAGAAGCTGCGTGAACAGGCGCGTCGCTCCGTCGAGCGGTTCATCCAAGGCCTGATGGATGCGCCCGAGAACCGCGAGCAGCGCGAGTCTTGGAAGAACCTTGATGAAGTTGCCCAGCAGCTTTGGCACGAGGGCCTCATCCTCGTGTACCGGATGCTCTTCATCCTCAAGCTTGAATCGGCATCTGATCCTGCCCGTTCCTTCAGCTTTGCCACCGTCAGCACCTGGCGCAATTCCTTCTCGCCCAGCACGGCGCTTGCCAGCGTAGTTGAAGAGATCCGTGACCATGGGGCGGAGACGGGGGAGTTCCTTGCCTCGAGCTTGCGCGCGCTGTTTCGCCTATTTTCCCACGGCCTCTCTTCGAGCGATCTGCATGTGAGCCCGCTTGGTGGTGTGCTCTTCGGCAAGGAAGCCACCCCAATCCTGGATTCGCTCTTCTGGAGCGAACGTGCCGTTGCCGATTACTCGACGCCCTCTTGTGGACGATTCCTGATCGCAAGGGTCGCGGCAAAGGGGACGCCGGCCAAGGCCGAGAACGCGTGCACTACGGCACCCTAGACGTAGAAGATCTCGGCCGCGTCTACGAAGCCCTACTTGAACTCGAGCCTGGCGTGAGCAACGAGCCCATGTGCCGCCTGCGCCGCGCCAAGCTGGAAGTCGTGGTGCCCTTGGCCCAAGGCGCGCCCTACCGCAAGCAAGCTGCCTCCGAGGACGAAGAAGATAGCGACGAAACTGAAGAAGACGAAAACGAAGGAAGCAAGAAGTCGAAAGTACTCTTCATCGAGGAAATCCCCGCCCACCGCTTCTACCTGCGCGTAGGCTTGGGTCGCAAAGCAAGCGGCTCCTACTACACCCCGCACGCCTTCGTCCGCTTCCTCGTCCAAGAAACCCTCGGTCCGCAGCTTGCCGAGCGCAGCCCCCAGGACAATCCGAACCCGCTGGCGATCCTCAACCTCAAGGTGCTGGATCCCGCCATGGGCAGCGGCCACTTCCTCGTCGAAGCCTGCCGCTACCTCGGCGAAGCCCTCTACGAAGCCTGCCGCCTCTGCGACGAGCAAGCCTTGGACGCGCAGCGAAGAGCGGAGTCCGCCAAGTCCGATGAAGACCGCGCCCGCCTGACCGCGCGGGCCTTCGAGCTCTGGAAGCGCGTCGAAGATCTGCCCGATCCCAACGACGAACTCGTCGCCTACCTCCCCAGTCGCATCGTCGACAGTGAAGAAAGCGGCCTCTCGCAACGCAAAGCCCTGGCCCTCTGCCGCCGCCTCGTTGCCGTCCACTGCCTCTACGGCGTCGACAAGAACCCCCTCGCCGTAGAACTTGCCCGCGTATCCCTCTGGCTAGAATCCTACGCCGAAGGGCTACCGCTCACGTTCGTGGAACATCGCATTATGCACGGGGATTCCGTGACGGGTCCCAGCTTTGAACATCTCCTGACATTCCCTCACAGCGGCAGACCTATCGAAGAGATGCAGTCTCGCGGGGTTGGACATCGTTTGCGGGGTCTTCTATCTGAAGCTCTTCTACATGTGGGCGAACTGGAAGCGTCTATTGGTAAAGATATTGGGGACTTGGAACTGAAACGGGTTGCCAAATCGAAACTGGACGAAGCGCTGAAGCCCATCAAGCTTCTAGCTGCCGCTTGGACGGGCGGTGTTATGTTGGGGGACGCTTGCTACGACGACACATACCTGAGTTTGATTATGTCTGTGGCTAGTGGTGACGATGGTTTGACGGTCGTCGAGTCACAACCAGCGTTGCGGAAAATGGTGGACCTCGGTCGAGATGGCATCCCCTACGATTTGCACTTTCCAGAGGTGTTCCATCCGGATGGAACCGTCGAACATCGGGGAGGATTTGACGCTGTACTGGGGAATCCGCCATGGGATGCGATCAAGTTCAACACGAAGGAGTTTCTCGCGGCATTTGATCTGCGGGTGCTTGAGGCGCCGACCAAGGCAGAGCGAGACAAGATAGAGTTCGAGCTTACCAAGTCAACGGAAGTTGGGGCGCTCTTCCATGAGTACCAAGATGCTTTTGAGTGCCTCAAGCGATCAAATGACCGCATTTTCCAACACCAAAAGGTGACCATCGACGGAGATCTCGCAGGTCGCCAGCTTGATTTATTTCGCGTGATAGTTGAGCGCGGTTGCCAATTGATGGCCAGGTCGGGATACCTCGGTTTCGTTGTACCAAGCGCATTCCACACTGCCGCTGGCGCCGCAGGAGTTAGGCAACTAGTCGGTCGCGAGCACCAACTCATCAAGTACGTGTCGTTCTTCAACACACGTCGCTTGTTTGACATTACACCGGGAATCGAATTTGGGCTACTCGTCGCAGGTGGCTCGGACGTTCTTCCTGTTGGTACCTTGGCCCGATTTCGGTCTGGTTGATCCTGAACTTCTAGCTGCACCTACTACACTAGGTCTCCTCCGCTATCCGGTGCTGGCACTTTGTGATGGCAATCCGTACTTCTCGTTCCCAACTGTCCAGGACGAGATTGCGCTGCAGGCGTTGGTCACATGCAGAATGAATCGCAAGAACTTCCAAGACTTGCAATCGGCGCTAGGTATTGATATTCGTTCGACGCCCACGAGCGTCCATATGACGCACGAGTCCAAGCACTTTACCCGCATCGCTGTCGAGTCAGGCGAAACAAGTCGAAGTCCGGAAACACGCTATCTCCCGCTGCTCAATAGCGGTGCCGCGATTCTGCATGAAGGGGCAACGTTCAACCGATACACGGACGATTGGGGGGATCCGCTGCGCTTTGCATTGCCGGAGGTGAGAGTCTCCACAAGCGAGCGATGGAAGGCACTGATTGGACACTACAAGATCGCGTTGCGTGCCATCGTTGGCAGTTCGCCGGAAAAGAGCATTGCGGCACTGCTCCCGCCGGGATGCCTAGTCTCGAATAGCGCTTTGATTGAGGGAACGCCGGAGCGGCGGCTGACCCAAAATTCGTTGAGACTCATCGCGCTGCTGAATGCGACGACATTCAGTTGGCTGTTGTCGTTCTACGCAGACCTCAACGTGAACCTTTTTGCATTGAAGTACCTTCCCGTTCCAAAAGCGGACCTGCCAGGTTTCCTTGCACATGGAGCGTTGCGTCTTTCGTGTAATCACGCCGGCTACAGGCCATTGTGGCAAGAACAAGTCGGTGACGCGTGGCGAGAGGGAAGTAACAAGGACAGTTGGCCAGTGCTATCTGACGATGACGCACGTTGGGCTGTGCGCGCACAGTTGGATGCCGTTGTGGCGCAGGCCTACGGTCTCGACCGCGCGCAGTACGAACACGTGCTCGCATCGTTCAGTCACTCTAGCTACAAGAGGGCTCCAGAGCTCTGTTTGGCGGCATTCGACGAACTTGTCGCATTGGGGCTCGATGCGTTTACGAAGAAGCACGACCCTTATTGGGACATCCCGCTCGTCACCACGCTGCCTAAGCCCGTACTGAACCTCACCGGTTCCGCGCCGACCCAAACAGAACCAGCCAAATTCGTGCTAACGGCGCCCGAACCCAAAGCTAAGGCCAAGCGAGGCAAGCGATGACTGAAGTCGACTCCATTCGTTGGCTCATCAACTCCGAGGAAGGGCAGCACTTCGACCGCAAATCGCTCTTTGCGGGGCGGCCGGGGGAGAAGCGGCATCGGGATCGGCGTGAGGTGCGGGATCAGGTGGCGGAGTATGTTGCAGCCTTTGCCAATGCGGATGGTGGCGTGCTGATTCTGGGCGTCGAAGACGACGGGACTCCGACGGGATGCCCCTACCAGGACGAGGGGGCGCTGCGGGCGCTTCTGGAGGCTCCGGTGGGGCGGTTGCGGCCGCCGCAGAAGGCGGGGCGTGTAGTCGAGGTCGACGGGGTGCGGCTGCTGGTGTTCGAGGTGGCTTCGGCGGCGCGGGCGGTGATGGTGGAGGGCAGCGGGTTTCCCTATCGCCAGGGCGACGCGGTGCTGCAGGTTTCCGAGGCGTTCATCAACCGGGCCAAGGATGAGGGGTTGGTGTCGAGCCAGGAGGCTAACATGGCGCCAAACGGGCCCGGTGATCTCGACCGGGCGCTGATCGAGCGCGCCATGGATGCAGCGGGGATCGGCGGCGCGCATGCCGGTCATCAAGCCGGATGCGAGTTCCAGCCAGCGAAGTCCGGTCTTCCACCTTCGGGGCGACGACTGAGCGACGCAACCCGTTCAGTGCGAAAGTAGTCTACCCCAATCGTCAGTCCGTGATCGGCCTTTAGGCAAAACCCATGACACACCAACTGTTTCAGTCACTGCGACTCGATGGACTCCTGTCATTCGCGCCGGGCTCACCAGCGGTCGAACTGCGGCCGCTCAACGTTCTGATTGGTCCCAATGGGTCCGGCAAGTCGAACTTCATCGAAGCATTCGAACTGTTGAGTGCCCTTCCGACATCGCTGCAGAACCATATACGGGGCGGTGGGACACCCGAGGATTGGATTTGGAAGGGAAAGCCGCGGTGCACCAAGGCGACTGTCGCAGTCCAGATCCAGCGAGACGGACATCCACGGGAGGAATACCAGCTTGCTCTTGGGCTGGTTGGGCAACGGCTTGACGTGGATGCTGAGTCTTTCCAAGAGCTCGTGCCTGCATACGGGAGCGAGTTGCCATTTGTGTATGCCGATATCCAAGGCAAGGTAGCCAAGGTGGCGACCAAGTTCGTCGGCCCAGATGGGCCAAGTTCGAAATACGAGCCCAGTGTTGCTGATCGTAACTTCATGCGGAGCGACGAGTCAGTATTCACGCAGCGAAAAGAGACCGTTTCCTACCCAGATCTCAACGATTTAGCGACACGCTTCTCGGCCATCTATTCGTTCCGGGAATGGTCGTTTGGGAAATATGGTGAGCAGCGCGCACCGCAATCCACCGCGCTACCCAACGACGTGCTACTGCCCGATGGGAGCAATCTGGCATTGTTCCTCAATGACCTCGAGCACGTTGATTACGTTGCGCGAGGACGGCTCGATGACTACGTGAAGCGGTTCTTGCCTCGCTTCGAGCGGCTATCGACGCGTGTCATCGGTGGAACGACGCAGCTCTACTTTCATGAAGCGGGGTGTCTTGCTCCAATCCCAGCGCAGCGCCTCTCTGATGGCACGCTTCGATTCATTGCCATGCTTGCAGCGCTTCTCGCGCCAAAGGCAGCGCCGATTATCTGCCTCGACGAACCCGAACTTGGTTTGCACCCTGACGCAATGACGATTCTCGCAGAGCTGTTGCTCGAGACATCGACTAGGACGCAGCTTGTGGTGACGACCCATTCCGAAGCGTTGCTGTCTCGCTTGTCTGACAATTCCGACTCGGTGTTGGTATGCGAACACCTAGGCGACACCACGGTTCTGGAGCGCCTCGATCCAGAGAAGCTCAAATTTTGGCTCGATAGGTATAGTCTCGGCGAGATTTGGCGCGTCGGAGAGTTGGGGGGGAATCCGTGAAAATAGCGATCTACATTGAAGGCGGTGGGGACACAGCGGATCAAAAAGCAACTCTGCGACAAGGGTTCGAGAGGCTTTTCAAAGAAATTCGCGATCGAGCGAGAGCGAAGAACCTCGGTCCAAAGCTGGTCTTGTGCGGCAAGAGGCAGGACGCATTCGAGGCATTCAGAAATGCGTGCAAGCACCAACCTGGCAATATCAACATCCTTCTGGTCGACTCTGAAAGCCCAGTTGACGGAGGCGCATCCACGTTCCTGAAATCTCGTGACAGCTGGGATCTGGCGTTTGCGAATGAGGACCAGATCCATCTGATGGTCCAGTTGATGGAGACTTGGCTACTGGCGGACGAGGACGCCTTGGCGAAGTACTACGGTCAGCACTTTGCCAGTAACGCACTACCGAAGGGGTTGGACCTCGAGACGGTTCCGAAAAGCACGGTAGCGAGCAGTCTGCACAAGGCTACGGCAAAAACCAGCAAAGGTCAGTACCACAAGATCCGGCACGCCAGCGCGCTCTTGGCAGAAGTCGACCCCAAACGAGTTAGGCAACGTTGCAGCCACTGCGATCGGTTCTTCGTCGTGGCTTTACAGTTGATCGAGAAGGCGTGACCACGCTGCAAGCGAGGGACATTTCCATCCGCATTGCCGGCAAATCATAACTCCGCAATCCGCACCGATTTTATGATCGCCAACGGTGTCTAACGCCCTAATATTACTTAGATATTCCCCTGCGCAATTCGAAGCCGAAACCTTCGGTTTTATGATTTAGCCGGAAAGCCACTAATCCATGACCCTCAACCCGATCACCGTCGTCGAAACCGTCATTGAGGAATACCGTTCCCACCTGCAGACGGAGTTCCGCGCGAGGGATCCCGAACTACGTGAAGCGCTTGCGCGGGAATTGGATGCGGCTGGGTTTTTGGCACAGGAGCCCTTCTTCCAGGCGCACCGCCCCTTCAAACCAGGCAGGGCGTGGCGGGAACTAGGGCTCGATGCGCGCTTGGCCGCGGTCATGGAGAAGGCCACCACCCAGAAGGTTGCCTACCTCCACCAGAGTCAGGCGATAGGGCACTTGCTGTCGCGCGAGGCGACACCACTGGTTGTGACGACCGGTACCGGCTCAGGCAAGACCGAGTGCTTCCTGCTACCGGTCATTCAGAACGCCATCGAGGATGCAACCGCGTTCAAGCAAAGCGGCCTGACCGCAATTCTCGTCTACCCGATGAACGCGCTGGCTAACGACCAGCAGGCGCGTATCGACAAGTACCTCAAGGACTCGGGGCACGACTACGTCAAGGTTGCGCGGTACGACCGCTCCACCAGGCAAGAAGAGCGCGAGCAGCTTCGCAAACATCCGCCCCATATCCTGCTCACCAACTACGTGATGCTCGAGTATTTGCTGGTACGACCTGCAGATCGCGAAGACATCTTTGCCGATCACCGCTGCCGCTTCTTGGTACTGGACGAGGTCCATACCTACCGCGGCAGCCTTGGGGCCAACATTGCGTTGCTGGTTCGGCGGCTTCGCGCCCACCTGGATGGGGCGCGCCAGAATTGGAACGTGGACGCCGAGCAGTCGCGTCGGTTTCCCAAGTTGATTCACGTCGGGACGTCAGCGACCATCAAGAGCATTGATGAAGCCGGCAAGACGCCAGAAGACATTGCGAAGGAACGCGATGCCGCGGTGCAGGGGTTCTTCTCAACGCTCGCCGGAGTCGACAGCGGCAGCATCCGCGTCATCGGGGAGGAAAAGTGCGATCTGACGATTCCCGATGGGGCGCGTTGGACGCAAACCCCACAGGTACCAAAGTTCAATCTTGAAATTGCGACGTCTATTCGGCAGGCAGTCCAGCAGCTTGCGGGTGCGGACCCAGGGACTTCGCTCGCTGAGGCGGCTTCAAGTGCCGCCATTCTATTCAAGCTCAATGAACTGCTGGCCCGTAAGCCCCTCTCTATCGAGAAGGCCGTCGACTGCATCATTGAAGAAGTTCCAGAGCGAAAGCTTTCCTCGCGCGACAGCGTCCGAGGTGAAGTTGCGGCGGCACTGTCTCTCGGTTCTACGTTGCCTGACGGGATGCCAGGTGCCCTTCGCCTACGCACCCACCGGTTCATTCGTGGCGGTTGGAAGTTCTTCCGTTGCGTCGATCCTAAGTGTGGCAATCTGTACCCCAAGGGGGAAGAGCAGTGCTGCTGTGGCAAGCGAACGGCTCCACTCTACATCTGTCGAGCTTGCGGAGCGGACACGCTGAGGTTCACAGGGGACAATGATGATCCGTCGAAGACCCCCCTTTCGCCCAACGATGCTCGAGGCAAAGAAGATGAGTGGGTGCTCTACAACCTGGCGAGGATCGAGGAACTAGCCGAGGACGAAGAACCAGATTTGGGTACGGGGCGTACCATGCGAAAACGCTCGGTCGTCAAGGGTTCGTTCGATCCCGAGACATTGCAATTCTCTGAGGGTGAGACTGACTACTCGGTGCCATGCATCTTGGCACCGGGACGAGGCACCTGTTTGGTCTGTGGTGGTCGAGCCGGGTCGAAGGATGTACTGACTCCCGTAGCTCTTGGAACCTCCGCTGCAGTTCGTGTGATCGCGGAAAGCGTTCTTGAGGGCTTGGCTGACGAGCACGAAAAGGAGCCCAAAGGATCGGAACGCAAGGAGCGCCTGCTCATCTTCGCAGACAGCCGCCAGGATGCTGCGCATCAGGCTCGGTTCATCACCTATGCTGGGCGCTATGACCGGATGCGCCGGCGATTGGTCGCCGTGCTCCCCAAGAAGGGTGAGCTTAGCCTTGAGGATGCGGTTCGCGCATTGGTATCCCAAGGCGTCAAGAACCACGACAATCCGCACACGAGCAAGTTCGATGACGACAAGTACTTGTCTGCGCCGGTGCGGGAACGTGCCAGCGCCTGGGAGGAAGCGCCGCTTCTCGACGATATTGCGATCACGTCCGGGTATCGCGCCACCATTCTGAATCTTGGTCTCGTTGGGGTGCGCTATGCGCATCTCGACAAGTATCTGGAGAAGGAGGGCAAGACTCTCGCGGCAGAACTAGGGCTCACAACGGCTCAGCTTTCGTTCGTCGCTCGATGCGTCTTGGACGAGATGCGTCGCCGAGGAGCACTTTCGAGGGGCCTGCTTACGTACAATCCCTCCAGCGTCGACTGTCCTGAAGCGTACGGACACCATGCTGACTGGGAACGTCGGCTTCGTTGGCCAACCGGATTCGCTTATGATCCAAAGGCCAAGCAGGCACTGGCGTATCTCGACAAGTCTGAGGCGCCCTATGGAATTGGGCTCCAGAACTTCTGGCGAAGGCCCAAGACAGGCGGCCAAGGGCCCTTGTTGGAACGGCGCTTCAAGACCCTCGTAAAAAACCTTAACGGTAAGATCCAGGCAACCGACGAAGGACTCATGTCGTTGGTGCGGCTGCTGATGAAGGGCCCGTGCCTGATCGTACCGTCAAAACTTCACGGAGATCGCAAGTCGGTTGAGTTGCTTCAGCTCAACGCGGATTGCGTGAACCTGGCGTTGGTAAAACCGGACGAGCGCTTCAAGTGCAGCATCTGCAACGTGCGGATGCCTTGGGTTGTAGAAGGCACGCCGTGCCCAGCGTGCCAGAGTGGAAGGCTTCAACCTTGGTCGGAAGAGGAAGTCGCCGCAAGTCGGTATGTCGCGCGGATCCAGAGCCAAAAGTTGATTCCGCTTCTGGCCGGCGAACACACCGCTCAAGTGACTGGCGAACGACGGCTGGAGCTCGAGGGCGAATTCAAGGCTGAATCCCAAGTATCACCGGTCAACGTGATCTGCTGTTCACCCACCCTTGAGATGGGCATCGACGTTGGCGGACTCGATGCCGTGGTCCTGCGCAATGTGCCTCCGCGTCCCGATAACTACGCTCAACGGGGCGGTCGCGCGGGGCGTCGCACGCGCGTCGGGATCGTGATCGGGTTCGCGCGGAACACCCCGCATGATGGCTACTTCTACGACAAGCCGGGGGAGATGATCGCAGGTGAGGTGCCCGCCCCAGGCGTCGGTCTCGGTAATCGGGACGTCACGATTCGCCATCTGTATGCCATGGTTTTCGGTTCCGCGGAACCCGGGCTTTCTGGGAGGATGGGTGACTACATCACGATTCAGGGTGATCTGGTCGAGGCGCGAATTGACGAGCTCATCGTGGCGCTGGAGGCGCAGTTCGGCCACGCCGCGAAGTTGGCAATGAATGCCTGGGGTGAGGACATACGCGTTCCTGCAGGCATTGGCACTGAAGACGACATCCGTACCGCATTGAGTGACCTTCCCGGTCGAACCCGTGACTTGTTTGGTCGGGTATCGCTTCAAATCCGCCAACTGGAGGAGACCATCAAGAACTGGCAGGCAGTTGGCAGGGGTGACCATCAGGCCATCAACGCCATGGACCTCAAGCGCCGGCTGCTCGGGATCCGCGAAGGCAAGACGGATCGAGACGCAGATGATCGCACCTCCGGCCATCCCATGCGTCGCTTTGCGGAGTTCGGCATTCTGCCGGGCTACGAGTTCCCCTCCGAGCCTTGCACCGTGCGCCTTCTGCGCGACAATGCGGAGGACGAGCCCATCGCCGTTGAGCGTCGGTTCGGGATTGCCCAGTACCAACCAGACGCCTTGGCCCACGCTCGCGGGCACCGCTGGCGCGTCATCGGCCTAGATTTGGCATCGCCCTGGAATCCTAAGTCAAAGGAGCCCGACTGGGTCTACTCTGTCTGCAAGAACTGCGATATGCGCTATGAAACGCAGCAGGTCCGTTGTCCTCGGTGCAACTCCACCGACACCATTGTGAGTGGCCTCGCGGGCTACGCTTACGGGGGCTTCGTGGCGCGGCGCGACGACAGCCCGGTGCTGGAGGAAGAAGACCGCTACTCCAAGACAGGAATCGTCGAAGCGTATCCCCAGCATGACGGTCAGCCCGTCTATCACTACGACCTTCCGACGGGGTGGTTTGCCGAGCTCCGACGAAACGAGACCATTCAATGGGTGAACGAGGGTAGGCCTGTCTCTGCACAGCAGAAGAAACAAGGGGCCCCGATCCTCCACGAGAAGGCGCGTGGATTCTACCTCTGCGCGCATTGCGGTCGAAATCTGGTTTGGCCAGACGATATGGGCGAACCGACTGCGAAGGACAAGGGCCGGAAGAAGACCGCCAAGGCGAAGGAAGATCGTTTTGAACACGCGCCGACCTGCCCAGAAGTAGCAACAGCGCCCGTTCCTTGTGCCATTGTCTCATCCAACAAAGCCACGACGCTGCGCATCTTCGTCGACTTGCCCTTGGATTGGGAAGAGAACTTCGAACGGTACCATCGTTGGGGTTACTCACTGGGTTACGCCCTCCGAATCGGAATGCGTCAGCTTTACATGCTTGATGGCCCGGAAATTGAGTTCAGTCTCGAGCCGATGTGGCAGACCGAGGCCAGCGGGAGCCCGCGTCTACGGGGTGCCTTGACATTCTTGGATCCGGCACTTGGCGGAAGCGGATTCTTGGACCGCGCCGCGCGCGAGCTGCATCTCGTGGCTCAGCGCACCATCGAGCACTTGACCCACAGTGGGTGCGAATCGGCATGCTACCGCTGCCTCAAATCCTACAACAACCAACGCCACCACGGATTCCTGGACTGGCTCCACGTGTCGGCGGAGCTCGACGAACTCGCTGCAAACGCACCGACGCTGACCGGCAAGAACGATTACGATCCTCAGCCATGGCTCGACGCATATCACGGCGGAGTCGGATCGCCTCTGGAGCTCAAGTTCCTCCATCTATTCGAGAAGCACGGCATCGCCGTCGACAAGCAGGTGCCCATTGCCGCCAACGAGGGTGACAAGCCCATCACGGTGGCCGACTTCGTTGTCAAGGGTACCAAGTTGGCGATCTACGTCGATGGCGCGGCGTTTCACTTCGGTGAGCGGTTACGTCGGGATTGGATCATCCGCCGCCGTCTTGCAGAAGGTGCGGCTGGGTGGAAGGTCGTTGAGCTAAGGGGTAGTCACCTAAGTGATGAGATGGGAGTGGTGGCTATGCTGAAGTGACCTCATCGAAGTGTTGCGACGAACGACATTGTGACCTGTCTCCCGTCAGACCATACCGAGCTTGCCAAGAAAGGTACATGCATCTCCAAGCTGACTTCGGGAAATGCACCTTCGCTCTCAGCATCGCCTCAAATCGGAATCGCTTCAAATGGTCGAACCCCGAGCTCTATTCGCGTCGCCTCTATCAGGTCCGCGATCTCACCGAGCGTCGTCGTTCGAAGGGCCTCTGCGTAATAGGGTTTGGCCTGGGCTACTGCATCGTAACCGTACTGAAATCGACGCCTCGGCAGGTGGGCTGAGTGAGGCGAGAATCCCAGCTCAGCGCGAAGCAAACGAGGTCGGGCGTTCTGGCAAGGACTGGCAGCTGAAGTCGGCGGTGGCGCGTCGGTAGCGACCGTAGCGCTCGAGCACGAAGTACCCGGGAAGTCGCTGCCTTGGTGGCTATGGCGGACGCGCCGGGACGGAGATTTGCCAAGACGCCAGGGACGGCAGCGGCTTCAGCCGGTGGTCTTGCAGCAGACACCGCCCGTAGCACCTAAGGGCATCGATATTTCTACAGACGGCGCATTGGTGCGCGTCGAGGTTGGCGCGGACTTCATCGGTGCGCTGGTCCCACCGGCGAACACCGACAGCATGATCCCTTCACGGGTTTGTCGCGGCAACGGTGAGGCGCACTGTCGTGCCGGCGGGAGGCGTGATGGAGGTCCCGGAATAGGTCACATCGCCTTGGGCAACCCAGGTGTTGTTGGCGTCGAAAGATCCGCGGCTCGCCGCGCTCACCTGAAGCGACGCGGGATAGTTGAATGTGCCACCCAGCGTATTCATGAGCACGATTCTCCGTGCTGCTGCGCGCAATACTGATCCCTTGCGAGGCCGACGAGCTTGGCGTGAAGCTGACGCCGCGCACGCCAGTCGTGGCTGAGCTAGACGTCCCCATCCAATTGTGCACGAACAGGCCGGAGGAGCTTTGGGCCTTGAGGCGCGCGATGTCGACGACATCGGACGTAAGCAAGCGGTTGAGTGTCCTGACCGTATCGACATAACTACCCCTCGGCTTGAAGGTGTTGACTCCTGTCTCGACGTACAAGCCGTGGCCGTCGGGCCCGCACATGTCGTAATAACTGAACGCCACGTTGGCGGACAGCGCGGCAAGGCAGAGTTGTGGGACGATGGCAACGTCCGCGCCAACCTCCATCATCATCTGATAGTTCTTGCCGATGGGCGGCACCGCTTGCGTCATCCAAGTTGGGTTTTCTCCGTCGTCGTAGGTATCGTCGCCGATGAAATCGACGTTGGTCCCCCCGTTCTTCCGCAGAGCCTCATTGGCGTTGATTCTGGTCTTTGGTGTGCGGGGTCCAGTTGTTCATGCGCGTCCAAATCACATAGTTCGAGCTCTTCACCGCTGCCGCGACGGCGCTGTAGTATGCGACTTGCACGTCGCCAGCATAAGGGCCATACACCTCGTTGCCCAGCTGGATGCCGATGACCGTGTGCGGTGAACCGTTGGCTGCGTCCCAGGCGGCGATATGCGCCATCAATTGGGTCACCACGTAGGTCTCCCGCGTCCGCAGATTAGTGTCCTTCAGGTCCAGCGTATAGGCTCCCGTCTTCTTGTATTCGCTGGTCGTTGCGTTCGACCCCGGTGACGGCGAGTAGAGGACGTAGTTCGGCGTTCTGAGATGCACCGGTTTGTAGGACTCGCCCAGCCACTGCACGGTGCTGCCGCTGTTCATGCTGAACCAGAGGAGCTCCATCTTGAGATTGTTTTTCTTGCAGAGCCCGAGATACTCGTCGAGGATGGTCCAGTCGAACTTGTCCTTGGTTGGTTCGATCTCGTACCACGAGACGGGGATCCCAACCGTGTTGAAGCCGTCCGACGCCGCTTGAGCCATGATCGCGGCTCGCCCGGTGGCATTCCAGTTACGGCGGTAGGTTAGTTTATCCAAACGCACCTGGATCTCGGTGCCCCAATACGGCTTGCCGTCGACGACTCGCATGAATTTCTGGCTGCCGTTCAGGCTCGTATCGACGTAGGAAATGACTTTCCCTCCCGAGCCGCTGCTGCCTCCCGCCGTGGACCCTCCGGTTGCATGTCCTCCAGTTGTGCTTCCTCCAACGGCACTTCCTCCACTGGCGCCGCCTGCAGTCGAGCCGCCGCTCGTCGCGCCGCCACCCGTAGCACCACCCGTCGCCGCGCGACCACCGGTCTGGCCGCCACTCGCAGCACTGCTACCTCCATCTGTGTGGCCGCCGGATGACGGCAAACCACCTGTCGCGTTGGTTCCGCCCACCGAGCTGCCGCCAGCGGGGTTGCGCGAGGTGGACGTCGACGTTCCACCTGTGCCAGCATTTTGAGTGGGCAAACCTGTCGATCCCGAGCCACTACAACCAATGAGAAGTGCGAGACTCGAGACGTACGCAAAGAAATACCAACCGGCGCGGTACATGGAGGACCTCCGACAATAAAAGTGATTGGGTCGAGCTATGGGCGTTTAAGGGGAGTAGCTGCGATTTCTCTCACGAGGCTCGTGATCGACTACTGGGACATCGTGACTGCGTACCCGGCTGCTACGTGTGGGAACACGAGCTTGCCCCAATCCGTGATTTGGGAGTCTGGCCAGGGCCCAGTCGCGCTTGCGGTGGTAACGAAGACCGAAGACGTTTCAGGGTTTGTTTCGACGGCCCAAGCGTTGGAGCTGATGCGATTCGCGTCCAGGTATGTCCACCATTTCGCCAATTCGCCTTGGTTCAAAGCGCCGCTGCCATTCGATGCACAGCCGCCGTATTCAGTCGCGAAGATGAACTTCTTTGCGTTCATGCACTTGGAGAGATTCGATTGGTAGCTCAAAAGCGTGTGGCTCGCGGCATAGAAGTGGAAGACATAGCCCACGTTCGGATCAGCGATTGGGTTGGCGCAGGCTTCGTCGGGGCGCTGGTCCCATTGGCGAGTACCCGAAAGGATGATCCCATCGGGATCGATGGGACGAATCGCAGCGATGATCTCCTCCATGTAGGCCTTGATTTGGCTCCAGCTCGCGGTAGTCGGCTCGTTCCAGGGCTCGTAAATGATGTTTGGTGTGTTCCCGTAGTCTTTTGCTAGCTGGACGTAGAAGGCCTTTGCGTTGGCCACATTGGAGTTGCCAATGACGTGCCAGTTGGGAATGCAGTAGATCCCGTTTGCGATGCAGGCGTCCATCACCGTCTTGACTCGACTATACTGGCTCGGATAGTTGGCAGCCCCGAGAGGAATGCGAAGCGACGCGCTCTTCTTGTCTTGAACGAGGTGCTGTATTGCCGTCGCGTTGTAGAACTGCTGTCCCTGCTTCGACCAGTCATACAAAGACATGCCGGTCAGCTGGATTTGCCTGCCACACAGGTTCACGAGCTTGCCGTCTTGGATACGAAGTTGCCCGTGCCTGGCGACCGGCGTCGTCGTGGCGTTGCATCCACTGGTGCCGCCACCCTTGTTCGTGTTGCCACCCACCGAGGTATTGCCGCCGATGCCGCTACCGCCACCCTTGTTCGTGTTGCCACCAACGCCGGTGCTACCGCCTTTGCTAGTACTGCCATCGGTGCCAGTGCTGCCACCCATACTCGTGCTGCCACCCGTACTCGTGCTGTTCGTCGCGGTGCGCCCTCCGGTAGCGGCAGTACCGTCTCGTGATGAGCTACCTCCAGACGCCGGAGATCGACCTGTCGTCGCGGGACTAGCAGTACCACCTTGCGCCTCTGCACCGCCAAAGGCTTTGGTTCCACCGGTCGGGCTTAGATCACCGGTATCAAGGGAATTGTCATCGCCGCTACAGCCAAGTAGACAGCCAGCACCAAGAGCACCGAACCACAAGATGGTGGTCGCAGGCGAGTGGGCGGAGCGAGCAAGCTTCGGAATATCTGACATAGACAAGAACCTTCGTTACTGCGCCTCTATCGGCGGGTGAGAACCAGCTGGCTACGCAATTGCGAGATGCCAGCGAAAAGGTGACGAGAGGTGAGCACGCCTTTGAACGTAAGGATCGCGTTACAGCTTGCCGGGCAACTCCATCGCGTCCCAGCTGTAGTACTGCGCAACGTCGGGCTTGCTCGAAAGATCAGTGGCGAAGTTCCCAGTCGTGGTGGAATCCTTGCCCTTCAGGGATCTGTCAATCGTGGCATTCAGTGAAGCGTTGTACTGCGTACGCCATTGACAGTGATTTCCTGAGGCTCCTTGGTAGGTGAAACGGTCGCCCACACCGAGGGCTTTGAAGATGGCTTGGCCAGCCATGGCCGTCACATAGGCTGATTTCGGGATCCAAAATCGCGGGGTTGTCGACGATGTAGAGGGCCCGCGGGGCGATCAAAGCCATCGCTTCGTGCATGTCGACGGGCAAGCGCTCCGTGTTGTCCACGTTAGCGGCGCTGCCCGAAGTGAACGGCCCAAGCGCCACATCTGACAGCCAACGTACATAGCTAATGGCGGTATAGGGCGACTCGCTCTCACCGGGATCCAGCTGCTGCTTCAGGCGAAGACCCACCGTACCTCCGATCCCCGACTCGCACGGAATAGTTAGCGCGATGCGGTTGTCGAGCGCGCCGCCCGCAAAGGCACCCTTGCCGTTGCGAGAACAGCCGGTGACGCCGATGCGGGACGGATCGATGGTACCGGGATTCTGCTGCAGAAGGTCGATGATGCGACTGACTTGCCAGGCCTGTGCCACCATGTAGCCGGCGGGATGATCGCTGCCGTAGAAGGTGAAGAACGGACCTGTCTTGGCGCCCGCTCCGCCTTCGATCGCCCTGAAGTTGATCTTGGCGACACCTCTCGGGATCGGAAGCGAGCTTCCCAGTCCGCCGTCATAGACGATGATGGCGGGAGCGGGGGCGGTTGCGCCGTTCATGTCTACGGTGGCATCGAATGAACAACGCTTGCTGCCTTCGCTCACGTTGACGGAAATCTTGCTGGAGCTCACGGTACCGGAAACAGAGCCCTTGGCAGGAATTGGCTTTTCGCCGTAGACGTATTTGAATAGCTGCTTGAGAATCTCTTCTCGTCGGCACACCCACTGGCTCTTGTTCGTGATGCGGGTGCCGTCCAACATCCTAAACGGATCGGGCAGTTTGCTATCGGCTTTGAGAGCGGCGAATTCCGGCATGGCACCAGTGAGCGTGCACTTGGAACCGGGATCCTCCTCCTCTCCCCAGTTGACGATACCAGGGTTGCCACCTGGACCACCACCCGCGCCGCCGGGGCTACTCCCACCTTTGTTTGTGTTGCCACCAACGCCTGTACTGGTGCTGCCTCCGACGCCAGTGTGGCCGCCGACTGCATTGCTGTCACCCGCGCTACCGTTGTTCGTAGTAGTAAGCCCACCGGTAGCAACAGAACCGCCTTGCCATGAGCTACCTCCAGCAGCCCGCGATCCACCGGTCGTCGCGGGACCAGCAGTGCCTCCCTGCGCTTCTGTCCCGCCAGAAGCCTTGGTGCCTCCGGTCGAGTTTGGAGCACCGCTATCGAGCGAAGCGCCGTCGCCTGCACAGCCAAAGAAGCAGCCAGCAACGATGGCGCCGAACCGCACGATGGTGGTCGGGGTGCGGGCGGAATGAGCTAATTTCGGAGCATCCGACATAGATGAGAACCTTCGTTAGTGGACTCCTACCAGCCGAGTTTGGCCTTGATTGCTGCTGCAGCAGTTTGGCCCATGATCAGCTGGCGGCCGACGTTTGGGTGGTAATCGCACCCCGCATCCGCAGAGGTCTGCTGCTGAAGGGCAAAGTAACTGACCTTTGCATCCTTCGACTGCGTGACGACGTTTTGAAGATACTTGGCAGCACCATTCCCCAAGGAGCCTATCGTGAGCAGGATGTACGCGTCGGGGTACTTGGTTCGAACGGTCTTTACGAACGAAAGCATGGCCCCTTCGAAATTGGCCTGTCCGGGATCACCCTTCGCAAAGTCATTCGTGCCGAGGTTGATCAATACTGCTTGAGGTTTGACCGTGAAACCCCACGCTGGGTTGGCCGAGGAGTAATGTGTGCGGCCGTAGACGTTCGGCATCGTGTTCGCCGTGCTGCCGCCATTGTCTCGGAAAATGCCAATCCCGCTCTTGGCGACGATAGAGACGTCTGCCCCGACTAAGCGCGCCGCAACCGCGCCCCACGAGTCATGGGCGCTCTCTTCGGAATTGCGGAAACCAGCTTTGTTGGAGGTGCACAAGTCTCCGTACCCGCAGGTAATCGAGTCACCAATCACCTCGATGAGCCGCCCTGGTCCTTTCGGAGGTGTCCCAAGCGATCCCCCCGTCACGGTGATCCCCTTGAACGTCGTGATTCCTGCCGAAGCTCCCTCGGTCTGGCGATAGAACGCAATCGTATGCGTGCCTGCGCTCAATCCCGATGCGGCTGTCACCGTGACCGTACCAGTGCCGCCGTGCAGCATCGGGCGAACGGTGGTGCCGTCGATGACCGCCGTGTAGTACGCGTCTCCAGCGTCACTGAGACTGACGCTGAAACCAGTTCCCGTAAACGATGCAACGAACCCCGTCTCGGAGTACGAGAACGTTGGCTGACTTGCGTTGCTCACGTCAACGCGCCCGACCCAACGAACCCCCGCGGCGACCACGTCAGCTGGCCCGCCACCAGCGCTAAATCCACCGGAACCAGGACCGCCCCCCGTGCCGATGGACCCACCCGTGGAATGCGAACCACCCGAAGTCACCGAGCCGCCAACGTTCGTTGCGCCACCCTTGTTCACCGAGCCGCCATTGTTCACCGAGCCGCCCGTGCTCGACGCGCCGCCCGAAGTGCGTACTCCGCCCGTATTCGAGGAGCCAACCGTATTGAGTGCTCCGCCATTGCTCACCGAACCACCTATAGAGGTCGCGCCGCCAACGGCGACGCTACCACCAGTAGTTGGAACCCCATTCGTGCTCGAGGCTCCGCCAATACCAGTTGATCCGCCGCCCTCCTCTGAGCTCGGGCTCCCGCCTCCTGCGGCGTTCGCGCCGCCACTGCCCGCTGCAGATCTCGACACGTCGTCCGTGCCGGAACACGCGAAAAGCAAGAGAGCTAGAAATGTGAACTCGGTCTGAAAGCGCATAGGGTTACCAAGCAGGCCGTGGCTGTGGTCTGAGTCAAAAGTGCTTCGGTACATAGACAGTTGCGGTGAACGAGAAATCGGGTCGCCCAAAGCGACGCGTAAATGCGATTTTGCGTTCCGGCCGAGGCTCGACCAGCGCACGTGCCCTGGTGGAGAACGAGTCGCAAATTCTTCTCAGCGTCAGTGACGATTTCCCCAAAGCAATCTGTCTCGCGGCCCCTTCTTGTCTCATCGGGCACGTTCGCTAGTCGCGGAGACACCTCATGAAAAGTACCGTTGGCGTGTGGCTTTCAATCTTCATCATTGCTGGGTGCGGTTCCGACCCGGCGAGCGGCGATGGCCCCATCGAAGAATCGGGCGGCACCGGCGGAACACCTTCCGGGTCCGGCGCGGCAGCGGGTTCGAGCGCCACGTCGACAAAGATTGGCGGTGTCGGCGGTGGGAACAGTACATTGGGGGGAGCGCCTGCGTTCGGCGGAACGAGCAGCACGGGAACGGGTGGTGGACAATCTTCTGGAGGAAGCGCCTCGGGTGGATCCAGTAGCAGCTTCGCCGCGGGCGGAAGTGCCTCTGGCACGAGCGCGACCGGCGGACGTTCGACGACAGGAACTACGGGTGGCAGCGCAACCGGCGGCAGCGCCATTGGCGGCAAGGCAACCGGTGGCAGCGCCACTGGTGGCGCTGGAGGCGGCACAAGCAAGGCTTTGAATCCGAAACGACCAGTTCTGGAAAGACACGTCCGGAAACTTCATCTACTCGCAAGGCGGAGGGGTCATCGAAGTCGGTGGTACGTACTACTGGTACGGCGTGAAGTATGGTGGCGCGGTCACCTACGCGGCCAATCCCACTTCGAAGAACGGCAACACGTCCTTTGCCGGCGTCACGATCTACTCGTCCAAAGATCTGGCGACATGGAAGCTTTAGAAAACACCGTGAAGTTCAGCAATGCCGGAGGCTGGTTTGGTCGGCTCGGCGTGGTCTACAACGCCAACACCAAGAAGTACGTCATGGTGGCTCAGGGCGCAGGCGGGTTGTTTTTCGCAAAGAGTGACACCCCGACGGGCAACTTCGTCTTCGACAACGTGCAGATCACGTTGCCCGGCATCGTCAACGGAAACACGGGCGACCAGACCACCTTCCAAGACGATGACGGCAAGGCCTATCTCATCTGCTCCAACATAGAGGGGCGAAGCAACCAGTACGTCGTGCCGCTGCGGCAGTCGGACTTCCTCGCGATTGGCACGCCGACGCGCATCGCCCGCGGCGCGGGTCGCGAGGGTAACGCCCTGTTCAAGTACAATGGCCGCTACTACTTCTGCTCGTCCGATCTGCACGGCTGGAACTCGTCGCACACCTACTGCATTTCCGCGACCAACATCCTTGGCCCTTACGGTGCCGAATTCGTGATGACCAACACCGATGACGACTACAGTCACGTGACCCAGACCGGCTTCTTCGTCACGGTCAAGGGAACGGCTGGGTCGTTCGTCATCTTTGCGGGCGATCGCTGGTCGGATTTTGCAGGCAATGGCCTCGGCTACAATCAATGGATGCCAATCACCTTCGACGGCGCGAACCCCATATTCCACTCATTGAGCGAGTGGTATATCGATGCCGTTGCCGGTACGTGGAGCGTTGGACCCAACAACAACTACGCCCTGAACCCTAGCTTCGAAGCCGATCGAGTTGCGGTCACGACACCCAAAGGTTGGACGGCGACCAGCGGTAAGAACTTGCAGGGTGGCCACACGGGGCGCTGGTCGTGGCAACTCACGGGCTCGGCCAGCCTCAATCAGAAGGTGACGGCACCTCCCGCTGGAACCTATACACTGAGCGTTTGGGTCAAGGGCAGCGGTGCATCCGGTGCACTGCTTTACGCCAAGGGCTGTGGCGGCACGGACAAGACCGCATCCCTCTCGGGCGCCAATGGCACCTGGTCGAACGTCAGCTTGAAAGGCATCGCAGTCAGTGCCGCGAGCTGCCAGATTGGAGTGACCACGAGCGGTGGCTCCCTGACGGTCGATGATTTTCGTGCTGGACAAGGACTAGTCCTGTCGAACATTGCGGAACTTTACCGATCAGGCGGCCATGGAGCACCCCGCCTGATCGGTGCAATGGTGTTCTCGCGGGGCCTGCCTCCGTCCCACTCGTGCCCTGTCCCGGTTTCGTGAGCTTCGGATCGGCCTTGATCGCGCGCGAGTCGGCGCTGGGTGCGCTTACGTTCGGACCGAAATAGAGATCGTTCTGATACGCGATGCCGCCGCCCGTGGTAAGCACGGCGTTGGGCTTCGTCGAGACGGGCAGCCAATTCAGTGTCTCCCGCACGACGCATGCGCGGCGACTCGAGCGGCGCCAACGCGAAAAAATCGACAGGACAGGATTCAAGTCCGTTCCCGCTCGCTCCGCTTACGTACGACGAGGCCTAGTCCGCCGAGGAGGGCCAATAGTGCTCCAGCCGAGCGCGATGCCGGTGTTGGTCCGAGCACGCAAGAACATCCAGATTCTCCCGCCGTAGGGACATCCGAGCCGATGGCCACAGCGCCTCCAATCGCACCGCTCCCTCCGATGCCAGTGGCGCCAGAAGCGGAGCTGGACGTCACCATTCCGCCCGCGTCAGAACCGCCCGCTGTTACCACCGCAGTCGTCCCGCCGAGGTTGGCGCGCGATCCGTCTCGATTCGTTGAGCCACCCGAAGTCTGCTCGCTGCCGCCACTGCTCGGAACTCCACCAGACGCGGCGGCGACTCCACCAGTCCCACCGCTTCCAGTCGTCGTTCCACCGGTGCTCGTGCCTCCTGCTGCCCGCCCACCAGAGCCAATCGAATCCTCCACCGCCCGCACCCGTGGTGCCACCGGTGTTGGCTGTGGCACCATACTCGTAAGCGCCGAGATCGGGACTCGATCCAACGAAGGGCAGTCCGACGTCGGTGCCCTTGTCGATCATCTTGCTACCAGCACTCAGCTTCATGAAGCTGAGGTTTGGGAGACTCCCGTCCGCTTGACGCGGGCCCATGGAACCGCTTGCGTCGACGCCAGCGAAATCCGTTGCCGCCGGGGTGAGTTTCAGATCCCAAGTGTTGAAGGAAGTATCCACGCCATAGCCGTCGACATAGCTGTTCTTGTTGGGAAAGCCGATGTTGTTGCGCATCTTGTGGGCGCGCGATCCGGACAGCGTGACACCGTCCGTGCGATTACCAGCCGAGTCCCACGTGCTGGCGAGCAGATTGAACTGGGTCCCATTATTGTAGGCGGTATTGTTGAACCAGTCGTTACCGCCCGACGAGTGATTGGCATAATATCCAGCTGCGCGATTGCCCCAGGCCACGTTGTTGCGAATGATATGTCGAATACCGGTTTTGCTGCTGCCAGCCTTGAAGCCGTTGCCATTGCCATCGGCGGGGCGACCAGTGCCCGAATTGATGTAACCGTTGCTCATGGCCCAGGAGTTCTCGATGACGACCGGGACTTCTTGCGAAATGAAGTCCCAACCGTCGTCGGAGTTCCACCAGGCGCGGCAACCACGGAACGTCGTCACCGCACCGGTCTCCTGGTAATGTACGCCGAAGCCGTCGGCATTCTGGCCATCGCCCTGGGTGGAGGTTGGGTCGTAATTGTCGTGCGAGTCGCTATTGAGGATCAGATGACCGCCGGTGCCGTGACTGATGAAGAACCCTGCGCCACTGTTGTGGTGGAAGTTCATGAGCTCGAAGATGTCGTCGTGAGCTGGGTCATTTACTCCCATGCCGGTATTCGAGCGCGTATTCATCGGGACATTGCGGATCTCGAGTCCTTTGAAGTGAAGCCAGCTGCCTGACACCGCAAAGCCAGACGTGTACCCCGACGTGGAGATCACCATCTTCGAGAAGTCGAAGATGGGAACCTCGCCGGGGTAGGCCCAGAACTTGATTCGATTCTTATCGGAGGTGCCGCTCTTCGTGATGCTGATACCGGCCCCACCAGTCGCTGGGGTGACGATTCCGTACGTCCCGCCACGGATCCACACCGTGTCTCCGGCGGCCACGATGTTGGCGGCCTTCTGTAGAGTGGCAAAGGGCTTGTCGAGGGTGCCCGCGTTCGAATCGCTACCCGTCGTGGCTACGTAGTACTCGGCGGCAAAGGCATCGGCTGCCGATGCCAAGCCCAGCGCAACGAGCGACCCAGACAGTACGACGCGAACTGAGTTTCTGGAGGGAAAGTAGAGGATGGTCATCTGGCTTTAAGGTAAAGGGGCGCACCAGGTCGGACCTTTTCGCTAATCGCTACTTCGTGTCAACCGCCGACCCGCCCGGGCACGGTCACGCGGAATCAGAATCGAGTGATGAACTCCCAGGTCAATCCGTACACCCAGGTGCCGGTGTCGTTCGGTGGGTAGGTGTGTTTGCCGTCGAAGGTGACCCACCGCACGGGATAGTTGCTCGGGCATTGATAGTCGTAAGTGACGTAGTTGCCGCCCGCCTTCGCTTCGGGAACGGTCGCGGGGACCGTGCACCCGTTGTTTTTCACGAACCGATCCCGTGAGCTCCGGCCCGAGGCGATGGGGCAAGTCGGATTCCTTCAAGCCATGCACGCCCATGTAAGCGAGCGGCTTGCCGGTGTTGGCAGGGAAATAGATGTTGTAGTCCGCCGCCGCGTAGACGACGACGCCGCGTAGGACGTTTTGATGAGTCTGCGCCAGCGAGTTGGTGAACATGGCGCCGAAGCTGAACCCCATCGAGAAGATCCGCGAGGTATCGACGCAGAGCTCTGATTCGAGCAGCTTTACTAGATCATCGAAGAAGGTGTGATCCTTGACGCCCTGGGTCCATAATGGTGGATTTCCGTAGCCATTGGGGGCCACGAAAATGGTGGAGTTGGTCGTGTCGAGCGCCTTGAGTCCGAACCACTTCGACCAGCCCGCTACCGCGTCCGCGCTTCCGTTCATCCAATGCATCCCAAACACCAGTCGGTGGGGACTATTCGGGTCGTATTTGTCCGGAAGGGCCACGATGTATTCGCGATTGAGGCCCGCACTCGTTATCTTGTAGGTGTTGGTGCCGCTCTTGAAGGTGGAGAGCGCCTTGCCACAACCACTGCTTGGAACTGGCGGGTTCTTTAGGGGATATCCGCCAGTACTTCCGGCAGTCCCCGTTTTGCCACCCGCTGCACTCGTCGTGCCGCCAGTGGGTTGCGCACCGCCAGTGGGTTGCGCACCGCCAGTGGGTTGCGCACCGCCAGTGGTCGCTGCACCGCCCTCGGAGGAATTGCCACCCGTCGCCTTCGCGCCACCGACTTGGGGCAGGCCACCAGCGCCAGGGCTGCTACCGGCTGCCTGCGTGCCACCCGTCGCAGACTTGCCACCGATGCTCGACATCCCGCCACTGGCTTGCACACCGCCGGCACTCTGTAGCGATGCTCCGCCCATGCCCACGGCGCCACCCGGCTTCCCCGATCCGCCGACGCCCTCATGCGTGCCACTGCCGCCCAAGTTGAGCGTACCGCCCGTGCCGAGCATGTCGCTGCCATCGCTACTCGAGCAGCCGAGCGACATGCCCACAGCCAGCGCGGCCAACGATGTCTGTCGCATTCGAAGAATTGCGCTATTGCGAGGAATCATCATAGTGCTCCTGTCAGGCGGCTGGCGTACGCGGTCTTCATCAGATCGTAGACGGCCAGGTTGGACGTCGGCGTGTACGTGCTTCCGGACCGCGTCACGAGAGTGACGCCGGGATTCCACGCTCCGGCCATGGTCGGTTCCCAATAGAAGGTGCCGAGTCCTTGCCGATTCGGAATGTTGTAAATGACGTCGTTGATCTCGCGCGGCGCGCCGCCATATTCTGCGGCGAAGATCTTCACGTTCGGGAACTTGCTGGCGAGGCCACCTTCCACCGTTTGCCGAAATGGTCTTCGTATGTGACGCACTCTTCGCGTCTCCCTGGTAGGTTTGGTAGCAAGACTCCCCGAAGGCATCGACGGACGTGTACTTCAGGGCATTGGTGAGCCAGTTGACGCTGGTCGAAAGGGCAGACGTGCCGTCCGTATGATCGCCGCCCTTGGCAATGTGAAAGGACGTCAAAATCTTGGGATCGACTTCTTTGACCGCATTGACACCCCCCTTCAGCAGCGCACCGAGATTGGCCCAATTGGACGTTCTGCCGGTGATCGGGTTGTCTCCTTGGGGCTGACCGCCGCTGTCGCAGCGATGGATCAGCATTCCGGGCGTAGTCTCATTGCCAATCTGCACCATGTCCGGTCGAGCACCGCCAGCAATGAGCTGCGTGATGGCATCCTTCGTGTAGTCGTGCACCGCGGTCGCCAGCTGCGTGATCGTGGTGTAGCCCTGCCACTTGATCGGCACGCATTGCTTACCCGGATCGGCCCAATTGTCGCTGTAATGGAAGTCGACGAGGAAGGCCATTCCGGCCGCTTTGATTTGCTTGCCGAAGGCAATCGTGTGAGCGAGGTCGCATGCGCCGCCTGATTTGTCATAGCCGTCCGAGGCCTTGGGATCGACGAAGGTGCGCAGCCGGATCGCGTTGATCCCATGCTGCTTCAAGACGCTAA
Organism: Polyangiaceae bacterium; assembly: GCA_049840955.1. GTDB lineage: Bacteria > Myxococcota_A > Polyangia > Polyangiales > Polyangiaceae > FEN-1139. The sequence continues at coordinate 143,515 of JASGIX010000073.1, forward strand.
GGAGGTTGGCGCGCGTCGCTTCGGATTGCGTTCCCTCGAACGAGACGTCCATTCCCATCCAATAGGTAAAACCGAGTGAACCGCCGCTCGCTCCACCGGTACCGCTCCCTGCGACTCCGCCCGTTGCGGTCGTTCCGCCGCTAGCGATTGCTCCGCCCGTCGCTTGGGCACCGCCCGTTTGCCCGGAGCCACCGGTCTGACGGTTGCCGCCCGTTGCGGGGCTTCCTCCCGAGGTGGTGGTGCCTCCGGTCGTTGTTGTTCCGCCGGTGGTGCGGCTACCGCCAATCTGCGCAGAGCCACCGTTCTGACTGCTGCCCAAGCCATTGCTACCGCCTACCGAACTTGCGCCGCCGATAGAGCTCGTGTCGCTCGTGCTGCCTGACGTCGGAGCACCGCCGACTGGGCTTGCGCCGCTGGAGCCGGTGGGCGTCGTTGCCCCTCCGCTCGAGCTCGCGCCGCCACTGGCCGTTGCGCCGCCCGCGTCAGTGGAGGGATCCGAGCTCGCACCGGAGCATCCCAGTAGTGACGAAAGCAAGACATAGCCCAGCTTTCCGAAGAGGTTGGGCTTCCGCGAGAGGATTACTGAGTCGGTATTCTGCATGGACCAAGCCCTTTCGAAGGCAGTTTCACCTTCGGATTTGGAGAGTGAGTAAAACGTCGCAACGACACTGCTCAGACCGCAGGGGAGAGCGTCTGCGGTCCAGTGGCTTCGAAGTTCTTAGTTACTGTTGGCGGCGGAAATCAATCACGGCACTTGTCAGGTAAATCGCTTCCATTCTCGAGGCCGGGAGATGGTTCGCAAAGCTAAGGGCAGCATCCAAGGAAACCTTCTCAACTTTTTCCAGCAGACCAACGAAATGAGGTGCCGCCTCTTTGTCGATCGGTCACTCCTGATTGGACACGCGACGCCGGCCTCCTGACTCGACGACTTTCGTGGAGTCGATGTTCTTTTTTTTGAGCGGATCGGCGCGCAGCCGTCACTGAGCGAGTAAGCCGAAGAATGCGCTGCATTGCAGTGCGAGGGGTCCGTCATGCGACCAGATCCGGTATCGATGGCCGCCGCGGCGCACCAACCCCGCACGACGAAATTCGTTCGAGATCGAACGAGGACGTTACGATCACGCTCGCTCGCAGGGTGGTCGACACGCAGGGATCGGATGAGTCGATAACGCGGTCGTCCCTCACGGCTGGAGTGGTGGCAGCGGGTGCTCGTAGAGAAACGCCATCTCAGCGGTCGCCAGCGCGCGGTTCCAGATGGCGATTTCATCCACATCGCCGTCGAGATCGCGGCCTCCGGCAGGATACTGGCCCATGGTGAGTGTCTCGCTGCCAGGCAAAATACCCAAAGTGGTCGTGGCCCGACCTCGCACCACTCCATTTACATAGAACTCGAAGCTTTGGGCATTTTTGTCGACGACCGCACCCACGTGCGTCCACTCATCGAGCGGCACGTTGGCGATGGTCCATCCGGTAAAATCCCCTTTGTCGGGACCCTTCCAGAATGCAAAGTTGACGGCAGGGGTCGTTTGGTTGCGCTCAATCATGACTTCCCAACCGCCCAACATGCCTCGCTCGGTGCTGACAATCGTGCCCCAGCGTTCCGGAACGTCGTTCGCAGTCTGCACGAAAGTATGAGAGTCGCACCCAAGCAGATACAGAGAATCCACTTGATGCATCGGGAAAGTTGTCGACGCTCGCCATCTCACCCACGGCAAATCTCAGCGCTGCGCCAAAGCGGCCATCGTCCAACCACGTGCCGCCAACCATCGCGGCATCCCGACGATTGCCCGAATAATCCAAGATGACATGCCTGAAGCCTCGTCGAAGCTATAGTGGGCAACGAGGCCGAGTGGCAAAGTCGACGGCGCCAGTTTGATGGCGTCCCCAGGTGCTTCGGCGCAGCCGATCATATGGGTTGCGGCGACGATCAGTGTGACGCGCTGAAGTGTCATAGTGCCACCGAAAGGGCGAGACTCGTCGACACGATGGGTCGCCCAACGCGAGCTACGTCGTGCCCTGCGAAGCGGATCACTGGGTTCGGTGTGACGAGAGTTGCATGCCCCTCGGCAACCAATGCGAGCACGTTCGTTAGGGGCAGAGTCGTGCCAATCCCCGCGTCGACAGCGAAACCCCACCGTTCGAAGTTCGATCCCTCGTAGGGCCAGCTCGCGCGCCCCTCGACCGCGGTGTGCCATAGGCCTGCCCCCAGCGTGAGCTGCGGGCGGTAGGTGTTCTCCGTGAGTGGCATGATTCCAATCTCGAGTAGACCGCCCCCTTGCTGCACACTCGCTTCGCCCTCGGCCCGTGTCACGCGCGGACTCGTCCCGAGGCCGATGAATGACAAGCGAGGATGGACCATGGCCGACAGCAACCATTCGAAGCGTCCTGCCAACAGAAACGCAGGCCCCAGTTGTGATGGGTTCCAAACCATCGCTTCTCCCAAGTGGAATCGCACCTCGTGATCACCTGACAGCTGTAGAGGTTTTGCGGCCCAGCTTGCGGCTTTCTTTTTTGTTTGTGGCGACGTGGTAACGGCTGTTTGCGCTGCTCCGTGGCGCTGCGCAACGACGACCTCGAGCAGGCTGGCGCGAAGCAACTCCACGACTCGCGTGGCCAGAACCTCCGATAGTTGCTCGCTCGGGTTGGTCGCAGTACGTACGTGACGCACGACGGTCTTTGCCGTCAGCTTGTCGACCACCCAGAGTTCGGCGTCACTTCCGTCCGCGCTCAGGAACAGACCGATGGTGGCTGAAGCGCCATCTTGACCGGCAGCTGCCATTGCCTCGGCACTCGTCGTGCCTGGCGTCGTCTCTAGAATGGTAACGTCGAAACCCTCCGCCACCAGTTCGCCGCGAACCCGTACCAGGGCATAACCTGCGGCGGCTTCCGACTTGGCTGGCTGCACCAAGAGCACCTTCGGTTCAAAGTCCGCTGCATGGGACAGCGCGGTCGTCGTGAACGAGGCGAGCACTAATGAGCGAAGAACCATATGTGGGTTCAAAGACCGTTGACGATAGCACGTGCCGCTGCCGCGTAGGTTCCGCTCGGGTATTTGGACAGGTATTCAATCGCGGTCGCCTTGGCTTCCGCCGAGTCGGCCGTCTGCTGGACTATCGCCAGCTTGCGCCCGAGCGCCTCCCCGGCGTAGCGCCCAGCAGGTGCTTCTTGGAGGTACTGATTGAAGTGCTTCAGCGCCCCCATGCTATCGCGTTCCGCCTCGGCGAGTCTTCCGAGCAAGAACGCGGCTTCGAGCGCTCTCGGCGAGCCGGGGAATCGACGGCGTTGCGCACCGAGAGCCAGCCGAGCGATGTCATTGCGGCGACTGAAGCGTGCTGCATCGGCCAATGCCGAGAGCTCCTCACTGCTCACCGTGTTGACTGACGATTCGAGTCCACGTCGTTCGGCGTCGAGGATGATTCAATCCAGGTGTCCGAGGCGAAGTGCTTTGATCCAGGACTCCGATGCGACTGGTTCATGCGAGGGGAGCGTTGTCGGTGCAACGAATGGGCCAGCCGTCGTCGTGGGTGCGAGATCCGGGTCTTCATTCAAGGAAGCCACCGGGGCGCCATGCGGTGCCGATGGGTTTAGTGTCGTCAGATCACGAATCGTGATCTCGTTGCTCCGGCTGCGAATCGTCAGCCATTGTCCGGCACGCACGGGGATGGGACCATTGGAGATCGGTGCGTGCACCGTCACGCTGCCGTGCTGGAGTTTGAGCTCGAACCGATCTGGATCCGGCTCCCAAGAGACATCGAAGACGGTCCCCGTCACTTGTATGACGTACGGTCCAGCATCGAATCGCCACTCGGAATGGCTCGAATGAACGATCTCGGCATGCAACTGACCTGCCTCCAGGGCCAGCGCCGCTCCGCGGTCGCTCAAGTAGCGCACTCGCGCCGTGGTGTTTGGTTGGAGCTTGATCTCGGTACCGTCGGAGAACCGCATCCGCGGCGATTGCGCTCCATTCGCCACGATCGTCTGGTCCGCGCCGATCGAGCCGTTCTCTATTCGATAACTGAGCAGGGAGCGTTCGGTGCTTCGCTGCCAGTACAGACCTACCGCCAACACGGTCGAGCACAACAAGCCGATCGCGGCGACGCGAAGAGCCATGGGGGTTCTCGGACGCTTCGCATCGGAGAGGCGTCGACGAATGGCGCGCTCGCCTTGCACCAATTGGTCGTCGTTGGCGCCGGTCAGGACGTTCCGCGCCAACGAAGCAAGCTCAATGACGTTGGCTTCGGCAGTATCGCGATCCATGTTTGGTCGTTTCATGGGCAATGCTCCCCCTCGGGACCGAAGCCGACTGTCGAGGCCAGTTGCGAGTGAGCTCTCCGGAGTCGACGCTTGACCGTCGATAGGGAAGTGCCTTCGGCATCCGCAATCTCCTGCAGATCCATCCCTTCGATGTGTTTGAGCACGAACACGGTTCGCTCGTTGGCTGGCAACCGATCCAGGCCGTGGTAGAGCCTCATGAGCGCTTGGCGGTTCTCGACGTCATCACTCGACGCCCACGAGTCTGGTACCTGGCCGTCGACCGAAAAATGTAGGATTCGACGCACCCTGCGTCGGCGGAGCTGCCACTTGATCACACGCAGGGCGACGGACAGCACGAAGCTGCTCAAGGCATCTGGATCGCGTAACGAACGCACGCGGGAATGAAATGCGCAGAAAATGTCTTGCGTGATGTCTTCGGCATCACCCGTGGGCCCCATCGAGCGCTGAACGATGCGGAATACCTGCGGCGCAAACTTTCGGTAATTCAAGACTGCTGCGTCCGCATCGCCGGCTAAAAGGCCGTCGACCAGAACCCGATCCGTCGGCAGGCACGTCTGCGTCTTGGAAACGAGCGTCAGCTGGACTTGGGGGGAACTCATGATCGGTGCAACCCATCAGTTACGCTTGCGGCTGGAATGGGTCACTCGGAACCGAACAGGTCGCGCGTTCGCGGTTTTTTTCGACCTCGCGCCTGGGGCAAATCAATCTAGCAACGTAATCCAATTTCTACATTGGTGCAACTCGCGCCTAACGAGCCCCCGTACCACTCACCGGCTTTTCTCGGAGGACAGCGAAACATCGACGTTGCTTGCCGAAGAATGTCTGCCCGCGACGCTCAATCGCGAAGGACTTCGTGGACGCTCGTTGCGGTGAGCACTCTCTCGATGTAGCGGTCCACGGTCGGCTTGTTCGCAGCATTGATCCGCGCCAAATGGTCAGCGTCGAGGGGGCCGAACTTGAGCTCGAGCAGTCGACTGAGCACGTTGCGAGACTCTTCTTGTCGGCCTTCTTGTCGACCTTCTTGTCGCAGTTTCTGTGCGAGTGTCATGACGAGTTCCTCGGATCCTGACCCGCGACGCTCAATCGCGAAGGACTTCGTGGACGCTCGTTGCGGTGAGCACCCGCTCGATGTAGCGGTCGAGGGTCGACTTGTCTGCAGCATTGATCCGCGCCAAATCGTCCGCGTCGAGGGGGCCGAACTTGAGCTCGAGCTGTCGACTGAGCACGTTGCGACAGCCCTTGTCGATGCCCCTCATCTCACCTTCTTGTCGACCTTCTTGTCGCAGTTTCTGTGCGAGTGTCATGACGAGTTCCTCGGATTCTGGGATAGCTTGGTGGACCCGTTTGCGGAGGTCATCAATGTCAAGTTTCGGTGCGACGGTGAAAAGGTAGCTGAAGAGCTGGTTAGTGGCACGCGGCCCCTCTGAAATGCCGCGAAGGGCGCGGAAATAATCCGCCCAGTGGAGCAACACGTCGAGGATGCGGCCGCGTCGCCGCGCGTCCCGCAGGAACACGAACCCGAGGGTGGCCACGGGCCCTAGGCCACGCGCACGCAGCTCCGCGTCACTGAGGTGACCGATGTCGTCGAGACGCGCCTCGAAATTCGGAGTGAATCGAGAGAGCGCCGGATCTGCAATGAGCGTGGGATCGAAGAGGGCGTGAAAGCTCGTGGGCGGACTGCGACCCCGGTCGCAGTGATAGACGATGACGGGGATGATGACGGGCAGATGTGTCGGAGGTGGCTTCTGCGTGAGGCACTTTTCCCAGATATTGAGCATGTATCGCAACAGTTGCAGCACCGTGAAGCGATGAGGCCGACTCTTGTGCTCGAAGAGGACGTAAAGGAGCGCCTCTCGCCCGCGATAACGGGTCGTAAAGAGAAGATCTGTCGACGAGTTTTTGAACGCACCGTCGAGGAAGGTATCGGGCTGCCGCTCGAGGCTGTCGAGGTCGAGATGGGTGGCCAAGGCCGGCGGGAGGACGGCGCGCAGCTCGATCGCGGCGTCCTTTGGATCTTCGAGGGCTAATTTGAAAAGCTTGTCATGGGGTTTGTCTCTGTTCGGCATGGAGCATTCCTTGTTGACTCCTTCTTCATCGAGCGAGAATGGACGTCAGTTGCGTGGAAAGTGATCGTCGCTTCCGAAATCTGCGAAGACCTCCTCAATGCTCGTCGCTGTGAGAATTCTTTCGATGTAGCGAAAGAGCAGGTGTCGATTCGCGGCGTCGAGCCGAGTAACGGTGTCGACGCAACTTGGTCCGCGAACGGGTCTCGACGAAGGTAGATCGGTTCAACCCCGGTCGACCCTCGCCGAGTTATCATTCACTAATTGAGATGAATCGTACCTATTCGTCTTGTCGGTTCGTGACGTCCGTTACATCTCCTTCTTCGTCGTCGAGGTGTTGGTCACTCTCGAGAAAGCTCGCCACAGTGTCGAGCCTTCCTGCCAGCTCCGAGAGCTGGTTTGCGAGCAATGTTGTTTGTACGGCGTTCGAACGGATCCCCGTTGCGGTTTGTCGGATCATCTCCACTCCGTCGCTCGCAGAGAGTTGGAAATCTGCGACGATGGAACCTACGTTCGTGAGTTGCCGCGCATGGTCGTACAACGCACCCATGACGCGCATGACGTCTCCCCGGGGCATCGTGTCTTCGATGTAGAGATAACGGATAGTCATGGTCGCACCCCGCGGTGGCGAGTTGCGCCACTGTGCTGTCGGCGATCGAGGGAGCGGTGTTTTTGCCGAATTACTCGGCAAAACGGCTCCATTGGACGAATAGCCGAAGGGGAGCGTTACCACGCCGCATTAACCCAATGATTGGGGACGGCGCGATGAGACGAGAGACAAAAGGGTACGAACTTACCAGTGACTCTGGTACATTGATTATGGCCATTGGAAATAATTCTTCCGTGGTCCGGGGTCCGGCTGCTACCAACAGTGTGGATCCCGTCGTTATCTGCGTTCGAATTGACTGAGTTAGGTTGAATACCTCCTTAATGATCGCCGAGCTGGGGTGGGCGTCGCGCTCCTCGCCGGCGCCTCGCCATTGAGGCGCGGTCTTCGCAAGCGAATGAATTGACTGAGTTAGGTTGAATACCTCCTTAATGATTGCCGAGCTGGGTTGAGCGTCGCGCGTGGAGGCGCTTGCTCTGGCTCGACGTTGCCCAATCCCCGGGACGTCGCGACTCTACCGCGGTGCGGGCGGACAGGCAATCCAGAAGTGGACATTTGTGAGGGGGTGATTGTGAATTTGTTTGGGCGGCGCGGTAAAAATTGTGGGCTGCGAAGCGTTCGTTTGAGTGTTGCCTGAGGCACACAGGTGGTGGATCGCCCGGCGATGTGAAGTAATTCGGTGAGTTAGCGTTGTATGCGGAGGAATGGCGCTACGGACGCCTTGCGTCGGCAGTATGGAGTGCAATCAGACCCATGTGAGCCAGACGAAGCCCCGTCGAATGGATACCACCAGATGGGGACATCATTTGATGGAGGGGGTGTCGTTCCGGCAGGTGTCTTCGACGCAACTCGAAGCAATCGATTGAGCTAATCGCGAGGACGACCCGGAATCCGCGATGTTGGACTTCTTGGAATGGGACGAACCTCGGGAGGATGATTGCGCTCAGGACGTCGGAGTGGTTCTCGCATCCGCGGAGTTTTCGAAGGAGCTTTCCACATCCGTCATGTGGCTGAACGAGAAGGGGATCGAGGTCCGTTGCGTGCGGCTCGAGCCGTACCGACTCAACGAACAAATCGCGGTGGATGTGCAGCAGATCATACCGTTGCCGGAAGCTTCCGATTATCAGAATCTAGGGCCGCGAGAAGGAAGTAGCGGAAGACGAGCTAATTCGCTTCGATGGATGCACGTATGCTTTCAGCAATCAATGGAGCAAAACAACGTGATTCCTGCACTGAACGCGATAGCGGAAAGGTACCCCGAATTGCAGATTAGCTGGAAGGAGAGCGTGAGCGGCTCGGCAAGTCGTGACGGAAGATAGGGAGCTCTGTCTACTGAAACTCTCTAGCGAGCGACAGAACCTGCTCAAACAATCTGGGATCCAGCCACATGCCTGCGTTCCGCAATTCGTTGAGAACTCCGACCGGATCTTGAAGGAGCCCTTTGCGAGCTGCTCGAAGAATCAACCCTAGAGTGCCACAGACGGGCACCCCGAATGGCTTTTGCGCATCGTCTGGCAGCCAGATCGTCAATGATGGCCTCGGTGTCGGGTTGAGCCAGTGCTCGCGTCAGCACCGAGGTTTCACCAGCGCCGAGATCCCACGCCAATAGTGGTGCCGAGGCCTCCGGAGTGCTGACGACTTTCAACCAAGCAGCTGCCGTAAGGGCTCTTGCGGCAACATCCTCGTCGCCTTTTGCCTGGATCTCGTCGACCACGGCCACCGGAGCTTCTACAACTTCGAACAGGCGCTGCAGGAGTTCGAGTCTGCCGACGTCTCCCAAGTGGATTAGCGGCGAGGAATCGACGACAGCACTAGTCACGCAAAGCTTCCTTCTTCAGATCCTCCATATCGACATGGAACGCCGGCATCTGCCTCTTCCCCAATTCACGTACAAAGTCAGGACGATCAAGACCAGCCACACGTGCCGCCTTCTCTTGGGAGATGATGCCCTGACAGTACCAATGAATGGCTGCGACGACGCGCATCTCACGGACCGTCTCGTCCGGCGACAGACGTAACGCCGCGAACACGTCTTCCGGGAATGGGATAGATAGCGTCGTCATATCGTGAAGCATAGCTTCCGTCGCGGGGACCTCGCAAGTTGACCGTCCGGAACACGACGGGGCACCGCCAATCATCGGCACAAGTGAGCAGGGGGTACCAGGCGTACTCCGCCGTCGCCGCGCCGCCACAAACCAATTCTTCCCCTATGAGTGTGGCGGAGCCGACTTGTCCCCCTACCGCCCTCCCAGCACCGCTTCCAGTCGTTCGAGGGTGACGGGCTTCGCGAGGTGATGCGTCGAAGCCCGCCTCTCGTCCAAGGAGGACGTCATTCGGTTGCGCGTAACCCGAGGCGCGACGAGTCGAGTGGATGCGAGACTTGGCTCGGCTCGAAGGCTTCGCGCAACGCAGTAGCCGTCGAATCCCGGAAGGCCAATGTCACACAACACGATGTCGGGTTTCAGCTCCTTGGCCTTCGACACGCCTTCCGTTCCCGAGTAGGCGACCTGCACGTCGTGCCCCGCGAGCTCGAGGGGATCGCGAAGTGTGTCGGCCGCATCCTTGTTGTCTTCGATGATCAGAATCCGTCGATTCGAGGGCGGAGCAGAGGTCCCTTCGTGTCTGGGTGCAAGTGTCTCTCGTTGTGCGATGGGAAGCCGGAGCACGAAGGTCGAGCCGGCGTTCGGACCGCGACTTTGCGCGCCCACGGAACCACCGTGGGCCTCAACGACTCCCTTAACCAACGCAAGACCGAGCCCCAATCCGCTATTGCTTCGACCAAGTGAGCTATCGGCCTGCACGAAGGGCTCGAAGAGCCGATGGACGAAATCCGACGCAATGCCAATCCCGGTGTCGCTCACGCGGAGCACCGCCATGTTGTCGGCCTCGCTCTCGAGGGTCAGATTCACGCGTCCACCTTTGGGGGTAAACTTGGCGGCGTTGCTCAGCAGGTTACCGAGGGCCTGGGCGAGCCGCGCCGCGTCGCCATCCAGCCAGAGTGATGTCTCGTCTTCGACGGACATTTCGAAGACGATCCCAGCCTGCTCGAATTCGCGAAGGTGATCCTGTACCGTGTGAAGGACCACCTTCGCCAGATCGAGTCGCTCCATCTCGAGTCGGAGCTTGCCTCTCGTCAGTCGAGTGACATCGAGCAAATCGTCCACCAGGCGAGCGAGCTGATTGACTTGCCGCTCGATGATCTTCTTCGCGCGTAAGTCTTGCTCGCATCCGGGCACGGTGCGCTCCAAGACGTAAAGGCTGTTACGAATGGGCGTGAGCGGGTTGCGGAGCTCGTGGGAAAGCACGGCGAGAAAATGACTCTTTTGTCGGTCGGCCTCGCGAAGTTGGTCGTTCGCGCGACTCAACTCCTGAACGGTGTGGAGTCGTTGCATGGCCGTCGAGAGTTGCTCCGCGACGAAAAGGAGCAACTCGATGTCTTCGGCGTCGAATCCAGAAGGCGCCTCGGTTCCGAAGGACAACGTGCCCATCCATCGGCGATCGGCGACGAGCGGATGGGTGCAATAGGCTTGGATGCCCATTCGCGTCAAGATGGCGGCGTCGTGAGGTGTGGGGGCTCGTCGAGCATCGACGACCATGAACTCTACGTCGGTCACCGCGCCACCTCTCGTCACGAGCTCGAAATCGAAGGCAGCCATGGGCTCCGCGTCTTCCGGGCTCATACCCGAGCAGGCTTTCAATTCGCCCCGGCCGGTGCTTGGCTCGGTGATGAAACACGCGAACAATCGCGCCCCGACGTGATCCATCACTCGACGCGCGAGCTCGTCTATGATGTCGAGTGGGTTCTCTGCGACGAGCAGCAACGAGGCCGTGCTGGCGAGTAGCTTTTGTCTGCGTTCGTTCTTGCGGAGTCGCTCTTCCGTCGCCTTCTGCCGACTGATGTCCAGGTTGATCCCCGCCCAACACTCAATCTGGCCGTGCTCGTTTCTGACGGGAACCCCGCGAGCCAAGATGGGATGATACTGCCCATCGCTCTTACGTCGGTATCGATGCTCGATGTCCCAAGTCCCCTCCGTTCGAACACACTCCTTCCAGGCGGAAATCGTGCGTTCCCCGTCCTCCGGGTGCAAGATGTCGCCCCAGCCGAAGTTCGAGCACTCCTCTTGGGTGATGCCGACGAGATCGAGGAAGGATTGGCTCGCGTAGAGGTTGCGTCCGTCCGGGGCGCAGATCCAGATCCCGTAGTCGATGGATTCACCGATCGCGTGATAGATGCGTACGCTGCGTCGCAAGGCCTCCTCGGCTTCTTTCCGGGGAGTGATGTTGTTGACGATCGCGACGAAGTAACCCGGTTCGGGGCAATGGACCGAGATCTCGAACCACCGCGAGAGGGGGGCGACGTAGCTTTCGAATCGTTCGGAGCGGCCAGTTTTTGCGACGCGTCCGTAGATCTCGAAGACCTCCGGGTTCGACATGCGCAAGTTGGGCATGAGTTCGCTGGCTCGTTTACCCACGGGATCCTTGAGGCCAATGAGAATCCTCGAAGGCCTTGTTGATCTCGAGGTGAACGTAGTCCACCGGATCGCCTGCCTCGTCGTAGAACATCTTGCAGACGACGTAAGCGCCAATCAAATGATCGAAGAGGAGCCGATACCGCGAGTGGCTGGCCGCCTCCGCCGCTTTGGAGCGCGCCAATGCTTCCTCGAGCTCCCGCACCCGGGATTCCAATTGTTCGAGCCGCAACGGCGAAGACGCGTCTTCGTGCTTCGGAACCAAGCTCGTGTCGGCGATTGGGGGTGGTTCGTCGTGATCGGCAGACGGCGGCATCACTGAGCTCCGAGGGCAGATGCAGCTTCGTTCGCTACGCTACGCGCTGCGCTGCGCGAGTGGGATCGCTTTGGCGGATCTCGCCGGAAAGTCCACCATTCTCGTTGGCGTTCTCACGACAAGGGCTGCGCTACGGAGCCGCGGTGCTTACGCTAGTTCAACGAGCCGGTGCTTCGGCGCGGTGCGTACCTGCGACCGAAGCACCATTCGTTACCGGGAGCGCTTTGGAACGACTCCTATCCCCGACCGCGCGTGCGCCCTAAATTCGATCGCTTCTGGGGCGCGCTGCGTCCTCGCGACTTCGACGGGGTTTGGCGCGCGGTCGTGGCGCGTCCTTGAGATTTTGCTGATGCGGACTTCGAGGCTTTCGTCGCCGCGGCCTTCCGAGCGGTGCTCTTCTTTTCGGTGCGTCCCTTGGGTGCCGCCACTGCGCCCTTCGATGCGCGGCTCGCGGCGGACTTGCCTCGGCCTTTTGCCGACGCTCCCGCACGCTCCGGAGCCGCCTCGCTCGCCTTCGGTGGGGATAACACCTGTCCAAGCTTCGCCTCGAGCTCCGCGAGTTTCGATTTCAGGTTCGTCACTTCGTCGCTCAAGCGTTTCGTGGCTTCCTCGGGCTTCGCACCGAGATCGCGCAGGGCCTCGCGAAGACGACGTTGCACTCGCGGATCGGTCTCCTTGGACAGCTGCATGCCGAGGGCTCCCAGGGCTTCGGTTTGGCCCAGCGCGGAAATGGCATCCACGACGTCGGCGCGGACATGGGGATCGGCATCGCCGAGGAGCAGCTCGAGGTGATCACGGGACTCGCGATCCGTCGCGACGCGTCCGAGGGCCGCAATGGCCGAGCGGCGTCCGCGCGATGGGCGACCGTAACGCGTGTGCTCGCGAAGGAGTGGCCACAGGGAAGGATCCCGCAGCGTCGCCAGGCCGTCGACGGCGCCCGAGCGCACGACGTCTGCCCAAGAGGTGACCTCGACGCAGCCCTCGAGCACCGCGCGGGCAGCCGGTTGCCTCGTGGCACCGAGAGCGCGGCACGCCTCCGCTTGGACGAGATAGCTTTGGTCCTTCGTCGCGAGGGCTGCCAGCGGTTCCACGACCTCCGGAGTGCGGAATTGTCCCAGGGCTTGGGCGACCGCGCGTCGCACCTCGGCGCGCTCGTCTCGGGTTCCGACGAGGAGCGCGAGCCGGCTCTCCTTCATCGGGATCTTGCCGAGGGAGCGCGCGCACTCGAGACGAAGCAGGTAAGACGTGCTGCCGTCGGCGAGCACCTGCCCGAGGAGCTCGATCGTGGGTACGTCCGTTCTCGATGCAAGGGCCTTCGCCGCGAGCACGCGGGCGCGGAGCGTCGACTTCGAGAGGAGCAGATTCTTCAGCCAATCGAAGCCGAACTCCAGTTTCACGGGGGCCGCGACGCGAAGCTCGGGATCGAAGGCGACGTACGAGGGGCGCTCGGGGAGCTCGAGGGTCAAGCTCGCTTGTGCTTCGGTCACGTCGATGCACCGCGTGAGGCGCTCGCCACCCTTCGTCATGACTTCGAATCTCGAAGGGAATGCCAAAGGGCGTCGAGCTCGAACCCTTTGGATCTTGCTTGAGGGTCACGACGAGGCGGCCGTCTTCATAACTGGCTTCGACGTTGAGCTCCGAGTGACCCGAGCGGTAAACCCAATCGTCGAAGAAGCGCTCGAGGGAGAGGCCGCTCACCTTTTCGCAGGCTCGCTTGAGTTGCGTCGTCTCCACGATGCCATTTTCGTGCGACGAGACGTAGTCACGAATGGCAGACCAAAAGACCTCCGAGCCGAGCTTGCGACGGAGCATGTGGAGTACGAGGCTGCCCTTCTCGTACAGGTGTCGATCGAAGAGATCGATGGGCGCTTTGTAGTCTTTACAAACGATCGGGCGATCGTAGCTGTGGGCGAACTCGCCGAGATAGGCGTCCAAGTCCCCGAGCACACCGAAGTCGTACTCGTCGCGGCCGAGACGTGCGTCGCGCTCGACGTGTTCGAAGTAGGTGGCAAAGCCTTCGTTGAGCCATGCCTCGGACCAATCGCGGCAGGTGAGCGTGTCACCGAACCATTGGTGCGCGAGTTCATGGGAAACCAAGGAGCGACTATCGACGTCGATGGCCGCGCGCTCGTCGAGGAGCACGTGCTCGTAGAGCGTCGTCGCCGTCGTGTTTTCCATGCCGCCGAAGATGAAATCCGACACGACGACCTGGGAGTATTCGTTGAACGGATACGCAAGGCCCGTCAGGCGCGAGAACAACTCGACCATGTTCGGAGTGTCGCCGAGGCTGCGCCAAGCGGCAGGCTCCTGTCCCTTCGGCACGTAGTAACGGATCGGGATCTCGCGCCCATCTTCGAGCTTGGCCTTGCAATCCTCCAAGATCGAGAACTCGCCGGCAACGAGCGTCACGAGATAGCTCGGGTGCGGGCGATCGATGCGATAGTGGAACGTCATCGAGCCGTCGTCCTCGGGCTCCTGCGACAGGCAGGTGCCATTCGAAAGCGCGACCCAGCCGGCGGGGACCGTGACGCAAAGCTCCGAGGTGAGCTTCATGTGAGGCGCGTCGTGACACGGAAACCAATAGCGCGCGTCTTCATCCTGACACTGCGACCAGACTTGTTTTGGTCGGTTCGGGACAGCTTCGTCGGGTGCGAGGAAATAGAGTCCGCGGCGCGGCACGACGCTGTATTCGATGGCGACGGTTCCGCGCTCGAGCTCGAGGGGAACGGCGATCGTGATCTCGTTGCCGTCGTAGTCGAAGGTTGCGGCTCGTTCTTCCTCGCCCTCGACGAACACGACGGAGTCGATCTCGAAGCCCACGGCGTCGAGGACCAGGTGCGTGGCCTTGCGGGACACGCGCTCGAAGGTCAAGGTCGCCGTCGCTTCGATGGCCCCTCGCTCGACGAGGAGCAAGACGTCGAGGGCCTGGTGAACCAAGCGAAAGGGCCGACCACGCTCGTAGCGTCGTTTCGTCCCGGCGAGGACGAATCGTGAGTTGACCGAGGGGGCGCAGGTGGAGTCGAGGCCTTGAAAATGCATGGCTACCGTCTCGAGACCTACCCGGAGCGTGGAAGTACGGCAAGCCCTCGGCTAAAGTCCGCTGGTGAACAGCCCCGTCACCATTTCCGGCGAGGTCGAGCGCGTCACTTACGAGAATGAAGCGAATGGGTTTCGTGTGCTCAAATTGCGCCGAATCGAAGGGGAATTGGGCCGTCGCGCGAAGCTCACCGTCGTCGGAACCGCGCCCGCTTTAGGCCCGGGAACCCGGGTTCGGGCCACGGGGCGCTTGGTCGAGGATGCTCGACACGGGGAGCAATTGCAGGCCGAGTCCATCGTCCTATTGCTTCCTGAATCTCGAGACGGAATGGCAAAGTATTTGGCGTCGGGGGTCTTGCCTGGCGTAGGTGAGGTGACAGCCTCGCGGATCGTCGCCACCTTCGGCACCGAGACGCTCACCGTGCTCGACGCGCAGCCGGAGCGTTTGACTCAAGTCCCTGGGATTTCTGCGAAGAAAGCCGCGGCGATCAAGAAAGCGTGGGCCGAGCATCGGGGGGAAAGCACGACGCTCGTATTGCTTCAGGGGTACGGCATGACGCCGGCCTTGGCGCGGCGTGTCCTCAGAATTTACGGCGAGCAAACGGCGACCATCGTCCAGCAGTCGCCTTATCGGTTGGCGCTCGACGTGTGGGGCGTCGGGTTCAAGACCGCCGACAGGATCGCGCTCTCCGTTGGGATCGGTAAGGATCATCCCGAGCGTCTCGAAGCGGGGCTCCTCCACGAACTCGGACGGATCAGCGAGCAGGGGCACGTGTACGCCACTCGCGAGGAACTCGTCGCGGTGACGTCGCGCATGCTCGAAGTGGACATCGCCCTCGTCGAAGGGGCCCTCGAGCGGCTATGGGCCGCGGGGCGCGTCGTCGTCGAGGAGGGCGCCGTGGCATTGTCGCAGCTCGAGCGCATCGAACGACGTTTGGCAGAGCGCATCCTCGAGGAGCTCGCGCTCCCGGGAGAAGAGATCCCTCACGTGGATCGCGCCATCGGGCGGTTCGAAGCGGAGCTCGGCATGCAGCTCTCCGAGCAACAGAAGGCCGCCGTCTACGAGGCTTCGCGACGTCGCGTCGTCGTCATCACCGGCGGTCCCGGCGTCGGAAAGACCACGATTGTGCGTGCGATCGTCGACGTCTTCGAGTCCGCGAAGCTCAACGTGCACTTGGCGGCTCCGACGGGGCGCGCCGCCAAGCGACTCTCGGAGGCCACGCGACGCGAAGCGAAGACGCTACACCGATTGCTCGAGTTCGATCCGCGAAGCGGCGGGTTTCGTCGCGGAGCCGATTGTCCCCTCGAAGACGGCGTGCTGCTCGTCGACGAGGCCTCGATGGTCGATCTCAGGCTCGCGTGCTCGGTTGCGGAGGCGTTACCCGGGCGAGGGCGGTTCATCCTCGTCGGTGACATCGATCAGCTGCCGAGCGTCGGTCCCGGTGCGGTCTTGAGGGATTTCGTCGAGAGCGGTCGCGTGCCAGTGGTTCGTCTCGATCGGATCTTTCGTCAGGCGGGGCAGAGCCAGATCGTCGAGAACGCGCATCGACTGAAGGGCGGACAGCTGCCGATCAACGTCGCGGACTCGAAATCGAGCGACTTCTTCGTCGTCGAGCGTCGCGACGCGGAGCAGGCGGCCACCGACGTCATTCATCTCGTCACGAAGCGCATCCCCGAGCGATTCGGCTTCGATCCGAAGACGGACATTCAGGTGCTCACGCCGATGCATCGTGGCGCCGTTGGCACTCAAGAGCTCAATCAACGGCTCCAGGCTGCGCTCAATCCGGAAGGGCCGTCCATCCAACTGCGCGGGGCCCACCTGCGCGTTGGTGACAAGGTGATGCAGACCCACAACGATTACGAACGCGAGATTTTCAATGGTGACACCGGTCGAATCGTCGAGGTCGATGCGGATGACCGCAGCATCGTCGTCGATTTCGACGGTCGGCTCGTCTCCTGCGAAGACGACGAACTCGATAGCATCACACTGGCGTACGCAATCAGCATCCACAAGAGCCAGGGGAGTGAATACCCCGCAATCGTCGTCCCCGTGCTCACGAATCACTTCGTGATGCTCACGCGGAACCTCATTTACACGGCGATGACGCGCGGCAAACGACTGTGCGTGCTCGTCGCCGATCCTCGAGCGCTGCGGATCGCCGTGAGTGAAGACCGCCAGGAATCGAGGTTCACGCGACTCGCCTCACGGCTGCGCGCGGGGCCGCGCGAGAGCAATCGAGAGGAACCGCCGTAAGCTGCTTGGGGCCGCGCGAGAGCAATCGAGAGGAACCGCCGTAAGCTGCGCGCCGAACCGCGCGAGAGCAATCGAGCAAAACCGCCGTAAGCTGCGCGGCGAAGCGTGCGACGACAGCTTAGCGGAAGTGTCGTCGGGTGCGCGGCGAAGCGTGCGACGGCAACCGATCCGAAGATCCGTAGCCGTCGCGTTGCTTCTTTCGCTTACGGGATGATGGAGAAGCTCTTCGAGACCGTGACAGGGTTGCCGGAGAACGCCGGCACGCGGGCACGCTTGAACACGTTGGAGACGCAGCCTCCGACGGGGGTGCCGCCGAAGCTTCCGCCGACGATCACGGCCGTCGTCGCGCGCCCGCTCGGTGCAAAGGTGACCTGCACCTTGCCCGTGCCCGTGGGGCCGTCGGGCTTCTTGCAGCTCGAGGCCTGGGATGCGGCAACGTTGAGCGCCTGAATCGCAGCGTCCTTGCTGAAGGCGCCCGCAGCGGGTGCAGAAGAGGTCGTCTCTTCCTTCTTCGTCTCTTTCTTCGTCTCTTCCTTCTTCGTTGTCGTCGTCGCGTTGCCCTTCGACGCCGACGGCGTGCCCTGTCCCGCTGCGACGGCGACGGGCGCGGGCGTCGAGGGTGCGGCACTCGCCGAAGCAACGGGCTCTGCGGGCTTCGTTTCCGCTGGCGGTGGCTCTGCCGGCTTCGTGGGCTCGGGCTTGGCCTGCTCCGCTACGACGCTCGGAGCCGCGACGCTCGGTGCGGCACTCGCCGAAGCCTCGGCGTTTGCCTTGTCCTTGTCGCCACCACCGGTGACGGCCACGGCAATTCCGGCAATGACGGCGACAGCTGCGACCGCGGCACCGATCAGCAGACCCTTCTTGCTCTTCTGTGGCGCAGCCGCAGGAGTGGGCGCGACTGCGGTGGCTTGGACCGTCTCCTTCGGCGCCTGGATCTCGGGCTCCACCGGCTTCGGTGCTGGCTTGGGCGGCGGAGGCGCGGGCGCCGTGAGCAGCGCCTGATTCGACGACATCATCAGGGGACCGGGGACTGCACCGGTGATGAGCGGCGCATTGGCTGCGGCTCCGCTCATGAGATCTTCCATCTTCTTCTTCGGCGCTACGGGTGGTCCCTTGCGTCCCGGGGGACCCTTCGAGGGTGCCGCAGTGGGTTGCGGCGATGTGACGATGCCGGCTTTCAGTGCGTCGAGGGAGAACAGCACGCTGCTTTCGTTGCGTGCGCCCGTGGGCTTGTGTTCGTCCTCTTGGGACACGGAGACGTCGACGTCTTCGCTCGGTTGCGATGCAGCAGCGAACAGATCATGTGCGCTTTGTGGACGCTTCACGTTCGTCACACGGGCCGCTGTCTTCTTGTCGGCGGCGGCGGTGGCGACGCCTGCGGAAGTCGTGACACCGGCGCCCAGGCCCGCTTTGCTTGCTGCAGCTCCGGTCGCGGTTGCGGCGGGCTTCGTTGCGATGGCAGCCGTCTTCGTTGCAGCGCCGGGGAGCGTCTTCTTGGCTTGCGCCGATGCTGGGGCGGGCGTCTTCTCCGACTTGGCCGCTGTATCGGGCTTGGCGTTCACGGGACGCGACCCTGGGCTCGCTGCGATGGGCGAACTCCCAGCGGGTTTGCTCTTGGGCCCGCGCTTGGCTTCGATGGCTTGCTTCAGCTCAGGGACGTCCGTGATGAGCAACCAGTCGCCCATGCCGTCGCGCCAGACGAAGACTTCGCCTGCGAGCTCACCGGAAAGATATCCGTCGACGACTTGGTCGGTCGACAGCGTCCGCTCGTCGGTTTCACTCACGTTGACGGACCAAGTGACTTCGCCCGAGCTCGACGACGGAGCGTCGTCCGTGGTCACTTCGGCAGCTGCGTGTTCCGCGTCGAAGGCACTGCGCTCCGCACCAGTGAACACGCGCGTCGCGTCGTTTTCCTCGTCAGTGCTGCCAGCGGCGGCGGCTTCGGACGGTGCCGTTTGCGCGGTGCCATCGACCAAGATCTGCCCTCCGCAGGACTTGCACCGCACCTTCACTTTGCGGCCGGAGACCTTTTCATCGGCGATCGTGTATTGGGAATCGCAAGCAGGGCAGCTGACTTTCATAGGGAAGCGCTCTCCTCGGCCACCGACGACTCCGAGCCTGAGCTGCCGCCGATGTAGAGTTTTTCGCGATCACTGTAAGGGTTACAACAGCGTATGTACAGGTTCGGCGGGGTTGATGGGAAAACCCCAGTGCAGGACTTTTCCGCAGACGGCTCGTGAGTCAAGAAAAAAGAGGTGCCGTTGGCACCGGATTACAGCGTCAGTTGATCGGAACCAGAGACGCACCATCATTCCCACAAAAACGGGTTTCGGGTCCATAGATGGTTCCGCACACCGGACAGATTCTCCGTCCCACGGCGGGGGCCGGCTCGGGTCGGGCCGACAGCACCGCAGAAGGTACGAGTTCCTCGTCATGCACCGGACAACGCGTGACCCCTGGATCGAAGCCGTGTCCGCACACGGGACACACGCCGCCGTCGGCCCCGGTGAGCCCAACCTGCGCAGGCAGTTCCACGAGGCGGTTTCCGTCTTGCGCACAGAAGCGCTGCTCGGCGGGGTACTCCTCGTGACACGTTGGGCAGACCCAGACGGGATCTTCGGGTTGCGGGGGCGACGAATCGAGGACCGGCATGTCGTGAGCGGCACCGTGTTCGAAGTTCGGCGTCGACGGATCGCCCTCGAGCCGTCGACGCGGGCGGCGTCGCACGATCATCATCCAGAGCGCGGTGACGCCGAGCAGCGCAGCGATGGCTCCAATCGTCCAAATGAAGATCAGCCGCCGCTTCTGCGCCGTGGTCTTCGCTTCCGTTGCCTTTGCGCCGAGGGTCGTCGACACGACGGTGCCGACGGCGGCTTCGCGCGTCTCGCCGGATGAGTCGAAGGTTCCCGCCGCCAATAATTCGCGGTAACGGGCGTCCGAGACGATGTCCACGGTGACGGGAACGCTGTGACCCTGGATGGCTACCGAAAACGTTACCGCGCCCTCGTGCGCGTCCGGCTTCACCACGACGCGTCCGTGGGGGAAGAGCTCGAGCTGATCCGTTTCGGTCGTCTTCGACCAGGTCACGGGGTATCGAGCGCACACCCGGCCTTGTCGAGAACGCGGACGCGGAAGGTAAATTCTTCACCAGCGCGGAGCAGCTTCCGTGAGGGACTCACTTCGACGCGGCTCGGGGTGCCGAGGGTCGTGCAGCGACTCTTCGCGTCGGGGTTCTCGTCGGGGAGCAGTTCGGGGGGCGTCGGAGGGACTGGTCGCGACTCGCCCTCGCGTTCCACCAGGGTGAAGGTGCGTGAGCGTCGCAAAACGGCGTGACAGCTGTCGGCACCGATCGCGAGGGTAAACTCGCCGATCTCGACCAGGTCGATTCGATTCGTCGGTCGCGGTGAGCGTCGTGGTCACCGTGCTTCGACGCGGATCGCCTGCGGCACTTTGGCAGCGCGTCTGCCAGCTGCGAGCGCTCCCGCCGTGACTCGTGACTCGGCCGTTGGGGATGGGTTCGAAACAGCTCGTCGTCGAGTAGGTTCGTCCTGCACCCGACATCGTAAGCTCGGTGCCTGCATCGGTGATCGTCACGATCCCGCCAGGTTCGCTCGTTGCGCTGGGTCTCGGTCCACATGCGCTGCCCCACGGGTCGGCCGTCCACGTCGTGCGCAAGGTGCTCGCAGACCAACGACCCGAGAGGGTCCGCGTTTCCGCGTGCGCCTCGACGCTGAGCAACAGGACGGCAAGGGCGAAACACCCGCGGACTGACATCGGGCGACAATCATATCCTGGCGGGGCCCCGAAAGACCACGTTCTTACGAGCGTTCCCGAGTATGTCTTCGCCGCGCGCCGGGTTTGGCTTCGGGGCCGCCAGTAATGCGCCTGGCAGTTTACCACGTCGAGGCCATCCAGAAGCGAAGCGAGGCGAGAAGAAGGCTCGCCCCCGTCTGCGGATTCGTTCACGATGACAAGCGTGTCTTCTTCGTCGCGTCCCAAGTTGGAGTCTGACTTCGAGAAGCGGATCGGCGAGGTACTCAACGAGCGCTATCGCATCGAGTCCGTGATCTACTCCGGCGGTCAGGGCGTCGTCTTTCGCGCTCGCGATCTGATCGATGGCGACGTGGTTGCAATCAAGGTGCTTCGCGACGAGATGGCAGAAGATCCCAACTCGCGCGAGCGAATGTTCCGCGAGGCGCAAGCCTTGGCGTCACTGCTCGGAACGGCTGCGGTGCGCGTGTACGATCAGGGGTGGACCGCCGATCGCGCGCACTTCTTGGTCATGGAGCTCCTCGATGGTCTCGATCTCGAGACGGCCCTCGCGCGGATCGAGGCGACGGGCAAACGCGCCGAGCCGAACCAGGTCGTTCAGATCCTCACGCCCGTGGCGGATACTTTGGAGCGCGCCCATGGTCACGGCATCGTTCATCGCGATTTGAAACCCGCGAATATCTTCTTGCTCAAGTCGGGTGAAGTTCGTTTACTCGATTTTGGTTTTGCCAAGTTCACGCGGTTACGGGCCTTGACGATGACGGGGTACGTCGCAGGTTCGCCCAGCTACATCGCGCCGGAAATGTGGCTGAAGGGTAGCGCCAAGATCGATCAGCGCGTCGACGTGTACTCCCTCGGAGCCGTCGCGTTTCGTGCACTGGCCGGGCGCGCGCCCTTCGTCGGCAAGAGCGTCGCCGACGTCTATCGTTCGGCAACGTCCGCGCCGCGACCGAAGCTCACGGAGTTTCGTCCGGAGCTTCGGAGCGCCGTCGACGACTGGGTGGAGCATGCGCTCTCCATCGATCCAGAGGGTCGATTCATGACGGCGCGCGCGCTGCTCAATGCCCTCGCGTCGTCACTCGGGGTTCCATTGAGTATCAGGCGGTTTTAGTCGTTTGTACGTTCGGCTATCAGGTATCAGGTATCAGGTATCGGGTATCAGGTATCAGGTATCAGGTGTCAGGTGTCAGGTATCAGGTACGGGCTTTCAGAGCGCCGAAAGCCGATTGCAGACTGCTGACCGCTGACGGCCGATTGCAGACTGCTGACCGCTGACGGCCGATTGCAGACTGCTGACCGCTGACGGCTGACGGCTCACGACTGACGGCTGACGGCTCACGGCTCACTGCTGACGGCTGACCGCTCACGGCTGACCGCTCACGGCTGACCGCTCACGGCTGACGGCTCACCGCTCACTGCTGACGGCTCACTGCTGACGGCTCACTGCTGACGGCTCACTGCTGACGGCTCACTGCTGACCGCTGACCGCTCACTGCTGACCGCTCACTGCTGACGGCTGACCGCTCACGGCTGACCGCTCACTGCTGACCGCTCACTGCTGACCGCTGACGGCTCACGGCTCACGGCTGACGGCTCACGGCTCACTGCTGACGGCTCACTGCTGACGGCTCACTGCTGACGGCTCACTGCTGACGGCTCACTGCTGACGGCTCACTGCTGACGGCTCACGGCTCACTGCTGACCGCTGACGGCTCACTGCTGACGGCTCACGGCTCACTGCTGACCGCTGACGGCTCACTGCTGACGGCTGACCGCTGACGGCTCACTGCTGACGGCTCACTGCTGACGGCTGACCGCTGACGGCTCACGGCTGACCGCTCACTGCTGACGGCTCACTGCTGACGGCTCACTGCTGACGGCTCACTGCTGACGGCTCACGGCTCACTGCTGACCGCTGACGGCTCACTGCTGACCGCTGACGGCTCACTGCTGACGGCTCACTGCTGACCGCTGACGGCTCACGGCTGACCGCTGATCGCTGACGGCAGACGGCAATCGGGTGTCAGCTATCGGCTATCAGCTGCAGACGGCAGACGGCTCACGGCTGACCACTCACGGCTGACCACTATCAGGTATCAGGTTTCAGGTATCAGGTTTCAGAGCGCTGACGGCTGATTGCTGACGGCTGATTGCTGACGGCTGACGGCTGACGGCTGACGGCTGACGGCTGACCGCTATCAGGTATCAGGTTTCAGAGCGCTGACGGCTGACGGCTGATCGCCGACGGCTGACGGCTGATCGCCGACGGCTCACGGCAATGCCAGTGCACGGGACCGCGGGTTGTCCATCGGGTTCGCGTGTCGCAGGGACGAGCGCGCAGCCTCGAGAATCGATGGCTAGGGGGGGCGTGGGCACGACGAGGGGAACACTCGCGTCACTTCGCGCGGCATAAAGGCGGGGTGCGACGTAGGCGTAGCCCGGCGAAAGGAGGATTCGCGTGCCCGAGGGAATGCCTGTCGCGAGCGTCTCTTCGCGGGTCCCCTCGAGCTCACGGCGCAAGATGAGATTGCCGCGCCGCAATAGGACGTTACCTCCGAATTGTGCGAGCAATTGATCGCGATCGATCAAGGGCCACGCCTTGCTCTGCTCGAAATCGACGAGGTAAGATTTTGCTACCCGAATAGATGGGGAGAAGTCGAGTCGTAATCACGCGATCGAACAGATCGTACACTTGGGGAATGTCGATCGACAGTGTTTGTTGCCGGGCGACCGACACGAGGTTCAAGTGGAGCCTGCCGCGCTCGGCGCAACCGACGAGCACCGTTTCCGTACCCGGATGAACGCCGAGTACCGTCGATGGACAAGTGGGAGGCAAGAGTCGAGTCTCAGTGCCACCCCGTCGAAGGACGAGATCCTTGTCCGTCGTCCAGGCGAAGGCTCCGACGTCGAGCGCGAGGAGGTGACCGGTACCGAGTGAACTCTGGCGGTCTTCTACACGCAGCAGCGTCGTGCGTCGCGGTCGTTGCCGCGACGTATCGACAAACAAAAAGGGCTCGCGAACGGCGCATGGCGACGGTAGCGTCAGGGGCGTTGCTCGTGCGCTCGTGCTTTGCGAGCTCGCTGCCTTGGGCGGATTCGGATCATCTTCGAGCAGTAACGCTTTGCCGCTCGGATCCCAACGCAATCGTTCCACCGCTTCGGATGGCGCGGCGAAGGTCGACTCCTCGAGGGTGTCCAAATCGAGTACGACCACGCGTGCGCCGCTCGGATCCGAAGTCACGAAGGCGAGTCGCGACTGCGACGGATGGAAGTGCAACGATCCGATGGGGAGCGAGGAACGCGAGAGGCGGCGATCGAGGCCGCGCTCGCCGAGATTGGTCACGCGCCACCCATACGTATCGACGAGTAGCCATCGTTCCTTTTGCGTGAACGCGACGAAGCGACCGTCCGCGCTGCTGCCCAGCCATCCGTCGAGAGGCATGGTCTGTCCAGCTGCTCCGTGGAGCGTCGCCGTGGGCGCGCTTTTGGTGGGCGCCGAGCAGAGGACCGTCCATTCACCCCGAGGCGCCACCGGGCCCACTGAAACGGCTGTGTCGGCACCGAAGGGTGCATCGATCGAGGGGTGCTGCAGTTCGGGCGCCACCGTCGCGGCCTTCACTGCTGCTCGCGCGACCGAGGCGTCTTTCGAGTTCGTCGTGCCGGGATGGGAGCTCGTGGGAGCAGTCGCGGAAGCGCCGCGTCGCGCTGCGTCCTTCGGCACTTGTGGCGCAGCGCCGTTCGGTGACGTCGCACCGTGACAGGAGAGGGCAACGATCGCCAAAAGCGAGAGCAGTGCCGCTGCTCTCCTTCGCGCCGTCCCGGTGCTGCTCATGCTTCCTCGAAGTGCCGGAGTACGCGCTACTCTCGGCTGCGGCGCGATGGCGGTGGCACGCTCGGCGCCGCCGGACGCTCCGTCGTGATCTTGGAGTTCGAGGGTGATGATGCTGGGGGACGCAGATTGTCGAATTGCGGTACTCGCGGCGCCGCCAAAGGCGACGCAGGATGCGGTGTGGATCGTACCGATGGCGGGATTGACTGAGTTGCGCGGCGCGGCGGCACGCTCGTGAGCGAAGTCGATGGGCGGCTCGCTGGCGGTGGTTGAGACGGCACCGGCTGCGAAGGGAGGGGGTGGGACGAATTCCGATGCCCCAAGATTGTTTCCACTTGCTCGAACAACGAAGGCCGAAGTGGTCGTGACGCTGGACTCGACGAGCGGCGCGGCAGGGGACGGTCTTCGGTATTTCGTCCTACGAGGGAACCCAAGGGCAAATGAATGTCGATGCGTGCTCGATCGCCGAAGAAGTTCATCGTGGTGCGCAGTTCGTCGGGGGGTGACGCCGAAGCGCGACGATTGGCCGCCTTGACGGCACCGAGGAGCTGAAACGCCAAGAGGCGCGTGCAGCGCGAATAACCGAGTAGGGTCATCGCGAGTCGCAGCCCCGAGGGCACGTCCTCCAGAGTGATGGTGGGCGGTCGAACGGGCCAATGGTCCTCGATGATGGGGATCAGACGTCCCAAGCAGCCACGCAGGGTGACCTCACTTTCGACCATGGCGCGTCGAGCGAGGTTCCGCGTGGTCACTTCCATCACTGCAGCTTCGAAACGCGAGGTCGGCCCGGTGGGTTCGGTGTCCTCGAGGGCCCAGAGGATCTCTTCCACGTCGTCGAGGAATAGGATTCTCTGGGCGCGTGCCAGCCTTGGGGTTGGGGAGCAACCATTGCCGGTGCCGCTCCGTCAATCGACCGAGCAGACGCCTTTGTTCGGTGTGTCCCAACACTTCCCCGTAGAGCTCGATGAGCTCTACGAGGAATCTTGTTCTAAGTCCGGAAATCAGCATTCCTCTCGGGCGATGGACACTGCGCGGGTCTTCAGTGGGCAAGCATCTCACGAACCCGCTTAACGAGCGACTCAACGGCAGAGTTAAGGGGCACGAGCTCGGCCTTCTTCGGATCGGTCTCGCTACGTGGCTTCAGTTCGACTCCGCCCTTGGCCAAAGCCTTGGCCCCGACGGTTACGCGGAGTGGGACGCCGATGAGATCGGCATCCTTGAATTTGACGCCCGGCCGTTCTTCGCGATCGTCGATCAGGACTTCGATGCCCTGCGCTTCGAGTCCGCTCTCGAGCTCCGCCACGGCGGCGATCACTTCTGGCTCTTGGCCGAGTTGAACGATGTGCACCTGATAGGGCGCAATGCTCATGGGCCACAGGATGCCGTTCTCGTCGTGGTGCTGTTCGATTGCGGTGGCGATGAGACGCGATACGCCAATGCCGTAGCAGCCCATGACCAGCGTCTTTTGTTCGCCCTTTTCGTCCAGGTAGTTCGCACCCATCTTCTTGCTGTAGTGCGTCCCGAGCAGGAA
Source organism: Polyangiaceae bacterium (assembly GCA_049840955.1). GTDB lineage: Bacteria > Myxococcota_A > Polyangia > Polyangiales > Polyangiaceae > FEN-1139. The sequence goes on from JASGIX010000073.1 coordinate 169,666, forward strand.
GATGTGTCCGGCTTCGATGCCGCGATAGAGCGAGAGCGTAGCTCCGCAAGATGGGCACGCATCGCCTTCACAGACGCTGCGGATCTCGACGATCGAACCCTGGTAATCGCGACCGTACACGACGTGTCGCAGGTGCGTGTCTGCGGCGTTCGCGCCGGTGATGCCATCGACGACGGCCGCTGCGTCTCGATCGACGACGACCTTGCCTTTGAAACCGACCGGGCCGGCGAAGCCGACGGGGGCGCCCGTGGCGCGGACCACGTTGTCGCCCTGCGCGAGGTGCACCTCGGAAACGCCCAACGCGTGAGCGAGCTTGATCTCGTTGATCTCGTGATCGCCACGGACCACGACGAGCACGAGATCCTTGTCGGCAAGGTAGACCAAGCTCTTCAGGAAGTGCTTCGGTTCGACCTTGAGGAAGCGCGAGACCTCTTCGATGGTGCGTTGCTTCGGCGTCTCGATGCGTTCGATCGCCGGCACGTTGCTGCTGTCAGCCGAGGGAGCGGCTGGCGTCGTCGCGACCTCGAGGTTTGCCGCGTACTGACATGAGCTACAGGCTGCGATCACGTCTTCGCCGCTCTGCACGAGCACCTGGAACTCGGCGCTGCCCGAGCCACCCATGGCACCCGAATCCGCGCTCACCATACGATAGGTGAGCCCGAGGCGATCGAAGATGCGTACGTAAGCCGCGCGCATCGTCTCGTAGCTGCGTCGCGCCGCTGCCTCGTCGACGTCGAAGGAGTACGCGTCCTTCATGATGAACTCGCGGCAGCGCAGTAGGCCACCGCGGGGACGCGGTTCGTCGCGGAACTTCGTCTGGATCTGATAGAGATTGAGAGGAAGATCGCGATAGCTCTTCACTTCGTGCCGAGCCAAATCGGTGATCGTCTCTTCGTGGGTCGGGCCGAGGTGATAGTCGCCGCCGCGTCGATCCTTCAGGCGAAGCAAGGTATCGCCGAAGAGATCCCAACGACCCGTTTCGCGAAACAGCTCTGCCGGTAGGAGCGCCGGGAGCAACACTTGTTGAGCGCCTGCGCGATCCATTTCTCCGCGGATGATGTTCTCGATCTTCGAGAGCACGCGGAATCCGAGTGGCAGATAGCTGTAGATGCCAGCACCGATCCGTCGCGCAAACCCTCCGCGCAGTAGGAGGACGTGACTTTTGCTCGTCGCGTCGCTTGGGGCCTCTTTCAACGTGGGAAGCAGCGCATTTCGATATCGCATGGCGCCCGAGACCTAGCACGAAGGGGCCGGGGAGCGCAGTTGCTCCGCTAGCGGCCCCTTGACCAAAAGCGACTTGTCTCGATGCGAGCTTCGAATCAGGAGCTCGTCGTGCTGGCTCCGCCGGTCGCCGACGAGCCGCCCTCGGAGGTCGAGCTCGAACCACCTTGGCCCTGCGTGCTTCCACCGGCGCCGCCGGTTGAAGCGTTGCTCGAGCCGCCAGCGCCACTGCTCGAGCCGCCAGCGCCACCGTTACCAGAGCTGGCTGGGTTCGACTTCAAGGCCTCGAGCATTTTGGGCTCGAACGCCATGTTTCGATTGTTCCAGATCCCCATGTCCGACGCGAATTGCCAGTACGACCAACTGATCCCGAGTTCCTGGGCGAGCTTCACGAGCGACGTCGTGTAGTCCGCTCGGGATTCCATGGTTGGCGAATTCGACGCGCCGAACTCACCCATGTAGAGGGGACGATTCGCGGTCTTTGCCCAATCCGCCGCAGCTCGCAGATCTTTCTCGAGGGTTGCGCGAGCCGTAGCCTCGGTCGCATCGGGGTTTTGATTCGAGCTTCGGCCAGATCACCGGCCACTCGGCGACGCCTGCCTTGTTTGGATCCGAGCCGTCCGGGGTCTTGCACAGCGGCTCCCAGAACTGCCCCTGGTGCGTGAAGCAGTAGGGGTTGTAGTAGTGGAAGGTCGCGATGATGTTCGCGTCGGGGAACACGACGTCCTTCAACTTGTAGTACTTGTTCCACTCACCACCACCGACGATGAGCGTGCGCCCGGGATTCGTCTTTCGCACGACGGCCACGGCTTCTGCCATGTACTCGTTCCAGAGCGGCTCGAGCGCTTTGCGAGGCTCGTTCAAGATCTCGAGATAGAGCTCCTTTGGATAGTCCTTGTAGTGCTCAGCGATTTGCGTCCAGAGACCCAGAAAGCGATCATGGTGCTTCTGAGGTTGATCGAACATGCCCTCTTCGCCGTCGTTGCCGTAGTGGTGCATGTCGACGACGATCTTGAGCCCACGCGTGAGCGCGTGAGCGATGGCCCAGTCGACCCGCGCGAAGAACTTCTCGTCGATCTCGTAGGGTGCCTCGAGATCCGCGTGCGCACTCCACTTCACCGGAAGTCGAATCGAATCGAACCCCTCGTCCTTGATGACCTGGAACATGTAAGGCATCAGCGTGACGCCCCAAGCACCTTCTGAAGGTGCATCGAGACAGTTGCCGATGTTGATACCGCGACCGAGCGCCTTGTTCTGCGCGAACACGTCGAGATCGCCAGCCTTGGGGGCTTTCGTGAGATCGACTTCGCCTGGAGGGTCTTTGGGAATGTCGAAGAGCGGGCTACGTCCGCCCTGGGGCGTGACGGTCGAGCCACTGCCTCCCTTGCCGGACACGTCCTCGTCGTACTTAGAGCCAGGGTCACACGCGGAAGCCAAAAGGAGGGAGATTGCAATCGACTTAGCGAACAACAGGCGCATGAGCGAACAATATCATGTTGAATATTGGGCGCCCAGGGCTGCCTGGAAATTGACAACGAAGTATCAGTTCGAGACACCGTACAATTCGGCAATTTCAGTCCTGCCCATGTCCTGACAGTCTGGGTGGAGTCCGTGTCGGCAAAAGCCCAGGAAGGCTCACGGAAAACATCCTGCTTTGACGTCACGTGTGCGCTGGTTGCGGACACGACGGGACGCTCCTTCGCGCGAGTTGCGGGCGACCCTCGGGTGCGATGCAGGTGCGATGCGTCACGGAATGGCGTAAACGCGCACGGAGTCTCCGCGACGTGTGCCGACGTGATGCGCGACGTGATGCGCGACGTGTGCCGACGTGATGTGGTGTTGACGCGTCGAAACCGGCACGCGTCGAAACCGGCACGCGTCGAAACCGGCACGCGTCGAAACCGGCACGCGTCGAAACCGGCACGCGTCGAAACCGGCACGCGTCGAAACCGGCACGCGTCGAAACCGGCACGCGTCGAAACCGGCACGCGTCGAAACCGGCACGCGTCGAAACCGGCACGCGCGGTGTCGGCGCGTCGAGTCTTGTGTCGATTCTTCGTGATGGGGCGTGCGACAACGGAGGCTCACGATGCGATGCCTCGCGTGCACCGTGTCGGTCGCGTCCAGCGACGTTCTTGCGTGCTCGAAGTTGGGTGCACCTCTGTGTCGTTGGCAGTGCAATTGCGATGTCAGGTCGAGATGCGCCGGACGGACGTGCCTGTCACTTCCAGTGAAGCGACGTCGAGTCCCACAGCGATTCACACATCGAGTGTTGGTGGGGGGTGCCCCTTCGGAGGGCCGGAGCAGGCGGTTCGCGAGGGCGATGTTGTGGCGGTCAAGTCATCGAAGGGTGGAACTCGGCAGTCGAGCTCTCGGAACGAAACCCGGCTGGTGGCGCAAGCCGGTGGCTGGTATCGGCAGTTCCACTCGGGGTGCAACGTCGGAGTCGCGCACCAGTCGGGACCGGACTCTCGGAGACGCGGCGAGTGACGCTGCGGACTCACGTTCGATGGTCGCTCGAACACCGCGACGCCGCATTCGCCGTCCACATCGCATGTTGGTGCCACAAATCCGGCTGACGGGATGGTCAGTTGGCTGACGTATTCCGAGGGACGGGGGCCGTCGTTACCACTGTGTGCGTGACTTCGGTCCGCGTGAGTGTCATGGTCGTTGCCGCTGAGCCTAGGTGAAATGAGTTACGGAACCGTCGCAACAATCGTTCAGGAGGTCGAGCAGCGCCGCACCGCATTCGCGGTCGCCCGACTCATCATGATGACCGGGATCGACTTGCGCGCGTATGAACTCAATACAGTGGATGACGAGCAGGTGCTGGCGCGGATTTGGAAGGCATTGCCATCGGTGCTAAGTCCAGCGGATCTAGCGGCGCTTCGTGCAAAGCTCCGCTGATGCGGCCAAGTCTACTGGGGGTGGCGAGCGTGCGCCGACAGAACTTCGAAGCACGGACCTGCATTGCTCGTCGGTCGTGATTCGTTGCCATCCCGAAACCGGCCAATCGTGTGTGCAGCGAGGGACTCGCGAATTCCGGGGGATGGCTCGGGCGCAGACACCCGTGAGCTCGATACGAACTGGCCACGCAGGTCGATGCCCATCGAGCGAAGGCGCTGCGATTCGTTCTTTGCTCTCGTGAAGACTCTAGCACTGTTTTCAAAGCTGCCCGATAATCACGCGGCGTTGTCTCGTGAGGGTCAACTCGAGGAGGAGCTACGATGCGATCAATTGAGCTGGGTTTGGGGGTAAGCACGACGCGGGAGAGTGAAGTCGCCGTCGCCGAAGTCGTGAAGAGCGCGAAGGCGACGCTCTCCGTACCGCCAGCGTTGGCGATCCTGAGTTGTACCGTCGAACACGACGCTGAACGTGTTCTTGCTGCCGCGCGACGGGAGCTAGCTGGCGTTCCCATCGCGGGGATAACGACCTCTCTCGGGATCCTCGGGGGCGAGGGGGTGATCGCGGGCTCCAGTGGTGTCGTCGCGGTACAGCTCTTTGCTTCGCCGTCGGGTACGGTCCAGTTTGCGGCTGGCGCCTCACCCATCGATTCGAGCGTGTCGGGAGGTGCACGGCTCGCTGCTCGCTCCGCCGCGGAACGTATCGCATCCCAACACCGCGGTAAGAAGCCCGTGCTCTTGCTCATCATGTCGTCGCCAGGCAACGAGGAGGACGTCCTATCTGGGCTCGCCGACGTCTTTCCGTCCGTGCCCGCATACGGCGGCAGTGCTGCCGATCATGCCATTGCCGGGCAATGGCAGACCCTGGGCGAGGCGGGCGTGCAGAAGAGCGGCGTTACCGTCGCCGCATTCTTCGGCGAGCTGAAATTCGGTGGTGCATTCGTCGCTCCTTACGAAAAGACCAGTACCAAGGCGCAGGTTACCGAGGTCGTTGGACGCGATCTCGTGACTCTCGATGGGCGACCAGCGGCGACCGTGCTCGGCGAGTGGGTTGGCGAGAGCATCTCCGACCAGGTGGCTTCTGGTGGCGTCGTGTTGGCACAAACGGCGCTGTCGCCACTCGCGCTCTGTCGCGTCGAGAACGACATCAAGCACTTCGTCCCGACCCACCCGTTCAAGATCAATCAACCAGAGGGCACGGTGAGTGTGTTTGCTTTGCCTCGCCCGGGTGATCAGGTGTGTTTGCTGTCTGGCTCCGTCGAGAGTCTGACGAATCGCTTAGAAGACTTGGTGAATCTCGCTCTATCCAACGGTGGACTGAGTCGCGACGCTGTGATCGGTGGCTTTCTCATCTATTGTGCAGGTTGTGCCGGTGCCGTTGGCGGAGAGCTCGACGATGCATTGCGTCACCATGTTGGCGGCGCGTTGGGGGGCTCGAAGATTCCTCGGCCTCTGCACCTTTGGCGAACAAGGCTACGTCCCCGGAATGGGTAACTTGCACCACAATCTGTCCTTGAGCCTGGTGCTCTTCGGCTGAGCGGACGCTCCTGTGGGTATCGGCTATCGGGTATCAGCTATCAGCTATCAGCTATCGGGTATCAGCTATCGGCTCGCTGACGGCTCACAGCTGACGGCTCACAGCTGACGGCTCACAGCTGACGGCTCACAGCTGACGGCTCACAGCTGACGGCTGACGACTCACGGCTCACGGCTGACGGCTCACGGCTCACGGCTCACGGCTGACGACTCACGGCTCACGGCTGACGACTCACGGCTCACGGCTGACGACTCACGGCTCACGGCTGACGGCTGACGGCTGACGGCTCACGGCTCACGGCTCACGGCTCACGGCTGACGGCTGACGGCTCACGGCTCACGGCTCACGGCTCACGGCTCACGGCTCACGGCTCACGGCTCACAAAAGCAAAGCGGCCCGGGAGAGTTCCCGAGCCGCTTCGTGCTTCAGCCGCTAAGGACTTACTTAGCGGTCTTCTCGATCGTCGAGACGATTCGCATCGTGTAGAAGGAGCGCCACACGAAGTACAGCATCACGAGGCCGAAGGGCACCGCGACGTAGATACGCATGGTGGGTAGGCCTTCTGCGAGCTCGACGGCGAGGAGGCCGAAGAGGGTCGAGAACTTGATGACCGGGTTCATGGCCACCGAGGAGGTGTCCTTGAAGGGGTCGCCAACGGTATCGCCCACGACGGATGCCGCGTGGAGTTCGGAGCCCTTCTCCTTGAGCTCGGTCTCGACGATCTTCTTGGCGTTGTCCCATGCACCACCCGCGTTGGCGAGGAAGAGCGCCTGGAACAGGCCGAAGAGCGCGAGAGCGATGAGGTAGCCGATGAAGAAGAAGGAATCGAGGCAAGCAAACGCGATCGTGCCGGTGAAGACGGCGACGAAGATGTTGAACATGCCCTTCTGCGCGTAGATCGTGCAGATTTCGACGACCTTCTTGCTGTCTTCGATTCGAGGCCTTGGTTGCGCCTTCGAGCTTGATGTTCTTCTTGATGAACTCCACCGCTTGGTAGGCACCAGCGGACACCGCTTGCGTTGCCGCACCGGTGAACCAGAAGATGACCGCGCCGCCGGCGATGAGGCCGAGCAGGAAGGGCGGGTAGAGGATCGAGAGGTTCGCGAGCTTGTCCGGTTCGAGACCGTTCGTGAGCATCACGATGATCGAGAAGATCATGGTGGTTGCGCCGACGACTGCGGTACCGATGAGCACCGGCTTTGCGGTTGCCTTGAAGGTATTGCCCGCGCCGTCGTTCTCCTCGAGGGAATCCTTGGACTTCTCGAAGTCGGGCTTGATCTTGAATTCCTTCTCGAATCTCGCTCTCGATGTTGGGGATCTCGGTGATGGTGGAGAGCTCGAACACCGACTGGGCGTTGTCCGTCACGGGGCCGTAGGAGTCGACCGCGATGGTGACCGGGCCCATTCCGAGGAAGCCGAACGCCACGAGACCGAAAGCGAAGACCGCTTCGGAGTGCTCGAGCATGAGACCCTCGGGGAACCAGGTGCTGGTCGCGTAAGCGGCGCCCATGAGAGCGGCGAAAACGCCACCCATCCAGAACGCGCTGAAGTTACCCGCGGTGAGACCGGCGAGGACGTTGAGCGAGGCGCCGCCTTCACGAGAAGCGTTGACGACCTCTTTGACGTGCTTCGAGGTGGTCGAGGTGAAGACCTTGATGAACTCGGGGATGACGGCGCCAGCGATGGTGCCGCAGCTGATGATCAGCGAGAGCTTCCACCACATGTCTTGGTCGCCACCGACGTTCGGGACGAGGAGCTTCGAGACGACGAAGGTGAGGATGATGGAGACGATCGACGTGACCCACACGAGGACGGTGAGGGGCTCTTCGAAGTTGACCTTCGACTTGTTGCCCATCTTGCCCTTGGTCACCGCTTCGTTCGCGAGGTAGCTGCCGACGCTCGCGACGACCATCATGATGCGCATCATGAAGATCCAGACGAGGAGCAAAACCTGAGTCTGGGGCTCCTTGACGGCGAGGAGGATGAAGGAGATGAGCGCCACGCCCGTTACGCCGTAGGTCTCGAAACCGTCGGCGGAGGGACCAACGGAGTCGCCCGCGTTGTCACCGGTGCAGTCCGCGATCACGCCAGGGTTACGTGCGTCGTCTTCCTTGATCTTGAACACGATCTTCATGAGATCGGAACCGATGTCCGCGATCTTCGTGAAGATGCCGCCAGCGATACGAAGCGCAGAGGCGCCGAGTGACTCGCCGATGGCAAAGCCGATGAAGCACGGGCCCGCGAGGGTGCCCGGGACGAAGAGCAGAATGGCGAGCATGAGCACGAGCTCGACCGAGATGAGCACCATACCGATGCTCATGCCGCTCTTCAGCGGAATGGCGTAAACGGGGTACGCCTTGCCTTGGAGGCTGGCGAAGGCCGTTCGCGAGTTCGCGTAGGTGTTGATGCGGATACCGAACCAGGCAACGCCGAAGCTGCCTGCGATACCGATCAAGCTGAACACCAGAATGATGAGGACCTTGAAGGTCTCCATGTGCTGCACGAACTTGAAGTACGCGAGCATGATGGAGCCAATGAGCACCTCGAGGATGAGGAGCAGCTTGCCTTGCTGGATGAGGTAGGTCTTGCACGTCTCGTAGATGAGCTCCGAGACCTCAAGCATCGACTTGTGTACGGGCAGGTTCTTCACCTGCTGCATGACCACATAGCCGAAGACCAAGCCGAGTGCTGCGACGACCAAACCGATCATGAGCAGCGAGTGGCCTGATTGACCAAGCAGTGTTACGCTCTTGAGATTGGGAAGAACGAGGTTGGCCTCGCCTCCGTGGTGCTCTTGAGCGCTGGCTAGTGACGGGGCTAGCATTGCTGCAAGGCCCGCCAACATTGACGGGATTTTCAACGTGGATGCTCTGGTGCGTTTACAAGGTACGAGCTCCTTCTGGCGGACCACCGGGGTTGGGATCCGGGGAGTTTTGAGCGCGGCTCCGTGTCCAGGCGTCGCGCTTCGGTCGCGGTTGCTACCACGAACTCGAGGGGAACGCTCAACGTCCTATCCGACATACGCAGCGATTGCGCGGATCGACGCGGTCATGCACGACGAGACCCTCGTTTTCCTGCCTGTGCTTGCATGGCCCGCTCTCGTTTCGCCTGTCGCGGCCGGTCAATCGGGATTTGGGTTTGGGCGTCGTGAACGCCTCGAGATTAGGCGATTACGACGGGAGTTGACGTCGGCGAGGATTCAGGCGAGCGTCGCCAGTGACTGCAGGGTGCGGCTTCCTGGCCGAGCCCTCTGTGTCCGGCAAGGTACGTATTCACAGTTGTCATATAGGAAAAAGGGACTATCCATTTCCTGCATCGGGACCGGTATTTCGTCCCCAGAGGAGCCGGCAAATGACTGAGCGGCCGACGGCAGGTACTCGCTGAACCCGAGAATCGAGGCAGGTCTGGGACGAGACTCCACGTCTTCGAAACCCAAATCCACCTGAAGAAGCAAGGACGCATCGACGACAAGCTGTTCGCGGAGACGCGCCTTCGGCGCGGAGCCTACGGGCAGCGCTACGACAATGGCCAGCGTTATGATGGCGTCGCGGAGCGTCACATCGCGTATCCGAATGGTGATAGAGCCGACGTAGCCCAATGACCCTGTGGGACGCCCCGGAAATATGCGGATCGAAGTGACCGCTCGGGCTGGTTACGCCAGAGCAGCTCGAGACCATGCGTGAGCTGCGGGCTACACCGACGACATTTGCATGTCACCACGTGAAGCATCCAGTTGCATTTCGGTTCATATCGACTGGATATGCCGGACTCGATGCGTCGATACTCGCGGCCGTCGGAATCACTACCTGGAAGCCGTGGTACAGTGTTCGCAACGTGACCCAGTGTCCCTACTCGGGTACTGGCAGGGTGAAGCGTTCGATGATCAGCGCTGTTCGGATTCATCGTGTTCTGATTAACCTT
>JASGIX010000074.1:0-7095 GCA_049840955.1 Polyangiaceae bacterium
GCGCGCAGTCAGTTCGCTCGCGCAAATCCTTGCGAGTATGTTGGTCAGGTTTAACCTATGCCGAAAGGTTCGGTGACCTCCGACGTTCGCGCGCCGCCTCGGAGTTGCGATTCGTACATCGACCAGCGTCGAAAGGCTGCGATTGCTCGGTTGACTCGTCAATGAGCGCCAGCCGCGACTGACGATCCTCTAAAGTATCGCCCCGGTCGAATGCCGTGGGCCGAGGGAAGATGGGTGCGGGCGGCACGCGAAACGTTCGTAGGTGACCTGCATAAATCGCGCTTAATTCGAGCCCCGCGGGACGGAGACGGCGCGACGTACTAGAGCTGGAACCCCCGCGCCGGACCGCGCCGGACCGCGCCGGACCGCGCCGGACCGCGCCGGACCGCGCCGGACCGCGCCGGACCGCGCCGGACCGCGCCGGACCGCGCCGGACCGCGCCGGACCGCGCCGACCCCCCGCGCCGGACCGCGATGCCCCCCGCGCCGGACCGCGCCGACCCCCCGCGCCGGACCGCGCCGACCCGCCGCGCCGGACCGCGCCTGCCCCGCGCCGGACCGCAGCGCCTGCCCCGTGCCGCCAGACGTACTAGAGCTGGACCCACCCCCCTGGATAACCATGAGCGCCATCGACGAAGTCATCAGCAAAGTGAAGAAGCTTTACGCTCTCGCGGAAGCCAACACGAGCGAGAACGAGGCTGCGGTGGCGATTGCTGCCGCCGAAAAGCTTCTGCAACAGTACCGTCTCTCGCGCGCCGACGTAGACGTCCACTCGGAGGGAGATCTGGAGCGCCCGACGGAAGACGTCGAACCGATCGAAACCTTCGCGTCGCGGATCCCCATGTGGCAGCAGGTGCTCGTCGGTGCCCTCGCGAGCCACTACGGGTGCGTGACCTATCAAGCTCGCTCGACGGCGCAGACTGCGATCCGCGTCGTGGGGTGCCCCAGCGACGTGCGACTGTTTCGCCTTCAGTACTCGCGGGTGAAGGCGCAAATCGATCGCCTCACGATGAAGAATGGGCTCGGCAAGGGACGTAGTTACTGCGATTCATACAGAAAAGGCCTGGTCGTCGTCGTCCACGAGCGCCTCAGCGCAACTCGCGCCGAAGTGCGTCAGGCCGCCACGAGTACCGCTCTCGTCAAGCTCGATGAACGCGAAAACCTCGCGGCAAAGACGTTGTTCGACACCCACGCCAATCTTCGCGCTGCACGCCCCACTCCCATGCGGGTCTACGCCGACGGCTATCAAGCGGGCAAGAACGACGGACACCAGATCGGCCTCGGCGAAGAGCTCGCCTCACCCGTTCGCGGCCTGCCCTGCCCAGAGTGAAGCGCCTGCTCCACGTGCACGTTACTCATCCGACGTCTGCCCTGCCCAGAGTGAAGCGCCTGCTCCACGTGCACGTTACTCATCCGACGTCTGCCCTGCCCAGAGTGAAGCGCCTCATCCGCGAGTGCTTCACTCGTCCGGCGTGTTCAGATGTCTTGAAACGTTGATTCACTCATAGCTCGGCACTGCAACGGTGGCGTCCGTCGTCACTTGGACGGGGATCGTCGCGTAGAAGATCCGTCCGCGATCGTCGAACTCACGGACGCGCTCGAGCATCTGCGCGAGATCGACGGCAGGGGTGTCCGAGTACACTTTCGTGCCGTTGACGAGGATGGTCACGGGGCGTGAGAAGTCGACCATCTTTGGATGCAAAAGGACGTTGAGATGGCGGACGCCATCCGTATGTAGCTCGAGCTGTCCGCTCCCCAGGTTCTCGCCGTAAAAGACAACGCCCGACGTGAGCTCCGGACGAGGCGTCACTTCCAGCCAATTGCGGAAGTTCCAACGCAGCGGGCGCCCCTCCACTGCCTCACCGCTGGGCGTCGCAGCGTTTGGATAGCGCAATTCCCCGACCGCATGCAGATAGGTACGCGCCGGGTACAAGTCGCGGCTGCGAGACGCGAATAGTGCACCAATCTTCGGGATCTCGTCGGCGTAAATCTGGTGGCCTCCAGACTTTTCGACGACCGTCCACGGGTAGCCGTGCTCCGAGAGCCACTGCCCAAGAATGTCGTTCGTCGCGTTCAACCCATAAGGCTCAGTGGTTCCGTAAGTAACGTAGCCCACGGTCCCAAAAACATTCTCGATCAGATGATCGTCGACGTAGCTCGCGTAGCCGCCGCTCTGCGGTGAAAACGCCGCATAACGATCGCCGTGGTTCATCGCCGAGCGCCAAGTCAGATGCCCACCCATGGATTGCCCCGTGATGTAGATGCGATCTGGATCGATGTTGTACTCCCGGATAGTCCTAGAGATCACCGACTCGATCAACACGTCACCCAGGGCGCCCCAACCGACTGTCGTCGCCGGAGCAACGAGAATGGCACCGAGCTGTCCATCGGCGAGCTCGCTATAGCTACTGATGTATTGCTGCGCCGTGGACTCTGCATAGTCCGACGACATGGCGCTGTTGCCGCCATGCCCAATCACGACCAAGGGTGTGGCATGGCTCGGATCGTAGGTCCTCGGCACCTTGAGCCAATAGCGACTGCCGTAGTGAGCGTGAAAGCAATCGATGTCGCGAAGCGACACCGTCCCCGGCGCTCCTTCCGTACCCGCCGCGTGCGTCGGATAACTGAGAGGGCCTGTGCGAATGAGGGATTCCACGTCGCTTCCCGTGAAGCCTTGCTTCGACAGACGCTCGGCGAGCTCCGACGCCGAAGGCGGAGACGTGAGCGTTCGACTCTCGATAAAAGCCTCGATGTCTCGCTTTGCAGCCTCGCGTTCCTGCTCCGTAGGGATCCGTGCTGAGGCTTTTGCCGTTGCACCACCATTGTTGCTCGCGCCGCCACTGTTCGCGCCGCCACTGCTCGCGCCGCCATTGTTGCTCGCGCCGCCACTGTTGCTCGCACCGCCACTGCTCGCGCCGCCACTGTTCGCGCCGCCACTGCTCACGCTCCGACTGCCACCAGAGTTGTCAGTCGACGCAGCGGAGTTGTCACAACCGGTGCCCCCGCAGATTGCGACGAGCAGAAGAGAAGCGAGCGAAAAGCGCCAAAATGAAGCCTTCATTGGATGTGCCATGTGCAAAACACGCCGAGCCGTGACCCGCACCGTGCGGGCGAGCGACGTATCAGCAAGGCTCGTGCCAGGCGTTCACGCGACCGCGCATCGGCAACAATCACTCCCGCTCGGCGACTGCGTGCTAGCCTGAACCATCTTGAATGCGGACGAGAGTGCGCGGATGCGTCCTCGACTCAAGGCGATAACCGCGAACACCGATCTGTTGCCAATGGGACCATGGAGCGGCGCGCCTCACTTCGAGGAAGCGTCTGCCGCAGGCGCTTCGAGGGATCGTCGAGGGATCGCCGCGAAGACAATCGTGATCGGTTGCCCGTGCCGAACGCGCGAGACGTGATTACCGAGCGCGAGACGTGATTACCGAGCGCGAGACGTGATTACCGAGCGCGAGACGTGATTGCCGAGCGCGAGACGTGATTGCCGAGCGCGAGACGTGATTGCCGAGCGCGAGAGTGAACGACAAGGACGAAGTAAAAAAAGGGCGCCCCGCCCCTGTCGTTCAAGATGGGTGCGTTTACTCGTCTTGTGGTTTCGTGACGTCCGTTATCTCTTCTTCGTCATCGAGATCTTGGGCGCTCTCCAGAAAGCTCGCAACGGTGTCGAGCCTTCCCGCCAGCTCCGAGAGCTGGTTTGCGAGCAATGTGGTTTGTACGGCGTTCGAACGGATCCCTGTTGCGGTTTGGCGAATCATATCCACGCCGTCCCGCGCCGAGAGTTGAAGCCCTGCCACGATAGATCCGACGTCCGTGAGTTGCCGCGCGTGATCGTATAACGCACCCATGACGCGCATGACATCCCCGCGAGGCATCGAATCCTCGATGTGAATATAGTGAATCGTCATGACTGTACCTCGCAAGCGAGAGACTCGCTATCAAGGTAGCTCCTGTCATGATGTTCACCATAGGCACGCTCGCAGCTGCGACCTCGACGGTCGCGACACACGGTGACGCGACGCACGGTGACGCGATGCTCGTTGTCGCGATTTCCGAAATCGCGACGACCTCTGCCAAACTGCCCTCGACCGAGACGCCCATTTCCTTGCGGACAATTGGGTGCACAGGCTTCGCTAAACGAATAGCCGAGGGCCCCTTTACCACGCCGCATTAACCCAATGCTCGGGAGCGAAGCGACGAAAGAGGAGACAAAACGATACGATCTTACCGAGGGTTCTGGTATATTTCTTGTGGCCAATGGAAAGCCCTTTCCTTGGTCCGGGGTCCGGCTGCTTGTAACAGTGCGGACTCCGCTTATTTACGTTGAATTGACTGAGTTAGACTAAATACCTCCTTTGATGTGTTGGGTAATGATGTCGGGGGCTGGGTGAGCGTTGCGCGTGAACATGCTTGCTCGAAGCTCGACTGTGCCCAGGCCCACTGACGGCGAGACTCTATCGCGAACCGGTGAGGAGGGCAATCGTGAATATGACATTTAAGAGGGGTGCGGTGACAATGGTTCATGTCACGGCGAGCGTGAGTTCGAGTGAGGCGTGCCCGTTTGATCGAGGGTCGTGACACACAGAAACAAACGGCGCCATAGGTGAAGCAATTCCTAGAGTTATGAGGCGCTGAGCCCGCACCTGTTCGCGTCGAGCTCGGATCTGAGCCGCGAGAGACACATGACGCGCATCTCTCGACGTACTGGTGAGTTAGGCACGAGGGAGGGCCGACACCGGACCGCGACAATCTCATCTGCGAGATCAATCAGTCCCGCAACGAACAGGTTGGCGCGACGCGGGACACAAGGTTCGACATCTGGAACGTTCCCCGTATAAATACTGACTTGGTAGCTGAAGCAATCCGGCATCGACTTGAAGCGCGGATGCACCCTGCAGGCCTCGGATTATTTCCCGACTGTCTGCTTCTACGACTCTTCGTAGTCCGCAGCAAAGTACGCTTGAAGTGCCGAAACGCACTGACCGTCAGGACTTGCTTCGCCCAATTCCTGGATCGACGAACAGTAAGCGGCAGCGGACTCTTGCATCGCACCGAGTGCCTTGGCATAGGACTTCACGAGGTCCTCGTGCGTTACGTACGGTGGGCAGCTTGTTGCCTTACAGTCCGACAGTGCTTGAAAGTCGAAGTTCTGTGCGTCCTCGGTGAGGCTACAAATCGAATCAACTATTGATTCGTATTGGCGTACGTCTTGCGGTTTCCTTCCCGCCGAAGAGTTGAAGGAGCAAGCTTCGTTACGTGCCAGATTGGCGAACGAAAGAGGGCGAGCCCCGCATGAAGCGGATTCCTTCGTGCCTTCCCAAGTTTGGACCGTCAACAGCGTAAATGGTTGCCACGGTACGGCGAAGGGGCTTGTTGACCAGATGCCTCAAATCTGCTACCAAAACGCATGTCCGAGTGTCCTCGTTGCTCCGCAATCATCACCGAGACGGACTTCCGATGCCCTCGGTGCACGTTCCAGGTAGTCGACGCGTGCCCCAGCTGCCATAGAGAGATTTCGATTGACGCGTACCAGACAACAGTTCCCGACCTGTGGACGTGTCCCTCTTGCCGCAACCACGTTCGAGCGAGGTATGCGGATCCCATGACAACGGATCAGGGTGATTTCGTTGAACCGTTGGTTCGATTGACGCTGGCAGTCGACGAACGGGCAGCGTAGATATTGTATGACGGAACTCCACAACGCTGAGTTCTTCCTGAACGAGTTGCGCAAGCTCGGACCGGATGCAATGGTGAACTATTACTTACTTGAAGGGGGTGCCTGCGTTCTTCGCCGACGACTGGGGCGGTACTGCCAATTCAAGGAGCGGATTTCGCTAAAGTTCGGCGTACACCCCAAGACGGTAATGCTTGTTGGAAGTGGACGCTGGGGTTTTAGTACCAGTCCAGGTAAGTTTCCGCAGGCGTTCGACAAGGGCAAGAAACCCTCTGATCTCGATGTCGTGGTTGCAGATCCGACGCTTTTCGATCGCGCCTGGCGTGAGCTCTGCGACCACGAAATGGAAGAGAATCCGAAGAACTGAGCACTCGGCAATTTGCCGCGAAGGCGAAACATGCTCTATGAAGGGCGATTGGACCCAGCGATTTTTCCTGGCACGCATGAGTCTTCGTCAGCTTTGGGAAGAAGCATTTGCCGAGCTGTCGAAGGAAAGCTGGAATGGCGGCCCCCTTCGCAAGGTCGGAGCCTGAATTTTCGCGACTGGCGTTTCGTGCAGCGGTATTATCGAATAGCGTTCAGAAGATATCTCTTCCGAGAAACGCGTGAGTCAAGAGCTGACGTTAGCGGCGATGAAGCGGCGAAGCTGATCTCATGCGTGCGCCGCCGAACTCACGCATGCACCTGTCATGCGCTTCGCCCTACAGGTTATGCGTAAGCCGATCGGCGATACAGGCTGCCCACTTGGCAAGCTGTCCCTGCAATTGGAGTGTCGAACCATCACCCGCCGGCGGTTCACATTAAGTGAGCATAAAGGAGATGGCATTCAGCGCGAACGAGGAACGGAGAACGGGGAGCACGGAGCCTTCAACCGAAGCCGGCGCGTGGTGCGCGATGGCACTCGCCGATCTTACGAACACCTGGTTACCGGAAGATGCCGTCCCTGAGGTCTCCTTTCTTCCGTTGTCGCACGCCGTAGCGCCGAGTGTGATCGCGAGCACCAGACTGCACTGTCGGGCTTTGCGATGAAGGAGAGCGTTTCCCGTCTTCATGGTTTTGACGAACGATTTATTCGCCGTTCAACTGCCGCTGAAACCACAAACCGAAGCCGTCAGAGAGGGACGCCCGAACGGGATACGCCTCTGCCGCAGCCGGCATGCCACCGGGGAAGCACGCCCCTCAGAATGCCAGATGAGCGAAGGGAGTACAATCGAGGCGAGCGTTAGCGAGCCACGACCGAAGCGATGGCGACAACGCTCCCGCAAGTAAGGCCATCCGTAGCAGGCGTGATCGGCCAGCAACGGTACACGGTTTCGCAATTTCCGAGGGATTCTGGACCTGGCTTGCTAGCCAGCAGCGCTTCGCGTATAGCTACTTTTAGGTGCTGTTCGGATTCTATCGTGTTTCCCTATTAACCTT
>JASGIX010000075.1:0-12500 GCA_049840955.1 Polyangiaceae bacterium
GGAATGAGCATCTGATGAACGGGGTGTCCGAGCAACTTCGCGCGACTTTCCATGCATTCCTTGCCTGCAACTCGCGCGCCGTGACTTCATCGCACGCAGTCGGCGTGCCCAAGAATTGGCCACGGTCGATGCGGAGGGCAGTTGCCTTGGCCGGAAAGCCAGCGTGCCACTGCCGGGTTCCGTGGGATATGCTCGGCCGCGCTCACGTTCCGAGTCCACGCGGAGGTATCGCTCGAAGTGACACAAGCACTCTTTTGGCACCGGTTACAATTCGGTTTCACCGCCGCCTATCATTACCTCTTTCCTCAGCTCACGATGGGGCTCGCGCTGTTCATCGTACTTTGGAAGACGTGGGCGCTGAAAACCCGTGATCCACGTTTCGAACGGGTTGCTCGATTCTGGATTCGGATCTTCGGAATCACCTTTGCCGTGGGAGTAGTGACCGGGATCCCCCTCGAGTTCCAATTTGGCACTAATTGGGCGAGATTTAGCGCGTTCGCAGGTGAAGTGGTCGGACAGACCCTTGCCATGGAGGGCATGTACGCCTTCTTTCTCGAGTCCAGCTTCTTGTTCGTCCTGCTTTGGGGAGAGAGGCGGTTCGGTCCGAGGATCCATCTCGCTGCGGCTTGGGCGCTCTTCATCGGTTCTTGGGCAAGCGGCTACTTCATCATCGTATCCAACGCCTTCATGCAGCATCCCGTCGGCCACGTCGTGGACGCGCAAGGAATACTCAGGTTGGTCAGCCTTGGAGACTATCTCCTCAATCCGTGGGCATGGGTCCAGTACGCGCACAACATGGTTGGCAGCGTGGTGACTGCTGCATTCGTCGTTTCTGCCGTGGGAGCTTACTATCTCCTGCGGGGGCGCTTCGTAGAGGATGCCAAGACGTTCGTAAAGACTGGCGTGGTCGTTGGCTTGATAGCAAGCGTGCTCGTCGCTTTCCCGAGCGGGGATGCACAAGGCAAGCTCGTCGCTCGGCACCAGCCTGTAGCCTTGGCTGCCATGGAGGGGCGTTGGAACAGCGGAAACTATGCTGAAATCAACTTCATCGGTCAACCCGACGTCGAACGGCGACGACTCGATAATCCGCTGCGCGCACCCGGTGTGCTGAGCTTCATCGCGTATGGCTCATTTTCGAGCAACGTGCGCGGTCTCAATGAGTTTCCCGAGCACCTCTGGCCCACCAACATCGAGCTACTCTACTACAGCTTTCACATCATGGTTGGACTCGGAACGCTGTTCATTGCCGTGATGGGGCTTTCGACGCTGCTACTTTACAGAAAGAAGCTGTTCGAGTTTCGACCGCTCCTTTGGGGCTTGATGCTGTCCTTTCCATTCCCTTTCATTGCAAATACTGCCGGATGGGTGACGGCCGAGCTTGGGCGTCAGCCGTGGCTGGTCTATGGTCTGATGCGTACCGAACGTGGTTCGAGTCCTCTCGTCCACGCGGGACAGACCGTTTTTACTTCTTTGGGTTTCGCGGGTCTCTACTTGGTGTTGGGTTTGCTCTACGTCTTTCTCGTGCTCCGCGACGTGGAACACGGTCCTGATCTCGAGCCGACCTCGAGGCATGAAAAAGCGAACTGAGGTATGACCATGCAAATGCTCTGGTACTGGCTCGTGAGCATCATGATTGCCGTGTATGCAACACTCGACGGCTTCGACTTCGGAGCAGGAATGCTGCATCCTTTCGTGGCCAAGACGGATCAGGAGAGGCGCGATGTGTTCGGTGCTATCGGACCGTATTGGGACGCGAACGAGGTATGGCTGATTGCGGGAGGCGGCTCGCTCTACGTGGCATTCCCGCGAGTCTTGTCCGCCGGGTTTTCCGGCTTGTATCTCGCGATGTTTCTGGTGCTTTGGACCCTGGTGTTGAGAGGGATATCGATCGAATTCCGTAGTCACGTCGAGATCGATCTATGGCGTTCGTTTTGGGATGGTGTGTTCGTGGTCGCGAGCAGCCTGATGCCTGTCTTTCTCGGCGCTGCGCTAGGAAATATCGTCCGGGGCGTTCCACTCGATCGAGAGGGGCACTACAATTTGCCACTGTTTACCAGCTTCGGTACTGCAAATCCCGTTGGCATTCTCGACTGGTACACTGTCTTGGTTGGGGGCTTCGTGACGACGACTCTTGCCGGTCACGGCGCGGTATTTCTGGCATGGAAGACCGACGGGGGAGTTTTCGAACGCTGCCGCCGATTGGTTCTCCCGCTATGGAGCGTTTCGGCCATACTTGGCGTCGTAACGACGATCGCGACTGCAAGGGTGAATCCTTCGATTTACGCCAATCTTCCCCGTGCTCCAATTGCATGGTTCGGATTGACGGCGTTCGTAGGCGGAATCATCGTGGTCTTCGTCGCACACTTCAAGGCTCGATACGCTCTTGCTTTCCTCGGGAGTTCAGCCTTCATCCTGGGCCTTCTCGTCGCAACCGCGGCCACCTTGTTTCCCGTAATGCTGCGGTCGACATTGGATCCGACTTGGAACTTGACCGCCTTCAACGCCTCAGCGAGCAGGACGGCACTCGAGGCCGGAGTGAAGTGGTGGTTTGCCGGGATCCCACTCGTGGTTCTGTACTTTGCGCTCGTTTTTCGACTTCATCGTGGAAAAGTGCGCACGCGAGAGGACGGAAGCGGATACTGAGCTCACCTCCACGGCGGCTGGTGCGGTGCGACCGTCGGAGTTGCACCGCGTTGCGAAAACTCAACCGGTCGAGAGTCGCGGCCCCTCCTCCGCTGCACCCTTGACGATGGGTTCAGCGCCAGTGGTCATGTCTAGGTCCGCCACGGGACCCGTTGCCGCGATCGGCGTGCCGGCGTCGAGACGATGGCCGGTGATCAGTCGTGAGCCGCGCTGGTAGGTGACGTACGACCAAGCCCAATTGAAGAGGACCACGCTGCGATTGCGAAAGTCGATGAGATAAAAGATGTGTACGAGCAGCCACGCCGCCCACGCTAAAAATCCGGATAATCGGAGCCGTCCGAGTTGGGCGATGGCGCGGCTTCGACCGATGGTCGCCATGGTGCCCTTGTCCTTGTAGCGAAAGACCTCTCTCGGTTTTCCCTCGGTCGAACGCGCGATCTGTCGTGCAACGAATCGACCCTGTTGGATTGCGACTGGGCTGATGCCAGGTAGAGGGCCATTGCTTCCTTCCGGAACGTACAGCGCGGCATCCCCAATGCAAAAGACATCCTGCCGTCCCGGAATCGAGCAGTCATTCGATACTCGAACGCGCCCTTGCCGATCCACGTCGAAGCCGAGGCGACGGCCCAGGTCCGATGCGCGCACGCCTGCCGCCCACAGGACCGTCGATGCGTCGATTCGCCCCGTCGAGGTGTCGACTCCAGTTTCGTCGAGCGACGTGACGAGTGATTGTGTTCGAACCTCTATCCCCATGTCTGCCATCGAGCGGGTTGCCCGTTCGGAGAGGGTTTCGTCGAAGGTGGGAAGGACTCTGGGGCCCCCTTCGACGAGAATGACCTTCGTTGCGTCTGGCGTGATGGCGCGAAAATCGCGTGCAAGCACGTACGTTGCAAGTTCCGCGATGGCGCCGGCGAGTTCTACCCCCGTCGGTCCGCCTCCGATGACGACGAACGTCAGATGTCGTCTTCGTTGAATCGGGTCACTCTCACGTTCTGCTGCCTCGAAAGCGAGCAAGACTCGTCGCCGTATTTCAACGGCGTCGTCCAAGTCCTTGAGGCCTGGCGCGAACTGACTCCATTCGTCATGGCCGAAGTAGCTGCTCTTTGCTCCTGGCGCTAGCACCAGATAGTCGTATTCGATGGGCGGGCATTCGCGTGTAAGAACTCGTTGCGAGTCGAAGTCGATTCCGACCACTTCAGCTAGCAAGACTTTGGTGTTGGACTGTCGACGCAAGACGCTCCGGATCGGCACTGCGATTTCCGCCGGGGATAGTCCTGCCATAGCGACCTGATAGAGCAATGGCTGAAACAGATGGTGGTTCGAGCGATCGATGAGCGTCACGTGAACCGGGGCGTCGGCGAGCTCCCTCGCTACGGCAAGCCCCCCGAACCCGCCGCCCACGACAACGACACTTTTTTTCAACTTCATCGGTCGTTCCTGAGATGAACTCATAGGTCCGTCGCGTTCCGAGTCAATCCCGACCTCCCGACGTCGCGAATTTCGCTGCCCATCCTGTGATCGGGCGTTCCCGGAGCAGGCATCACGGAGCGCAGCGGCGCCGTGCCATCCTCGATGGTCGATTCACGCCGTGGATTGCCCGTCAAGGGCGCGAATCGTCGCGGCGCAGATGTCGGCGGTCTGCCCGAATCTGCCTGCGACCCAGGGGCTGATCCGCGCTGCGGTTACTCTCCACACGAGGACGTTTGCAATGCCGGTGCATGCTGTCGCGGTGAGGCAGCTCGCGAGCGACTCGACGCCGCGGGGGTCTGCGGTTAGGGTTGCGCGCCCAGAGCGATTCTCGTCATGACCTCCCGTACCGAACCTGCGCAGTGTTTCGCTTCCCTCCCTTACACAGAGGCTTCAGCCATCTGGTGCAATCACTGCGCTCGAGCATTGGTCTCATGACGAGCCTCACCGGAGACGCGTGGTCGCGCCTGAACGAACGGTTGGGGCTCGTCGAGCGACTCCAAACCTCGGCTGACCCCGTATATTTGGGTGCGGAATTCATCAAAGAGGCGACGGGGCGCGAACCGCGACTCATGTGCAAATTCGACACGCGGGAGAGCCGGCCTCGCGTGTTGTCCGAGGCCACGGTACTTCCAGTGAACAACGGAACGTATGTCGTTCTCGCGGGTGATGGTTATGCCGACGTTCCGGCGCCCGCGCGAGTCAAATACTGGCGTCCTCCCGAGTGGGCATTGCGCCTGTGTACGTTGCCTTGGAAGTCGGGGCCGTCCTCCGAATCTCAAGCGCTCGACATGGCGACGGCGACAGGGTTGCTGCACGATTTCTTGCGCGATCCTGGGGCATGTCTGACCGTGCGCGGTCGCCTTCGCTCGCCGAAGTTCTCCTTCGAGTTCGATACGCGTCACGGTAGCGTTCCGGTCACCGTGGACGGAGTGCAAGTCGAAGTCGATTCCGGTTTCGAAGGCGCAGAACTGCACCTCATCGAGGCCAAGCTCGGTGCCCGTACGAACTTTCATATTCGTCAGACGTATTATCCGTTGCGAATGTGGGAACGGCTCCTTCCGTCGAAGGCCCGATCGGCCGTATTTCTAACGTGGAGTAATCGCTGCTTCAGCTTGCGGAAGGTGCGATTCGAGCCGAGCGAGTGTTATCACGGTTTGAGATTCACGGACTCGGTCGATTACTACCTCGACGAACCTGGACCGATTCCAACCTTTGAGGAATTGTTATCGTCGACCGATGAGGAGGACGCGTCGTTGCTGCCGTTTCCACAGGCCGATGACGTGCGTCGCGTCATCGATGTCGTAGATGCGGTGGAGGCAGGAGTGACGGCCCGCACGGGGATCGCCATGCGGTTCGACGTCAACGAGCGGCAGGCGGATTATTACGCCAATGCCGCTGCTTATCTTGGGTTGGTGCGTCGTGGTGACGGGGGATTCGAGCAGACCGAGCTCGGCCGCACGTACGTGGGGTTGTCCTTTGCTTCCAGGCAAGCCACGTTGCTGCGGCAAATGGCAAGACGACCGGTTTTCCGGCAGGCGATGGCCCTCGTGAGCGCAAAGGGCGTTTTGCCCTCTCAAGACCAGGTTTCCGAATGGATCTCCCTCTCGACAGGGCTCACTGGCAACACGTCGATACGCCGCGCACGAACGGTTCTTTCGTGGATTCGATGGGCGCAGCAAGCCTCGAACCCCACTCAGCTCGACTTGTTCGATCGACGCTAAAGCGGGGGCACTGCCGACACCCACGAAATCCGTGGTGAAGTGACCGCGCGTCGCGCACAGAGTTGGTGGGGTCCGGGCCTTGAACCACGTCGCATGGTTGTTGCTTCGCGAAGGGCGAGGAGCCCGCATGGATCGTTCGTCGTCACTATGGCGTTTCGTTCACTCGAATCGCACTCCCGTAGTCGTCACGGTTGCTGTTCTCGTGGCTGCGTCTGCCTGCATACGGATCTTTCGTCGAAGTCGCCTCGACTGGAGGCGGCAGCGCGTATTGGTGCTCGGAGGATCCCGGGGCCTGGGGCTGTTGCTGGCGCATGGCCTCGTTCAACGGGGAGCCGCAGTCGTCATTGCTGCGCGAGACTCTGAAGAACTCGCCAACGCGGAGCAGGCAATCCGAGCCGCGAGCGGTCCTCTGCACGGTCGCGTGTTTGGCGTGCAATGTGACGTCGAGCGGCGCACGGAGGTCGATGCCGCGGTGGGTGCGGCACGCGGGCTTCTCGGGGGGATCGACGTTCTCGTCAATGTAGCGGGCCTGATCCAAGTCGGGCCACTCGAATCGATGACGGTGAGGGACTTCGAGCACGCCATGGCGACTCATTTCCTGGGGGCCGCTCTTCGCTTCGCTAGCCGTGTTGGACGAGATGCGTGCTCGCGGCTCTGGCCGCATCGTGAACGTATCTTCGATTGGCGGCCTCGTTGCCATTCCTCACCTGATCCCGTACGTGGCCAGCAAATTCGCTTTGACCGGCCTCACTGCGGGGTTACGCGCCGAACTCGCAAAGGACGGCGTGTTCGTAACCGGGATTTTTCCTGGCCTGATGCGCACCGGGAGCTCTTACCGCGCACTGTTCAAAGGTCAGCATCGGCGGGAGCACACCTGGTTTGCGTTAGGTTCCGCAACACCGCTCACGTCCATCGACGCCCGCCGCGCCGCTCGCCGTATCATCAAGGCCATCGCGCGCGGCGAATCTCAAGTGATTTTGAGTTGGCAAGCCAAGCTCTTGTGGGCGCTTCAAGCCGTTTCTCCGACGTTCTTGGCTCGCATCCTGTCGATCGTCGCGCGAATGCTTCCCGCTTACGGCGGGATAGGTAAAGCATCGCGAGCTGGCGCGGCGAGCACCTCTGAACTGGTTCCGTCAGCGTTGACGCAATTGATTGATCGGGCTGCGCTCGAATTCGGTGAGCTTGGTCCGCCAAGACTCGATGCGTGAGTCTTCTCGAGATTGCTGAAGGACCTCCCGGCATCGTCGACGTGCCTGGTCGACGCGACTGGTTCCTTGTCGACGCTCGTGCCTGGTCGAAGCGGCTACCGCAGCGTCGACGCATGTAGCGCGTGGTGGCGTGACTCACTGCTGTGCTCGGTCTCGGGGAAGCGCCTGGTTGACGCGAATCATCTCGATGTCGACCCCATGCCAGGGCGACGTATCTTTTCGAGGTTACGTGGGTTACGACGAACCAACAAGAATCTCGAAAGCTCGCAGCGTGGCGCTAAAGCTCGGACGCGGTGGTTTCCCGAATCGAGGCGCAGGAGCGAGTCGATAGTTGTAGCAACTGGCCCTCATGCCGCTGTGGTCTTGCACAAAGGACAAAACTGAGGAGACGTAGGGCTTGTGCGGCACCGAGGTCGCTTGGGCCGTGGGCCAGGCTGTTACTCGGCGAAATCTGGTCGGTCGAGCGTGATCGCGAGTGCAAACGTAGACGAGAGAAGGGGTTCCTGGGTACTTTGGTCGATGGTAGAAGGGCTCGTGACGCACTTAGTCTACGCTCACGACATCGATTCAATTCGAGCGAGCATGCATTCGGAAGCGCGGAACGTGCGCGTGGAGCAGGTGGGAACGACATGACATTGGTGCACGCCGGAAGGGGCCTCGGTTCGCTATGGCGACGGTGGCGAGAGCGCGGCCTGCTACTGAGTTGGGGGTTCGCTATCGGTGTTCTAGGTTTGGCACTCGGCGTACGTCTTCTTCTCGATCCATTGCTCGGCTCGCATCTTCCGTACGTTACGTTCTTCGTTGCCGTCACGCTTACGGCATATCTCGCAACGCCTGGGGCATCTGCGTTCGTCGTGACCGGTGGGTTCCTCATTGCGGAGTGGTTTTTCGTCACGCCGCGCTTTTCCATGGCATGGGGAACGACGAGTGAATTCGTCGGCGCAACGAGCTATTTCATCGTGAGTGGTTCGATCGCCGCGTTTGCCCAACTCGCTTCGAAGGCGCGCCGTCGAGCCGAGTCGATCGCGCGTGAGCTCCGAGAACGTCAAGAGCAGATCCAGCTCGAAATCAACGAACGTCGCCGCATCGAGGCGGAGCTGCGCGACAGCGAAGCCCGATATCGGGAGCTCGTCGAACTCGCGCCCGATGGGGTACTCGTCCATCAGGATCTCGAAATCGTCTATTGCAATCCTGCCGGACGGCGGCTCTGCAACGCCACGGCTCAAGAAGACCTCGTTGGCAAAGACGTGCTTTCAATCGTACATCCCTCCGATCGAGATGCGATCCTGCGTCGTGTCGATGTTGCAGAGGGAGGAGCCCGCACTTCCCTGAGGGAATTCCGTTTGGTGACGCTCGACGGAGTTGAGCGAATTGCCGAGGCAAGTGGCGTCGGGACTTCTTTTCAGGGGAGGCGCTCGGTGCTCGTCGTTGTTCGCGACGTCACCGAAAGACGACGAATCGAAGAGGCTCTTCGCGAGAGCGAGGCGAGGTTTCGGCATTTGATTCAGGCCATTCCTGGGCTCGTCTACGACACGGATGCCGTTGGACAGTCCGTCTATTTCAATTCGCGTTGGTACGAGTACACCGGCAAGGAAGCGGGCCAGCTCGAGCAACGGCTGATGCTCGTTCATCCTGAAGATCGCGAAAGAGTTCGCGCCGAATGGACGCGAGCGACCGAAGCTCGGAGCGTGTACGAATGTGAGTATCGTCTGCGCCGTCACGATGGTCAATATCGTTGGTTCTTGGGTCGTGCGGTTCCGCTGCTCGACGCCCTAGGGGCTACGGTGCGGTGGTTCGGGGTCGTCATCGACGTGCACGAAATGAAACTGGCGCAGCAGGCTTTGCGAGAGGCCGATCGCAATAAGAGCGAATTCCTCGCCATGCTGTCCCACGAGTTGCGCAATCCCCTTACTCCTATCGTGGTCAGTCTCCACATCCTCGAGAACTCGACCGCAAGCAGGGAAACTGTCGACCGCGCCGTCACGGTCATGAAGCGTCAAGTCTATCACCTCAAAGAGCTCATCGACGACCTGCTCGATCTGACTCGGATCTCCGCACAACCGCGTCGAATTGAAGAAGCGAGTGGTGGATATTCGGGAAGTCGCGGCGAAAGTCGTCGAAGACCATCGCGACTGGTTCGCGAATTGTGGAGTCGACATTCAGCTTCAGGGGCGTTGCTCGCCTGTTTTCGTCAATGGCGACGAGAATCGATTGACCGAGGTATTGGGTTGCTTGCTGCAAAACGCAGCCAAGTTTACGGCACCCGGCGGGCTCGCGACCGTCGCACTCTCATCCGATCCGGTAAGGGGAGAGGCAGAAATTCGTGTGAACGATACGGGAGTCGGGATGACGGCCGACGTGATTTCTCGCCTTTTTCAGCCCTTCGTGCAGGCGGATACGTCCCTCGACCGAAGCAAAGGAGGCCTCGGGCTCGGCTTGGCTCTCGCCAAGGGACTCATCGAACTCCATGGTGGTTACATCGAGGCTCGCAGCGAAGGTCTCGGTCGCGGTTCGGAATTCGTGATCCGTCTCCCCTTGGAAGTCTCCAACGGGGAAGACTCGCGCATCGAGAAGCCGGCGCGCGTCAGTCGAGGGCGTCGCGTGCTCATCATCGAAGACAACGTGGATGCTGCCGAGAGCCTGCGCGAGGCACTCGAGTTCAACGAGCACGTCGTCGAGGTGGCGCACAATGGTTACGACGGCATCCTGAAAGCACGAGCATTCGTCCCTGAGATTGTGTTGTGCGACATCGGCCTGCCGGGCATGGACGGCTACGACGTCGCCCGCACGATTCGGGCGGACGACGAACTGAGACATCTCTTTCTCGCAGCCGTGAGTGGTTACGCTCGTAGCGAAGATCTGGAGCGGGCACGCGCAGCAGGGTTCGACCGACACTTGGCCAAGCCACCCGATTTGCAGAAACTCGAGGAGCTCATGGCCGTGGCGCTGTCCCGTGTCTGAGCGCGCTAGGCGCTTCTTTCCAGACTAACGAGCGTTGTTGGCGACGAGTTGTGGCGCCGCGCTCGGGTAGATGCGCCATGCCGGTCGAGCTCGACGGGGTGCGTCGACGCGTCCAAGTCTGAATGCGTCGCTCGTTGCTTCGCTGAGGCCGCTGAGGGCGTCACCCATGAAACAACGTCGTTGCGCGCCGTCTTTGACCGCTTGGACCGCGCCTTTGGCTCCGAGTTGGTGGCTCCATACGTTCGTGAGCACGACGACGCGGCCGAAGTCATCGACGGCATCTTCGAGCCGCAAGCGAACTTCCTCGTGCCGGTCGTCGTCTGCGTATACGGATTTCGGGACGAGGTGGCCGTCCGCTTCGATCCGATACGTCACGCGAATCCCCTCGATGTCACCCGGGCCGTACATCATGCGTTGCACACCGGGTAATACGAACAGGAGATGACTATAAAAGGCATCGATCGCGAGTGCTGGAACGACTTGCCTCGTAAGATCGTTGTCACCGAAGGGGCGCTCGGTGGACCAATATGCGAAATAGCCGGCGACGATTCTCGTTTGGACTCGTACGTACTGCGTGAAATAGGAGCGAATCGCCGAGTTTGCCCGACCACGAGCGATTCCACGCGATGCATACCGACTGACGACGCAGTAGCTCTTCGACTGGATCGGCTCCTTGCGCGCAATGCATTACGTCGTTCGTTTGCGCGCCGAGCAACGAGGCCCCGATGAACTTGGATCTCGCTCCGACGTTCGGCGCCCCATCGTTGACGCATCTTCCTGGCCAAACCGGGTCCATCAGAGATGCACTACATGGGAAGCAAGGGTAGATAGAAGAGCCAATACCAAACACGTCGCTTCACGAAGATGAGATACGATGTGTACGGGATGGAGTCGAGGTCACGCCGTTCGATCGGTTGTTGCTCTATGACAGCGATCATCTGCGCCGTATCTGCACTCTTTGCGTACATTGGACGCAATCGACGTCACGTAGTCTCGACGAAACGCGCACCGTTTGCGTCGGTTGCTTCTGCTGTCGGTTGGGGTGTGACTTGCGAGCGCTGTGGATGGACAGATCAGGTCGCGCTGCACGGTTCGACGTCGAGATTCGACTTCGTGTGGGGCGATGTGAAACTCACACAACCCATTCGACTCCGTGGAGCACAACCGATGAGTCCAGTCATGGACCCGTCGAAGGCATCCCGGTTTATATGACTGAATGATGTGGTCTATAGACCTCTTCATACGGTTCTGGTCCGTAGTCATGGAACGCCGCTTGCTCGTCCGTGCTCATGACGCGGAGTGCCGCGAAATCAGCCGCTAACGTCCGTGTGGGGATCTCCGGCTGGGCTTATCCCGCCTGGCGTGGGGTGTTCTATCCGAGGTCAATTCGCCCCGTAGAGCAACTCGCATACGTCAGTCGACGGTTATCCACGGTCGAGATCAACGGTTCTTTCTACAGTCTTCAGCGACCGGAACGTTATCGCGCTTGGTACGACGCTACACCTCCGAATTTCGTCTTTTCCGTCAAGGGAGGGCGATTCATCACTCATGTACTTCGCCTTGGCAATGCGAAGCATGGGCTTGCAAACTTCTTTGCGTCAGGGATTCTCGAGCTCGGTGACAAGCTTGGGCCGGTACTGTGGCAACTCCCGCCGACGCTGCCTTTCGATGCGGCGCGGCTACGCGCCTTCTTGTCTCTTTTGCCGAAAACGTTCGAGGATGCCGTCAAGCTTGCGCGCAAACACGAGGCCTGGATGACGGAACGGATCTCGTTCGGAACTCGATGCAATCGCTCGATTCAGCACGTGCTCGAGGTTCGGCATCGAAGCTTCCTTTGCCGTGAATTCATCGAGCTCGATTTCGCGACTCGACGTGGCTCCTTGTGTGGCGGATTCGTCAGGGCTCTTTCCGCGCATCGAGGACTTGTGCGCGAGCTTCGTTTACGTACGGTTACACGGAGCCGAACGGCTCTACACCAGCGGATATTCGGACGCACAATTGAGATACTGGGCGAATCGGATCCGTTCGTGGTCGCGAGGTCGACAAGTGCGAACGGCGCAGCTCGCGGGAGACGAGCGGCGCGGGGACGAGCGCGCACGCTCGGTATACGTCTATTTCGACAACGACGCCAAGGTCCATGCGCCGTTCGATGCGATCAATCTCGAGCGCTTGCTCTCCGGTAAACCGACGCTCCCTGCGCCACCGGAGCTCGATTTGGCAGCAAAGCGCCCTGTCGTCGTTCGTGGTTGGTGAGCGAAGCGCCTGCGGCCGTGCACGTGAGCGAAGCGCCTGCGGCCGTGCACGTGAGCGAAGCGCCTGCGGCCGTGCACGTGAGCGAAGCGCCTGCGGCCGTGCACGTGAGCGAAGCGCCTGCGGCCGTGCACGTGCGAGCGCACGTGAGAGGCGGGCTCCTTCGCTACACTCGTCATTAGGTGCTGTTCGGATTCTATCGTGTTTCCATCAACCTTAGCAGCGACGAACGAAGGCGCACATACAC